>DYKO01000024.1 GCA_020722565.1 Rikenella microfusus
GCTGTGACCAGTATGTCAAAGATACAATTTGAAAGCAATTCACTAGGAGCTCATAATTCCTGCTACTCATTCCTACTTTTGTGTTTCAAAACATCATTACCTCACGCATAAAATGTTTACATTTGCTCATAAATAAAAAATGTTGTTTATGACACGCGAAGAGTTTCATAGGGAAATACTGCAGGGCATACCCGATGAGCTACCCGCCCCAAAGCCTTGGGATCCATCGGTTAACCATGCGCCTAAGCGTAAAAAGATACTCACTGCCGAGGAGAAGAAGCTGGCAATAAGGAATGCTTTAAGGTATTTTCCGCCTAAGCATCATGCCGTTTTGGCCGAGGAGTTTTATCGGGAGCTGGAGGAGTACGGTCGCATATACATGTACCGTTTTAGGCCCGACTACAAGATTTATGCCCGTTCCATTCACGATTTTCCCCACAAATCGGTGCAGGCTGCGTCTATCATGCTCATGCTATCCAACAATCTTGATTATGCCGTGGCTCAACATCCTCATGAGCTTATAACCTATGGGGGAAATGGAGCGGTATTCCAGAACTGGGCTCAGTACCGTTTAACCATGAAGTATTTGGCTGAGATGACCGATGAGCAAACCCTTGTCCTATACTCCGGTCATCCTATGGGCCTATTCCCCTCACATTCCGAAGCACCTCGGGTTGTGATAACCAATGGGATGATGATTCCCAACTACTCCAGCAAGGACGAATGGGAGCGTTATAATGCTTTAGGGGTTACCCAATACGGACAGATGACCGCAGGATCATTTATGTATATTGGCCCACAGGGTATTGTGCATGGCACTACCATTACCGTAATGAATGCTGGCCGCAAGCAGATGAAAAAGGGTGAAACCGATTTACGGGGAAAGATATTCGTATCGTCAGGCCTTGGCGGAATGTCGGGTGCTCAGCCCAAGGCTGCTGTTGTTGCCGGTATGGTGGGGGTAATAGCTGAGGTGAACCCCAAAGCCGTTGCCGTAAGGCATGGTCAGAAATGGGTCGATGAGGTTTACTACAGCCTCAATGAACTTATCCCTCGTATCCGTAGGGCTTCGGCCAACAAGGAGGCCGTTTCGCTTGCCTATCAGGGCAATGTGGTTGATCTTTGGGAGCGATTGGTAGAGGAGAACGTACATGTTGATCTGGGAAGTGACCAGACCTCGCTGCACAATCCGTTTGCCGGCGGTTACTACCCGGTGGGATTAACCTTTGAGGAGTCGAACCGCATGATGACAGAACAACCTGAACTGTTTAAGGAAAAGGTTTACGAAAGCCTTCGCAGACATGTTAAGGCGATTAATGCGTTAACAGAGCGAGGCATGTATTTCTTCGACTATGGCAATGCCTTTTTGTTGGAGAGCAGCCGAGCTGGTGCCGATATTCTTAAGCCTAATGGCGATTTTCGTTACCCCTCTTATGTTCAGGATATCATGGGTCCCATGTTCTTCGATTATGGCTTTGGTCCGTTCCGCTGGGTATGCACCTCATCCGATCCTAAGGACTTAGCGGTTACCGATGCCATTGCTCTTGAAGTACTTGAGGCGATTGCTAAAACAGCACCCGCCGAAATAATGGGACAGCTACAGGATAACATTCATTGGATCCGTGAGGCCGGTAAAAACAATTTGGTGGTTGGTTCGCAGGCTCGTATCCTTTATGCCGATGCCGAGGGCCGTATAAAAATTGCGGAAGCCTTTAATAAGGCCATTCGCGAGGGGCGTATTTCAGCACCCGTGGTGCTGGGACGCGACCACCATGATGTGTCGGGAACCGACTCCCCTTACCGTGAAACATCCAACATATACGATGGTTCACGTTTTACGGCCGATATGGCCATTCATAACGTAATTGGCGATGCCTTCCGTGGGGCAACTTGGGTATCCATTCACAACGGAGGAGGAGTAGGCTGGGGCGAAGTTATAAATGGCGGTTTTGGACTAACGCTCGATGGATCTGATGCTGCCGACCGTAGGTTACGCATGATGCTCCATTGGGATGTTAACAATGGCATTGCCCGTCGGAGCTGGGCACGTAATAAGGGTGCCATGTTTGCCATTAGGCGTGAAATGGAGCGGAACCCTTTGCTGAGGGTAACATTCCCAAACCTTGCTGATGACAATTTAATTGATAGGGTGGTGAAGGGCTAATGCCCTTCATCACTATAAATTTATTAATGATGATAAGGTTAGCTCAACGATTACTATTTATGGCATTGCTGGCTGTTCTATTGGGAGCCGCGTGCGACAAATACGAAAAGGGAGAGGGTTTTACGGGTGTATGGAAGTGCAAGGAGAACTATCAGGGAACTAAATTCAGAACCTATAATGTGAGCGTTGAGCGCTATTCGAAATTGGATTCAAACTCCTATGTTATTTACAACATGTATAACCTTGGTTTGGATGTTGAAACTATAGTACAGCTGAAGGACACGGTTTTTACCATTTTAGGCACTAATAGCGACTCCTACTTTATAAACGGTAGGGGAACTTGGGATAAAATGTATCAAGTAATAAACTGGGAGTACAGCGTGTCGGGAATGGCAAACGACCCTTTCGTTAGCGCAATTTTTGAGCGGCCCTAATCGAAGAGAATTTTGTAGGGCCTTTCAACTGCTCGTTTGAACTCCGCCAGATTAATATGGCGTGCCATTCGCAGCGACTCCTTCCCCTCGAAAAATATTAGCACGGTAGGAAAGGTAAAAACTGAATACTTCCCGCAAATTTCAGGTGTATCGATACCATTGACCACGTAAATATCCATTTTGGGAAACTCGGTGGTAACTATATGCTCAAGTTGAGGTAGCATGGCATGGCAAACTCCGCAGGCATCGGAGTTAAAATAGAGAGCCACTGAAGGGTCATTTAATGCCTTGCTTAAGTCGGTGCTATTTTGTATTAATCTTACCATTCGTAGTAGGTTCCGTTGCTTAACATTACAAGTGTACATCCCTCAATTACCCCAATGCCATTTGAGCGGGCCAACTTCTCCAGTTCGGGATTTTCGGTTCCCGGATTAAAGATAATGCGCTTGGGTTTTAGCTTCAGAATATAGTCGTAGTAGGGAATCTGATTTTGTGGTCCAAGGTATAGCGTTACAGTGTGAATATCGGGTATATCTTGAAGTTCAGTATGGATTTCAACATCCTCAACAGTACCGCTGCGTGCGCCTATGGCCACAACCTCTATGCCATGTTTTCTTAAGTTGCGAATGGCAAGGTAAGAGTAGCGCTCAGGCTTTTGACTGGCTCCAAGCACCAATGTTTTGGGGAGTATATTGTTGTTTGACATAGCTATACCTTTTTTAAAAGTACCACGGCATGGGCAGCAATGCCTTCCTCTCTGCCAACAAATCCAAGTTTTTCAGTAGTTGTTGCTTTAATTGAAACCTGTTGTGGGCTAATTCCCATGGTTTGAGCTAATACCTGCTGCATTTCGGGGATCAGGCTTTTTATCTTTGGCCGTTGAAGGCAAATGGTGGAATCGATGTTGCCAATAGACCAACCCTCTTTCGATATTATTTCAATAGTCCTTTTAAGCAGTATTTTGCTGTCGATTCCCTTAAGAGTCGGGTCGGTATCGGGGAAATGAACACCTATATCGCCCAGATTGGCTGCTCCCAGAATGGCATCGCAAATGGCATGGATTAGGGCATCGCCATCGGAGTGCCCAAGGGAGCCTTTGGTATGTTCAATCTGAACTCCCCCCAGCCAAAATTGGATGTCTGCCTTAAGCTGATGAACATCATAGCCAAAGCCAATACGAAAATCCATTATTTATTCTTTTTGCTTTTATTTGATGATGTGAATTCAACAGCAATTGAGAATCGAAGGGTGTTAGCCATTGGGCTGTTAAATCCTCCGGTGGGGATAAGATACGAAAAATCAATGTTGAAAATATTATACCGCAAACCCGCACCAAAAGTCAAATATTTACGGTTCCCTTTATTCTGGCTTTCGTGGAAGTATCCTGCCCTGATGGCAAATTGACGCGCATACCAGTACTCCACCCCTGTAGCTATATAAATTTCATCAAGTTCTTCCTTTACCCCCCCAGGTGCATCGTAAAACGATTGAATCATTCCCTGAACTACCGGTACATTGGGGTTCATTCCTTCTTCAATTTCATTCTGGGCATTGTAAATGGGGGGGGTGGGAACCAACAGTTTGTTTAGGTCTAACAGGTATGAAATACCATTGTATTGGTCAAGATTAAGCGATATGCGGCCACCCACACGCATGTTTATGGGGATAAACTCCTTTTGGGGGTCCTCGTTATACGAAAGTTTAGTACCAATATTGGAAATGTTGGCTCCAAAAGCAACTTCACCACTCTTATCCTCAAGCATAATGGGGCTTTGATAGTAAACAGCGAGGTCTGCAGCGAATGAGGTCCCGGCTTTTCCGGAACCAGTCCCTGTAGTGGTAAAGTTACCGGTTAGATCGGAGCGGATATATCTAAACGCCATTGCTCCGGCAATTCTATCGGAAAATTTTCGGGAGTAAGCAAAGTCGATGGCAAACTCATTGGGATTGAATGCCTGAATATAGTTGTTGTTATTATCCCTGAAGGTGATTTCTCCCATTGAAAAGTAGAGCAGTGAGCCACTGATAGCCTGCATACTATTAATTTGATAGTAACCTGTAAGGTGGGTTAGATCGATATCGTTTACCAGATTTCGTAACCACGGGGTATAGGAAAAACCGATACCCCATTTTTTCCCTTCCACAAAGGGAAATTTTGCCGGATTCCAATGCTGAGCATTTACATCGGGAACTGATGCCACCCCGGCATCCCCCAGTGCTGCACTCCGGGAATCGGGGGCAATGGTAAGAAATGGTACTGCAATACGAAGGGCATTGAGACCCCCTGATAATGATATGGTGCTATCGAATTGAGCCTTTAAAACAGGCTGAAGACCAAGCACTAGTAAGCTAACAGAAATAAACTTCCTTATCATCAATTAAAATTTTAATGGTTTGCAAAATTAGCTATTTATGTAAAAGGATATAACGCATTTGGTTGTCTAATATTATGCTTGTGTAGCCTTTTACTGAATAACTATTTTTGTGCTGTACTGTTTAGTTCCCATTTTTGATTGAGCGGTAAGCCGGGCTATGTAGAGCCCCTTTGCTAATTTTGCCCCATAACCATTGGTGGCATGCCACTCGAATGGCCCAATTTTGTAACCTTCGCTAGTAATGCCATTTTTATAGAGTTGGGCAACCTTGCTACCGTTAACATCATAAATGTCGATAGTAATATCTATGGATTCGTTTGTCTGGTTGCTCTCAAAGTAAAAGTTGGTATAAATGCTTACCGGATTAGGAGAACAGTAAAAATTGTCAATTTGCCAATTATTATCGTCTGTAACCCTGAAGGATATCTTTTTGCTGTTGCTATTATTAAAAACATCCCATGCCTTAACATCAATCACGTAGGTTCCGGGAGTCAAATTGGTCAGTTGATATGATACTGTACCCCTGGTATAATCGTCAATATTGGCTTTGTAAAAGCTATTTAGATTAATAAACTCAGTTTTACCATCGGGGTAGAAAAGGGTTGCTGTAAGGTCGTGGCCTATGCCAATTCCTGTTGTGTTAATGCCGCTTGGATCGTGCAGCGCTATAATGAGTTTTGGATTGGGGGCGCATATGCCACCATCCGCAAAGCGTTTGTCGTTCAGGTATATAGAAATTTCTGGCCCAGTAGTATCCAGTTCTTCAGGGATACCAACTCCTCCTACAGTAACCGAATCGAAAACACCTAAAGCCGTTGAAATGCCATCGTAGGCAAATAGGCTTATTTTTCCGTTTCCATAGGAATAATTAATGTCTTTGGGAACAATAAAATCGATACTGAATTGGCCATTCCTAACCGAAGCCAGACCCTTAAAAATGATGTTATCGCGACACGTAAAGGTCATGGGGGGGCCACCATCGTTGGACAAGGTGCTAACCGTAATCGCCTTATCGTATAAGGTTACCGCAACGCTTCCATTAAAATTATCTACCCTCGTACCCAAATGGGTAACTTCGCCCTGAAGTTGAACTTTTTGAAATACTTTTAATGTATCGGTGGGCACAGCAGTACTTTTACCGTTGATATTTGTAATTTCTATGTTGTACCTTGGATAGCGAAGCATAAGTGCAGGATCGCCTAAAAGCGAAAAGTTAAGCTTGTTATACCCTGGGCCAGAAAGGTTTTTGGTTATTCGTACCAAATCGCCTAAGCGGTAGTTGTTTCCATTGGCATCGGTATTGAATAGCTGCTGAATAAAGTTATAGTTTAAGGTGAAGTTTGGGCTTGAGTAAACCAACCGTGTGGTTGAAAGCAGCGCTACAGCGCCACCATTGGGAGTTAGCAGTATCCATTCGCCAGTTGAGGTGATGTGGTAATCGTCAAAACGGCTGAACTCGCAGGTTGCAGTAACAAATAGGGCTAGGCGTTTTGTATTTTGCCACGTGAGCACATCGTTGAGCATGAGCACCTTTTCGTGAGCCAGCCAGCGCTCGTTGCCATGGCCGGTGTAGTTTACCAGCAGTGCCCCCTGGTTAACCGCAGAGTTAATGGCTTTAGTAACATCGGGGTAGCGCTGCCCAGATGATGTGTTCTCCTGTTGGTAGGCATCAAGGAATATCTTTTGAATGTTGTAAGCAGAGTGGTTTTCCTCAATGTACTTTGCCAGGGTGTTGGCATCCTGCATATGCACGTTTCCATCCTCATCGTCGGCAATAAATACCAGTTTGCTCTGCCAGTCATCAACATCCTCATCCTCCATATAACGGCGAATTTTACTAACTACATAAGTGGCCTGTTCCTTTGTGCTTACCGGTAAACGGCCAATGCCAACATCAAGTGTTCCGCTGGCTTCACCTTCGTCGTCATCAAGTAATCCGAAAAAGTCATCGGTAACGAATGAACCCACCCTGTTGATCGACCTTTCCGACTGGTAGGTTAGAACAAAATTGGTGTTCCCCTTGCGGGTTGATAGGTTATCGAACGAGCCATCGCCAAACAGCAAAAGGTACCGGGGTTTATCCTCAATGGATTGAGCGGCACGGTAAAAGTAGCGGATCATGTTCCGAATAGCAGCTACATCGGGATTTCCACCGGAGAACTCATTGTAAACCTCGTCGGTGGTATAAACTGCAACCGATAGGTTGCTGCGCTGCCTATGGAGTTGGGCAAGCTCCTCGGCCTCATCCCTAAAATCGGGATGCGTTACAATGAAGTAGTTAAAGAAACCGTTTCCCCTGATGTTTTGGTTTGTAACTGGAGCGTATGATATTACAGAGTAGGCCTTATCGGGTTCAAAGGCAATATAGGTTTTAAGACTTTCGGTTGGTTGCTTAAATGTGAGCTGATTCCCCACAGTACTTGTAGGAACCTTTTGGGTTTCGTTTATGTTTGTAATATCCCAAATTTGAACCGATGGGGTAGAAGTGCCGATATTAAAGCGGGTAATTTTTCCTGAACCTACCGAATTAACATCTCGAAATATTAGCTGAGTGCCATTGTTTGTCAGGAAATGACGGGTCTGCACGATTAAAAAGTCGAGGAAGCCCACAGAGCCAGAACTTGGTTTATTGTAGGTTATATCGATACTAAAAGTTGAAGCAGTTGTATTGCCCAAAAATATCTGCTCATTAACCGAAACCACGTTGGCCAGTTCATCGCCTACTATTACTGGTGAAAGGGCGATGCTTCCCTGTGTATTATTGAAGCTAAGGGTGAAAGAGGACGAACTTGCCGAACGGGCTGCAACCCGTGCCCAAATACTAAAAGGGGAGCCACTTACCAGATAGGGAGCTGGAACTGTAAAGCTGTATTGAGTGGTAATATCAAAAATTTCGCCAAACCATTCCCTTCCGGAGTTTACCAAATTGGTATCGTTTTTTTCAAAAGTGGTTATTTCATCATATGTACTTGTAGTATAGTTTTCAATTTCGGATGGAGTGGTAGCGGTTTCAATGAGTGTTTGGGGTTGGCTGGTGGTTAAAAAATAGTAAATGGTGCTTGTGTACGGATGTTTTAGCTTTCGCCACATTCCCCATGCTTCATCAAAAAACATTGTTTCGGGCCCTTCGGCATAAAATAGGATGTAATCGCCTTGATTGAAAATACCATCTGTTCCTTTTTCAATATAGATTGGAATGGGCAGGATGGCATCGTAGCTGGAAATATTATTCATTAACGGCAGTGGCTTTCCACCATTACCCCATAGGCTAATATTTGCAGGGTCGGAAAGGCCCATTTGAACAAGTTCTGAGTAGCTAATTTTGTGGATTCCGCTTTGGGTAACTCCTACCTTTACCCATTTACCGGTGCTAAGTACTGAGTTGGAAATATTGTTTTTGGGAGTGATGTTTATCTTTTCAATATCGGAAATGTTTACTGTATAGGTTATACCCGTTAGTTTTTCAAATATGCCGTTAGGGGTCTTTCTGATTGCCGGATACAGTAGCTGAACATATCTTTTTCCATTTATTTCAACAATTATAGTTTTTTTTGTAGTTTCATATATTTTAAAATCAAATGTATTGGCAATTTGGCGTTCCTCATTATTAAGAACCTCCCATTTTAATGAGTTAATAGTAATTTCAGGAGTTTTTTTAATGGGAATTGCGTGGGGCAGCGTTTCAAAAAAGTATGGAATCCCATCGGGGGAGGGGTAGGATGCCCCATTAAACCAAAGATACTCCTTTTCGGAAATCGATTTAATTTGCCAGTTCAGGTTATGGGAAAAAGAAATCTGCGAAAATGCTGAAACATAGCATTTTGTTAATAAAATGATGATAAAAACTCTTTTCATAACAGCCAATAATGTTGCAAATAAATAAAACTTTACGTTACCTTTACATTTTAGTTCAACAATAAAAAATGTTATAAGTTAGTTCATATTACAAGATTATTTTGAATAGATGCATAGTCGTAGTAGAATTAACGTTTTGTTAGTGATTTTGGTGCTCTTTGTACCCATAAAAGTTTTAAAGGGACAAGATCCTGTGTTTGCACAGGCATTTTTCAATCCAACCATTATGAATCCCGCCTATGCAGGAGCAGGCAAGTATATGAGGTTAGGCATTATATACCGCAACCAGTGGACAGTGATTGATATGCCCTATTCAACCTTTGGGGTAAGTTTCGACAGGCTGCTTTTTGCCGAATCGGCAAGGAAGCATTCATCTCGTTCCCGTTCAATTTATTCTGGTAGAAGTGGGATAGGGGTTAATATTGTTAGTGATGTTGAGGGGAAGGGTGTATTTTCCCGAAACAATATCGACTTAATATATTCCTATGGAATACAGCCAACCTTTAACTCGCATGTACGTTTTGGGATTCAAACCACAGTAATATTCAGAACCCGAAATTTTTCTGGTCTTGTTTTTCCCGACATGATAAATCCTGCGGGAGATATAATAGGGAGCAGTGATAGAGTAGGCTACAGTACATGGAACTACGATATAGCATTGGGCATTACCGGAGATATCGATAACTTTTACGGAGGAATTGCGGTACATCATTTGCTTCAACCCGTTGAAGCAAGTTTTATGGGGGGGCGTGCATATATTCCCCGTAAATATACTTTTCATATTGGAGCCGATTTTAACCTTTATAAATGGCGTAAATTTAAGGAGGTTTTGCTTTTTTCACCCAACATAATTTACATTCAGCAGCTCAACTTTAATCAGTTAAGCCTTGGCTTTTACCTTTCCAAGAACTGGTTAGTGGCTGGTTTATGGCTGCGGGAAAATTTAAGTTTAAGCAGCCATTCTTTTATTGTTACTCTGGGTTATGCTGATGACATATTCAGGATGGGCTACAGCTACGATTTTAGTATAATGCTATATGGATTAAGAGGCCTACCCACCTCATCGCATGAGGTAACCTTGGGATGGAATTTAGAGTATAAAAGGGGTAAAAAGCGATACCGTTACATAAAATGTCCAAAATTTTAAAATTTTCATAATTTTTAGGAGAAGAACAAAATATTATTTATATATTTGAGTTGTATTACTATGCGAAAATCGTTACAGCTATGAGTTTAAAGTATAGAATGTTATTACTGGTAGCAGCCGGTTTATTTGGTTTGAACTCCTGTGGTTTATTTGGTGGTGGCGGTAGTGGTTTAGGAGATTCAGAAAAAACTGGTTGGAATTACAATGACCCCGAAATGGGCGGTTTTGAAGTGGTTACCGATTGGCAACCCGAAGCCGGTCCTGGTTTGGTATTTATTGAGGGCGGTACCTTTATCATGGGTCGGGTGGAACAGGATGTGATGTACGATTGGAATGCAAAGCCCCGGAGGGTTACTGTAACTTCGTTTTACATGGATGAAACCGAAGTTACCAATGTGGACTGGCGCGAATATTTACATTGGTTAAAGTGGGCTTATGGTAAAGATTTCCCATTGGTTATAAAAAATGCGCTCCCCGATACATTAGTTTGGCGCTCACCTCTGGGTTATAATGAACCCTTTGTAACCGATTACTTCCGTCATCCAGCATATAACGACTATCCCGTTGTAGGGGTTAACTGGTTACAGGCCAACGATTACTGTGTCTGGCGTACCGACCGGGTAAATGAAATGTTGCTCATCCGGAAGGGTATCATTGAATGGGAACCCGGTCAAAAGGGTAAAGATGTGTTTAACACTGAAGCTTACCTTGCCGGACAGTATAATGCCAAACAAGGTAAAAATCAACTATATACCATTGATCCTGAAACCGGGGAGAAGGTTGCAAGAAATGTTCGATTTGAGGATGGCATTCTTTTATCCAAATATCGCCTCCCCACCGAGGCGGAATGGGAATTTGCAGCATCAGGCCTTGTAGGCAATACCTACGATGAACGTATGGTGGAACGCCGCATTTATCCTTGGAATGGTCATAACATTCGCAATCCCGAAGCTAAAGTGCGGGGTCAAATGATGGCAAACTTCGTTCGTGGTCGTGGCGACTACATGGGCTTGGCCGGAAATCTGAACGATGAAAACACTTTCCCTGGTCCGGTAAAATCTTACTGGCCTAATGATTATGGCCTTTACTGTATGGCTGGAAATGTTAACGAATGGGTACTTGATGTTTATCGTCCGTTGAGCTTCGAGGATGTTGACGAAATACGTCCTTTCCGTGGTAATGTATTCAAAACCCCCTATGATCGTGAAGGTAAGTTTTCTGAGAAAGATAGCTTGGGCAGAATACCCTACCGTGAGGTTACTGAAGAAGAAGCTGCTAATCGAAGGAACTACAATAAGGCTTATTACATTAACTATAAGGATGGTGACATAGCTTCAACCCTTGACTTTTCAGAAGGGCAAACCATTAAGGATAAGGATTCCGATCGTATGTACTATCAGGGTGATCCCCAAATGAAGAATCAGGGTATGACTACCCTTATTAACGATAGGGTTAGGGTTTACAAGGGCGGTTCTTGGAAAGATAGGGCCTACTGGCTTAGCCCTGGTACACGTAGGTTTTTGGATGAGGCATCATCAACCAACGATATCGGTTTCCGCTGTGCCATGGAGGCAGTTGGTGCTCAATCTGCCAAAAAACGTGGAGAAAATGTTGGAAGATAAACTTTATAAAGTATTTAAAGAAAACCTCATATCTTTATGAGGTTTTCTTTTTTTATTATAATGATATGATTGAAAGTATTTATAAAGAGTACTGCAAATCGTGGCGGGTAACAACCGACAGCAGGAATGTTGCAGCGGGTTCCATTTTTTTTGCACTAAAAGGCAATAATTTTGATGGCAACGCTTTTGCCAAAACCGCAATTGAAAATGGGGCTAGTTTGGCCGTTATTGATAATCCTAAATATCAACAGGAGGGTTGCGTACTAGTTAGGGATACACTTGAAGCTATCCAGCAATTAGCCAATTTGCACCGTAAAAATCTGAATACGAGGATTATTGCCATTACCGGTTCAAATGGTAAAACCACTACCAAGGAGCTAATTCATGCGGTTTTATCAAAAAAGTACAAAACCCATGCTACCATTGGGAACCTGAATAATCATATAGGAGTGCCACTTACGCTACTTTCTTTAACCCCAGATGTAGAAATGGCTATTGTTGAAATGGGAGCTAACCATCCCGGCGATATCGATTTACTATGCCGGATAGCCGAACCCGACTACGGGCTGATAACTAACATAGGAAAAGCCCATCTGGGTGGGTTTGGTTCCTTTGATGGGGTAATTTCAACCAAGGGCGAACTCTTTAGGTATCTCATAGCTGCCAATAAACAAATATTTTACAACGATCAGAACCTTGTTATACGTAATATGCTTGATAGGTATAATGCCATGAATGTAATTCCATACACTAGCTATGCCCCTTCCTATATCATTAATCAAAACAATCAAACTCCCTTTTTAAGAATTACGCTAATCGAAAACAACAACAATTTAGAATTACAAACCAACTTAGTGGGTAGCTATAATGCGGAAAATATTCTGGCAGCCTATACAGTGGGGCGGTACTTTGGTGTATCAAAAGAATTAGTAAAAGAGGCAATTGAATCATATACCCCATCGAATAACCGTTCTCAACTAGTAAACACTTCCCGAAATACTGTTATTATGGATGCCTATAATGCCAATCCATCGAGCATGGAACAGGCATTAAAAAATTTTGCTCAGCTTAATTTCTCTAAAAAGGTTGCCATACTGGGCGAAATGCTTGAGTTGGGTGATTACTCTGAGGGAGAACATAGGAAGATTGTACATTTGGCCCTATCAATTAACCTATCGCAGCTGATACTGGTTGGCAAGGGTTATGAAACCTCAAAACATGATGCTCTTTACTTTGATAATGTGGATTTGTGCTTAGAATACTTGAGAAGTGAACTGCTATCAGATGCTACCATTTTATTAAAGGGATCGCGTGGGGTAAAACTGGAGCGGTTAATGGAGGTGCTTTAGATTTGAATTTGATTTGGCTTCTTTTATTTATGCAAAAAAAGCCTTCGAAAATTCGAAGGCTTTGTGGGAGCTACAGGGATCGAACCTGTGACCCCCTGCTTGTAAGGCAGGTGCTCTAAACCAGCTGAGCTAAGCTCCCAATCTTTATTTATGACTATTTCCCTTTGGAAATGCGATGCAAAAGTAGATGAAAATTTGAAATCTCCAAAATATTTTAAGAAAAAAATCAGAAAAAATATTTAAAATTCGATTTCATTGAAAATCAGATTACCTCTGCAACAACAAAGGTGCTTCCGCCAACAAATATGAGATCGTTGGGTTGTGCTGCAGCTTTTGCTGCTGATAGAGCTGAGAGAACCGTTGGATAGGCTTCACCCTGTAAGCCAAATGTTTGCGCTTTTTGTTTCAGTTCCAGGTAGTTTAGCGCTCGGGGAATGGAGGCCTGGGTAAAGTAGTAGGTTGCTTCTTGGGGTAGGAGTGACAGCATACCATCGATGTTTTTATCGGCAACTGTACCTATAACCATGTGTAGATTTTCGTGGGGGGTAAGGGCAATTTGCTCAACCACCTGTCGAATGCCATCAACATTGTGCCCAGTGTCGCAGTAGATTAAAGGGTTTTTACCAATATTTTGCCATCGGCCCATCAATCCGGTTAGTTTTTGTGTGTTACTAAGAGCGTCTGTAATACTTTGCTCTGATATAGCATATCCCATAGTTTTAAGCAATTCAACAGCTTTTAATACCGAAGGGAGGTTGAATCGTTGATATCTTCCCTGTAGATCAACTTCAAAATGGAGTTGCCGATCTTGGTTCAAAATGGTAAATCCCTGTAAACCATTGGCTTTACTTTGTTGTTGGGTAACAAGGTACTCTTTATCGGCAAAGTATATGGGGGCATTATTTCCCAATGCCTTACTAATAAATACCTGGCTAACATCGGGTTGGGTCTGGCTAATTACAATAGGGGTATTTGGTTTTATTATACCTGCCTTTTCGCTGGCAATTTTTGTAAGGCTATTGCCCAGTAAATCGGTATGATCCATGCCGATGTTGGTAATAATGCCCAATAGTGGAGAAATTATATTTGTGGAATCGAGGCGTCCGCCAAGCCCTACTTCAATAACAGCAATATCAACCTTTTCGTTGGCAAAATAATCAAATGCCATTGCTACGGTCAACTCAAAAAAAGAGGGCTTAAGTTTATCAATAAAACTTCGATGTTGGCTTACAAACTGTATAACTGTATCTTCAGGGATCATTTTCCCGTTAATTCTAATACGCTCGCGGTAATCGCTTAGGTGGGGCGAGGTGTATAAACCGACCTTGTATCCTGCCGTTTGAAGGATAGCTGCTAGCATGTGCGAGGTGCTTCCCTTTCCATTGGTGCCGGCCACATGTATCGACTTGAAATATTGGTGAGGATGTCCAAAGTAATTGTCGAGGGCTATGGTATTACCTAAATCAGCCTTATAGGCTGCTTTTCCAATGCGTTGGAACATGGGGAGCTGTGTGTAAAGGTAGCTAAGCGTTTCGTTGTAGTTCATATGCTAAAATTTTGGTGCAATGTTAGTAATTAATTGTGAATAGCCTTTACCGTTTGGTGGATTGATTTAAAGGCTTTGTGACTATCAGTCTAGTTTGGTTTTTTAATCATCTGTTAACAAAAAATATCGTATATCCGACATAAAAGGCATGCCTTTTTCATATATTTAGATGAATTTAAAAACGTTTTACTATGGCTAAAAAGACCACTAAGATTTTCGTGCTCGATACCAATGTAATCCTACACGATCATCACTGCATTTACAAATTTCAGGATAATGATATTGTGATTCCCATTGTTGCTCTTGAGGAGCTTGATCATTTCAAGAAGGGGAATGAAATGGTAAACTATCAGGCAAGGGAATTTGTAAGGGAGCTAGATAAAATTGCAGGCGATAAGCTGTTTAACGGCGGGCTGCCGTTGGGGAAAAATCTTGGGAAATTGAGGATTGAGACCGGTAAACCCATGCCCCTCGAAATGAAGGAATCGTTTTCGGAGTTTACCCCCGATCATAAAATCTTGGCCATAACTGTCTACATAATTAAGCAAAATCCCGACAGATCCGTAATTCTGGTTACAAAAGACATCAACCTCCGTATGAAGGCCAAATCGTTGGGGATTATGGCACAGGATTACCTTAATGATAAGGTAGAGGATATCGATAGCCTGAAAAAGGAAATAGAGGTGGTTGAAAAGGTTGACGACATGCTTATTCAAAAGCTCTATAATAGCGAAGAAAAGCTAACCGCAAAGGAACTGAAGCTTAAGCCCTATGCAAACCAGTACTACATTTTAAAAGGGAACAAATCGAGTGCGCTGGCGCACTACGATAAGGCTACTGATTTACTTGATCGCGTTGAAAAGGTGCGGGCGTATGGTATTGAGCCCCGTAATGCAGAGCAAACCTTTGCCCTTGATGCACTGCTTAGACCAGATATTCAACTGGTTGCCATTACCGGAAAAGCCGGAACAGGAAAAACACTTTTAGCCCTTGCTGCTGCTTTGCAGCAGGAGGAACTTTTTGACCAGATACTTTTGGCTCGCCCAATTGTGGCGCTGTCAAACAAGGATATTGGCTTCCTCCCCGGCGATGTAGATGAAAAAATTGGCCCTTACATGCAGCCCCTTTTCGATAACCTGGGGGTTATAAAAAATCGGTTTAAGCCCACCAGCAAGGATTACATGCATATCGACGAGATGCAACGGACCAACAAGTTGGTAATTACACCTCTTGCATATATAAGGGGGCGAAGCCTGTCAAATGTATTCTTCATTGTTGACGAGGCGCAAAACCTTACACCCCACGAAATTAAAACTATCATTACCCGTGCCGGAGAGGGGACTAAGTTTATTTTTACCGGCGACATCCATCAGATTGACCACCCATACCTTGACATGAAGTCGAACGGGTTGACCTACCTAAGCGATAAGATGCATGGGCAGGAAGTGTTTGCTCATATCAATCTTGTAAAGGGTGAGCGTAGTTACCTGGCTGAACTGGCCAGCGATTTATTGTAAAATAAAATGGATGGCTGTATGGCAAAAACATTATTTATTCTCCGGCATGCCAAATCGTCGTGGGACGAGTCTGATAAACGCGATAAGGATCGAGCCCTTAAACCAAAAGGTATAAATGACATTATGAACACCGCAAGAACCTTTTCTGAAAGATTTGAAACGCTGGACCTGATTCTTACCAGTTCGGCCAATCGTGCAGTTCATACAGCTATTCTTTTTGCTGAAACCATTGGTTTCCCGCACGACAGAATTAGAATAGATCCTCTTATTTATCAGGCCGATGACATCGAACTGGAGGCATTAATCAAAACCCAGCCCGATAGCTTAAGGGGAATAATGGTAGTAGCGCATAATCCCACTTTAACCTATTTGATTAATAGGTTTCTGCCTCAGAGTGTTTATGAATTACCAACGTCAGGAATGGTTTCTTTTGATTTTGATGTTGGCAGCTGGAAGGATATTTCAGCAAAGGCAGTAATCTCACATTTTATTAGTTTTAGCAGGTAGTTTAACAATTTCTTAACATTAGGTGTTTGATGGTTAACTTTTAATTCAGTTAATATTGCTCAATATTTTCAGGTATGGCTTTAAAAAAAATACCTTTAGTAAATCGTGAAATAAGTTGGTTGGCTTTTAACGGTCGGGTCTTGCAAGAGGCTGATAATCCTGATGTTACACTGATTGAAAGGCTTCGGTTTTTGGGAATATTTTCGAATAACCTTGATGAGTTTTTCAGGGTTAGGGTGGCCACACTTCGCCGCTTGCTTGTTTTTGAAAGAGGCGCAAGGAAGATAATTGGTGATAACCCTCGAAAAATTCTCGAAAAGATTCAGCGAATAGTTCTTGAGTACCAGAAAAAGTTCGATTTAGCTTTTGAGCGGATAATTGGTGAGCTAAAGAATGAGGGAATTTTTTTGGTAAATGAAATGCAGCTTAAGCCCGAACAGATTCACTTCCTGAACAAGTACTTTGATGAAAACATTGCCGAATTCATTGAACCCATTCTATTAAAAGCGGCAAAACGTTTTCCTGAACTCATAGACCAATCCATTTACCTTGCGGTTAAGCTTACCATTACCGAAAAGCCCTCGAGCCGAGAATATGCCCTGATTGAAATCCCAACCCGTTTTGTTGGGAGGTTCATCACTTTGCCCAAGGAGGGCAATAACGTTTACGTAATTCTTATTGATGATGTAATTAGGCTGTGCCTTTCAAAAGTCTTTAGGATTCTGCCATACAACCAGTTTGAGGCTTACACCATTAAAATAACCCGTGATGCTGAACTTGATGTAGATAACGATATATCGGAAAGTTTGCTGGAAAAAATATCGAAAGGTGTAAAGCGAAGGAAGCGAGGTGAACCGGTACGTTTGGTTTATGACGCAAATATTCCGTCCGATCTCCTAAAATTCATTAATAAAGGCCTTACACTCGACGATAACGATTATGTCATCCCCGGAGGTCGATACCACAATTTCAAGGATTTTATACGATTTCCTTCCTATGGACGCAACCATTTGGTAAATGCTCCGTTTGAACCCATCAGCTGTTCCGAACTCGATAATGCTCTCAAGATTATCGATGTTATGGATGAGCACGATTTCATGCTTCACTATCCCTTTCATAGCTTTCAATACTATATACGGTTGCTTCGCGAAGCTGCAATCGATCCCCAGGTTAAAACCATTCATATCACTCTTTACCGTGTTGCTGCTGAATCGCGTGTGGTGCATGCCCTAATAAATGCTGCGCAAAATGGGAAAAAGGTAACCGCCATAGTTGAGCTTCGGGCACGGTTCGATGAGAATGCCAACATCTACTGGTCGAAACAGATGCAGGAGGCTGGTGTAACCGTTATTTTTGGCGTTCCAGGGCTAAAGGTCCATAGCAAAATGACGCTTATTACCCGACAGGTAAAAAGTAAGGAGCACCGTTATGCCATAATAAGCACAGGAAATTTTCACGAAGGCAATGCCAATGTTTATACCGATGTGAATTTATTCACATCAGATTCCAGAATTACCAATGAGCTGTTTAAGGTTTTCACATTCCTTGAATCTAATTACAAAACATTTAACTACAAGCATTTATTGGTCTCGCCGTTTAACATGCGGCGTCGATTATATGCCCTACTGGATAATGAAATGGAAAATGCAGCCAAGGGTTTACCGGCCTACCTGTACTGTAAAATCAACAATCTTGTTGATGAGGAGATGATAACCAAACTCTATCAGGCCAGCAGGGCAGGAGTCAAAATAAAACTGGTAGTTAGGGGCACTTGTGCCATTGTCCCTGGGGTAAAGGGTATGAGCGATAACATTGAGGTGTGCGCCATTGTTGATAGGTTTCTTGAGCACTCCCGAATATTTATCTTTGCCAATGGAGGTAATGAAATTTGTTACATCTCATCGGCTGATTGGATGACCCGCAACCTCGATTACCGTGTTGAAGTGGCTACACCAATTTACGATAGAAGTCTCATTGCCGAAATGAGAACGGTGGTAGATTATGCGCTTCGCGATAACGTGAAATCACGCTTGGTAAATAAGGGAAGCTGCAACGAGTACAAGCCAAGAGGCGAAGGAGAACCTATGTTCCGCTCGCAAATTGAGCTACACAACTACTACAAAAGGAAGGCAATGGGAAATAATTGGGTAAAATGAAGATATTAAAGTTTGCTGCAATTGATATTGGCTCTAACGCTGCGCGTTTGCTGCTAACCAACGTTGTGGAGGATGGCGATAGCGTAGTTTTTCGTAAATCGTCGCTGGTGCGCATGCCTCTAAGGCTTGGCGAGGATAGCTTTAGCATTGGTTACATCTCGGATGCAAGGGTACAAAAGCTGTTAAAGACCATGATTGCCTATAAGAATCTCATGGAGGTAGAGGATGTTGTGGCTTACCGTGCCTGCGCAACATCGGCCATGCGTGAGAGTGCAAACGCCCCGGAAGTGGTGGAATTGGTCAGGGAAAAAACCGGTATCAACATAGAGGTAATCGACGGCAAAAAGGAAGCTGAAATTATCTATGCCAATGGAATTGTTGAAACCCTTAACGACGATGCACCATACATTTATGTGGATGTGGGTGGTGGTAGCACCGAGATAACACTTTTTCATGAGGGTAGGATACAAACATCTTTTTCCTTTGATATTGGAACCATCAGGATGCTTAAGGGTAAGGTCGATAAATCCAAATTTGATGAGGCGAAACAATGGATTAAGAATTTGGATATCAAAAAGCGTAAGCCTAAAATTATTGGTTCAGGTGGCAACATCAATAAGCTTTACAAACTTGCCATGAAAGTGAATGAAGAGGTACTAACCTATGGCGAAATAAAGGAATTGTATAGGTTCATCAGCTACTATTCCGTTGAGGAGCGTATTAAAAACTTGGGCTTAAATCCAGATCGTGCCGATGTTATTATTCCCGCCACAAAAATCTACCTGAAGGTTATGAAATGGTCGGGTGCCAGAGAGGTTATTGTACCAACCATTGGCGTTTCCGATGGTATTATAAGAATGCTATACCAAGAATACCATCGTACCAAAACATAATCCCTTTAGCTAAACCAAATAGATCTCCATTTGTTACCTTTGTAAAAATTTTTAAACGAAACATGAACGAGGGGAAGAAGCGTGTAGCCTTTTACACGTTGGGATGCAAGTTGAATTTTTCCGAAACATCAACCATTGCCCGGCAGTTTGCCGAAATGGGTTACGAGCGGGTATCGCCTGAGTCGGAGGCCGATGTTTACGTAATAAATACCTGTTCGGTAACCGAACATGCCGATAAAAAGTGTCGTCAGACCATTCGAAAGTTTATCGGTAAATCGCCCAATGCCATGGTTGCCGTGGTGGGTTGCTACGCTCAGCTTAAGCCCGAGGAGATAGCTCAAATAGAGGGAGTTGACTTGGTTCTTGGTGCTGCCGATAAGTTTAACCTTCCTCACCTGCTGGGTAATGGCGGTAAAAAATCGAATGTAAAAATTTACAGTTGCGATATTGATACATTGACCGATTTCTTCCCTGCATACTCTACAGGCGACAGAACCCGTTCGTTTCTAAAGGTGCAGGATGGATGCGATTACCATTGTAGCTACTGCACAATTCCCTTGGCAAGGGGTAAAAGTAGAAATTATCCAATCGATAAAATCGTAGAGCAGGCTGAGGCTATTACATACCAAAATGTTAAGGAGATTGTACTAACTGGTGTGAATATTGGGGATTTTGGGAAATCAACCGGAGAATCGTTTCTAGAGTTGATTAAGCGGCTCGATGGGGTAAAGGGAATTGAACGTTACCGTATATCATCCATTGAACCCAACCTGATTACGCCCGAGATTGTTGATTTTGTTGCCGCTTCATCAAAGTTTCTGCCCCATTTCCATATTCCGTTACAATCGGGTTCCAACCGAATACTGGCGCTAATGCGCCGTCGTTACAATCGCGAGTTATTTGCTGAACGCATAGCATTAATCCGTAGCAAAATGCCCGATACCTTTTTTGGTGTTGATGTAATTGTAGGCTTTCCCGGTGAAACCGACGACGATTTCATGGATGCCTATAGGTTCATAGAAATGGTAAGGCCATCGTTTCTGCATATATTTCCATTTTCCGAACGTTCCAACACTCCTGCTGCAAAATTTGATGGGAAGATACATCCCTCAGCTATTAAAAAGAGGTTATCCATGCTTTCAGAGCTCTCTGAAAAACTCCATATCGATTTTTATAAAAGTTTTTTGGGACAAGTAAGGCCGGTATTGGTTGAATCGGCGCGGAGGGGAGAGCTTATGTTGGGTTTTACCGATAACTACATAAAGGTTTCGCTTCCATACAATGCTAATCTCGCCGGAAGGGTTGTTGGGGTTAAGTTGTTAGAGGTTTCTAACAAAGGTTATGTTAAAGGCCAAGTTCCACAGAATGTTTCAGCTGAAAAATTGTGAGAACTTCTTAATATTTATACTTTTTCAACAGTTAGTGTTAATCCGGTACGCATTTGCTTTACTGCGTATGGAAGTTAAACCCTTACCCTGCTGTTTATCCCCTGAAATCCCAACAGTTGCCAATGCCTTGCTCCATCGGGTTTAAAATAAACGTATATAAAATAGGTGTTTTCGGTTTCGTAAAAGGTCGATTCAATTCTGTTGAACTCTTTGGTATCGTTGCTATTTGCAACAAAAACGTAACGGTAGTTGTAAAAACCCTGTTTTAGCAAGGTTTTAAGCTCATACACTCCCGTTTGCTCATTATATTTCATTTTAAAATTGGGTAGTAGCTCCCAGTTCGATAGCTCGCCAAAAACATAAACATCTCCATCATAGTATCTGTCGCCTGCAAGGGTAAAGTAAACCCAGGCGTACTCGGCTTCGGTTTGGCTATCGTTAACATCATCGCACTTTATAAGGTATCTGCCATTCAAATCCTGTGCTTCGCTGTAGCGGTAGGTCTTAATGGGGGTATCATGGGTCAAGGTAACATGAAATTCGCCACCGTACTGTTCAATGCGATTTACGGATGGGGTTTGATAATGAAACGATTTAAGGTTCAGCTGGCGGTACTCGTTGCCCCCCTCAAAGATTGGTTGTGTTGAGGTGTGGTAAACCAATTGGTTCCCGTTGATAAATTGGGGCTGCAACCATTGAGCATTAAAGGGTTGATTATTCAGCATCACCTTTACCCTTATATGACACGTTGGGTCAATGCTTCCTAATAGTGCCGTATTCAGCGTTAGCTCCATCTGTTGGTGCGTATTTTGTATGTTTGGCGATACCGGTTTGCGGATTAGGGCATCAATCCTAACCAGAGGTTCGTAGATTCTAATCTGCTGCTGAACAACAACGGTGTACCTGTTGGTTTGGTCAACGATTTTTACAATATAGTTACCTGTAAGCTTGAACTTAGTTTCGTCATTTGGAAGGGTAAGTTTGTAGTGTGTGTAGCTACTCTGAGTGCCCGATGAGTAGGTATAGTTGGTAATTGGATTATACTCAAAACCCTCGGCATACTCCATGAAGTAAAGGTTTGTGGGTTCCCACTCGTAATCGCAGTGAATTATTGTGTACTCATACTGTCCAGGGGTATCTTGTATATCATCGAATTCAATTGTTATGGTTTCGTCGGAGTTGAATCTTACAGTTGGGTTGTTGAGTTCCCAGCCCGTAGGGTATGCTTTTAATGATTTTATATGGCTGGCACATAGGGTCGATAATTTTTGACTTTTTTTCAGAACAATACTTTCGATTAAATTGTTTTTGCAATAACAATTTTGATGGGGTTGAGCAAAAAATGAAAGTAGCTGTAGAAATAATACGAGGAATTTGATATAAATCATACCTTTATTTTAAATAGAATACATCAAAGTTAATATTTTTGGTGGTGTATTTATTTGAACAAATGCTTAAGCTATTAATTTTGTTAAAAATAATTAAGAAAACATTAATGTAGATGTCAAAGGTGATAAAAATTAAACGGGGTTTGAACATACCGCTTGTGGGGGAGGCCGAAAGGGTTCTTATTCGACTCGAAAAGGCTAAAACCTATGGTGTTAAACCCACTGACTTTCCGGGACTGGTACCCAAGCTCAGTGTTCAGTTAGGCGATATGGTGAAGGCAGGTACGGCCTTGTTTCACGATAAGTATCGCCCTGATGTTGTATTTACCTCTCCGGTAAGTGGCGAGGTGGTTGAAATTCGTAGGGGCGATCGTCGGGCTATTCTCGAGATTGTGGTTAAAGCCAATGAAGGGGAAATGGAGTATCACGATTTTGGTGCCCTTGACCCCAAGCAGCTTACTCGCGACAAGGTGATTAGCCAATTACTGGTTTCAGGTACATGGCCTTACATTAGGCAGCGTCCATACGGAATTATAGCTAATCCAGCTGATACCCCAAAGGCAATATTTATTTCCTGTTTCGATACTGCGCCGCTGGCACCCGATTACGATTTCGCAATTCAGGGCGAAGAACAAGTCTTTCAGGCGGGTATCGATGCGCTTAGCCACTTGGCAGCAGGTAAAATTCATTTAGGATTGAATGCCGATTATGCTCCGGCAGCAACTTTTGCCAAGGCTAAAGGAGTTGATTTCCATTACTTTACCGGCCCACATCCCGCAGGTAATGTGGGGGTGCAAATCCACCATATCGATCCTATTAATAAGGGTGAGGTGGTTTGGGTGGTTAATCCACAGGATGTTATTATTATTGGACGCCTTTTCCTTAAAGGTATTTACGACGCCTCTCGTGTTGTAGCGCTTGTGGGATCGGAAGTTTTAAAGCCCCGTTATTATAAGTTGATTTCAGGAGCAGCGGTTGAAAGTATCATCGATAAAAATGTAAATACTGAGAACGATCTGAGGATTATCAGTGGGAATGTGCTTACCGGTACACGTATCAACAGGTTGGACTACCTGGGTTTTTACGATAACTTGATTACTGTAATTCCCGAGGGTAACAAATATGAGTTGTTTGGCTGGATTGCCCCCGGCATCAACAAGCATAGCGCATCACGTACCTTTTTTTCGAAATTGTTACCCGGTAAGCGTTTCCGTCTCGATACCAATATACATGGTGGTCGTAGAGCTTTTGTGCTTACCGGTTTGTATGAAAAAGTGCTTCCCATGGATATTTACCCAGTTCATCTCATAAAATCCATATTAGCCAATGATATTGATAAGATGGAGCAGCTGGGTATTTACGAGGTGGTTGAGGAGGATATGGCGCTCTGCGAATATGTTTGCCCATCGAAAACTGAGTTTCAGGAAATACTCCGCAAGGGCATTGAAACCATGATTAAGGAATTTAGTTAACGATAATTATATAATAATGAAGGCGTTACGTAATTATATTGATAAAATCAAACCACAATTTCAGAAGGGTGGACGGTTCGAGATGTTTCACTCAACCTTCGATGCTTTTGAAACCTTCCTGTTTGTGCCCAATACGGTAACCAGTAAGGGTAGCCATATACGCGATTCCATCGACCTCAAGCGAACCATGTCGATGGTAATTATTGCTCTTATTCCTGCTATGCTTTTTGGCATGTGGAATGTGGGATATCAGCATGTCCTTTCCATAGGTGCTTCATGGAACTTTTGGGAAACCTTTTGGTACGGTTTTTTTAAAGTTTTACCTCTGATTTTAGTCAGCTACGGTGTGGGTTTATCCATTGAGTTTGCATTTGCGCAGTCGCGTGGCCACGAGGTTAACGAGGGTTTTTTGGTTAGCGGTTTACTTGTTCCTCTCATCATGCCGGTTGATGTACCCCTTTGGATGCTTGCAATCGCAACAGCTTTTGCGGTAATAATAGGTAAGGAGGTGTTTGGCGGAACCGGATATAACGTTTTTAATCCTGCTCTACTAGCCCGTGCCTTTTTGTTCTTTGCCTATCCGTCACACATGTCTGGCGATAAGGTTTGGATTGCCGGGTTAACATCGGGTAAGGATGTTGTTGATGGCTTTTCAGGCGCTACCCCACTTGCCAAAGCAGCTGCATATCAGATAGACAAAATGCCCTCGGCATACGATATGTTTATGGGATTTATTCCAGGTTCTGTGGGTGAAACCTCCAAACTTGCTATACTCATTGGAGCTGTTTTTCTAATAATTACCGGAATCGGAAGTTGGAAAATAATGGTATCGGTATTTGGCGGTGGTTTGGCTGCAGGTCTTCTATTCAATGCTTTTGCTGTTAATCCCTATATGGAGATACCAGCATGGCAACATTTTATTATGGGAGGATTTGCTTTTGGTGCGGTTTTTATGGCTACCGACCCCGTTAGCGCTTCACATACAGAATTAGGCAAATGGATTTACGGATTTTTAGTGGGATTTCTTGCCCTATTGGTTAGGGTGCTCAATCCTGCCTATCCCGAGGGGATGATGCTTGCCATTCTTTTTATGAATGTATTTGCACCATTAATTGATTACTACGTAGTGGAAGCCAACATCAAACGGCGCCTAAAACGTGCCAAAAAAGTTGCAAACTCTTAACCTAACGAGTTATGAATTTATTGAAAAAGTTAAAGAGCATGGATCGCAACGGCAACGCCTATACTTTTATGTATGCTTCGGTAATGGTTATTATAGTGGCTATGTTGCTGGCCCTCGCCTCTACTGCGCTAAAGCCCGCACAGAATAAAAATATTGATACCGAAAAAAAAATTGAGATCCTGCGATCCATAGGAATGGCCGATGGCGTTGAGAAGGCTTCTAATCGACATAAATATGTGGCCGATAACTTTAATCGCTACATTACCAATCAACTGGTTGTGAATTATAAGGGTGATACCATTAGCGGAGCTCAGGCCTTTATTATCGATATGAAGGTTGAATTGGCTAAACCAATTGAGCAACGTAACCTGCCCATTTATGTTGCTACCCTCGACGATGGAAGCATTAAATACATCATTCCGCTGCGCGGTCGTGGGCTTTGGGGTCCTATTTGGGGCTACTTGGCTTTAAACAACGATTTGAATACCATTTACGGTGCTACATTTGCTCACCAGGGTGAAACACCCGGACTTGGTGCCGAAATTTCAACCATTGAGTTTCAGAAGCAATTCAAGGGAAAAACCATTTTTGAGGGCGATAGCATTTTAACCTTTACTTCCGTTAAGGTTGTAAAGGGTGGAGCCATCCCAAATGACCCACATGGCGTAGATGCCATATCAGGGGGGACCATTACCAGTAAGGGTTTGGAAAGTATGCTATTCGATTGCCTCTCGGCATATCAACAGTATTTTGAAAAACTTAAAAATTAAATAAATCATGAGTGAAGTTAAGGAAAGGGAACCTCTGTTTTCTCAAAAAAACCTGAAATTGCTCACACAGCCTATTGATAGCAAAAACCCAATAACTGTTTTGGTACTGGGTATTTGTTCGGCACTGGCCGTTACTGTCAAACTTAAGCCAGCAATAGTAATGGCTCTTTCAGTAACCATTGTAACCGCCTTTTCGAATCTCATAATTTCGTTAATTCGAAAAACAATACCCAATCGTATCCGCATAATTGTCCAACTTGTGGTTATTGCCGCTCTGGTAATTCTGGTTGACCAATTACTTAAAGCCTACGTTTACGATGTCAGCAAGCAGCTCTCGGTGTTTGTGGGTTTGATTATCACAAACTGTATCATTATGGGACGCCTTGAGGCGTTTGCACTTGGCAACAAGCCTTGGCCCTCGTTTCTCGATGGTATTGGAAACGGTTTGGGTTACGGATTAATTTTGGTGATTGTAGCTTTCTTCCGCGAGCTTTTTGGCTCAGGAACGCTACTCGGATACCGTATCTTTCCGTTGGAATGGTACATTAAGAATGGCGGTTTTTACGAAAATAACGGAATGATGATTCTACCGCCAATGGCTCTGATTAGTTTGGGTATCATCATCTGGATTCAGCGGACCAGAAATCGTCAGTTAATTGAAAAGTAACCAGTAATTAAATTGGCTATGGAACATCTAATCAACATATTTGTCAAGTCTGCTTTTATCGATAACATGGTTTTTGCCTACTTTCTGGGTATGTGTTCATTCCTAGCGGTTTCAAAAACCGTAAAAACATCGATTGGACTTGGAATTGCGGTAATTTTTGTGATGGCAATCACTGTACCGGTAAACTATCTGATGAACAAGTATCTTTTACTTCCTGGAGCTCTTAAATGGCTCGACCCTGAATTTGCCAATCTTGATCTGAGTTTTTTATCGTTTATTATGTTTATTGCCGTTATTGCCTCCATAGTGCAGCTGGTTGAAATGGTTGTGGAAAAGTTTTCTCCATCACTTTATAATGCACTTGGCATCTTTTTACCCTTAATTGCAGTTAACTGTGCCATACTGGGAGGTTCGCTTTTCATGCAGGAAAGGGAGTATGAAACACTGTCCGAAGCAACTGTTTTTGGTTTGGGTTCGGGAGTGGGTTGGTTTCTTGCTATTGTTAGCATTGCAGCCATTCGTGAAAGGCTTAAATATTCTGATATTCCTAAGCCCCTACGTGGTTTGGGTATTGCCTTCATACTAACCGGACTAATGGGTATTGCCTTTATGTCCTTTATGGGCATCAAGTTGTAAAAATTGTAAAATACTAGCTATTATGATTTTACTATCATCAAATGGAACCATAATATTATTCGCGGTAGTGGTTTTCTTTTTTATCATTCTGCTTCTTGTAGCGTTACTGCTTTATGCCAAAAAGAAGCTTACCCCGCAGGGCCGCGTAAAACTTGTAATTAACAATGAAAAAACTTTAGAGGTGGAACCTGGTGGGTCAATCCTCTCAACCCTATCGAACAGCGGCATTTTTTTACCATCGGCATGTGGCGGCGGAGGTACCTGTGGTATGTGTAAATGCCGGGTACTTGAGGGAGGTGGCACTATCCTACCCACTGAAGTGGGCTTTTTCACTCGTAAGCAGCAGAACGATAATTGGAGATTGGGCTGTCAGGTTAAAATACGTGAGGATATCAAAATTGAAGTACCCGAGGAAGTTCTTGGCATTAAGAAGTGGGAGTGTGAGGTGGTTTCAAATAGGAATGTTGCCACTTTCATTAAGGAATTTGTTGTAAAGCTGCCCGAAGGCGAGAAGCTCAACTTCCGCTCGGGCGGTTACATTCAGATAGATGTTCCAAAAGTTGAGGTTGATTTTTCAAAGGATATTTATGTAGAACCTGAGTTCCGTGACGAATGGGATAAATACAAAATGTGGAACTTAAAGATGAAGAATACCGAGGAGACTTTCAGAGCTTACTCCATGGCCAATCATCCCGCTGAGGATAACATTATAATGCTTAATGTTCGTATTGCAACGCCACCGTGGGATAGAGAGCACAATGCTTTTATGAAAGTTAATCCTGGTGTTTGTTCCAGCTACATATTCTCACGTAAACCCGGTGATAAGGTTATGATTTCGGGCCCCTACGGTGAATTCTTTATTAAGGATACTCATAACGAAATGATGTTTATTGGTGGTGGTGCAGGTATGGCTCCCATGCGTTCGCATATCTTCGACCAGTTCCTCACCCGCCGTACTAATCGTAAGGCTACATTCTGGTATGGAGCGCGTTCCAAACGTGAAATATTCTACGAAGAGCACTTTCGAAAAATTGAAAAGGAGTTTCCTAATTTTATGTTTACCATTGCACTGTCCGAACCAAAACCCGAGGACAACTGGACAGGCCATGTTGGCTTTATACATCAGGTAATATATGACTATTATCTGTCAAAACATGAGGCTCCTGAGGATATTGAGTACTATCTCTGTGGTCCACCAGCAATGAATGCTGCCGTTCAAAAGATGCTATATGAGTTGGGTGTGCCCGCTGAGATGATTGCCTTCGACGATTTTGGAGGTTAACTATTTGTTTAACTTATATTAACTACTCTTTAACCCGCATTAGCTAATGCGGGTTTTATATTTGCAGTGTAATTCAAAACGCACATCAGTTAGTTTTCTCATAGGCTTTTGGTTTTGAGTTAGGTTTAGGTTTGGTTTTAGGTTAAGGTTAAGAAAGCAAAAGGGGTTGGTAATGACCCCTTTTGTCATTTTTATCCTTTTTTTCTTGAGTATGGTTAAGCATTTAAAGGCATCGACGTCGTTACCTGTTTGTTGTTGGTTGTTCGTATGATTAACCTCCTCCTGAAAAAACGTCATAAAAATTTTGTACGTATTCCAATTTCAGCATAAAATCGTTTTTTACTAATGGCTGGGAGATAGGACCTTACATTGAGTATGGGGATGCAATCCGGGTTGACGGCTGTAAGTTGTTGCTCATTTTTTGTAAATCGTATTTATAATAATTGATAGACAAAAGTGGTAAAAAAAGCGTCCATGTTGGACGCATAGCAATATTCTTAAAAAAAAGGCTTTACTCATCATTACTGTTCAAAATGCCAATATAGTAAAGCAGTGTGGCCAATGATCCCAATGCTGCAACCACGTAGGTAAGTGCGGCCCATTTTAGTGCATCGCGGGCATACAATGAGTTTTCTCCATAGGTTAACCCCGATACATTTAACCATGTAAGAGCTCTACGCGAGGCATCGAGTTCAACGGGTAGCGTAATAAAACTAAATAGGGTGGTTAATCCAAGTAGGATGACTCCAAGTAAAAGAATTCCGGGCATGGTTTGCAAAAGCAAAACACCTGCAAGTAAAATCCACTGAACCCATTGCGAGGCAATGCTAACAACCGGCACCAGAGCCGAGCGTAATTGCAAAAAGGGGTAGCTCTGTGCGTGTTGTATGGCATGGCCGCATTCGTGGGCGGCTACTGCTGCTGCTGCAATACTTTGGCCCTGGTAAACATCGGGGCTGAGATTAACAGTTTTGTTGGCCGGGTTGTAGTGGTCGGTTAGTTCACCGTTAACCGAAACCACCTTAACATCGTATATGCCATGGTTGTGTAGCATTAGCTCTGCCACCTCTTTGCCGCTCAATCCACGGGGCAATGCAATGCGCGAGTAGTGCGTAAATTTCGACCGCAGCCGCATGGAAACCATAAAGCTGGCGATGAAGAAAATTATCATTATAAGATAAATACTCATAGCCTAATTAATTTTTAGAAATTAGCAGCAACTTTGAAAATAAAACATTAAAAATATTTAGTATAGGTTTTAACACAGCAACCCTGTACAGGTATTATCATGCAATATTATATTGCATTGGTTTTGTTAGTTTTAAAGTTTCCGGTTAATATAGTAGGCATTGGCCTGTGCCACAGGGGTTACCTCAAGGTCGTTAATGCAAACGTGTGGCGGGCGGGTTAAGACAAAGTGGATGGCCTCGGCAATGTCCTCGGCAAACAATGGTGTAAGACCGGCATAGGTGCTTTTCGCCTTTTCTGTATCTCCCTTGAAACGTACTATTGAAAACTCGGTTTCGAGTAAACCGGGTCTTATTTCGGTAACCTTAATGTTATGCTTAAGTAAATCCTGTCTCATGGATTGCGATAGGGCATGCATGGCATGTTTGGTGGCGCAGTAAACATTCCCATTTTCGTAAACCTGAGTTCCAGCAATGGAGCCAATATTTACAATATGGCCACTTTCGCGTTCTATCATAATGGGAGCAACCCGTCGGGTTATGTAGAGAACACCCTTGATATTGGTATCAATCATTCGTTCCCAATCTTCCACTATGCCGTCCTGAATGTGGTTGAGGCCTATGGCCAAACCGGCGTTGTTAACCAGTACATCAATTTTGCGCCAGCGCTCAGGCAGGCTGTCGATGGCTTTGTTAACCTCGTCAAGGTTCCGAATGTCAAAATGCAGTATAAGTACATCTTTTTTATACTTCACCTCGATTTCCTTTTTGAGTGATTCAAGCAATTCAAGCCTTCGGCCGGTAATGATAAGGTTGAAGTTGTCCTGGGCCAACCGGAGCGCAGTGGCCTTACCAATTCCTGATGTTGCTCCTGTAATTAATGCTATTCTCATGTGGTAGTGTTTTTGCAATTATTAATTTTAAACGTAAAGGTACTTAAATGTTTCATCTATTATATCGACTTAATGTTTTTTAAAACTTGGAAACGCATGTGAAAATGAGTTAAACATAATTTCCTTTCTTTTGAGAGTCCATTTAATTAACAAGGTAAGGATTGTAAATTATTAGTATACAGATGCATGAATCGATAGTTCATAATTTTTATTGGGAGGGTTATGCTACTTGGGTTAATGTTAGTATTTTTGGCTGGATGTTTATGATTATAAAAACATGACAATATGCCGAATCGTAAAGTAACTGTTGAAACCGCTAGGGAGTTAGGATTGCTTCCTGAGGAGTTTGAAATGATAAAGAGCTACTTGGGTCGCACGCCTAACTATAACGAACTTAGCATTTACTCGGTAATGTGGTCGGAGCATGCTTCGTACAAGAATTCAATCAAGTGGTTGAAAACATTACCCCGAAAGGGTTCAGCAATTTTAGCAGAGGCTGGTACTGAAAATGCCGGGTTAGTCGATATAGGAAATGGGTTGGCATGTGCCTTTAAAATAGAATCGCACAACCATCCTTGTGCAGTAGAGCCTTACCAGGGAGCGGCTACTGGGGTAGGCGGAATAAACCGCGATATTTTTACTATGGGTGCCCGTCCAGTGGCACAACTCAATTCCTTACGTTTTGGGAATCTCAGGCTTGACCGTACGCGTTGGCTTATCAAGGGAGTGGTTAAGGGTATAGGTGATTACGGTAATGCCTTTGGCATTCCTGTTCTGGCCGGTGAGGTTTTTTTTGACGATTCCTTTAATATGAATCCACTGGTAAATGCAATGTCGGTGGGGTTAGTTGATAAAGATAAGGTGGTTTCGGCTGTAGCCAAAGGAAAGGGAAATCCAGTTTACATTGTGGGTTCGGCTACTGGTAAGGATGGTATTCATGGGGCAACATTTGCATCGGCTAATATTACCGAAGATTCCGCCGAAGATATACCTTCGATTCAGGTTGGCGACCCCTTTCAGGAAAAAATATTGTTGGAGGCTACACAGGAGGTGATTAAAACCGGCGCCCTTGTGGGCATGCAGGATATGGGTGCTGCGGGGATTATTTGCTCAACATCTGAAATGTCCGAAAAGGGCGGTCACGGCATGCGTATCGATTTAGATAGGGTGCCGCTTCGCCAGCAAAACATGGAAGCATGGGAAATCCTGCTTTCCGAATCGCAAGAGCGCATGCTAATGGTGGTTACTAAGGGCAGAGAGGCCGATGTTGAAGCCGTTCTGAACAAGTGGGATATCAGCTACGCTATTATTGGCGAGGTAACCGAAGGCGATATGCTCGAATTTTTCTACCATAGCGAGCTGGTTGCAAAGGTTCCTGCTTCATCGTTAGTATTGGGAGGTGGCGCTCCGGTTTACGACAGGGAATATCGTGAGCCGGCATATTACAAGGAATACAAAAAGTTCGATATAAGTAGCATTCCTGAACCTGCCGATTTGGTTGATGTTGCTCGATTTCTGATTGCTCACTACAATATTGCATCAAAACGATGGGTATATGAGCAGTACGATACCATGATTGGAACCGGAAACATGACCACCAATTTTCCCTCCGATGCCGGGGTTTACAACCTCAAGGGAACCAATAAGGCACTGGTAATGACTGTTGATTGTAACTCACGATACGTTATGGCCGATCCTATGGTGGGAACCATGATTGCCGTATCTGAGGCTGCTCGTAATATTTCCTGCACAGGAGCAAAGCCATTGGCTATCACTAATTGTCTAAATTTTGGTAATCCCTACAATCCTGAGGTTTACTGGCAGTTTGTTCAGGCCATTAAGGGAATGGGGATAGCCTGCGAAAGGTTCGATACTCCAGTAACCGGTGGAAACGTTAGTTTTTACAATCAGGCTTCCATTGGAGGAAAGGAGGAGGCAGTGTTCCCAACCCCCACCATTGGTATGATTGGCTTACTCGAAAACAAGAATCATCATACTACTTTGGCCTTTAAGGATAAGGGGCATATGATTTACCTAATAGGTAAGTCGGTAAATGATATTGCCTCGTCGGAGTACCTTTACAGCTACCATGGTATTAAGGCCTCGCCGGCACCCTACTTCAATCTTGACGAAGAGTATGAGGTACAGCGTGTAGTGCGCGAGCTAATTGCCCGTAACCTTATACAATCAGCTCACGATGTATCCGATGGGGGATTGTTTATTTCCCTATTAGAATGTGCCATGCCCCGCAATCTTGGTTTTGATATCACCACCGATGCCGAAATACGAACCGATGCATTCCTTTTTGGAGAGGCTCAGGGTAGGATAGTGGTATCGGTTTCACCCTCCCGTGAAACACAATTTATCGATTACATGGTGGCCAGCAAGGTCCCCTTTTCAACACTGGGGCACGTAACCAAATCGGAAATCCGTATCGATGACCTTTCGTTTGGCTTTGTTGCCGACCTTAAAAAGATTTACGATACCGCTTTAGAACAACTCATCAACGGGTAGCAAACAATTGGCAAGGATCAACAAAAATACAGATAGCGTTGCGGCAATGTTTAACAGCATTGCCGCACGTTACGATTTTCTGAATCATTTCCTTAGTTTGGGAATCGATAAATTTTGGCGCAAGCAGCTGGTAAGGGAGGTGTTCAGGCATAACCCGAAGATTGTGCTTGATGTGGCCACAGGTACCGGTGATCTGGCCATTGCTATTGCCAAAAAATCAAGTGAAATTGATGTTGTTGGTGTTGATATCGCACCCAATATGCTTGAAATTGCTCGAAAGAAGGTTGCTGATATTGATCTTGATAAAAGGATTTCGTTGGTATTGGGATCCGCTTTAAACCTACCATTTCCCAATAATAATTTTGATGCGGTCATAGTTGCTTTTGGGGTACGCAATTTTGAGAATTTATCGTTGGGTCTTAAGGAGATATTCAGGGTTTTAAAGCCGGGTGGCGTTTTTTGTGTGCTTGAATTTTCAGTACCACGTAGTCAACCATTTAGCGCCCTTTACAAATGGTACTTTAGACACCTTTTGCCATTTTTAGGGGGACTGATTTCTGGAAATCGTAATGCCTACACCTACCTTCCCGACTCGGTTTTATCATTCCCCGAGGGGAAACAATTTACTGACATTTTATCGGATGTAGGTTTCCAAAACGTATCGTTTAAAAGGCTTACTTTTGGCGTAGCTTCAATTTACATCGCTCATAAAATATAATAATTTTGAGTAGCTTCCGTTTTTAATTAGTTATAAAACATTGTTAGTTGAGATGTAGCGCTTACATAGGAGTAATTGGGTTATTGTTATCGCTTAATGGCTTTGGACAGGTTAAGCCGCCCAAATTGCTTAACGACCCCGATTACGATTTCGGGAAACCCCTACGATTTGGCTTTTCCATTGGGTTAAATGTTATGGATTTTGATGCGGTTAATAAAATAGCGCAGTTTAATGTTGATGGAAAAAGTTACTTTGCTGAGGTGGTTCACATTACCCCTGGATTAAATGTAAATGCTATAGGTGATTTACGGATAATTACCGATATTCATCTTCGTTTTTTGCCCGGCTATTCATTTGGCCAACGCGATTTGGTCTTCTTCAGCTATAATCCGGTCGATAGCACAGTTGCTACAACAACCAGTATGCAGATGGAGTCGAACTTTATTGATTTACCTTTCGGTATTAAGTATTTGTCGCAGCGTACCAGTAATGTTCGGCCCTACTTTTATGCAGGTACAAATTTTAGGGTCGATTTAGCTGCCTACAAAAGGTTAAAGGTTGAAAAGGGCGTTTTGCTAAGATTACAAAAGTTCGACTACTACTATGAGGTGGGTCTCGGAATAGATTTTTTCCTACAGTACTTTAAGTTTTCTGCCGAAATTAAATGGTCAGCCGGCTTACTAAATATGCTTTCGTCTGATTTTGTAGAAGAGGGAAAAATGTACCACGATGCCATTGGTGGTTTACGCTCAAAGTTTTTGATAATTTCATTTCATTTTGAGTAGGGGGCTAAACAATATTTTAGTCCTGCTGTTTATCGAATTTTAGTTTTATTATGCCGCACGATATATCCATTATACTCAGACCCGAAGAGGCAGCCAATGAACCCGGTATTAAGCGCGCCATTGCTACGCAGCTGAATATTGGTACCGGTGATATAGGTCACTATATAATTACTCGCAAATCAATTGATGCTCGTAGGGGTAGAGTTAGCGTTAACCTTGGGGTTAGGGTATTTATGCCGGATGAACCGGTGGTTGGCCAACGTTCACTGTTCATCTATCGCGATGTGCATCGTTCCAAACCGGTTGTAGTTGTGGGAGCAGGCCCAGCAGGTCTTTTTGCTGCACTTAGGTTGATAGAGCTGGGCATTAAGCCCATAGTGCTGGAGAGGGGGAAGTCGGTAAGCGATCGTAAGCGCGATATTGCTAAGTTAAACCGGGAGCATCGTCTTAACCCCAATTCAAATTACGCATTTGGTGAGGGAGGTGCAGGTACCTTTTCCGATGGAAAGCTATATACCCGTTCCAAAAAACGTGGCGACTACCGGCGTATTATTCAGGTGCTCATTGATCATGGAGCCGATGAGGCTATAGCCTATGAAGCCCACCCGCACATTGGAACTGACCGTTTACCCCGTATTATTACCCGTATTAGGGAAACCATTCTGCAGCATGGGGGCGAGGTTCTATTCGGTTCACGTGTTGCATCGCTGATTATTAAAAATGAACGCACTGTTGGCGTTGTTCTTTCCGATGGGCAAAACATTAACGGCGAAGCCGTTATTCTTGCCACAGGCCATTCAGCACGCGATATCTATGAAATGCTGAACCGACAAGGTGTTACCCTTGAACCTAAACCTTTTGCCATGGGGGTAAGGGTGGAGCACCCACAGATGCTGATAGATTCCATTCAGTACCATGGGATTCCTCGTAGCGAGTACCTACCGGCCGCTTCCTACTCTTTGGTTCATCAGGTGGAAGGGCGCGGGGTTTACTCGTTCTGTATGTGTCCCGGTGGATTCATTGTTCCTGCTGCTACTGCTACCGATGAGGTGGTGGTAAACGGCATGTCACCATCAGGGCGAAATTCGCGTTGGGCAAACTCCGGCATAGTGGTGGAAATCCGATTGGATGATTTAGCCCAATACGCACAATATGGCATTTTTGCAGGGTTGCAGTTGCAGGCAGAACTGGAACGGTTGTCAAAATTACATGGGGGGTATGGAGTGCAGGCTCCGGCTCAGCGCCTGGCCGATTTTATAGAAGGGCGTGCTTCCACAAATCTGCCAAGCTGTTCATATCATCCTGGTCTTACATCTTCAAACCTCCACGAATGGCTACCCACACACATTGGTATGCGACTTCAGCAAGGTTTTAAAGTTTTTGGGAAAAAGATGTGGGGATTTCTTACCAACGAGGCGGCAATCCTTGGCGTTGAGTCGCGAACATCATCACCCATTCGTATTCCAAGAAATTCTGAAAGTTTACAGCATGTTTCAATTAAAGGCCTTTTCCCCGCAGGCGAGGGAGCCGGATATGCTGGAGGCATAGTATCATCCGCTCTCGATGGCACCCTAATTGCCGATGCTGTGGCAACGTATGTTTTGGGTTAACATTTGTTTAGGGGCTATCAGTCAAAAACTTGACTTTTGTTTACTTAGGTGCTAATTTGTATCGGTTATAAATAAAGAGTCCGGTCTAAAAACCACTCTTTTTTTAAACTCGTATAAGTTTAATATTTAAAAAATGATTTGACTTTTCGATTTTACGAGCAAGAAATTGAGTTAATTTTATAAAAAACAATTGAATTAGGCATTTAAGTAATAAAATTTATACGGAAATGGTTTTGCCTTGACC
>DYKO01000032.1 GCA_020722565.1 Rikenella microfusus
TTAAACAATCGACCAAGAAAAAAATTAAACTTTTTAACACCAAATGAATTTTTTCACCTAAATTTGTCTAATCGAAAAGTTGCATTTTTGACTTGAATTCAGCTTTTATAAATTATTAAGTTCATATCTTATTATTGCGAGAGTCATTCTTTAAATTATGCATAACTCATTTATAACCGCACCCAAAGTATTGCTATAAATCTATTAGGTATAACCATTCCCTTGGTAGGGTTTATTTTAATGCTAAAATAAATATTTATTGCAAATAGTGAACGGATGATTTGATTGTTTTTTCATAGCATCCTGTGTAAAAACAGATAATTAAACATATATAGGTCAATTAACACTGCAAACCGATCATGACCGTTGCCTGTTGCCCGTTTCTTGTTGTAACTGTTCTTTTGCAGGTTATTTGTTTAACGTGTAACCCTGTATAGCCGTACAGGCTACTTAATGAGATATGGCAATTTTTAATTTTTCAGTGTGTAAATCGTAGGCATTCACTTATATTTGCATTTCAAATTGGTTTGGGTTCAATGCATAGGTTGGTATTGTTTAGTGGCATTTTGGGGCTTACATTGTTAATGGCGGCATGCATAGAGCCTGGGAATTATCGCATGCGCGACCGATATGTGGTAACATCGCGAACGCTGTACATGCGGTCGGCCCCATCAACTGTTTCCGAAATCCTTGGTTCCTTCAGGCTGGGAGATACCCTTATTGCAGCTGCTTCGGATAGGTACTGGATAATGATTCGTGATGGAGCAGTAACCGGTTACGTTTCAACGGACTTTTTGAAAAAAATAGAATATCCCATAACTCCTACTTTTTTTGAATTTATCGAAAAGTTGGCCAACTTGAAAACTTGGCTCTTTTGGGTGCTTGCCGTTACTCTGCTGCTTGTATGGGGAATTGTTGAAGAATCCATTTTAAAGTTCAAGCAAAGGCTCAGGAAAAGGTATGGTGTTAATATTAAAGAGATTCTAATTATTCCTGTGGTATTTTTTGTATCTGCTGTAATTAGTGGACTAATTTACCTGTACTGGAAGGATTATTTGATTGAAAGTTTAGCTGCTAGATTTTCCGTTGATTACATGCAGACCAATTTGGTAACCATCGCTATTTGGGTTCAACTTGCCGTGATGATAATAGCGACCCTGTTTGATTTTCTGGGTTCAATTTTTAAAAGCGGCATTAGAAGAGGTTTTCTACTCACAGTTTTTGATGCCTTTTGGGGTGTGCTGATATTTGCCATTACCTTCTTCTTAACCATGGGGCTCAGCTTTTATGCCATTGCATTTATGGTTGTTTTCTTTACCGTTAGATATATTCACGTGGTTTATCAGAATGACCTGAATTTTAAGCGGTACCGTTAGCTTTCAGGAATAAATTTTACAGCATTTGCCTTAACCATTGCATAAATTTTATTGCCCGGCGACAGCTTTAGGCGTGCTAAGGATTCATACGTAACTATTGCGAAAATTCTGATTTCACAATCAATTGCTACCTCGTAGCCCTGCTGGCGCGCAAAAATATCTATAATACGACCATTGAAAACATTTAATGCGCTTTGGTTCTCAATATTTGATGTTAGTACAACCGATGATTCGGGAAAACTTATGTAGCCTTTTTCGGATGGCTGCTCGGTGTAGTATGCAATTGTTAAGCCAGGATGAATTTCGCCATAAACTAGTCCGTGAGATGAAATTTCTTGTTGTTGGACCCGGAAAAAGTTTTTTGCTCCTGTAAAACTTGCCACAAATTCAGAACGGGGATTTTGGAATACTTCTAAAGCGCTTCCAGTTTGCTCTATTTTCCCGTTATTAATTATCGCTACGTGTTTGGCCAGCGATATAGCTTCGTTAAAGTTATGAGTTACGTGAACTACTATATGTCCCTGGCGGTTTATTTGCCTTAGCAAGGAACTTAATTCCTGATGGAGCTTTGCATCAATGGCCGAAAGGGGCTCATCTAAGAGTATAACCAGTGGTTTAGGTGCTAAAGTGCGCGCCAGCGCAACCCGTTGCATCTCTCCACCCGAGAGGTTGTGAATCGGCCTGTTAAGAAGATGTCCAATAGAGAGAATATCGCTAAGTTCATTAATTCGTTGGGTAATTGCATGTTTACTTACCGATTTCCTGCGCAACCCATATGCAATGTTATCGAATACGTTGAGGTGGGGGAATAGCGCATAATGCTGAAAGAGTATTCCAATGTTTCGTTTACCAACCGGTGCATGGGTTACCTCTTTGCCATCAACAAAAATTCTGCCCTTATCGGGCTTAACCAGTCCCGAAATAATTTGAAGCAGCAACGATTTTCCCGATCCCGACGGACCAAGCAATAGAAAGTAATCGTTACCCTTTACGGTAAAGGTTATCTCCCTAAGGGAAAAGTTGTGAAGTTCCTTTGTTACTTGGTCAATTCTAAGCATGTTTTTTGTTGCTTTGAACCAATAGGCCTAGAACGACAAACAGGGCAAGGCTTACAAGCAGAAAAAGTAATGCTATGGGTTGCGAGTACTTAAGCCCAAAAGCGTTAAATCGGTCGAATATCAGAACCGATGCCACCATGGGATGGTAGGCAACCATAATTACTGCACCAAACTCGCTCATTCCTCGGGCAAACATCATTACCAATCCGGTAATCACGCTGCGCCAGGCCAAGGGCAGTGATATGGTGAAAAATACCTGAGCGGGTGAGGCGCCAAGGGTGTATGCCGCTTTTTCGTATTCTATCGGTATTTGTGCAAATCCCTCACGAGCCGAGTTTATTAGGAATGGAACGCCTACAAATGCCATTGCAACACCTATTCCAATAGGTGTGTCAATTATTTTTATACCAATATTCTCGAGCGCTTTGCCCAGCAGACCTTCACCCGCAAAAAAGCATAGTAATGCTATGCCCACAACGGAATGGGGTATTACAATGGGCATGTCGATAATGGCATTTATCAGCCCTCTGAATGGAAAATTGTAACGGGAAAGAAGATACGCTAATGGGATAGCTGCAATTGAGAGTGTTAAGGTTGACAGTAACGCTACCCAAACGGTTAGCCAAATACTATCGATTACCTCTTTGTCGCTGGTTGTTTTCGCAAGTTCTCCCATTGGGGTATGGAACATCATGCTCAAAATGGGGGCTATTATAAAGAAAAGGATGAATGCACCGGCCAGAATCAAAACGATTCTAAACCAGGAAAATCCTGTGCTTACTTCGTCATTATTGTCTATTTTCATTTTGAACAGAAAATTTAAGCAGACTATCAGGGATTTTCCCACATCCTAGTGTATCGAATGGTATAAGAGGATTTTGTCCCATCGATTTTAAGATTTTTATACCGCCTGAATCGGAAAGAAAGTATTGGGTAAATTTTAGGGCAAGTTCGGGATTTTTTGATGAATGGGGTATGGTTAGTGCATAAACAATAGGTTCACCATTTATGGTGATGAACTTATTGGGTATTGTACCACGAATCTGTGTCGATACGCTTTCATAATGTTTTGCCAGAACGGGATTCGATAAATTTATGGAATCGGGTAAAATCAAGTAGCTTAAATTATGCTGTTTAGCAACCGATTCATAAATTAAAAAGTAGTCGATGGCCCCGGTTTGCAGCAGGGTAATCAGGTCGACCTCTTTGGGGCGAATAAATTGGTTATTCTTACTTAAAATGGAATCAGCAAGCCCTGGATGCTTAAGGTACTGCTCAGCAAGTTTTAGCGTGAGTACGGTGCGGTACCCGCAAGGGTCAGCGTTGGGGTCGCTACGGCCGTAGGCCACATCAGATTGCAATAGTATATCTGGCCAATTGGCAGGGTTGATTGCTTTGGCCCCTTTCGATTTTGGACTATAGGCTAAAACCATGCGGTTGCCCGCAAAGGGGATGTAAAAACCTGTATGGTTTGTGGCAAGAAGTAATTTAATAACATGGTAATCGGCTGAAAAGAATAGGTCGCAGCTTCGGTTCAATTCTGTAATTTTACGTGCACATTCAACGCTTCCTGCTGCTTCGAGGTAAATAGTGATATCAGGATTGTATTTTTTAAAGCTATCGGCGGCAGCCTTTAGGGGCAGCGATAGGCTCCCGGCATGAAAAATGGTTATGGCGTTTTTGGGCTGCTCCTTAACACAGTTGCCCAATAGGGCAATCATCAGTAATCCGAGGGATATTTTCTGCATTGGCTTAATTGTTGATGGTTTGAAAGAATTTTTGAATAACCCGCTTTACAGAATCATCGAATTCGTTGCGGAGCTGCCTATAGGCATTAACCAGTAGCTTGCAATCGTGAGTGAGCTCCGATTTTCCACCCTCACTACCGCCACGCGATTTGGTTACCAGAGCAAAGCCCAAATTTTCTTCGGCTTGCCTGACGAGTTCCCAGGCTTTTCGGTAGCTCATATCCATCTTTTTAGCCGATGCGGCAATGGATTCAAGTTCATCTATATTATGCAATAGGCATAGCTGCTCCTGTGATAATATGGATTCCTGGGTGTTGCGTCTTCGCAGTAAAATTGAATAGTCCAGAAAGACATCGTAGTATTTTGAGCCTTTGGGTCCTGCCATACAGATATGTATTTTTTTGCCTATCGGCAAATGTACAAAAAAGGGGGAAGCAATCCCCCTTATCACATCAAAATTTTACCTGTACAGGCAACGGTAAGCAGTATCGGCTTTTACCCAAACCTTAAACTTGACATCTTTAGGCACAACATAGGTTTCGAATTCCCGATAGGTTTTCCATTCGGTTTCGCCAGGGAGCATTACATCCATCTGACCCGAAATTACGGTCATGTACTCAACCGTGGAGGTTGCGAAATTGTACTCACCCTGTGCCATTACCCCAATAGTGGCGCGTCCGTCGGCCGTTTCAAAAGCAATCGATTTTACTTGGCCGTCAAAGTATTCGTTAGTCTTGAACATAGACTTAATTTTTTTCAAAAGTAGTTTTTAACCTTCATGCAATAAATGACTTATGTCAGAATTCTGTTTCAAGGAAATTGCTCTGAGTATGGCCCCTTGAAATTAATAAAACAAAATTGCGGTTTGAGGTGTTGTTTATTCCTAAATTCAAGTAATTAATGCAACTTTTTAAGAGGGCTTTGTAAATAAATATT
>DYKO01000011.1 GCA_020722565.1 Rikenella microfusus
AGTAGGTCGCCGCCCCACTTCCGCCCCGGCTATTTAAGGCCGGGGCTTTTTTTATGTATTATATTAAACTCATTATCATTTAAGTTTTCCAACCAATTAGAAATATCCTTTATTGGGCTATATTGTTGTCCTATTTAAGTCCAAAATACTATCCGATAAAACTTAAAAAAGAACTTTGGTTTAAAATATTTGTCAGATATACAAATAGCTACGTATTTACTACTGCTGTTGTTAACTAGTAAGCCCTCATCAAAATAAATTATACTGCACTTGCGGGTGCTCTTATCTTAGCCAGATACTGTAGGTTTTTTCTAAAACCGTATTATATGGATATAGAAGAACAAATGGATTTTGAAAAAGATTACATAATTAAAGAACGCCCATGCTTTCTTTACGTTTTTTTTGTACAACGATCATCAACAGGTTGGTAATTAGGGAGAAATCTGTATTTTGATTGCTCTTTCATTTGCGTCAGGGAAGTATTTCAGCGGGAAGTTCTGATTAGGTTAATTGAACAGCATCTCTATCTGCCTGTTCAATTTGTGGATGGTGCTCATCAAATCGGGTCTCATCTCGAACTCATTTTTCAGATTCTTGAATTATGTTATGGTCTATTTGTTAAATTTTTTTCCACCTTGCCTGCACTATATAAGTATTTGCTATTATACATGGCAACTATGCGTTTGTAGTAAAATAAAAGCTACACATTAGAGCCTAGAAGATCAAAACGCCTACTGGCTCTTTAAATTTTTCCTCTGATAACAATCTTAAATAGTGATGGGGTTTGCTAAAGGAGGAATTTTTAGAAAAAATTATCGTTAGTTGAATAGGCTTTCGTGTTGTTCGATACCTTTGCGTATGCAACGTATGCAATTCCTTTTGGAACTTGTAGCATTAAGTAATTAAGATGTTTAACCAATAATTCGTTTTCTATGATTAATAAATTAATCGCATCAATGCTTCCCTATTTCCCGAAGAAGTTAATTTGGATTTTTTCGAAGCGTTACATTGCGGGTGAAACCGTAGCCGATGCCATAAGGGTATCAAAGGAGCTAAATGCACAGGGCATTAAGGTTACCATCGACATTCTGGGGGAGTTCATTAAAGATCTTAAGGAGGCCGATCAAAACAAAAGGGAATACCTTGAACTCATCGACATTATTCAGAAAGAAAATATTGATGGAAACTACTCATTGAAGCCTTCTTCCTTTGGATTGCTAATTGATAGGGAGGTTTGCTATAGCTATGTCCGTGAAATTGTAGCAAAAGCTGCCTCGTATGGTAATTTTATTCGCATCGACATGGAGGATTCACCTTGCACCGATATGGAAATAGAGCTATACAGAAGGTTGAAGGAAGAGTTTCCTAAAAATGTAGGATTGGTTTTTCAGGCATACCTAAAAAGGACATTAACCGATTTACAAAACCTTATGGATATTAATACCGAAGAGTTTCCTAATAATTATAGGTTATGTAAGGGAATTTATGTTGAGCCAGCCATCATTGCATTCAAAAAGTATGAAGAGATAAACCAGCATTATTTAGAGGATCTCGATTTCCTACTTAAAAATGGTGTTTATGTAGGCATTGCTACACACGATAAACCATTGATTGATGGCGCTTATCAGCTCATTCAAAAGTACAACGTACCCAAAAATAAGTATGAATTTCAAATGCTTTATGGTGTAACCCCAGAGCTGCGGAAATCAATTGTCGATAAAGGACATACCATGAGGGTTTATGTGCCTTATGGTAAGGAATGGTTTGGTTACTCCACACGCAGGTTGAAAGAGAACCCCAAAATGGCAAGCCATATTATAAAGGCCCTCTTTTTTAGGGGTTGATCTAATAAATGATTTGAAAATCAGCAGGATATTTGCATTTCATGGGTAATTTTAGTATATTTGATATAATTTACCAATAATAAGTAATCCATGTTGCCAAATCAGGCTGATGCAAAGGTATTGAGTTCAAAACGAATGCTTGTGGTTGACGACGATACGGTTAGCCGCATTTTTCTTCGTGAACTCCTAACACCGCTTAAAGCAGAGCAGAGTTTTGTTAAGAATGGTTACGAGGTTCTCAAGTTCCTGGATCAAAACCAAACGCCAGACTTAATACTCTTGGATGTAAAGTTACCGGATTACGACGGAATAGAGTTGGCTAAGCTGATCATGTCGAAATATCCGGGAGTAGTCATAGTTGCAGAAACTGCATATTCAATTGAGGGTATAGAGAACCGCTGTGCAGAAAATGGAATAAGGGGATGTGTTTTCAAGCCCATTCAAAAGGATAGATTTATTGATACTATTCTAAAAGCTGTTCAGTAACACATTTGTATGGTTTACTAAATTGGTATTAAATCTTATTTTTGCTGCATAATTAAAAACATTCCAAATGAAACGCGATACCCAAATTTTTGAATTAATTGAGAAAGAGCGTCAGCGCCAGATGCATGGCATTGAGCTTATTGCCTCTGAAAATTTTGTTAGCCCACAGGTGCTTGAGGCCATGGGTTCAGTTTTAACCAACAAGTATGCTGAGGGTTATCCCGGGGCCCGATACTATGGAGGGTGCGAGGTGGTAGATCAATCGGAACAGTTGGCTATTGATAGGCTAAAACAACTTTTTGATGCAGAGTATGCCAATGTTCAACCCCATTCAGGCGCACAGGCTAATATGGCAATATTCATGGCCGTAATGAAGCCAGGGGATACCTTCCTGGGCCTTGACCTATCGCATGGCGGGCACCTTTCGCACGGCTCTCCTGTTAACTTCTCAGGGATGTGGTACAAAGCCGTATCGTATGGAGTAAAGGAGGATACCGGAAGAGTTGACTACGATATGATGGAGCGCATGGCGCTGGAACATAAACCCAAACTTATTATTGGTGGTGCTTCGGCCTACTCTCGTGAGTGGGACTACAAACGCATGCGCGAAATAGCCGACAAAGTGGGTGCCCTCCTGATGATTGATATGGCTCATCCTGCTGGTTTAATTGCTGCTGGTTTGCTTAATAACCCCGTTAAATATGCCCATTTTGTTACCTCCACTACGCATAAAACCCTTCGGGGCCCTAGAGGAGGGATAATTCTCATGGGTAAAGATTTTCCAAATCCATGGGGGCTGACCACTCCAAAGGGTGAGGTTAAAATGATGTCGCAGATACTTAACTCCAGTGTCTTTCCAGGAGTACAGGGTGGTCCGCTTGAGCATGTTATTGCAGCAAAGGCTGTTGCCTTTGGCGAGGCTTTACAGCCCGAGTTTAAGGAGTATCAGTTACAGGTAAAAAAGAATGCAGCTGCCATGGCACAGGCCTTTATTGAAAAAGGCTATAAGGTGATTTCCGATGGAACCGATAATCACTCCATGCTAATCGACCTACGTACCAAGTTCCCCGAACTTACAGGGAAAAAAGCAGAAAACACCCTGGTGCTTGCCGATATTACCATTAATAAGAACATGGTTCCTTTTGATAGCCGTTCGCCCTTCCAAACTTCAGGAATTCGCGTTGGTACGCCAGCAATCACAACCCGTGGACTAAAGGAAAAGGATATGCTAGTCATCGTAGAGCTAATAGACCGTGTACTTTCAAATATCGATAATCAGGAGGTTATTAATCAGGTTAGGGCTGAAGTTAACAAGATGATGACGCAGTACCCACTATTTGTGTGGTAATATCTCTATATTAAAAAATAATTACCCCGACCTGTTTATCTGGTCGGGGTTTTTATTTAAATTGCATAAAAAATTAACTATGGAAATGTTTTTCATTGAACTCAATGAGTTAAGTCATAAAAAGAGCCGCTTGATAAGGCTTTGGCTAGGTGGAGCTATCATCCTAATAGTTTTGCTCATACTATCAATTTTGTTTATTGAAAATGCATTTACACGTATGGAAATTTTGCTGCCCATTGTGGCTTACATTGCCGTATACATTTACTTTGCCTATAAGTCGTATTACTCTCAAATGTATATCAGTTCCGATGACTACGCTTTAGAGTATAAATTTGGTATGCTATCCAAACAGGTTAAAACAATAATTTGGGATACCATTACAAGGGTAAAATTTGGACCTACCTATGTGGCATTCTTTAAGAGAACCGGTAAAAAGAACACTATTTCCCTTGGATGGCTACCATATGCTAAACTTAAAGAGATAAAAGAAAAGATTTGTGAAGTGGCCAACGAAAAGGGTATTCCCTGCGAGTGGGCCGAGTACAAACGTTTTTAATTCCCATGGATTTTCTTATTTACCTATTGGTTATTCTGGTTGGGGTAGCAGCAGGTTTCATAAATACTTTGGCAGGTAGTGGTTCGTTATTAACACTACCTGTGTTAATTTTTCTTGGCCTTCCGGCTAACATGGCCAATGGTACCAACCGAATTGGAATACTGATGCAGAGCTTCGCTGCTGTTAGCGGATTTAAGCAGAAAAAGGTATTTGACTGGAACGAAGGTATCTGGTTAACCATTCCTGCGACAGTAGGAGCTCTTATAGGCTCCATTGTTGCGGTTGGTATTAATGAATTCATCATGAACCGGATCATTGGGGCCCTACTGGTTTTTATGCTTGTTTTAATGCTGATAAAGCCTGAAAAATGGCTGGTGCCAACGGGCACCGGTCATAGAGTGCGTTTAACCCCACTTCGATTTTTGATATTTCTGGGTATTGGTTTCTATGGTGGTTTTATTCAAGCGGGTGTGGGTTACTTTCTGCTGGCAGGACTGGTGCTGGGAGCAGGAATAGATTTGCTAAAGGCTAATGCACTAAAAGTGTTGATAACCCTGGGTTTTACCATGATAGCACTAATTGTTTTTATGTTAAATGGGCAGGTTGATTATTTGTTGGGTATAACTGTGGGTATAGGAAATATGATAGGTGCCTGGATTGCCACGCATGTGGCTGTTAAAAAAGGTGTAGGATTTATCAGGTGGTTTATTCTGGTGTGTGTGTTTGCCTTCTCAGTTAAGCTGCTATTCTTTTAGCACCTTTTACTGTAATCTAAAAATATAGGTGATGGTTCCAATTTGCGATGCTGGAGCATTTGGAGCCACATCGAATTTAGCATTGAGAGCGGCTTTTTCGGCTGCGCGAAGGAGTTGGGCATCAAGTGTAGTGGAACCCCTAACACCGGTCACAGCTTTGGTAACGTTGCCTCGGTTATCAACCGTAACCTCAACTACTACACGACCCTCCTTTTGAGATGGATATTCTGGCTTAGGTAAACTTAATGCTGTTCGGCCCTGCAAGTTGGCAATGATTCCTCTCTCGGCATCGCCTCCTCCCCCGGTTGAACCGGTACGGTTGGGAGAATCAGGAGAACCCTCTAATCCTCCCTGGTTACCAGTTTTTTCTTTTACACCCTCACCGGTTTGTGCATTATCAGTTTTTTGCCCAGGGAAAAGGGCTTTCTTATTAATTGTGGGTTGCTCCTCTTTTGGGGGGTGGGTTTTTGCTTGATTTTGCTGTGTTGGTTGATTTGATGTTGTTTCGGTTTTGCTCTTGGCTTGTTCTTTTTTTGGGGTTTCACTTTTTGGTGTAGGAATAGTAGGCGCTTCCTCGTAGGTTTGTGTCATGGGCGATTCATCCTGTGGCTTGCTTGCCTGTTCCTTTTGGAGTGAAGCGTAATCCTCCTGAATCGTAGGTTCTTGAAGACCACTCCCGTCGTCGGAGTTGCCAAAGTTTATGAGGATACCTTTTTCGGCGGGCAGGGGAAGGGGAGTGCTGAATCCAAAGATAAAAAGTAGGAGTAGCAGCATACCATGAAAAAGTATGGTTCCGAGAATCCCTTTTATCCTGAATTCGGTTTGCATAATAAATGTTATTTTTTAGGAAGGGGTTGAGTGGCCAGTATTAACTTGTACTTATTATCTTTGGCTATGTTCATAACCTTCACAACTTCCTTCATAGGTACAGTACGGTCAACATGCAGTGCAATGGTGGGGTCATCCTGCCCCTTCATTTTTTGCTGCAAAAGGTACTCTAGCTGACTTAATGTAACTGGAACGGTTTCCAGGTAAAAGTTACGGTCGGCAGTAATGGATACCGTAGTAATGGGTTTGGCCGAGACCTGGCTATTGCTTTGTGGAAGCAAAAGTTTTAATGCATTGGGATGAATAAGGGTGGAGGATATCATGAAAAATATCAACAGCAGGAACACGATGTCGGTCATCGACGCCATACTAAAACCCGATTCAACCTTAGTTCTACGTTTTATTGCCATGTTTTGTATTATTTACGAAACCGGTTCATAAAGTAAGTCCATAAATTCTGTGGTGTGTGCCTCAAGGCTATACACCACTTTTTCGATTCGGGCAACTAAAAAATTGTAACCAAAGTAAGCGAATATGCCTACAATTAAACCTGCAACAGTGGTAACCATGGCAGTGTAGATTCCATTTGAAAGTAGGCCAACGTCAATATTGTTACCAGCCATCGACATGTCGTAGAAAGCCCTTATCATTCCGATAACGGTACCCAGGAACCCAAGCATAGGGGCACCTCCGGCAATGGTAGCCAGGGCGGGTAAACTTTCTTCAAGTTTTGAAATTTCAAGATTCCCAACGTTTTCAATGGCCGCATTAACATCGGGAAGGGGGCGACCAATTCGTTGTATCCCTTTTTCAATCATTTTAGCAACGGGGGTATTTTGTGACCGGCATAGGGCCAATGCTGCATCTATTTTATCATCATGAATGTACTCCCTGATGCGGTTCATAAAGTTGGAGTCAGTAATCGATGCCTTACGAATAGCAAAGTATCTTTCGAAAAATATGTAAACAGCTATTACAGATAGGATGAATATTGGAATCATTATCCATCCCCCTTTTAGGGCAAGCTCGAAAAAATTTAATGATATTTCGCCCCGTTCCTGGGCTGCTGCAACCGTTGATGTCTGAAGTAGTAACATAGATAACATTGTGCTCATAGGATAGAAAATTTTTTGTCGAAATTAGTAAAAAAACGTCATGCAACTTTCATTATTGCCTTAAACAAAGATGTTGTCATGCTAATTTATTTTAAGATATCCATTATTTGGCAGGGGCGCGGAGTTTGTTGAGGGTTCATCATTTGTTTTATTTGCGTTGCTTTCTTTGGTCTTGTTGTTGCTTTTGTTTTGTCGTGAAGTAAAAAATGAATTGAAAAGTTCCCTAATCGAGTTGAAATCTTCACGGTACACAATACCAGCACCGGTGGTATAGTTGTTTTGTTGACTCGAGGGGAGTATTTCGTTGTTGTTGCGGGCAAAAGCTTTGCCCTTAAGTTTGCCGTTTTTGGTTAACTTAACATCAACCGTAAAGTCACCTACAAGTGTATTGCTGGTGTTTTTGTTATTCGGAACATCGAAATTTCCGTTTATCGATACTCTATCGTCAAGTATTTGGGTGGAAAAAGCCAGTTCCAATTGGTCGGAGCTGAGTTCGTTTTCAAGTCCCGGCCGGTAATTGATACCAATATCAAAGTTTTGGCTCCATTGTGATAGCCAGTTGCTAAGCTGGTTTGAGAGCAACTCGCTGGCAGTATTGTAGAGCCCTGTGGTTCCAAGGTTGCTATTAGATGTTTGTGTTTGTCCGCCTATCATTCCGGGATCGGAAATAAAACTGTTAACCACAAGTAATCCAAGGAATTGAGTGTTAACTCTTTCCTCGGTGTTCAGTAAACCTTCAACACGAAGTTTAGTTTGCTGGTCGAGGTTGGGGAACTCAATTCCAAACCGGATGGAGGGCGACATCAACGTTTGAGTAAGGATTATTTTACAGTCAACTGGGGTGCGGGCGGTGTAGCTATCGTTGAGCAGTAGTTGTTTGAGTGTGGTTTTAACGCGGTAAACCGCGTTGATGTTCATGTTGGCATCAAGGGGTTCGCCGTTCCAGTCGATGTAGCTACCCTGTTCAATTCGGAAGCGTTTGTTGATTACCCCTGAAAGCGTGAACAGGTAATCCCCCTTTTCAATGGTGTAGCGGCCAAACATTTTGAAAATGTTTTTTGAAGGGTTGATTTCCATTCGTAAATTGCCGCTGCCATTTGCCTTAATAATATCGCCTAACTTCTTGTCAATGATGATTTGGGCTTCGGCTTCTGGGGTAACCTCTAAATCTAAAAGTATGTTGATATTTGTCGATGATTGTGGCGATACCTTCAAATCCTCTTCAATAATAATTATATCCGGCTCATTGCTAACAAAAGAGATGAAATTGCTTTGCTCAACGGTGCTAGTGGTTGATAGCGGGAGGTAAATTGCCGTTCGGTTTTCGGTTTTGAGCCCGATTTTTAGATTCAGATTGTCAGTAGCTCCTTCAAAATCTACCATACCCGTTGCAAAAACGGTACCGTAAAACGATTCGTTATCGGTTTGCCGTGTATTCATACATAGGAAATTCTTCATGCTAAGCCTGAGCCCCAATTTGAAATTTTTAAAGTAGTTTGTTTCGATCGTGCCGTTTAGGTTTGAGGCTCTTTTGAATTTATCGGTTAGCTTGAAGTTGCTGAATACAATGTTGCTATTGGTAATTTTTACCCTATCGTTTATGATGTAATGGGTTTTCAGAAAATCAATTGTTAGTCCGGCCTCATTAAAATTTATAAATCCGTTTATTATGGGCTTTGAAGCAGTGCCGGTAGCTTGTAAATTTCCACTTATGTATCCATGAAGGTTCGAAACATTTCCCTCCAGTAAGGGGGCAATGAGGGATAAATTCAACCTATTGATGCTTGAATTAATATCAATTTGATTTGACTCCGTGTAGTAATTTCCGGAAACCAGAAGGGCAAGGGAATCGGAGCGGTGGTTCCTCAGTGTGATGCTCATCCGTTTTTCGCTACTATACCAGATGTTCGACAATGAAATATTTCCAACGGTTTCGTTGTTAATAGAAAGGTTTTCAATTTTCATTTGGGTATTAAGGTTCAACTTGCCGGTGGCAGCAGTAATTTTAACGTTGCCATTGGTGGTGCCTTTTATACTGAATCCATGGTTTTGCAGATATAAATTCAGGTATGAAATGTCAAAATTTTTAAGATTAACTGACAGTGTATCGCTGTCGAGTTCAGAGGCCTTCCCGTATATATTAAGGTATTGATGTTTGCTATAAATAGAAAAGTTGGCTATTTTAATGGTTGCTGTATCGATGTTCACCTGTGAAGAGGCCATTTGCCATATGGAGTCGTTTACCACTAAAGATGATGGTGAAAAATTGAAAATTATGGGTCTATTGGGTTTTGAGTACTCATCGAAGTTGGCAGTAAGTTGTATGCTCCCACTGGTGGTTGGTTTAGTATTGTTATTCCAACTTATGTTGCAATTAACTCTATTGTTTAGTGTAAAGGCATTTACTTTTAGGTTTCTGATATAACCGCTGCCTAGTGCAATTTCAGGTGTAGATATAGTTGCAAATATTGTACTGTCGCGTGTTTCGCCATCAACGCTTAAATCTTTAATGGTAGTGCTCCCCGAAACCAATTCCAGCAGCTTTAATTTAAAGGTTAGGGTTTCCCTATCGGGGTCAAGTATTCCGAAGAGTGTGGAGTTTTCCGCTAGTTTAAGGCTAGGGGCGAGTACACTGGTAACCTTTTGTATCTTTTTAATTCGGAATTTGATTAGGTAATCGTTGTAGGTGTCGTTGTTTATTTTTTTCTGATTGTTTTGATGTACCATTTCTACTCCCAGCGCAGGGATATGGTGGGCAAGGGTTTTTCTAAGGTAGTATGGAAATTTGGCAAAGCTGTAACGGCTCCGGATTTCCCCCTCAGCAATATCCGATTTTAGGCTGATTATTTTACTATCATTTTGGTTATCGGCATTAATGGTGAGATCGGAAATTTTAAATTCGCCCTGCTGATTTCGATAAACCATGTTAACCACTTTTATTTCGCCTTGGCTGTTGTCTAGGGTGCTCCCCTTGAATTTGGTGGTAAGAAGGAATGAGGCTACTGAAATTGAATCGGTAGTGTTTAGGTTGAGCTTTGCCAAGTCGATACGTGGTGAGTAAAGGGAGAAATCATATACGGGAATACTGTCTGAAAAGTCAACCTTTCCTAGGAAATCAAACCTACAGTTGGGGTCGTTTAGGTTAATTGTTCCTACGTAGGTGTTATTACCAAGGTTGCCAGATATTTGGATGTTTTTGTACTGGTAACCCTTTAGTTCGAGTAACTGAATATTGGCATCAGTAAAAACTTTAATGTTATCGTTTCGGTCAATGGTTCCGTTTACACATCCCAACATCGAAAGTTTCCCCATAAAATCTTGTTCCAAAAGTTCACCTATCCTAAAGTTTTTAGTAGAGACTTTTCCCTTAAATTCACCCTTGATGTTTTTGCCGGGATTTACTGATAGGTCTATTTGTATTGAACCTTTTGATGTGCTTAATATTCCATAGGTTACAAAATCGTTGGTATAGCCCGAGAATCTTCCCGAATAGGTTACCGTTTCTAACTTTTTCAGATCTTCGGACAATGTAAAGAGTGGTTTTGCAGTTGATTTGGAAAAACTATTCAGATCGTTTGGGGTGGTGGTGAGTTCCTTTATATCAATGCTCATTAATGTATTATCAATTGCAGGGAGTCCATCCAGTCTGGCATTTAAAATTAATTTGGTTTGCGAACCATAGCCAATTTCCAAATTTTTGGCTTTTATGCTTGAGAGATAGCCAGATATAGCACCATTAATCGAAATTCCAAGATTGTATTTTTGAAACATGGGAACAATGTAGGCCAAAGTGGCAGTTTTAATGTATGTGCCTTCAAAATCGGCATCAATTCTCACTTCGTTTGAAAAGTTGCTAAAACTATTCCAGTTTACAAAGTTGAAGTAGAGCTTATTCATGGATAGGCTGCTTCCCTGGGCGCGAATGCGGAGGTTGTTGAAATGCAGTTGATCTGAGCATAATTTGATATGGGATCTGAGGTTGCTCAATTCAAAACCGGAGTGGTCAAGCGCACTCAAAGTATTAATAGAAAATTGTACGGTATCGGAGCTAATAAAGATATTTCTTGCATCAATATTAATATTGCTGAGGTAAAGATTTTGAAAATTAATATTTCCCGGGGTGAGCGAATTGGATCCAATATTCATCAATCTAAAACGGGAATCTTCTAACTCAAACTTTTCGATTTTTAGAATAAAGTTTGATGAGTCGGATGAGGGAATGGTATCGGATTGAAGCTTTTCAATAAGGGTGTTGAGGTTGGTTTGTCCGGTGGAATCAGCGATGAGGTAGAACTTGGCTTGCCCAATTTGAACTTTTCCTAAATGGTAAACCCCTTTGCTAGTGTTGATTTCCGAGAGTGAAGCTGTAATGCGCTTGGCAAAAAGCAGGGTGTCGTTACTTAAATCAACTAAATAAACGTTTTTTAGCAGAATGCTGTTGAATGGTCTGAAATCAATTTTTTGGATGCTTACGTATATCCCGGTTTTTTTATAAATAAAATCAGTGGTTTTATGAATAAGATAGGTTTGAACCTGGCTGCTTTGCACCAATAGCCAGGTGGCAGTGGGGATTGCCGTAAGGGTTATAAATCCCCAGATCAGTATTTTGAACAGATTTTTAATACCTTTGTTGATAATTTTAATTGGTGAATACTTATCAAATTTTGTTCCTAAAATAGGCATTAGTATTAGGTTTTGAAATAGGTTGTCAAATCTTTTTAACTATTTTTTATATTTATTGAATTTTTGTTGATGAGCATTACAATACTTGGGATAGAATCGTCGTGCGACGACACATCTGCAGCCATAATCAGGGATCAGTATTTACTTTCAAATGTAATTAATAGCCAAGAGGTTCACAGGGAATATGGGGGGGTGGTACCGGAACTTGCCTCCAGGGCTCATCAGGCTAATATAATACCGGTTGTTGATAGTGCGCTAAGAAAAGCAGGGATAACCATGAATCAGATTGATGCCATTGCATACACCCGGGGGCCTGGACTTTTGGGTTCGTTGCTTGTTGGAGCCTCTTTTGCAAAGGGTGCAGCACTGGCATTAGGTATTCCCCTGGTATCGGTTAACCATTTGCAGGGGCATGTCCTTTCGCATTTTATTAAGGACGAATTAAATCTGAGCCAACCCATATTTCCATTTCTTTGCCTTTTGGTTTCCGGTGGCCATACCCAGCTGATTGTTGTTAAAAGCCCTCTTGAAATGGAAATTGTTGGTCAAACCATTGACGATGCAGCCGGTGAAGCATTCGATAAGTGCGCAAAAATTATGGGCCTGCCCTATCCCGGGGGCCCGGTAATAGATAAATTGGCAAAAGACGGGAACTCCAACTTTATTGCTTTTTCTAAACCAAATATTCCTGACCTAAATTTCAGCTTTAGTGGTCTTAAGACATCGTTCCTGTATTCATTACGCGATAGAATGACAGAGGACTCATCGTTCCTCAATAATCATCTCCCCGATTTATGTGCTTCGCTTCAATCGACAATTATTGAAATACTGCTTTCAAAACTCAAGCTGGCAGTAAAAAGATACAATATAAAAGATGTGGCCATTGCTGGGGGGGTTTCCGCCAACTCGGGTTTACGCAGCGCACTTGAGCAACTTGGCGCTGAAAGAGGATGGCGGGTTTATCTGCCCCAGATTCGATATACTACCGATAATGCTGCTATGATTGCCATTACAGGTTATTTTAGTTTTTTAGCCGGTAAAACCACACCCCTAGACGAGGCACCTCTTGCACGCTTACCATTGCCTTAACCAGGGTATTCCTCTCTAAGTAGGTATTTACGTAGGATATTATAAAGGTCAACACGGCTGATAGGTTTGGTAATAAAATCGTTGCACCCTGCATTAATGCTCGAGTTAACTTTTACTCCAGAACTGTATGCGGTTTGAGCAACAATTACCACTTTAGTACTTTTAGAGCGAATATTACGGGTAATTTCGATGCCATCCATGTCAGCTAATCGTAAATCCATAAGGATTAAATCAAAATCGGGTTGTTCATTGAACACTTTGATGGCTTCTTCACCAGTTCTAGCATGGGTAATTGTGCAACCGGTTTCATCGAGGAGCTTGTTCAATAGGATGAAATTGGACTGGATATCCTCTACAATCAGAATTTTCTTGCCTGTTAGTTTCGGTGGTTCCTGATGGATGTAAAAAGGTGAAGCCTTTTGCTTGGGCTTGCTTTTACTACTATTAATTGGGGTATAGGGTATCTCAATATTTACAGTGGTTCCCGTTCCCTCTGCGGTTTCAAGCCATATTTTCCCATTGAGCAGTTCTACGATCCTTTTCACCACCGGGAGTCCAAGGTGCAGGATACCAAAACCGTCGGATTGCTCGTCGAGTTCGCTTTTGTCAAATATTGTTTTCGCTTTTTCGCTATCAATACCAATGCCGCTATCCTGGATCCAGAAATGGAGATAGTTTACTTTTTCAGCTTTTTTTATGCCAATTTCGATGTATCCCTTTGATGTATATTTGACTGCATTGTTGATGAGCCGCTGGAAAATGCTTTTGAACAGATTCCTGTCCGATAGGATATCAAAATCAATTTCATTCTCATCTATAAATGATTTAATGGCAATATGCTCCTTGTCAAAGAGTTTAATTTCGTTAAAAAGTATAACCTGAAGGGTATTCATTAGCTCAAAAAGGTTGATGCGCTGGTAAACCAATTGGAATTGGTTGGATTCGAGTTTCGATAGGTCAACCAGGTTGTCAATCTGATTTTGAAGCAACCTACAACTTTTATTAATTTCTTTTGTAAATTGAAGTGCCTGTGTGGGTCTTATTTTCGGGTCGTTTAACAACTCGCTATACCCAATTATATTATTCAGTGGTGTTCTGATTTCAAATGATAAATTTGATAGGAGCGATTCCTTAAACGATTCCAGATCGTTGTTGCGCTGGATTAATTCCTCGATTTGGGAATTCAAATGGTGAAGCTCATTTTTTTGCCCATCAATTTGTTGTTTTAGCTCGTTGATAATAATTTGACGCTTGCTACCATTCCGTTTGTTAAACCAAAAGTGGAATAGGATAAGTCCTACTACAATTAGTGCCAAAAGGGAATAATACCAGCCGCTTGGTATGGGGGTATAAACAACTTTTTGAAGTTTATAAATGAAGTTATCCAGCGGTTTGGTTTTATTAATTAGGCCTGATTGTAGGAGGATTTCCATTATCTGCATCCATCGTCCGCGATTGGTATGGCCAATGTTTACAACATTGGGCAGAACAAAATCTTTCGTGCGCTGGGCTTCATAAATTAGATGGTCCAGAGTTTTGGTTGTCTTGTATTTTGATTGAATAATTTGCGCTACCTCTTCGGGGTTAGCTAATGCGTATTCCCAACCCTTAAGACTTGCATTAAGAAACGATTCTACTAATTTAGGATTTTTACGAACAAGTTCTTGTCGGGTGAATAGGCATTCGGCATAAAAATCGATACCATACCTTTTGGGATTAATTATGGTGTACGGTATTCCGAATTTATCTAAAAAATAGGGTTCGTTGGTAAGGTAAATTTCTGAGGCATCGGTTTGGTGGTTTAGCAATTTGTTGAGCGATTGAGACGCCTCGATTACTTGGTACTGCGAGGGCTTTATACCTTCCAGCCCGAGCATGGCCAATATCTCAACAGATCCGGAACTCTTGGTGTTTATTTCGATTGTTTTCCCTGCAATATCGCGAGGGCTTGTTATATTATTTTCTGATCTGGCAATTAGTGCGGAGGGACTGGTTTGAAAAATGGATGCAAGAACTACAACTGGTGCACCATTAATGTAATGAATAAGAATATTGGAATTGGAAATCCCAAAATCGGCTTTACCCGTTACTACTTCATCAACCACTGATGTACCCGGTTGGTACTCTCTAACCTCTACATCTAAACCCTCATCGCTATAATAACCCTTTTCAATTGCTGCGTAGTATCCCGCAAACTGGAACTGATGCTTCCTTTTGAGTTGAAGAACAACCTTTTTCCCTGGGCGCGCAGCTGCAGTGAATTGCAAAAAAGGAAACAATATGAAAGATGCAATAAGAATCAACCGTATGGCATAAATTAGTGGTTCATGTTTATGAATCAGCAATATTTGATTTTGCCTATTTTTCTTCATATTGAACCCTTCTGCTTACTTTTTGTTGATTGATAGCCTTTAGTTTCAGTGCACAAACTTTTACAATCTGGCAAATTATTATTTAAAGATAAAAAAAAATAATTTGCGCTGCAAGTCAAATTATAAATTAGTTTTAAAGATGAACAAAGATAGTTACATAATCATTCTTTCGCCTGCAAAAACTCTTAATGAATCGGTAAAATATCTTAATGTAAAACATTCAATTCCACGGTTTACCGAAAAAACAAATCAATTGGTAGAGCTGCTTAAGCAGTATAGCCAACGCGATTTTGAGGCGCTACTTGGTGTTAGCCCCAAAATTGCAAAGCTCAATTTGGAACGGTACGCCCGTTGGCAGCCCATCCATAGTGATGCAAACAGCGCTTCTGCTATTCTGACGTACGCAGGGGATGTGTATGAGGGTTTAAATGTTGATGATTTTTCAATCGATGAGTTGCTATTTTCGGACCAAAAGATTTTTATTCTTTCGGCTCTATACGGTGTGCTTCGCTCGCTCGATTTAATTCAGCTGTACCGGCTGGAAATGTCAACCCGGCTTCCAATTAACAACCGGAATTCCCTTTACGATTTTTGGGGCATCGACATTACCGATTTTCTATCGGCTCAAGTGGGAAATGGTTTTTTGGTAAACTTGGCCTCACAGGAGTACTCAAAAGCGGTTGACCATAAACTTTTTGGAAGCAGGTTTATTACAGTTGAATTCAGGGAATTAAGACCTGATGGCCTTAAAGTGGTTCCAATCCTTTCGAAACGGGCGCGGGGGCTTATGGCGCGTTTTGCTGTTAAAAATCGAATTGAGAATGTGGAGCAGCTCAAACTTTTCGATTACGAGGGCTACATTTTTAGCGAGCCCAATTCATCTGAAACGCATTGGGTTTTTATTAGGTGATGTATTACAACACCTTTAGCACCAAACCTTTTAGATATTCCCCTTCGGGATGGTAAATGTTTACGGGATGGTCGGCGGGTTGGTTAAGCTGATGAATTATGCTTACACTTCTACCGGAAATGGCACATGCCGAGAACACAGCATTACGAAAGTTTATTTTATCTACAACCTGCGAGCAGGAAAAGGTAAAGAGTAGCCCGCCGGGGTTAAGTTTTTTTAGAGCGGCAAGATTAAGGCGTTTGTATGCCTGTAAGGCATTTTTTAGCGCATCGTTGTGTTTGGCAAAGGCAGGAGGGTCGAGAACTATAATGTCGAAGTTGCGATTGCAGGTGCGTAGGTACTCAAACGTGTCCATTACGATACCCGTATGGTTTGACATCCCATTAAAATTCAGCTCTACATTTTGATTGGCTAGTTCAATGGCACTTGCAGAGCTATCTACGGTAACCACCTCTTTTGAATTGCCACGGAGTGCATATACCGAAAAACCACCAGTGTATCCAAAGGTATTAAGTACACTTTTCCCTGCAGAGTATTTCTCTAGCAAGTAACGATTTTCACGTTGGTCGATAAAAAAGCCGGTTTTTTGACCACTCTCCCACGATACCTTGAAGCGGTTACCATACTCCATGCATACTCCCGATTCATTAGCACTACCAACTATAAATTCATCTTTTGGTTGGTACTTGCCCCTTAGTGGAAGGGTTCCCGAACTTTTATCGTAAATTGCATCAATAGTTCCATTTAAAGCATTAATAATGGCATTGGCAATGGTGTGCCGGGATCGATACATCCCCACTGAGTGACATTGCATCACGGCAACGTTGTTGTAAATATCTACGATCAGGCCTGGAAGGTTATCACCCTCACCGTGTACTAGCCTAAAGGTATTGGTTTGTGGGTTTGGAAATAGACCAAGGACCTTTCTCAGGTTGATTGCATTGATGATGCGTTTTAACCAAAAGGTATCGTCAATGGATTCGCGCTGAAAGCTAAGTATGCGAACGGCAATGGAGCCCCCTGCAAAATGACCAGTGGCAAGGAATTTGCCATTGGCATCGAAAACATCTACAACCTGGCCCTCTTCGGGTAGGGGGAGTACCTGTTTTATTGAACCAGAGAAAATCCAGGGATGATAACGAAGGAGCGATTGTTCCTTCTCCGGTTTTAGTATAACCTTAGGATTTTCCATTAATTTTCAGGATTTGGTTGCGATGATAGTAGCTTAATATAGATTTCGCGGCACACCCAGGCATCGGTTGATGCATAAATTAGCTGTGCTTCGGTTAACCTTTCGGCTTCCCAGTTACTTAGCTGCTGACTTTTCGATACGGTTGAACCCAAAACAATGGCCGAAAGTTTTTTTACACTCATTTCTGTAATGCCATAATTTGGCACCATTTGTTGCAGATCGATAAATCCTTTTGAGTTAAACTTCCGCAATGCCTGCAGCCCTTTTAGGTCGTCACGAATGGCTACGCCCACTTTGACGATGTTTGGGTTTTCGAGCAAACCCTTTAATACATTTGGTATCCCGGTTTTTTTTATCTGTATAAGCAGGGCTAGCTTGCTGTTAGCTAGCTGAAGCAATGATATGCCGTTTGTGATCCCCTTTTTAAAAGAGGGTCTCGACTCGGTATCAAAGCCAACAACGGTTTCTTTCACAAGTATGGGTAGCCAGTTGTTGAGTTCCGTTTCGGATTCAACAACAACAATTTGACCCGAAAAATGGATTCGGGGTAAACTTTTCAGTGCTTCATTGTCGATGCTTGGCAAAAACTTCATTTAAGTTAGGTTGTTTTGCTCAAAGTCATGCTGTCGGCGGGTAACGAACCAATTGGAGGTGTCGCGTTCAGACGACTCATTTTCGTCGGGGTGGACAATGTTTTCGAGATCAATGTTGTTATGAGCCAGAATGTGAAAGGCCCTGATAAGGTTTGCCAATCGGATTCCCCAAAAATCCCTAAAGTTTTCAGCACATTCCCATATTGCATCGTTCATCACGTTGATGTTACCAACCTGATAACGCATTATGAGGTTCTTTAGGTCCTGGTAAACATCGGCCATGTACTCCGCAACACTGGCTGTATATAGTCCGGTAAGTTCATCAACCCTGGGGTCGTTTATTTCAATAAACTGATCGTGTTGCCCAAGCAGGTATTTTACCTTGTTCTCAATCGTTTGATAGTCGGTTTCCGAAACAAACTCCTCATTGCTTTCATCGTAAATTGGTTCAGCCTGAGGAAGTAGTGTGGCTTTGTAGTAAAGCAAAGGTAGCACCTTGTTACAAGCTGCAACAAATGATTTTGCCGTATGCCTTTCGCATCCCTCTAAAAATATGCAAAATTCCTTTGAGACAGTAACAAATTCAACAACATTACGGTTGTAAACCAACTCTTTAATATCCATACCGGAAATATTAACCGTGCAAAGTTAACGTAAATAATTTGAAATTGGGTATAGGTGAAAGTATGTGTATAAAATTGGGTAAAATAAATTGATGATAAATTTTTTATGGCAAGCGAATACTTTTAGTTAAACCTAATTTAATGTTGTGGCATATATTTGCTGCTGGTCCTCACTTGGTATATTGCTTTAATCATATATCTTTCAATACTTTCAGAAGTGTTTTTGAACTGAGAAAGGGGAGCGCTACCACGCATAGCGAAGTGTAGCGCTCCGGGTGTGGTTTTAGGGCATACCGTTTCTCATCCAAAGAACTTTTTTTGAAATGGGATCAAACATGATGCTTAAAAACTCATCTGTGAATTCACCTGATGAAACTTTTAATGAGAAATTTACTGTTCTTCCATTGATTACCGCATCCTTGTAATTGGGGAATGCGGTGGCCAGTGCGTCGATGGGTTTGCCCACCTCTAGGATGGCCCCCTTAACGCTTAACTTAAATCTGGGGCCATCAATATTAAAAAAATCTAAATCCCCATTGGGTGATATTATAAAGTAGGCACCCGGGTAAATCCATTTTTTCCCCCATATCTCGTCCATCTCATAGTAGTAGTCAGAAATGTTCTCGGGTTCCCCGAATATGGTTGAGAGCCCATTTATTCCTATTCCTTTTTCCAAAAATTATACTGTTTGCCGTTTGGTCCAATAATTATAACATCGGAGTAAAAAATTTTAAGGGATTTGTCGGGCTCTGAAGCTCGAACAGTAGGGTTGGCCTTACTGTAGCGGTGCTGGTTTGTGTACGATATGCTTGGACTGTAATTGTTATGGCCAAAACGTACCTGGGTAAAGGCAGCAGCCAAAACCAGGCTGAAAGCTGTTAAGTTGATGGTTTTAATCATACTCATGGCTAAAATGTTTTAGGTTGTGGTTTTTGATTGTTGCAGGGCGAGTAAATTTCCTCGCCGGTTTTATAGTCGAAAGCAGAGGGCAGGTACCTGTCGGGGTTGCACAGGGAATACTCCGTATAGGTGCTGCCGTTTCTACTCTCCACCCATTTATTGGTAGCGCTATCGGAGTATCTCACCTGTAGGTGCACGTGTGGCTTAGTACCATCATCATTTGCATTACCTGTTTTTCCGCTAAGCCCCAGCATGGTGGAGTGGAATACCCTATCGCCCACCTTTACGTTGACCGTGTTCAGGTGGGCAAAGCGCACTCTTATCTTTTGCCCGTTAACACTGTACTCCACCCACACATAGTTGTCGTAGCTTATACCATCGTAATAGTTGGAGGGAAGGTTGCCAACCAGCGGGCTAACCACCACCCCATTATCCCATGGGGAGTACACCGGTGTGTTGGGCTCTGCATAAAGGTCAAGTCCATCATGGAATTTGGTGACCAATTTACCGTTATTATCACGTTGCGTTCTTCTCCAGCCGTAGGTTCCCCCCCCCGTACCCCACTATTCTGGGTGGGGCAAATCTGCATGGTTACCAAAGGGCTACCCGTGCAGGGTAGGGTTGGTTTTGATGGGTTGCTGGGGATGTTTGGGTTGTAGCCGCTGCCTCCACCTCCGCCAGTAGGGTAATCGCCCGGATTGGGAGTAACACCACCGCTACTGTTGCCACTACCGTCGCCACCGCCTGTTCCATCACCCGAATCGGTAGATGAGCAATCAACCTCGGTGTACAGGTAGGTACACTCAGATGTAACGGTTGAGGCAGAACCCGGACATGAGTACCAGTCAGTGATATCGCAATCTTCCTGCTGGTACTTTTGCGAACCCCAATTTTCTCTCTCTTTTTCAGAAAGGAAGGTGAACTGGGGCCTGTCAAGGCAAAGTATCTGCCCATCATGGGTATAGCGATATCCACGCTGAAAGCTTAGCTGCCAATCGTAAATCTGTATGGTACCGCAAAAGGGTTTTTTGTTGGGGGATTCTTCATCGTTGTTTACAGCCGTTGGGGTTACGATAACAAACTCTGCCACCATTTTCCCGTTACCGTTGCGGTACATCATAAGGTACGAAAGTTGCTCAAGCGGTATAAGTTTTTCCCCTTTTTCTCCAGGTTTACTAAAAAAGTTTTCTGAAAAGGATAGCCGGATAACCGCAGCATGGCCTAGGGAAATGTTTCTTAAATAGGCCAATGACCAATCGGGTTGCTTGTAAATTCCCGCTAAGGGATGTTCCTCTTTTGTTGCATTTGAGCTAGGGCTGGAACTTTTGCTCATCTGGTTAAATTCATCAATACATTCCTGAATAAAGGTTTGGGGTTCAAATTCATATTCAAACCTATCATTCTGGCATGAATGAATAAACACTAAAGTAAAAAAAATCACTAGTTTTAGTAGTGGGGGGGATAAAATCTCATATTTTTCATAGTTTTAATGGTTTAATCACCTAATCTTTCGATTTTTGGTGCTTAACTCGGCTACTTTTAATTTTTAAAGGCCTGTGGGATGTCGGTTTTCGCTTTCACATCCCCGACACCCAAACCGGGTGGTTGGCCCGTTCTATGCAGTTACTTTTTTTTAACCTTCAATAATGAGTAATATAAAAAATTGCAATGCTGCAAAACAGCTATTCAAATTTATATAAAATTTTATTTAAATGTGTTTAATCCTTTATGAAAAAAAATAATAAAATGCTATGCTACTCCTTTGAAAACTCCACCAATAGTTTACGGTAAACAGAGAATATCTTGGATTTTGAGACAAAGCCAATGTATTGGTCGCCATCAACAACAGGGAGGTTCCAGGCATTGGAGTACTCAAACTTTTTCATCACGTTTTCCATGTGGTCGTTAATGTTGATGGTCTCAGGGGGAAGATTCATCAGATCTTGCACCTTAAGCTTATCGTATTGTGATGCATCAAACATTACCGGTCTGATATTATCGAGTGAAACCACCCCAACAAATTTGTAGTCTTCGGTAACAACCGGAAAAATATTTCTTCGCGATTGACTAACCTTTTTCACCAAGCTGCCAAGGGTTTCGGTTGTAAAAACTGGAATAAAGTCTGTTTCAATAACCTTTTCAACATTAAGCAGGGTTAGAACTGCTTTATCCTTGTGATGAGTAATGAGTTCGCCTCGCTGGGCTAATCTTTTTGTATAAACCGAGTAGGGTTCAAAATACATAATGGTGAGGAAAGCAATGGTTGAAGTTATCATTAAAGGGATGAATAGTGTGTATCCACCGGTAATTTCAGCTATAAGGAATATGGCCATAAGTGGTGCATGCATAATACCGGCCATTGTTCCGGCCATTCCCACCAGCGCAAAGTTACTCTCCGATACATTTATAAAGTTAGCCAGATTAATGAGTTTTGCCAAAAGGTATCCGGCAGCACCGCCAATGAATAGCGAAGGGGCAAAAATTCCACCTACGCCTCCGGCTCCTGTTGTTACCGCAGTGGCCACTGCTTTCAGAAAAATCAAAAGGAGTAGCGATGCTATTAGTAGCCAGTAATTATTCTGAAAATCGTACAAAGGGCTGTTGTAAAAAATATAGCTGCTTCTGCCATCGAGCAGGGCCTGGAGCACATCATAGCCCTCACCGAATAAGGGGGGAAATATAAAAATTAGGACACCCAAAACGATTGAGCCCAATAACCATTTTTTATAAGGACTAGTGGTTAGCTTGAATATCTTTTCAATTCCCATTACTGTTCGGATAAAGTAAAGCGAAACAAATCCGCAGAACAAGCCCAGCATAATAAACCAGGGGATGTTGTGAAGAGCAAAGGGTCTAATCACCTCGTATGAAAAAACCACATTGCTGCCCATCAGAAGGTAGCTAACCGATGATGCTGTTACGGCAGATATTAACAAAGGCACAATGGAAGAAGTGGTAAGGTCGAGCATTAAAACCTCTAGGGTAAATACTATTCCTGCCAGAGGGGCTTTGAATATCGAAGCGATTGCCCCAGCAGCGCCGCATCCAATTAGTAGGACTCGTGTTTTATAGTCCATTCTGAAAAATCTACCCACATTTGAACCTATTGCCGATCCGGTATAAACAATTGGTGCTTCGGCACCAACAGAACCACCAAAGCCAATGGTTAGGGCGCTTCCCAGAATTGAGCTGAACATGTTGTGGGGTTTAATATTTCCTCCTAAGCGTGAAATGGAGTACAAAACCTTACTTACCCCATGGCTCAGGTCATCCTTAATGAGGTAACGGGTAAAAAGCAGGGTGATTAAAATTCCAAGTGCAGGCAAGCCAAAGTAGATCAAACTTGTTGAATTCATTGGTACTATGCCGCCTATGCTACTCCTCACCCAGTGAAGCGTGTTTTTTAGCGCTACACCCGCAACTCCGCTGAAAAGACCAATGGCAAAGCTGAGTATTAAGGTGATTCTTCGCTCATCTAATCGCCGAAAAATTATCCAGAATCGGGTAAGGGTAGATTTTACTTTTGACCGCATTATCAAGCACTTTTTGAAATATCGATAAATTAGAATGATGTTTGATTTGTTAACTTTAAATGAATATGCTTGTCCAAAAATGTATTTCTTCAACAAAAATAGCTATAATTGAACTATAATTTATGGAACATGATTGAATTTACAAAATATAGACTCGATAACGGTTTGATTCTTTTAGTGCACAGCGATTACAGTACGCCCATTGTAGCATTCAACATACTGTATCGGGTGGGATCCCGAAACGAGAACCCCGAAAGAACAGGATTTGCCCATCTATTTGAACATTTAATGTTTGGTGGTTCAGCTAATATCCCGGTTTTTGATGAACCCCTTGAAAGAGTCGGGGGTGAGAACAACGCCTTTACTTCAAACGATATAACCAATTACTATATTACTCTACCTGCTGAGAATGTAGAGTTAGCTTTTTGGCTTGAAAGCGACAGGATGCTTAGCCTTGCTTTTTCCCAAAAAAGTTTAGATATTCAAAAAAGTGTGGTGCTGGAGGAGTTCAACCAACGCTACCTAAACCAACCCTATGGCGATGTTTGGCTGCATCTTCGGCCATTAGCCTATAGGGTTCATCCCTATCGTTGGCCCACCATTGGGCAATCGCCGGAGCACATTAAAATAGCTACTCTTGATGAGGTGGAACGCTTCTTTTTTAGTCATTACGCACCAAACAATGCTATCCTAACCATTGCAGGTCCCGTTGTGCCAGATAAAATGATGGAGCTGGCCCAAAAGTGGTTTGGCCCAATTGAAATGCGTCAGCTAACGGAGTCAATTATTTTGCCTGAGCCCCCGCAAACTGAACCCCGAAAACTAACCCTTGAACGTCCGGTCCCCTTTAATGCCATTTACAAGGCCTACCATATGTTCAACCGAATGCATTCCGATTATGCTGCTACCGATTTACTCTCGGATCTGCTATCCAATGGTCGCTCATCGAGGCTCTACCAGCACATGGTTAAGGATAAAAAACTGTTTAGCAATGTAAATGCCTATATCACTGGAGATGTTGATGAGGGACTTTTTGTTGTAACCGGCCAGCTATACGATTCGGTATCGTTTGCCGAAGCAGAGGAGGCTCTTATTTCCGAACTTGAAGACCTAAAATTCAATAGCATTGATGGTTACGAACTCGATAAGGTTAAAAATAAATTCGAGTCCAATTTTATGTTTGAACAGGAAAGCGTGTTGAATAATGCCATGAATTTGGCATATTACGAATTTACTGGCGATTCCAATCTCTTAAACATGGAGCTACAGCGATACGCTCAGGTATCGACCAGCGATATTAACAGAGTGGCAGCAAAAGTCTTAGCTGAGCAGAACTGTTCAACCCTTTACTATAAAGCTCAAAAGTAAAAAAATGAACATTTTTTTAGATAGAACTATCCCCCCTAAAAGGGAAATCATAAAGGAGATCAAGATTCCCTCAACGGATGTTTTTGATTTGGCCAATGGTTTTAAGGTGATTGTTATAAATGCAGGAACCCAGGATCTGGTTAAGGTGGATGTGCTTTTCGAGGCCGGCACAAGGTATCAGCCACAGGCTCTGGTGGCCAATGCTGCCATTTCAATGCTCACCGAGGGAACGGCCACCCGTACTTCAAAACAGATTGCAGAGGAACTTGACTATTTTGGTAGTTTTGTAGAGTCCTCATTTAGTCGTGATTTTGCTTCAGTAACACTTTACACAATTGGTAAGCACTATTACCGTGCTTCCGATATACTTTCCGATATATTGATTAACCCATCGTATCCCCAACATGAGCTGGAAATATTTTGCCAAAAGGGAAAGCAAATGCTGGAGGTGGAGCTCGAGAAGGTATCAACTCTGGCCCGACAGGCATTCTTTAGCGCCCTATTTGGGGCAAACCACCCCTATGGCTCTTTTGCTCTTCCCTCCCATTACGATTTACTGACCCGAAATATGGTTGTAACATTTCACCGGCAATACCATACAGCCCAAAACGGTTTAATTGTTTTGGCGGGCTCTTTAGATGATAGGAAAACTCAATATCTCCTTGATGCTCTTGAATCCAATACTTTTTTGAAATTGGAGGATCAAGATATTCCTTTCCCCAAATACTCTACAACTAAGCAAAGAGTTTTTACGTATAAAAAAGATGCAATACAATCATCCATCAGAGTGGGGAAGGTTTTTCCTAAGCGCAACCATCCCGATATGACGGGATTAATAGTATTGAATACCCTGCTGGGTGGTTACTTTGGATCGCGTTTAATGCGAAATATTAGAGAGGATAAGGGTTATACCTATGGCATTTCGTCGTATATTATGCCCATGGTTGAACATTCGGTCTGGTTGGTTACAACCGATGTGGGGAATGGGTTTGTAGAACCTACAATAACCGAATTTTTTACAGAGGTCGAAAGATTGCAACATGAACCCGTGGATTCCGATGAACTTGATTTGGTAAGGGGATATATGATCGGTCAAATTCTTAGAACCTTCGATGGGCCTTTAGCCATTTCCGATGCAATGGCAAGTTTGTTTCAGTACAATAATCTCGATAAAGAATATATCAATAACCTTGTTAAAACTATTAATTCAATTACCCCAGAGGAAATTATGACACTGGCAAATAGATATTTAGGATTGGATGATATGGTGGTAAGTGTTGCTGGTTCAAGCTGCCCCAAGGGTTTTAATTAGGGATATGCCTACCCCTAAAATTGGGTTAGATTGAAAATTTTATTTGAATCACATTGGCGAAAAATTTTTGTAAATACAAACCGCAGATGAGAAGAAAACTGGAACTGCTTGCAGCTGCACTTTTGGTGTATATACCATGCATTCTGGCTCAGGTTAATCCAAAGCCTAACCCACCTACTTTGGATTATTTAACCAACAATCTACCCAATGGAGATGTAACAATTTACTGGACTCCACCAAAACACGAACCACAAATTGCTGATCCTCTAGGGTATATAATTTATGTTCCCCGAAACGACCAAAACCCAGGCGGTGGCGATGGATGGGAACCTATCGATACCGTTGATCAAAATACTTTTCAATATACCCATATAGGTGCAAATGGAAATGGGCAACAAGTGTTTTATGCGGTGGCTTCTCTTGGAACCAGTGAACCTAGCAAGCTAACATCGTATCATTCGCCGGTATGGCTTACCACCCAGTACGATAGCTGCAATGCAGAGCTCAAAATTTCGTGGCAGGGCTATGAGGGCTGGAATATAAACGACACAATGCCATACCAAAATATTCGTTACCAATTATTTATGGGGAATAGTGCTAATACTAGTACTTTCGTTCAAATCTGCGATACAGGGGCTTTTGGTGGTAACAGGTACACCGTAAAAAATGTTCAGGAAAACCACGATTACTACTTTTACATCAAGGCAACACGAATGGATACCGGATTTGTAAGCTATTCAAACCTTTACCTTATACATACCAAAATGGCAATTCGACCCGAATATGCTTACATCGATTCAATTGTTGCAAGCGATAATGGCAATAGAATATATTATACCATTGATCCAAATACCGAAATAACCAATTTCCAACTCTGGCGCTGGGAGCAACCCGATACCACCCAAAGTATTTTTAGTGCCATTTTGGTAGAGCAATTTACCGTTCCATCAAAAAGCATGTCAATTGATACAAATAATACATGGGCTGCGCGAACCCGAAAGTTTTATTATAAGGTGGATGCATACAACGGCTGCAACCAGGCGGTTATGGTTTCCAACTTAGCCAATACAATAATTCCCAGATTGAATCCCAAGAATAGGAAAGTTGAAATTGAATGGAACGATTTATATATAGATGTAATTCGTAAGCCCAATAGGCAAAATGATAACATTGAATATTCAATTTACCGAAGGGGATTTACTGTGAATGATGATATTTCTGGTCAAGGGAATTTAGAACAAATCACCAGCGGATTAACTGACACAAAGTTTACTGATGATTTATCCGCTTTTGAAGGGCAATCGCCACTCTATATAATTATTTTTAAGTACTTTGTTGAAGCTTATGAATTAAACCCTGATGGCGATACTGTTGTATTGAGCCGTTCAAGGGAGATATCAACCGAAATTCTCCCCGGAGTAACCATGCCAAGCGCAATAGCTCCCAACGATAACCGTAGCGGAAACAATCACCAGCGAAATATCTTTAAGCCGGTTATCAGTTTTGATGCAAGTTTTACACTAACTATCTACGACCGATGGGGAGGTGTGGTTTACCATGGAAATGAGGGGTGGGACGGAAGAAATAGCCGTGGAGAGTTCGTAAAGGAAGGGACATACATTTATCGTTTGGTAATCAGTACATCCAATGCGGGCGATATTATCCAAAACGGTAGCATTTCAGTGGTTTACCCAAGGTAATAGCAATATAGATTTTTACTGTTATGAGTTTTCAAACCGAAGAGGAGAAACAGGTAATTCAATCGCACTTCGACGATTTGCTACGAAGCTGCACACGTTGCAATTCGCTCGAGGATCGAGATTTGATCATTAAAGCTTTTAACCTAGCCAATGAAGCCCATATGGGCGTCAGACGGAAATCGGGGGAGCCCTACATCCTTCACCCAATTGCTGTTGCCAAAATTGTTACCAGCGAGATAGGACTCGGCGCTAAGGCAGTTGTCTGTGCCCTTTTGCACGATGTGGTTGAAGATACTGATTACACCATTGAGGATATCGAACGAATTTTTGGGAAAAAGATAGCCTCCATAATCGATGGACTAACCAAAATAACCGATGTTTTTGATGCCAATTCTACCATTCAGGCCGAAAATTTTAGAAAGATTTTGCTAACCCTGGCCGATGACATAAGGGTTATTCTCATAAAACTTGCCGATAGGCTCCATAACATGCGCACACTGGAATCGCTGCCAGCAACCAAGCAAATGAAAATTGCCAGTGAAACCATATACCTCTATGCCCCGCTTGCCCACAGACTTGGCCTATACGCTATAAAAACCGAGTTGGAAGATTTAAGCCTTAAGTATCGATACCCACAGGTTTATGAGGAAATTAAATCAAAAATAGTTGATAATGAAAAGCATAGGGTACAACTTATAAATCATTTCTCCTTACCTATAATTCAAAAACTCGAGGAAAACAATATCGATTTTGAAATAAGTGGAAGAACAAAATCAGTTTACTCCATTTGGAAAAAGATGCAAACCAAAAACGTATCGTTTGAGGAGATCTACGATCTTTTGGCTGTGCGAATTGTTTTTAATCCATATCTTCATATTCCCGAGAAAACCCAGTGCTGGCATATCTACTCAATTATTACCGATATTTATAAGCCAAAACCCGATAGGCTACGCGATTGGGTAAGCACGCCTAAAGCCAATGGCTATGAGGCTTTACACTGTACCGTAATGGGACCCGATGGGAAATGGGTGGAGGTGCAGATTCGTTCCCGTAGAATGGACGACATAGCCGAAAGGGGATTTGCAGCCCACTGGAAGTACAAGGATATGGATGCCTCCAGCCAGGAGAACGAATTGGATAAGTGGATTAGGCGGGTACGGGATATGCTCGAAAACCCACAGGAGAATGCACTGGAGTTTTTGGATGAGTTTAAGCTAAATCTATTTACATCTGAAATAATTGTGTTTACCCCTAAGGGAGAAACCCGTAGCTTGCCTAAAGGCGCAACTGCACTCGATTTTGCCTACGAAATTCATACCGAAGTGGGGAATATGGCCATTGGCGCCAAGGTTAACCATAAGCTGGTACCCCTAAGCCATGTGCTCAATACTGGCGATCAGATTGAGGTTATTACAGCCGCTTCACAGAAACCTACGTGGGAGCTGTTAAATTTTGCCACTACAGCAAAGGCCAAGGCGGCCATTAAAAATGCCCTAAAGGGGGAGGTGAAAAATCGTATTGAAAGGGGGCAAAAGATATTAGAGGACAAGCTCCAAGAACTTGGAATTCAACCTTCTGCAAGGGTGTTTAAAAAAATACTCCCTGCCTACGAGGTACTATCTAAGGATGAACTTTATGCAAAAATTGGAGCAGGCTTAATTAACCTCGAAAACCTTAAACGTATCCTCAAAAAGGATTCCCAAAGTAAGTGGATTAAGTACTGGAAGCTACAATTGGGAATGAAAACAAAACCTGAATCTGAATTCGAAGCATCCTCAAAACTCGATTTGCGCAAACCCATAATACTGGGTGAAGCTGATGACGATAAGCAACCCTATATTGTAGCCCAGTGTTGTAACCCCATTCCTGGCGATGAGGTTATTGGTTATGTTACACCAGATGATGTTGTTGTGGTGCACAAGGCTACGTGTGCCGAGGCTGTAAGGATTATGGCGCAGCACGGCGACAAAATTGTTTCGGCCAAATGGACTACCCAGAAGGCCCTGTCGTTTCTTGCCAGAATTGAAGTCAATGGCATGGATCGTATAGGTATAATTAATGAGCTCACTAGGGTGATTTCGGAGGAGCTGATGGTTAATATTCGAAAATTTTATATCGAAAGCCACGATGGTATTTTTGAGGGATACATCGATCTTTACGTTCACGATGTTGCTCATCTTAATAACCTAATCATGAATATCATAAGGGTGAAGGGTATGGAAAATGTTAGGAGAATGGATAAATTTGACGACCGACAGGGCTTTTCTTAATGGAGCTGCTTGCTTTGGCTTTAATACCATTGCTGTTCATTACTAAAATTGTCAAAACATTTTAATCTTACGTGTGTTATATCTTTGATTTTGCTATTCTCGTTTTATATTTGCTATTTAAAGTAAGTCTAAATTCATATTATGATTTGCGCTGAGACTAAATCCACTGTAAGGAAAATACTTATTGATTATCTTGAACATAAAGGGCACAGAAAGACGCCTGAGCGTTTTGCCATACTGGATGAGATATACTCTCAGGATACCCACTTCGATATTGAGACATTGTACATCAATATGAAGAACAAAAACTATCAGGTAAGCCGTGCCACCCTATACAACACTATCGATTTGCTTCTTGAATGTGGATTGGTTATCAAACATCAATTTGGTAAAAACTCTTCTTTATACGAAAAGGCCTACGAGTGCAAGCAGCACGACCACCTGATTTGTACCCGATGCGGTAAAGTGATTGAGTTTTGCGATCCCCGCATTCAGGAAATTATCAACTCTGCTCAAAAGATTAGTTCATTTACCGTTTCACATCACTCGCTTTACCTTTATGGCATATGCAGTGATTGTAAGAAGGAGCTAGATAGTGTTGATGCCAATGAGTAGCCTTTGTTAATATCTTTCTCTTCATCTTACTAAAAAAATCATTACCTTTAACTGCTTTTAAAAAGTGAATTTTTTTGAAATTCGAGTCAATTTCATGTGCAGCTTGCATAAACTTCGATAATGTAAAAGGTGATGGGTAAAGTTGATATTCTTTTAGGCCTTCAGTGGGGCGATGAGGGTAAAGGAAAAGTTGTGGATGTACTTACCCCAAATTATGATGTTATAGCTCGCTTTCAGGGAGGTCCAAATGCAGGTCATTCTCTGGAATTTAATAATATTAAGCATGTTCTGCATACTATACCCTCAGGTGTTTTTCATCCCGGATGTATTAATATTATTGGGAATGGTGTGGTAATTGATCCTATTATTTTGGCCAAGGAAATTCATTCCCTCGAGAAGTTAGGTGTTAATCTTAAGCTATCGCTTAAAATATCCAAGAAAGCCCATCTGATTCTTCCATCCCATCGTGAGCTCGATGCTGCATCAGAGGCTGCCAAGGGGAATAGCAAGATAGGTTCCACACTTAAGGGTATTGGCCCAACCTATATGGATAAAACCGGTAGGAATGGCTTACGGGTTGGCGATATCTTGTTGCCCAATTTTAGGGAGCGCTATAATTTTCTTAAAAACAAGCATAAGGAGATACTCAGGCTGTACAACTATGAAAGCAATATTGAACAGCATGAAACCGAATGGTTCGAGGGCATTGAATTGATGCGTGAGTATCAAATTATTGACTCGGAGTATGAAATCAATGAATACATAAATCAGGCCAAGCGAATTCTGGCCGAAGGGGCACAGGGGTCGCTACTCGATATCGATTTTGGGTCATATCCGTTTGTAACCTCTTCAAATACCATTTGTGCCGGTGCTTGTACCGGCTTGGGCATTGCCCCGCATAGGATAGGAGAGGTTTACGGTATCTTTAAGGCATACTGCACCCGAGTGGGTTCAGGGCCATTTCCCACTGAACTCGATAATCAGATTGGGGAAAAGATACGGCAGGTTGGGCATGAGTTTGGCGCCACAACCGGACGCCCCCGCCGATGCGGCTGGCTCGATTTGGTGGCCCTCAAGTATGCCATTATGCTTAACGGTGTAACGCAGTTAATTATGACCAAACCTGATGTGCTTGGTACCTTTGAAATTATCAAGGTGGCTGTTGCCTATAGAGTAAATGGTTACGAAACCTCTCGGCTTCCCTACGACATTAATACACCCATCGAACCGGTTTACAAAGAATTTAAGGGTTGGATGCGCGACATTTCTGGTTTCAAGTCGGTTGACGACCTACCTGAGGAGCTAATTCGATACATTGAGTTCATTGAACAGGAAACGGGTGTTCCCGTTAAGATTATTTCTGTAGGACCGAATCGTGAGGATACGATTGTCAGGGATTAGGTAGTTAAAAAGCAATCTTAACCGAAGGGTTGTCAATGGGCTTGGCTTTCTGCCAGGCCTTTTTGCCATCGAACCCCGTTATATCCCATAACATTCCATTCGTATCGGAGGATTGATCGATAAGTCTTGCTGACGGCTCAATGTTGGATTGTGTTGCATTTAGCAACCCATTGTCGGCAAATAAACGTATTCCTGAGTAGTTAATAATACTGTAATTTCCTGTAATAGCCGGCCAAAAATAGCTCCCCGAAGGTTTTATCAATACTACTCTAAATACCCATTCCACTGTTAAGGGGTACGATGCTGATTTGGCTATGGTGGAATCGGAAAAATTTAAGCTAACTGAATGCTCTATCAGTATTTTGCTCAAATTTTGTTTTCTAAGCACATTACCCCGGCTATCGGTTATTCTTATCCTATTGCTCAGCACTTTAACCTGTTCACTACTGGGTAGTTCAACAATAAGATTTGGTTGCTGGGTTGCCTGATAAACTTGAATGTTCAGGTTGACAGCTACCTCGGTTATTTGCTCATCAATTAGTTTTATTTCAGTAGCATATCTGTTAATTTCAATACTTTCTTCGGTTGCTTTTCTTTGCTGGCCTAAAACATGGTTGGGAAAAATAGTGTTGAGAAGCATGGATAGGAAACATGTTAAAACAAAGGACATCCGCAGTGCGGATGTCCTTGAAATTGAGTGGGTATTACTTTTGAATATTTGGAAGTTCAAGACCATAACCTTTCTTTTTGTCTTCAGCCTTAAGTAGGAAGGCAAATATAAGGGCTAAAATACCGAGGGAGGTAAATATGAGCATAGGTAATGTATAGTTATAGGTATTAACGGTAACTCCCTCAACAACTTTTTGTCCGGTTACACAGTACTTATCAAGTACCCAGCCTATAAGGGCAGGAACACCCATCAATCCCCAGTTTTGTACCCAAAAGATTAGAGAATAAGCAGTACCCAGTTGGTTTTCAGGAATAATCTTAGGAACAGAGGGCCACATGGCTGATGGGACTAAAGAGAAACCTATTCCTAGTATAACAATAAGGAAAATAGCAATTATCCAATGGTTGAGAAATGGGATGGAAAACAATCCATGAACAAAGATAAGTAGAATTGAGCCAATAATCATAATGGTAGCACCTTTACCCTTTCGATCGTAAATATTCCCAAAAAGAGGGGTTAGTAGTATGGTTCCAAAGGGGAGCATAGCTGGAATTGCCCCAGCTAATGAATCTGGAACGCCAAACTTATTAACCATTAAATCGGCTGCGTATTTTAAAAATGGAAATACGGCTGAATAGAATAAAACGCATAGAATAGCAATATACCACCATCCCTTGTTTGTGATGATTTTAAAGATATCAGTTACCTTAAATTCTTCTTCCTCATTTACTACATTGTTTTGTTTGTTAAATTCGGCTTGAGATGCATCCAGTTTTTTGTCCATAAATGTGTAAATGAAGAATGCGATTAGACCAATTACCAAAAGTATGAGGCAAACAAGAATGGGTTTTGAAACATGGCCTAATGATTTAGCAATAGGTACAGATGTTGCAAGTGCCAAGGCAGTTCCCAAACGAGCTGTAGCCATTTCAAGCCCCATGGCAAGTGCAAGTTCCTTCCCCTTAAACCACTTAACAATTATCTTTGATACAGTAATCCCCGCAACTTCAACCCCTACGCCAAAAATAGCATAACCAAAAGCAGCCATAAATACCTGCGCCTTCATTGGGAATAACCATAAAATATTCCATGTTTGTCCATCTAGTGAATGAGTTGACACTGCCCAGAACTTTATGGCTGTACCAATAACCATAATTGTGGCTGCAGAAAGACCTGTGAAACGAATACCCATCTTATCGAGTATTATACCCCCGATAATGAGCATGAAAAGAAATACATTGAACCAACCGTAGGCGCTGGTAAAAAAGCCATATTCGGAACTGTCCCAACTTAATTGTTGCTCGAGTAGCCCCTTTAATGGAGCCATAATATCGGTCAAAAAGTAACCGGTGAGCATTGTAAATGCAACAACACCGAGGGCAGTCCACCTTGCCCAAGCGTGATCACGTAACGTCTGTCTAATTTTTTCCATTTGGTTATGTAGAATTAGGTTTGATTATTTTTTGCAGAGCAAATAAAATTAAAATCAATGAATAATTGCATAATTTTTATCAACAAAATAAAAACCGCCTCAACAGGCGGTAGTTAAAGTATTCGAAAATATGCAATTTTTTTACTTGTTTTCGTAAATCCAAAGCTCTATTGGTTCGTTAACCCGCTCTGAGTTAATCCGATCAATCTCGTTAAATGCTTTATTATAGCTGTCAAACTGACCAATTGAAACAAGTTTGAAACCATTGGGGGAATCCAAAATTTTTGTTTTATTGAACCCCATTCTATGAACCTCTTCTTCCCATGTTGTGGCATTTGAGGGGACCTTGAAACTGCCAATAATTACATGGAACTTATAGGTCGATTCGAATTCCTGTTGCTTGCGAAGCTCTTCCTGGCGTGCCCTCTCCTCGGCCAATCTTTTTTGTTCTTCTGCAAATGCTTTGGCTTTTGCAATGCTATCATCTTTTGCCTTTTGCAGGGCAACTTGGTCAACCTTAGGTTTCTTCTTAAAGTACTTGCAACCTGTTCCAATAAATGCTGACAGTAAAACAAATATTAGTATTCTTTTCATTGTAGTTCCGGTTTTGGGGTAATTTTTTTGCAATTTAAAAATTATTTTTTCAGAAACCAAAATTTATTTAAATAGTTGCTATTTTCATGTGGACGGTTTTAACGATTTAAACATCTACTAATCGCCAAGGAATGGGATTTGGCTATTAAAGTCGGGTCGGTAATGGAATTGGCTTTCGGGTTCCTGTATCCATCCCCTTAAACCCAAATCGTGCATCACATTAACCACTTGAACATATTCGTTTTCGTTAATATCCCTCTCTAGCTCTCTGGGTAGGCGAAGATTTTCGGGTGGGTAGTACTGCGACATTAACGATACATGAAGGCGTGGGGATAGATTTTCGGCAATATATTTTAGTATTTTAATACTTTCATAAGAATGCCCTGGTAAAACTAGGTGCCTAACTATTAAACCAAAGGCTATAGTCCCATCCTCGTTAAGTATTAGGCTCGATCCCTTCTGTCGGTACATCTCACGAATTGCTTTTGCCGCTACATCAAAATAATCGGCTACACCAGAATATCTTTTAGAGGTTCCAGCACAGAAGTATTTAAAGTCGGGAAGATACACATCCACAACATTTTCCAGTAAGCGAAGCGTTTCAACGTTGTCGTAGCCATTCGAGTTGTAAACTATGGTGGGATGGTAACCTTTTTCTTTTACCCCTTCAATTATTTTAAGCATTTGGACAACCTGGTGACTGGGCGAAACAAATCCAAGCATCGAAACCCCGGTGTCAAGAATCTTTGTAATATTTTCTACAATATTTTCGATATTGTTAAGCCATTTGTGGTTTGCTGTGTGATTTTTGCTAATTTGATGGTTCTGACAGTAAATGCATTGCAGATTGCAGTGTGCAAAAAATACATTGCAGATTCCTTTTTCCCCTGAGATAACCGGTTCTTCTCCTTTGTGTAAAAAGATGGAGGCAACTAGGGGCTCTACGCCAATCCTGCAAAATCCCAACCCATTATACCGATTTACTCCGCAATGGCGGGGGCAAATATTACAATTTGTCAGGTCTAGTACATTATCCTGCATGAACATTTTTTTAGGTGTTGCAAATATAGATGCATAATGATGTGTTGAATAACATATTTTTATAGTTTTGCTAAACTATTTGGTGGAACAAAAACTCATGATAAATGAAGACAATAATTGAGATGTTTGAGGAAAGCGTATCTAAGTTTTCCGAAAATCCCTATGTCTGGGAAAAAATTACCGATAGGTACGAACCCATGACTTATGCGCAGACCAAAAAAGAGGTGTATAGGATGGCCGCCGGTCTGCTAAGTTTAGGAGTTAAAAAGGACGATAAAATAGCGCTCCTGAGCGAGGGTCGGAGAATGTGGGTGATTAGCGAGTTGGCAATTCTTTACACTGGGGCCGTAAATGTTCCCCTATCAATTAAACTCGATGGAAACGACTTGTTGTTCCGACTTGTTCACTCTGAAACTTCAATGATTATAGTATCAGGGCAACAGGCTTCAAAGGTGGAAAAGTTGCGTGAGCTGCTGCCCAACGTAAAGCGAATTATTTACCTTGATAAACCGGAAAAACTATTGGATAATGATTTATCCGTAGAGGATGTTCTTGCTTTGGGAGATAAATTTTTAAAGGAAAATCCCGGTAGGGTAGAGGAGGTGTCGCGGGGTATAAAACCCTCGGACTATGCCAACATAAGCTATACATCAGGTACAACTGCTGATCCCAAAGGGATAATTCTATCGCATCGTAACTACACGGCAAACGTAGAGCAGGCTCTCACCTTAATGGATATACCATCTTACTATAAAACCCTTTTGATTCTTCCATTGGATCACTGTTTTGCTCACGTGGCAGGCATATACTCGTTTATGGCAAAGGGGGCAAGCATTGCCACAGTTCAGGGTGGAAAAACACCCATGGATACATTAAAAAACATCCCAATTAATATTAAAGAACTTAAACCTAATATTTTACTTAGCGTCCCAGCATTGGCAAAGAGTTTCAAGAAAAATATTGAAAACGGTATCAGAGCAAAAGGACCATTTACCGAAAAACTTTTTAATCACGCATTAAAAATTTCGTACAAGTATAACAAAGAGGGATGGAATAAAGGAACAGGTTTTACCTTCATTTACAAACCCCTTGTTTGGCTTTACGATAAAATACTTTTTAGCAAGATTTGCGAAGTGTTTGGGGGTGAGTTGGATTTTTTCATTGGGGGTGGTGCGCTCCTTGATATTGAGCTACAACGGTTTTACTATGCCATAGGGATTCCCATGTTACAGGGTTACGGATTGTCCGAAGCTACGCCTATTATTAGTTCAAATTCTTTGAAGCGACATAAGTTGGGGTCCTCTGGTCACCTGGTGAAGTATCTTGACCTTAAAATATGCGACGAAAATGGCAATGAGCTACCCATAGGTGAAAAGGGTGAAATTGTGGTTCGTGGCGAAAATGTTATGGTGGGCTACTGGAAAAACGAAAAAGCTACCGCTGAAACTGTTCGCGACGGCTGGCTCTATACAGGCGACATGGGGTATATGGACAAGGATGGCTTTTTATATGTTCTTGGTCGATTCAAGAGCCTCCTTATTTCAAGCGATGGGGAGAAGTATAGCCCAGAGGGTATAGAGGAAACCCTTATCCAGTATTCTAAATATATCGAAAATGTAGTGCTTCATAATAATCAAAAGCCTTATACCACAGCGTTAATTGTTCCCTCTAAAGAGGCATTAAAAAAGGCGGTAATTGGAAAAGGTCTTGACTACGAATCGGTTGACGCCGCTAAGGAGGCAGTGGCAATTATTTATAACGAGATTGCCCGATTTAAACCCGGCGGTGAGTTTGCCGACATGTTCCCTGAACGTTGGCTCCCTGCTACTTTTGCTCTACTTGATGAGCCGTTCACTGAACAAAATGGTTTGGTTAATAGTACTATGAAGGTGGTAAGAGGAAAAGTGGAGAAGATGTACTCCAATAGGCTTGAAAATCTGTACACTCCAACAGGTAAAAATATATTAAACGATCAAAACCTAAGTGTTGCAAGTTCAATCCTTAAAAGTTAATATGTGAACCAACCAATATTTATGAAAAGGAGAACGTTATGTTCTCCTTTTTTGCTAAATTTATTTGCAAAATAAAATGCTATGGAACGATACCTACGATTGCTCCAAAAGGGGATTATTAATTTTACCCTTTTTATAATATCGCTATTGCTACTTTTGGCGCTGGTTGATGTATTTATAAGGTTGTACGATGGATTGTTTCATTTCCCATTTCGGCAGTTCATTGAGCAGCAGTACCAGGAACTAATTGGACTTTTTCTAATGATCCTTATAGGCGTTGAGCTACTTGAGGCTATAAAGGGCTTTTTGAGAGATGAAATACTTCATGTGGAACTGGTTGTTTTGGTTGCTATTATAGCTGTATCGCGCAAAGTTATTGTTTGGGGAATTACAAAGAGCTCGGCTTCGGAAATGTTGTCGTTGGCAGCAGTACTAATAGCATTAGCTGCAACCTATTGGGTTGTTAAGGTTTGCTACAAAAAGGGCAAAAAAAATAGTTCCAATTGCAATAAACCAAGTGATACAGAAAATAGCTAAAACCCTTGTTAAATAAACCTTTTTTAACAGTAAAGAGCAGACAGAATTAGTGCACCAGGGTTACCTTAGCACTCAAGACAAAGGGAATAATGAAAAGGGGTGTTTTAAAATTAGTGGCAAGCTACTTGGTGTTTCGTAAAGAATCATTACCTAAGGGAGGTCACGGAATACATTCGCCATTTGTATTCGATCTTTATACAAATATTATTGCAAGGGAAGAGCGCAATACGTTTTTTGAAGTAATTGAGGGCTACCGTAAGGAACTTTTAAAATGTGATATTGGCATAATTAGGAAGTCCATAGCTGAGAGCCTTAATGGTGGATTCCGAGGCGAACTGGTTAAGTTAAGCCGTTTGGCAAACTTAGTAGCGGTTCCCCCTCACCTGGGCAGATTACTGTTTAGGCTGGTTAACCATTTTAATCCAGCCAATACAATTGAACTTGGCACCTCAGTTGGGATAAGTTCCCTATATTTGGCACTTGGGAATCCCAATGGTAAGCTCTACACTATTGAGGGCGATGAAGCGGTTTATGGAATTGCTAGTAAGCGCTTTGAATTGTTTCATCTAAATAATGTTCATGCCATTTGTGGCACGTTTGAAACAGAACTGCCTAAACTGGTTAAGGAATTGGATTCTGTCGATTTTGTATTTATTGATGGCGATCATAACGGGAGTAAACTTTTGCAGTATTTTGACATCATACTACCGAAGCTTAACGAAAATTCGGTTGTTGTAATTGATGATATCCGATGGAGCGATGAAATGGAAGATGCATGGAGAGCAATAAGTACCAACAAAAGAGCTTCGGTTTCCATTGATATTTTCCGCTGCGGGGTGTTATTTTTTAGGGCTGGTATTGTTAAGCAAAATTTTATATTGAGATATGGTCCATACTAAATCTAATAATTTAAAACGGCAATGAGTAAGTACGATTTAATAAGTATTCACAACATTAAAAAGTACTACTCGGTTGGTAGTGTTGTGGTTAAAGCATTAAAAGGAGTTGATTTATCAATTGCAAAAAATGAATATGTTGCCATTATGGGACCATCCGGTTCCGGTAAATCCACATTGATGAACATTTTGGGCTGCCTGGACACCCCCTCAAACGGTACCTATATACTCAACGGAACCGATGTGAGCAAGCTATCCGATGATCGATTGGCTGAAATAAGAAATAAAGAGATTGGCTTTGTTTTTCAGACATTTAACCTCTTGCCGCGTTACACCGCCCTCGATAATGTTATGCTACCCTTAATTTATGCTGGTATCCCCAAACACGAACGTATTGAAATGGCCAAAATGGCACTCAGTAATGTAGGTCTTGCCGATAGAATGAATCACAAGCCCAATGAGCTATCGGGTGGTCAGCGCCAACGTGTTGCTGTGGCAAGAGCCCTGGTGAATAACCCTTCCATTATTCTAGCCGACGAACCTACTGGTAACCTCGATACTAAAACATCAATTGATATCATGAACCTTTTTGAGGATATATACGAACAAGGAAATACCATAATTTTGGTTACACACGAGGAGGACATTGCTCGACATGCCCGCCGTATTGTCAGGCTAAGGGATGGGTTAATTGAATCCGATGATGAAAATCCTAATCCTGTTTTACACCAAAAGGTTATTCTGAATGAACAATAAACTGGAGCTCCTGTTCCTTTAGTTAAACCTTTTTTTAATTGGATTGCAATCTAATAAACTTATATTAGCATTGCATTTTAACTCATTATATAAATGAAGATATATACTAAAACTGGCGATAAGGGAACAACCTCACTAATTGGAGGTGCCCGCGTACCAAAGTATCACCCAAGGATTGAAACCTACGGAACTGTTGATGAACTCATAGCTTTTACAGGTTTACTTCGTGATCAGCCCATCGATGGCCATACCAAAGAGGTGATAATTTTCATTCAGGACCGGTTGATGAATTGCGCCTCAATTTTGGCAGCCGATTGCACCAATTGCAAAATTCGAATCCCTAAAATTGAGGACGAAGATATTCGCCGTATAGAATCGGAAATTGATGATATGGATGCCCAACTGGAACCCCTTACTTCTTTTCTTCTTCCCGGGGGGCACCAGGCTGTATCGGTTTGCCATGTTTGCCGAACGGTTTGCCGCAGGGCTGAGCGTTTAGCCACTCGGTTAGCCGAGGAAACCCCTTTACCGGAGAATCTCATAATCTTCCTAAATCGCCTCAGCGATTACTTTTTCACCCTTTCACGAAAACTTGGCAAAGATTTTGGTGTGGAGCAAATATTATGGCGCCCTAACCTGTAATTTCAAAAAAGTTTTATATTTGCCTTAATATCGGATTTTGTAGGTTATTGATATACAGAATTTTAAACTTTATAGCTATGTACTGGACATTAGAACTGGCATCAAAATTAGAAGATGCACCCTGGCCAGCAACAAAGGATGAGTTAATTGATTACGCAATTCGTTCAGGTGCTCCTCTGGAGGTTATTGAAAACCTGCAGGAACTTGAAGATGAGAACGAAATTTACGAAAGTATTGAAGATATCTGGCCTGATTATCCTACGAAAGAGGACTTCCTATTTAATGAAGATGAGTATTAAAACAAAAAAGGAGAGGTTACCTCTCCTTTTCGTATGATTTTAATATATTCTGCATTTCCCTTTTACGAAGAGCTTCGCCCTTTTCTTCGGGTTGTGCCCTGAAATTCATTGGAACAATGGCATACTTATCCATCGGACGTTTGTCACCCAGCCATTTGAATCCTTTTAATGTAATATCTTCTTGCTCAGCTTTCTCAATAGGGTAGAGATTTGAAATGGGTTTTTCGCGGAAGGTTATCCTACTAACCTTGTTTCCCTTAACTAGTATTGAAATTTTAGCACTTTCGGATCTATTGGCCATAGTTAACAGGTTCCCATCCCTTATGAAGTAAATTGCTTGTCCATTGCCGTTTATGTCTATTTTGTTTACCTTACCATCGATGAAATGGGCAATGATATTTTTACCTTTTATTTGGTTGTAATAGCTATTTTCTTCAAAGGAGGTAATAAATGCATTTCCATCAAAGTTCATGCGTTTTAACTTATTCTCGCTTGTGAGTATGCTGATTTTATCGGCTGTAATCTGATTGCTCTCATTCCAAAGAATGGGATTAACATACATATCGATAACCGAATCTCTGGTGTTGTATATAAGTGAATCGCAAGTCCCCTGAACATCGGATCGGTAAAACATGACATTCCCCAAAGCCCTTAGGATTCTGTAGGTGGAATCGGTTGCGTTTTTTTTATTATCAGGATTTTTATTCGTAACTAACGTAAACCGGTTGGCTTTAAGAAACAGGCTGTCGTTGTTATTAATCTGCATTAAGTAGGGGTTATCGGTTACTTCGGCTTGTTCGGTGTCCTGCCAGAAGTTGGCCTTTTGTCCATAGATGTATGCCCTATTAACAGTATCAATCATAACAGCATTTCCAATAATTCGGGCATACTTTTTAGCTCGGTCGTAGAAAATATTGTCGCCAAAAATTTTATTATTTTTGTTCAGAATGTATGCATTTTGTTGGAGGTTTGTCTGGTCAATTTTTTTGTTATACCATCCCTTTTCGCAGTAAGCAAAATTATCTTTATTGAAAATATGGGTTGGCCCAAAGAAACTTGAAAGTTCATTTTGGGTGTTGTAGGTAAGGGAATCGGTGTAAATGGTAACATCGGGGTTGGTCATTACCACTGAGCCAGCAAATGAAAACTGGTTGCTGTTACGGTTATAGTATCCGCGCTGGCTTGTGAGCTTAGAGTCGCTTGTGGTAATTACACCAGGGGATGTATAGTAGGCGCGGTTAGTTTTTGAGTTAAAGAAGAGGGTTTGGGTAACCAGTGTTGCATCTTCATCAACAAGGGTAACCTCCCTGCCCGTGATTTTCCCTGATGAGGTTTTACCGTCAAAGTATAGGGTTTCTCCAGTTATTGTTGTTTTTCCCTGGTTAATCCTAACTTTCCCAAAAGCATTGAACCAGTTATCTTCGGGGTTATGGTAGGCACTATCGCAAACAATTCGAGTGTTTTCGTGTTGGAATCGAACATTACCAATGTAACGAATAATTTTTTGCCCGTTAAGGTTGAGGTTTTTCATACTTTGAGCACCCTCGAATCTTATACGGGTTTTTTGCTGAGGGAATCCCGTTACTCCTATTCCAGCTATAAGAGTAACAAGAAGAAAAATGCGGTAAGGGGTATTCATCAATATAAAATATAAAACCTTCCTACTTAATCCATCCTTTGGTTTCAAATTCGCAGTTTCTAAAATCCTCATCAATCCTAATGAATACTGATTTTATTTTCTTTGCAAGCCATTCTCTTAGTATTTCGTTTTCCTTGTCAGCCTTAGCCATAGATTGGATCTTATCGTAATCATCCTTAAGGTTTGCCTTATGTGCTGGTACTATTCGTTTCACTTTGATAATTTTGAAAACAACGTTGGCGTGTTCATCGCGCGATTCAAAAGGAACGCTGAATTCACCGGGTTTAAGGTCCTTTATGGCATAAAAGTCGGAGGGTTGTAGGTGCTCTTTCTCAAAAAGCGATGTTCCCGTATAGGGATTAATCATTAACCCCTTGTTGAGGTTCGATTTTTTATCTTCGGAAAACTTAAAGGTGGCATCATCAAAGGTTATGCTATCGGCTTTAATAAGTGTGGCAATGCTATCAAGTTTCTCAATGGCTTTTGCTAGTAGGTCAGATGAGAACTGGGGTTTAAGCAGGATGTGGCGAACATTAACCTGATCGTTACGCCGTTCAATCATCTGAATGATATGGAAACCGTACTCGGTTTCAACAACCTGGCTAATCTGCCCCTCCTTAAGGTTGAAAGCTGCATCGGCAAAGGCTTTTACCAGTTCTTCGCGCGAGCGGAAGCCCAATTCACCTCCTTTAATGGCCGAGGCCCTATCTTCTGAGTATAGCGCTGCAAGGGTTGAGAAACGCTCTCCGTTAAGAATTCTGTTTCTGATATTCAGCAACCTTTCCTTTGCCTCCAGTTTGGCTTTTTCAGCAGCAGGTGGAAATATCATTATTTGCTGTAGCTCGTACTGAAGCGGAATTTCTGGTAAGCTATCGGCAGGTATCTTCTTATAATACGATTTAACCTCTGATGGCGTGATTTTAACCTTATCCACAATCTTTTGCCGCATCTGTTGGGTTAGCTGCTGATCCCTAATGATTTGGCGCAAATCATCCTTTATTTCAAAAATTGGCTTCTTAAAGTAGTTTTCTAAGGCTTTTTCTGAACCAATTTGGTTGATGAAGTACTTTAGGCGGCGATCGAGTTCCATTTCAACGGAACTTTCATTAGTAGTTAAGCTGTCGATCTTTGCCTGGGTAATCAGCAATTTTTGAATAAGCAGCTGCTCAAATAGCTGGCATCGGTTTATATTTTCATCAGGGCTTCCCTGCATCTTGATTCTAAGAAGTTCTTGTTCAACGTCGGAGAGCAGAACTCTTTCATTTCCTACCACTGCAATAACTTTATCAATTACCTTTGCATCCTGTGGCTTAGCAGTGTAACCAATTGTAACAAAAATCGAAATAAAACTTAAAAATTGTAATGCTTTCATTTGCTCAAAATATTGATAAACAAATTATTAGCTCTATTCTTTGGATTGATTTTGGTTAATTCAATAAACTAGATCGCCTATTTAAAAATTTCAAAACTTTTATCATCTCGTGCTTTAATGTATATATTTCGTTCCAGTTGTTCTATAAGTTTTTGCTTCCTTGAGTTTAGAATGAACTGCCGGAGCTCGTTGGTGGTGTACTCTAAAGGAGCAATTTCTCCTTGTAGCTTTACCTCTTTTACCGAAACTAGATAGATGTAGCTACCATCCTCCATCTCAACGTAGCCGCGGGTAAAAACCTGTTCTATATTCTCAACGGGGTAGGGTAGCTGGCGACTTATAACTGAAAAGGGAACCCATTGATCGTTAAAGAAATCGTAGTTGGTAGCTGCCTGGTAGGCTAGATTATCGAGTAGCTGAATATCTTCCTGACGTTTTGAACGGTAGATTTCCTTAATTTTGTTTGATTGTGGTGCTTCCTTTCGAAGTTTAATAAAAAGCGCTTTAACTATAGGCTCGGATAAAAGGAAATTTCCCTTATTGGCAAGGTAGTAATCCTTGATCTCTGATTCCTTAATTACGGTGTCAATTTTTTCATTGATATATGCTTGCTCAAACTTGTGAATGAGTAGCGAAGCTCTATAGTCTTCGAGTTGTCGGGCAACATTTTTTTGTTTTTCGGTAAGGTTGTTTTCCGCTTGTTTGAGTAGCAGCTGGATTTGAATCCATTTTTCAATATATGATTGAGTAATCAAAATGCTATCCTCTTTGCCGACATTTGTTAGAAAGATATTTTGAATATCCGACTGATACAGGTATTTATCGTAAACCCTGGCAACAGGCCTGCTTTTCTCGGTTTGCTGGCACGACAACAGAAATGCCGGGAGTAAGTAGCAGAGTATTTTGAATTGTTTCATCATCGTAAAATTCAATTTTTTAAGGTGTGATTAAGCACTCGTGTTGATGATTTAATTTAAGTTATGTTTGAACTGTTCAAAACATAGGGGCATAATATGGTTATTGTGAAAGATTCTTAACCAGTTGTTCATAAACCTCTGAATTAACCGACACTGGGTATTTGGATTTAAGCTCATCAATCCACATCTTTTCGATGAGGTTCTGGTAATCGGTAACTACTTCGGCTCTGCATTCTTCAAGGTTTTTGGGTTGGTTGGCAGCAACCTTGTTTATTTGAATAATTTTGTAGGTGCCATCGGTAGGATGTTCGAACTTAACGTTTCGATCCCATTTATCGTAATTGGCAACAATGGAGTCGTTGGGAGATGTAATATTTTGACTATACGACAGAATATCTCCTTTTTTATTTATCTGAATGGCCAGGTCAAAAGGGGTAAGATAATTTTTGCTAAGCAGTTTTTTATGAACCTTTTTAGCAACGCTGGCGTCGGATGTTTGGTAAAGTGTGTAATGTACTCTTTGATTCCAAACATAATTATTTCTGTTCTGTTCAAAGTACTGGGCTAGGGCAACAGAATCCTGAACTTTGTTCCAAATCATCTGGTTCGATATTTCAAACAAAAGCATCCCCTCGAGGTATTCCTTTGCCAATTGTTTGAACTCTAGATATTTTTCAGGAAGCAACGATTTTTCTGTTTCCAGAATGGTTTGGGTTATCCATTCTTTGAATATGTTATGGGCGAATATAGGAATGGGTTGTTGCCTTATGAGTTGCTGATTTTTAGCAATATATTCCAAAAAATCAGAAAGTTTGAAGTCTATTCCATTGAGAGTTATCAGTGAGGGGTTGGTTTTGAGTTCAGGAGTAGTCCATTTGTTTTTGTAGAGCGATGAATCCAAAAGGTTTATTACGGTTTTATCGAAATCGATGGGATTTTCCTTATACCTATAGCTAATTTTTAACTTATTAATGAATGATTCGCGCATCAGCATGCTTCGGCTATCTCGGCTTATAAGGTTTTTAATATCCGGAAGCATCTCTTCAAAGTTGCCGGGTAATTTACGGTCAATGAGCTTTACCACATGCCAGCCAAATGCGGTTTGAAAGGGTTGTGAAATTTCACCAATTTTGTCGAGCGAAAAGGCAACCTGTTCAAATTCGGGAATTATTTGACCCGAACGAATCCATGGTAGTTCACCGCCATTGGGTGCAGAGCTGTTGTCCTGCGACTCGGCTTTGGCTACAGCGGCAAAGTCTTCGCCCTTTACCAGTCTGTTGTGAATAGCTACAATTTTTTGCCGGGCATCCTCAATTTGTTGGGGTGAAGCGTTGGGTTGAGTTTTTATCATGATATGGGCAATTTTGATTTGCCCTTTTGTTGGACGGCGATCATGAACCTTAATGATGTGGTAACCGAAACGTGTGCGTACCGGCATTGAAACCGAATCGATAGGGGTGCTATATGCAGTTGATTCAAATGGGTACACCATTTGAAAGGCAGAAAACCAGCCAAGGTAACCATTGTTGCGGTTTACCGATGGGTCGTTACTCATCTCCAGTGCAACTTTCCCAAATGGTTCTCCTTTGGTTATTCTTTTTCGAGCCTCAAGGGCCTTTTGATAGTACTTGATGGTATCGGAAGGGAGAGTATTGTCGGGAATGTTAATAAGTATATGGCTGGCGCTAACTTCCTCCTGCATACGTTGATAGGCTTCACCCGTCAGCCTATTGAATGCTTCTTTATCTATTAGGTACGATTGGGCGAGTTGGTCAATGTAGCCGTTGTACTCGCTAATAAAACTGGGTAACGTATCGATGCCAGCATCACAGGCTGCTTGTACCTTTAACTTGAAATTTATAAAGAGGTTAAGGTATTCATCAAGCGTTTCTTTGCTGATTTTTGTTCCCGTAGCACCGGTGTTTTTAAGGTAAAGGTTGGTGAATTCTTCGGTGGTTATGGGTTGGTTATTAACTGTAAGAAGGATAGAATTTTTATGGGGCTGAGCAAAAAGCGATATCGTAACAAATGCCCCAAAAATTTTGAGCCAATTACGTATTGCTACCATCATTGTTTTGCTTGTTTGAGTTTTATTCATATTCAACATGGATAAATTTAGTAGGATGAGTCCCTGCTGTAGTTTGGTGCTTCGCGCGTAATAGCTACATCGTGAGGGTGGCTTTCAATTATACCGGCATGGGTTATACGTACAAACTTGGCGGTTTTAAGGGTTTCAATATTGGGTGATCCGCAGTAACCCATACCTGCTCGAAGTCCACCAATGAGTTGATAAAATACTTCAGCCAGTGTGCCTTTGTAAGGGACGCGCGCTACTATGCCCTCAGGAACAAGTTTTTTAATATCGTCCTCTACATCTTGGAAGTATCGGTCTTTTGAGCCTTGCTGCATAGCATCGAGCGAGCCCATTCCGCGGTATGATTTGAATTTACGGCCATTGTAAATGATGGTTTCCCCGGGCGATTCTTCAACTCCGGCAAACAACGAACCGGCCATTATGGTGTCGGCACCAGCAGCCAGAGCTTTAACTATATCGCCTGAGTAGCGTATGCCCCCATCGGCAATTACTGGAACCCCAGAACCCTTGATGGCATTGGCTACATCCCATATAGCATTGAGTTGGGGTACTCCAACTCCGGCAATAATTCGTGTGGTACAAATGGAGCCAGGGCCAATTCCCACTTTTACTGCGTCGGCTCCGGCATCAACAAGCATTTTTGCTGCTTCGGCAGTGGCAATATTTCCCACAACAATCTCAAGGTTTGGGAACTCCTGCTTGATCCTTTTCAGCATATCCATCACACCTTTGGTGTGCCCGTGGGCGGTGTCAACAACAATGGCATCTACATCAACATCGTAAAGTGCTTTTATCCTATTGAGGGTATCAGATGTTACGCCTACCCCCGCAGCCACTCTCAATCGGCCCTTGTTATCCTTGCTGGCATTTGGATTGTCCTTCACCTTGGTTATATCCTTGTAGGTTAAAAGGCCAATGAGCTTATTGTTTTCATCAACAACAGGTAGCTTTTCTATTTTATGCTGCTTAAGTATTTCGGTAGCTTTTTCTAGATCAATGGATTGATTTGTGGTGATTATTCCCTCTGCAGTCATTACCTCTCGAATGGGGGTACGGTAATTTTCCTGAAAGCGAAGGTCACGATTGGTAACAATCCCAATAAGAATACCATTGCTATTTACAACCGGTATACCACCAATATGGTACTCTTTCATCATGGCAAGAGCATCGCCCACAGTAGCTTCGGGGCTAATGGTTACGGGTTCATATATCATTCCGTTTTCGGCGCGTTTTACCTCTCTAACCTGGTGAGCCTGCGATTCAATTGTCATGTTTTTATGAATAACCCCAATACCGCCCTCGCGGGCAATAGCTATAGCTAATGCTGCTTCGGTAACAGTGTCCATTGCCGCCGATATTATAGGGGCCTTAATGGTAATGTTTCTCGAAAATTTAGAGGTCAAGTCCACATTTCGGGGCAAAACCTCGGAATAGGCCGGCACAAGTAATACATCATCGAATGTTAAGCCTTCGGCAACAACTTTATCTTTCAGAAACGACATGGCAATCAGGTTTACTATTAAAAATGCGGCAAGTTACAAAAAAAAGATATACCTGCAATTACCTCCTGGGCTTCTATGCATTTGGTCTGTTATTTTTTTGCAAAATTACTTGTCAACATGTATGGGTAATTAGAAAAAAATTGTAGCAGGTTGCATTCTTATTTTTAAAAAAATGTAAATTGTTGTTTGAAAAAAAATCGATGGGACAGAGCTCTGATAACGGATATAGTTTGGATGAGTTAAGAAGCGAACTTGAAAAAATTAAAGCAGCCTACAACGATTTAAAAATCAAGTTCGAACAGGAGTTATTGTACTGGCAAAAAAACAGGGAAAAAGTTGTTGAAGTGGAACAGCGAGATGCAACTCTTTTAGCTGCTAACCCCGGGTTAATGTTTGTGTTTAGTAGAGATGGTGTTTTTCTTGACTACAGCGGGTGTCCCAACGAGATGTATATACCACCCGATATCTTTTTAGGGAAAAAAGTTGAACAGGTGCTTCCAAGGTCTGTTGCCAGTTTAACCCATGAAAAAATTAATCGGTTATTTGAAACCGGTCAGATGCAGGTTTACGACTACGAACTTGAAATAGGTGGGAAACTCATGTACTTTGAAAGCCGGCTGGTAAGGTATGGCGAAAATAAGGCTTTGGCAGTTACCCGAAATATTACTTCGCGAAAGCAGGCAGAAATTAAGCTAAGAGAGAGTGAGGTTCGTTACCAGGAACTTTACAACCTCTTAAGGCTCATGGCAGATAATACCCCCGATATGATTTGGGCTAAGGATACACAAAATCGATACATCTTTGCCAATAGATCAATCTGTGAAAATCTTTTATCGGCAACCGATACTTCAGAACCTATTGGTAAGACAGATTTGTATTTTGCCCAACGCGAGCGCGATGCTCATCCCGATAATCCCCTATGGCATACATTTTGTGAGTTGTGTATGGATTCCGATAAGCTTGTATTACAGGAACTTCGCCTCATGCAGATCGATGAATTCGGAAATGTAAAGGGAAAATTTCTTTATCTTGATGTACACAAGGCACCGCTTTATGATAGGGAGGGGAATCTTATTGGCGTAGTGGGTACTGCTCGCGACATAACTGAAAAAAAGGCCATTGAAGAAAAACTCAAACTTTCCGAAGAAACCTATAAGGGTATTATCAATAGCATCTCCGAAGCTGTTTATATTCAAGATGAGCGTGGTGTGTTTCTTGACGTGAACGACACAGCTGTAAAACTGTACGGCTATCCGAGGGAATATTTCATTGGTAAAACTCCCGAATTTTTGTCTGCACCGGGATACAACGATTTGAGCAAGGTTGCCGAATGCGTGATAAAAGCGTTTTATGGAGAACCCCAGGTGTTCGAGTTTTGGGGAATAAGAAGTAATGGTGAATTTTTCCCCAAGATTGTTAGTCTTACTCCAGGGATGTATTTTGGGGAAAAGTGTGTTATTGCCGTTGCCCGCGATATTACCCAGCAAAAAGAATGGGAGCAGGAGCTCCTCGACGCAAAGGTCAAAGCTGAGGAAAATGATAGGTTGAAAACATCCTTCCTATCAAACATGAGTCATGAAATCCGAACTCCGATTAATGGTATCCTTGGTTTTGTTCAGCTCATGCGTGGACTGAATATTACTGCGGAACAACTTGAAAAGTATTTGGATATCATAGAAATTAGCGGCAATAGGCTTAACAAGTTGCTTAGTGGGTTAATCAACCTATCTAGTATTGAGTCTGGTCAGGTCGTAGTTCACGAACGGTTATCTAAATTAAATAGCATCATTGAATATGTTTATGATTTCTTTTTACCTGCAGCCAATAAAAAGGGCATAAGTTTAGAAATCGAAAAAGCATTTGCTGAAAACCAAAACGAGGTGCTTACTGATCCCGATTTGCTACAGGACGTGCTTGTTAACTTGGTAAGCAATGCTATTAAATATACCAGCAAAGGGTTTGTTCGAATTCGATGCGAATACGTAAATGGTCTCCATAAATTTGCTGTAAGCGACAGTGGAATTGGAATTCCTAAAGAGAAGCAGGAGAAAATTTTTGATCGGTTTTACAGAGCACATGATTATTTAACTGATCCCACCGAAGGGGCTGGTTTGGGGCTCTCTATAGCTAGGGGTTATGTAGAACGATTGGGCGGTAAATTGTGGGTGGAGAGTGAACCTGATAAGGGAACTGTATTTTACTTCACCATTCCTTTCAAATTGGAGAGCAAATCTAGAAGAACCTCATAATAGGTGAGGTGCATAAAACCCAATTTGAAAAGAGATTTAATATACTTAAAATATTTTAGATGATGAAGAATACTCGGTTTTAATGCTTCAGGGAGGATTACAGGATATTGCAAAGGAGATACTGGTGGTCCGAAATGGCTGAGGTGCAAAAGAAATGATCAGAAAGATTCAAGGTATTGACTTGGTGCTTAGGGATATTAAATTACCCGATATCAATGGTTATGAAGCAACACGTATAATAAGGGAGTTGAGATCGGATGTTTGAATTGTTGCTCAAGCTGCCAAACAATGCACTCGGATGAGGAAAGAGCAAGTGGGTCAGATTTTGATGCCTATAATACCAAACTAATTGATTTGGTTAAAATAACTGAAATGATACACAAATTTTTAAGTGGTAATCAGTCCCTTATTCCCCATTGGTAGAGCATGTAGGAGTAAATAAAAGCTTGTTCCTTGAGTTGCTTATACCTTCCCGATGAACCGCTATGCCCTGAGTCGATTTCAACCCAAAGGAGTATTTGACTTGGGGCTGTGTTGTTATTTCTCAGCTTCGCCACCCACTTAACGGGTTCGTGGTAAAGAACCTGACTGTCGTTATATCCGCCAATTACCAACATGTTGGGGTAGGGTTGCTTTTTAACCTGATCGTAGGGTGAGTACGATTTGATGTAAAAGTAGAAAACGGAATCATGGGGGTTGCCCCATTCATTGTATTCAACAGTAGTTAGGGATTGTGAAGAATCGAGCATTGATGTCAGAACATCAACAAATGGGACTTCGGCAACAACGGCTTTGAACAACTGGGGTTTTGCGTTTACTGCTGCGCCAACCAGTAGGCCTCCGGCGCTACTTCCATATGCAATCAGTTTTGATGCTGAGGTGTAGCCATCATCAATGAGTTTTGTAGCACAGGATAAGTAGTCGGTAAAAGAATTGTGTTTGTTTAGCAGCCGTCCAGAATCGTACCAGTAACGACCCATTTCCTGGCCGCCCCTAACATGGGCAATGGCATACACTACACCCCTATCGAGCAGGCTAACCAGATTGGGATCAAAGGTTGGGTTGATAGAGTAGCCATAGGCTCCATAGCCATACAAAAGTAGTGGCGTATTGGGACTAAATTTAACACCTTTACGGTAAACCAGCGAAATGGGTATTTGAACGTTATCGGGAGCAACTGCCCATACGCGTTTCGACTCGTAATTTGTGGGGTTATATTCTCCCAGTACCTCATTTTGTTTAAGTATTCGCTTTTCATGCTTTGCCATATTGTACTCACATGTTGTGCCAGGAGTGGTGAGTGAGGTAAAGTAGTAGATGAATAAATTGGTGTTAAACTCTGGGTTAATAGAAGGGATGGCTGTGTAAATATCTTCGCCAAAATCAATGTGATGATCTTCTAATGTTTTAAGGTTGGTTATTCTAATTTTCATTAGAGCTTCGCTACGTTCAGTTACCACCAGAAAGTTACTGAACGCTTCCATGGTGAGTATAAGCATGTTGGGTTTTCCGACAATAAATGCTTCCCAGTTCTTTATTGAAGGGTTTGATATGGGGGCTCTGTAAACCATGAAGTTTGGTGCTTTGTAATTCGAAAGAAAATAAAAATAGTTACCGGAATGATCAACTGTGTATTCGATGCCCATTGAGCGACTAGCAATTAGTCGAAACTTTTCCCGTGGGCGGTTGGCGTTCAGAAACCAGCATTCAGAACTAAGTCCATCTGAACTGTTGATAATGATATATTCGTGCGATTTGGTTGTGAAGGCATGAACGCGATAAGTGGGATCTATCTCCTTGAAAACCAGTTCGTCATCGTTGGGTTGCAGGATGTCGTGACGATATATTGCCGAAGGTCTCAATGTACTATCCTTATACGAATAAAATACGTAACGGCTATCGTTAGTCCATGCAACCTCCCCTGTGGTATTCTCAATTTTGTGTTCTAAGAGTCTTCCAGAGGCTAAGTCTTTAAAGTAAATGGAAAATATTCGTCGTCCTGATGTGTCAACACCTAAAGCCATAATGTGGTTGTCGGGAGAAATATCGATACTGGCAACCTGGCAGTACTTGTGGCCAGTGGCCAATTCGTTTTCATCGAGTATAATTTCTTCAGGGGCTTTCATACTTCCCTTTCGCCTACAATTGATTGGGTATTCCTTTCCCTCCTCATACCTAACATAATAGTAATAACCATTCATGTAAATCGGAACGGTAATGTCTTCGCCTCGTTTTCGGGAGTGCATTTCAGCAATAAGCTTATCCTGAAAGGGCTTGGTTTCCTCCATTACCGAGTAGGTATATGCGTTTTCAGCAAGTATATAATCAATTACTTCTTGAGAATCGCGTTGATGTAGCCAGTAGTAGGGGTCGATGCGGGTGTCACCAAACATCACAAATATTTTATTTTCCTGCTTGGCAACTGGGGGATGGGGAATATAGGAGCAGGCCTGTGCTATGGCAATTATAAAAATTGGTGCTAGGTGTTTGACACTTTTATTCATATCAAATGGCACGTTTATTCAATCAAAGTTAAGACATACGTTTATTATTGCAAAATTGAGTTGCTGATTTCTAAATATTAGACCAAAGAATTTGAGCTATTTTAAAAGATATTTTGATTAAGCATCCTGTTATTCTGTTTGTTAATAAAATAAAAATGATAGAGGTGACTATGCGAAATCTAATCATAGTGTTTTTGAGCTTACTATTTGGTTTATCTTGCTCTTAACGCAAAACTTCAAGTAATGACCGTCATATTCCCATTTTAGATTTCAGCGCTATGGAATCCCTATTTTTAAGGGGCAACGATACTATTTATATCTACAACTTTTGGGCCACATGGTGTGCACCCTGTATTAAGGAATTTCCCATTTTTGAAAGGGCTGCAAAGTTTTATGCATCAAAGCCAGTTAAATTTCTTATGGTAAGTCTTGATTTCCCTGTGGGTATCGATAACTCTTTAATTCTGTTTCTGGAAGCTCGAAATTCTGAACTTGATGTTGTTTTAGTGGATGACCCGGACCAAAATATTTGGATTAACAAGGTTAATCCCCAGTGGAGCGGAGCTCTTCCCGCTACGCTTATAAGGTGTGGCAAAAATACAATTTTTATTGAGGATCCTGTTGATTATGAGGAACATACGCAAAGTGTTAATAAAATGATTATTAACCCTAAAACTAAATAGCAATGAAAAAGATTACACTAGTTGTTACATTATTATTGTCGACCATGTTTGTTATGGCCCAGGGCTTGAAAGTTGGTGATGCTGCTCCCGATTTTCGCCTTAAGAATGTCGATGGCAAAATGGTATCTTTAGCCGATTACCCTAAAACTAAGGGATTTATTGTTATTTTTTCGTGCAATCACTGTCCCTATGTTAAGGCTTATGAGGGTAGGATTATAGAGCTACATAAAAAGTATGAGCCGCTGGGATTTCCAGTAATAGCTATTAATTCAAACGACCCCGAAGTTGTTCCCGAAGATTCGTATGACAAGATGATTGAGCACGCTAAGGAGAAAAAATTTTCCTTCCCCTATTTATTTGACCAAGGACAGAGAATTTTACCACAGTACGGCGCAGCCCGAACCCCGCATGTGTTTGTCCTGAGCAAGCAGGGAATGGAATATAGGGTAGAGTATATTGGCGCTATTGACGATAACTATAAGGATGCTTCTGCCGTAAAAGAAAAATATGTAGAAAATGCAGTTAATGCGCTGCTGGCTGGGAAAAAACCAACGGTAACTGAAACCAAAGCAGTTGGTTGCTCCATTAAGGTTAAAAAATAGCTCTTTTGTTTTATATTTTTTTGAAGCGCTGGAAATACTAGTGCTTTTATTTTGTTAACTTATCGTGGTTTATTTAATTTTGTTTTTTTAATAGTGATGTCCGATTTAAGCATTGTTCGAACCAATGATGGGAGTCCAACACTCTTTTCCAGTAGATTTGGAGCCTATTACCATTCACTTAATGGAGCTGTTACCGAATCGAATCATATCTTTATTGACGCAGGGTTAAGGTATGTGGCTGAAAGGACTAAAAGCATTTCGATTTTAGAGGTTGGATTTGGAACAGGTTTAAATGCTTTGCTAACTGCAATGGTAGCCAGAAATCTTAATATCGATTTTTATTACCATGGAATTGAGCTCTATCCTCCACCCAATGATTTGCTCTCAGAGTTGAATTTGAACGAAATTTTTAAGGATGACGAATCCGCTGATTTATGGAGTTTAATTGCCAATTCAACCTGGAATAACGAGATTCAATTGGCATCAAATTTTAGAATTCACAAAGAAATTGCAGATTTTACAGGATGGGTATCCCGCAAAAATTACTCTTTGGTATATTTTGATGCCTTTGCCCCTGATGACCAACCCGAGATGTGGAGCCAGGAACAACTTATGAAAATTAACAAGGCTTTGAACGCCAATGGCGTTTTGGTTACATATTCTGCCAAGGGAATGGTAAAATCAAACCTGCGGTTTGCAGGATTTAAAGTTGAACGATTATCGGGGCCGCCAGGTAAGCGACATATGATTAGAGCTATAAAATTAGCCTAAGCAATTTTTGCAAAAAAAAGCTTTCACTTTTGTGCTGCATTAAAAAGTGTAGTATCTTCGCATGAATAATTTTAGAAAGTAAACCCATAAAATTAATATCAACATGAAATTAAAATCTCTTTTAATTGCTGTACTTGTGCTACCCGTAGTGGTATCATGTCAGAATTCGAACAAAAAGGTAGGTAAGGTTATGCTTAAAACCGATGTTGATACTCTAAGCTATGCCCTTGGTGTTAACATTGCAGGTAGCTTTAACAATGCCAAACTCGATGATGTTAACTATAAGGCCATTGCCCGTGCCATTCAGGATGTTTTCAGCAAGGATTCTTCAAGGATTAAAATGAGTGACGAAGAAGCCATGAAATACATTCAGGATTATTTCAATCGTCGCGAAATGAGAATTGCCAAGGAAAATCTTGAGGCAAGTAAAAAGTTCTTAGAAGAGAATAAAACCAAGGAGGGGGTAATTGTTGACTCAACTGGTCTTCAGTATAAGATAATTACCGAGGGTACTGGCCCTATGCCTACTACTGAGGATGTAGTAAAGGTTCACTACAAAGGGACCCTAATTGATGGTACCACATTCGATTCATCATACGATAGGGGAGAACCCGCCCAATTTAAGTTGAATCAGGTTATTCCAGGTTGGACTATCGGGCTTCAGAAAATGAAGGTAGGCTCTAAGTTTATGCTCTACGTACCCAGCGAAATGGCATATGGTGAGCGCGTACGTCCCGGTGGACCTATTGGACCTAACCAAGCTCTTATCTTTGAAGTTGAACTTCTTGATATTGTTAAGGAGCAGCCTGCAAAAAATGATAAGAAGTAATAATCAAATTATAAATTAAATTAAGCATAGCCGGATGGTATATTTCATCCGGCTTTTTTCAGTAAAAGAAAATGGATATACAAGGGAAATTAGCTCAAAAACTTACCCAGCAAACCGGTCAGGGTAAGAATGGAGCATGGGTAAAACAAGAGTTTATTCTGGAAACTCAGGAGCAGTACCCCCGCAAAGTATGTATATCGCTTTGGGGCGATAAGGTTAAAGACCTGGAAAACTTTAGTATAGACGATGTCTTAAAAGTTTTTGTTAATATTGAGTCTCGCGAATTTAACGGACGCTGGTACACAGATGTGCGAGCATGGAAAATTGAGCGTGTTGGAAATAGTAACGACTCCCAGGATGTAACCGATTTGCCTCCTTTTAATGATGATTTTTTACCCCATAACGAACCAACCATTGCCGATGGCTTGCCATTTTAATTTGGGTTAACTCAAAGTGATGCATTAAATTACTCACCATTAAATAGCAAATGTTAGACATGGAAGAACAGCTTTTGAGAAAATACATGTTTCTTGAAGATTTAGAAAGTTGGCTGCAAGGGCAGGGGCTTAATGAAACTTTTGCTCAGTTTTTTAAGGTGGCCATATCGCTAGGAGTAATTCTTATTTTTGCGATAGTTGCCAACTACATAGCCAAACGTGTTTTTCTTACAGCTATGGCCCGGGTGGTAAAGCACACTAAAACGGAATGGGATGATATTCTTGTTCAGAAAAAGTTTTTTCACCGTTTAGCCCATTTTGCCCCTGCTATTGTGATTTACCTAACACTTGGTATAGCGCTTTATGACTACTCACCAAAGGTTACTGTCTTTCTGCAGGCACTTACCAAGGTTTACATGATTTTTGTGGCCTTGAGTGTTTTCAATGCATTCTTGGATACTGTTAATGAAATTTATCAGGAGCTACCCTATGCCAAAAGTAGGCCTATTAAAGGTTACTTGCAAGTATTAAAAATTATCATATACATTTTTGCAGGTATCTTAATTATTGGAGTAATTATCAACAAGAGCCCCGGTTCAATTCTGGTGGGGCTCGGTGCCTCAACGGCAGTTCTCATGTTGGTTTTCAAGGATGTTATCACCGGCTTGGTTGCCTCTATTCAACTTTCAGCAAATGAGATGCTTAAATTAGGCGATTGGATTGAGATGCCCGGGCGCAACCTCGATGGAACCGTTGTGGATATTACGCTCACCACAGTTAAGGTACAAAACTTTGATAATACAATTACCACCGTACCTCCCTTCGCTCTGGTAAATGAGAGTTTCAAGAACTGGCGGGGTATGGATGAATCGGCAGGTCGCAGGATCAAGAAATCAGTTATCATAGATTCTAAAACTGTTAAGTTATGCAATCGCAAGTTGGTACAAAAACTTAGCGGTTTAAATCTTATTTCTGAATTGGTAAAGTCAGTCGATATAAACGCACTCGATGATCAGGATCCCATTAAGTTGATGAATGCCGGTGCGCAAACAAATCTGAACCTTTTTCGTCATTACGTTCAGGAGTATCTGAACCAGCATCCGATGGTGAACAAAAGTCTAACCCTAGTGGTTAGGCTTAATCAGCCTCTAGAGTATGGAGTTCCCATGGAGATTTACTGCTTCCTCCATGAAAAATCGTTTGTCCCCTTTGAGATAATTCAATCGGAGATTTTAGGTCACATAATGGCTGCTCTGCCCGTATTTGAGCTAAAGGTTTTCCAACGCATGTCCAGCGATGATATAAGTGCAATTGCTAAAGGTCAGTAAATTTTGAATGTTTCTTTTAAAAGCGGAACCCCATAGGGTTACGCTTTTTTGTTTGATAGAGAATTGAAATTTAATACTGTCAAAAATTTAATTTAAAGGTTAAGAGTATTCCTTCCTGTTTCGATCAATAATAAAAATGCTTGTTGCTAATCAACTAAAGCAAAAAGATAATTGTTTTGAAATCGATTTATGGTTAAATTAGAGAGTTAAATTTTTTACAAATGACCGAACACGAAAAGTTTATGGATGAGACCATTAATCTTGCCATAGCGGGGGTTTTGGCTGGCGATGGGGGTCCTTTTGGGGCCATTGTGGTAAAGGATGGGAAAATTGTGGGGAGGGGAAATAACCATGTAACCTCAACAAACGACCCCACAGCTCATGCCGAAGTTATGGCTATTCGCGATGCCTGTAAAAATCTTAATACGTTTCAACTTAATGGTTGTGTGCTTTACACTTCATGCGAACCCTGTCCAATGTGCTTCGGGGCTATTTACTGGGCTCGCATCGACAAGGTTTACTACTCGGCAAACCGGCACATGGCTTCGTATCATGGTTTCGACGATAGCTTTATTTACGATGAGATAAATCTTTCGTTTGATCGGCGCCGCATTCCCTTCATTCCCGTTAGCCCCGAAAAGGGCATTGTCCCCTTCCGCGAGTGGGATAATAAGGAAAATAAGATTAAATATTAGTATCGTTTATAAATCTTATTTCGTTAGTTTTTGGGTCATTTTATTTTATTGGATACTCTGATATTATGGCAAAGTCAAAAAATGTTGCCTTGGTGCTTGGAAGTGGTGGCGCACGTGGACTTGCACACATAGGGGTAATTGAGGAACTTACCCGACGGGGGTACAGTATCACTTCGATATCAGGCTCCTCTATGGGAGCCCTTGTTGGAGGGTTACTTGCTGCTAATAAACTCGAAGATTACAAAAAGTGGATCCTTACGCTCGATAAAATCGACATTTTTAATCTGATTGATTTTACCATATCATCAAAAGGCCTAATTAAGGGGCATAAGGTTTTTGAAAAAATGCAGGAGCAGAATATGATTCCTGATATAAACATCAAGGATCTGCCAATTCCCTATACCGCCGTAGCTGTTGATATTATCAATAATCAACTTGTCGTTTTTAAATCCGGAAAGCTTCACGATGCCATACGGGCATCCATTTCCATTCCCAACGTTTTTACACCCATGCCATACAATGGCACATTGCTGGTTGATGGTGGGGTACTTTCGCCTTTACCCTTGGAGTATATTGAACGGAAAGATTCCGATTGGCTTGTGGCTATTGATTTGAATGCCATTACCCCCTATGAACCTGTTGAGGTGCAGATTGACAGGGATAACAAAAACCGATGGCTAAATGATAATCAAAAACTTGCCCAATTATCGAAGCAATGGGATAGAATTTTTGGCCAAAATACACATAATGAGAAAAAAAACGTCCCTAAATCATTAACTTCAAAAAGCATTGGGTATTTTGATTTGGCCATGCGTTCGGTTCAGCTAATGCAATCGCAGCTCACCCAGTATGCCCTTAGGGTTACTCCACCCGATGTGCTGATATCAATTTCAAAGAATTCAGCAACGGTTTTTGAGTTTTATCGTGCCGCTGAACTTATAGAGTATGGCCGTAGGCAATGCGCTCGTGTTTTGGATGAAAAGGGGCTATAGGCTACGCTGCCTAACGGCTTCGTATAGTACAATCCCTGTGGCAACCGATACATTTAACGATTCAATTTTTCCCATAAGTGGTATTCGAACCACTTCGTTCGACAGCCGTAGCACTTCGGGATGAATTCCGGTATCCTCGGCGCCCACCACCAAGGCTAATGGACCAGTGTAGTCGGCTTCGTATATCAATTTTGAACCCTTTTCGCTGGTCGAAACTATTTTAAAACCTTTATCGCGTAATTGGTAGCACAACATTTTTAAGCTGCCCACACGGCAAATTGGTACGTTGTAAAGGGCACCTGTCGATGTTTTAATGGCATCGCTGCCAATATTGGCTGAACCCTTAGCGGGGACAATAATAGCGTCAACTCCAGCACACTCTGCAGTGCGAACAATGGCACCAAAGTTTCGGACATCGGTAACCCTATCAAGAACCAGTAAAAATGGGGTGGCTTTGCTTTCCAGCAATTTAGGAAGAAGTTCGTCAATGCTGCTTACATCAATGGGCGAGGTGAAGGCGATAACACCCTGATGGTTCTTATCGATATACTTTTTGAATGCCTCGTTGGGTTGATACTGAAAGGGGATGTTTTGATGTTTGAGCATGCCTAGCAGCTCTGATGCTAGATTGCCGGTTAGCCCCTGGCGAATTATTACCTTGCTGAACTTGGCTCCGGCTTTGATTGCCTCCAGTACGGCTCTGATTCCAAAAATTACATTTTCGTTTTTCTCCATTGCTGCTAGTTTAATGCATTTCGTTTTACCTTTAGTTCCTCAACCTGAGTTAGTGCCTGTTCCCATTGGTCAAACAAAATGTTAAGTTTTGTTTTTAACGATTCGTAGTTCTGGAAGAAGTTTTTGTTGTTAAGGTCAATACCATGCAATGTGGGCTCGACCAACTTTTGGTCAATATTCTTGATTTCTAGCTCGGTTTTGGTAATTTCAAGTTCAAGTTTTTGGGCCTGGCCTTCAGCCTTACGTATGAGTTTTTCAATTTCCTTTCGTTCCTCCCAAAACTTTTTCTGGTCCGATGCCACTCCATCGGCCTTAGATAATTTTTGTTCCGCTTGTTTAACCTCAAGTTCCTTCAGCGAATCCATTTTTTTGCGATGTAGGAAATCGTAAATTCCACCAATATGCTCCTTTACGCTGCCGTTGGTGAATTCATAAATCCTATCGACTAACCCATTCAGAAAATCGCGGTCGTGCGATACCAGAATTAGCGTTCCGTTGAATGCTTTAAGTGCATTCTTGAGCACATCCTTTGAGCGCATGTCGAGGTGGTTGGTGGGCTCATCCAGAACCAAAAGGTTGTAGGGTTGCAGCATCAGTTTGGTTAGAGCCAAACGATTTCGCTCTCCTCCAGATAAAACGCTTACGCGCTTGTCTACATCTTCGCCTCTGAAAAGGAATGCTCCTAGAATATCGCGCATACGTGTGCGGATATCACCTGTTGCAACCCTATCGATGGTTTCCAGAACCGTTAGGTTGCCATCGAGCAGTTCGTCCTGATTTTGGGCAAAGTAGCCCACGGAAACGTTATGACCTATTTTTAAATGACCATCATAATCGAGTTCTCCAACAATAATTCGGCTCATGGTGGTTTTGCCCTCACCATTCCGCCCTACAAAGGCCACTTTTTGTCCGCGCTCAATGGTAAATGTAACATCTGAAAATATCAACTTTTGACCAAAACTTTTGGCTACCTGCCGAGCCTCAACTACCACATCACCCGAGCGGGGCGCCTCGGGGAAGCGTATGTTCAACTTAGAAGTATCCTCTTCATCAACCTCAACCAGTTCCATACGTTCCAGCATCTTAATGCGCGATTGAACCTGAACGGCCTTTGTGGCTTTATATCGGAAACGTTCAATAAATTCTTGGGTATCCTCAATGAGTTTTTGTTGGTTTCGGTAGGCCGCAAGTTGCTGCTCGCGCCGCTCTTGCCTCAGCTCAACGTACTGGGAATAGGGAACACGGTAGTCGTAAATTTTTCCCAGCGAAATTTCGAGGGTGCGGTGGGTAACGTTATCCAAAAATGCACGGTCGTGCGAAATAAGGATTAACGAACCGTTATAAGCCTTAAGGTAATCCTCAAGCCATTGTATCGACTCAATATCCAAATGGTTGGTGGGCTCATCAAGGAGTAAAACCTGAGGGTTTTGCAGTAGTATTTTGGCAAGTTCAATGCGCATGCGCCACCCGCCACTAAATTCCGATGTTTGTCGGTTAAAATCGGAGCGTTTAAAGCCCAGCCCAATGAGCGTTTGTTCCGCACGGGCATCGGCGGAGTCACCATCAACAATGGCGTATCGGTCGTTCAGCTCAGCCAACTTATTTATAAGTTCAAGGTATTCCCTGCTCTCATAATCGGTGCGGCTGGCTATGAGCTTCGCTATTTTTTCGGTTTCGCGTTTAATGGCTATGATTTCGGTAAAGGCTAGGCGGGCTTCATCCAAAACACTTTGTCCCGATGCCAACTTCATATGCTGGGGCAGGTAGCCCAATTGCACATCGTTTGGTATTGCGATGGAACCCTGAGTGGCCTGCATTTCGCCTGCAATTAAACGTAACAGTGTGGTTTTTCCTGCTCCGTTCTTTCCAACAAGCCCAACCCGTTCTCCACCCGTAAGCTGAAAACTTATGCCCTTAAAAAGTTCAAACCCACCAAAACTCAGATGAATATTGTTTACCGATATCATGCATCAAAACATAAAGCGTTGCAAAGTTAATATTTTGAATATAACAGACCAAGTTGCGCTGCTATCACATGTAATTGAATGATCTTAGGCTAATGTTTAGTAGAAATTTTTATTTCAATCACTCGTTTTCGGGAAACAATAATTTTTATATCGTTCATAACTTAAACTTTCATAGTTTGCATATGTGGCTTTTATTTTTCACAAATGGCAAACCAACAAAAAAAACGAGTATTGAGTAGAGTTTAAAAATGATAAAGTTTGTAAAGATTAAAGTATATTTTATTTATAACTATTAATTAAATCCAGATTAAGTATTAGGAATGTAATTAACTAATGCTTAGTTTGTTGGTTAACCAATGGGTATTTGGGTTAATCCCGAGAATTCATTGATTTAGTATGTCCTTAGGCAAAATCGCATTAACTAATGCGTAATTTGGGTTTAACTAAAAAAAGCATAAGTTCTATTTATAATGTTTCTATTATTAGTAATTTAACTTTATATACTTTCATATTTATGAAATTTTAAGACAGAACTTGCTGTATTATAAAAACAGTTAAATTTGCTTGATTTAAATTTTATCTAATCATATTAAACCGTAAGAGTTATGAAACTTTTTAAATTCTTTATTTTTGCTTTTTTAATGATAGGAGTTTCCTGCACAAGGGATGATAATTCAGTTATAGAACCTCAGGAAAACAATACAAGTCTTGAGCCCTTATCTCCTAAGGAAATAAATGCCATTATCGACAGCCATTTAAAGAAAAAGGGCAGTTTTGAATGGAAAGATGTTGATGCTTTTGTGATTTGGAGCGCTCTTAAGCATGGAAATAATATCCTGACTGTTGGGTACTCCGATGTCCCATTTTCGGAAGATAAAAGTTCAGCTATTGCTGATGCTAAAAAGGATGTATTAGACATTACATTGAGCATTGAAAATGATCAATGTAAAGAGGTCAAATCGTATGAAAAAATTGTCATATACGAACCCAAGGAGTTGAACTATGTTGATTTGGAGGTAACCAAAATCGAAACGGTAGAGGCACTTATGAGTTCGAAGAATGTTCGTTATTTAGAACCTTCAGGTTACAACTACTTTGCCCACGATAATATGGTTAAAAGTACATTGGGTTGTGGCAAATCAGGGGATGCCATTAATCCTATAGATTATAGAGTTGTTGCACCCAATGCTCAGGTGTCGTGGACTTTCTATAAGCATAATATTCCACAAGCATGGGCATACAGTACGGGTAGGAGAATAACGGTTGGGCTGATTGATACTGGTGTTTCGCCTTACCAGTCGTTGCTGGGCAGCAGTTTTAACCAGGGCTACTCATCGGGTAGGTTCATACAGAAGTACGGCACTTACGTGAACTCCATTTGGCCATGGGATACAAAAACCGATGGGCCCGATGATCAATGCGGTCATGGCACGCTAATGGCTGCAACCATTGCAGGTCCTCGCAATAGCCTTAATATGCCCACAGGTGTAGCATACAACTGCAATCTGGTTGTATATAGGGCAACGGGCGATGTGGTTATTGATGGCTACCACGAAAAGAGGGGAGTGTCTCAGGCTCTTATCGAACTTGCAAACAGGGGTGATGTGCGCATTATCTCTATGTCAATTGGGAATATCTTCACTGCAAGCAATGTTAGCGATGCTATAAAATATGCATACTCTAAGGGCAAGATGCTAATTGCTGCTGGTGGGACATCTACTACTTTCACAAACTGGGCTGGGGTGATTTTCCCTGCCAACATGGACGAAACCATTGCCGTTACAGGGATTACTGATGGACCCAACTATACCGAGTGCGCTATATGTCACAAGGGCAGTAAAATCGATTTTACTGTAGTTATGCAGCGAGCAAAAGATAGCGAAAGAAGTTCGGTTTGCCTGGGTTACTACAATAATGACCGGTCGTATGTTGGGGGGTCATCGGTTTCAACTGCCACCACTGCGGGCATTGCTGCTCTGATTTGGGCTAAAAACCCAACATGGACCCGCCAGCAGGTTTTTGACAGAATGAAGCAATCGGCATCGTTTTATCCCAATCGACATCCCAATTTTGGCTGGGGCTCCATAAATGCCTTGACAGCAGTTCAGTAGCAATTAAAAGCAAAAAGCCCCGTAAGGGGCTTTTACTTTTCTCAATACTATTTTACCAGATTTCCCAACTTAAACCCAAAGTAGATGGTTCGGGGTGATGTGGGGCCGTAAATATATTCGGGGTCGCGATTGATTCCTATATCGAAATCTTTTTGGTATGAGTTAAATAGATTCTTAATCCCACCAAAGAATTGCAGCGTATTTTCACCCAACTTTATATCGTATGAAAGTTTAATGCCAAAATCATAGAAATCGGAAGTTTTTCTGAGTTCTCCATTTTCTGGATCGGTGTTGGGGCCAAAGTATGGTGCCAGCATGGGACCGGTGTAGGTTGAATTTACCGAGAGGCAAAATGCATCAGCAAAATCCCAGTCCATCATAAGGTAGCCATAGCGGTTTGGTGTACGGAAGAACCGCTTTTCATTGAATTCCTGCGGGGCATCGTAACGTGATGATTGAATGGTTAGTCCACCTGTAAGTGTGAAATCCTGCATGGTTTTAAATTTTACTTCTACGTTAAGCCCCTTAACGGTTGCGCCATCAGCAGCGTTGCGACGGGTGTATATAACTGTTCCGTTTTCATCGGGTGTTCCAATTTCGTTGACGAACGGGTCCTGCAGGCGGGTGTAAAATAATTCGGTTAGGAATCCAATGTAGTAGCTGTTGATGGGTATATTGGCATCAATCGATGCCATTATGCTATGGCTGGTTTCCTGCTTAAGATTTGGATCGTTGCGGTTTATAACCTGTCGGGAGCCTGATGTTTCCACATGCAGGTCTTCATCAAATATTTGAGGGGCACGGTAACCCTGTGAGTACGAAAGGCGTGTTTGCAACCAATTGGTAGCATTGTACATCAGGCTGACACGCGGAACTAAAACGATACCCCTTTTGTCGTTGTTCTCGGTATTGGCATGATCAATAACGGCGTATTGTTCAACGCGGGCACCAAGCGAAGTTTTAAATCGACCTATACCCATATCGTGTTGCACAAAAGTGCCATAGGTAAAGAGCGACTGATCCGAAATAGTGGTGTTCCCAACCTGTGGAAAATCGATACTCAGCGTATCGCCTGTAATGGGATCGATATTGAATATGGGGTGGGTTAAATCGCGGTAGGCCAGTTTGTTATCGTTTAAACGGCTGCCGGTTATTTCGGCGCCTGCCGTAACGGTTGAGGTTCCCAACATGGCTTTGTACTGCAATCCAGCGTTTGCAGTAATATCTTTTGATTGGCCATAGCTGCTTAATGATTGATTAGCTCCATAGTACGAATCGCGATTAAGATACTGTGCCGAGGCATAGACCGAAAAAAGATCGTACTGACGGAAAAAGCGTTCAAAGGTAAGAGAACCTGCCCGCATGTCGTGTTTAAGGGCTTCGGCTATATCACGCTCATGCAACGGTTGGGATTGCTTATTGCCACCGTCTCTTTTTTCATGAATCAGAAAGAAATCAAAGGCAAGTTTAGAGCGTTCGCCTACCTTTTGCCATAACCGGGTTCCCAAGCTAAGGTTGTTGAGCGGGGCAAGTTCAGAATACCTATCGCCATTGGCATCGAACATGTTTCGGTCGCGGGTAAACCCGTAGATGGTAATGCCAGTTTGGTTATTATCGGCAATAAGGGTATTGCTGAAGTTGGCCGAAAAATCGCCAACAGGTCCGTTGCTGTTTTTTACACCCCAACCGGTGAGTGTGCCCGTTGAACCCACCTCGAATGAGTTTAGCAGGGCATCCTTTAGAATGATATTAATGGTTCCGGCAATGGCATTGCTTCCGTATAGAACCGACCCACCCCCGCGAACTATCTCTATACGCTCTATCATGTTAGCGGGTAGTAATTCCAAACCATAAACACCAGCTAACCCGCTATATATTGGGCGGCTATTAATGAGAATTTGGCTATAAGAGCCCGCCATGCCATTCATCCGAACCTGGCTGAACCCGCAATTCTGGCAATTGGTCTCGAGTCGCATTCCCGGCATGAAATTCAGTGCCTCACCAACCACCACCGATTGGGTTGAGCTAAAAAGTGCAGGTGCAATGGTATTCACTATAACTGGGGCCTGAGTGCGTTTCAATAGCCCTCTGTCGGCTGATACCACCACCTCGTCGAGGTTAAAGGAATCTTCGTCAATAGTTACCTCAATGTAACTTTTTTCATTATCGTTAACCTCTACACTAATCTCTTTGGTTTTATATCCTATTCCGCTAATAACAAGAGTGTAACGGCCGCTTTTCAGATTGCAAAACGAAAAGTTACCTGCTTCATCGGTTACAACGCCTTGGGTTGTTCCTTTTACCACAACATTTACAAAGGGGACATCCGTACCGTTTGATTTTACTGCGCCGGTAAGTTTACAAGTACTATCGTGGGTTGAGATATTTGCTAAAAGGTTTGACGCGTATGCTATTAGTATAAGTAGAAGTATTAATGATTTTATTTTGCTGGTCATAATTTTGTAAACTATTAATAATATGAATATTGCTCTGCCTGATGATATATCACAACGTTTTGAGTTGTGTAAAACGAGAATGGGAGAACTATACAAGAACCTGTATACTTGATAGGATTTAAACTAAGGGAGGTGCCCGATTTGAGTGGAGTGTAAAGATGAAAGATTCACAGTTAAAACGATATGGAGCAAAGAGAATTTCTGAATTGTGAGAATTGTTTTTTGGAATCTCTGTGCTTGTAACCAAAACAAAAACATTCCCTGAATCTGCTATAGCCCACTCTAAGGGTGAGTGGTGGTGAGTTTTTATTGGACTGGAATCGGAAGAGGTATTGTAGGGGTGTGCATGATGAATCAATTGTCCGTTAATTAAATGAAAGTGTAGGTAAAAGGACTGAACTGCCAGGTTCCCTATTAAAATTTGCAATAGGAAAGCCGTCAGCAGAATTTTTTCAAAATGTTTTGCACCCTTCATCTTCGATAATTTCACGTTGCAAAATTACATAAAGCATTGGTTATACAAATACCAAAAATGTTTTTTTATCTTAGCAAAAATTGACAAACCAAACCAATATAAGCCATGGAAAAGAGCATTAAGGGAACCAAAACAGAGCAGAACCTGCTCAAGGCTTTTGCAGGTGAATCACAGGCTAAGAATCGATATACTTTTTTTTCGAAGGTGGCCAAAAGTGAGGGTTATGAGCAAATAGCCGAAATTTTTATGATTACTGCTATGCACGAGGAGCAGCATGCCAAGCAGTTTTTTAAATTTTTGGAAGGGGGTATGGTTGAAATTACTGCCAGCTATCCAGCAGGAGTAATCGGAACAACTGCCGAGAACTTAAGGGCTGCTGCTATGGGTGAGAATGAGGAATGGGCAAACCTTTATCCTGAATTTGCCAAAATTGCCGAGGAGGAGGGCTTCCCAAAAATTGCCACAGCCTTTAAGCTCATTGCCAAGGTTGAAAAGGAACATGAAGAGCGCTACCGCAAGCTGCTCGAGCGCGTTGAAAACGGAACTGTTTTTGAGTGCGAAGAAGAAATTGAATGGGTTTGCCGTAAGTGCGGTTATGTTCATAAAGGGAAAAAGGCCCTGAAAAATTGCCCGGTTTGTAACCATCCCCAGGGATACTTTGAAGAAAAAGCTTCAAACTACTAATAGTAATAGTTAATGCAGCGATTGTTACTTGCTATTGTTAAGTATAACAAGACATTGCTATAATAATTGATAGCATTTTTCAACTTGCCTGAAAGTATTTTTCAGGCAAGTTGCTTGTTGTAAAAATCTTTTCTAACTTTGTTTGGTCAATTTAACAAAATAGGGTTGCATTTTGTGGGAGATGAAGACCGAAAAAAAACATAAAGTTCTTATAGCGGATGACGATAACATCTCTGTACTACTTTTAACCAATAACCTAAAAAAGTTTAATCTAGATATATTGGTGGCTCGCAATGGTGTTGAGGCCATTGAGGTTTTTAAGGCTAATCAGGATATTGCACTTATATTCATGGATATAAAGATGCCCAACCTAAATGGGTATGAAGCTACAAAACAAATTAGGGCTATTAATCCGCATGTAAAAATTATTGCCGAAACGGCATTTGCCATGATTGGAGATGAGGCAAAAGCGCTCGAGGCTGGCTGCAATGCCTATATTTCAAAACCCATCAACACTGAAAAGATTATCCGCTTGGTTAAGCAGATGTTACCGTAGCAGGTACTTATCAGAAATTCTATTTTATCGTAGGTTACAAAAAATGCCATAGGTCCCGTAAGGCTTTTTACCTTTCTCAAGCTATTATGCCTGATTTGTGTATTTGATTATTTGGATGCATTTAAAAGGGGAATGTCCTTTACAAAATTTGTATTTATGCCAGAATTGTTATTCCCTCTGTTCATATTATATTTGTTGGTATGGGAAAATTTGAGGACATACTCAAGGAATACTGGGGCTATACTTCGTTTCGCTCCATACAACTCGATATTATAGAATCGGTTTATAACGGAAACGATACATTGGCCCTAATGCCCACTGGTGGTGGAAAATCCATTACGTTTCAGGTGCCTGCTCTGGCTATGGAGGGCATTTGCCTGGTTATTTCACCTTTGATTGCCCTAATGAAGGATCAGGTTGAAAACCTGAAGAGAAGGGGAATACAGGCCATTGCCATTTACTCAGGGATGACTAGTCATGAGATTGATGTAGCGCTGGATAACTGCGCCTATGGCGATTACAAGTTTCTATACCTTTCGCCCGAGAGGCTAACCACCCCTATTTTTCGCGAAAGGGTACGGAAGATGAACATATGCATGGTTGCAGTTGATGAATCGCACTGTATATCGCAATGGGGATACGATTTTAGGCCATCATACCTTCGGATTGCTGAGCTGCGCGAGCAGCTCGATCCAAAAGTTCCTTTTCTTGCACTTACTGCTACCGCCACCCCCGAGGTTGTGGATGATATTCAACAGAAACTTCGTTTCCGAAATGGAAAGGTTTTCCGAATGAGTTTTGCTCGTGAAAACCTGGTTTACTTAGTTCGAAATGTAGAGGATAAGGAGAAGCATCTTTTTAGAATTGTTGAGAATATTCCCGGCAGCGGGGTTGTTTACGTTAGAAGTCGTAATAAAACCAAGGAGATAGCGCAAATGCTTTTGCGCGAGGGCTATTCAGCTGATTTCTACCACGCTGGACTTTCGATGGAGGTTCGTAACGCAAAGCAAAACGAGTGGCAATCAGGGAAAACCCGAATTATTGTGGCCACAAATGCCTTTGGCATGGGTATTGATAAGCCCGACGTCCGATTTGTGGTACATATCGACCTCCCCGATTCGCCGGAGGCCTATTTCCAAGAGGCTGGTCGTGCAGGGCGGGACCAAAAACTTGCCTATGCCATTCTACTATACAACCAAACCGATATACTCAAGTTGGAGCAAAGGTTAGAATCCAATTTCCCTCAGCCCGATGAGATTAAAAAGGTTTACCAGGCTTTGGGTTCCTATCTTAACGTAGCCTATGGGGCAGGAAAAGGCGAGGTTTACGATTTCAACCTAATCGATTTCTGCTCAGCCTATAAGCTAAACATGGTAGTGGCTTACAATTCCTTAAAAATACTGGAACAGGAGGGATACCTTGAGCTAACTGACGAGCTCGATAACCCAAGCCGAATCATTTTTACGGTTGATAAGCATGAACTTTACAAGTTTCAGGTGGCACACGCCGAACTTGATGGTTTTATCAAAATTCTTCTGCGACTACTGCCCGGGGTTTTCTCACAATATGTTAGGATTAATGAACAGTTTTTATCGAAATCGGCTGCAATTCCCATCGATAGGGTTTACGAGTACCTTAAAACGCTTTCGCGTCAGAAAATAATAAACTATATTCCCAAAAAGCGAACCCCACTTTTGACATTCCTTGAGGAACGTCTCGATAACAAAAATCTAAGAATTGAGCCAACGCGCTACCAGATGCTTCGAAGCCGCTACCTTAACAGACTTAACGCTATGCTCGATTATGTCAAAAACCAGTCGAAGTGTAGAAGTCAGTACCTAAGCGAATATTTCGGACAAACCGATAGTTACCGGTGTGGTAAATGCGATGTTTGTACATCGCGTAACGAATTGAATATGAGTAAGTATGAGTTTGATAATATTCTCGATGCAATTAAAAGAAATCTTTTGGAATCACCAGCATCGCTAGATGTTTTGGTAGACTCCATCAAGGGGAATTCTGAAAGGGTGGTGCAGGTAATACGTTTTCTTCAGGATACTGGGAAAATAATTAAAAATGATCAGGGGCTTTTGAAGTGGCATTCAACTGTTAGAAACTAATAAAAAATATCACAAAACCATTTTGGCCTAAGATTTGTTAAAGTGATATAGTAAACAGTTAATAGCTCTATTTTATGGAATCTATAAATAGCATAGATCTTCACAAACGATTACTTGAATACTCTAAACAGGTGGGTTTTGATACCCAAAAGGAAAGTTTTAGAGAGGTTATCTCTTTTTTAACAGAGATTGACGAAAACTTTGTTTACAGCCTTCTCAGCCCAGAAGAGGCGAACTATGTTTCTTTACATCGGGAACATGAGCTGCTCCTAAAAAAAAGGCTGGAAGGTGTTGTGTCAAAACTATAGCGCATCAGTATAGGTCTTAATAAAAAAGGGGAATTTCCCCCTTTTTTTGTTTTTTTGCTTACTTTGTATGAGTTTTTAATGTTTTGAACATTTTCACAAGCATCATGGGAGATATTTTGGAAACTGATATTAAGTTTTTGCCCGGAGTGGGCCCCAAACGTGCCGAACTTTTACAAAAAGAACTAAATATAAGCACATTTGGCCAGTTGCTGTACTATTTCCCATTTCGTCATATCGACCGTTCAAAGATATATAGGATATCGGAGCTGACAGATGATTTGCCCTATGTTCAGGTAGTGGGGAGGATAACCCATATATCCGAGTCGGGAACGGGTCGGAATAGGCGTCTGAACGCCCTGGCAACCGATGGCACGGGTCACCTTGAGTTGGTTTGGTTTCAGGGCATTAGCTGGGTGTCCAGAACCATCAAACCAAACGTGAATTATCTAATTTTTGGGAAGGCAACCCCTTTCGGAAACCATTTCAGTATTGCACATCCCGAAATGGAACTTTATATACCCAACCAGGAGAAACATTGGGTGGGGATACAACCAGTTTATTCTATAACAGAAAAGTTGAAAAGCAACCGAATAACATCTAAAACCATTATGGGTTATATTCAGATGCTGCTTCAAATCGTAAATGGTAAAATAGAGGAAACCCTTCCACCATTTATTATTGAGCAGCAAAAATTGATGACCCTCCCCGAAGTTCTAAAAAACATCCATTTTCCACAAAGCAGCGTACTGCTTCGCAAGGCAGAGCATCGTTTAAAATTTGAGGAGCTATTCTATGTTCAGCTAAGCATATTGGGCCGGCAAAGAGATCGAAAGGCCAAGGTAAATGGGCATATTTTTACCCATGTTGGCCAGATGTTTAATCGCTTTTACCATGAACGATTGCCCTTTCTTTTAACAGAAGCCCAGAAACGGGTAATAAAGGAAATTCGACGCGATATGATTAGCGGAAAGCAGATGAACCGTCTTTTGCAGGGCGATGTGGGCAGTGGCAAAACCATTGTTGCCCTTATGAGTATGCTGCTAGCAGTGGATAACGGCTATCAGGCCTGCTTGATGGCACCCACTGAAATTTTGGCCAATCAGCACTACGAGTCGGTTACATCGTTGCTGGGTAATTTGCCCGTTAGTGTGGGATTGTTAACCGGAAGCACCCGACGTTCCGAGAGGAATACGCTACACCGTTCGCTTGAAGCCGGAGAACTTCAAATACTCATTGGAACCCATGCACTACTGGAGGATGTGGTTAAGTTCAACAACCTTGGTTTTGTGGTAATTGATGAACAGCAACGCTTTGGCGTTGCACAACGAGCTAAGCTCTGGGAGAAAAACGATAATCCCCCTCACATTCTGGTCATGACAGCTACCCCCATTCCGCGAACCCTATCCATGACCCTATATGGCGACTTAGATATTAGCGTTATTGATGAGTTGCCTCCCGGTCGCAAGCCCATTAAAACACTTCATTACACCGATGCTAAACGCAATGTGGTTTTTGAACTTATGCGGGATCAAATAAAAAAGGGTAGGCAGGTTTATGTGGTTTATCCATTGATTAAGGAATCGGAAAAGATGGATAACCTGAAAGATCTTGAAGATGGCTACGAAAACATTGTAAGGGCATTTCCTCCGCCGGAGTATGTAACCGTTATGGTACACGGGCAAATGAAACCCGAGGATAAGGATTACTCCATGAACCTTTTTGTACAGGGTAGGGCGCATATTATGGTTGCCACTACGGTTATTGAGGTAGGGGTAAACGTTCCAAATGCTACCGTTATGGTTATTGAAAGCGCCGAACGCTTTGGCCTTTCGCAGCTGCATCAGCTACGCGGCAGGGTGGGGCGCGGTGCCGATGAGAGCTACTGTATTCTGGTTTCACAGGTTAAACTCACTAAGGAATCGCGAAAGCGATTGGAAACTATGGTTACCACTAACGATGGTTTTAAAATTGCAGAGGTTGATCTCCAGCTTAGAGGCCCCGGCGATATAGCTGGAACCATGCAAAGCGGCATGCCCTTCGACCTCAAAATGGCCAACTTAGCCACCGATGGTCAACTTATTCAGCATGCCAGAAATGTGTCCATTGATATACTCGATGATGACCCCATGTTAATCTCTTCCCGATACGCCATTCTTAAAAAGCAGCTTAGCAAAATAGAGTTTCGTCAAACCGATTTTTCGGGGATATCATGACTCGCCTTACTCTAGCTATCCCCTTTATTGCTTTATTAGGCACATCAACCTTTGCCCAGCAGAACGGGACTTGTTCTATTACAAACCGTGCATTTGGTGCAGGAGAACAAGTGTGCTACGAGGTTAGCTACACATGGTTTCTTATTTGGACCGATGTTGGAGAAGCTTGCTTTAGTGTTGATGCCGATAACCGATTCGGTAAAACTTTGCTTCATTTAAAAGCTACCGGCAAAAGTTACTTCTTTTACGATTGGTTTTTTAAGGTGCGCGACCTTTACGAGTCATGGGTCGATCCTGTTACACTTACCCCATACTACTTTAATCGAAACATATACGAGGGTGGTTTTACAAAGGAAAATGAGTACTGGTTTGGTCAGCCCAACAGATCGGTAAAAATTCGCGTTAGGCGAAGGGGCGGTCCCAATCGATATGTTAGTCTCAAAGTCACCCCATGTACTTTTGATGTGGTTACCGCCATATACTTTACCCGATGCCTCGATTTTTCATCAGCAAAATCAGGTGCTGCCTATCCGGTTACAGTTCTTATGGATGAGGAAATTTATGCGGTTAAGTACCGTTATTTGGGAAAGGGAAATGTTAAACTTTCTGGTTTTGGGAGTATTGCATGTCTGAAGTTTCAGATTGATGTTGTTGCAGGAGATATATTCTCACAGGGACAAAAAATTTACGTTTGGGTTACTGACGATATCAACAAATTACCGGTTTACATTGAATCGCCTATTAGAGTGGGTAGTATAAGGGCTAGGATTAAAAACTTTTCTGGGTTAAAAAAAACACTTCAACTTAAATAGAAAATTAAGAATATCAAGTGTAAGGGAGTGATTTTTGTTACATTTGCTTATTAATGTAATTAACTCAAAAATTATGGAAAGGTTAAAATTATTTACCGTAGTCGTTCTAATTGCAATGACAGTTAATGGTTGTATAGAAGGCGATAATTATATTCGATATTCCGATTACATTACGCTTGAGACAGGCCCATTACCCGATACAATGGTTCTTAATCAAAGCTACAACATTATTTTAAGGGCATCTGCCCCTAATACATGTTGGTCTAATCTTCAGATTTCTGTAAATAGCGATGATGATAGTTTATACGCTTTTAGCGCGGTTGGAACATTTGAGAATCATGGGGAGGAATGCCTACAGCAGCTAATAACGCTTGATTCGGTTTATGTTTTTACTCCCAAGGTTTTAAAAACACATGTTCTGATGTTTCTCAACCCAAGTGGCGACCCTCAAGTACGGGTTGATACCGTTTACATTAAAGAAAATTAATATGCAGTAGGGAATTAGATTTATAGGTTGTACTATTTATAAACAAATAGAAGTACAGCCATGAGAAATTGTTCTAAAAACTTAACCGATGACAATTACTATCAGCTCCAGCGGAGGGTTAACCAATTGATAATAATTGTCATAACTGCAATATTAGGAATAACGCTGCTGTTGAGTAGTTTATAGCAAAAGCATTAAAAAAGCCTCCATTTGGAGGCTTTTTTATTTTGGATAATCATGCTCCTACTTAACTATTCCGGCAAAACCCATAAAGGCAAGAGCTAAAATACCTGCTGTAAGTAGGGATATCGGTACTCCTTTCATACCTTTGGGCACATTTGCCAGTTCCAATTGTTCACGTATGCCTGCCATAATAACCAGTGCTAGCCCAAAACCAATGGCTGTTGCTCCGGCAAATACAACGCCCTCCAACAGGTTGTAGTTCTTCTTTATTACAAGTATAGCCACCCCCAGTACAGCACAGTTTGTAGTAATTAACGGAAGAAATATTCCAAGAGCTTGGTAGAGGGCAGGACTAAGTTTTTTAAGTATAATCTCAACCATTTGCACCAAACTCGCAATAACCAGAATAAATACAATGGTTTGCATAAATACCAAACCAAGTGGGTTGAGAACATAATGCTGTAGTAAAAATGTTACAAGGGTAGCCAGTACTATTACAAAGGTTACAGCACCGGCCATCCCCAATGATGTATCGATTTTAGAGGAAACACCAAGGAACGGACAAGTTCCTAAAAATTGTGCAAGCACAACATTGTTTACAAATATGGCTGCAATAATTATCAGAATATATTCCATGGTTACCTCCTACTTTTTAAGTTTATTGAATATGGCAATCATATAGGCCAAAGCAATAAATGCTCCCGGAGCCAGAATGAATACCAGCATGGGATCGTGGAAGAATTGACCAGCTGTCCAAACCGGTTCCTTAGGAATAAGTTTAAGACCAAATACCGAAAAATTCCCTAGAATCTCTCTAACACTACCCAAAAGGGTTAGGGCTAAGGTGAAACCTAATCCCATTCCTAAACCATCGAGCATTGAATCAAAAACACCATTTTTGTTGGCAAAGGCTTCGGCACGTCCCAGCACAATGCAGTTTACCACTATAAGGGGAATAAATATGCCAAGACTTTCGTATAAACTTTGGGTATATGCTTGCATTACCAAATCAACAATGGTAACAAAGGTTGCAATAACAACTATGTACGATGGAATTCGCACCTTATCGGGAATAAATCGGGCAATAAGTGAAATAACTGTATTTGAACTTAATAAAACAAATGTTGTGGCTAAGCCCATTCCCATCCCATTTATGGCCGATGATGTTGTGGCCAATGTTGGGCACATCCCTAGAACAATTACAAAAATGGGATTTTCTTTTATTATACCCTTGGTTAGTTGATAAATATGGCTCATTGCTCACCTCCTTTCTTTAGCGCTTGGTATGCACGGTTTAGCGCATCGCAGTAGGCTCGTGACGAAATGGTTGAGGCTGTAATGGCATTTACATCACCGCCATCTTTCTTAACCATTAATTTGAATGTTTCGGGATTTTTTCCTTCAAACTGAGTGCTAAAGTTCGATTTTTTAGGTTCTATTTTATCGCCCAGGCCCGGGGTTTCCTTATGTGAAATAACCTCAACCTTATAGATAGAACCATCGGGAAGAAAGCCAACCATCAACTCAATTAAACCCGCAAATCCTTTTTTAGTAAAGGTCTTGATTGCAACACCAACGGGTTGTCCGTTTCGGGTTGCTGGATATAGGATTACCTCACCATCATCAACCTTGCGGGTGTAAGCGGCGCTGGCCGGTTGATTGTCAAATTCAGGTAATACTGCTTTTATGGCATTGTTAATTTTAGCTTGCTGAGCCTGGGCAATGGGTTCCTTGGTTACCTGGTAAACCAAGCCAAGTGCTGCTGATGCAATTAGTGTAATAATCAACAGCGTTAGGACCATGTTTTTAAAGTTCGATTCAATATTAGCCATTGCGTTTTACCTCCTCTCCAAAACGTTTGGGTTTAACATAGCGGTTGATTAATGGTACAAAGGCATTCATTATGAGAATGGCAAATGAAACGCCCTCTGGGTAGGCTCCCCACACCCTAATGATAACCGTTAGTAAACCAATGCCCAAACCAAATATAATCATCCCTTTGGGGTGCATGGGCGAGGTAACGTAATCGGTAGCCATAAAAATGGCGCCTATCATAACACCTCCGGTTACTAAGTGGAAAATGGGGTCGGCATTTTTTTCGGGGTTAATCAACCATAGAATTCCAGTGAAAACAAATATGGTAGTAAAAATTGTTATAGGGATATGCCAGGTTATTACCTTTTTGTAGAGTAACCATACAAATCCTATGAGTAGCGCAAATGCGGCAATTTCACCTAATGAACCCCCCATTAGCCCCATGAACATTTGCATATGCGTGGGTATCTGATCGGATATTTGTGAAATGGTTTCTCCTTTTTTTAATTCCTCTTTCAAAATAGACAGTGGGGTAGGTCCGGTTACCGCATCAATGTATTTTAAGCGCGATTCAATTGGCAATGGCCAACTGGTCATTTGAACCGGGAACGAAATAAGCATGAATACGCGGGCAGCCAGCGCTGGATTAAACGGATTGCTACCCAAACCTCCAAAACTCATTTTAGCTACGCCGATGGCAAAAAGGCTTCCCACAACCACAATGTACCACGGTAGGTTACTGGGGACATTGAAGGCAAGCAGCAATCCGGTTACAATGGCTGAGCCGTCGGTTATGGTGGGTGTAACCTTGAGTATGAATTTTTGAATCAGATACTCAAACAGCACACACGATAGAACTGCGAGCAGGGTCACAACAAGGGCGCCCAGGCCAAAGTAGTAAAGCGAAACAGCAAAGGCAGGTGTTAGCGCCAAAACCACGTTAAACATCAGCCGGCTGGTCGATTCGCCACTGTGTACGTGGGGTGACAGTGATACAACAAATTTATTATCCATTATTCCTTGTAGTTTGGCTGGTTAAGGTATTAGTTCTTGCGAGCCCGAACTATCTTGTTAACCTCCGATTTACCCAACCTGATGTAATCGAGTAGAGGGAGGTTAGCCGGGCACGTAAAGCTGCATGAGCCGCACTCTATACAATCGAGTACGCGTTCGTGCTCCATATTTTCAAACATCATTCGCTGGCTCATGCGAGTCAGCAGGTACGGTTCCAATCCCATAGGGCAAACCGATACACACTTGGCACAGCGAATGCAAACACTCTCAGTTTTACGTTTCGATTCGGTGGCGGGGAAAACAATAACACCCGATGTCCCCTTAGTAACCGGAACATTCACATCAACAACTGCCTTACCCATCATGGGGCCACCATTTACCACCTTAGCGGTATCGGTGGGTATGCCACCGGCTGCAGATATTAGTTCAGAAACGGGTGTACCAATACGCACCAAAAAATTTGAGGGTTTGGCAAGGTTCTTGCCGGTAACTGTAACCACGCGCTCAAAGAGGGGTTTATTCTTTTGAACTGCTTCATAAACAGCAAAGGCGGTTCCTACGTTATGAACTACTGCCCCAACATCAATAGGAAGACCGCCAGAGGGAACTTCACGGTTTATAAGGGCCTTTATTAGCTGCTTTTCACCACCCTGTGGATATTTTACCTTTAGGGCATGTACCGATATCCCCTTGTAGCTCGATGAGATTTCGGTAAGGTATTTAATTGCGTCGGGTTTGTTGTTTTCAACGCCAATCATGGCTCTATCAACGTTAAGCGCACGCATAAGCATTTGAATGCCCACCATTAGCTCGTGTCCCTTTTCCAGCATTAGCCTGTGGTCCGATGTGAGATAGGGTTCGCACTCAACTCCGTTGATTATAAGTACATCGGCTTTTTTGCCGGTGGGAACCGATAGCTTTACATGTGATGGGAAAGTGGCACCTCCCATACCCACAATGCCGGCATCGGTTATTTTCTTTATAATTTCCTGGGCACTGAGATTGATTTCGGTTTTGATATCGGGGGTGCGATCGATTGATGAATCCCACTCATCGCCCTCAACTACTATGGTTATAGCAGGTCGCTTATAGCCTGAGCTATCAAGGACCACATCAACCGACTCAACGGTACCGGATACCGATGAATGAATATTGGCCGAAACAAATCCTGCACTTTGGGCAATCAGTTGACCCACTTTTACCTTATCGCCTTTCGCTACTAATATGGTAGCAGGTGCACCAATATGCTGTGACACCGGAATGCTAACCCGTGCGGGGAGTGGTAGCGTTTCAATCGGTCTATTAGCCGATAACTTGTTTTCAGGCGGATGAACGCCTCCTTTGGCAAATGTCTTCAACATTACTTTAGGCGGTTAAGTATATGTTAATGAATTATAGTGTTTCTGTACTTTCGATTTGACCCTCAACCTTTTGCTTGCGAAGCGGAAAGTTGATTTCCAGAATAGCCCCGGTTGGGCATTCCTCAACGCACTTGCGGCATAACTTGCATTTATTGTAATCGATGTATGCCAGGTTATTTTCTAGGGTGATGGCCTCATGGGGGCAAACTTTTACGCATTTGCCGCAACCAATACATGCCACATCACATGCTTTTCGAGCTGGGCCTCCTTTGTCCTTATTGATACACGATACGTAAATGCGTTTACCCTTTGGACCTTTTTTGCGAAGTTCAATGATGCTTTTAGGACAGGCCTTAACACAGGCACCGCAGCCGGTACATTTATCTTCGTTTACCACCGGAAGAAGGGTAACTGGATCGATGTAAATGGCATCGAATTGGCAAACTGCCACACAATCGCCAAGGCCTAAACATCCATATTGGCAGGCGGTATCACCGCTGTAAAGCGCTGTGGCTAATTTACATGATGGGGCTCCTTCGTATTCAGCAATCCGCTTGCGATGTTCCGGGCTGCCCGAACACCGCACCACTGCGACCATGGGATCCTTTGTCTCAGCTGTTTTGCCTATTACCTTAGCAGCATTAGCCATGGTCACGTTTCCCCCCACCGGACAGAAAAATGAGGTTATGTCATCGGCTTTTACAAATGCTTCAGCAAATCCATGGCAACCGGGATAACCGCATCCGCCGCAATTGGCTCCAGGCAAAACTGCCTCTACCTGCTCAATACGGGGATCCTCAATTATTTTAAATTTTTGGGCTGTTAGATACAGTACAACTGCCAACGTTAATCCCAGCAAGCTAAGAACAAGAATTGATGTGATCAGGATTGAACTCATAGATTAGTTTTTTCTTATATTTTTACAATATCAAAATGGAATTCCTTTTCAATTTTACCTCGAAATAGGTATAGAAAAAGGTAATACGGAATTAGTACTAGCATCGAGAGCAATCCAGCACGACCTTCGGTGAAACCTACTGCCGATAGCGTGAACAAGGAAGCTAGCAGAAGAATTAGTGGCAGCAAATATCCCCACCAAAGGGCTTTAAACCCCATTGATTGCTGCATGGAAACCTTAACCATTTCGCCAACAGTAAAATTATGGTAGGGTTTGGTTATCACTACCTGCTTTTCTTCAGCGTCAGCTGCTGAACATACACCTTTTGCATGACAACTGGCACAGACCGATTGACTTAAAATGACCACTCTAATATCGGTTGGAGTTATGGCTTCAATACGCCCTAAATGCTCTATTACATTGGGTTCAGATGACATCAATGAAAAACGTTTGAAATCATGCACAAAAATATACTTCTTTGCTTTACGCTATATAAATTATGTTAACCTTGTATACAATTTAGAATATATCTAAATAAGTGAATACCTATTTTTTTTCTAATTACCTACAGACGAATATAAAAATCTAAAAGGATGAATAGTTAATGGGTTATGGGGCTTTGCCCATCTTCCTCCTATTTTTGAAAGGCCTTGGAATTATTGCATAGCAGATAAGGTTCGTGAAAAGTTAAAAGAATAGCCAAGCAAAACTAGGTTCATCCAGTATAATTTATTCATGCTTCTCTTTAAATCCCCTGTATTGAATAGTTGGAAAAGTTTATGCTGAAATGGCAAAAAAAGAATTAACTTGTTTACTTCCAAAACCAATGAGTGCAATTTGGTTGATTGAAATCAGTTTAACAGAATTCCTAAAAATATCAGCAACGAATTACTATGCAATAGGATCATTCATATAGCAATGTTATAACAAGTTGTATAGTTAAAATGATTCTGTATATAATTATTGCCTATCAATATTCCTTTCGTAACAATAACTTTGTAATGCTCTCATAAACTCCCATAAACGTTTACCTGCTTGAGTTTTATGATGATTATGGTAGAATTATTCACAGTAGTTAATCATAAAAGTGAATCAACCCTAAATCACACCTGCTACCGCAACAAAATAATTTATTTAATCAATGCTAAAGTTCACAATAAATCTGAAACCCAACATTTACCTGCAAAGATTATATTTGCCATTTTATCAAATTAAATTAAACTAGGATGTGTAAAGTAAACATTATAATATATACCTGCCTGCTTATTGCATCTGTTTCTGCCAAAGCACAGGAAGCGAGGTCGCTGTGGGTGGGTGCTGAGCTAAATATTCCCTTTAGCAAAAAAATTAAGGCATCAGTGGCACCAGAGGTGCGATTTGCGAATGGTGAATCTCAACTCGACGAGTTTCTTATTGATGCTAATGCCAGGTTAAGAGTTAGCCGATTATTTGAGCCACAGCTATCGTACCGCTTTTACCGGTTCTACGATTATCCGGGGAGATTCTTTACAGGTAACCGATTTAGCGTTGGTATTCGTTCGTCGGTTAAAATAGAACGGTTTAGATTGGTTAATCTTTTAAGGTATCAGCACCAGTTGATAAATCGTTATGATTATGGTTACACCATAGAGGTCCGAAGGGCGCTTCGCGAAAGGTTGAGGCTGAGCTACAACATACGACGAACCAAGTTGGAACCCTATGTCCAGGCCGAAATAGCATACGATTTTACCAAAGGCCGCAACTACGAATTTTATCGCTTTCGTTTACGTGCTGGATTTGACTACCCAATTCCTAAGCGTTCATCGTTAGAGGTGTTTTTTCAGCTTCAGGATAAGTTGAATACTAGTAATCCCTTAAGAACCTATACTCTGGGAATTTACTATAACTTCGATTTAGTTAGGAATATTTAATCGAAAAAAGAACATTATGTGCCCAAGGCAAAATAGTTAAAACCGTGGGTAGCGTTTCGGGTTAGGTTTTGTGGGCTTGTAGTTTAGGGTTTTGCGTATGTTCAGAAACTTAATATTAGCAAGTTTTATAATCAGTAACCCATTTCATGCTATTCCATTGTTACTGCAATAAGCCTCTGGGTACCATCCATGCGTATGTCGAGGGGTTTTGGGAAACGGATATGGCGGAAGAAGTGGGTTTCGTTTACTACAGGCTGATGATCAAGTTTATCCCATGCAATAAACGCAAAAGGATCGGAATTAGGAATGGAGCAGTAGCCCACGTTCATCGAAATTACATTGTGGAAAAAGTGGGAGCCGTAGGAGGCATCGAGCGGAAAGTCCTCAAAACTGGTTTCCACTATTAGTTTGGCGTTGCATATCTGGGGCCAGGTTACGGGAATACCTATCCACCGGTCGCGGGTACCCCATCGGCCTGGGCCAATCAAAATGTACTGCCGTCCCTCGTTCTCGAGGAGGGTGTTCAGTTCGTCAACCTCGCGGGCCATCTCCAGTGTCATGGCCTTGTTGAACGCCTCGCGGCGGATGTAAACCACATCTTCAATATTGCTTATATGACCATTGCCCATGCTGTTGTTTGATACCAAAATGGTATTGGGGCGCGAAATGGAATTAGGGTCGATTTGGTATTCCTGGGCGCTGGCCATTAAGGGCTTTATTTGGAGCAGGAAGAAGGATGAGCGGTAGCTGGCGTCTTTGTTGAGGTCAACCGCAAACTCTATTTCACAGGGAGCACCCAGTGCCTCCTCCACAATATCGAGTATTACATCGATGGTATGGGCAAGGGGAATGTAGTTGTACTTTAGGATGTTGGCGAAGTTTACCACCCTTGGCCCGGGTTGCCCCACCCCGGGAATTAAGGTTGCATTCTCGGAGCTGTAAACCGAGGCGCAATGCTTAAGGTTGCCGTGTCGTTCGGCATAGTAAAGGTCAAGACGGGCCAACCCGGCCTCGTCGCTGGTGATCAGGTCGTAGTCGAATTTGCTGAGGTCAACTGCCAGAAAATCGACCTGTGAGTTTTTAATAAGGTTTTCCTGTGTGTAGTTAATCAGTGTGGGGTATTTCGGGCAGAAACGATAGGAGCGTCCACCCTCAACCACATGTTTGCCAAGACCTATGGCAATATTGGCAAATCCATCGTCGGGATTGATGTGCCCAAAGGGATAGTAGTTGTGCGATTGCGCCACACCGCTAATGTGCGGATAATAGTAGTGCTCATACTTGTTGCCTACTACCTCCTGAACAATTACGGCCATTTTTTCATCCTCTATTCTGAGGTTCATGGCCTTTATATAGGCTTTTGCCGTAGGTGAAAACACCGAAGCGTAAACCAACTTAATACCAGTCATCAATTGTTTTAAGCGAACGCTTCGGTCGGGGTGGGAGTTGGGTATGATATAGGTTTCAAATATTCCAGCAAAGGGCTGCATAATGGAATCCTCCAGCATTCCCGATGAACGGATTGCTAGGGGACGATGGTAAATCTGAAGTAGGCGGTCGAGCCTTACCTTTAGCTGGTCCGATAGTTCGGCCTGCACAAAGTGCTTTTGAAGTTCCTCGTAATTTTTGCAGGTAAAAACTTTATCGTAAAGGTTGTTGCGGGTCATAAAGCATTCAAACTCATTGGTTCCGATGATGGATGTTCTTGGGGTGCGTAAATTGATGTTTGGAATGTACTGCGAGATATCAAAGGTATAAAGCAGTGTATTGATGAAGGATAGCCCACGTCCTTTTCCCCCAAAAGAGCCATCAGCCAGGCTAACTATGTTGCTCTCGTCAACCTCCCAGTTGGTTGCAAAACCCACAATCTTTCCCCGCCGTTTTTCCTGTCGGTATTTTTTTAGAGTATTGAGCAGATACTCTCGTGTTTCTTTTGGTCCAGAGAAGTCGTCGATTTTTGAAGGGTGTATGATACGGGCAACTTGAATTTCGCCTCGTGCAGCCAGCCACATGGAAAAGTGATTCTTCTGGGCATGATACAAAAGGCTCTCGTCGGGAATTACGTGCAGTTCACGTTCAAATTCCTCCATGGTTGTTGCAATGGCTATGGGGTTGCCGTTAGCGTCTTTAAATACAAAATCGCCAAAGCCCAAGTAGTTGCTCAGAAAGTTCTTAATATCGTTCATCAGGCTCTCGGAATTTTTGTCCAGAAAAGCTACATTGAGGTGATGGGCAATGACTTCGTTACTTTTTTCAAACGACTGAAGAATAATTGGAAGGTTAGGGAGGATTTGTCTTACCTGCTCAACCAAACGTACTCCAGCATTTTCATCGAGTTTGCCACCACGGAAAAATTTAACGTCGGAAATAAGGCAAAGCATAAAGTTTTTATACCTGGTAAACAGGTCGATGGCTTCCTCGTAGGTTCCGGCAAGCAGTATTTTAGGGCGAATTCTGATTCGAAGCACCTTATAGAGGTCATCAGTGCTAACATCCTCTATAACCCTTTTTGTTTGGTCTAAAACCGATCCATATAGCAGTGGCAGGTAACGTGAGTAGTATTTGGGCGAATCCTCAACCAGCAAAATCACTCGGGTAAGGGCAACGCGGGTATCATTTTCAATATTAACCCTATCCTCCAGTAGCTTAATCATGGAAAAGAATATTTTGGGTTCCCCGTTCCAAACAAATATGCGGTCGATACCCTCAAGGGTCTGGGGGTTCTTTTCCATCTCATTTACAATAAAACTATTGTTTACCAAAAGGTAAAGGGGGATATGCTTGTACTCGCCCTTAATTCTGGCGGCCATTCGGAGTGGGGTAACCGTATCGGCACCCATCATTATGATGATGAGGTTGAAATAGCGCTCTTCAAGTTTTTCCAAGGCCTCTTCCAATGTTGAGACCCCTGTAATTCTCGGAACGCTTGATAAGCTAAGTTTTGAGTACTCTCCCAGAATGTTATCGGTTAGCCTATCCTCGCGTTCAATGCTATAGGCATCGTAAAGTGTAGCTACAAGAAGAATTTCATGAACCTTGAATGGCATCAGGTCATGGTAAATATCGCGGTCGGCATTATGTTGATTTATAAATTTTTGCAGGAGCTTTTTGCCGTGAGGCTCATTTTTTTCGGGCTTTTTCTTAGGTGTAACCTTTTCCTTAATAACCTCACGCCCCTTGATGCTATTAATGTATCCAACAAGAATATTGGCCAGTGTATTAATTAGGTCGCGCTCCTCCTTTAGGAAGGGATCTTCAAACTCTTCGGGTAATTGCTTGGTGTAAAAAACCTCAATGGCACCCAAAATTCCATCAATGGTTTCAAAACCCTGTCGCTGGCACCATAATGTTTCCTTAAACCCCAGTGATTGAAATTCGTATTGCCCATATTTTATCCTGGCTACAGTGTACTGCGGGTACTGCCAGGCCTCGGGCAGTATAAGGCATAGTTGATGTAGGGTTTCAGGAATGGGCTTGTTTTCCTTGATAATGTTTACCACATTATTAATGGCAGCCAGTTCCTTTAATCGCTCTTTGCTCTGTGCAAGTAATCGGTAAAACTCCTCGGGGTTGGGCTTGGTTTCCATGGCTGCTCAATTTAGCGTTTCAATCAATTACTGAAATTTAGCTATACAAAACATTCAAATCAAATGCGATGATTAAAAATAGGTGAATTACCTATTGCACTTACGTGTTTTACTTAATTTTGATTTCCGTAAATCTCAGAAATTTAAGGTGATGTATTTACATTGATATAAAACCGACATAACTTTCACATCAAGATTTCATGTTTAACCAATTAAAATCAACCGCTATGAAAAATATTGTGTTACAGGAAAAGGTAAACAACTTTATGGCAGGATTAATTGCCCGTAATCCCGGTGAGCCTGAGTTTCACCAGGCAGCCCGTGAGGTTATCGAGAGTATCATGCCTTACATTGAAGAGAATCCCATTTATCAGGATGAAAAGATACTGGAACGGATTACCGAACCCGAACGGGTAATCATCTTCAGGGTTCCCTGGATTGATGATAAGGGGAACATTCAGATAAACCGTGGATATAGAATAGAAATGAACAGCGCCATAGGCCCATACAAGGGCGGATTACGTTTCCATCCAACTGTTAACCTCGGTATTCTTAGGTTTTTGGCATTTGAACAGGTGTTTAAAAATAGCCTAACCTCGTTGCCCATGGGTGGCGGTAAGGGTGGTTCCGATTTCGACCCTAAGGGAAAGAGCGATAAGGAGGTTATGCGTTTCTGCCAGAGTTTTATGACGGAGCTTTACCGTCATATCGGTCCCGATACCGACGTTCCGGCAGGTGATATTGGTGTTGGTGGTCGTGAAATTGGTTATTTGTTCGGACAGTACAAGCGCATAGTTAATGAGTATACGGGTGTGCTTACCGGCAAGGGTTTGAAGTGGGGAGGATCGCTCGTTCGCCCCGAGGCTACGGGTTACGGTAATGCGTATTTTGCCCAGGAAATGCTTAAAACCCGTGGCGAGAGTTTTAAGGATAAGATTGTTGCCGTTTCAGGTTCAGGCAATGTGGCCCAATATACAGTGGAAAAGGTTACCGAACTTGGCGGTAAGGTGGTAACACTTTCCGATTCCGATGGCTTTATATATGACCCTAAGGGTATCGATAGCGAGAAGTTGAAATTTGTGATGTGGCTCAAGAATGAAAAACGTGGCCGTATTAAGGAATACGCCGATAAGTATGGCTGCGACTACTTTCCTGCCGAACGTCCCTGGGGTATTAAATGCGACATTGCATTACCATCGGCTACACAGAACGAAATTAACGAAGAGGAGGCCAAAACACTGGTTCGCAACGGATGCTTCTGCGTTTCGGAGGGTGCTAATATGCCTTCAACTCCCGAAGCGATTGATGTATTTCTGAATGCCAAAATTCTTTTCGGCCCCGGCAAGGCTGCAAATGCCGGTGGTGTGGCCACATCGGGCTTAGAAATGTCGCAAAACTCTTTGCGCCTTTCGTGGACCCGTGATGAGGTTGACCAGCGCCTGCATCATATTATGATTAACATTCATGAAACCTGCCGCAAGTATGGAACTAAGGAGGATGGATTCATCAACTACGTTGATGGTGCCAACATTGGAGGATTTGTTAAGGTAGCCGATTCCATGATTGCCCAAGGTGTGGTTTAAATTTGTAACAATATAATATATGTATTTCGCTAACTGTTAATTTGATATGGGGCGGTTGGGGCGGTCAGATCCTTTAACCGCCCTATGTTTTTTGGAAAAATGTTTTTAATCCCCGTAATAACCGTACCAAAAAGTATTTCTTTTGTATGAAAAAATATAAATTTGTCCATAAAATCTAACATTAATCAGTTTTGCATCATGCGCGTCCATCGAATACCCCTACAGGTTCAGGAGAATACCATTTCCAATAAGGTTGACCTCACGCTTTTGAATCCGCTTATCGAAAAGTATAAAGGGAAAAAGGGGAACCTTATCCCTCTGCTTCAGGGGGTGCAGGCCACTTATGGCTATATTCCCCGCAAAGCCTTTGAACTTCTGGCTGCCGAGACAGGCCTTACGCTAAGCGACATGTATGGAGTTGCTACTTTTTACGCACAATTCCGACTGTCGCCCGTGGGAAAACATATAATTAAGGTTTGCCACGGAACCGCCTGCCACGTTCAGGGCGCTGATTCCATCTCAGCAGCTCTAAAAGAAGCACTAAGGATAAACGATGGTGAAACAACCCCCGATAAGTTTTTTACTCTGGAAACCGTTGCATGCTTAGGCTGTTGCTCGCTTGCTCCAGTTATGATGATTGACGAGGAAACCTACGGAAAACTTACCGGTAGCTCGGCCGTTAAAATTATTAAGGACATCAAAATTAAAGAAACCCAGGAAAAGGAAAGCCGGAGCTAATGCTGGCCCTTTTATCAACATAAAAAGTTTTATATGGCAGCAACTAAAGTGATTGTTGGGCTTGGCAGCTGCGGAATTGCAGCGGGTGCCAATAAGGTTTACAGCAAGTTGAAGGCATTAAAAGATGCCGATAACCTCGACTTTGAGCTGGCTAAAACCAGCTGTATTGGCATGTGTTTCCGTGAGCCGCTGGTTGAGGTGGTTGATGAAAACGGTTCAATGATTTATGGCGATGTTGATGAGAACAAAGTAGTTGAGATAATCCAACAGCACGTTTTGGGACACATTCCCATCAAGGAGTACGTGGTGAAAACCGATCTTTTCCCTACACCCGATCAATCCTACTTTGATGGGCAGGTGAAAATTGCCCTACGCAACTGCGGATATATCGACCCTGAAAACATACACGAATACGAGCAGCGGGGTGGATACCAAGCCCTACAAAAAATTGCCGCTGAGCACATGAGCCCTGAGCAGGTTATACAAACCATTATTGACTCGGGGCTTCGTGGTAGGGGGGGCGGTGGTTTTCCCACCGGAATGAAATGGCGATTTGCGCGTGCCAATCAGGCCGACCAAAAGTACATCATCTGCAATGCCGATGAGGGCGACCCCGGTGCCTTTATGGACCGCTCGCTTCTCGAAGGCGATCCGCATGCTGTTATTGAGGGTATGATTATTGGAACTTATGCCATTGGAGCCACCGAAGGCGTAATATACTGCCGCGCAGAGTATCCTCTCGCCATAAAGAGGCTCAACATAGCTCTGGAACAGGCCCGTAAGCATGGCTATTTGGGGCGTAACATTATGGGAATCGAAGGTTTTAACATCGACATCTACATAAAAGAGGGTGCCGGGGCCTTTGTTTGCGGTGAGGAAACAGCCCTTATGGCATCCATTGAGGGCAAGCGTGGTATGCCCTCTAAGCGGCCACCATTCCCTGCAGAAAAAGGCCTCTGGCAAAAACCATCGAACATTAACAACGTGGAAACCTTTGCCAATGTGCCCTACATAATTGCCAACGGGGCAGAATCGTACAACAAGTATGGTACTGAAAAGAGTAAGGGTACAAAGGTGTTTGCACTTACCGGTAAAATAAAACATGGCGGTTTAGTTGAGGTTCCCATGGGAACTACGCTACGCGATATCATTTTCAAATTGGGCGGGGGTATTCAAAACGACAAGCGTTTTAAGGCAGTTCAGCTGGGCGGCCCGTCGGGTGGATGTATTCCAGAACATCTTCTCGATATTCAGGTTGATTATGAGCAGGTTACGGCCACCGGGGCCATTATGGGGTCGGGAGGAATGGTGGTTATGGATGAAACAACCTGCATGGTTGATGTGGCCCGATTTTTCCTTGATTTTACACAAAAGGAATCGTGTGGGAAATGTACATTCTGCCGCATAGGCACCAAACGAATGCTCGAAATACTAACTCGTATAACTGAGGGTGAAGGTCAGCCGGGTGATATCGAAAAACTCGAAGAACTGGCTTTGCAGGTTAAGGAAAGTTCTCTTTGTGGCTTAGGGCAAACCGCACCAAATCCGGTGCTTACAACCATAAAGTATTTCCGTTATGAGTATGAGGCGCATATCTACGACAAAAAGTGCCCTGCCCACAGCTGCAAAAAATTGCTCACTTACGAGATTAATCCTGAAAAGTGTACCGGTTGTACAGTTTGCGCCGTTAAGTGTCCGGTAAAGGCTATCGATGGCGAACGTAAAAAGATTCACCATATCAATCAGGACATCTGCATTAAGTGCGGCGAATGTTACAATAGCTGCCGTTTTGATGCCATTATTAAGAGTTAGATGAAAGTTAATGCATTAAATATTGATATATAATGAGCGAATTGGTCAATATAGTACTCAACGGGAAAAATATCACTGCACACAAGGGGGAGTACATTCTTGATGTGGCCCGCAGGCATGGTATTGAAATACCAACCCTTTGCAACGACCCCAGGCTTGAGCCCTACTCTTCGTGCTTTGTTTGTGTGGTTGAAATTGAGGGGCAGCGCAACCTTCAACCATCCTGCTCAACACGTGTGGCTGAAGGAATGAAGATTAATACCGATAACGAACGTGTTCATAAAGCTCGTAAAACTGCACTCGACCTTATAATGAGCAACCATTATGCCGATTGTGTGGCCCCATGCAGGGAACGTTGCCCGGCTGGTGTCGATGTGCAGGGATACATATCGTTAATAGAAAAAGGATTGTATTCCGAAGCTATTGGTTTAATAAAACAGACAAACCCTCTTCCAGCAATTTGCGGTAGGGTATGCGTTAGGCCTTGTGAGGCAGCCTGTCGCAGAAACTATATGGATGAGGGTACCGGTGTGGGAATCGACTACCTGAAGCGGTACGCCGCCGATCGCGATTTGGAATCGGAACATCACTACAAACCCGAAGTTGCACCTTCAACAGGTAAAAAGATAGCCATTATAGGGGCTGGCCCAGGTGGGCTATCGGCTGCTTACTTCCTGCAGCAGAAAGGACATCAGTGCGATATTTACGAGGCTCAGCCCCATGCCGGGGGTTGGCTCAGGTATGGTATCCCGGAGTACCGTTTACCCAACGACTTGCTGGATAAAGAAATTGCTACCATAACAGAACTGGGGGTGAACATTTTCTACAACCAGAGGTTAGGTAAAAATTTGAGCTACAAAACTATATCCGAGAGCTACGATGCCATGATACTCACCATTGGCTCGCAACGTGGCCAACTTTTGGGTGTGGATGGCGAGGATGCTGATGGGGTTTTCTCGGGTATCGATTTCCTGCGAAACATGGAGGATACCGGCCAAAAGTATGATTTCCGTGGAAAACAAATTGCCGTTGTGGGAGGGGGAAATACCGCGATGGATTGCTGTAGAACATCAGTTCGCTGCGGTAGCACCGATGTAACGGTTATTTACCGCCGAACCGAGGCCGAAATGCCTGCCAATCCAATAGAAATCCACGAATCGAAACTCGAGGGCGTTAAATACATGTTCCTTACCGCACCGGTTAGGGTAAACAAAACCGACGATGGGAAGGTTAAATCGATGACTCTTATCCGAATGGAACTTGGTGAACCCGACGCCTCAGGGCGTCGACGCCCAGTTCCAGTGAAGGGCTCGGAGTTTGAAATGGAGTTCGATTACATTCTGGCAGCCATTGGTCAGAAAACTCAAATCGATTTTCTTGATGATGTAAACCGTTATGCCCGCGAGGGTGAGCTAAAGGCTAATAAATGGGGCGATATTGATGCCGACCGTCAAACCCTGCAAACGGGTATCCCATCGGTTTTTGCCGCTGGCGACGGCGTAACCGGACCAGCCACCATTATTGAGGCCATTGCTCAGGCCAAACTGGCTTCGCACAGCTGTCATCTGTACCTTAGCGGTCAGCCGGTTGTGCCTCCTAAAAAGGAGTTTCTGAGCAAAAAGGAGAACTTCCATAAGCTAAGTAACAACGATTTTGTGAGCCGTTATCAGCGCCAGCTGCGCGAGGAGATGCCGGTGCTGGAACCAAACCAACGCGTTAACTTTAAGGAGGTTGAACTGGGCTATAGCCATGAGCAGGCCATGCACGAAACCGCTCGATGCATGGAATGCGGGTGTGTGGAGTACTTTGAGTGCGACCTTAAGCGTCATGCCGATACCTATCAGGCCGACCAGCTACGCTTTATGGGCGATCATAAGGAATTCAACGTCAATTTTTCACATCCCTTTATCGAAATTGATAACAATAAGTGCATTCTTTGTTCCCGATGCGTTCGCATTTGTAAGGAGGTGGTGGGAGCCAACGCACTTACCTTGGTAAATCGTGGTTTTGATACCTATGTTGCCCCTGCATTTGGCGATAATCTTGCCAACACTACTTGCGAATCGTGTGGACTTTGCATTTCGGCTTGCCCAACCGGCGCAATAACCGAGAATCTTCCCTTTAAACCCGGCCCAGTTAAAAATGAAAAGTTTGAAACCGTATGTGGGTACTGCTCGGTGGGGTGTACTCTTAAGTTCCACTATAAAGGAAATTTCATTATGCGGGTAACCGGTGCCAATTCTCAGGTTAATACCGATGGAAACCTTTGTATGTATGGTAAGTTTGGCTACCGCAATTTCAATAGTTCTAAAAGACTTACTAAACCGCTTAAACGCGAGGGTAACGGATTTGTTGAGATTACTTACGATGAAGCCTTTCATATAATTGCCCAAAAGGTAAAATCGGATAAAGCTGATGAAAACGCCTTTTTTGCCGGAGCCATTCTTACCAATGAGGAACAGTATTTGATTCAGAAACTTGCCCGTGCTGGAGCAAAAACCAATAACATTGGTAGCTTCCATTATCTTGAAACGGGTATGGGTTACACCCTAAGTTCAACACAAAATACTCAATTTGCCGATATCGCCAAGGCTAATCATATCTATCTTTTTGCTACTCAAATTAACCGTTATAACCCAGTTGCCGGATATATGGTAAACGCTGCTAAAAAGCAGGTTACGGTTATTGCCAAATCAAAAAGTAACCTATCGGCAAGGGCGCAGCAATACATCCAGGTTCAATCGTACTACCACTTCATAAAAGCCGTTAACCATTACCTGCTTAGCAACAATAAGCAGAATATGGTTTTCATTGGCGACCACTGCGAGGGTTTTGGCGCCTATAGCGCCAACCTACTGGAGCAGGATTATAGGGAACTTTGCCAAAAGTCGGGTTGCGAGCAAACCGTTATTGAGCGTTTTGCCAATGATTTCAACGACGATTACGGTGCCTTGCTCATATTCGCCGAGGCCGAAGTTTCCGATAACACGGCAGCCGAAATAATGAACCTGATGCTGATTACCGGTAAACTTGGCAAATCAACCGGAGGGCTAATAGCCCTTAAGCCCAAGAACAATTCGCACGGATTAATTGATATGGGAATTAATCCCAGCTGGGGCATTGGCATGCAATCCATTTCCGATAGCAACTTCATATCGAGATTAAAGGAAAAATGGAAGATCGATAATTTACCCTTATCTGTTAACAACCTGATGGAGGTGTTGGAAAAGGGCAGCATTAAAAATACTCTAATATTTGGAGAGGATCCAATGGGTACCGCTAAATATAAGGAAAAGGTAAAGGAGCTGCTGCAAAAGATTGAATTTACCGTTGTGGTCGATACCTTTATGACCGAAACCGCTCAAATGGCTGATATTGTCCTTCCGGCATCGCTTTGGTACGAGACCGGCGGCACCTTTACCAATGCCAACCATGTAATTCAGCAATTTGAGAAAGGTTTGAGACCCAAAGTTGAATTAACTACTTCGCAGATTACCATTGCCTTGCTAAACAGGTTGGGAGTAAATGGGGTTTCCGATTTTTACGATGTGCAAACTGAGATTCTCTCGCTACTGCCACAGGATAGCAGTAGTCAAACCCTTAAATTTATTCAAACCCAGTACGAAGGAGAGTACATGCAATTTTATGCCGGTTGCAGCTACCTGATGCATAATTTTGATATTGAGTTTGAAGAAAAATTAACTAACGCTAAATCGCTCAGCCATGAAAACGTTTACTAACATTAACGATATTTTAGATTTTGCCATTGACCGCGAGCAGGATTCAGTCGACTTCTACAACCGTTTGGCTTTAAATGCGCGTAATGCCGATATGAAAAAAACTTTCGAGCAGTTTGCCCGCGAGGAAATGGGGCACAAGGCTCGCTTGGCAAAAATCAAAGAGGACGGAATTGTAACATTGCCTTCGGAAGAAGTAGCCGACCTAAAAATTGCCGATTACTTGGTTCTGGATCCGGAGCGTGAGGATATGACCTACGAGCAAGCGCTAGTGCTCGCCATGAAGCGAGAAAAAGCTGCTTTCAAGCTATACCTGACCCTATCGGAAAAGGTTGATAGACCCGAGTACAAGGCACTTTTTATGCAACTGGCACAGGAGGAATCGCGCCACAAACTTCGCTTTGAGCTGGAGTACGATGAGTATGTGCTAAGGGATAACTAGATTTAACTTATGAATGGTAAAGCCCCTATGGGGCTTTTTTAATTTGGTAACTGGAATTTAACGGTTCAATTGTATAAAACCACCTAAATTCAAGTAATTAATGCAACTTTTTAAGAGGGCTTTGTAAATAAATAT
>DYKO01000012.1 GCA_020722565.1 Rikenella microfusus
ATTTTAAATAATCGACCAAGAAAAAAATAATTTTTTAACACCAAATGAATTTTTTACCTAAATGTGTCTAAAAAAAAGTCGCATTTGTGACTTGAATTCAGCAAGTTTTAATTGGTGCAATGTGTTAATATTAAATAGTGTTTAGCAAATTCCAAAACCAATTCATATTGCGTCTTTAAAAAAGTGCAATACATATAATAAATCCCGACTTTTAGTTGATAAATGGTGATTTTAACTTAAGTCAATATTTTCAAAACTCATTTTTTTAGCATTTTTGCAAAAAAATTAATATGAAGAAACTAGCATACCCCCTTCAGTTTTTTTTGTTTTTTTTCAATTCAATCCTTGCCCAAGAGCCAACCGAAATGCCAAAAATTGAAGCAAAACCTTTTGGCTATGTGGCCTATGAAGCCATTTTTGATACCTACAAATCGCTTGACGCCCGTGATGGCGAAATATACTTTTACCCATTAAAGGCCAAGTTTGATGCTAATGGTATTAATGTTAACCGTAAAAATCAGTTTCAGATGCTAAGCCTGACAACTCGCGTAGGGCTTAAAATTACCGGGCCAAATGTTTTAGGTGCCAAGGTTAACGGACTTGTTGAGTCTGATTTTTTTGCCACACAAAACGATTATGTTTACCTCCTGCGCTTGAGGCATGCCATGGTTAAGCTAAAATGGAATAGGTCTGAATTGATGATGGGACAATACTGGCATCCCATAATTGTGAACGAACTTATTCCCGGTACAGTATCGTTTGGTGCAGGTGCGCCATTTCACTCGCTAAACCGTTCACCACAAATTCGTTTTACATACTATCCTGTAAACAAAATCAGGTTAGTGGCAGCTGCATTAACACAGGGCTACCACAGATCTATGGGGCCTACCGATGCGCTACGAAACTCTGGTTTACCTGAGGTTATGGCACAGGCAGCCTTTGTTAACGGTAAAACTTTTATTGCAGGTGCATCGGCTGGTTATAAATGGCTAACCCCACGCTTAGCCACCTCAACCGGTACGGGTACAACCGAAACCATTGGGCAATACCTTTTCAGCGGATTTGCTGTCTTAAACCATGGAAGCACAAGCATTAAAGTCGAAGCAGTTTACGGCGAAAACCCAACCCATCTGCTAATGATTGGTGGTTATGGAAGGGTTACTGAAGAAGACTTAAATGGCGATTACAGTTACGCCAATCTTCGAACCCTTAGTACCTGGCTCAATATCAACCATCGGTTTAAAAAAGTGGAGTTTGGCCTTTTTGCAGGTTATTCAAAACTTAATGGCTCCAACAAAAACTACACCACCATCGATAAGTATCACCGCAACGACGACTTAAACTATATTTACCGTATTTCGCCACGCCTCAGCTATAAAGAGGAAAACCTTACCCTTGCAATAGAGTACATGCTTACAACTGCAGTGTATGGAAACACCTTTGATGCCCAGCATAAGGTTACCTCATCGTTAGACCCGGTTTCGAACCATAGAATTGTATTTTTAGCAAAATACTGGTTTTAAGGCATTTAAAGGTACAAATAAAAAAGCGGGGTATCCCGCTTTTTTATTTTCTACCTTTGCAAAAAAAATGCAATGCGCACTCAAATCAAAAAAACGATAACCAAAATATTCATTGGATTCATAGCAATCCTCCTTTTGCTATTCGTTGCCCGAAATCCTATTGCAAGGTTCATTTTTCATAAAGTAGCAACCCAAACCGATAACCGCTATGGAATTGCTGTTTCAACCAATACCCTAAGAGTTAGAGGAATTAGCACAATAGAGTTAGAAGGGTTTCTTGTAAAATCATCCGATACATTGATTCATTCTGATTACATACAGATGAGGTTGAATCCATTTTATCTTTTAGCACTTAAAATAAATCCGCAATACATAGCCGTATCAAATGCCAATGTCAGGGTGGACATCATACTTAAAAATAAAAATGCATACCAGAACAATAGCACTGCAAAAACAATAGACCTGGTTAAATCAAGCAATAAAAGGCTTTACTATGCCATTAAGTCCTTTTTTGGTTTATCCACATCAAAATTTCAGATTGATAACCTGGTGCTATTCTATTCCGATTCTACATATAAAGGAATGGTTAAACTTGATGATTGGCATTATGGCAATGGCCGGTTTAGTTCTAAGGCAATACTAATTGATGGTTCCGATACTTCATTGGTAAACATAACGGGTAAAACAAGTAAAGCAAATAATTCGGTTTATGCCGAAATTGTATCTACCAGCGATGAAGCAAAAGTTCCCTTTTTTCAACCCATTCTGGGCATCTCGCTATCACTCAAAAAATCGAAAATTTCAATTGCTGCCAACAAATTAAGTTCAAACGAAATAGATCTTGCTTTAGGCAGCAGATTCGAAGGCATGACTCTAAAAGGTAAACGTATTTCAGAAGTACCGGTAAGGATTAAAAACTCCGTTTTCAGTCTGAACCTTACAATTGAACCCTATCGATGGGTAATCGACTCAACATCCTGGGTGTCGGTGAATGACTTTAAAGCTAACATATGGGTAGAATATCTTATAAGACCAGATGACAGGCTATCTTTTATGGTGCAAACACCATTTAATACATGGCAAAATCTCATTGATGCTCTACCCGAAGGCCTGTTTACCAACCTAACAGGTTGCAGGGTCAGGGGTACTTTCAACTACTCGCTTAGGGTTGATATCCCTCTTAATCAGCCCGATAGCTTAACCATACAACCCAAGTTGAGCAGCTCAGGGTTTAGCATGGCATCATTTGGAAAAACCAATATTTTTGCTATAACCGATACATTTACACACAAGGCCTACAACAATTTTGGATTTATCCGTAATATTCATGTTGGACCATCTAACAAAAGGTTTACACCATTAAATCAGATATCACCCTACCTACAATGGGCTGTTATAACCAGCGAAGATGGCGGTTTTTACCACCATCGGGGCTTTAGCCTCGAAGGTATTACTTATGCCATGGCATGCAATATTCGAGAAAAGCGCTTTGCGCGTGGAGGAAGCACAATTTCGCAACAACTGGTAAAAAATCTCTATCTTACACAAAGTAAAAATATTGGTCGTAAGGCCGAAGAGATCCTTATTACATGGATAATTGAAAACTCTCAGGTAGTAAGTAAAGAACGGTTACTGGAAATCTACCTTAATATTATTGAATGGGGGCCAAATATTTACGGCATAAACGAAGCCAGCGACTACTACTTCAATAAGCATCCCAGAGAACTCAATCTATCCGAATCGCTATTTCTCGCCTACATTATTCCTCGCCCCACCAAGTTCCGATACCTTTTCGATTCAGATGGCAATCTAAAACAATTCGTAATTGATAATTCGCGTTTTGTGGCCAAAAAAATGCTGGGAAGAGGCAACATCACTCAAGAAGAATTCGACAAATTTAAGGGATCACCAAATGTAAGGTTGACGGGTAAAGCAAAGGAACTCCTCAAAACATCAGCATTTGTTGAGGAAGTTGCAGATGACGAACTATTTACAGATTCGGAAGAGTAGGCGATTTTTATCACCTCTTTACAAGTCCCTTTTTTTTTGTAAATTTATAGTGTAAACCATTTAACAAACGGGCTATGAATACCGGTGTATCCAAAAACATTGAAGCAGTTGCCGAGAGTATTCAGTGGTTCGGCCAAGCATCCGTAAAGATTTTCAACTGCGGCAAAATAATTTACATCGATCCCTTTCAAATTAAGGGAAACGACCATGCCGATTTAATACTTATAACACACTCACATTTCGACCATTTTTCACCAGACGATATACGTAAGGTGGTAACACCTCAAACCCACATATTTTGCACAGCTGATGTTGCTACTCAAGCAGGCCAATTTGGTGCAGCCAAGGTGGTAGCTGTTCAACCAGGGTTTATGGACGAATGGCACGGCATCGAAATTAAGGCTGTTCCAATGTATAATGTCATTAAAAGCGACAAGCATCCAAAGGAAAAGAAATGGGTGGGGTATTTGCTAAACCTATGCCATGTATGGCTGTACCATACAGGCGATACTGAACGTATTCCTGAGATGAAATCTATCAAAACCGATATCATCATGTTACCCCTTGGGCAAACCTATACCATGAATTCGGTTAACGATGCAGCTGAAACTGTTTTGGATACCGGAGCATCGGTTGCCATTCCTATTCACTACGGCATGTATGAGGGTTCTGTTAATGATGTAGAAAAATTTAGGGAGCTGCTTAAAGGTAAAGCAGAGGTCATTGTGCTGCCCAAGTCCTAACTAATCAATACACTCAACAAATTCCAGTTCCCATGTTTCCAAACAAAGCGCTGTAAGATAACCTGTACCTGGTATGAACTGACCCTTATAAACACAACCCGCATCGAGGTTAAATAGTCGGCATCCAGGAGTTTTAATACCTTCAATAATTTTGGTAAGGGCATAGGGTGTATGTCCGCAAATTATGCTGTACCCTGGCATAAAATCATCAGGAACTGCCATGGGGCGATTCCATAGCAGGGCATCCACATCGGAAAAAGGATCCTGTGCAGCATAATTAATACCTCCATGAACAAGAATAAAACTCTCAACTATCGCATACAAATTAAGCGAGTTAAGAAAATCAAGATCTTTCTGGGGTAAAAAACCATACTCCGTTTCAATTTGAGTGATCTGCTGCTGGTACTGTTGTAGCGTTTCAACTCCTCCATTCATGAGCCAAAGGCTCATGTCATTATTCCCATTCATGGAGTCGAGCAACATTTGCTCATGGTTGCCTCTTAGGCAGGTTATTTTAAAATCATTTTGTTTCAAATTGATAAGATAATCAATAACGCCCGGCGTATCTGGACCACGATCAATATAATCACCTAAAAAGTACAGACAGTCATTTACCGTAATACCCAACCTAACCTCAAGTAAATACCGAAGTGTTTTGGAACAACCATGGATATCGGGAATAACAAACGTCCGCATATCGAAATCTTTATCTAAATATACCATAAAAAACTAATCTTGCCAAGTTTTTGATTAACTGGATAATGTCATATATCATAAAAAAACTACAAGGGAAGATCAACCAAACTATATACGGCTACAACCTAATTGAAGAGGGCGATAAAATTATGGTGGGGTTGTCAGGGGGTAAAGATAGCTATGCGCTTCTCTATCTTTAAATTGACAGGCGTAGGGCCCTGCCCTACAAATTCGAATTACATGCTTGCCCTGTTCAAGCTGCCGATATGAGCTACCGTGCCAATATCGACTTTATGAAAGAGTTTTGTACATCAAACAATGTTCCCTTTCACCTCAGGGAAATAAATGTGGAATACAACCCCAACAACCGTAAACCGGCCTATTTTATATGCAGCTAGCTGGAAGCGACGTAAAATGCTTTTTACCATCACCCGAGAGGCAGGCTGCAATAAGATTGCGTTAGGCCATCACCTTGATGATGCCATTGAAACCCTGCTGCTCAACATGATTAACCATTCTTCAATCAGCTCAATTCCCCCAAAACTTTCGATGTTTAACGGCGAAATTATATTAATACGTCCTCTAACTACCTGTCTTGATAAGGGACTTAAAAAGTACAGTCAACTTAAGGGCTTCCCATCAGAAAAGAGGAAATGCTTTTATGATAAGGATACCCATCGAACCACTATCAGAGAGTTGATTTACCAAATGGAGCAAATTAACCGCAATGCCCGCGAGAATATATCCCGCTCCATGCAGAATATTTTTGATGATTACATTTTTACCCCCAAAAAAAAAGACAAAGGCCAACTATCGCCACGATTTAACCAAGAAGAGTAGCAGCAACCCAAAAATTTCCAAACGTCCTAAAAGCATTACAATGGAAAGATCAAGTAAGGCAAGTTCTGAAAGTACCCCATAATTTGACATTGAACCTACCAAACCAAAACCCGGTCCCGCATTACCCATGCAAGCAGCAGTTGCTGAAAAGGAGGTAAGCAAATCATATCCCATTGCCGACAATGCTAATGTACTTAACAACAAAATCAATATGTATAGAACAATGAAAAGCACAACTGAATTTACCACCTCTTCGTTCACAATATGCTTACCTATACGAACCGGAATAACAGCCTGCGGATGTTGAATTTTTAAGATCTGGCTACGTAGGACTTGAAAAAATATAACCACCCTGTCCAATTTCATACCTCCAGCAGTTGAACCCGCACAAGCACATTGAATGGTAAAAAACAGAATAATCAGAATCGAAAAGGATGGCCAAATCGACGAATCTGTATTGGCAAACCCCGTTGTTGTTGATAATGAAACTACCTGAAAAGCTGCATACCTAATGCTATCGCTCCATGATTCGTAAATGTTCCCATGAAGATTTATAGCAACCAGCGCTATTCCCACAATGGTTATCCAAAAATAGTATTTAACAATGGGTGAATTAAAAATATTGTTCTTCCTGAAAGTAAAAGTAGAATACAATAGCCCAAAATGAATTCCCGATAGGAACATGAACACTATTATAACGGTTTCAATTGCCGGGCTATTATAATAAGCAATACTCGTATTTTTTGTAGAGAAACCCCCAGTAGCTACAGTAGCAAAAGCATGGTTTACAGCATCAAATATCCCCATTCCAAAGAAGTTAAGAAGAATGACCTCCAATAGGGTTAACCCAATATATACTACTAAAATGATATTCAGCATTTTACGAGTTCTAAAACGAAAATTCTCTTGCGCTAAAGGAGAAATTTCCATTTTTGCAAGGGTCATTTGAGCCTTACCCAACGAGGGCAAAATAATTAAAACAAAAACAACAATTCCAATACCACCAATCCAATGCATGGAAGAGCGCCAAAAAAGAATCCCTTTGGGAAGGGCCTCAATGTTATACAAAACTGAACCGCCAGTAGTAGTGTATCCCGATACGGCCTCAAAAAAAGCTTTAAAAAATGTAAATTCGCCACCGTAAAGCAGTAAGGGCAATGAACCGAAAAAACACGACAAAATCCAACTAAGTACCACGATCAAATACCCCTCCCTATTCGAGAGATTTGTGGCTTTAGGCACAAATACTAACGGAAATACACCCCAAAGCAAAGTAATTAAAAAACTAAAAAGTAGGGGTAGCTGCCCTGAATCGTTATGGTAAAGTGATATTAAAAACGAAATAAATATGAATGCTGAATTAAGCAGCATTACCATACCTATATATCGAAGAATAACATGAGCTCTCATTCACTTTTTTTTGTAATGCTTTTGGTGAGAATTAAATTTTTTACAGTTTCGTTCAGCTCATTTATTTCATCCTTGGTTTCAATGCTTACCTCATACGGCCTTCGGTACTTGGTAAAACCCTGAATGCCCTTAGTTATTCGGGCGATTGGAGTAAGCAGGTAGTATGATATCATATAGTTAAAAATCAGAGAGAATACCACAGAGGTTATCACTACTATAAAGCCAGGCAGAATGGTTCGATATGGACTTTTTTCCAAAAAAGTAACCGTACTGTTAAGATTCTGCTGATTTAATGTGAGCAACTCATCAACCTCGTGCCTAACTAATTGTAAATGAGGTTGAATTTCGTTTAGATAAACCGAAAGACTGGGCATAGGTTCTTTGATAAAAGCAACAGCTGCAACTTTATACGACGAAAACGTTATTGCAATACTGTCAACCCTGTTTACCTCACCAGGAATGGTAAGGTTATTTGAAGCCTTGAGCAAATTCTCGCTAAATGAGCTAACCGCATTTGAAAATAGTGCACGAGCCTTTTCCTTTTCACCATTAACTGCCAGCAACATAGCCCTTTCCTGAAGCCCAAGGCTGTAGTTCATTTGCTTTGAAAAATCAATGCTCCTGTAGTTATCAACCAGCAAGTTGTTAACCGAATCGCTCAGCTTGGTTAACTCATATATTGATATTAGACCCGATATCACCAAGAGTATGGCCAAAATAAGAAATCCGGTTATTATTTTGAAACGTATCTTAATCATAATACCCCCTTCCTTACTGATTAGTTGATTTAGTTTTTGCAATACATCAATATTGCTTAACTTTGAATAGGCCGGAAACGAAATGCAAATGTAATGCTAAATACAAAAGCTTTTAGTGGTCTGCAAATATTTTTTCTCAAAAAAATTATAGGTATGTGCAAGTTTTTACCAATCAACTTGTCAAACATAGTGTATTTACAAAAAATGAAATGAGCGATAAGAATCTGGTTCAGGAAATTATCCAGCATAATAATCATCAAGCCTTTGAAGAACTTGTTAACCGGTATAAAAAGATGGTTATCACTACCGGCATGGGTTTTTTGAGCAACTATCACGACGCTGAGGATATTGCCCAAGACGTTTTTATTGAACTTTACAAATCGCTTCCCGAATTTCGAAATGAGTCCAAGTTGTCAACATGGATTTATCGGATTACGGTAAACAAATCGCTTAACTTTTTACGACGCAGAAAAAGGGAAACCATCATCAGCAGTTTTTGGGGCGATAAAAGAAAAGAAAATGGTGAATCAAAGTTCAACATTCATCTAATTGACGAACCTATTAACAGCAACCTGGAAACCAGAGAGCAGCACAGATTGCTGAGAAACGCCATCAACAAACTTCCAGATAATCAACGCATAGCCTTGATTCTAAGCACATATCAGGAACTTTCGTATAAAGAAATTGCCGAGGTAATGGAAGTATCGCTATCGGCAGTTGAATCGTTGCTCTTTAGAGCTAAAAGCAACCTGCGTAAAGTTATGGTAAAACAAAAATAATGAATTCATACCGCAAGTTTTTTAAAAACAAATTGTCAAATCAAAAAACAAATAAGCCATGAGGTGTGAAAAAGTAAATAGTCTGATGGAAGAGTATCTCAGAGGGGAACTTGAGCCAAAAAACTTAGGTGAGTTTGAAAAACACCTCGCTGAATGTACACAATGCCGTAGCAACCTTGAGGTTGTTAAAATGCTATTGGACCTGGCAAACAACGAGTTATCAAAATATAATGAGAACCCCTACTTTGGCAGCAGAATACTCAGCAAAATAGAGGCACAGAAAGAAAATATTAGGTCAGATATCCGAATCCGTTTGGTTACCTATGCTACCGTTGCTGCAGCTGTTGCTATGGGAATATTCATTGGAAACAAGTTGGGCAATATGGGAACAAAAGTAATTACTAGCACTTCCGATGCCGAACTTATTGCCGATGATTACCTCACCCAAACCACTGAAAACATTTATTCTTTTAATATCGAAGATTCTGAAAACTCAAACAAGAAGTAAAATGAACTACTTTAGCAAAACACGAGTTCTTGTATCCATTATCGTTGTGCTAACCGTAATTCTTATAGCCACAGCAGGAACCCTGCTATACGGTTACTACAAACATCAACAAGTTGAAAAACAACTTAATCAGAACCCACGTGAGCAAATGGAACGGCAGACCCAATTTCTTCGCGAAAAACTTAATCTGTCCCCGGAACAGGAAGATATATTTCGACGCTCACGCAATGACTTCCATTCAAAGACTTTCGAAATAAACAGACAAATTGAGGCAATAGATTTGGAACTGTTTAACGAGTTGTTGCAACCCAAGATCAATGCAATAAAGATTGATTCGCTGGTGAACCAATTTGGCGAACTTCAAAAGTCACAAAAAAGATTGATGATGGAGCACTTGATGCAGATAAAAAACTCCTGTACTCCAGAACAGTTCAACATGTTTCATAAAATGCTGAAACATTCACATCAGCACCAAATGCGCTGGCAAAGGCAACACTTTCAAAACAAACGCATGCTTAGGGGCAATGCTACACCACCCCAATATCAATAAAAACAATGTTTAACTACTAATTTATAAAGCAATGAAAAGAGTTAGAAATTTATTATTAATGGGAGTGCTGTTGATAACCGTTTCAACAGCAATGGCTCAGGGCCCAAGATTCAGAGGTGGATACAATAATGCCATGCAGCCAAACAGAATGCTGTGCACACAGCTAAATCTTACTGCTGAGCAGGAGCAAAAAATTGATGACCTCAGAATTAAGCACCTAAATGAAGTAACTGCTCTTCAAAATGAGATGAATGAAAAATATGCCCGTTTACGAACCCTTGAATCGGCCAATAAACCCGACATGGATGCAATAAACAAAACCATTGACGAGATTAGCAGCTTGAAAACTCAGCTCATGAAAAAAAGTGCTGCTCATCGTGCCGAGGTTGCCTCATTGCTCACCGATGAACAAAGAGTTCTGTTTAACTCCCGTGGCAGGGGAATGAGAATGAAAGGATACGGACGTATGCGTGGCGGTCGAGGCCTTGGATCTTGCATGAATAATTACTAAAAGTATTAATCCCAAAATTTCAACCCGTAGCAAATGCTGCGGGTTGTTTTATTTTTGAATATTAGGGTTTATGTACCCCTGTTTGCTTGGATATGGCAAATTATTATCTCATATTTCATAGAATTGAGCTTTACAATTCATGAATCTTTTGCTCAATAAAAGGGATGCAACAAATAGGATCATTGAAAAGAAATCAAATGAATTGAACACTATGGTTGTAAAACGTTACGGCGGGTATTTCAAAAAAGTTCAAATCAATCGATATGATGTTCGGCACGCTGGTTCTTAACTAATGCATTGGATTGCATCACTTAAAAACTATTGCCGTGGGAACAAAAATTCAGATTTCATCTAATGGAGCGAATGACACCGAGGAGGTTTGCGTTTAACATTAAACAAAACTACTGTTATACCTTCCGAATTTCTATTGGGCACTTCGAATGGACTGCATATTCCATATTTTTCATAGGCTTACTTGAGGTACTAACTATGGGTATGCACTAAAAATGTGCATTAGCTATAAAAAGATATACACTCATTGCGGATACACACGGCTATATGTTCCACATGATATTTATAAAACAACGCAAAAACAAAAAATAGAACACATTTTAAAGAAAATCCTTAACCTCCAGCAGCAAATTTGTTACCTTGGAACTTCTTAAATGAAACAATAACCCCACCCCAGTACCAAAACTTATTTCTGAAAATTTACAGAATAAAGTTCGGCATATTATAATGTCATATATTTTAGTAAATTCAATTTTTTAGTAGCATATGCCAATATGCAGTTTTGAAAATAAATAAAATTACCCATCACGCAATATCGCTGAATAGATTTAAAATGCGTAATAAAAAACAAAAACCCTTAACAAAATAATTTGTTAAGGGTTTTGCGGTCTGGACGGGGCTCGAACCCGCGACCCCATGCGTGACAGGCATGTATTCTAACCAACTGAACTACCAGACCAAACTTTTCGATGGTTGCTCTTCCGTTGAAAAGCGAGGCAAAAATAATACTCGTTTTTGAAACACACAATAGTTTTTTGTTAATTTTTTTCCTCAAAAATTGAAAAATTTACACTTCCATACTCCCTATGTTCCCTAAAAAGTTGATTTTCCGTAAAATTGTATTTGCTGGAATGTTCTAAAATAAACCATCCGTTCTCCACTAATAGTTCCGATTGCATAACAATATTGGGAAGCAAGTCTATACCTATTAACTCATAAGGAGGGTCAGCAAATATCAGATTATACTTTTTATTGCACACCTTAAGATATTTAAAGGCATCTTGCTTAATAGGGTTTAACCCTGAAAGCTTAAGCAAATCAGCAGTTGTTTTAATAAACTGCCAATGATGAAAATCCTTTTCTACTGCGTCAACCATATGCGCTCCGCGCGATATAAATTCATAGCTGATACTCCCGGTTCCGGCAAAAAGGTCCAAAACCTTCAACCCTTCAAAATCAAAGTGGTTAGCAATGATGTTAAATAAACTTTCTTTGGCAAAATCAGTGGTAGGGCGAGCTCTAAAGTTTTTTGGTGGATTTATTTGGCGGCCACGCAAACGTCCGGAAACTATTCGCATGTTATGCTCACATTAAAAAGCTTAAAGAAATCGGTCCTATAACGAAGCAATCGGTAGGAAAAGAAAATGGGCTTGTGAAAATCGGCTTGATGGGTTACATTGTCGAAGTATTTCTGGAGCTCATCGGATAATCCTGCCATCAGCTCTCCTTGACCCATCAAATTTATGTGAATATCGTTTAAACTATTTGTAAAGGACTTAAGAAAACCATGAACGTAGTAAACAACATCAGTAGCAGAATTACAGAAATAGCTGTTAGCACCAATGAACACAGCATTTTTATGCAAAACCAGCATTAGTTGATTTTGGTATAAATCAACTTGCAAATATGTTTTTTTTGAAAAGCTATAGGGAACAGATAGTAATGCATTAAATGAATGGGTTATTAGGGTATTGGGATGTATATTTTTCCATTCATTAACAAAATTTGAAGGGATGGCAAAAACCATTTGAGTTTTATCATCGGCAAGTTCCCTATGGGCTAACTCGAACTCATCGTGAATGGGGAAAACCTGTTCGAAAAGAAGCTTTGCTTTAATTGGTTCAAAATATTCTGAAGGGATGAAGGTAACGTAAGGCAAATCAAAAGATAAAACCGTCCTTTTAAACTCTGACTTAAGCCATGGCTTATCGTTTAGTAAATTGTCTAAAAAGTTTCTAAAATCAACCCTATCAATATCATAGCCATTCCAGCCCAATTGGGCTAGAGCAATAAAGGTGTTGCGAATAGAATCCTTTACAGCATACGAAAATCCATTCAGGGATACCTGAATGGATAATTCGTAGGTTGCAGTACGATCCCTATCGAAGGTTTCGTCTATGATATCAAAATCCTTCATGCAATATGAGTTACTCCCAGTTACCTGCGTTATTGGTAGCTTCAGTTAACGAACCCACCTTTAAGCCAGGGTACTTATCGAGTTTTTTAGCCAAATCGTCCATGTTTATAATCTCCTGACGATCAAGACCCTTAAGAATAACCTTATTGGGAGCCTTACATTCAAAAACTTTAACGCTAATGCCCGATTGGGTTTTAAGTTCACCTGCTGAAAGTTCAAACGTATCACCACCTGAAAAGGGCACAAATTTTAATGAATCGTAGGGATAACCCTTAAGAATGGTGTCACATACGTTAACAAGAATGGTGTCACGGAATACCATCTTGCGTGCTACAGCAAGTGAATCGTCCTCCGAACCAATTTGTTTTACAACCTTAATCTGGCCATTCTTCATGAAATCGATCAGGGTATCGAAGCTCCCAGTGTACTTTCCAAAACGGGAACGAAATGCATCCTGAGCAGTTCTGATGCTTTTTAAACGTTCTATTGTTGCCTCATAGCGTATATCCTTTCCCTTCTGAAAACGTATGGGCTCCATTATACTCTCATACAGAAAGTACCCAAGTACAACAATTATAATTGCTAGTGCAAGTTGGTAAGCTGTTTTCATTTTTAAAGTTTTGGTTTATGTTTGCGTGCAAATTTAAAAACATCTAGTAAAATTCTAAACTAAATTTACAAAAAATATTGTTCGGCGGTGATTAAAACGCATGTTGTTAAGGAGATTGTTGAGTATCTTGGTTTTGCCCCAACCCCAGGACAGGTTGAGGCCATTAAGAATTTGGCCGAATTTACCCTTGAATCAGTTAATCAGGAATGCTTACTCCTAAAGGGCTACGCTGGGACGGGAAAAACATCGCTGATATCGGCTTACGTTAAAGTGCTTGTAAAATATAAGATCAATTTCCAATTGCTTGCGCCAACAGGTAGGGCTGCAAAAGTTTTAACCGAATACTCCGGGAAAAAGGCATATACCATTCATAAAGTAATCTATCGCCAGCAAAGCGCTTCGGACTTTTTTGCAAAATTTACGCTAAACTACAATAAAAATAAAAATACCCTATTTATTGTTGATGAGGCTTCAATGATTTCGAACCAATCATTTGATGATAGCGCATTTGGTTCAGGTAAATTATTATCGGACCTAATAGAATACGTCAATTCAGGTTCGGGTTGTAAACTGATGCTTGTTGGCGATGCTGCCCAACTCCCTCCAGTTGGTATAGATATTAGCCCTGCTTTGGATGCCTTATACCTTGAAGGCTTAGGCTTGAAGGTAAGGGAAGTTAATCTTTATGAGGTGATTCGTCAGCAGTTTAACTCAGGAATTCTCCAAAGTGCTACTTCCATAAGGCAAATCATTGACTCATCAGGAACTGAGTACCCAAAAATTAAGACAAACACAAAAGGTGATGTAGTAAGAATTGAATCGGGGGAACTGCTCGAATGCCTTGCCGATGAGTATAACCGAAACGGAAGAGAGGGGAATATTGTAATTTGCTATTCCAACAAACGGGCAAACCGCTATAACCAGGGAATACGTTCCCGAATTCTTTTTCATGAGGAAGAGCTTAGCGTTGGCGACTACCTAATGGTGGCCCGAAACAATTACTTTTGGGTAAATGATCGGCCAAATATTGGATTTATTGCCAATGGTGAGGTGGCAAGAGTTAAACGTATCGGAAAACGGACCGAACTGTACGGATACCGATTTGCCGATGTAACCCTTGAGCTACCCGATTACGACTATGAAGAATTTGAGGCCAAACTCATACTGGATTCTTTATACATGGATGGCCCCTCGATGAGTAGCGAAAGTATGAAATCGCTTTTTCAGGAGGTAATCGCCGATTACATGCACATCAAAACCAAAAAGGCTCGATTAATTAAAATGCAAACTGATCCCTATCTGAATGCCCTTCAGGCAAAATTTGCCTATGCGGTTACCTGCCATAAGGCTCAGGGGGGGCAATGGCCTACCGTTTTTATCGATCAGGGATTTTTTCGCGATGATATGCTGAACCGCGAATACCTCCGATGGCTATACACCGCATTTACTCGGGCAACGCAAAAGGTTTACCTTGTAAACTTCGATGAAAAATTCTTTTAACTTTCACACTTAACACTTTATGGCATTTTGTGCTTTGCCAGAGTGTGCCTTTAAAATATTCTGTTCAATACATTGATTGCCCTACCCCAAATCAATCTGCACACATCCACCTTATTTTTTTAAGGGTTAAAATTTCATAAAACAGTTTTTTAACATTCCTTTCCCAAATAAATATTGTTTCAAAACTTACAAAATTTGCAGCTAAATTTCCAACTTTATGAAAGGTATTCTTCTGGCAGCATTTGCACTTTTATCGATATTTAATACTTCAATTAATGGGCAGCAAAGCGATACGCTGCATGCTCACATTAAAATTGATTTTGTTAATCGCCATTTATGGCGGGGTATGCGCCAGAATACAACACCGGCAGTTCAACCAATGGTATGCCTTGAAAAAGGCAGGGTTTCAAGCGGTTTTTGGGCATCCTACTCCTTGGGAACCGAAAATGTGCAGGAAATTGATCTCTACATTACTTACAAGTACCGCAGCATCTCTTTTTCGATTTATGATTACTACAATCCCATTGACACATTGGGATGGAAAGGCGATTTTCTGGAATTCTCAAATGGCAGAACACGTCATACACTCGACGGAATACTAACCATTGATGCCACTGAGGCATTCCCATTAAGTTTAACCTTTTCAACCATGTTCTACGGATTCGATAAGAATACTCTAACCCACAAAAATTTTTACTCTACTTACATTGAGGCCGATTATGAGATATTCAAGAAGAGTCACTCTAAAATAAAGTTGCACCTGGGTGTAACCCCCTTCAAAAGTTATTATGCCAGTAAGGCATCAATTGTGAACACCGGAGTAACAGTTATCCGCGATGTTAGAATCAGCCAAAACTTTAGCATTCCAGTAAAGGGAAGCCTAATTTTTAATCCACATCTTGAGCAAATTTATGTTTTAGCCGCCTTAAGCCTTAAATAATTTCGTTGTGTTTTTTGAATACTTAATTAATCATTACTTATCATTATGCTGTAATAATAACAATTAATTCTATTGCTTTGTTGATCACTGAAATATTCCCTATGTTAAGTAATTTTGATTGAAAACTACTTTTTGAAAAAGTTTTTGACATTTGAATTGGATTGTTGTATATTGTAAAATAAATTAAAACGACCATGAAATTTAAGAGCTTGCAAAATGAGCTAATGGTAAACATTCTGGGTATTACCATTCTGGTTATGGCCATTGCACTCGGTGTTATTGTTTATACCAGCAATAATGCTGCTCGCAAATCAGCCAGAGAAACAAGTAAGCTTGTGGCAGAAAATGTTACCCAACAATTTACCAACTACTTAGAAAAGCCCTTAGAAACATTGTATAACATCAATAGTAGCTTTGCCTCTCTAAAGCAGGATAATATAAAAAACCGTACTATTTATCAGAACATCATCAAAAAATCACTACTTCTGAACGATAACTACATTGCCCTGTGGGTAATGTATGAGGCAAACATGCTAGATGGCGAAGACTACAAGTATATTGAAAGAACAGATATTTATGATGAGGAGGGTCGCTTTAATTTTTCGTTGTATAGAGATAAAAATGAAATTAAAACTGAACCCGGTACTATTGAAATGTATCAGGAAGATTACTATCAGATCCCCTTCAAATCTGGGAAAGAAAGCATTCTTGAACCCTACTACTACTCCTATACCGGAAACGAAAGCGACAATTTTTTTGAAACATCTATAGCTCTTCCAGTTGTTGAAAACGGAAAACAAATAGGTGTAATAGGTTTGGATATTAACTTAAAGGAGCTATCGGAAAATCTAAAAACAAAAAAGGTATTTAAGAGTGGATACATTTTTATATCATCCACCGAAGGTGTTATTGCAGCTCATCCCAATATTGAAACTACCGGTGATACCATTACAAATTTGTTCAAAATAAAAATTGAAGAGTACAAACGTATTCTCAGCTCAATGCAGTCCAGCATGCTAAATTTTACCAGCAATGGGGAAAAATACCTACTATTTTTAAATCCAATGGTAATTGGTAAAACCGACAAACCATGGGCTGTTGGTGTGGTTGTTCCAGAGTCTGAAGTTTTTGCTGCAAGCCACAACTTAATACTTTCAATTATGATTGTGGGCATGTTCACAATTATTTTAATAATAGGAATTATCATTTATCAATCTAAAAGGATAACTAAACCCATTTTTAGCGCTGTTGAATTTGCGAAATACACAGCAGGGGGCGATTTAACACAATCCCTTGAAAAAAATAGAGAGGATGAACTTGGTAAGCTACAGGAGTCCCTTCTGGATATGCAACATAAACTTCTTGAAATGGTTACCGAGTTTAAAAACAGTAGCAGCAGTATAGCCGATGCCAGTGCGCATCTTAATACTACCGCACAACAGGTTTCGCAAAGTGCCGAAGAGCTAGCCTCCTCATCCGAAGAACTTTCGAGCACCATGGAGGAGATAGTTTCCAATATTGAGCAGAATTCACATCATGCAAATGAAGTAGAAAAGATTTCGTTAGAACTTGTAAGCGACGCTCAAGAAGTAAAAGAAGCCTCGGAAAAGAGTATGAGTTCTATTGGTACCATTGCTGAAAAGATCCAAATTATAAACGATATTGCATTCCAAACCAATCTGTTAGCCCTAAATGCAGCAGTAGAGGCTGCTCGTGCCGGGGAACATGGCAAGGGCTTTGCAGTTGTAGCAGCCGAAGTTCGAAGGCTTGCTGAACGAAGCCGTTTGGCGGCAGATGAGATTAACCATACATCGGGCCAAAGTGTTGAAATTACCACTAAAGCAACTGTATTGCTCAACGAAATTATTCCAAAAATACAAAGAACTACTGAACTTATTCAGGAGATAGCCCATGCAAGCAAAGAGCAGCTAACAGGCTCGGAACAGGTGAACAATACTACTCAGCAGCTGAGCGGTGTTACCCAGCAAAACGCAACCGTTTCGGAGAAACTTGCTGCCAATGCCGAGGAAATGGCTGCCCAGGCCGAAAAGCTATATGAATTTGCCTCATCGTTTATAATAAACAATGGTGACCACACCACAAAAACATTTAAGAGTAAGGAGTTACAGTTGAAAAAAGAACTTACTATTGAGACAAAGCCCCATGGGAATGTTAAGGGAGGCGAAAAAAGATTAGCTGAAACCAAGCAAAAATCAACACAAAAGGGAATAAACATTAAGTTAAAACCATCGGACGATTCGGAATACGAAAGTTTTTAGAAATAATCAGCATAAAAAAGGGGTTGCTGAGCAACCCCTTTTTGTTATGAGTTAACTCAGTAAACTAACCCTTCATCATTCCATACTGCGACAGTATAGCATCGAGATTTTCAAATTTTTTGCGGTAATCGGAAAGTGCAGCATTAATAATTTGGTGGGCCTCCTCAACTCCGTAAACATGAGTAATCTCACAATCACGATGGGTCCCGGGTAGATCCTTATAGGTTAAAAAATAGTGCCTTAATCGGGTGATAATGGCTTCAGGGCATTCACCAATATTTCGGAAGTGACCGTAAACGGCATCATCCTTGAGTACGGCAATAATTTTATCATCGGCCTGATTCCCGTCAATCATACGCAATCCCCCAATGGGTATTGCGTAGGCGAGCAGATTGCCATGGGTAATGTTTTTTTCAGTCAGTATGCAAATATCAAGAGGATCGCCATCACCTGTTAAATCGTCTCGCTCCGTTCTATCACGGGCAATTTGGGCCACATTCTCGTCGCAAAGGGTTTGCGGTATAAAACCATAAAGAGCAGGTAAAACATTAGAATACTTTTGGGGTCTATCAATCCGAAGGTACCCCGAGCCCTTATCAACCTCATACTTTACCGTATCGGTTGTTACCATTTCAATAAAAGTAGCAACAACGTTAGGGGCATCGGGCCCAACATCAATCCCATGCCAGGGATGCGACTTATACCTTAGCCCCATAAGTCGGCCAATGGGGTCCATTATCCTGTTTGTCATGCTTATTAAATTTAGGGCGACAAAAGTAAAAAAAAAGAAATGAACTAAATCACGTTCACCTCCATTTCCAGTTCAATCCCAAATAGCTCCTTTACTGAAGTTTGGATACTTGATGCAAGATTAAGAATATCGGAACCCTTAGCTCCTCCATAGTTTACCAAAACAAGTGCCTGCCTTTCATGAACACCGCAGCTACCAATACGCTTTCCCTTCCAACCGGCTTTTTCGATTAGCCAACCCGCAGGAATTTTGTAATAATCATCGGAAATTTTAAAAGCTGGGATATCGGGGTAAATCTTTTTCAAATGTATGTAAGCATCGGGACCGACAACCGGATTCTTAAAAAAACTTCCGGCATTACCAATAATTGTTGGGTCGGGCAGTTTATGTTTACGGATACTAACTACTGCTTTTCGGATATTTTGTAGGTTGACCCCACCATATTGGGAAATTTCATCCAAAAGATTTCCGTACTCAAGGTTAAATGAGGGTTTTGTAGGGAGCTTAAACCAAACATGGGTAATAATAATTTTCCCTTTTAGCTCCTTCTTGAAAATGCTGTCGCGGTAGCCAAAGCTACATTCCGCATTGTTGAGCTCCACGAATTTACGAGTAGCCAATTCAATTCCCTCGACCTTAAAAATGGTATCCTTAGCCTCAACACCATAAGCCCCTATGTTTTGAATGGGCGCAGCACCCACGTAGCCAGGAATTCCCGAAAGATTTTCAACTCCACCCAAATTGTTGTTAACTGCAAACTCAACAAATTTATCCCAAGCTACTCCAGCTCCAACCCTGAATGTCATGAAATTTACATCCTCCTCTTGAAGTTGAATTCCCTGAATGGAAGGGTTAACCACAACGCCCTCGATATCCCTAGTAACTATTATATTGCTCCCTCCGCCTATAACGTAAACAGAAAGTTTATTATACGATGCAAAGTTTATGGCATACAATACCTTTTCTACCGTATTTGCCTTGGCAAAATATTTAGCACCAACATCCAAACCAAATGTATTGTATGGCTTTAAAGAGATATCTTTCTTAATCACAAACATTTAAAACTCTTTTTGTGTTAACAAATATAACCTTTTTCGCATTAAATGATACACCATAATAAAGTTGTAAAAAAATAATCTTATTTTATTCCCATATGTGTAAACAAAATTAATAATCCTTAATTTTGTTAATTTGATAAAACCTAAATTATGCATATCTGCATATATACCACATCATACATTGCAACCGACCAAAGAGTTCAAAGAACAGCAGAAACCCTTGCTAAAAAGGGTTATTTTGTAAAAGTAATAGCACAAAAACATCAAAGTATAAAATTTACACCAGAAAGCTACAAGGTAAAGTTTATAAATACATTGTTTAAAAAGGGGCCTTTATTTTACATGGCCTATAATTTTAGAATTTTTTTAAGCATTCTTTTTAGCCGGGCTAATGCCATTTACTCCAACGATCTAGACACGCTACCGGGTTGTAGCATAGGAGCCCTATTTCGTTTTAAACCGCTGGTTTATGATAGCCATGAGCTTTTTACTGAGGTACCTGAGCTAATAGGTAGGCCCACCGTTCAATTTATATGGCGACTGCAGGAAATTATTTTCATCAAAAAAGCAAGGGTAGTAATTACTGTTTCCGATGGTATTGCAGGGGAACTAAATAAAAGGTATGGAGTAAAACCAGTGGTTATTAGAAACCTTCCTGTTAAAAAGGAAATTGAAGCCTTTCCCATTAATAAACCCACACTAATCTACCAGGGAGTTTTGAATATGGGTCGAGGAATTGAGCTGGCTATTGATATGATGAGCTATCTTACCTGTTACCATCTTTTAATCGTTGGGAAGGGCGATATTGAAGTATCGCTTCGAAAGAGAGTCTTAGATAAAAATTTAATAGACAGGGTGCAGTTCATGGGACAAATAGCTCCTGAAAAACTTCGAACCATAACCCCTACCGCTTGGCTAGGGCTATCATTAGAAGAGGATATGGGGTTAAATTATCGCTATGCCCTTCCTAACAAGCTGTTCGATTACATTGCAGCTAATGTTCCCGTTTTGGTAAGCAATTTACCCGAAATGCGAAGGTTAGTTGAAGAAAATGGATTAGGATTGGTTGCCATAAACAGAGGTCCAAGGGAATTGGCCAATCAGGTTGCCGATTTTTTTGAGAATAAAAAGCAAAGGGAACAGGTGCTTCAAAATATTAAAAAAGCATCGGGTATTCTTAACTGGCAAAATGAGCAGGAAAAGCTACTAGAAACACTAAATGTTTTAAATAAGAGCTAGTAATTGTTAAATGAAACAATCTCATCAAATGATTTTCGCTTCTTTTCTCGAAGTTCAACTGCAGGATAGCCAATGGTAATGATCAGCGGCACCCTTCGCGATTTGGGAATGTTCAGCAACTTTTTCACAGCTGTTTCATCAAACCAACCAAGCATGCAGCTACCCAGGCCTTCGGCTTTTGCTGCAAGGCAAATGTGCTCAGCAGCTATGCCAATAGCTATCAGCGGAAAGGCTTTCCCTTTCACCACGCTCCCAAAATTTGAGTTAAAATTAGCAGGCTCCATTACCACCACAATGTGAACGGGTGCTTGCTTGGTGAAATGGTTAATTCCCAAAACTCTACTGGCAGCAGCCTCGGCAAGTTTATTCTTAAGTTCTGTATCGTCAACCACAATAAACCTCCAAGGCTGGGCGTTACATGCCGAAGGAGCCAAACGTGCGGCTTCAAAAATTCTGAGTATTTTTTCCTTTTCCACAGGCCTTGTTTCATAGGCCCTATCGCTCTGACGGCTTCGTATTATTTCGTAAAAAATATCACTATGCATGGTAAACCTCGGCTATTTGTTTTAGCGTCTCGGACTCAACCGTAATGCATCCCTTGGCAGAAAGCGCAAGCGAAATCATTGCCTTTGCCACATCAGTAGCATCAATCCCTCGGTAGCGCCTTAGAGGGCCTACAAAGGTAAACCTAAAAATCCGATATAACCAAATGCTAAGCCTTTCGCCCAGACGAAACTCGTTTCTATGCCCCAAAAGCAACGATGGACGAATTATTGCACATAGTTCATAGTTCAATTGCTTTACTTTCTCCTCCAGCTGTCCCTTGGTTCTGAGGTAAAAGTTACGAGATTTAGGATTGGCCCCAATTGAACTGATTACAACTAGTCGCTGTGCCCTTGCTCTTTGGGCTTTCTCAGCTAATTCAACAACCATTTCAAAATCAACTTTACGAAAGGCGTCTTTAGACCCAGCCTTCCTCATGGTTGTTCCCAAACAAATAAAAACATCATCAACTTGGGGGTTAATAGTAACATCATCGGTTATTGGCTTCGACTGAATCTTTACAGGAAGGTTTTCAGGTTTATGCCTAAAATAGGCAATTACTTTAGTATAATTGCGATTTTCCGAGAGCAATTTTATAAGGGCTTTGCCCACCAAACCTGAACCGCCAAAAACTATTGCATTACGTGTCATGATACTAAATATTAGGGTATAAAATTACCTATATCATAGTTAAAAATTGTTTTTAAAGGTCAAATGGAACACATGTATGTTGCTATGAGCGGGATTAATAAAGTTGAGCCATTTTCATCCTTACCTAGCACCGCTATGCCCACATGCTTCAATTGTATTAAACAAATTTTTTAAATATAAATTTTATCGAAACAAAACATTTGATGGCTTACTATTAACACTTTAATATAATTTCTTTACCGGGGGAATGGAAATCCACAATATGCACATCGATATTTAAGCTTGTTAAATTGCAAAGGGGTTTAATCTGATAAAAGCTATAGCTATATAATTTCATCACTTTGTATGCACCAGCTATTTTTCCATTTGAAACATACGGTTCAAGTTATCCCTTGCTGCCAGTAAAAGTAAAGCATGAAGCAAACTCCAGGCAGCTCTAACACCAATCAGCTTTGATTTGATATCTCAAAATTTGAATGCTTTTATACAGCTTTTCGGCCAACATTATAAACCTTCCATTGAAAATTCCGGCTGATCCTGAACTATAGAATTTCACACTCTACCAATGATTTAGTATGATTTAATGTTGCTACCTAATTTAAAATGATTGATGAAATAATTTTTGTATTAATTTTTTTTTAAATTCGGAATGCTTAAATTTGGACAGAACATTCTAGCACTAAAAAATATGGAAACTATTTGTTGTCACAACTCAAAAGTCCCCGATATGCCTGAAGAATGTTTTCTTCAACTCAAATGTGGGGCAACCCTACTGCATGCCAAACTGCCCTGGCGGGTAGGAAAAGTATAATCACTGTAAACTATTTTAGGCTTCAGCAAAAATTAGCAAACCTGTTTTGGAAAGCATAATACCAGCTTGCTTACCACCTATCGATGAAATGATATCAATGTATAACCTATTAGAATTTATCAACATGAAAATTTCAGACTTATCCATTGCTAAGCGCTTAGCACTAGGGTTTTCAATTATTATCCTCTTAATTTTAGCTATGGCTTCTGTGATTTACCTCTCAAATCGACGTGTAGGAATAGAAAACAGCAAACAGCGAAGAATGGAAAGCCTCTTAGATATGAATGTTTCTATTGAAAATAAGCTGTTAGAATTCATTCAAACAGGAAACAACGCTTCAATCGATTCAGCCAATGTATATATCGAAAAATTTAACAGGGAACTTCAGCTACTCAAACCCATGGTAATCCAAAAGAACTATGGAATTGTGGTAGCAATTGAGAATGATTTAAAAGAACTTGAAAAACAGATTGAAAGATTAAAAAATAGTTCTGCTTTACTAGCTGAAACATCAACAGCACTTGAAAGTGAATCGGCAAAAGCCTTAGCTTTAGCAGCAAGAGTAATGGGAGGCGAAGTTTCAAAAGGTGTTCAGCAATTTCTAAATATAAGGATACTAGAGAAGAGCTACCTAATAACAAGGGACGAATCGATTTTACAAAAATGGACAACCGAAATTGACGATAACACTCGTTTAGCTTTAAAGCTAGGATTAGTAGAAATTGCTCAGGCCCTTGAGGTGTACAAAAAAAGCTATCTGGTTCATGTAAATGTAAAAAAAGAACTTATTAACGAAAGAAATAAAGTTCAAACAGGAGTCAACCAAATTCAAGGTTTAATCCAAAAGGGCGTTCGGCTGTCGTCTGATTTACTGAATAATGCTGCTAAAAATGGGTTAAGGGCAATACTAATCACTGTAATGATTATTTTAGCATTATCAGTTTTAATTGGATATCTAATTACACAAAGCATAACAAATCTGGTGAACACTGGTGTAGGGCTAGCAGATAATATATCTTCGGGCAAATTACTAATTCAACACGACAACAATAGTGACAGAAAAGATGAGCTGGGCAAACTTTCACGGGCATTAGCAGGTATGAGCGATAAGTTGAAAGAGGTTATTTCAACAATACATGTTTCAACCACTCATATTGTTTCAGCAAGCGATCAGCTTAGCATCACCAGTCAACAGGTATCGCAGGGAGCATCGGAGCAGGCAAGTTCTGCCGAAGAGGTTTCGGCATCAATGGAGCAAATGGTTGCCAATATTCAGAACAATGCTGAAAATGCCAAGCAGGCTGAACTAATAGCCCTTAACAGCGTTGAAAGCATTCGGAAGGGTTACGATGCCACATCGTATGCCGTTGACAGCATGAAAAAAATTGCCGAAAAGGTATCCATAATTGGAGATATTGCATTCCAAACCAACATATTGGCGCTAAACGCAGCCGTTGAGGCTGCGCGTGCAGGGGAGCATGGCCGGGGTTTTGCCGTTGTGGCAGCTGAAGTACGTAAACTTGCAGAACGAAGTCGCTTGGCCGCCGATGAGATTAACCATATTACCCGCGATGGAGTGGAAATTGCCGATAAAGCAGGACAACTTCTTTCAGGCATTGTACCGGAGATTGAAAAAACAGCCCGACTCGTTCAGGAGATTGCTGCAGCCAGCATAGAGCAAAATGCTGGGGCCGATCAGGTTAACTCTGCAATGCAGCAACTCAATCAGGTTACCCAGCAGAATGCTGCAGCCAGTGAGGAAATGGCCTCCAGCGCAGAGGAATTAAACAGTCAGGCCCAACAAATGATAGGAATAGTTTCATTTTTTGATTTTGGACAAAAAGAGACATTGCTGAAGTCCTCTCACACTCATAACGATACCAAGCATGTAGCCAACAACTCCGATTTGATTAAAAATAGGAAAGATGCATCAGTATACGTTAAGCATGAAAAAAAATCAATGGGTACGGGGCTGCACATAAATCTTAACCACAGGATTGATGATGACAATTATGAAAATTTTTAGGTAATGGTTTCATTAATTATTGCAAAGGAGGCCAGGGCCTCCTTTTATTCTAATAATCCCAATCAAAATACATTGCTTCCCTTCTATTATATTTTGCATTGTTTCAAGCGAGTTTTAATAGGAGCCCCTGGTTTTTATAGCGTTAAATAAATAATGCAGCGCTACTTTTACACTGTCAATTAAAAATACGCATGCATCCGTGTCCCATTAAAAGGGGATGAGCAATGGGTGATGAATGGCTATGAATAAACAATTTAGTGCATTATTGCTCTGCAAAATTTTCGGCCATGTAACAATTTTATAAAGGGCTCTGATCGTGTTTTCCCATTTGCATGCCCCTTCAATGTTAGTTTCAAAAAAAGAATAACCTTGTAACTGGAATCCATCAAAACCAGATAAACTCAGAAATCCTTAACCTTTGTCATTTATCCTTTAACCTTTATCCATGTTTTTTCTTGACATATTTCATTTTATTCCGTAAATTGAAAAAAAAAAGTAATATGACAGCCATTTCAAAAATAATAGAAACCAGAGGGGTAATGGTTAAAGAGGAAAAGATAAAATCGTTATCGGAGCGAATTTACTCAAACTCTATGGTTTTGGAAAACTATGAACCATATCCCGGTTACTACGGGAAAAATGTTCCCACCGATGTTATCCCCCGATCCATCTTTCTCATACTAGTAAGAGAATACGACCATATGTATTTAGCCCGAACCTTGCAAAAAATAACAGGCGATGGCAATCATAGCTGCATGGGAACATATGGTTACATAGATATAGGAGAGCACCGTTACTACTGTATTCGAATAAAAAACCTAAAGTGTTTTGAGGAGATTCCCCTTATCCAACAAAAATTTATGGAACATGGCATCGATTTTAGACGGAGTAAACCAATTAATGAAATGGCATTGATTACCATTGAAAAAACATTCCTGGTGGAGCGTTTCGATGAGGGTATCTATATAGATTTAGTTAGCGATAACAAGTACTATTTTGAAATACCCGTGGAGCTTAAATGGGAAGATTTTAAAACCATAACCCACAACGTAAAGAACAACATTGCCAATAATTTTTTCGATGCAGCACTGGGTTACTTCTGGAAGATAAATGGACCTCAGGATATAGTTAGGATATACGATTTAAAGGCAAATCTTGAACGCTTAGCTGAAATACGGAACAGGTATCTGTATGAAATTGAAAGGTTTATGAAAACACATTAGCATTTCATTCGAGCGACCAATCAATAGGCTCCTTTCCCATTTGTAGAAGGAGCTTATTTGTTTGAGAAAAATGTTTGCAACCAAAAAAACCCCTACTTGCCGATAACGGCGACGGATGAGGTGCAGTAAGAATGAAATGCTTGTTGGCATCAATTAGTTTAGATTTGGCTATGGCATAGTTTCCCCAAAGCATAAAAATGAAGCCATATTTCTTATCGGAAAGAGCTTTAATGGCGGCATCAGTAAAGGTTTCCCACCCCTTATTCTGATGCGATCCGGCTTGATTTGCCCTAACCGTTAGGGTAGCGTTAAGGAGTAGAACACCTTGACGAGCCCATTTTTCCAAATTTCCGTGATTGGGAATGGAAATTCCCAAATCGGCATTAATCTCCTTAAAAATATTTTGTAACGAAGGAGGTGCTGGTACTCCTTTGGGAACCGAAAAACATAATCCATGAGCCTGACCCGGCCCATGATAGGGATCTTGTCCAATTATAACAACCTTTACCCTATCAAATGGAGTATAGTTGAATGCAGCAAATATCTGCGAACCCGGTGGATAAACAGCATATTTCTTCTTTTCTTCAATTAAAAAAGTTTTGAGCCGGTAAAAGTAATCGCTTTGAAACTCGTTTATCAGTAGCTCCTTCCAACTTTGCTCAATTTGCGGGTTTACAGTAAATACTAATTCATTCATTGTATTTTTCCCCTTAAAATAAAACAGAAACTAAACTTTGCTGTTAACTTTCCGTATAAAGTTAATAAAGTTTAAATTTGCATTAAAACAAAGTACCATGAAAAGTTTAACTGTATCCAAAAGTAGAATAAAGTTTTATTTAGCAGAACGACTTGCCAAAAATATTATCAACACCGACGAGCAAGTATTGGCCGAGGTGCTACGTTACAATCCTATTGGAGGTTTTGAATTCCTTACCGATGAAGATTTGTTTGAGTATTTAAATGCATCGATACCCGAATTGGATTTTGTTGAGCTAACAGGTGCCGATGATGAAAACTTTCACCTTTCGGTACTTAAGGACCATAAGGATGAGGAAGAAGCTATTTTGATTGATGTACAAAGAGCCCTACAGGTTATTTAACTTTCTTTAAATTCATATGCCCACCCATCGTAACTTTTTTTACGATGGGTTGTTTATTAAAAAAAACGAAAAATGAACAACTTTGAATTTTTTAACCCAGTAAAAATAATTTTTGGCAATGGTCAGATTGCCAAACTAAACGATGAACTAAAAGGCTTTCAGACCATTATGGTAACCTATGGCTCTGGAAGCATTAAGCGTAATGGAGTTTACGAAAAAGTAATGGCTCAACTCCATGATAAAATGGTCATAGAGTTTGGAGGGATTGAACCCAATCCCAAGTATGAAACCTTAATTAAAGCAGTTGAGGTAGGACGGGAAAGAGGAGTGGAATTCATTTTAGCAGTAGGCGGTGGCTCAGTAATTGACGGGACAAAATTTATTGCAGCAGCCATTCCGTTCCACGATGGAGAACCCTGGAACATAGTATCAAAAGGCATCAAGGTGGAAGAATCTATTCCCATGGGAACTGTATTAACCCTACCGGCTACGGGTTCGGAGATGAACTCCGGAGCAGTAATTAGCCGTGCCGCAACCCAAGAGAAATATGCCTTTGGGAGCCCGGTACTTTTCCCAAAATTTTCCATACTCGATCCAACCTTTACCTATTCCCTCCCCTCTAATCAGGTTGCAAATGGTGTAGTTGATGCTTTTGCACATATATTGGAACAGTACCTTACCTACCCCACCAATTCACCCATTCAGGATAGGTTTTCTGAATCCATTTTGAAAACCCTTATTGATGTTGGCCCAAAAACCATTGCCCAATCCGATGATTACGATTTACGTGCAAATTTCATGTGGAGCTGTACAATGGCACTAAATGGCTTAATATCCACTGGCGTGCCCACCGATTGGGCCACCCATATGATTGGCCATGAGCTAACCGCATTTTTTGGGCTTGACCATGGGGTTACCCTTGCCATTATATATCCGGCATTACTTTCCGAAATGGCCGAAGATAAACGGGCAAAACTAATGCAGTATGGTAGCCGTGTATGGGGCCTGGCCGATAACGAACTTGTACCTGCTAATATCATTAGGATTACCGAAGATTTCTTCCGAAGCCTGGGCATCAAAACCCGACTGAGCGAGCACGGTATTGGTTTTAACAATGTAAAGCCAATTGTTGAGCGTTTTGCAAGCAGGGGATGGCGATTGGGTGAGAACAGGAATATCGCGTCCGATATGGTGGAACGAATTTTGAAAAGAGCATCAGAACCCTATAGCTAAAGAGTTGCCTGAAAATTCAGGCAGCTCTTGTTCGGTAAATCCTTTATCGAATCTGCTTTACAAGTTCCATCCCCCTTGTAAGAGCATCTTTGTTCATGGGTATAAGGTGATGGTGACGTTGAGGAAGCGATTTTTCTAATCCTTTGGTTACATTTTCCAATTTTACGATGGGTTTAACCTTCAGGAAGGCTCCCAAAACAATCATATTAAATGTTTTAGCATTTTTCAGGCGTGTAGCTTCTTCAACGGCCTCCACCTGATAAATGCTGATATCGGTGCGCTGTGGAGGACGTGTAATGCCATTGGGGTCATAAATAAGAACACCACCTGGTTTTAGCATTTTCTCAAATTTATCCATGGATTGCTGGTTGAGAATAATGGCTGTATCGAATTCCTGAAGAATGGGGGAGCTGATACGCATATCGCTAAGGATTACAGTAACATTAGCAGTACCACCACGCATCTCGGGACCATACGATGGCATCCATGCCACTTCCTGATCCTGCATGATGCCTGAATAGGCAAGTATCTTACCCATTGACAGTACGCCTTGCCCACCAAAACCGGCTATGATGATTTCTTCGGTCATTTTTTTCCCTTTAAAGTTTTAAAATTATTCATCCTTAAAATCTCCAATTGGATAGAATGGGAACATATGTTCAACCATCCATTCATTTGCTTTAACAGGCGATAACTTCCATCCTGAGTTGCAGGTTGAAACTACTTCGATAAACGAGGTTCCCTTCTTCTTCCCTACATTTTCAAATGCCTTTGTAATAGCTTTCTTAAGTTTACGAACCGCAGCAGGAGTATGGCCTGATTGGCGGGTTACGTAACAGGTACCAGGGAGCTGGGCTATCAAATCGGTAATTTTTAAGGGATACCCGTTAAGTTCAACCTTTCGACCATAGGGTGTGGTAGAGGTAGGCATGTCGAGTATAGATGTTGGGGCCATTTGTCCCCCGGTCATACCGTAAATGCCGTTGTTGATAAAAATAACCACAATATTCTCACCGCGGTTACAAGCATGAATGATTTCGGCAGTACCAATTGATGCAAGGTCGCCATCACCCTGGTAGGTAAATACATACTTATCGGGATACAATCGATTAATTGCGGTGGCAAGAGCAGGAGCTCTACCGTGGGCGGCCTCGTGCCAATCAATATCAATGTAGTTGTAGGCCAATACCGAGCAACCAACAGGAGCAACACCGATGGTTTTTTCTTGTATTCCCATCTCATCGATTACCTCTGCTAAAACTTTATGAACCACGCCATGGGTACATCCTGGGCAGTAGTGCATAATATTATCGGTTAGAAGTTTGGTTTTACCGTAAACCAAGTTTTCTTCCTTAATTATATCCTTAACATCCATTTTTTTATCCTTTTATAATTTTTTCTTCCAAAGCAGCAACCACTTCATTGGGTGTGGCAATAACACCACCCATTCTACCAAAGTGTTCTACCTTAACTTTACCATCAACAGCAAGACGAACGTCCTCAACCATTTGTCCTGCACTCATTTCAACGGCAAGAATACCCTTAACCTGTCCCAGCATTTCCCTAATTGCCTTGGTGGGGTAAGGGAACAGGGTTATGGGACGAAGCAATCCAACCTTTATGCCTTTTTCACGAGCCAAATCAACAGCTTTTTGGCAAATACGGCTAGCTGACCCATAGGCAACAAGGAGATATTCTGCGTCGTCGCAAGCAATCTTTTCAAAACGGACCTCCTTTTCCTCTATCTCACGGTACTTTTTCTGGAGCTTGAGGTTAAATTGTTCCTGACGGTAGGGATCAAGATCGAGTGAGGTAATAATATTCCTGGGACGATCATGGGTTTTACCAGTGGTTGCCCATGAACCGTAACGAGCCACTATTTCCTCATTGGTAAGACGGGGCTTGTAAGACCCTAACTGAACCTTTTCCATCATTTGGCCTATGACACCATCGGAAAGGATGAGGGCTGGGTTACGATACTTGAAAGCCAGTTCAAAGCCAAGATTTACAAAATCGTACATTTCCTGAACGGATGCCGGAGCCAGAACAATAAGTCGATAATCGCCATGTCCGCCACCCTTTACTGACTGGAAGTAGTCGCTCTGGGCAGGTTGAATGGTACCCAATCCAGGGCCCCCACGAACCACATTAACAATAAGACAAGGAAGTTCAGCGCCTGCAATGTATGATATACCCTCCTGTTTCAAGCTAATACCAGGGCTAGACGATGAGGTCATTACCTTTTTGCCACATCCAGCACCACCATAAACCATGTTTATTGCAGCCACCTCGCTTTCGGCCTGAAGCACAATCATCCCTGTTTCATCCCAGGGTTTACGGGCCATTAAAGTTTCAAGTACCTCCGATTGAGGGGTAATAGGGTATCCGAAATATGCATCACAACCGCAACGTATGGCTGCCTCTGCAATAGCTTCGTTACCCTTCATCAATTTATAATCTGCCATTTTTTTAACTGTTTAATTTTTTTTACCACTGTTGTATTAAACGTTTGCTTCGGTATTAACCTTATAAACCGTTATTACGGTATCGGGACAAACAATAGCGCAGTTTGCGCAGCCAATACAAGCGTCGGGATTGGCCATGTAGGCATAGTTGTAGCCTTTGCCGTTTACCTCTTTTGCCAAGTCAATAACCTTTGACGGACAGGCAACCACGCAAAGGCCGCAACCCTTACACTTTTCTACATCGACCACAATTGCTCCTCTAACTTTTGCCATTTTAGTTTGATTTGTAGTTATACAATTTGGTTAACTATTTGTATGATCAACATGAAAACGTTTAAGCCTTTCTTCTAAATCGGGGAATTGACTACTTTGAACCTGCGAAACACAGGCCCTAAGCCCTTCGGTTCGTTCGCTGCCGGTTATGGCAAGCGATATGGCGCTAATTCCATAATAGAGTAATTCCTCAATAAGTTGTTCCCCACTAAGTCCGGGATACGATATGGTAAAGTAGAAACCATCGGCCAATGGTTTGTCTTCATCCATATCATATACTATTTTAAAGCCATTATCGGTAAAGAGTTTTTTCATTATTTTGGCTTTCGCACCATATTCCCTAACGCTTTCAACAAAATTTAAATTTCCGTCGTTGGCAGCCTTTAGCATGGCCGCAAGACCATACTGTGTGGAGTGGCAAACACCAGATGATAGAGAGTAAACCGCCCCATACAACATGGCGTAGCCAAATTCATCGGATGAGAAAAACCTTTTTAAATCGGGGAAGCGACGTTTATACAACTCATTACCAATAACCATAGTCCCTATGCGCTGACCAGCGTATGAAAAGACTTTTGAACTCGATATCAGCATTAGCCAATTATTTGTATAGTTGGCTACTGTGGGTTGATAAGGTGGTACACCGGGTTTCGAGAGATCCCTTCTGAAATCCATGGCAAAGTAAGCTAAATCTTCAATAACTATAGCATCGTAGGCAGTTGCCAGTTCGCCAATTATTTGGAGCTCCTTTTCGGTAAAACAAATCCACGATGGGTTGTTGGGATTAGAATACAGTATGGCCGATATGTTACCCTTTTTAAGATACGACTCCAATTTATCGCGTAGCTTATCGCCCCTGAAATTATACACATCAAAGGTTTCGTAACTCATGCCAAGTACTCGCAGCTGTTGCTTTTGAACCGGAAATCCTGGATCAATAAAAAGAACAGTATCTTTAGCAGCATTACAACGGTTAACAACCAGAAAAGTTGCCATGGCACCCTGCATGGAACCAACGGTAGGGATACAGCCCTGTTCGCTAACATCTATATTTATGAAATTCTTTACAAATCTTGCTATTTCCCTTTTGAGCTCGGGTACTCCATCAATCATGGGGTATTTTGAGGCTACACCGCGACGTAAGGCATCAATTTCAGCCTCAATGCCAATTTGTGAGGGCTCCAGACCCGGCACCCCCATTTCCATACGTACATATTTAATCCCTGTAGCCTGCTCAATTTCATTTACAAGCCTAACCAGTTCGCGTATCGAAGCTTTACCTAAAACAGATAGCCGAGATTCCTGAATCTTTTGCTTTACAATATCAAGGGGAATGGGTGTCGTTTTCATGTACTTGTTATTCTATATTGATACCTAATACATTGCAGTCATTATGTTCAACAAGTGTGATTTTCGAATCAACTCACAATTTTACAAAAAAATCTTTTATTCTATCACAAAAATCTAAAAAAATGTAATAATCTGTTATTATTTTAAATTGATAATGAAAATATTTTTGAAAAACAGCCGACTTATACTTATAGAATGTTAATAAAATAAGCCCCAATAAAAAATGTGTGTATCAAAACCTCCTGTACATACCGTACATAGATTAAAAAAAGAGGGTGCCTAAAACCTCATCGACACCCTCTTTGATTATCTATTTGGTATTATTGCTTTATTAACTTATGAGTGGAGTATCCCTTGCGGGTTATTAACTTAACAATGAACAAACCCTTGGGTAAGTGACTCAAGTTTACCCGATTTTCGGTTTGCCTGCGGTTATAAACTATTTTACCGTTAATATCAAAAATAAGTATGGTATAATCATCGGTGAAGGAGATATCAATGAAATCAGTTGCTGGGTTGGGATAAATACTCGGACTTATTTGATTATGCTCAGTACCAATTCCAAGCGGTGTTAAATTTACGGTAACAAATGAATCGTCGTTCCAAAGATTAAATGTACCTGTATAGGTATAGTAGTCTTTAACCGAAACAGAATAGGGTATGTTACTCCCAAATGGCTGGTATGAATATGCATAACCACTAATGTTGGTATAAACGGTATCGCTATTATTTACTACTATATTTGCATTTATAATTGGACTACCCTTGGAGGTTACATAAAACGTCACTCGGTAGTATTCGGGTTGCATTTTTACAGTAAAAGTGGAATCGGAATCAAGATTTATGTATATGGATCCGGGGAAGTAATTATCTACATACACGCTCCCCGTTATTGCTCCGGGAAGTAAACCGTTAAATGTACATATGCCCTCACTATTAGTATTAAGAGCACCATAATCATCAATTCTTACCTTAGCATTAGGAATATTTACATCATAGTTATCCTTTACAGCAACCGTCAAATTGTAAGTAGCTGCAGCCTCCATGTATATGGTAATTAAGGTATCGCTATTGTTTACAACAACTTCATCAAAGTTTTGCATTTTGTAATTTGACAGCAAAACATTTACAGGATATACCCCATTTGGCAGGGATAGGCTATCCTCACCATTCTGGTTAGTTGTAAGCTGATATGGGTAAGAAATTATTATTGCATTCTGCAAGGGGGTCTCGCTAACATCCAAAACCCTGAACTTAACCTTATAGTTTTTTTGGAGCGAATCAATTATAACAACATCCTGGGAGAACACCGAAAATTTTTTATCAATAGAATAGTATCCTGAGGAATCGATTCTATAGGTGTATTGACCATTGTCTAATTTGATGGATACCTGACCCTGGTCATTGGTGCGGAGCGTTGAATCGATCTCAGAAATTTTAATTTTTACATTTGTTGCGGGCTCTTTTTGTTGATTGAGAATACTAAAATAAACTGTTGGATTTTGGACAGGTGCACCGATTATTGCTCTTATTGCAAGATTACCAATGGATTGATTTGACATTAGCGAAACGTTAAAGGGATAATAGTTTACTGTTTTCCAGAAGAAACCGTATGAATTTCCATCGTATCCTATACCTAAAGGCAAATCAGTTGTTTGAATAACATTAATGTAGTATTTAAAGCCGGGTTTACAGTATATAGGTTTGGAAAAGATGTAATCCCCGGTCCCTCCCAGAACAGAAAAACTTTTTTGGAATACTTCCATAGCCACTGACCGAGCATCATTGGGTAGAGCCGGATTAACTTCAAGCACCTCAATGTAAAAATTAAGTGGATAATTTTCTTCAATTGTCCCAGGATTGTTTCCCCATCCTATTTGAGCTCCTTTTATAAAGCATGTCTTATTAATTTCGAATAAATTTCCAACTGCAGTACTATTACCAAAAGAAATTCCTCCTACTACTCCCCGATCAGTTGAGTAAATATCATTGGTAATCTCAAAAGAGGTTTCATCGCTATTATTTTCAGTGATGGTATCAGGTGGAGTAGCTGCAGCTATGGAAATGGTGTAGCTGTCAATATTTGGTTTAACTAATAATTTGTCGTTAAAAACAACTACTCGTTGGTCGCCAGTTTCCAAAGTATCACTAATTTTTATAGTTGAAGAGAATCCAGAAACCTTATCACAACTCGAAGAAATAGTTAACGTGTCGGTTAGCCTATTCCCAAGGTTATATACTGATGTTTTAATATTTAAAAGTAGTGAATCAAAAGTAGTATAAGGGACTTTAGAGTAAGTAAGGGGTATGGCTGTCAATTGAATATCAGGAATATTAAGGTTTGTAATGGTAACATCATCTAAGGCAAGTTGGGTTCCCATGTTTTGATTATTTCGGTTTTCATAAACAAAGGCAAGCCTGATATTTTTGCCTGCATAATCCAATAACGAGATGTTAATTAGCGTTTTGTACTGGTTGGGTATGGATGTGATGGAATCCTTTCCTAGGTATAATAAGGTATCCAATGATTGATTATCAACATTGTAAACAAGGGTGTAAAAATTGGTAATATAGTTTTGGGTATAGTTGCTATAGTACCAAAGCCAGAATCTAAGAAATGTTTCATGATCAGCTGGAATGGCTAGGGTATCCAAGCTTATAAGCCAAGTGAAGTCTGGTGCCGTGTATGATATTGCCACAGAGCCCTCACCGTGTTTGATGTATGTTGCTCCATTTCCATTGAAACTTTGAGGGGTGCACCAGAACCACTTTGGGGTTGATGCTTCGGTTACCGCTTGAAAATCAAGTGAGCCACTCCTGAGAATTTCCCATTTCTGGGTTAACTGGTAACCATCTCCTTCAAAATCATCATAAAATAAAGACAAGGTTGGGGTACCGTTACCCTTATGGAATTGGTTATATTTATGCTGATTTACACGGTAAACGGTTTTGTTACCAAATGGCATTCTTTCGTTTTGTGCCATAGAAGCGACATAGATTATCGAAAGCAGGAAAAGAGATATAAATCTTTTCATAAATTTCATTTTTTATGATTTAAGTTATACTCAAATTAGGAATAAAGGTATAAAAAAAAGTGTAATAAAAAAACCCGTAGCTGAAATCTACGGGTTTTTCGGAATACAAAGCGATGATTATATTTTTGCCAAAGCCTGATCTAAATCGGCAATTATATCCTCAACATCCTCAATGCCAACAGAAAAACGAACGAGACCGTCGGTGATATTTGCCTTTAACCTTGCATCAGGACTTATTTTTGAGTGGGTCATTGATGCAGGATGCTGAATCAGCGTTTCAACACCACCAAGTGAGACCGCTAGCATAGCCAACCCTACATTGTTCATAAGGGTTTTCCCTGCATCAATTCCTCCTTTAAGTTCAAAGCTAATCATAGTACCAGGACCCTTCATTTGCTTCTTAGCAAGTTCGTATTGGGGGTGCGATTTGAGCCCAGGATACTTAACCCATTCTATTTTTGGGTGATTCTCAAGGTATTCTGCTACTTTTTGAGCATTTTGCTGAGCACGCTCAACACGAAGAGCTAGAGTTTTAATCCCACGGAGTACCATGAAAGCCTGATGTGGATCCATATTACAACCCATATTCACCATGGCAGGCCGAACAATTTTGTAAAGTTCTTCGGTTTTGGTAACAATAATACCTGCCACAATATCGGCATGACCGTTTAGGAATTTAGTCATGGAGTGGAATACCACATCAGCACCAAGGTCAAGAGGTTTCTGGAGGTAAGGACTGCAGAATGTGTTGTCCACCACCACAACCAAACCGTGTCTATGTGCCAATTCCGATGCTGCCTTTATATTGGTAATAACCATTGTAGGATTGGTAGGACTTTCAAGGTAAAGCATGCGGGTATTTGGCTTTATGGCAGCTTCAATGTTTTCCAGCTTCGATGTATCAATATAGGTGCTCTCAACACCAAAACGTTTGAAGTAGGTTTCCATAATTACGCGCGAGGGTCCATATACAGCATTTGTGCTAACTATATGATCGCCTGCCTTCAAAAAAGCCACGTAAATTGATGAAACTGCTCCCATTCCCGAAGCTGTGGCTATCCCACCAAAGCCATTTTCCAGAATGGCCACCTGACGCTCAAGCGTTGAAATGGTGGGATTACCAATTCGGGTGTAGATGTAACCATCGCTTTCACCAGCAAAACACTTTGCCCCCTCATCTGCATTTTCAAATGCAAATGTTGATGTTTGGTAAATGGGTACCGTTGCGCTCCCCAGGGGATCTGGCTCCATGCCTCCATGTATGAGAAGGCTGTTAAATCCTAATTTCTCGTTATGCATTGGATATGTGCTTTAAAATGATTTTTTTAAATTCTTACCCTGCAAAGGTTGTAATCTTTTCTTAAAAAATGAATATCTTGAATATTTTTAAGGCGACATGATTCTAACATGCCAACTAAAACATCGAAACTTCTTTCCACTAATATTCCGTGGGTATTCCTACTTTTTGGGTATATTACATCTATTAGCTAATTTCGTTGGATAAAATACACTCGTTAAAAAAATGTTTGACCCTAGTAACGCCGAGCTATCCGAAGTTGTTGTTCATTCTGTTGGAATGGCAGAACAACCCGCTATTTTATCGGATAAAAGTGTTGATATTTCCGATAATCTTTTAAATGATGTCCTAAAGGATTATTTTTTAAGAAACTTCAGAAGCCATGGATTTTATTCCTTTGAGCATTCCTCAAATATTGCTCTGAATGAAATCTATAGCTATTGTTGCAATTTTTTTGAAGGCAATGTGAATTTTATAGATTTCTCAAAAAAGGTTGCTTTGCACCTAAAACATGTTTCGGTACACCCAAAAATAAAGAGTGGGGAACTGTATATTTTATCTTTTAACAACATGGTGGTTGAAGGTGAACTTGTTGATGGGATTGGCATTTTTAAATCGGAAAGCAAGGAAAAGTTTCTTCAAGTTATTCAAGAACCCACAGGTTTAAGGGTTTCCTGCCAGTTTGGAACAACCCCTCGCAAACTCGATAAAGCTTGCTTGGTATTCAATACCGAAAAGGAGATGGGATTTAAGCTGTCCATTATTGATAATACCAACCACGATGAGGCCAAATACTGGGTCGAAAACTTTTTAAGAGCTAAGCTGCGCAACGACGATTTTTATCAGACCAAACAGACTATCAACCTCTGTCGTGAATTTGTAGAGGAGGTGGTGAATACTAATAATAATTTTGCAAAGGTTGACCAGGCTGATATCCTCTGCAAAACCCGCGACTTTTTTAAGGCTAATGAGGTGTTTGATTTGAAGGAGTTTGAAGAGGTGGTCCTTGAGGAACCTCAGATTGCTGAATCGTTCAGAAAATATAAGCAAAAATATGAAGAGGCTATTGGGTGCGACATTCCCGACTCATTTAAAATTTCCACTGATGCCACCCGCCAATCGCAAAAGTATTTTAAGAGTGTAATTAAGCTTGATAAAAATTTTCATATTTATATCCATGGCGGACGGGAACGTGTTGAACGTGGATTTGACAGCGATACAGGGTTAAACTATTATAAACTTTATTTTGATAACGAAATGTAACCCGGTAATCGGCAGATTATCGGGAATAATTATTATTTCCCCAAAAAAATATTGATTATTTTGAACTTTTTTTGTAACTTTATGTTATCCTAAATAAGAATATTTCTTTTATAAGATGGATTATAATTATCTGATAAAAATGCTTACCGACAAAGGTCTTAAAGTAACGCCCCAAAGAGTTGCCGTACTTGAGGTTTTACATGAGATAAGGAATCATCCCTCAGCAGAACAGGTTCGACAACAGCTTCACCTTAGGCATCCGAACATTGCAATTGGAACTATATACAATATACTTGAAACTTTTTGTGAGTATGGAATTATTAAAAAGATTAAAACTGATAGCGATTATGTGCGATATGATGTAGAAATGGAAAGGCATCATCATATTTACTGCGAGAGCTGCAATAGCATTGAGAATTACTTTGACCCTGAGCTTGATGAGCTTATAAGTAGCTATTTTAAATATAAAAAAATACCCAACTTTCAGATTAAAGACTTTAACCTGCAAATTGTAGGAAATTATACCAATGAACAAAATGTTAAAACAAACCAAAACGAATAGATTATGGGAAAAGAAGGAATCAGAATAGCATCGGTTGATATAGAAAAGCTGCTTGAGATGCTAAATGCTGCACTTGCCGAGGAATGGCTGGCATACTACCAGTACTGGATTGGTGCAAAAGTTATGGAAGGCCCCATGCGCAGCGAAATTGAGCCAGAACTATTGCTCCATGCCAACCAGGAACTGAACCATGCCATCATGGTTGCCGATCGTATTATTCAATTGGGGGGAACACCACTGCTACATCCTAACGAATGGTTTAAGCATGCCGGTTGCAGCTACGATGCGCCAGTTGACCCTTACATTGAGACCATTCTTGAACAAAACCTAAATGGTGAACGTTGCGCCATACGCAGGTACAATGAGATTGCCACATTTACCAGTGGCAAAGACCACATGACCCATCAAATGGCAACTCAAATACTTACCGAAGAAATTGAACATGAGAATGATATCGAGGATTGGATAACAGATATCAATCGCATGAAAGAGGAACTGAGAAAATTCAAAGTGTAACCAAATATGTTTAACTCCTAAATTTCAAAAAAATGGAAGAAAATCAAGTAATTGCAATGCCAAGAATTGGCGACAAGGCACCTGAGTTTAAAGCTATGACCACTCAAGGTGAAATCAACTTTCCTAACAATTACAAGGGAAGTTGGGTAATTCTGTTTAGCCACCCTGCCGATTTTACACCGGTTTGTACCTCTGAGTTTATGACATTTGCTTCAATGGAACAAAAGTTCAATGAGGCTAACTGTAAGCTTGTAGGTTTATCGGTTGATGGTTTGTATAGTCATATTGCATGGCTTCGTACCATCAAAGAAAAAATTGAGTACAAAGGAATGAAAAATGTTGAGGTTAATTTCCCTCTCATTGAAGATATCACCATGGAGGTGGCTAAAAAGTATGGAATGATACAACCCGGCGAAAGTAGCACTAAAGCCGTTCGTGCTGTATTTTTCATTGATCCCAAGGGAGTTATCCGAACTATTATTTACTATCCTTTAAGCCTTGGACGAAACTTTGAGGAGCTGTACCGAGTACTAATTGCTCTGCAAACCGCTGATGAGTTTGGTATTGCAACACCTGCAGATTGGCAGCCGGGCGATGATGTAATTGTACCACCTGCTGGTTCTTGCGGAACTGCCAAGGATAGAATGGAAGGAAAAGAGAAAGATGTTCGGTGCTACGATTGGTTCTTCTGCACTAAAAAAATTGATAAAGATACAGTGATGAAGAAAATATTGAAAAAATAGATGTATATTCCCCATTGAATGAAAAACGGCTCAAAAATTTGAGCCGTTTTTTAGTATTTCTTGAAGTGTTCATTAAACATCTTAATGCTAAAATTTTCACTTAAATTTTCATCAAGACTAAAAACCCTATAATACGGTGCATTATCCTTGATAGGTGGAATGTAATCGAATTCGTAATAAGCATTAAGTTTAAACATACTCGGTCCATTCTGCGTTTGAGGTACTTTAATACATTTACAACGATTCATAATACAATTCAAGGTTTAGGTTGGGTTATTAATAAAAACTTATTTTACTTCAACTAAAAACTTATAGGTTAAAAGTTTGTACAAAAGTTTGGCGGCTAAAAAATCCGATGCCTTATCGTTTGTATTAGGGCACAATTCAACAATGTCAAAACCAACTAAATTACGTTTTTCTATCACCTTTCTCAAAAAATTCAGGGTTGGGTACCACATTAATCCGCCGGGTTCGGGAGTTCCGGTGCTTGGTAATATAGATGGGTCAAATCCATCGAGGTCAATTGTAAGATAAACATTCTCGGTTAGCTGATCAATGGCCCGATCCATCCATTCCTCACTATTAATAATATTATGAGCCCAATAAACTTTATCGGGTTCGAGATTGTTTTTTTCACCTACATCCATGCTTCGTATTCCAACCTGTACAATCGGACAAAGTTCCTTTGCTCGAGCCATAACACAGGCATGATTGTATTTACTGCCTTCATAGCTATCGCGCAAATCGGCATGTGCATCAACTTGGAGAATTGTAAGGTTGATGTACTTTTGTGCGTGTGCCTGAATGGTTCCAATACTTACACTATGTTCGCCCCCAATAATAACAGGGAACTTACCATGGTCAATCAGGAAAAGAGTTCTAGCTTTCACTGCCTCCACCATCCTATCAGGTGTTTTATCTTCGGTAATGGGGGCATCGGTATAGATGCCAATTTTATACACCTCAGAGTCGGTTTCAATATCGTAAAGTTCCATGTTGGCAGATGCATCGAGCAGGGCCTTGGGTCCCTTATCGGCACCTTTTATCCATGTACTAGTACCATCGTAGGGCACAGGCATAATTACAACCCTTGAGGTCTCAAAACTAGAAAATTCCTTGCTTAAACCCCCATAATTAACCATTCCTCATTTTTTTTGCAAAAGTATTAAAAAAAGCGATTATAAGTTTATTGAAAAGGAAAGAAACATGAAGAGGCATGTGATTATAAATTTGACAACACCTATTGTATGCTTCAAATTTTTTAAAAAAATATTTAAAAACTGTATTTCCTTCAAACCTAAATTATGCATTAACTAATTCGATTTTACCTAAAGTCCAACTAAATCAATGATTTGTCGGGATTAACCCAGATACCCATTGAGCGACCAACAAACTAATTATTAGTTCATTACATTCCTAATGTTTAATCTGGATTAAAAAAATACACGTAATTACTAATTATTTATAATAAAAAAGCCCCGCAGCAAGCGGGGCTAAAAACTAAGGCTAAATAATATTAATCAACTTTAATTAGTTCCAAGCTGCGTTTTACAAATCGGCTTAGGTCTTCGCCCTTAAGCATATTGTTTGCCAAAAGTGCCAAGTCGATCAATTGTTTAACCAACTTAAAGTCCTTTCCAAAACCCTTTAAAATTAGGGTACGTTCCTCTTCGAGAGAATCGAGTTGTTTTTCGGCTTCTGCAAGGGCATCCCTATCGATTTGAGGTATTTCCTCATCCTCTTTACCCTTTTGTGCCTTCTCCAGTTCATCAACACGAGTCTTAATAGGCTTAATGCTTTCATCCAACTCATTTAGCTTATTGCTAAGTTCTTTATTCTTGCCATCGATAATGGTCTTAACCAATGGGTGTGAAACGTTAACCACAAGGTTTCGACTATCGGGCATGCTACCGTAGAAGTTTGATGTAGGACTCATGGCAGCCATATCCTTCATACGGCGCATGAACTCTGATTGGGTAATCACAACAGGATTTGCATTCTCGCTTAATTCCTCGAACGAAACCCAGTAGTGATCGGCAGGCGGTAGAGCTCCTTCAAAAATTGCTCTCAAATCGGCCTGCTCCTCAACCGATAGGGTAACCTCTTTTCGATCATCCTTAACTATTAACTTATCAATAACATCTGAATCGACACGAGCAAAGCGGGTTTCCTTCAACTTACCCTCCAACGAGTTGATAAAATGTGGATCGAGCTGGCCATCCATTAATAGCACATCGTATCCCTTGCTCTTAGCTTCCTCTATGTAGCTATGCTGTGCCTCCTTGTCGCTGGCATAAAGGTACACCAATGTTTTATTCTTATCGGTTTGGTTATCCTTAACCAAGGTTTGGTACTCTTCAAAGGTGAAGTATTTGCCATCGACATTTTTAAGAAGTGCAAACTTTTCAGCTCTCTCATAGAACTTTTCATCGGAAATCATGCCGTAGGTGATAAACAGCTTCAGGTCGTCCCACTTTTTTTCGAACTGGTCACGATCGTTTTTAAAGATTTCCTGAAGCCTGTCGGCTACTTTTTTAGTTATATGCGACGATATTTTTTTTACGTTGGAGTCGCTTTGGAGATAGCTTCGCGATACATTTAATGGTATATCGGGTGAATCAATTACCCCATGTAAAAGGGTCAGGAACTCTGGCACGATTCCCTCAACTGAATCGGTAACATAAACTTGATTGCAGTAGAGCTGAATCTTATTTTTTTGAATATCAAAATTGGTTTTAATACGTGGGAAGTAAAGAATACCGGTAAGATTAAAAGGGAAATCCACGTTTAGATGAATATTGAAAAGGGGCTCTTCCTGACCGGGATACAAATCGCGGTAGAATTTAAGGTAATCCTCCTCTTTTAAATCGTTGGGTTTACGGGTCCAGAGGGGATTGGTATCGTTAATTATTCTATCCTTGCCTGTTTCAACCTCTTTACCGTCCTTCCACTCCTTTTCGGTCCCAAAAACAATGGGAATGGGAAGAAAGCGGCAGTACTTGCTAAGCAGCTCTTCTATTTTGTGTTCTTCGAGGAACTCATTGGAGTCGTCACTAATGTGAAGTATGATATCGGTTCCGCGAGCTTCCCGTTCAGTATCCTCAATTTTATACTCTGGGGTACCATCACAGCTCCAGCGCACAGCTTTGGCGCCTTCCTGCCATGAATGGGTTACAATTTCAACCCTATCGCTCACCATAAAAGATGAGTAGAAGCCAAGTCCAAAATGGCCTATTATACCATTGGCCTGGGTTTTATACTTTGCGAGAAACTCTTCGGCACCCGAAAAAGCTATTTGGTTGATGTAGCGTTCAATTTCATCGGCAGTCATACCCACGCCGCTATCGGATATGGTAAGCGTTCCAGCTTTTTTATCAACTTTTACCTTAATGGTTAAATCGCCAAGTTCTTCCTTGAAATCGCCAACCGAGGCCAAGGTTTTAAGTTTTAAAGTGGCATCTACGGCATTAGATATGAGCTCGCGCAGAAAAATCTCATGATCGGAATAGAGAAATTTTTTGATTATCGGAAAAATGTTCTCAGTGGTTACAGCAATCTTTCCTGTTTGCATGGCACTATACTTTTAGTTTAACATTCATATTAATCATAGTTTACTATTCAATAAAAGTGCCATAACGGGCATTGCTGCCAATTGATTAAATAATGATTTGTTTAACATTAATATTCAATCACTTACCAAACAAAAAACAAAGGAATTGGTTATGTCATTTCGGCAAGTTTTGTGCAATTTTGACAGGAGAATCAATTTATGAAACAATAAACCATAAAATAAGTGCAGCAATTGAGGCAACCCAAAGGTATATGCCCATTTTAAAATCCTTTTTATAGAGAGCTAAACGCTTTCGGCTGTTGAGAATTCTAAGGTAGTTATTAATTTTTAATAGCGCATTGTCATCCTTATTAATAAAAGTTATCGCTCCCATTTTTTTTACGTATCCTCCGTATTCCTGCTCACCATCGCTTGCAAGCATTATTACTTCAATATAAGGTTTTATTTTTTTAAGCGACTCAAGAACTTCAATACCATTCATAAGGTTATAGTTCTTTTCGTCGTAAAAAGTGTAACCAATAAGAGCTACGTGGGTAACCCTATGCCGAAAACGTGTTTTTCTAACGTATTCAATAAACTCTTCACCAGTGAAAAAACTTTTAGTAACTACTGATTCATCCAAATCAATACCCGAAGCCAAAGCATTTGACCATTTTATACTGTTATCAACAATATAAAGTGCTATTCGAGAGGTAATTTCTTTTAATCTATCCATAAACCGGTAATTACCAGTTAATCTTGAATTATAAGATAAATATTAGGTAAAAATACAAATTTTTGAATACTTTTAAGTATAGTGTTTGGCATAAGATATTCGAAAAAAAGCAATGTAACATTAGGTATTACCAGCTGCGCTCAGGATAGAAACACTTTTCAGGCATCCCGGTCAGGATATCATTAGCAAAATTTTGTTTCTCTTATCAGTTGTCATTATACCATTCGGAATATTATAGGGTCATTGCGAAACTTAATGAACATTTTTATCATTTTTCGTATTTTTATAAGAAATTGATCTCATGGAGCGCGAAATACTTAGCACCAAACGTAAAGCGCTTGTCATTAATCTTGACACAAGTTTTTACGGCACCATTGCAGAGATTGGGGGTGGTCAGGAGGTGGCACGAGCCTTTTTTCAGGCAGGGGGTGCATCGGGTACTATTGCCAAAACCATATCGGCTTACGATAAGGTATTTAGCGATCACCTTTACAGTCATGGCGATAGCGGTAGGTATGTTTGCCTAAAGCGCCTAAGGCAAATGCTCAGCACCGAATTTGATGAACTCATTCAACTTTTGGGTAACAACCGCACCAATGGTAAGCGTTTTTTTGCTTTTGCCAACACTGTCGAAACACTTAACTTTCGCAAGGACAATCAGGGTCATGGCTGGCTAGGTGTTAGGTTTGAACTAACCCGACCCGGCGAACCCAATGAGGTGGTAATACACGTAAGACTTAACGAAAACGATGGAGTGCTCCAGCAATACACCCTTGGAATGCTTGGAATAAACCTGATATATGCCTGTTTCTACCACTATAATAGCCCCATGATTTTTCTACAATCGTTAATGGACAACCTCTCTACCGATAGGGTGGAAATTACCATGGCCCAGATGACGGGACCTGATTTAAGTTACGTAGATAACCGTTTGCTTGGCGTTCAGTTGGTCAAAAACGGAATGACACCTGCTATTTTTTTCGATCGTTATGGCAATGTTCAGGAACCCGACGATATGTTGTACAAAAAAAACGCTATTGTTCTACGTGGTCGATTCCGTCCAATTACCTATGTGGGTTTCGATATCCTTAAAACCTCATATGCCCAATTTAAAAAGAATGCTCTATTTAAACCTGAGAACACCCTGCAAATATGCGAAATCACACTTAATAACCTGTTGGAAGAGGGTGAACTCAACGAGCGCGATTTTCTCAACCGTGTTGATCTGCTTAATGGTATGGGGCAAAATGTATTGATATCAAATTTCAGGGAGTTCTACCGCTTGGTTGAGTATTTTGGACGATTCAAACACAAAAATTTAAGAATTGTAATGGGTATACCAACTTTTGTGCGGGTGCTCGATAAATCGTACTATACCGATTTACCTGGAGGGCTCCTTGAGGCCGTTGGTAAGATGTTACCCGCCCGAACAAAGTTTTATATTTATCCTGCACTTGACCGAAAAACAGGGAAAATAATGACAATAACTGATTTAATTCTTCCCGAGGATGTGATGAATTTATACAGGTATTTAAAAGATAACGATTTGATAGTGAGCCTTAGCGGAGTTAAAAAGGAATGGCTTAATATCAAAACTAATGATGTACTTGAATTGATACAATCCAATGACAGCCGTTGGGAAGAAATGGTGCCCCAGTATGTTGTAAGAACTATTAAGCAAAAGAAACTGTTTGGGTTTCAGGGATAATAACTATCTTATAATACTTTAGTTTTCTTTGAACATAAAAAAACATTCGCTGTTACATAGTAAAACAAAAAAATTTATGGAAAATCCATTAGGGAATCTCGACCCAAAGGCAATTGACGCACTATACCATTCATGGAAAAACGATTCCAGTTCAGTTGATGAGGGTTGGCGAAAGTTTTTTATGGGGTTCGAACTTGCACTCTCAGACTCGTATAATTCTGCCAATTGCATTGCTGATTCTGAGCCTAAGGTTATGAAACTTATAGAGGCCTACCGATTACGAGGGCATCTGTTTACTAAAACCAATCCAGTTAGGGCTCGCCGAAAACACACCCCCACGCTAGATATGGAAAATTTTGAACTATCGGAAAATCAGATAAATCAAACCTTTAGGGCTGGAGAGCTAATTGGTCTTCGCAATGGAACACTGGCTGAAATTATTGAGCGCCTTAATCAGATATACTGTCGTAGTATAGGCGTTGAGTATATGTATCTACGTGAGCCCCAAATGGTTGAATGGATTCAGAGCAAAATTGAGCAAACATTAAATAAAACTGATTTTTCAACCAACCAGCAAAAACATATATTATACCACCTTACTGCTGCAGTAGGTTTTGAGCAGCTCATTCATCGAAAGTTTGTAGGTCAAAAGCGATTCTCGCTTGAGGGCCTCGAGACACTTATCCCTGCCCTTAACGAAACCATTGAACACGGTGCTAAGAAAGGCGTAAAGGAATTTGTAATAGGTATGGCGCACAGGGGGCGGCTAAATGTTATTAGCAATATTATGCGCAAACCCTACGACGAAATATTTGCTGAGTTTATTGGTGAGGCCTACGATGATGAATCAACACTTGGCGATGTTAAATACCACCTTGGATACAGCAACACCATAAATACCGATAGCGGCCAGTTGGTCCGGATACATTTGGTTCCTAATCCATCGCACCTCGAAACTGTAGGCCCGGTTGCCCAGGGTATAGCACGAGCCCGTATCGACGATGAATATAGTGGTGATGTTGATAAACTAATACCAATTATTATTCATGGTGATGCCGCAGTTGCCGCGCAGGGCGTGGTTTACGAAACCATTCAGATGTCGAGGTTAAAGGGATATGGTACAGGTGGGACCATTCACATTGTGCTGAATAATCAAGTTGGATTTACCACTAATTACATCGATGCCCGAAGCAGCACCTATTCCACCGATGTAGCTAAAGTTACGCTTTCGCCGGTATTCCATGTGAATGCCGATGATCCCGAGGCACTGCTTCACGTAATCAGGCTGGCAGTGGAATTCCGTCAAACCTTTCATCGTGATGTTTTTATCGACCTGCTAGGCTACCGCAAGTATGGCCATAACGAAGGCGATGAACCCCGTTTTACACAGCCCCTACTACACAATTTAATAGCCCAGCATCCCAATGTAAGAGATATCTATTCAAATAAACTAATTGAGGCCGGTACCATTACAGCCAATGAGGCTGTAGCCATGAGAAAGAAATACGATAGCCTGTTGGAAGAACGCTACGCCTACGCACAAATCAATCCCAAAATAAAAATCGGACGTTTTATTCCTGAAAAATGGAAGGGGTATCGATACTCAAACAATGCAGATTTTGATGAATCCCCTGAAACTAGTGTATCAATAAAAATTCTAAATGCCGTTGCAAATGTGCTAACTGAGCAACCCAGCAATATAAGCCTTTTCAAAAAGTTGGTCAAAATAATTGAGGATAGGCGAGAAACTTACAAGCAAGATAGGGTCGATTGGGCCATGGCCGAACTTTTAGCTTATGGAACACTAGTTGCCGAAGGACACCCGGTGCGCTTGAGTGGTCAGGACTCGGAACGTGGTACCTTTTCGCATCGCCATTCGGTTTATGCCATCGAGGATAGCGAGGCAAAGTACTACCCGTTGGATCATTTGCCTAAGGCCAAAGCTAAATTTACTGTTTACAACAGTTTGCTTTCCGAGTATGGTGTTTTAGGGTTTGAATACGGCTATTCTGTTGCTCTACCCGAAGGGTTATCCATATGGGAAGCCCAGTTTGGCGATTTCCATAATGTGGCACAGGTAATTATTGACCAATACATTAGCTCTGCTGAAGACAAATGGGGTTTACAATCGGGGCTGGTGATGCTTTTGCCCCACGGATTCGAGGGACAAGGACCCGAACATTCCAGCGCCCGAATTGAGCGGTTCCTCACACTTGCTGCAAGAAATAACATGCAGATAGCTTATCCCACCACGCCAGCCAATTTCTTCCATCTGCTGCGCAGGCAACTCAAACGCAATTTCAGAACACCCCTGGTAGTGTTTACGCCTAAAAGTATTCTCCGCCATCCCAAAAACGTTTCTACTATTGGGGAACTTGAAAACGGACGATTTCAGGAAGTGATTGATGATAGCAATGTTGATGAACCAACTGTTTCGAGAGTGGTATTCTGCACAGGAAAAATATACTACGATTTGCTGCAGCGCAAGGAAGAACTGGATGTCAATGATATTGCTCTGGTTCGGATGGAGCAGCTATACCCTTTCCCTGCAAAACAAGTCCAAAAGGTTTTAGATAGATACCCCAACGCTCGCAAGTGGCTTTGGGTTCAGGAGGAACCCCAAAATATGGGTGCATGGAATTTTATTAAGGATAGGATAAAAGGAGTTCCCCTTGAGGTGGTTTCGCGTGCACCAAGTGGAAGCCCTGCTGTTGGGTTGAGCAAAATTCATGCTCTTGAGCAAACAGAAATAGTAACCAGGGTATTTCGTCCGTGCACCTGTGAACTTAAGAATAAGTACTGCGGGCTGCAGTGCGAGGAGGGAACCAAAAGGTTCGATAGGCGTAACCAGTATGAGTACCTCAAAGAAAAATAACCAACATAAAAATATTAATATTCATGCAGATAGATGTAAATATTCCATCGCCGGGCGAATCTATAACCGAGGTTGAGCTAACCCAATGGCTTGTTAGCGATGGCGATATGGTTCAAAAAGACCAAGAAATTGCTGAAGTTGAATCGGAAAAAGCAACCCTACCCATTATAGCGCCAGTTAGCGGTAAAATTAAGCTATTGGTAAACGAGAGCACCATGGTTAAAGTTAGCGCCGTTTGTTGCTCAATCGATACATCAATTTTGGATTCATCATCACCACAGAGAAAGGATGTAGAAAAAAGCTCTGCCGCAGAAGTTGTAACTGTGGCTATAAGTAATAAAAAAACTGAAACAGATAAATTAGAACCCTTAAAGGCCAGCAATAATACAACGCATGGCATAAAGGTTACCCCTTTGGCCCGGGAGCTGATGAAGGAACACAACCTGAATGTTGATGATATATTAAATGGTTTGAGAAAGATTACTGCTGCTGATGTTCAGTTGGTAATGGATTCAAGTTCTGGTTCTGCTAATTTTCAATCAGAAAAGTTAATTGCTGGCGAAAGAACCGAGGAACGAAAACGCATGTCGCAGCTTCGCAAAAAGGTTAGCGAACGCTTGGTAACAGCAAAAAATACTACTGCCATGCTCACCACTTTTAACGAGGTGGATATGAGCAGGGTTCAGGAAATTAGGAGTAAGTACCAAAAGGAGTTTCAGGATAAGTACGGTGTAAGGCTTGGGCTTATGTCGTTTTTTGTAAGGGCGGCTGTTGAGGCACTTAAACTCCACCCCATGACCAACTCTATGATTGATGGAGAGGAGATAGTTATCCCTAACTACATAGATATAGGGGTTGCAGTGCAAACCACTAAAGGGCTAATGGTCCCAGTTCTGAGAAATGCTCAAAAAATGGGTTTTGCCGATATAGAGAATGAAATCCTGCAATTGGCCAAGAAAGCCCGAGAAGGGAAAATCACGCTGAATGAGCTAAGTGGTGGTACTTTTACCATAACCAACGGTGGAATCTTTGGTTCAATGCTGTCAACCCCAATACTGAATTACCCGCAATCGGCCATTCTGGGGATGCACAATATTATTGATAGGCCTGTTGCCGTTAACGGCAAAGTTGAAATCCGTCCCATATTGTACGTAGCTCTATCGTACGATCATCGGATTATTGATGGCAAAGATTCTGCCGCTTTTCTAATGGATATTAAACGAATGATTGAAAATCCAGAAGAATTGATGTTTGGAGGCACTGACCCTATTAAAAGTTTGATTGGCCTATAAAAAAAGCGGCTTCTTTTGCCGCTTTTTTTACTTCTACTTAAATTCAGTATCTTCGAATGCCAGTTTCATAATTTTATAAACCCTGCCATCGCTATCCTTAATAGGGATATAGGTTTCCAGCAAATGGGACTGTTTCCCTTTCCAGTTAATAGTGGAACGAACCTTCTTGCTGATTCCTGCCTTAAGGTTATCCCAGAATGAGCCGTACTCTTTCTTCATCTCCTCAGTTAATTCCAAATTATCGGCATGATGCGATCCAATTATTTGCTCCCGGGGAACGCCAACAAACTGGATAAAAGCATCATTCACGCTAATAATATTTCCGTTTAAATCGTACTCTAAAACATACGCCGAGCTATGTATCGAATTAATGAACCCCTCAATTTCGGCCGATTTACGCTCAACCTCTTCCTGTGTTGCCTGAAGTTCCTCCATGTTCTGACGCATCTCTTCCTCCTGGGCCTTCATCTCTTCGGCTTGCATTTGCGATTGCTCCAATAGCATCTTGGTTCGAGCATTAATCTTTACCGATAGAATGGTGGATGCAATACTTTCGGCAATCTTTTCGATGAACTCAATTTCAAATTTTTCAAGAACCTTAAACGAAGCCATCTCAAGTACACCTAAAACATTATCCTCGTGCTTAAGGGGAACCAGAATTACGCAACGGGGATTGGCATCGCCTAAACCCGAGGTGATGTTAACGTAATCGTCAGGAACGTCGGTCATAAATATGGTTTCCTTTTCCATGGCGCATGCGCCAACCAAACCTTCACCCTTTTCAATCTGTTTGGTCAAGTATTTCTTTCTGTCCCAAGCATAAGCCGATACAAGTTCAAAGTATTGATTAGCTTTATCATCATCATTCCATAGGAATATGCCCCCCTGATTGGTTCCCACATATTTAACCAAAGCAGCAATTACGCTATCGCAAAGTATTTGTAAATCGTTATTATTCTGCCTGAGTATTTCTCCAAACTTGGCATAGCCCTCGTTGGCCCAGGAACGTTTTTGGTCTTCAACCTTTCGTTTCTCCTCTTCCTCTGCGGCTTTTTTGAGGCTATCGCGCATGTGAATAAGCGATTTACCCAATACATCCTTATCGCTTAACAATTCAAGGTAAGAAGCGTAGTTTCCCTTACCAATCTCGTTGGCAAAAGATGTTTTATGTCCAATGCCATCGATGGTTGTGTTCAGCGCCAAGGCCATTTCTTCAATTTCATCGCCTGTATTTAATTCTACTTTAAGTTCTTCGAAAATTTCGCCCTTTGCCATTCGCTTTAAAATATTGGTAATGTGCATTATGGGCTTTGTTAAATTATTGGAAACATACAGGAGTACAAGCACCATGAGGAGTAAGCCTACAAGGCTAACCAGAAGCGATACATAAAGTGTTTTTTTTGCCCCAGCAGTAATTACATCAAGAGGTGCAGAGAGTGCTAATGACCATGGGGTTTTAACTTTACCGGCAAAAATAGGTGAATGACAAATAAGATGTTGTTTCCCTGCCTCGTCGGTTTTTATATAGTAAAACTCCTCTCCTTTTGCAACTCTTTCAACTATTTGTTCTTTCTGGTTATCATTTTTTAGTGCCTCTTCCACTTTTTTATTTAAAAAATCTTTTGACGGATGCGCAGCAATAATCCCCTCATTAGATACTAAATATGCATAGCTCCCCTTAACTGGTTTAATCTTGCCAATCATTTCCTGTAGGCTTTCGAGGCTTACATCGCTGGCTATAATTCCTGAAAACGAACCGTTAATAAATATCGGCGAATCGTAGGTTATCATCAGTTTAACATCAGACTTCCCTTTGGTGACCTGGTCAACATAGGGCTCCCATATGGCCTCCTGACCCAGCTTCTTATATTTTCCATAAATTGGTGGGTCTCCACTCATACTACGCTCATCGTAAAGCCATTTAATTTCATTTCCTTCGCGCCATGTTGTAATTACAAATCGACCATAATCTTTATCATGACCCGGCACAAACGATTTGTACTCCCAGCTATCCCAAATTGAGTAAATATCGGGATTCTCCTTAAGCACAGGGATGTACATGTTCAAAAACAACTTTTTCCATTGCTCATGGGGCATAGTTTGATAAATCGAAAATGCCTGCGAAAGGGTACGTACAATGGCAAGTTCTTTTTCAAAAATAGCTCCCACCTCTTTTGCTGCTACTCTGGCTGTTAGTTGAGTTTTTTCTATGGCATTGCTATATGTGCTGTTTCGAGATTGCCACAGAATGTAGCCCACCGATACAATATACAAAAGGACAGCAACACTTAAGATGTAAAGCAGTATTTTTTGCCTAATCTTTAATTTGCGTTTCATGGAAATATTTTTTTTGGATAAACATATATCTTTTTTGATAAAATTGCAATTACCCGGTTTAAATAATATTGAATTAAACCATAATTTTTTACGACGGTCATAATACAAACCTTAATCAAATAAATATGGAACAGCATATTAAGAAAATTCAAATTTTGCTGATATCCCTCATTATGTTGAGTTATCAGGGATTCGCACAGCAATACAGGTTTGAAACTGTACCCAATGATCCAATGGGTACACGTATTTACACACTCGATAACGGGCTAAAGGTTTACATGTCGGTTACCAAAGATGAGCCGCGAATTCAAACCTTTGTAGCAGTTAGAGTGGGCAGCAAAAACGACCCCAAGGAAACAACGGGTTTAGCCCACTATTTTGAACATATGATGTTTAAAGGCACTCCTGATTTTGGTACATTGAACTGGGATAAAGAAAAAGAGCTGATTGATAAAATTGAGACACTTTTTGAGGTGTACCGAAACGAAACCGATTCACTGAAACGTGCGGCCATTTACCATCAAATCGATAGCATTTCGTTTGAAGCTTCAAAATTAGCTATACCCAATGAATACGATAAGCTGATGACTGCCATCGGTTCAACTGGCACCAACGCAGCAACTTCGAACGATTACACCATATACATAGAAAATATTCCCAGCAACCAGCTTGAGAATTGGGCCATGATTCAAGCCAACCGCTTTAGCCATCCTGTTCTGCGGTTATTCCACACCGAACTGGAAACAGTTTATGAGGAAAAAAATATGTCGCTCACCAACGATGGGCGAAAAGTTAGCGAAACCCTTCTCAATGGACTTTTCCCAAACCATCCCTACGGCCAACAAACCACACTTGGTAAGACTGAGCATCTAAAAAACCCGTCAATGAAAAATATACGCGAGTTTTTTGATAAATACTATGTCCCCAACAACATGGCTGTAATCTTGGCAGGTGATTTTAATCCCGATGAGGCCATAAAAATAATTGACAAACATTTTAGGGCATTGAAGCCAAAGACGATTCCGAAACTCACTTTTGCACCCGAGAAGCCAATAAATCAACCTAAATCATATGAAGTAGTAGGTCTTGAAGCTGAAAATGTTGTTATTGGTTATCGATTTGCAGGGGTAACCTCATCCGATGCCGATTTACTTACCCTTATAAGTTCAATTCTCTACAATGGGAAAGCTGGTTTAATCGACCTTAACTTAAATAAAAAACAATTAGTGCTGGGTGCTTATGCTGGAGCAAGATTGATGAACGACTATTCACTCTTGCAACTTTCGGGTCGAAACAAAAAAGGGCAATCGCTTGAAGAGGTTAAAAACTTGTTGCTGCAACAAATTAATCTACTTAAGAAGGGAGAGTTTCCGGATTGGATGCTCGAAGCAGCCATAAACAACTATAAGTTGGGCAGAATGCGCACACTCGAAACTGCCGGAGTAAGAGCCCGCCTGATGATGAACGCCTTCCTGAACGGCCAGGACTGGAGCGATATAGTAAACAGCATAGAAAAACTGCAAAAAATCTCGAAGGAACAGGTTGTACAATTTGCCAATGAGCGCCTTGCCGATAACTATGTAGTGGTTTACAAGCGCCAGGGGAAACCCTATAATGTTGCCAAAGTAACTAAACCGCCCATTACCCCCATACATATTAATCGTGATGCAGAATCGGTGTTTTTAAAGAAGGTAAAGAAAACCAAGGTAGCTCCTGTTGATCCCGTATTCATTGATTATAATAAGGATATTACCCGCTTAAGCCTTAATAAAAAGGTAGAGGTTCTGTACAATCAAAATAATGAGTCTGGAACTTTTCAGCTTATTTACTACTATCCATTTGGTGCTTTAAACAATCCAGCATGGAAGCATGCTGCCGATTATATTCAATTTGTTGGTACTTCAAAAATGAGCGCCGAGCAAATTAGCCAGGAATTTTACCGTCTGGCCTGCACCTTTAGCATCTCGGTCAACGATGAGGATTTAAGCATCAGCTTATCTGGTTTAAGTGAAAATGCACCTAAGGCTTTGGCCTTAATGGAAACCATCCTAACCGATTGCCAACCCGACGAGACCAAACTCAAAGCCTATGTTGCCAATCAGCTAAAGGCTCGTAACGATGCTAAAAAAAACCAATCGGCAATATTCAATGCACTAGTCAGCTATGCAACATATGGTGAAAACAGCCCTCAAAAATTTATCCTCAGTGAGAATGAACTAAGTAACCTAAAAGCAGAAAGCCTTACCAACCTCATAAAAGGCCTTACATCCTATGTACACACCATTCTTTATAATGGACCCTATAATTCAAAGGAACTTTTAAACTTGCTACAAAAGGAGCATAAGTTACCTAAAAAATTTGCAGTATTGCCACAAAACAAAAAGTTTATGCTTCAGGAAACAACTTCCGATAGAGTTGTCTTTGCTCATTACGAGGCTAAGCAGTCATATCTGCAAACCTACACCAGATGCGAAATGTATAACGATAGTATATACCCAATTGCAACCATGTACAACGAGTATTTTGGCGGAGGAATGAACGCCATTGTATTTCAGGAAATGCGAGAGAAGCGTGGCTTAGCCTATACCGCCCGTTCCCGTTATGTTATTCCCCGCTGGCCCAATGATTACTATGGAAATATGAGTTTCATAGCTACACAAAACGACAAAGTGGTTGATGCCTTCAACGCGTTTAACGAGCTGTTTAACGGAATGCCATTAAATCAGATCGGATTCAACCTTGCCAAGGAAGCACTTATTTCGGATATTCGTAACAATCACATTCGAAACATGCAGCTTCTCTTCAACTATCTGAATGCTAAACGAATGGGTTGGAACGAAGATATCCGTAAAAAACTCTTTACTCAAATCCCTACCTTTACTTTAGATGATGTAAAAAAATTTCAGGAAAGGCATATTAAGGGAAAACCCAAAACATACATAATTCTTGGTCGTGAAGATGATTTGAATTTCCAAGAACTCGAACGGCTCTATGGACCAGTATCAAAGGTTACTTTAGAAGATATTTTTGGATACTAATTCGATAAAGGCCAACCTGTTAGGTTGACCTTTTTCATATTGCAATACCCGGAAAAAAGAGTAAAAGAAGTAAACCTAAATTGATACTTAATTTGCTGGTGTAATAAACCAGAAATGCAATTTAAATTCAAAACATTTTATTTATTTTAAAATGGAAGCAATAAAACTACTGATATTTTTTACAGCGCTTCCACTGATATTGCTATCACAGGATAGGATAACCGGTCTAAATTTTGCCACCCGTTCGGAGGTAATTGCCCGAAATGGTATGGCTTGTACAAGTCAGCCACTGGCAACACAGGTGGCTATTGATATACTCAAACAGGGTGGTTCAGCCGTTGACGCCGCCATAGCAGCCAATGCCATGCTTGGGCTTGTTGAACTCACCGGTAGCGGTATTGGAGTCGATTTGTTTGCTATTGTATGGGATGCTAAAACCAGAAAACTTTACGGGCTCAATGCCAGCGGACGTTCCCCTAAAACGCTCACTTTGGAGCATTTTAGAGAAAAAGGTATTAAGCGAATACCTGCATTTGGCCCATTGCCAGTATCGGTGCCGGGCTGTGTTGACGGCTGGTTTGAGCTGCATAAAAAACTTGGGAAACTTTCAATGAAGCAAATTCTTAGCCCAGCCATTGGTTATGCTCGGGAGGGATGTCCTGTATCGGAACTCATAGCATACTACTGGCAGCGCAACGCTGAGCGAATCAAACAGTTCGAGGGTTTTGCAGATGTGTTTATGCCTAATGGTAAAGCACCTGCAAAGGGCGAAATTTTCCGGAATCCTTTCCTTGCCAACACCTATGATTTAATTGCCACTAAGGGACGCAATGAATTTTATAAGGGATCGATAGCCCGTACTATCGATGAATACATGAAACGCAATGGAGGTTTCCTATCGTACGACGATATGGCCTCGCATAAGTCCGAATGGGTGGATCCGGTTTCAACAACCTACAGGGGTTATGATATCTGGGAGCTTCCACGCAACGGTCAGGGTATAGCCACTCTACAAATACTCAACATGATGGAGCTATTCGACGTTAAATCGATGGGATTTGGAAGTGCCGATTACATGCATCTTTTCATTGAGGCCAAAAAACTGGCATTCGAGGATAGAGCCCGCTACTATGCCGATCCGGCATTTGTTGATATTCCCTATCATCAATTGGTATCCAAGGAGTATTCCGCTGAGCGGGTTAAACTTATTAATCCTAACCGTGCTGCACGCACCTATGATGCCGGAGATTTAAATGTTGGAAATACCATCTACCTAACTGTAGCCGATAAGGAGGGCAACATGGTTTCACTAATCCAGAGTAACTATCGGGGAATGGGGTCTGGAATGACCCCCACGGGGTTAGGTTTTGTTCTTCAGGATAGGGGTGAACTTTTTAGCTTCGAAGATGGACATCCAAATGTTTACGCACCCAGCAAACGACCATTCCACACCATTATCCCCGGGTTTATTACCAAAGATGGCCAGCCATGGGTTAGCTTTGGCGTAATGGGGGGTAGCATGCAGCCCCAAGGGCATACCCAAATCATTGTAAATCTTATCGATTTTGGAATGAATTTACAGGAGGCCGGCGATGCACCACGAATCATGCACGAGGGCAGTTCAGAGCCTACCGGTGAAAAAATGACCGATGGCGGAACCGTTTACCTTGAATCGGGTTTTGACTACCAAGAGATAAGAAAACTATTGGCTAAAGGCCATAGAATAGGCTTCAGCCTCGATGGGTAGGGTGGTTACCAGGCAATTCTGTTCGATTCCCAAAACAGCGTTTACATCGGCGCATCGGAATCGCGAAAGGATGGGCAAGCCGCAGGGTATTAGTAAAAAAGAGGGCAAGTGCGCCCTCTTTTTTACTAAAATATGCATTGTAAAGTTTACCTGTGTATAATTGGATCGGGTTTACCATCTGGATCATTAAGAACATAACCATTGGTTTTGGGAGCACCAAGTAGAACAACACCGCAGGCATGGGGCGATGCCATTGATGTTCCACTCAGGGTTGCGTACTTTCCGCTCTTATTGGTTGAATCTAAACCCAATATTGTCAAGCATTTAAAACTCATTTTTTGGCACATATTTTGAAATTAGAGCAAAAAGTATAAGCAACCCAAGTTAACTTATGAAAGTGAAATACTTTTTTATATCTATTTTTTAACGCTAATTGCCTATGAGATTTCTGCCCAAAAAACCACTCAGACGGTTAGAGGTATTGTAATGGATAAGAACACAAAGGCAACGCTTTTTGGCGCATCGGTGGTAATTCTCAACACGAACCCATAGGTTGGAACGGTAACCGATGAACATGGTAGATTTCATTTCGATAATGTGCCCATTGGTCGAATTAGTCTAAGAGTTAGTTATATAGGTTATGCCGATGCAGCGATTTACAATATCAACCTGTTATCGGGTAAAGAACTGGTGCTCAACATGCAGCTTGAAGAAATGGCTATACCCGTTACAGAGGTGATAGTAAAAACCAATACCATCCAAGATCACCCTGTTAACAAGTTATTGCTTGTAAGTTCCCGCAACTTTACGGTTGAGGAAACCCAGCGATATGCCGGTAGTCGTGGCGATGTTGCTCGAATGGCTTCGAATTTTGCAGGCGTTCTAGGAGATGATGATTTCCGAAACGATATCATTATTCGTGGCAATAGCCCGGTAGGGTTTAACAGTTTTAAAATTGGTGCCGAGGGGCCAATTTCACGTTCAAATGGTTCATCGTTTTTAATTAATTACAGGTATTCAACACTAGGCCTATTCGAAAAATTGGGGATGAATTTTGGAACAATCGGAATTCCCTATTATCAGGATTTATCGTTTAAGCTTAACTTCCCAAAAACCCGAGTTGGCAATATATCAGTTTTTGGCCTTAGTGGTATAAGCGATATTCAGCTGTGGGACAGTAAGCGCGATACAATTAAAGATAACATTGATTTTTATGGTGGTGAGGGATTCGATCTTACCAATGGATCCGATTTGGGAGTTGTCGGCTTTAATCATTTCTACATTATAAACCCATCAACATATACACGCCTTACGCTCTCGTATCATGCCCACAGATATGAATCCATTCTGGACTCACTTTCCAAGGATTTAGCATCAAAATACCCTTTCTATCGCAACGATTTTATTGATAATGCGCTATTTACCAGCCTATACGTTAATCATAGGTTTAACTCAAAAAGTACATTGCGCATTGGCGCAATTGTCCGTAGGATGGGCTACAATTTTGCCGATAGTGTATATAAGGTTTTAGATGATAGATTTTTTGTAATCCGAAACGATAAAGGGAATACATGGCTCTATCAACCCTATGCTAACTGGCAGATTAAACCGACAAACAACCTTTCCCTTAACGTATGACTGGACTATATGTATTTTGCTCTAAACCAAAACCGCTCACTTAAGCCTCGCATAGCCCTGCGCTGGGGACTAAATGCCATTAGCGCAGTAAGCCTTGGTTACGAGTTACACAGTCAGGTTGTTTCTCTTCCTTTAGTTCTAGGCAGGGTTCGATTACCCGATAATACCTACATTCAACCCAATGCCAATCTTGGATTTATCCGTAGCCATCACTTTGTGGTTAGCTACGTTTGGCTATTGACAGCGAATACACGCCTTAAGGCAGAGGCATATTACCAACGAATTTTTGATGCTGCAGTTGATGCATCTGCTAATAATTCATACTCAATTCTAAATCAGGGAGCGAGTTTCTACAATGAAATACCTAATTATATTAAAAGCGCTGGTACCGATAACAACTGGGGTGTTGAACTTACCATGGAACGATTCCTTACCAAGGGCCTATACTTCCTCATAACCATGTCGATATTTGAGTCTCAGTATCGCGGCAGCGATGGAATCCTTCATAACACGGCATTTAACCAGCAACATATAACTAATGTACTGATTAGCAAGGAGTTTAACCTTTCAAATAATGAAAAATCACAAAAGTTCCTGGCAATTGATGCCAAGGTGGTTTATAGTGGGGGTAAACGAGCAACACCCTGGCATGCATGGTATAACCCTGTTACTCAAAAATATGCTAGAATTTATGACGATAGTCAGGCTTACTCATTACAACTTAAGGATTTCTTTAAAACCGATTTAAGTATTCGATATAAACTAAATAAAATGGGCTACACACAGGAATGGGCTATTGAGATTACCAATATGTTCAACAACAAAAATATATTTTCCGAAAAGTTTAACACCTCTACCGGCGAGGGTAAGTACACCTATCAATTAGAAATAATGGTGATTCCACAGTATCGAATAATCTTTTAGGTGTGATGCAAAGGTGATTTTCATTTCGGAGCTAAAACCAAAAAATGTCCTAAAAACTAAACATTAAGGTTTAAAAACGCTCTTTAACGTCAAAGTCCCATGATTAATTTTATCGACTTAATAGTTGATAGCTCAATAGAGCCCTGATAATTTTCCTTTCGATTTCCTAAAAAAATCATCAGTGAATATTCGAGAAATTACAAGTTCGTCTAAAGTCTCAAGGATAACGAAAATTATGCCAGCTATGGCCAAGTAAAATCGTTATACTGAATAGCCCCCATGGAATTACTAGTTATATAAAGGCAGATATGAATATTTTTTTGAATATTCCATCATTTGCTCAACGTAGCTACTGGGGTACTCAACTTTGGCATCAACTACACTATCACCTTGAATAATCGGGACAATAAGCGGATTAACAAATCCGCCGTAGGGTGCAATGTTTAACTTAGCAAACCTTTCGAGAAGCTGTTTGTGTAAATCATAATCAACTTTAACGGCATAGGTTTCAACCAAAGATTTTCCTGCCTCAAAATCACCTGTTGATTTTACGCGTTGGATTTCCCTAAGTAATTGGCCAAAAAGTTGACGTAACTTCTCATAATCGTTAACCACAAAGTAAGTTTTACCCTCTCGCTCCATACGCTCAATTATGTTATCTGCCCTACCCTGTTCATAACACCATTTTGCTATAAGTTGACGGTTACGCATATGGGCTTGTTCTATGTTCTTGCCCAACTCAACACGTGTGAGCTGAGTCATCAGTCCATTTCGTATATAATTAGAGTACTGAACTCTAGCCACATCAAGGCTAGGCATTAGTCCTAGTTCCACCATTTTGGGATCCATAATGTAGTAAAGCGCAAATAAATCGGCACGAGCTTCTTCGAGTGGCGATCCGTAATTCTTGAGTTCATCGCCCTTAACCCCCTCAGCCAACTGTCCGGAACCATGTCCAAGACACTCGTGCAGATCGGTATGGATGCTACTGGCCAGATAACCATACCTCTTATTTAAATCCACCTCTTCCTCGGACCAGGCAAATTCTTCAAGAAAGCCATTGCCAAGGGCAGCCTGATCGTAGGCATAGGTAATATTATCCATAGTAACCGATTTGGAACCATGAACCTTTCTAATCCAGTCGGCATTGGGTAGGTTTATACCTATGGGAGTTGAGGGATAGCAATCGCCCCCAAGCTGGGCAACAGTTATAACCTTTGCCGTAACTCCCCGAACCTCCTTTTTCTTGAACCTATCATCAATAGGTGAATGATCCTCGAACCACTGAGCATTATTACTAATGATACGAGTTCGGCGAGTTGCTTCCTCATCACGGAAGTTAACCACCGATTCCCAGCTAGCTTTGTAACCTAATGGATCGCCATAGGTTTCGATAAAACCATTTACAAAATCGACCCTTGATTGCAAATCGTTTACCCATAAAATATTGTACTCATCAAACTTTCTTAAATCGCCTGTTTTGTAGTACTCAATCAATTTTTCAATGATTTTTTGTTGCTGCTCGTTTTCGGCAAGAGCTGCTGCCTTTTCAAGCAAAAAAACAATTCGCTCTATTGCTTTACCATACATGCCACCGATGCACCATACCTTTTCAAACAATTTGCCATTTTCTTTAACTAACTTCGAATTTAGACCATAAGAAATTGGCGTTGAATCGGTTGGATTAGCCATATCTGCATAAAAACGCTCGGCCTCAATCTGAGTAACCCCTTCGTAATAGTTGCAAGCCGATTGAACAACCATGTCAATACCTGCATCCTGATTCACCCGTTTAGGTGCAATAGTAGGATCAACTATAATAGGTATATAAATTTCCTTTATGCGCTCTTTCCCGCCTAATAGGCTGCTAAAAAATTTATCGGGGGTAAGGTTTATGAGTTCTGTTAGGTATTCGGTGCTGAAACCGGGTAATATCTTATCGCTTGAGTAGTGGTGATGAATGCCATTGGAAAACCACACCCGTTTCAAGTAAATCATAAATTGCTCCCACTGCTCACCGCTTCGTTCACCTGTGTATCCGGAATATATTCCCTCAATTATCGAACGGATTGCAAGATTATGCTTATAGTTCTGATCCCAAATAATATCGCGACCGCACTTGGCAGCTTCGCTTAAGTAGTATATCAGCACGCGTTGCTGCGGCGATAGCTGTTCAAAGCCAGGGATCCGGTAACGCATTATACGTATATCAGCAAACTGATCGATTTGCCACTTAAAATCATCCTCCTTATCCTTGCAGCCATGCAGAGCCAATGTAACCATTAGTAATGTCATTATTTGTTGCATTTTAAACAGTTTTATTCCTTGATAGTTGAGGGGCGATATAAAAATCCGGGGTCCTTGATTTCCTCGGGAGCCCAGGTGGGTTTAGCTTTTGGACGATTCGGATTTCGTAAGTCGAGATCTCTAACATACATCCATTTTATTCCATCAAACTTAAATCCATCGAATGAACCATCGGGACCGTAGTACTGAAAATCTCCTGTAAATTCAGGACTCGACGGTGATAGATGGTCAAATACCAGCATTTTTCTATCATCAAGAAACTTTAGCACTATTGATGCTCTGGTATTAAATTCAAATACTATGCGTGAAAGGTTATATTTACCATCTACATTAAAAATGGGGAAACCGAAAATTGGGTTATCGTCATTATCAAAAGTTAGCACCTCTACTATTTTCTTTGATGTAAATAAATTGTTGAAATCGAACCCAAGAAGTAAGTAAACTTTTTGTCCCCCAACGGTAAACTCGGTAAGTTGATAGTAAAGGGCAGCCATCCAGATATTGGCGTTTAACTGTTCGTTTTTCGGGTCTTTTATCTTGTCCCTTCCATCCCTAAGCTCCACAAGTTTTATTTTATTAGACCCAGTTTTAACCTGCATCAATCCAAAATAGTTTTGATATCCTCCAGGCTGTGGTATATTCCATGTAAAAATCCTAAACTTGTCATCGGATGACCGCAGCTTTCCAATGTACAGCGAATCAAATGGGTAGCTATACGAATCCCTATGGCCCAAGACTATTTTTAGTGAATCGTAAAAAATCGTATTTAACGAATCGCGGCGGGAATAAGATGTTTCTGATTGAATTCTTTTAAAAAGATCATCTAAAACCTTTTCTTCGAACAAATTGACACTCTGAGCAAACAATAGATGTGAAAGACCAAAAAGAAACCCCATCAACCCAATACGCCTTACCATACTAAAAAAATGTTACGAAATGCTGTTTAAACCCTCTAAAATTAAACCTGCGGCGGTACGGCACTCCTCCTCAGTAATGGTGAGCGGAGGGGCAATGCGAACCGCAGTATTGCAGAACAAAAACCAGTCCACAATAAAACCGTGAGCTAAACCAAAATCGATAAGTGCTTTTACCCTATCATAGGAGCCCAGTTCAACTGCAATCATTAGTCCTGCCTGCCTTATTTCCAATACTTTAGGATGATTTTTAAGAACATCAACAAAGATTTTACCCTTTGCATTTACAGTTTGAACTAAGTTGTTACTTTGTAAATACTTAAGCGAAGCCAGCGCTGCAGCGCATGAAACCGGGTGTCCACCAAAAGTTGTAATGTGTCCCAAAATTGGATTTTGGGTTAATGAGTCCATAATGGCTTTTGACGATATAAAGGCACCAAGTGGCATTCCCCCACCCAGTGCTTTTGCCAGCAAAAGAATATCAGGGATAATTCCAAATTGCTCAAAAGCAAATAGGGTTCCTGTGCGCCCCATTCCGGTTTGAATCTCATCAAAAATTAGAAGCGCTCCTGTTTCCGAACATCTATCCCTTAGCGCACGGATGTATTCCACATCGGGAATGCGAATGCCGGCTTCGCCTTGAATGGGCTCAATTACCACACATGCGGTTTTGGTTGTAATTCTATCTAACTCATCCTTATTATTAAAGGTAAGAAAACTTATATCGGGTAGCAAAGGCCGAAAATTTCGTTTTTGCTCTTCAAATCCCATAATACTAAGTGCCCCATGAGTGCTGCCATGGTAAGCATTTTTATAGGCGATAATTTCGGCACGCCCAGTGTGGCGTTTTGCTAATTTTAGTGCACCTTCAACCGCTTCGCTACCGGAGTTAACAAAGTAAACCGAGTACAGCTGCTGTGGTAACAACCGCACCAGCTCGGCGGCGAGTTCGACCTGTGGTTTTTGAACAAACTCGCCATAAACCATTAAATGCATGTAATCAGCAGCCTGTCCCTGAACAGCACTAACTACTTCAGGGTTTCCATGTCCAACATTGCTCACCGAGATACCCGAAATCAAGTCGAAATACTTTTCTCCTTTCGGCCCAAATAGAAAAACCCCTTGCGCTTTAGATATTTCGAGCATAAGGGGGGAATCAGAAGTTTGGGCAACATGCTCGCGAAAGAGCTGCCTAAGATTAGTCATTTATCTACTTGTTTACTATCAGGTTTAACTCATTAATTAGCGTTTCACGATACGATTTACCTATAGGGATTGTTTTCCGTCCCTCAGTGCTACGCATGGTAATAACATTATCCTCAATACTATCAATTTTACCAATATTTACTATAAAAGAGCGGTGCACACGTTTAAATCTAACGCTAGGTAGTTGATTTTCAATTGATTTCATGGTAAGATGTATGGTAAATCGCTCGTTCACTGTTGATATAATCACATAGTTTTCCATGGCCTCAATCCAAAGAATATCTCCATACCTTACCCTAACAAGCGAGTTATTCTTCTTGATGAAAATTTCACGGTCATCATCAAATGGGGAACGCAAAGAGTTATACCTTTCATAGGCTCGGGAAACGGCCTTTAAAAAACGGGGAAAGGTAATAGGCTTGAGTAAGTAATCGGTTACGCTATACTCAAATGCCTGAAGGGCATACTTGTCTTTTGATGAAACTATAATGACCTGTGGTTTTGTTGAACTGGTCTCCATAAAATCAATGCCTGACATTTCGGGCATTTCAATGTCAAGAAACACGAGGTTTACATCGTTTTGTGGATTTTGCAAAAAACTAAGAGCCTGAACGGGATTGGAAAAAGACTGAATAAGGTTTACAAAATCCACTCTTGTTGCATAGTCCTCGATTAATCGTCTCGACATTTCGTCGTCATCAACAAGTATGCAGTTCATAAAATTAGTATTTGGTTGATTTTTATGTTACGAATTTACATAATTTAATACAATATCGAAAGGTTGAGATCATTTAAAAAACGCTGCTCAATTAATTTAGAGCTTTTAACGCTTAGCCTTAGCCAATCAAGAAGGATCAACTCACCTTCGGTTTCACTTAAATTTATATTGATACCTGATTCTCTTAATCTTCCCATTACTTCGTAGAGGGTTAACGCCACTGAAACCGAGATATTGTAGCTCTCAGTAAATCCAAACATGGGTATTCTAATGTAATCATCGGCCAAATTCATTGCCTGTGAGCTTAGACCAGTAAGTTCCGTTCCAAAAATCAATGCAAATCTGCCCCTCGATATATCAAAATTGCCTACTTCACAATCATTAACATGTGGTGATGTTGCTACTATTCTGTACCCCTTCCTCTTCATGGCTGTAAGTGCTTTTGCTGTAACATCATCGTCTCCGCTATAACGATGAATTGTTAGCCATTTGGATGCCCCCATGTCAACTTCAGAATCTATTTTAAATCGATTTCGATTTTCAATCACATGAACATCCTGAACTCCCATACAATCGCAAGTTCTAAGCACAGCACTTGCATTCTGAGACTGAAAAATATCCTCAAGCACTACTGTTACATAACGGGTTCTTTTTGAGAGTACTCTTTGAAAAAGATCAAACCTATGCTCCAGAACAAATTGCGACAGGTGTTCAATTAGCTTTCTACGAAGCAGATCGTTTTGCTCTATGATTTGCGATTTATCCATAAAGCAAAAATAAACAAGGAGGGTCAAACATTGACCCTCCTTGTATAAATAATTCAAAAAATATTATTGAACCTTGCCGCTAAGTTCGCTACCAGCTTTGAACTTAACAACTTTCTTAGCCTTAATGTTAATGGGCTTCCCAGTTTGTGGATTGCGGCCGGTCCTTGCATTTCTCTTGGCAACAGAGAAAGAACCAAAACCTACTAAAGCAACGCGATCGCCTTTCTTAAGAGCAGTGCCAGTTGTTTTGATGAAAGCATCAAGAGCTTTCTTTGCATCAGCCTTGGTAATCTTAGCTTCGGCTGCAATTGCATCAATTAATTGAGCTTTGTTCATAATTGATAGATTTTAGGATTAATAATTGATTTAGTTGACTATCAATGACAAAATTATTACTTTTATTAGTAAATGCAAGTTTTTCTTAAAAAAATTTGCCATGACAGCCATTTTTGTTGGTTCTTAAAAAATTTCAATTTGATTTAACGCCAATTTATTGACATTTTTGTATACAATGCAAGTTTTTTACAATGTTTTTTCAACAATTTTATAAACACTCCCTTTGGAGATATAAAAAAAACAAATATTTTTGCAGCGGAGAAATGGCAGAGCGGTCGAATGCGGCGGTCTTGAAAACCGTTGTCCGTTTATGCGGACCGGGGGTTCGAATCCCTCTTTCTCCGCCAAAATAAAAAAACGAAGGGCTTTCCCCTTCGTTTTTTTTATTTTAACTTGTTGGTTTATAGCATAATTAATTACTAATTACATTAAGATTCACCTAACAATTGATTTTATTTCCATACCAATAACCATCCCATTAGACCACCAATGGCCATGCTTCTCCAGGGCGATGAGGTAATGGGACAGCTACCACTCCGGCAACCAATGAAGTAGTAATATAAATAACCCGCAATCACCCCAATAATTATGGCTACTAAGGGATAAAGCCATTTTCTTTTCCTTTTAACCCATTCCTGAATTGTGGCTATTCGGCCTGAATTTAGATATATATTCATATTTACATATATTTATATTTTTACAAATCTAATTATTTCTTAAAATCTTCCATACGATTTTTGCAGAAACATATAAAGTTTCTATTTTTGCAGACAATTTTGAAATAACGGGGAGAGATGCCAGAGCGGTCGAATGGGGCGGTCTCGAAAACCGTTGACCTGGGTAACCGGGTCCGAGGGTTCGAATCCCTCTCTCTCCGCAACAGCAAAAGGAACCAGAAGGTTCCTTTTATTATTTCCCCACAAAACCATGTGTTCGAGTATTAGATTAATTAAAAAAGCAACCCCAGTATAGGGGTTAAGTTGCACATAATGAAGACTTTAATGCCAGATATTCAAAAAATGAATTATAACAACGTTACAATGCTTTAATTATAAGCATCTCTTGGATTGTACCTTGGGTAATGATAGCTACAATAGCTGCATACCGTGCAACCTTGCATAATAGCCATTAAGGGCTAAAAGTTCATCGTGCCTACCGCGCTCAACAATTTCGCCCTCGTGCAGCACACAAATTAAATCGGCGTTCTTAATGGTTGACAATCTGTGGGCAATAACCAATGATGTACGGTGCTTCATCAGATTATCAATGGCATCCTGCACCAATCTTTCCGACTCAGTATCAAGAGCACTAGTGGCCTCATCCAAAATCATAATGGGGGGATTCTTGAGTATAGCCCGTGCAATGCTAATTCTTTGCCGTTGTCCTCCCGATAATTTACTACCCCTATCGCCGACATTGGTATAGTAACCGTTGGGTGTAGCCATTATGAATTCATGAGCATTGGCAATTTTAGCCGCTGCTATAACATCCTCTAAAGTAGCATTATCCACCCCAAAAGCTATATTATTATAAAAGGTATCGTTGAAAAGTATTGGATCTTGATTTACATTACCCATCAAGTTACGAAGGCTTGTCAAATCATAATCATATATGTTGATGCCGTCTATAAGAATTTCACCCTCAGTTACGTCCCAGAAACGAGGAACCAAATCGACCATAGTGCTCTTTCCTGAACCCGATTGCCCAACCAGGGCAACAGTCATACCTTTTTTAATTTTTAGGTTGATGTTGTGCAGCACCCAATCGTCCTGATACCTGAAATTTACGTTACGGTACTCAATTTCATTCTCAAAGGATGAAATTCTTATTGCTCCAGCTTTTACCTTAATCGGATTTTCAGCTGTAAGAATGGTGTCAATTCTATCGGCTGAGGCCATTCCCTTAAGCACGTTGTAGTAAGCACTTGAAAACGATTTGGCTGGATTGATAATCATGTAGAAAATACCAATGTATGCAATTAAAGCCTCAGGACCAAGATTTCCCTTACCGGCAAAAATCAAATTACCACCATACCACAGCACCAGAACCACCACAATGGTACCCAAAAATTCACTTAAAGGAGAAGCCAAATCGCGACGCCTCCACATTTTCTTCATCAGTAATGAGTAAAAACTATTCATGCTCTCAAAGTGCCTAATAACCTTTGACTCGGCGTTAAATGCCTTGATAATTCTCAAACCACCAATAGTTTCCTCAATAATGGAAAGAATAATTCCCATTTTGGTTTGCCCCTTAAATGATGTTTTACGTAGATTCTTACCCACACGTCCAATAATCCCTCCAGTTAATGGTAGTATCAACAGCACAAAAAGGGTAAGCTGAGGGCTAATGTAAATCAAACCGGCAAGATGAATAATAATGATTATGGGGTCACGGAAAAACATTTCCAATGAGCGAATAATGGATATTTCAATCTCATTAACATCGTTAGTCATTTTACTAATAATGTCACCCTTCTTTTCCTCGGTATAGTAGCCCAATGGCAAATCAACCACTTTACGGTAAAGGAGATTTCGCATGTCCTGAAGGACACCAACACGGATTGGTGCCAGATAGTATAACGACAAATAGGTAAATAGGTTCTTTAGCAAAGAGGCAGCTAGCACAAGTGCAATGATAAAAAGAAGTGCAGTTGCCTTATCGTGTTCACGTATTAATGTGCTAAGAGAGTAGTTGAGGTAATGCGTTAAGCCTTTTGTCGATAGCACAAATTCGGGTTTAACCTCAACAAGGGGAACCGTTCCAAAGAGCAATTGTAGGAAGGGTATTAGCATGGCAAGAGAGAACAATGAAAATATTGCAGCAAGTATATTTGTAAAAACATTGGCAGTTACATACCACTTGTAGGGTTTGAGATAGCCAAGTAGTTTTAAAAATTTTTCCATTCTTCAGCCGTTAAATTGATATTATAATGTTCCATTCAGACCTTGTAACAAAACAGGCAAATGTAGCTCAATTTATTATGATGATAAAAACACATCGTGTTTTACACTGTGAAAATGTGCTATGGGATTCCCAAATAGTTAAAAGGCGATAATGCTTTAAGTTCCAACTTTACTGACTCACTTACATTTAACCCTTCTACAAATCTTGTAAATGCATCAGGAGTTACCTGCTGGTTTGTACGAGTAAGTTCCTTGAGTGCATCGTAGGGATTTGGATAACCTTCGCGGCGCAGGATTGTTTGAATGCCCTCGGCAATTACCATCCAATTCGCCTGAAGATCGTTGGCTATTGCCTCATGGTTCACAATAATTTTATCGAATCCCTTTAATAGCGATTTAAGCGAAATAATGGTGTGGGCAATGGGCACCCCAATATTTCGAATAACGGTGGAATCGGTTAAATCGCGCTGAAGGCGCGAAATGGGTAGCTTTGCCGAAAGGTGCTCAAATATTGCGTTAGCCAATCCAAGGTTTCCCTCTGCATTCTCAAAGTCTATGGGGTTTACCTTATGTGGCATTGCAGATGAACCCACCTCATTTTTCTTAATTTTTTGCTTAAAATACTCCATTGAAATATACATCCAAATATCTCTACTTAGGTCGATGAGAATGGTGTTGACACGTCGAAGACAATCGAAGAGGGCTGCCATGTTATCGTAGTGCTCAATCTGTGTGGTGGTTTGGCTACGATTTAACTGCAGCACACCGTTTACAAATTGATTGGCAAATTTTACCCAATCAATATCGGGGTAGGCTGCAAGGTGCGCATTAAAGTTTCCGGTCGCCCCACCAAACTTGGCAGAATAGGGTATTTGGGTTAATTGTTCAAGTTGCACTTCAATGCGTTCAACAAAAACCCTAATCTCCTTTCCCAATCGGGTTGGCGACGCTGGCTGGCCATGAGTATGCGCAAGCATGGCAATGTCAGCCCATTCATTGCTAAGCTCCTTTAATTTAGCTAGCAGCTTTTCAATTAAAGGCAAATACTCTTTATTTAAAGCATCGCGAAGCATGGCCGGGAAGGCGGTATTGTTTACATCCTGTGATGTCAATCCAAAATGTATGAACTCCTTGTAGCCACTTAACCCTATTTCATCAAATTTTTCACGTAATAAATACTCTACAGCCTTAACATCGTGATTGGTAACACCTTCAATCTGCTTAACCCTTAGAGCATCTTGCTCAGAAAAATTTTGATAGATATTACGAAGGGTACCAAAATGCATATCATTTAAGCCAGTGAGCTGAGGTATAGGTATTTTACAAAGGGCAATAAAGTATTCAATCTCAACCCTAATACGGTATTCGATTAGTGCGAATTCCGAAAAGTATTTGCTGAGCATTTGAACCTTGTCGGCATATCGGCCATCAATAGGTGAAATGGAATAAATATTATGGTTCGACATATCAGTAAAAAATTTTGCTCAAATTTAGTAAACATTACGTTACAGGGCCGGTTAATAAATGATTATGTTTAAGTTCAATTTATGCCAATCATTTTTTACCTTAGCAAAACACTTTGAGTTTATGTCAACAATAAGAATTTCCGCCATATCGTATTTAAACACAGCGCCTTTTGCTTATGGACTAAGGCATTCACCAATCTCAAAATCCATAGAGCTGCTTTACGGATATCCATTGGAATGCGCCCAGCGACTAAAAAATGGTGAGGTTGATGTAAGCCTGCTCCCAGTGGGTTCTTTACCCAATTTTTCATCCTATAATTTTATTAGCGATTACTGTATTGGAGCAGAGGGTAAGGTACGAACGGTTGCATTGGTAACCAATTCACCTCTCAATCAGGTAAAAAAAATCTATCTTGACTATCAATCACGAACGTCCGTTCTTCTTATCAAAATACTATGCCGGGAAAAATGGGGCATTCAACCCGAATTCATCAACCTTAAACCAGAACAGAACTACCTAACCCTAATGGATGGCGAGGCTGCTGTATTAATTGGCGATAAGGTTTTTAGGGCTGAAAAGATTTTTAAACACATTTACGACCTTTCCAATGAATGGTATCAGGCCTATGGACTCCCCTTTGTTTTTGCGGTTTGGGTATCAATCCGGAGGTTCCCCGATGATTTTATTGCCGAATTCAATAAGGCACTACAACTGGGAATTAGTTCCATACCCCAGGCTATCGAAGAGTTCCAAAATTTAAGCATCAGCAAAGAAGAGTCCCTTGAGTATCTGCAAAAAAATATTTCATTCAAACTCGATGAACAAAAATTTAAGGCCGTTGAAAAATTTCTGTCGCTCATAAAATCGCTTCCATAATACCTTTTTTATATAACTTTACCAGTAAAATATTACCATCAATGAGACCAAAAATATTTTGTGTTTTCCTACTTATTATCTTGACCGTTGGATTTGTTCATCGGTTGATTGGTCAGGATAGCATACAACACAAAAAAATTATTTACAAGATAAACATAAAGGAAAATATAATGCCTACGGCGTGGCGTATGGTAAAGGTTGGTTTTGATGAGGCAAAGAAAAAGAATGCCGATGTCATTTTAATCCATCTTAACACCTATGGTGGCATGGTTGATATGGCCGACTCCATTCGAACCAAAATACTCAACAGCACCATACCTGTATGGGTGTTTATTGATAATCAGGCAGCATCGGCTGGTGCGCTAATATCCCTAGCGTGCGACAGCATTTACATGCGAAAGGGCGGGAGTATTGGTGCTGCCACTGTTGTAGACCAATCGGGCAACGTGGTCCCCGATAAATTTCAGTCGTTCATGCGGAGCACCATGCGGGCAACCGCTGAAGCAAAAGGCTACGATACGATTATCACTGGTAATGACACCATTCTGAAGTGGCGGCGCGATCCACATATTGCCGAGGCCATGGTTGACCCATCAATCTACATAGAAGGAATTATCGACTCGGGCAAGGTTCTAACCTTTACAGCCGATGAGGCCATTAAACATGGATACTGTGAGGGAAATGCCGAATCGGTAAATGAAGTTATTGAGAAAGCCGGTATTAAATCATACCAAATTGAGGAGTTTCGTCCAACATGGCTCGATAAAATAATTGGTTTTCTGACCAATCCTTTTGTATCTGGGATACTGATAATGATTATCATTGGTGGCATCTATTTTGAGCTGCAAACCCCCGGTGTGGGATTCCCATTAGCAGCTGCTGCAACAGCAGCCATACTCTATTTTGCACCATTTTACCTTGAAGGACTGGTTGAGCATTGGGAAATTCTAATCTTTATACTTGGCATAATTCTGGTTATGGTCGAAATTTTTGCCATACCCGGATTCGGCGTTATAGGAATATCGGGCATTATACTCATGGTTGCAGGGCTTACTCTGGCAATGATTGATAATGAAATTTTCCGTAACCCTGTTAACTTTAACTTATTAACTATTCTGAAACCCTTTGGTATAGTAGTTTTCTCAATATTCATTGGACTAATTGGCAGCATATTGCTGAGCAAGAAGCTGCTGACCTCTACCCTATTTCCAAATCTTGCGCTGCAGAACAATCTTAATGCCCAAGATGGATATGTTGGGATTGATGCAAAAATAAAAAGCATGGTAGGTGCCGAAGGAATGGCTATTACAATGCTTCGGCCTTCTGGAAAAATTCAGTTAGGTAACGATTGGTTCGATGCAATTGCCGAGTTTGGCTATATTGAAAAGGGTTCCAAAATAAAGGTTTCAAGAGACGAAGCAGGTCAACTATACGTTATCAAAGCATAGGACTATGAGCAAAATTGTGATTCGGGATTTCACACCCGCCGATTTTGAAGGCTTGAGTGAAGTGTGGCAGCTCACCAACCTGGGCAACCCAGCAAGAGGCGACAACCTGCAAATTATAATGCAAAGCATTGCCATGGGCGGTAAGTTACTTGTGGCCGTAGACGAGAGTAACAAGGTTATCGGAACCAATTGGATGACCTTTGATGGTCGTCGAATACACCTTCACCATTTTGGTGTACACCCCGATTACCAGCGCAAAGGAATAGGCAAAATGCTTACCCGCGAATCGCTTCGATTTGTGAAGATAAAAGGCTACCAAGTAAAACTTGAGGTGCACCGCAATAACCTGCCTGCAATCAACCTTTATAAACAATTTGGATTTCAGTATCTGGGCGATTACGACGTTTATATTATTAGGAATTTAAGTAAAATAGAGGCTTAGCCGCCTCTATTTTTTATTTACCCACCCGTGTTATTGTTCATTATTGGATACTAAGCTGATTTAAGTCGAAGTCCCCCTTTAATTTATCCTAATGCTTCCAAAACCTTGGGCTGGTTTTTAGTCAGGGAACCGGACAAAAAATGTTAATATTTCCCGAAATAATATATAAATCCATGGCTGCCCAGGTCATTTTGGAAACCTGCCCCATTAATAACTTGATATATCCAAAACCATTACCAAGAACAAGGGTGCACGTACAAATAACCACTGGCTTTCGACCACTACATGGCGATAATCGCCAGCTGAAACAGGAATTAAGCGATACTCCTTTGCAACGTAAAGTTAGCGCCTAAAATAAGGTAAATAATATCCTTTGCACTAATTACCGATGACTTAGTCCGTTTCCCATCAGTAAAACGGTTTATTCCGCTTGCAGCCCAGCACAAATTAAAAATTTACCACAGCTACAGCCAAATAGTATCAAGTTCAAAGACCAATGCACCGCTGGTAGAGATTCTCATTAATTTCCCCATAAGATTTTTAAAATCAGCGCAGTGTAACTACCTGAAAACATTATGATTAACAGTATAAGCGCCAAGTGTATTCAACGGCTACTCAATTGGAATTCTATTGGTTTAGCGGTAAATTTTTTCCTTGTTAAGAGCGCGGCGATATGCCTCTGCATTTCGGTTATGCTCGCTTAATGTTTTGGCAAAAACATGCCGTCCTGAGAAATCGGAAGATGCACAGAAGTAAAGGTAGCTATGTTTTTGGGAATTAAGAACAGCATCAATAGCACGGGTTGATGGAATACGAATGGGGCCTGGTGGAAGGCCTCTGTATTTATAGGTATTGTAAGGAGAATCAACCATAAGGTGACGGGTAAGAATTCTTCGTAACGAAAAATAGCCAACAGCAAACTTTACTGTTGGGTCGGCCTGTAAGGGCATACCCTTACTTAGGCGATTCAGATAAACACCGGCAATAATTGGCATTTCATCGGTTACATTTGTTTCTTCCTCAACAATTGATGCCAAAATTGACACTTCAACCCATGTTAACGAAAGATTTCGTGCTTTCATAGCTCGTTGCTCATTCCAGAATCGGCGGTACTCCTTTTGCATTCGGTTTATGAAACCAATAGCATTGGTATTCCAGTAAAACTCGTAGGTATTGGGGATGAACATGACCATAAAGGTTTGCTGGCTAAATCCTCTGTTTGCAGCAACAGTATCGCTTAAAAAGAAATTTAGGAGGGTTACTGAATCGGCTTCAATTTGATTTGAAATTCTACCGGCCAATTGGTGCCAGCTTCTCATACCGGTAAAGGTAACCCTAACGGGTTTCTGATGCCCCGCCTTAAGCATAGCGACAATTGCCCTGTTGCTCATTCCCGGTTTAATAACATAACTTCCTGGTTTTATTGCTTTTGTATATCCATAATAATCCGCTACCCTTTCAAAACTCTTAAAATCTCTTAATACCTTAGAGCTCATTAGGACCTTTTTGACATCTTCAAAGTTTGAAAAGGTAGGGATATAAATTCTGGCCTCCTTTATAATAAGGGTATTAGCGCCTATGAATGTTCTATAATATTTGTATAATACTCCCATTCCAATGGAAAATCCTATAATACCCAAAAGCAAAACTATTCGGAGTAATCTTTTAGTTTTCATCAATATTAATTTAATCAAACATCAATATAATAAAAGCATCGTTTCTCACCAAAGAATCGATGCTAAATATTAAAGATATAAAAAGATTACTGAAGCATTGATACAGCCTTACGAACCCGCTCAATAGCTTGTTTCAATTTATCGTCGGAAGTGGCATACGACAAGCGTATGCAGCTGGGTGAGCCAAATGCTGAACCGGGAACCACTGCCACATGTGCGTAATTAAGCAGAAACATAGCCAAATCGTCGGATGAGTTGATGGTTTCACCGTTGTAGCTCTTACCAAAAAGTGATGAAATTTCAGGAAAGATATAAAATGCACCCTGAGGCTTGTTGAGCCTAAATCCAGGAATAGATGAAAACCCTTCATACATCAAATCGCGACGGCGCCGAAAAGCCTCTCGCATTTGGCGGGTGTATTCCCCATCGGAGTTAAAAGCAGCAACGGCTGCTTTTTGGGCAATGCTGCAAACCCCCGATGTTTGTTGACCCTGCAACTTCTCGCAGGCTTTTGCTATCCATTTTGCCGATGCAGAAAAACCAATTCGCCAACCCGTCATGGCATAACCCTTTGAAACACCATTGATAATAACCACCCTATCGCGAAGGGATTCGAATTGGGCAATGCTTTCATGCTTTCCAATAAAATTGATATGTTCGTAGATTTCGTCTGATATAATGATGATATTGGGGTGTTTCTCAAGAACCGATGCAATAGCCTTTAGCTCATCGTAGGAGTAAACACTTCCGGATGGGTTGGAAGGCGAACAAAGTAGCAATGCCCTTGTTTTTGGGGTAATTGCAACTTCAAGCTGCTGAGGGGTAATTTTAAAATCAGTTTCTACTGTGGTATTTATTATCACACTTTTACCCTCTGCAAGTTTAACCAATTCAACATAGCTAACCCAATAGGGCGCAGGAACTATCACTTCGTCATCCTTATCAACCACACACATTAACACATTCGAAAGGCTATGCTTGGCTCCACCCGAAACCACAATTTGGTCGGACTGGTAATCAAGACCGTTTTCACGCTTCAACTTCCCGCAAATGGCCTCCAGCAAATCCTTATATCCGGCAACGGGGGTATAAAAGGAATAGTTCTGATCAATAGCTTTTTTAGCAGCCTCCTTTACAAAATCGGGGGTAGTAAAATCGGGTTCACCTACACTGAGACTAATAACATCAATGCCCAGAGCAGCAAGTTCACGCGACTTTTTCGACATAGCAATGGTTTGCGATTCTTCAAGGGCGGCTATACGGGCTGAAACTTTCTCCATAACACATTTATTTTAGGAAGTAAAAAAAATCTTTTACTAAATTTATAGCTTCAAAATTACACTTTATTGTCCATTATAAACGTTAAGTGTTTAAAAACATTAATTCATGTTTTCCGAAATACTAAAAATCACCCTTCCGGCCCTATTCGTTTTTCTGGCGGGCTATCTGGCACTTAGGGCAATGATCAAAAACGAGACCCGACGTCAGAAATCGGAGCTAATGTTCAATAGCATGAAAATTTCGCTACCAATAAGGCTGCAGGCATATGAAAGGTTAACACTGCTAATGGAGCGCATCTCGCCCGAATCGGTTATTATTAGGGTTAATCAAAATGGTATGCTTGCCAGCGACTTGCAATCGGCCCTACTCAGCAATATTAGAGCCGAATGGGAGCATAACCTTTCACAGCAGCTATACGTTAGCAACGAGGCTTGGGAACTTGTAAAGAATGCCAAGGAGAATATTATTAAGTTGATAAATATTTGTGCCGATAAGGTAGCTCCCAACGACAGCGGCTATGACCTGAGCAGGAAAATCTTGGAACTATACGCTGAACTGGAAATTAACCCTACTGCTCTGGCAATCGATTTTCTTAAAAAGGAAATTAAAGAGTTCCTATAGCTATTCCAAGATTTTTTTTACCGCATAGCAGAAACCCGCTTCGTTATTCGAAGGAACATTTTTAAACTTTTGTCTTAAATCCATTGGTGCATTTTCAACAATAAAAGCATCACCCGCAAGTTCCAACATGTCTAAATCGTTAAAATCGTTGCCCAATGCTAACACGTTACTGGGTAGAGCACCGTTTAAATAGCGGCAAAGCCACTTAACGCCACCAGCCTTGGAAACATCCTGCGGAAGAATCTCCAACCAAATCGATTTTCCATCGATTGGAGAAGTAGCCCTGATGAAATGGACATCGGGTAAATGTTGTGTTATACTATTAAACCTATTGACATCGGGAGGTAAAATTGCTATCACCTGCGACGCAGGTGATGGAAAAGGCAACCCAACTATGAGCGGTTGAGCGTATTCGCTATAAAGGCTAATCCTTTGCAGAAAATCAGAATTGTTGGGACCTGCTTGATAGTAGTAGAAATAGTGGTTAAAGGGTATGGGATCATGTACCATAAAATCGACCTGCATTTCAATGAGTTGGTCAATTATTTGCTGAACCTGCCCGGCTGTAAGATGATTGGAATGAATTATCGATTTGTCGGACCAACGAATTACTCCTGCACCAGAAGAAAAAATAAGAAAATCGATGGGGAAACCGGATGGCAAAACTTTTGCTGCTGAATAGGGAGAACGCCCAGTTGCAATTACCCTGGTAATACCCTTTTCCCCAAGTTTACGTAAGGCATCAATATCTGAATCGTTGAATTTTGAATCAGAGCGCAGTAGAGTACCGTCGAGGTCAGTCACTACAATACTAATCATGTAGATATAGAAAGATTTCTACAAAGATAACGGATTGCATGCTAACAATAGCGACCAGCAGAGCCCTTTGCAAAAGGCTTTTAGTAAAAGTTTTTTTGGAGGGAGCGGCCAGATTGCTATCAGTTTCTGCTACCAACAAAACCGACACATCGTCGTTGATATTACATTAGAAAAATCTTCTGAAACAACAACCTAAACGGATTGAATCTTATTAATATTTATTTAAAAAAAAGAATTTATTCTTGTTAAAAAATTGTTAAACCATTTTTAATTTTTAATTTCATTTACTATATTTAAGGTGTTAAAACAATTTAAAAACCATTTAATTATGACTAAAATAATCACATTTAATGAGCTCAGGAGGGTTAAGGATAACCTTCCTGATGGTAGCATGCAGATAATTGCGGACAGGTTGAACATGAATGTTGAAGCTGTCCGCAATTATTTTGGCGGAACCAACTACAAAGAGGGAGGAACTGTAGGTTTTCATCTGGAACCGGGGCCCGATGGTGGAATTGTTACACTGGACGACACAACAATACTTGATATGGCATATGAAATCATCGCCAAAACAAAAGAGATTGCCTAAACAATAATCGATTACTTATCGTAAAAGCAGGAAATTATTCCTGCTTTTTTATTTATTTTGTAAAAATTTATTCCATTAGATATGGAAACGCTACTAAATACTATTCATAAAATTGAGGATAAGCATCTTTACCTGCTTTATTCATCGCTAAATACAATATTTAAGGATACACGGCTTCCCTCACACGATCTTCAGCACCATATTAGGGTATGGCTACACTGCCGAGGACTTATGATTGAGCTGCATAAAGCAGGACTAAGTATTGATGAAACACTTATTGAAAAGGCTCTGATAGCATGCTTCTTCCACGATACTGGACTAACCGTTACCCTGGACGAGCAACATGGTTACAGTAGCGCACAATTCTGTAAGAACTACCTTGAAAACCACCTATCAATCCTAACCAATGCCGAAAAAAACGAAATAATTACTGCCGTTGAGCTTCACGATGACAAATCGGTGAAAGCTAAGCCGGTAACCAAACCCGATGAAATGCTGCAGTTAAATCTTCTGGTATCAACCGCCGATGACCTAGATGCACTGGGCTTTATTGGCGTTTTTAGATACATTGAAATATACCTTAAAAGAGGAATAGACTTAAAAGAGCTTCCCCGCAAGGTAACCCATAACCTACGTAACCGATTTACCAGTTTTACCAATGCCTATTCATCGCTACATCGGTATGCCGACAGGCAACGCTTACGCTATCATGAAACCATCGACTTTTTTACACGATTGGAGGCTGATATTTCAGAAAACAGTAACTCAACGGATAGTCCACTTCATGTAACTAAAATCCTAAAACAGAAATTAGTTGTTGAAAGTAGTAGCATTGATGAAACCATAACTTACGCTCTCAAAACCCAAACCGCACCCTACCCTTCATCATTTTTTACAAAACTTCGCAGCGAACTTGAAGTTACCACAGCTATTCCCATTTACTAATGCAGAGCCAAGCATACGATGTTATTGTTGTTGGGGCAGGCCCGGCAGGCCTTATTGCTGCTGGAAAAGCAGCTATTGATGGCGCAAGGGTTGCTGTGATTGAAAAAATGGAAAAACCGGCCCGCAAGCTACGTATTACTGGGAAAGGTCGATGTAATATTACCAATAACAAAAACTACAGCGATTTTTTTAGGGAAATTACTCCCAACCCTAAATTCCTTTCCAAAGCTTTTGGATCATTTTTTAGCCAAGATATTATAACACTTCTTGAAAAACAGGGTGTAAAAACCATCGTGGAACGAGGACAACGTGTTTTTCCAAAATCAGGAAAGGCTTGGGACGTAGCCAATGCCATAGAACGTTGGGCAATTAAGCAGGGAGTAGAAATCATTCTGAAATCAAAAGTTACCCAAATAATTCAAAAAGGCAATAAGGTCTCCGAGGTTGCTGTTGTAAACGCAGATAAAAAAAGAATTATGTATGCGGCAAAAAGCGTAGTGATTGCAACAGGGGGAAAATCTTATCCAGCCACCGGCTCAACCGGCGATGGTTACCAATTGGCACAGGAGCTAGGGCATACAATTACCCATCTACGCCCATCACTTACAGGATTAGAAACCCACCCCAGAATTCCAAAAGCGAAGGGATTAACCCTGAAAAATGTTGAAACGTTCCTTGTTTCAAATAACAATGTCATAGCAAAAGAATTTGGAGAAGTAGAGCTAACGGAGTATGGCCTTGATGGCCCATCGATACTTAAATTAAGTTTGAAAGCCATTGATGAGTTCACAAGCGGCAATGAGGTTAAGATTTGCCTGGACCTAAAACCTGCTCTTGATGAAGTAAAACTTGACAAGCGTATTTTAAGAGATATAAATCAACCTGGCTATAACAGCTGCGAAAAGCTAATCAGGGGATTAGTCCCACAACAGCTGGTGGAGTACATTACCTCTAAGATGGGAACTAATTCCAAAATGCATGCATCTCAGCTAACAGCTGCAGAACGTAAAAAGTTGATAAAAACGCTAAAGGAACTTACTTTCACCATGACGGGCTATAGGGGATGGAGCGAGGCAATTGTAACAGCTGGAGGCATATCGCAAGAAGAAATTGATAGCAATACCATGCAATCGAAGAAAGTTAAAGGGCTATTCTTTTCAGGCGAAATAATTGATGTTTCGGGTAATACGGGCGGGTATAACCTGCAAATAGCCTTTTCCACCGGTTGGTTGGCCGGGAAATCGGCAGCCAATTATGCACGAAGTGCTACCTAACAAAAAAGTCGAGCATCAAACGATCGCCCAGGTAGGCCTGTAGCCTATCACCTATCTTTACAGGCCCTACGCCTACAGGAGTACCCGTGAAAAGCAGATCCCCGGTTCGAAAAGTAACAAAGCGCGAAACGTAAGCAATAAGCTCATCGTAGCTAAAAATCATATCGTGGGTATTACCCTGCTGAACCAGTTTACCATTGATTTCCAGCCTAAAATCGAGCGATCCCAAATCGCCAAGTTCTTCTTTTGGTATGAACAGACCAATAGGAGCGGAGTGGTCAAACGCCTTGGCCATTTCCCAAGGCAATCCTTTTTGTTTACACATCCGTTGTAAATCACGGGCAGTAAAATCGATTCCAAGAGTTACTGCATCGTAATAGCGATGGGCAAATTTTTGTCCAATACTTCGCCCAAGACGGTTTACTCGAAGAACCACCTCGAGTTCGTAATGCAGCTCGCTGGTAAATTTGGGGTAAAAAAAAGGTTGATTATTGCGAAGCAAACAACTATCGGGCTTTATAAAGAAAATTGGAGCCTCGGGAATATCCGACTGCATTTCCTGTGCGTGCTCACGGTAGTTCCGACCGACACAAATAATCTTCATACAAATCAATTTAACAGAAAAAACAAATTCACCATTGTAAAACCACCTATCCGAACATCAACCCAAAGGTTCTAAAAATTAATCAAAGATAATCAGAGCTTGAGGATAACTGGTTATTTGAGTTCATAAAAAATGGTTATACTTTTGCGATAACTCACTCTTAATGCTATGGATGAAAGGGAATCAATACTGAAACGAAAAAAAATTGCATTCATCATCAATCCCATTTCGGGAACTCGGAGTAAGGAAAATACCCTGCACCGCATTAGCGATAGCATCGATTTGGACAAGTTTGAACCCGAGATTTTGTTTACCCGCAAAAAGGGTGATGCCCACCAAATCATAAAAGAAAAGATAGCCGAAAGCTATAAGTACTTTGTGGCTGTGGGGGGCGATGGAACCGTAAACGAGGTGGGTAGCGCGCTGGTAAACACAGATTGTGCTATGGGAATTATACCCCTGGGTTCAGGAAATGGTTTGGCACGACATCTAAAGATTCCTATTGATACCGAAAAGGCTATTGAAATAATTAACCGTCTTAATATCGATGAGATAGACTTTGGTACGGTAAATGGTATACCGTTTTTTTGCACCTGCGGTGTTGGCTTCGATGCCCACATTGGATATCGGTTTGCCAAAGAAAAAGGACGAGGTTTCTTCAACTATGTTAAGGTTGCCTTATCGGACTTCATTAGGTATAAGCCCAAAAAATACAAGATTAAATTAGATGATGGACCTAAAATGAAGTTTAGGGCTTTTCTGATTACGTGCGCCAATGCTTCGCAATACGGCAATAACGCCTACATAGCCCCAAATGCAGATATTCACGATGGATTGCTCGATATAGCCATAATGTCGCCAATAAATTTACTACAAGCACCAGCCATTGGTGCCATGCTGTTTACCCGCTTGATTGATAAAAGTACCGTAATGCAAACGGGGAGGGCATCAAAAGTAGTGATAAAACGTAAACGCGAAGATATAGTTCACTTTGATGGTGAACCCATTATTCTGGGACGAAAAATAAAAATCAAAGTAGTAAGCAGAGGCCTAAGGGTAATTGTTCCCTAACGGCCATCAACATCAAAAAGTCTGGTCTTCTTTCGTAAAGTTCTAATTACCAAGTACAGTACTCCTGAAGAAACGAAAGAAATAAACCAAAATTGTCCCCAAAAACTCAACTCAATGGTGAAATTTAAATCATTAACTAAATACTCGTGCAGGTACTGAAATACAAAGAAAAGCAAGGTAAGCTTAAACAAACCTATTGTTTCGCGTTTTACTACGTTCCTAAAAGAAAAGTGTAATCCTGGTGAGTGCCATCTAAATCTTCGGGGAATAAACGAGGGGACACTATTTGCCCAGTTAAGATAAACAGTTCCAAACTTATCCCTTAAAAAGAACTCTTCAGCATACATTATTCTTTCATAGTAAAGCCAATATACCAGAAGGAAAAAAACTATAAACCATACGCTTTTGGTTAATAGGGCTAAACCCAACCACATAAAAAAATTTCCCAGGTAAAGTGGATGCCTAACTATTGAGTACATGCCTGATGTGTTCACAGTATCTGCTACTTGGGATTTAGTATTACGGCCAGATGTATTTTTTGGGGTATAGCCAATGGTTACAATTCTGATTACTAAGCCTATCAGGCTTACAGCAAAACAAATCAAAAAATAAAAGGGATTATAACTATATGCTCCAATACTGTGTAAGTAAATATAGTATGAAATTCCTGCAATAACTAAAATAATGGGGAAATAGCTTCTGTAACGGAAAAGAAAATCGCCCTGTCGACGAAAGATTTCAATTAACGCCATATCAAATACTATTTTTTCTGGCGTAAATATATTAAAAATAACGATAAGTTAACAAATGTTAATAAACTATTTTTGTTTCATTCGAAGGTATATTGAGGTAAGCACCTTTTTGGTGTGCAGGGGAAAATCGCCGTTCATCATCCATGAGTAGTAGCTGGGTTCAGCTTTAAGAACTTCAACAACAGGCTTCCCCTTATGCTTACCGAAATTAAATACCTCTACATTATTATCATCGAGAATAATCCTACCTGCAAAATCAACGTTTCGATTGAATGAGCTGAACTCCGAAAGGGAATCGACATCGTTTTTAAGTTCATGATAGCGCTCAACCTGAGCGCAGAGTACTTCAAAAGTGGCAAGTGTATCGGCCTCGGCGCTATGAGCATTTTCTAAATCCTTGTTTAAATAGAACTTATATGCTGCTGCCAGCGTTCGCTTCTCCATTTTGTGAAAAATGGTTTGCACATCGATGAATTTTCTTTTTTTAAGGTCGATGTCCACCCCTGCCCTTAAAAATTCCTCAGCCAACAAGGGCAAATCAAAACGATTTGAGTTAAACCCAGCAAAATCGCAACCCTCAATGAAATTGGCCAACGATTTAGCAATTTTCTTAAATGTTGGCGAATCTTTTACATCCTCGTCGGTTATGCCATGAATAGCAGTTGCTTCTGGTGGAATGGGCATTTCGGGATTTATGCGTCTTACCTTGGATTCTCTATTTCCGTTAGGGAAAACCTTAAGAATGGCTATCTCAACAATCCTATCCTTTGCAATATCAACTCCTGTTGTTTCAAGATCAAATACAACCAGCGGATTTTTTATATTTAAAGCCATTGTTACATTTTAAATTGCCAGAAATTACTAATTCTGCTATTTGAAACCAAACTCCCCGAGGGTGTCCCCGGGGAGCTAACAACAATAATTACTTACGCCCCTATCATCATTGGCATAAGTAGCATCAATATATCCTCATCGGGATTTTCGTTTTGATGGGGGAAAATAAGCCCAGCCCTTGACGAATCGGACATGGAAATTACCACATAGTTTGATGAAATGTTGGAGAGAATTTCGATAAGGAAAGCCGACTTAAACCCAATTTCCATTTCATCGCCCTCATAGTCGCAGTTAAGGCGCTCATATGCTGAAACCGAAAAATCGAGGTCCTGAGCTGAAACCATGCACTGGTTTGCACTTAATCCCAACTTTATAAGATTGCTAGCCTGATTTGAGTAAATGGATACACGCCGAACAGAATTGTAGAAATCGAGCCTATCGATAATCATTTTGTTGGGATTATCTACAGGGATAACCTGATTGTATGCAGGATAAGCACCCTCTATTAAACGGCAAATCAGGGTGAATCCACTCATGGAAAACCTGGCATTTTTGTTATCGAACTCCAGATTTACAGCCCCTGTTTCCTTTACTAATATAGATTTTAATAGGTTTGCGGGTTTTTTGTGTAAAATGAATGATGAGAACTTATCAACCTGTAAATCCTTACGACGGTAGCGCACCAGCTTATGCGAGTCGGTGGCAACAAAGGTAATCCCCTCCTCGGTGAGTTCAATAAAAATACCATTCATCACGGGGCGCATCTCATCGTCGGCAGTAGCAAAAATGGTCTTGGTAATACCATTATGCATAATATCGGCCGTAAGTTTAACGCTAATAGTGCTTTCGGGGTTGAGCTCAGCTGCTTTGGGAAAATCATCGGAGGGTTGGCCAACTATATTGAACTGCCCATTTTCCGAGTGAATTACAATGCTCAATGCTCCCGGATCGATTTCAAAAGTTAATGGCTGCTCCGAAAACTCTTTTAGGGTATCAATTAATATTTTGTATGGAATGGCAATGGCACCATCATCCTGAACATTATCGAGGGTGATGGTTGTAGTAAGGGTTGATTCCAGATCGGATGCTGTGATTTCCAGATCGTTTCCTTTCAGCCGAAACAAAAAGTTGTCGAGAATGGGTAGGGTGTTCTTGCTGCTGATTACCCTGCTAACCACCGACAGGTGGCTGAGTAGCATGGTGCTTGATACAACAAACTTCATCGTTCTAATTATTTTAGTTACTGTTTCTTATTAATTTCTTGATAACCAACAATCTATAAATAAAAAACTTTTAAACTTATATACGTTATAATTGCTTTCGCTTTGAAAATCAATTTCATTCACCTTAATTCGGGATTTCAATAATACAAAAAATATGCATAAATGGCACCCTAATTTGAGGAATTATTTACTAAATAATTGATAGATTGCAGCAAATGGTGAAAGTGGAAGTAATATCCAATCAAAAACCTTTTTTCGTTTTGATACTCAATAAGAAATTTATTGGGATCGTAATCAATTGGTTCATTTAAAACATTTTTAAAATTTTCACCGTTTATTCTGTACAAGGAAAATTCATATTTTTTCCCATTCTGCATTTCAAATGCCACATTTGCTATAAGATTTGCAGGTTTAGCTGACTCCTGTTGCTCCACGGTTGCCCCTTCTAGTTTTAGCGCATCAAGTGAGAAATACAACATACTAACTTCTACCATTTTAACACTATCATACCTAACGCCATTACCATCGGTAACGAATAGCTGCCGATCATCAAAAGTTAATCTATATGAACTTTGTGGCCTATTGGGATATGAAACTGAAATGTTAGCTAACCATTCAATGGGCTCGGGAAACAACCTTCCTGCCAACCAACGATTTGGACTTGTAGAAAAATATTCTATTAAATCGTCGGAAGCCGTTGGCGTTTCAATGTAATAGGGGCAATGCGAGTTCATGAGTAAACCTATAGGTTTATAGTTAAACGCTGGTATGGATGCCACCCAATACTCTTTAATTACATTTCTACCCTTGAAAATACGAACTAAGGTACCTTTACTTTTTATCAACGATAGTACAGAATCGGATGGATTAATGCTGGCCTGCGCATAACCCTTGAGCGATTGTAGTATTCCAATAAAAAATTGAATCTCCTCAATATTGGCTGGATAAGAGTAGTTGATGTACCATGTGCCCTGATTTTGATTAATGCACAAGGTATCATTACCTCGCAAAATTTTTATTTGGGTTGGTTCTAACTTACCTATAGCAAACGGTTCACGTTTGCCTTCATAATATATAAAGACCAAAAAGGAAAGCAAAAGGGCACCCGCTGCAATACCCAAAATTAAAAATTCTTTTTTAAACCTTGGGATCATAACCTATGGGTATATTTTCTTCGTCGAATTACAAACCAAATCCCCCCCCCAATGACAAGCACCAGTGAGGGTAAAACCGTGTTTATGACTTGCCAGGTAAGTTGTTCTGCTACAACTTTTTTCCTGTTGAGTAACCGAAGTTTTATGTCCTTAGAACGTAGCTGCAAAAGGTTTACGTTATCGCAAAGGTAATGCACCATATTTACCACTAGTTCTTTATTACCAAAGGTTTGCTGGGTAAATCTATCGTAGCCCAAAGGTAAAATATAGGCTCCATTGGGGCGCCGTTGAACATCGTTACGGATAATATCGGCATCGCCCACAACTATTATCCTGGTATATGGACTCTTCTCAAGAATATTAATTTTTCCGCTGGAAATAATGTGATGCACTGGACGGTTTCTGAAGTTTGATGTAAAGTTTCCACTGAGCAAAACGGCAACTGGAACGTATGGTCTATTAAACTCGTAGCGCATAATGCTCCTGCTAACCTGGCTGAGACTAATTAGTGCGGGCACCTTAACCATCTTGCCTTCCTGCGACGTAAAAAGAAGTATCTCTTTTTTTACATTAAAATCAAGCCCCACTGTGTCAACTGAACTAATAAATCGCGACAGAATAAGGTTAAGCCCTTTAGTGATAGGATTACCTGATGGTGGATTAAGCAAGGGATAATACAACCAGCGTGCTGGAACAAAGTGGGCCTCCTGTCCGGCAAACGCCGTATTAACAGGAATAACGGCGCATTGTAAATCCTGAACAAGCAAAGGGTTTAGTCTTACCCCGTAACGGAAAAGCATATCATCTATATTATGCTGATTGACAAAGGCAAGGGTGTTTGCTCCAGTAGATAGGCTATCGATGTTAACGCTAACCGGATCCACAAAGAATAGGGCTCTGCCTCCATTCATTATAAACTGATCAATAACCAATTTATCGGCTTCGGGTATGGGTTTAGAGGGGCCTGCAATAACAATAGTTTTGTAGGGTTTCAGAGCGTTAACATCTCCATTTATGGTAATCCTCTCAACACGATAGTATTGATTAAGTTCCCCTTCAATATCGCCGGTTTCAAACTCATCAAACTCACCATGCCCCTGAATAAAAGCTACCCTTTGTTTTGTTTCATTGGTTAATCGGAGTATGGCATCAATAAGAGCAAATTCAAAATTTTGAATGGATAGGTTGATGTTCTCCTCACCAGAAAGATTCGGATTATTGCGCAATAAATTAACTGCCAATTCCTTTCCCCTATAGGTTATTAGGCAACCTGGAAAGATGATGCGCTGTAAAATTGCGCCATCTTTATCCTTAATATGAACATTTGTGGGCTGAAGGCCAATATCAGAAAGTTTCTTAAGCAGCTCCTCTTGATTTTTTGTCCCTTTAGTGCTATAGGGATTCACAAATTCAAATTGCAACTTTTTGCCTGCAATCACCTTAAATTCACTTAGAGTTTCATAGAGTGCCCGCTTCATTCTGACAAATGCGGTAGGAAGCTCACCGTCGAGATATATTCTAATGTATATCAAATCGTTAGTGTTCCTCAGCAGCTGCTGGGTGAAGGGCTTAATGGTATATCGCTTATCCTCTGTTAAATCGAGACGGAAATAAAAAAAACTTGATACAAAATTGATTACGAATATTGAAACAATTAAAATTAAAAATTTCAGAATACTTCTTTTTCTATTACTCAAACCTTGCTTCATACCACTGATTTTAAGATAACTACCATTTACGTGATTCAAGTTTTAAGCGTGTGAGAGCCAGAAAAGTAGTAGCAAACGATATAAAGTAAATTAAATCGCGCAAATCAATCACGCCCCTGCTAATTGAACTATAGTGCTCACTTATGCTCAGCCAAAGAAACACCTCTCGGATACCGCTTAAACCCTGAAGATCCAATGCCATTGAAATACCGGAATAGAAAAGGAAGCATAGTGTAACCGAAATCATAAATGCAACAATCGCATTATCGGTTAAACTAGAAGCAAAAATTCCAATTGATGCATAAGCTGATGCCAAAAGAAAAAGACCAATAAATGAGCCCCATGTTGCCGCCCAATCCAGATTACCTATGGGACTTCCTAGGCTATAGATACTAAAAACAAATGTAAGAGTAGGAATAAGGATGATAAGAACCAAAATCACCGCAGCTATAAACTTACCTATAACCAATGATGTATCAGATATTGGACGGGTGAGTATTAGTTCAATGGTTCCGTATCTTTTCTCATCGGAAAACATCCGCATGGTGGCGGCAGGAACAAGAAAAAGAAACAACCATGGCGCTATGTAGAAAAGCGACTCAAGTGATGCATAGCCAGAATCTAAAATATTGATGCTCCCTGGCAAAACCCAAAGGAATAAACCGGTAAGTATTAAAAATACTATCGCTATTACATAACCTGTTAGCGATGAAAAAAAATTCTGTAATTCCCTGATGAGTACCGATTTCATTCTCTATCGATTTTGATGCAAAATAAAAAATGTTCTACAAGAAGGCTCTATATATAAACACACCAGCTTATGGAATAAAATTTAAGAATGGCAAAGTTTCAACGGCTTCAAAGGGCTGAAGCTTAAGGCTATCGACTTTATCCTTGTCGATAGCAACTTTTGAAACATCAACAATACTAACACCCTTAAAATAGTATTTTATTATTTGTTCGTAGTCCCAGCCCTTTTGCGCCATAGCAAGGGCACCATCCTGACACATACCAACCCCATGCCCATAGCCCCGCCCCGATAACCGGACCTCGGTTTTAGCAACATTAACAGAAAACCATGCTGACCTTAACCGAAAATGCTTTCGCACAGCGGTAACTGGTATATTGATCCCCATTACAGGGTAGAACCTAGGTCTATTTTTGGGATTAAAATTCATGTCGTTTCGGGTAGCTTGTGCTGTGTCAACCCCTTGAGCCGCTAAAAACTTTTTCCATTCCGTTATGGGAATGGTCCTTTCCCATCGCGCATTTCGGGCCGAAGTACAATAAGGATCCCTTACGGAACGTAAATACGGAAGTTCCGATATCCAAACATCTTCGGAATTTGCCGTTTGTCCGCCACAATTGGCATGAAATGCTGCGGTTATGGGACGATTAAGTGAATCTACCACAATCAGCCCCTTAACATCCATTACAGCATCAAGAATATCCTGAAATTTTTCTGTTCTACCTTTATAAGCCTGGCAATGCTCTTCGTCGCAAAGGTTAAAGCCCTCCGATTGATGTTTAGTGGTATGGGTTAGTGTATAGGTTCGAACCAAAAGGGCCTGGGCCTTGTAAAGTTCATCCTCTTTTCCGGGGCCTGCTTCAGCTAGTACTACAGCAGCAATATATTTCTCAGTATCAATTACATTAACCGCCATAAGCCTATCGTACTCCACGTAAAAGGTAATGTTATCGTCGTAAAGCCTTGCCGGCTTAGCGGGTATCACTGGCTTTAGCCTAAACACATCGTCACCGGAATTGCCCACTAATGTAACTCTACTATAAAGTCCGTAGCTACAATTTTCATCGCGAACCAATACTGAATCACCTTGTCGGCTGATATATATTATCTGATTGGGCTTAACGGTTACAATGGTATCGGCAAACATAAGATTATAGCTGCCCTGCATTGGTGTGAGCAAAATGGTGTTAAGACGAGTATCGTTGAAAATGCTAATGGTAACCTTTTGAGCAAAAAGGCAAAAAGATTGAACCAAAAGAGTAATAGTAAGTAAAGCCTTCATAAGAATATCATTTATGTGTTTTTAACATTTCTACCATACATTTACCAACCCTGAGCGAGGCCCCAGATTCGCCCAACTTGTGCCAAAGCTTTTCATAAAGTTCTAATTGCCGGGCTCGCTCAATACGACCAGGTAAAAGTTTAGAAGCCTCAGCATAAAGCCTATCGTGAGTTAAGTCGTACTGCTTCAGCTCCGTAACCACCTCACAACCCATGTTAAGGTTGACAAGCGAAATATATTTAACCTTAATAACCATCCATGCAATCAGCATTGAAAAGAAATTGCCCCTATAGCAAACCACCTGCGGGACATTCAGAAGGGCTGCTTCAAGCGTAGCAGTTCCAGATGTTACAATTGCTAAAGTTGAACACGAAAACAACTCGTAGGTCTGATTAAATACTAACTTAACATCTGTTCCTTTGATAAAAGGTTCATAAACATTGATATCCAGCGATGGTGCTCCTGCAATAACAAACTGGTAGTCGGGAAACCGTTCAATCATTTCTAACATAATAGGCAAATTGTAACGAATTTCCTGCCGCCGGCTTCCGGCAACCAGAGCTATAATAGGTTTTTCGGGCAAAGAATTCCTGTTGCAAAATTCAGCTAGTGATAAGGATTTGGGTAAACGATGCTTTATGGCATCGATTGAAGGATTACCCTCATACACAGGTTCAATACCCTTACTTTTAAAGTAATCGATTTCAAAGGGAAAAATCACGAAAAGTTTATCTACATACTGCTTTAGTATTTTAACCCTCGATTCCTTCCATGCCCATACCTTTGGGGCAATATAGTAAAATACCTGATATCCTGTTTTTTTTGCAAATTTAGCAATGCGAAGATTAAACCCGGGATAATCAACTAGTATTACCACATCGGGATTATACACAACAATATCGTTTTTACACATCTGCATATTTGCCTTAATGGTTTTAAGGTTCTGAAGAACCTCAAGAAACCCCATAAAGGCCATCTCACGATAGTGCTTTACCAGCGTTCCCCCCTGTGCCTGCATGAGTTCGCCACCAAAGTAACGAAACTCTGCTTCGGAATCCGCTTGTTTTATTCCCCTCATAAGGTTAGATGCATGTAAATCGCCAGATGCCTCGCCGGCAACAAGGTAGTAACGCATAATCTTATAAAAATCGCATTAAAACAATAATTAAAGCAAGAATGATGGTACTCCCCAGTACTCCCTGCGCAGCTTTAAGCCTGTTAGTCCAAATGAAAGCAAAAAATAGTCCGAGATTGGGAAGAACAGCCATCGATAATGCCCTCGACAAATCACCCTTATAATTCAAATATTTAAGAAAGTCGATAAAATCAAAATTCATAGCAAGAGTATATTTAATTACAAGCAATGAAATTATGGGGAGCAGAATACCTGAAAGGTAACCATGCCACTGATTATTTATTTTTCTCTGCATAAACATTGATATTTTCCAGGTTCCACTTCTTAATTTTATCAATCTCTGAGTAATTGGTCAAGTCAACCTGAACAGGGACCACCGATATGTAACCGTTATTAAGCCAATACTCATCTGTATCGGTGGCATCGGGTTCTTCGTTATGAAAGTATCCTGTAAGCCAGTAGTAGTCGACGCCACGGGGGTCGGTTCGTTTTTCAAACTCTTCGCGCCATGTTCCCTTATTCTGTCGGGTAACCCGAATCCCCTTAATTGATTTCATAGGCAGAACCGGAATATTTACATTCAAACAGCATCCCCTACTAATACCATTGTCTAATACCTGCTTCAATATTATACGACCGTATTCAATTGACGCTTCAAAATCTGGGTTTTCGTCATAATCGAGGAGTGAAAAACCAATGGAAGGAATGTTGTAAAGACAACCCTCAATTGCGGCTGCCATTGTCCCGCTGTAAATTATGCTAATTGAAGAGTTAGAACCATGATTTATCCCCGAAACCAACAAATCGGGTAAACGATTGGTAAATAGCTGACTCATGGCCAGTTTCACACAATCGACAGGAGTACCATTAATGGTATAAAATTTAACCCCCTCGCTATGTTTGCGCTGCTTTAACCTTAAGGGAACCTTTATAGTAATGGCATGCGACATACCCGAGTACCCCTCCTCCGGCGCCACCACCACCACATTGCCAAAAGGTTTAACCATCTCCACCAGTGCCTCTATGCCGGCAGCTTTGTAACCATCGTCGTTTGTCACTAAAATTAAAGGTCGTTTCACTCCCCCTTTTTCTTCGAACATGGCCTATCAGATTATGTGAATTTACAAAGATACATTTTTTTGTCAACCCCGACCACTCCGAACCCAGCTCCACTAATTTGATAACATGGAATTATGGTAAATACGTAATTATTCCGGTACACACATGCAAACCACAGCAAATACCGTGCTAATGCTACCCAAGAAAGCATATGGGGAGCTACCCCGAAGCCACTCTACTGATGGGTGATAGTAAGTTTATATGGGACCGATAACACAACTTGTCCGGCAAAGACGGAACCTGTCCAGCGCACACGTAACTTGTCCGGCGAAGACGGAACCTGTCCGGCGAAGACGGACGAAACCGATACATGAACCCTGACCTACAAACCAGGGCAACCAAAGCACCTAATAAAGTATCGAAAAAAAACTTAAAAAAGATTAAAAATCCGTTTAGAGCCTGTTTAAATTTTCTTTAACATCATAGCAATAGAAGCAATTAATACA
>DYKO01000003.1:0-214616 GCA_020722565.1 Rikenella microfusus
GCAAAAACTATTTATTCAAAATCACTTTTTTGACTATTGTATTTGACTTATTTTGCATTTTTACAAAGTAAAAGCCATTATTTAAGACAGAGATATCAATGGAGGCCGATAAATTTTTTAGATTTTGGGAAATAAGCAGTTGTCCTGTACTGCTGTAAACTTGTAAAAGTTCTATTATTTGGTTTGAAGTTGCAGTAAAAATACCATTACAAGGATTGGGGAAAATATCTAAAGTTTTGTCGTTATTATCAAAAATTGAATTGGTGGCATTTTCGGCAAGCCAAATAGTAGCGTTAATAAAAAATTTACCGTTATTTCCGTAAGCTTCATTCCATCCGTCATAAAGTTTATCCCCTGAATGTCCGGTGCCATCATCTGCCGGAGAACTATCGCCAACAAAAACAATACGACCTTTGCCATAAGTAGAGCTAAGCGCCATTACATGGGTAGTTCCTGTTGTTGAATACGAAGGTTCGAAAACAAGAGCTTTGACATTTGAATTAAAATTTGGATAAATGGTTGCAGTTGTGCCATTGTGAAATTCCAAGGCAGTAACATCGCCGGCCGGTCCGTGCAAAATCGGATTGTCAGATAAATTGGCAACATTATTCGAAGGTATTGCGCTTATATTTTTGTAGTCTAGCAAAAAACCGAATGGATTGCTTATGCTATTATTCAATAGATCATTCCAAGCATCAACAGAGTCATATCCATCGCCATTGCGGTCCGAAATGTCATGGTCAGATACCATAAAAAGGCCTCCTCCCGCATTGACAAAATTCATTATTGCTGTTTTTTCGCTACTTGTAAACAATTTATTGGGTTCGCAAACAACGTAAACGTCGAAGTTTGATAAATCTTGTGGATTAGAGGTATTTCCGTAAGTTATTGGATTATTGTAGAGCGTTTCAACATAATAACCACGTTTGACCATTTCTACGCCCCAAGCGGATATCCCTCCGTTCCAATAATTTTGGTAGGTCGATGCATCAATTGCAGACTGCGTAGGTGAAGGCATTGGGAAATTATCATCAATAACCCAATCGGCATTGCCTGCCTGTTCAAATTTTGTGTTATCAAAAATTATCCTCTTTTGTGCTGATAAAGTAGTTAGTGCGATTGCAAATACAAAAATTAATACGGTTAACTTTTTCATTGTTTTTTTATTTTTGAAAAAATTTAGCGTTCAGAACTAAAATACAATTTAAAAGAAATTTTAAATTTTCACAGTAAAAGTATGAAAACTTTCTGTAAAAGAATATGTTACTGACCACTTATTAATTTCAGATATTTTCTTTACAATAGCCAAGCCAAGTCCTGTTCCATGTTCTGATGGATTTGCTTTTGAGAAACGAACAAATAATTTTTCTTTATTTAATGGTTGCGAGATTCCGGTATTTGAAAAAACAATAGAATTTTCAGTAAATTTTATCCATATTTGACCATTGTTTATATTATGCTTAACTGCATTCATAAATAAATTGCTGATAAGTATTTCGGATAGTGTTTGGTTCGATTGAACAATAACTTTTTGGCTTAATTCTGTTTTAATGCTGATATTTTTTAATTGTGCCTGTTCGGTAAAAAACTCAAGTTGTTTTTCGATAATATTATTTAAGACAATGGTTTGCTTGTCGTTGTAATTTTCATTTTCAATTTTTGAAAGTAGCAGTAAGTTTTTGTTTAAACGGGTTAATCGCATAAGGCTTTCATTTAAAGAGCTTAAAATCACCGACTGTTCTTCAGTCACATCAGGGCATTGGATCAGAGTATCAATCTTTGCCTTAAAAACAGCCAACGGCGTTTGCAGCTCGTGGGCTGCATTTTCAACAAACTCTCGTTGAGTTCTATAAATGGAAGTGTTTTTTTCTATCAATTTTTCTATACTTTTATTCAGCTTGTTAAATTCTTCAATATCTGAAAGGGGAAAATCGGCTTTGTGGTGTTTATCAATTTCAAATTTTTCAATTTGTTGCAAGGTTTGGTAAAATGGTTTCCACATTCGGACAGAAAGTAGCTTGTTTATGAATAATATCGTAATAAATAATACAAGGAGTATGATAACAAAATAGAGCGCTACGCCCGTTATCATATCGTCCGCTTCCAATAAACTTGTTTTTATCGAAAGTGTATAAGGCTTCCCTTCAATGCGTATAGGGGCGTTTAATTCTCGAAAAGGTTCGTATTCTTGCTCTAATCGATTGTAATATAATTGATTGTATAAAGTGTCTTGAGCTAATTTTTTATCTGGTTGTATTTGAATGTGGCTGTTAAATTTATTCCAAACAGAAATGTCTTCTGCGGTTAATTCGGTAATAGATTTGTCTAAAAACTCTGATTTTGAGAGTAATAATGTTTCGTCAATTTCTTGCAAATAAAAATTTTGGACAAAAAGATAAAATATAGGCGATGTAATCGCAAAAAGAACGATTAAAATATAAAGATATATCATTTGGGTTTTAAGTAAAAGTTTTTTATTCATTTTGCCATTTATAACCTAATCCATACACTGTTTGAATGTATTTTGCACCACCGGCATCTTTTAATTTCTTTTTCAAGTTTTTGATATGAGCGTAAACAAAATCATGATTTTCAAGCACATCTACCATGTCGCCCGAAAGGTGCTCGGCTATGGCTGCTTTGGACAAAACCCTGTTTTTGTTGCCAATGAGAAAAAGCAATAAATCAATTTCTTTCTTGGTAATGTCTATTTGCTGATTATTCACTTTTACCACTTTTGCGAGGGTGTCAATTTCTATTTCGTTAAAAGTGATGATATTATTCCCGTTAAATCTTTTTCGACGGATAATGGCTTGTATTCTTACTAATAGTTCTGACAAATGAAAAGGTTTTGTAAGGTAATCGTCGGCACCGAGTTGTAAACCTTCAATTTTGCTTTCCAATGTTTCTTTTGCCGAAATGATGATGATTCCATCGGTTTTGTTCTGCTTTTTTAGTTCTTTTAAAATATCAAAGCCATTGCCATCGGGTAACATAAGATCGAGCAAAATACAGTCGTATTCATAATCGAGTATTTTATCTATGGCAGAATGCAAATTGTTTGCCCATTCGCACACATAGTCATTCTGGTTCAAAAACTGCTGTATGCTTTGTGCAAGATCCTTTTCGTCTTCAATGATTAAAATTTTCATAATACAAATAAAAACATCAATTTTGAATAAATTTAGAATAAATTTAAGATTATTTCATTACTAGCTGTTCAACACGGTAAAATTACTCACCAAATTATTTATTTCATTTGTACTCCCTGTGGGTAATTGAATTCTTTGGCAAAACATTGGTTTAGCGTTGGTTCATGAATCTTCTGCAAACCCGATAAATTTGTAAAAAATGTGTGCTATGTTGTTCTTTCTTTTTCAGGTGGTAAGAAAAAACTATACCTGTTTCCCAGTAAAAAAATGTATTGTTTTGAATAGCTGCCGCCAATTGACAACTTGTTTTAACATAAGTAATTATTTTTATAAAAAATTTCCTTTCCTGAATTTTCTAAAAATCGCTAAAAACTAGATGACAAAGAGTAAGAACATTTTTTAAGTATTTTATTACAAATTGTTTCCAATTGCCCAAGAGTATCGCCGTTTGATAGTTTCCGAATAGTATGCTCCTTTTGCGTTTATGTTGAAACTGAAAATACTTTGTTTTTCCATAGCAAACAAAGCATTGTCCCTGACTACCAACTACGTAATGAACAACTTGCAAAAGAACAAAATAGCATGTTAATCTGATGGTCTTTTATGGTAAAATGTTTAATGTAGGTTTGGTTTTGCTTTCAATGCATGTTTTTGATATAATCCTACTATCTAACTAATAATAAAAAAATGTTCGAAAGCCATATAACCAAAAAAGTTTAACTGTTTATCTCTTATTTTCTCATGTTTTTGAGGTAAAACAACACCCAAGTACAACCTATCATGGCAATATGGCTCTAAGCTCTTTAAAATATATTCTGGGCAACAGTGATAAATATTTGATATTTTTTATCTTAACTCTATTTATTTAATTAACATTGTTAACTATATTTGTATAAGCAACCCTAATGGATGCGAAACAAACGGTCACAGGAAAAACAAATGCGGGGCTACTTTATTGAAGCAGCCAAGCAAATACTTAAAGGCAAGGGTATCGATAGCCTTTCCGATAGGAACATTGCCAATCAGGCTGGATACTCCTATGATACTTTTTATAACTACTTTAATGATATAACAGACATTATTAACGAGTGCATCAATGATTTTGCTAATGAGTGTGAAGAATACATTTTGGAACATACAAAGCATCTAGCTAACGGCCCAGAAAAACTTAGGGCTACAATAAAGGCATACGTCAGCTATTTTCTTGACTACCCAAACGTTTTTGATGTCTTTTTTCTAGAAAAAATTAACCAAACTGAAAGGAAGTTCGATGCTTCAAGTCTAATTACTTCCCTACTCGATAAAGTTTGTAAATCGCAATGGAACTTTCTTATTAGTAGAAACTTTATTACCCCTCAAAATGCCGAAAAGGCTATATCATTAATCCGATATCAAATACCGGGGTTACTCCTATTTTATCTTAACAGGAATATCCCTAAAAACAATAAAAGTTTTTTACACCTGTTTAACCAACAGCTGAATAAAATTATTCTTTTTGAAACTCAGGCGAAACCTTCAGTTACAATTGAAGAAAACATTCTTCAGTTTATTTTTGATGACCCAAATAGTATCAGTAATTACTACTTTATCCATTATACACGCGAAAGAGAAGTAGCTGAGAAAATTATAAATGAAGGATTTAAATATATTGAGTCGTTCCACAACTCTGCTGAACAGGTTATTAACGACAGACTCGATCTCCTTTACAAACACAATATTTATAAACCTTACGGAAACAATATAGTGATTTTGGGAATTTCAAGGTCAATTTTCGATAAATACGCCCAAAAGTTACGTTTAAAGGGTATCAACATTTATATTGAAAATATCTTTTCGGAAATACCTCCCGAATATAATGAAGAAGCAGAGGAATACAGTTACACTCTACCCCGGCAATTTATCAAAGGATTTGCTAACTACATTACTGGCGAAATGGTTCGAAATCCAGTTTTTAATCCAAATTATGATTCACCAACTTTTGAAAGCAACTTAAATAGATCTACTTAAGCTCTGTTTATCTAATAAACTACCTATGGATTTTTTTAAATAAAATTTATTGTCTAATAAATGTAAAATATTTTTTTCTTCTGCAGCATAAATCTTTTTTCAAATTGGTTTTGTTGGCTTGTCCTACATGCAATCTCGTTGTAATACATTTTTTTAAGCGGATGAATTTCCAATAAATACATAGACTTTCCTTTAAAACTGTACGATTACAGATACTGGTAGATAAGTTGTATCGCAGGGAAAATCTGAAGGTTACCAATCAAATAAAGTTAATGGTTCGTTTATTGTTATTCGTAGATCTTTGTTTACTTTATTGCATAACACATAATCCGGTTCCGCTGTTCAAATCTTTTAACTTTTTCTCATACCATAACAACCATAAACAATTTTACAGACCTTTTGAAATTTATATAGTGGTTAAATCACTGTCATAAATATTGCTTGTTGTTTTATCTGGCATTTTTTGTTTGTCTGATAATGCATAAATATTATTAACATTACTTATAGTCTTAATACTCTTTAACCGGAATTAAATTCTAATATTTTCCGTATTAATGACTATTTAGGATTCAACTTACTGAAAAACATTGTAACGGCCAGCCAGTAATCAGTATTTGATGGATTACTCTTCCAAAGTGCACTGGAACCATGTTTCCCTTTTGCTGCTGGACAAAAATTGGTAACCAGTTGCTGCCGCTTTACCGCACCCATAAGTTGTCCTACCGATTCACATTCTGATTTTGAGGAAAGAACCAAAACGGGAACGGCAAGGGAAGCTATTCGCGACGCAATAAAATCGGATTGTTCAAAATATTCGCCAGGCGAAAAAACAATGGCAGCTTGTGTTCGCAAGTCTTCGGTTGCCAGAATCAAAACCAGCGAGGCAGAATAGGAACTACCCCAAAGAATAAATGGCTTATCGGTTTTGGATTTTACATAAGCAATAGCACCTTTAATATCGGCTAATGCATCTATATAATATTGGGTCAAACCCTTTTCTCTTGCTCTTCTTGCCGTTTCGTTAATAACTCCATTTACCTCGGAACCAGAACGTAGATCAACAGCCAAACAGTTATATCCTAAATTCACAATTCGAGGTGCAATTTCATTATACTCTCCCCGGCTAAAAGGTGCTTGATGAAAAAGTAAAACATAGGGTTTATCCGATGAATGAAAGTATAAATCGGCGGTTACCTCAAGTCCATCTTTTGCGGGAAACGATATTTTTTGCTGTGCTTCCAATTCATTTGAAAGGATTGTTACAATATAAATCAACAAGAGCAAGTAAAACTTTCTCATTTATCAGTATGTTTGGGTTATTTCTTCTGAAACAACTGATATTACATCATTTTCAAACCTAACAACCCCTCCCGTGGGAATGGCAAAAAAGAGTTCGGCTCCATCGTTCCTGACAATTCGTATAACACCTGGTTCTAATGAAGAAATTATTGGAATATGCTTTTTAAGAATACCAAATGAACCCTTGGTTCCAGGAACCTGAACATAGTAAACATCCTCTATCTTAAAAAAATTATTAATTGAGTACAACTCACAAATCATAGCGCGCTACTTTTTGGCCTCAGCAAGTAACCGTTCACCCTTTTCAATAGCCTCCTCAATCGTTCCAACAAGATTGAAGGCTGCCTCAGGGTACTGGTCAACCTCTCCGTCCATAATCATGTTAAATCCCCTTATAGTATCTTTTATGTTAACCATAACACCTTTAATACCTGTGAATGCCTCGGCAACATGAAAGGGTTGCGAAAGAAAACGCTGAACTCGTCGAGCTCGGTGAACCACCATCTTATCCTCCTCTGAAAGTTCATCCATACCCAGAATGGCAATAATATCCTGCAACTCTTTGTATCGTTGAAGTAAATTTTTAACACGTTGAGCGGTATTGTAATGCTCCTCTCCAACAACCTCAGGGGTTAATATACGAGAGGTGGAATCGAGCGGGTTAACGGCAGGATAAATGCCAAGTTCGGCAATTTTACGATCGAGTACAGTTGTGGCATCAAGGTGGCTGAAGGTAGTTGCTGGAGCTGGGTCGGTAAGGTCATCAGCAGGCACATAGATGGCCTGAACCGATGTAATAGAACCCTTTTGGGTTGATGTAATGCGTTCCTGCATAAGACCCATTTCAGTTGCCAGCGTTGGCTGGTAGCCTACTGCCGAAGGCATACGGCCTAATAGTGCCGACACCTCAGAACCTGCCTGAGTGAATCGAAAAATATTATCGATGAAAAATAGGATATCACGACCCTGGCCGTCCTCCCCGCCATCGCGGAACGATTCCGCAACGGTTAGCCCCGATAGGGCAACTGAAGCACGAGCCCCAGGAGGCTCATTCATCTGACCAAAAATCAACGTTGCCTGTGACTTTTCTACCTCTTCTAAATCAACCTTGCTTAAATCCCATCCCCCATTAAGCATGGATTCCTTAAACTCCTTGCCATACTTAATAACATCCGATTCTATCATTTCGCGAAGCAGGTCGTTCCCTTCGCGGGTACGCTCACCAACACCGGCAAAAACCGACATGCCACTATATCCTTTAGCTATATTATTGATTAGCTCCATGATAATAACCGTTTTTCCTACTCCAGCTCCGCCAAATAGTCCAATTTTCCCTCCTTTTGAATAGGGTTCAAGTAGGTCAATAACCTTGATACCAGTGAATAGTACCTCTTTTTCGGTACTCAGATCTTCAAATTTTGGGGGCTTGCTATGTATCTGGTAGTTGCTTTGCCTGTTAACCGAGGGCAAGCCATCAATGGCCTCGCCAATTACATTTAACAATCGACCCTTTATCTGATTCCCAACAGGCATGGTAATCGATTTCCCTGTGGGCCGTACCTTCATTCCTCGCGAAAGGCCATCGGTTGAATCCATAGCAATGGTGCGTATGGTCCCCTCTCCAATATGTTGCTGACACTCGAGCACCAAAACCGTTCCATCGTGGCGGTCAAGTTCAAGAGCTTCATATATTGCCGGGAGATTTTCCTTATCAGGAAAAGATACATCAATCACTGGGCCTATAATCTGAACTATCTCACCTATATTGTTTGTCATAAATATCCGTTTTTGCCATTATCAAAAATAAAACTTTCTTATAGCAAATGCTAAAATTTTACAGTTAAAATGATAGAGATTGCATCATTTTGTTTATGCTAGCCGCTAATTCTGATTGACCATAGGCTTCAGCCACTGATGCCAACTCCTGCATGGTTTGAACAGTTAAACCGATATCTTCGCTACAGTATTGCCTTAAACTTTTATCCAGCGATAGATAGTAGTTAAGTTTTTGCTGACATTCCCCGGCATAACTTTGTACAATCTCATTAGCCTTTGTAGTCTCATTTAGTTTGTAGTAACCCTCAATAATACCAAACAAGAAGAAATCGTATTGATATTTCTGCTGGGGCATCAAATCAACAATTTTATCGAGAACTTTAGCCGCCGAATCCTTTTTGCCCTCTTTAATCAATTTATTTGCCAATCTTCCAAAGGTATTCCTTAACTTAAGTACCATAGCTGTTCGCTGGTTATTGTGGTCGATAAATACATCTGGTTCATTCATTCTACCCCAACGGAACTGATTCATTAATCTGTTGTAAAGGATATCGGTATCAATTCGCGCTATGCTAAGAAAATCGCTTTTGGACGACTTAATGGGTACCAGCCTATAGGCAAACCCCTCGTGTTGTAGGTAATCGGCTATGCCGATATCGCCATCGCCATAGGGCGATACAAAATAAATAGGTCGTTCCCAATTGTTATTTGCAATAATATCGAGAATAGCAAGCGAACTCTTGGTGATGTACTGACCCTTTATGGTCCACTCCATTTGGTCAACAATCAACGAAGTGTCCTTTTCATTTACGGTTCCAGTTTCAAGTACACGGTTCTTATCAACCGTAAGTTTTACTCGATTGGTAGGTAAATAATCGATGGGTTTCTCCCCGGAAATGCTATACTTTTTTGCAGGGTCATCGCTGAGCACAAAATCCATGAGATGTTTCAGTTCAATAGGTTCATTTAAGCGATTAATAATGTAAACAATATCTCGGGTTCCCATCACGTACTTATCGTGGCTCATTGAAATGGGCAGCGGTTTTGATTTGTAAACCGTATTCTTCATCTGGTCAATATACCAATCGGTACCCAGTAGGCTTAGGTTTACTACCCTAACATCGGTTCTAATACCCTCAACCTCCTGTGCATACCATAAAGGGAAGGTATCGTTGTCGCCATTCGTAAACAAAATAGCATTGGGTTCACAAGAATTAAGGTAGTTATAGGCAAAATCCCGTGCAGTGTAACGTCCCGAACGGTCGTGGTCATCCCAGTTCTCGGCACCCATTATTACGGGGACAACCATGCATAATGCTGTTGCGGCAAAGGCGGAAGGAGTTTCGTCCATATTTTTCCTAAACCACTCAAAAAAGGCTAAAACTCCTAACCCAATCCAAATGGTAAAGGCATAAAACGAACCCGCATAGGCATAATCGCGTTCGCGCGGTTGCAATGGGGTTTGGTTAAGGTACATAACTATGGCTACACCTGTTAGGAAAAAAAGCATGAACACCACCCAAAAGTTCTTTTTATCCTTTTTAACTTGCAGCTGGTACCATATTCCAATCAAACCCAGTATCAGGGGTAAAAAGTAGTAGGTATTACGCGATGGATGGTTTTTCATGTCATCAGTAATATTATCCTGATTACCCAGGAAAATGGCATCAATGGGCTTTATTCCGCTAATCCAGTTGCCATGTTCTACGCCCCCATGGCTTTGGACATCGTCCTGACGACCAACAAAGTTCCACATGAAGTAGCGGATGTACATATGGCCAATTTGGTAGCGGAAAAAGAAAAGCAGATTTTCGCCAAATGTGGGGATGTAACGGGTTTCGGCACCACCATCCCGCGTTTGCAAACTTACAGGACGGCCCTGCACATTTGCCCATTTTTTGTATTCTGTTACATGATCGCCCTGTGCGCTATGCATTCGCGGGAACAGGATTTTAAAGCGATCGTCAAATTCGTATGCGGTTTTTAGGTACGATTTTACATATTTACCATCCTTAGGTATCCATGTTTCGATATCCCTGCTACCGGTTACAGGGGCATTGTAGTACTGCCCATAAAATAAGGGTCTATCGCCATATTGTTCTCGGTTAAGGTAGCTGATAAGCGAAAAGGCATTAGATGGATCATTCTCATTAATTGGCGTATCAGCATATGCTCTAATAACAATCATGGCATACGATGAGTAACCAATAAGGATTACTGTAACACCCACTAAAATGGTATTCAACAAAATCTTTCCCTTTTTATGCGTTGCATAAATACCCCACCCAAAAACGCCAAAAAGGGCAAAAAAGTAAAAAATAAGACCTGAATTATAGGGTAATCCAAAACCATTCACAAAAAGCAGATCGAACCACGATCCTACTAAAAATGTTCCGGGAATAATGATATAAAGAATAGTGCCCAGTATTGCTGCAGAAGTTAATAGTGTTAGAATTACACCATTACGTGTTGCCGGATACTTTCTAAAATAATAGATAAAGGCAATTGCAGGTATTGTTAATAGGTTAAGCAGATGAACGCCAATTGATAATCCCATAGCATAGGCTATAAGAATTAACCATTTAGTGGCATGCGGTTGATCGGCTTGTTCCTCCCATTTCAGAATAGCCCAAAACACAAATGCAGTGAAAAGCGACGACATGGCATACACTTCAGCCTCAACAGCCGAAAACCAAAAGGTATCGGAAAAGGTATAAGCCAATGCACCTACTGAACCACTGCCCAATATTGCAATAAGTTGGCCGGTTGTCATTTCATATGTGTTCCCTGCACCCAATTTCCTTGCCAAATGGGTAATGGTCCAGAACAGAAACAGTATTGTTAATGCACTAGCTAATGCCGACATGGCATTGATCATTGCGGCAACCTTGGTCGCATCGGATGCAAATAATGAAAAAAATCGTGCCATCAACATAAATAGTGGTGCCCCCGGTGGATGACCAACCTCAAGTTTAAATGCTGTTGCAATAAACTCACCACAATCCCAAAAACTTGCAGTGGGCTCAATGGTTAATAAGTAAACTATTGCCGAAATGGCAAAAATTATCCATCCGGTAATGTTATTGGCCTTACGGAAATTTGTCATGGTTTATCTTTTATTCAGTTTCTTTCATTATCGATTTAAACAAACAAATGTAGAACTTTTTACAACACCCTGAATATTTTTTGTCATTTCGATAACTAAAACTTAATTCAAATTACATACGTAAAATATCGTAGCTTTGTAATTCGAAAAATTATATTTTAAATGGACTGGAAAAGTAAACTTAACTTTGCTTATTCAACAAATCCCGATTTCAATCCTAATGAGGAAGAGGAAAAAGAACAACAAGAGGTTGTTCCTCCATTAAAACAACAACTAATAGTTGCCATTGAGAGAAAAAACAGAGGGGGCAAATGCGTAACCCTGGTCAAGGGTTTTGTTGGGCCTGATGCAGAAATTGAGAAATTGGGAAAAACCTTAAAAACCAAATGTGGTGTAGGGGGCTCTGTTAAGAATGGCGAAATTCTGATTCAGGGCGAACTGAAACAAAAAGTGGCCTCAATTTTGCAAGAAATGGGGTATAGGGTTACCATTTCGGAATAAATATTTTTTAGAATGATTAAATTAAACTTCATAATATCTGCCTTAGTTTATTCTCTGTTGGTTAATAATACATTAGCCGATACCCTTACTATTATGCAGTACAACCTAATGTACTATGATAAAATTTACAGCGACTGCAATAGTACCAACAATAATGTAGATAATAAAGATGGCTACCTGCGAGCCATACTCAACTATGTAAAACCCGATATCCTAACCGTTAACGAAGTTAACGATGCTGTTGCAAGTGTTGAACGGATTAAAACCAATACATTAAACTATGCCGGGGTTACCAAATATAAGCGTGCCAACCTAAGTGGCAGCTTTTTGGTTAACATGATTTACTATAACTCCGAAAAAGTGGAGCTGAAATCACAGGAATCGATTTCTACTTCACCCCGCGAAACCAATGTTTATAAATTATACCTCAAAACACCCACACTGGCAAATGGCGATACCATTTTTCTTTACCATTTGGTAACACACCTAAAAGCAGGGAGCGAACCCTCAGATGCCCAGCAACGAGCTACTGCGGCAAGTGCCATTATGAATTACATTTCAACAAAAAGCATTCAGGGAAACGTTTTGCTATCTGGCGATATGAATCTATACGGCGCTTCCGAAGGGGCCTTTGTTACTTTTACCACTCCTTCGGGATCCAACAATTTCAGATTCTATGATCCTCTCAACCAGATTGGCGAATGGCATTCCAATTACAACTACCGTTATGTACACACCCAATCAACCAGAACAGTGGCCAACGAGGGCTGCTTCTCCACAGGCGGCATTGACGACCGGTTCGATTTTATACTTTCCTCTGCTAATATTTTGAGCGGAAGTTCCGGTTTAAAATTTTACAACTATTACACTATTGGCCAAGATGGTAACCGTTATAACAGTTCCATTACCTCCCCCACAAACACAAGCATATCCATTGAGGTTGCCAATGCCCTTTACGGCTTGTCGGATCATTTACCTGTGGTCATGAAGCTCATTTATCCATCTAATTTATCTAAGGTTAACAACAATAGTAGCAGCTTCAACTTGCAGTACAACAACCCGGTTTACGATAAGTTAATCCTAACCCTTTTTGAAACCACCCGCGTCAAAACGGTAAACCTATTCAATATTTTGGGAAACAGTTTACAAAACATACATCCCGATAGCTACACGCAGGTAATTGAAATTGACCTGACGCCATATCCACCCGGTTTTATTTTGGTTGAGATAAAACTCGCTGATGGCAGGCAAAAAACCTTAAAAATTTTGAAAAAATAAATTACCTAATGAATGTCAAAAAATTAGTTTTAGCAAAGTATATTTTTACTTTAAATTTAATTTTCTTATTTATAACTTCATTTGCTCAGTACTATCAAACAGGTGTTGAGCCTTTTAAAATTAAATGGGGAAAAAAGGAATTTGAAAACATCAGGGTAATCTTTCCGGCTCAGGCCGATAGCCTTGCCAATATTTATCTGTTTTCACTTTTAAATGCTGATAGCCTACACGATATCGATTACCAAGTGGGAAAAAGAAAAATCGATGTGATTCTTCATCCCAATACAGTACTATCGAATGGATTTGTAGTTTGGGCGCCACGTAGAATGGAAGTGGTAACTCAACCCGATCCAAATAACGATGCCTTGCTCTGGCACCAAACACTTAGCATTCATGAGATGCGGCATGTTAAGCAAATGTACTCGCTGCAAAAGGGAACAACCCGAATTGCCACATGGCTATTTGGGGAACAAGCTATTGGGCTTACTGCAGCTCTCATTCATCCCTGGATTTTTGAAGGCGATGCCGTTTGGGCCGAAACTTATTTCTCCTTTGGGGGTCGCGGCCGTTCTGCATCCTTTTTTCAGCATTACATGGCACATTCATTGGAAAATCAAAAAAATTTCAGCTACGATAAATGGCTATTAGGTTCATACAAGGATTACATACCCAACCATTATCAGTTTGGTTATCAACTCACTCAATACATTAATAGCCATTACGGGCCAAACATAATTCCAAATGTTTTCCGCTTCAGCGGTAGGTATCCATTTTTACTGTTTCCCAGCTATTTTGCATTTAAGCGCCAAACAGGCCTTTCCCAAAAGGCTATTTTTCAAAAAACCTTCTCCGAAAACGATTCGATTTGGAAAAGCAGCTCTGAGAATTTAGCACACAAACCCAATTCATTTAACTATCGCGATGGCTATAGAAATATTTTATATCCCTATCCCATTAATGATAGCCTAACGCTTGCCTATATAACATCGCTAGCCCAAACACCATTTTTTGCTACTATTTTGCCCAATGGTAAAATCAAAAAAATTATCAGCACGGGTTACCTTATTGGTAGGCCATCATATAACGATAGCCTTATTATTTGGTCGGAGTATCAACCTCATCTCCGATGGAACTGGAAGAGCTCTACTAATCTTAAAATCATCAATATCAATACCAACAAAATTCAGCAGCTGGCAAACGGCAGATATTTTTCGCCAATATTTGATGGTTTAAATAACCGTGTTATAGCCATTGAATACAATCAAAGCGGGAGATATTTCCTACGTGCAGTTGCATTGGATGGAGCTACAACCCAATTGTTTACTTTTGAAAATGGATATGAAATACAAGAAATTTGCTTCAATCCCGATTTTTCTTCGATATATGGAATTGCAAAAACACAGGAGGGGAAAAAAGTTTTTCGCATTGATTCAAACTACCACTTTGAAATTGTACTTGATGGGAAATATTGCGATATCCGATCGCTTTCCTGCCCCGACAATCAAACGCTAATTTTTAATTTCACTAATGGTTTCAGTGAAAATATTTATAAGTTTGATTTACATATTTCTAAATTATTTAAAATAAATGATCTCCCCATCAACTCAGCTTACGGATACTTAAAAGATAACTATCTAACTTTTTCGCATTACACTTCAAGTGGCTACCAACTGCAACATAAACGAAAGGACTTTTTAGGTTTTACAACAATTGACAGCATTGAACTTTATAACAAAATTGTTAAGGCTCACGCTGAAAATACATTTATGCAACATAAGGCAATAACCTTCAAAACCAAAAATTTTACTGGTCCTGGAACCCTTTTAAATATTCATAGCTGGTTCCCGTACTATATGAAACCCATACAGGATGCATCAAACATTGAAACAGCTAATCCTGTTTTTCCAGGATTAACACTTTTATCACAAAACCTAACTGGAAGCACTCAGCTTAGTGTTGGTTACGGTTACGGAAAATCGCACCTCTTTTTTTCCTCACTTAGCTACTATGGCTTCTGGCCAATAATAAATTTCACCTATGAACAAACCGATAATCCTGCAGTTCTTTACCAGATAACGCAAACCTACCCAATTAATAGGGATTACAGAAAAAAAATGAATTTCAATATCTTTGTGCCTTTTACCTTAAGTAGTGGATTATATATTAAATCATTTCAGATTTATAACAAATTTACAAGAACCAACGATTACCTTTACCGCGAAGACATTGACGCATACCGCAAGGGCATGTATTCCAACGAACTGGGTATTATCCTCTACACACTTCGAACAATGGCTCACCGCGATTTGCAGCCTCGAATCGGCTTTATTTTTAACACGGGTTGGGTAACCACACCTTGGGATTACAATAACCTACCTAACCTTTGGTACGGAAAATCGGTTTTATACCTTCCCGGCCCTTTTTCAAATCATGGAATAAGATTTACTTTATTTGCTCAATCACAAAATATTAAATATATCTACTTAAACAATATGATTAGATTTCCACGCGGTTATAGCGATTATATACCATCAATTAATTTTAAGGGGATATTTTTTGACTATACTATGCCGCTTAGCTATCCCGACTACAACTTAAGTTCCTTGCTCTATATCAAACGCTTGTCGCTTAATCTTTTTTCCGATTTTGCTCAAAATCAATATAAAACAAGTTCATATTATTCAATTATAACTTTATCTGATAATTTGCAATCATTTGGATTTATGTTATTTATCGATTTCAATATTTTTAGAACATGGTATCCATTTAAGCTTTACTTTACCCAGGCATTCAAGGGAAAAGATTTTACAACCTTTTCAAAATTCACCCTGACAATCAATTTAAATTCTAACTTTGCCCGTAAATAACCTTTCCATTTTTTTCGTAGTAAGCAATATGGGGCAGAATGAGGATAAAAAGCAAATCCGTAGATATATCAGGGAATTTAAATTAACATTGAGCTATCAGGAAGCAAAGATCAAAGCTCAGTTGGTTTTTGCTGAAATTGAGAGCATGGATCAGTTCATGAATGCAAGAACTGTGCTTGCCTTTTGGTCGCTACCCGATGAAATTGATACCCACGATTTTGTAATTAAATGGGCTGCTGAAAAACGAATGGTTCTTCCGGTTGTGGTAGGCAATGAGCTGGAGCTAAGATGTTACAAAGGTATTGAGTATTTAGAAAAAAGTTCGGGTTTTGGAATAATGGAGCCCAAAACAGGAGATTTGGTTGATCCTGCAACAATTGATTTTGCCATTATTCCGGGAGTAGCCTTCGATAGACAGGGTAACAGATTGGGGCGGGGAAAGGGATTTTACGACCGTACCCTACCCAAACTGGTAAATGCGGTAAAGGTGGGGGTAGCTTATGAGTTTCAACTAATTGACTCGATTCCTGTAGCGGAACACGACATTCCAGTAGATATAGTGATATACAACTAATTATGATACTATGAACACAATTAGACGTTTTTGGGTATTGGGGCTGGTTGTATTTGCTCTCTCATTTAAAATTTTTGCACAAATACCCAATGGCTACTATACCTCTGCCGAAGGGAAAACCGGTGCTGAACTTAAAACTGCTCTTTACAACATCATTAAAAATCACACAGTGGTATCGTACGATGGTTTGTGGACCGCGTTTCAGTACACCGATAAAAAAAGCAATGGGAAGGTTTGGGATATGTACTCTGATATACCCGGCCAAACTCCACCCTACGAATTTGATTTTGGGATAAACCAGTGTGGAACTTATAACTCCGAAGGAGACTGCTACAATAGGGAACACTCCTTCCCTAAAAGTTGGTTTAACGATGCATCGCCTATGTACTCCGATCTTTTTCATCTTTACCCTACCGATGGCTATGTAAATAATAGGAGATCGAACTACATTTTTGGTGAGGTTTCATCGGTTACATGGACATCGCTTAACGGAAGCAAACTGGGAACCTCAACTGAATCAGGAACAACATTAACTGTTTTTGAACCAATTGATGAGTATAAGGGCGATTTTGCCCGTACCTACTTTTATATGTCCACACGCTATGAGAATCTTATTGCCTCATGGGCAAGTTATACCACCGAAGCACAAAACATTTTGGATGGATCAAGCTATCCCGCTTTCAAGCAATGGTACATCAACCTGCTCATTAAATGGCACGAGCAGGACCCCGTAAGCCAAAAGGAGATTGACCGAAACAATGTTATTTACACATCCTATCAGCACAACCGTAACCCATTTATTGACCATCCTGAATATGCCCAACTAATTTGGACTGGCTCAACCCCTTCAATTACTTTTACAAGTGCACCCGTAACCTCTGCAACTGTTGGTTCGCTGTATAGCTACAATGTTACTGCAACCGGTGGTAATGGATCGACACTTACCATTGCAGCTACCACTTTACCCAGTTGGTTATCCCTAAGTGCTACAGGAAATGGTACAGCTAATCTTAGCGGAACCGCTGGCTCCAGCAATGTTGGATCCAACAGCGTAACCCTTTCCTGCACTGATGGCGAAAGTACAGTAAATCAGAGCTTCACCATCAATGTTACTGAAAGCAGCTCACAAACCAGCTCCGAAACTTTTGAAAACATTCCATCCGATAGTCCTTCGGCCTACAATAGCAGAAGCTGGACTGGCGATAATCATCTAACCTGGCAGGCAACCAACGCCCGAACCGACCAAACAATTAATAGCAAAGCAATATGCCTTAAGAATGCAACAGGTTCCTATGTAGAATCGCCATTGCTTTCCGGGGGTTGCTCTCAAATAAGCTTTATGCACCAGCAAAAATTTACGGGTAGTGGTGGAACAATTTCAGTTTACGTAAATAACCAAAAATTTGGAACAGCCAATGTATCAACCGAGGTTCAAACATCTACCTATACTATTACAGGAATCAGCGATTCTTTTGTAATTAAATTGGAAAGCAACGGCCAAACAAGAATTGCTATCGACGATTTGGAATGGACAAACTCAAGTCCAATTACAAACTTGAAACCATCCATTTCGAATGTTACCATTACACCCACTTCGCCAGTTACCAAACAAACCATAACGGTTTCGGCAAACATTACCGATCCCGATGGTTCAGTTGCCAAAGCCCAAATTAAATGGGGCAACTCTGCCGATAATCTGACCACAACCTTTGATATGCAAGCTAGTGGCAATGATTACAGTTCCCCGATAAATGCACAGGATAATCCTACAGAAATCTTTTTCCAGATTATAGCAATTGATAACTCCAACGACACTGCATATTACAATACATCGTTTGCTGTTGAACAAAACCAGCTACCTGTAATAGAAAATATCACCCAAACACCAACAAAACCAACCTCAGACCATATAGTTGAAGTCAGCGCCAATGTTACTGATCCCGAAGGTAGATTGGGCAACGTTTTCATTTTGTGGGGTACTTCGGACATTTCCCTAAATAGCTCTATACTAATGAATAGTTCGGGGATTACTTTTTCCGGACAAATACCAGCAAATCAATCGGGAACGAATATCTATTATAAAATTAAAGCATTTGATGCCGAGGGACAAATTGCCTATAGCAGCATGAATAGCTATAGCATTGGTCAACCAACTGGTATCAATGTAAAATCTTCAAAAATAATTTCGGTTTATCCAAATCCCTTTTTCAACTTTATTGAGATTAGCTATCCCTACTCAAGCCCATATACCTATTCAATTAGTAACCTAATTGGACAATCCTTAATTACCCGAACAGGGTTAAAAGGTAGGGAACGAGTCGATTGTTCGAGTCTCCAGAATGGCATTTATATACTTACAATAAAAGGGGAAAACGAAACAAGTATAAAAAAAATAATTAAGCGATAGCTATTCATCAATTGAAAAAAAAGAAAGGCATCCCTATGGATGCCTTTCTTATAAGCAATATTTTCAGTCAATCTATTTCTTTAAAGCGTTAGCATAAAGTTCCGACACCTCTTCCCAATTTATTAGGTCCCAAATTCCATTAACATAATCAGCTCTTTTATTTTTATATTTAAGGTAATAAGCATGCTCCCAAACATCAACCGCTATGATAGGAATTCCCTTTACTTCGGAATTGTCCATTAATGGATTATCCTGATTTTGAGTTGAGCATACCTTTAGTAATCCATTATCAACAACCACAACCCAAGCCCATCCGCTACCGAAACGTTTGAGGGCGGCATCGTTTACCTTGGCTATCAAATTTTCTATGGAACCAAAATCTCTGACAATTGCTTCATTTAAGGCTTTACTTATGCCCTTTCGATTTCCCGGCTTAAAATTTTCCCAGTACAAAACATGGTTATAGTATCCTCCGGCATTATTTCGAATACCTACTGGATATTTTGAAATTGAATCAAATAGTTCCAACAGAGTAATGTTGTCAAGTTTTTGTTCCTTTGCAAGTTTGATAAAGTTATCGAAATATCCCTTATGGTGTCGGATATAATGTATCTCAACCGTTTGGGCATCGATAATCGGTTCAAGTGAATTATACTCATAGGGTAGAGCATAAAAAGTCAGATCATTTAACTCGCTTGTAAGCATACTATTTTGTGAATGCGCATTAGCTCCAATTATAAGCGTTGTAACTAACAGGATAATCCTTTTCATACTTTTCATTTTTAATGGTTTCAATTATAAATACTTAAACACGGTAAGTTCAAAAATGTTCAGGCTTTGCTCCAAGGGTATTAACAGATTTTGTAAAGCCTACTAAAATCAAATTAACTACTAAGTATATTTGGGATTTTTAAACAAAGAAGTATGGTATTTTTATTTTTTGCATTAACTTTGCATAACAATTTGGCCTTATAGTTCAAGGGATAGAACGGAAGTTTCCTAAACTTTAAATCCAGGTTCGAGTCCTGGTAAGGCCACAAGGGGAACATCGGTTTCCCTTTTTTATTTAACCAGCCACAAAATTAAACTATAAAATTTAAAGATTATTTGCTTTTTTAACACCATTGTATTAATTTTATGGCAGATTTAATTACATATTGAAAGTTATGTCAGAAAAGTACAAAGTTGATGCCATAGACCAAAAGATACTTTCGTACCTGGTTAAGAATGCCCGAATGCCCTTTCTAGAAATTGCCCGTGAATGTGGAATCTCTGGTGCGGCCATACACCAACGCTTTAAAAAAATGGAAGATGCGGGTATTATTGCCGGTTCAAGAATGGTGGTAAAGCCAAAGGCTTTAGGTTTTGATGTTTGTGCATTTGTGGGGGTACAGCTGGTTTCCACCAATCAGTATGTTGGGGTTATTGAGGCACTTAAGTTGATGCCCGAGGTTGTGGAGTGTCATTTCATAACCGGTGAATATGCCCTTCTGCTTAAAATATTTTGTCGCGATAACGAGCATTTAATGGATGTTCTTGTAAATACCATTCAGAATATCCCCGGTATCTCTAAAACGGAAACCTTTATTTCGCTCGATCAGGCCATTGAGCGTCCCGTTTACGTTAAAGATAAAAGCGTGGTTACAGGATAGACAACAATTTTTTTAAAAATTAAAAAGGCTGAACCCCGGTTCAGCCTTCACTTTATTTATTTAGAATTATTCGTCTTCTTCTTCATCATAGGCATCATCATAATAATCATCAAACGATTCGTGAAGATCTTCAAGTTGTTTAAGATCATCAAATTCATCGATTTCATCATACAAAGAGCGCTTAACATTTTTTTCCTTCTTAACAGGCTTAAGCTTTCTGGCTCTCTTCAACTCATCGGAATCGAAAGAATTATTCTTTACGGGTTTCCGAAAATCTTTCTTTGACTTCATCACAAGACAAATTAAGATGTTTTATGTTTAATTTATTTAATAATTAATAGTTAAACAATTAAAGATAATTATTTTGCGCAATTTTAAGCATTTTTTTCAAAGCAGTAAATCGTTAGTCATCAGAGCATGAACTTTTTTATAAGAGGTGTAAAACATATTACTAATATAAAGAATAGAAACATAAATATCAACAAAATTTTTACAAACCCTTTCAATGTTTACACTCTTACAACAAAAGTATATATTTGTTCTGAATTTTGAATATGGGTTCAGAGATAATCATCCATCAATTGCTAATTTTTGGGGTTCTCATGGTAATTGGAGCCATTGGTTCACATTTTGGAGCTATAAAAGATGATGTAAAGGATTTTTTAGCCCACTTCATAATCGATATCACCCTACCCTGCCTTATTTTTTCGACATTTGCGCGAATTGATAGTAATCCATCCCTGTTTATAAATGGTTTACTGGTATTTGTTTTTACTTTTCTCTATCTTTTCATTGCGTTTCTGATAGGCTCTATATCCTCAAGGCTTCAGGGTCTGTCGTCCGAAAGTACCTCGGTTCATACCCTTCACACCATGTTTGGCAACATCGTTTTCCTTGGTTACCCCCTTTTTGACGCTCTATTCCCAGGGGGGATAGGTATATTTTATGCTGCAGCATACCAACTGGCATCAAACACCATTACCTTTACCTATGGAATATATAGATTAAGCGCTGGTCAAAATAAATCGGGATTTAAGCGATTGCTCAACATCAATACATTTGCACTAATTCTTGGTTTCGGATTAATAGCGCTAAATATTAAGGTTCCTGAATTTTTGACCGATGCCCTTTATGGCTTGGGTAGAGCAACCAGCCCCCTTTCAATGGTTTACATTGGAGCATTACTGATGGGTTTGGGCTTGCGCCAATCTGTGAAATCGCTTAGCTCATATATCCTGAGCTTCAATAAACTTTTAATGATCCCCGTTCTTATTGGATTCATTTATCTTTGGTTTTTTAAAGTTGTAGACATAAACCCATCGCGGGAAGCTTTTATTGTTTTGATTATGCAGATGGCCATGCCATGTCAAACCATCGTTGTTGTAATGAGCAAAAGATATGGAGGAAACTATCAACTGGCAGCCGGAAATCTTTTTGTTTCCACCATTTTAAGCGTTGCTACGCTTCCCCTCATATACTTTTTTTTGTCGTGGTTACTTGGGTAAGCTGCCTTACTACTAGTTTAACATCAAGGATGAATTCATCGTAAATCATGTTATCACCCAGGCTCTGAAAAAACTTACCAAAACCATAACGTATGTTGTAAAGAGTTCGGTCAACAGTAATTTTTGATGTAAAAATATTGCCGTTTCGAACCACCTCGAACGTTATGGGCTTTGTTATCCCCTTAATGGTTAAATCACCAGTAACGGTAGCCTTATCTGCAGTAAACTTTTCTGATTTAATGTTGCTCAGCAAAGCTATTTTGTAGCTTCCAACACTGAAAAAATCATCGGACCATAGGTGGTCAAGCAATTTTTTGTTCCATTCAGGGCTCTTAATGTCATCAACAGTAATGGATTCCATGTTGATAACAAAATTACCGCCTACAATCCTGTTGTTTTGTATCGTAAGCTTACCCTCCATTAGTTTTACCATACCAAAATGCTCACCCGAAACCTTGCGAGCCTTCCATTTAAGTGTTGTGCTAATAATATCGGCATTAAACTCCTTGACCATGCAATAGATGTGAACAGCAGGAGTGACATAATAATGGTTAAATGCTTCATGGTCAAATTATTATTGATTATCTAATAGTAACAACAAATTCGCGCTAAATGTTTTTTAGTAAATTAGCCGAGTTCAATGCGATACCAAAATGCGAGTTGTAATTCAAAGAGTTTCAAAGGCAAATGTTACTGTTGATGGCAAAACTACAGGCTCAATTGGCAATGGATTAATTATTCTTGTTGGTTTTGAGCACACTGATACATTAGAGGACCTCGACTGGATGGTAGGCAAAATAACCCGTCTTCGTATTTTTAACGATTCCGACGGAATAATGAACCTTAGCGTTTCCGATATTGACGGTGAGATTCTGGTTGTAAGCCAATTTACGCTACATGCCAAAACCAAAAAGGGAAACCGGCCATCTTACATTCAGGCTGCATCACCTGATATAGCCATTTCGCTCTACAAAAAATTTATATCGATGTTAGAACAAGCCACAGGTAAGCCCATAGCTAAAGGTATTTTTGGTGCACATATGGAAGTTTCCCTTGTAAATTCAGGACCCGTAACCATTATTATCGATTCAAAAAATAGAGACCTATGAGAGAACTAACCATCGACGACGCTCAACGGATTGTTGATCAATGGATTAAAACCAACGGGGTGCGTTACTTTAACGAGCTAACCAACATGACCCTTTTGGTGGAAGAGGTTGGTGAACTTGCGCGTATCATGGCACGTCGTTACGGTGAACAATCCTTTAAAAAAGGAGAGGAAGATCTAGATCCGGCTACCGAAATGGCTGATATCCTTTTTGTACTAATCTGTCTGGCCAACCAAACCGGGGTAAATTTAAGCAAGGCGCTAAAAGAGAGTATCGATAAAAAAACTAATCGTGATGCCCAAAGGCATAAACAGAACCCTAAATTGTTATAACTTTACAGTTCAAATTGTTTACAAAAATTGAAATCATGGAACTTTCGTTTGAAAATAAATTCAACATTGAGGTTGATAAACTTGAGGTGGAAAAGGGAGTAAATAAATGCAAGGATACTGCAAAAGCCCTTAAAAACGATATTGATGTGCTGAAAAAATGTTTCAGCATGATTGACCTGACCACCCTTAATGCCACTGATGGCTACGAACGTGGTAAGTTATTCGCCGATAGGGTGAGCAACTTTCCCAATCATTATCCGGGAATGCCTAATGTAGCGGCTATTTGTGTTTATCCCTCGCTTGTGGCTGCTGTAAAAGAAAACCTTTCGGCAACAAATGTAAAAATTGCCTCAGTTGCAGCGGGATTTCCTGCTTCACAAACATTTCTTGAAATTAAACTGTCGGAATGCGAAATGGCTCTGGAGCAAGGAGCCGATGAGCTGGATGTGGTTATTTCGTTGGGATCTTTTCTCGAAGGCGATTACTTTACCGTTTTTAGTGAACTTCAGCAAATTAAAGAAGTTGCTGAAGATGCAAAGGTTAAAGTTATTCTGGAAACTGGTGCAATCCCCAGTTTCAACGAAATAAAACTGGCATCATTTTTAGCAATGGAAGCAGGTGCCGACTTCATTAAAACATCAACCGGAAAATTGGAGCCAGCCGCTACCCCCGAGGCTGTTTACATCATGTGCCAGGCCATAAAAGAATTTTACGATAAAACAGGTCGAAAGGTGGGGATGAAGCCCGCCGGAGGCGTTTCCAGTTCCTACGATGCTGTACTGTTTTATACCATTGCAGAGCAAATTCTGGGACAAGAATGGCTCTATCCCGGTCTTTTCCGTTTTGGAACCAGCCGCCTTGCCGATGTTCTGCTTAGTGATATTTTAGGCACAGAAGTTAAATTTTTCAGCCATTCATCGGGAGCAAAGTATTAATCTTAAATTGATTTACAATAATCCCCATTAATTTTTAAAACACTCATAAAAAAGGCGTGAAAATATTCACGCCTTTTATTAATTCTATCTATGATGCTACCACCAGACTGAATAGAAAATGATAAGAATTATTATCACCCCTAATGAAGCAAACAAGAAAACTTTACTGGTTTTAAACAAATCCTTAGAAATGGTTATTGCCTTCTCGTGAGTCTTGTTGCCCTCAAACAGGGCAAAAATAACTATAAGGACAAAGCTGAGCAGGAACACAATTCCCATTCTGTCTATAAACGGCAGGTTTGGAGCAATGACCTTGAAAATCAGAGAGAAAATGAAGGTACCGATGGCCGCAGCCAGAGCTCCATTTGCGGTTGCCTTTTTATAAAAGAATCCGGCAAGGAAAATAGCCAAAGCGCCAGGGCTAACAAATCCGGTAAACTCCTGAATGTATTGGAAGGCTTGGTCTAAGTTTGATAATTGAGGGGCAATAATAGTTGCTATAACAAGGGCAAAAAAACTTGCTATGCGACCTACACTTACCAAACGATGCTCCGATGCACCCTTATGAATGAATTCTTTGTAAATATCCATTGTGAAAATAGTAGCAACACTGTTCATCATGGAGGCTAATGAGCTCACAATTGCTGCAACTAACGCGGCAAAGGCTAGGCCCTTAATTCCAGTGGGAACAAAGTTATGAAGTAACCAAGGATAAGCTTCGTCGCTCTTAGCAATGTCGGCCTGAAGGGCAAACGCTACTATACCGGGGATAACCACAATTAAAGGAAGCAAAAGTTTTAAGTAGGCAGCAAATACCAAACCGTTTTGAGCCTCTTTAACGCTCTTTGCAGCAAGTGCACGTTGAATTATGTACTGGTTGCAACCCCAGTAGTAGAGGTTAGCCACCCATAAACCTCCAATGAGAACGCTTAAGCCTGGTAAATCAATATAGGCATCTTTTAAACCACCTTTTCCATCGGGTATCATTAGTTGACCCTTTTCCAAAATCATATCAAACTTTTGGGGTGCCTTTTGAAGAAGGACCTTAAAGCCGGCGATGAAACCGTTGCCATCGCTTAAATAATCGAGAGCAAAATATGTGGTTACCAAACCTCCACCAACCAGAAAAATTACCTGAACCACATCGGTCCATGCAACAGCTTTCAAACCACCGTAAATAGAATAGAGCGCTGCAAAAAAGGCCAATCCTAATATGGCATACGTCATGTTAACGTCCATAATTTTATTCATTGCCAAAGCACCCAGGTAGATGATTGAGGTAAGATTAACAAAAACGAAAACTAACAACCAGAATCCGGCCATTACGGTTTTTACACGCTTGTCGAATCGAACCTCAAGAAACTGAGGCATGGTAAAAATTTTCTTTTGCAAGAAAATAGGTAAGAAAAATACAGCAACAAGAATAAGAGTAAGGGCAGCCATCCACTCATACGAAGCTATTCCCAAGCCTATTGCATAACCCGAACCGGACATGCCAATGAACTGCTCGGCCGAAATGTTGGAAGCAATGAGCGAAGCGCCAATTGCCCACCACGGAAGCGCTCGTCCTGCCAAAAAATAATCGCCCGAATTGGTTTCGGAATCATTCTTTTTAAACGAAACCCAAAGCCCCAACGAAACAATCAACAGGGCATAGGCTGCAAAAAGGATATAATCAATGGTTGCAAAATTCATATTGTTTGGTTTTAAGTTAAACGGTTTGGTTCAAAAATATACCCTTTTGCCAAAGCAGCAATATTTTGAACTACAACAAAAGTTGCACACCTAAAAATTTATTTGCTCTAAATGGGCGATGGATATTCACCTTTTTCGGTTAGCTCCTTGAGCCTTTCCATCACCATTGATCTATCGCCCGGATAGGTTACACCAAACCACTCCGCACGGGTATCCAAAACCCTGCAGCTGGCATATCCTTCCTTAATGGCTCGGTTAACTACAGTGGGAATGTAAAACTCTGCTTTAACTTGATCGATCTGGCTGCTGAAAAAGTCTATCATAATTTTTTCGGTATAGTTGAAAAAGTCAGGGGTGAATCCCCAAAAGTTCATGGAAACTGGAACATTTTCACTTATGGCTTGCATATTCCCGTTCTCATCCTTGAAATAAACCGGACCATTAACTCGCTCAATATGTGTACGCTCTACCACATCTAATAAAAATCCTGAGGAATTGGTGGTACAGATTCCCCGAGAAACAGCACCCTGCTCCGAAAGAGTATTTCCAAGCCTAAATCCAACCATAAAATAGCTGGCAGGCTTTAGGTCAGAATTTGAGAGAGCCTCCGCCATTACTCTAAATGTGTCGTAACCATAAAAATCATCGGCATTAATAACCGCAAATGGCTCATTAATAAGATGACGGGTAACCCATACGGCATGTGCCGTTCCCCAAGGCTTCTTCCTTTCAGCAGGAACCGTGAATTTTCCCGGTAGCATCTCTAATTCCTGATAGGCAAGTTCTATTTTGATAGCGGGATCGAACCGTTTCCCAAAAACCTCAAGAAAATCTTTTTCGATGCTTTTACGAATAACAAAAACAATTTTACCAAAACCGGCACGAATGGCATCGTAAACCGAGTAATCGATAATGGTTTCGGCATTTGGGCCGAGTCCGTCAACCTGCTTAAGCCCTCCATAGCGACTTCCTATTCCAGCTGCTAAAATTACAAGTGTTGGCTTCATAATAAACAGTATTGTTTATGTATTTACTTGTTAATGTATTTATTAGAGTATATTTGTACTTATAAGATTGGCAAAGTTATTGATACATTTCAAATACAAAAAAATTAATATGAAGGAGTTAATAATCTTGTTTGTTTTTACATCGTTAGTTTTTAACACAGCAATAGCTCAGGATGATAAAAAGAAGTTTGAGCAGGACTTTGAGCGCTATAAGCAGGAGCGAAATCTGGACTACCAGAATTTCGTAAAAAAGCGTGAAGCAGAGCTAAAAAAAATGGAACAGGAATACTTGAACTTCTATAACCAAATGATGGGGTTAAAAACCGAGTTGGTAGAATCTGGAGAACCAGAAAAAGCCGAATTGGTTCAGGATATGATTGATTATGAAAATACCATTGCCAAAACCTTAAACTATAAAATCGCCGAAAGGGCGAAAGATAAGATTTCGCCGTCCGAAAATGCTAATAAAAATACAAAAGAACCAGAGGTTCCAGTTCCTAAAAAAGAAAGTGAAAATGCGAGCAAAACCAATAACAAGGATTCATCCAACGCTCAGGCGTCCAATTAAACATAACGGGGTTGACTTTGGTTGTGGTCGAGGAACAGAAGTCTATGCAGCATCGAGTGGAAGGATTGTACTGGCAGCATTTTACCGCACTTACGGTAATTACGTAATCATTGAGCATCAAGGAGGTACATGTTCGGTTTACGCACACCTCGACAGGATTTTGGTAAGTAAGGGAGCTCTGATTAAAAAAGGGGGTCTGATAGGATATTCAGGGAGCACCGGACAAAGTACAGGTTCCCATCTACACTATGAGGTTCGTATTAAAGGCATTCCCGTTAACCCCATGGGTTATCTGATTGAATACCAGAAATAGCTGCTCCACCAATTTTTTTTGAGCCCAAGGTTTATTACTATCAGCATTCCTAAAAATTGTGCACCAATTATTTTCCTATTTTTGCAGAAAATAATAAAATATGCTTCAACGAAAGGATATTGAGGTAATGGCGCCTGCCGGCAATTATGAATCGCTGATGGCAGCCATACAGGGAGGAGCAAATTCGGTTTACTTTGGAGTAGGAAACCTAAACATGAGGGCTAAGTCGTCGATTAATTTTACCGTTGACGATTTACCCGAAGTTGTTCACATATGCAAAAAGCATAATGTTAAGACTTACCTTACCGTAAACACAATTATCTACGATTCCGATATACCCTACATGCGGCAAATTATCGATACCGCAGCATCTGCAGGGGTAAGTGCGCTCATTATCTCCGATCAAGCTGCAATGCTTTACGCCCGCCAAAAAGGAATGGAAGTTCACATATCAACTCAACTTAATATCAGCAATACCGAGTCTCTTAAATTTTACTCCCAATGGGCCGACGTGGTTGTCCTTGCCAGGGAGCTAAATCTGGAACAGGTAAAAACAATTTATAAAAATATTCTATCAAAAAACATTACCGGACCCTCCGGTAATACTATAAAAATTGAACTATTTGCTCATGGAGCTCTATGTATGGCCATTTCCGGCAAGTGCTATCTTAGCCTTCACGAAGCCAACTCATCTGCGAACAGGGGTGCTTGTTTACAAATATGTCGCCGTCCGTACACTGTTACCGATAACGAAACTGGTGCGCAACTTGAAATTGACAACGAGTACATCATGTCGCCCAAGGATTTGTGCACCATTAACTTTCTTGATAAGATAATTGATGCAGGCGTCAGGGTGATCAAAATTGAAGGCCGGGCGCGTGGCCCCGAGTATGTTAAAACAGTTACGCAGTGCTACAACGAAGCGGTTACTTCCATATGCGATGGCACCTATTCGGAGCAAAAAGTAGGGGTATGGATGCAGCGGCTATCAACTGTTTTTAACCGTGGTTTCTGGGATGGCTACTACCTTGGACGTCGATTGGGCGAATGGAGCAATGCCTATGGCAATATTGCTACTGAACGTAAGCAGTATGTTGGCAAAATAACAAACTACTTTTCTAAACTTGGCGTTGCCGAGGTAACCGTTGAAGCCTCCGAGCTCTACCTCCACGATAAAATTATAATTATCGGTCCCACCTCAGGGGTAATTGAATATGAGGTTAAAGAACTTCATGTTGATGAAAAGCCGGCCAACTTCTCACCTAAGGGTATTAAATGTTCAATACCCGTACCCGAAAAGGTACGAAGAGCCGATAAACTTTACCGAATTGTAAAAATGAATTCTAATCAGTAATAATATTTGTAAATTACAAACTTAACTAAACACATATTGTTATGTTATTTAGCCAGCTCTGCAACAAAATTTTTTGGGATTGCACACTACATTACCATACCATGGATAATGTTGATGCCCAGCCAACCATTCCCTTTGAACTAGGAAGCATTGAGCTCTCACTTTTCACAAAAAACTGGATTGATGCTGTACAATGGCACCTCGAGGATATTATTCGTGACCCAAACATCGACCCGGTTGAGGCACTAAAAATTAAGCGCAGAATTGATAAATCGAATCAGGATAGAACTGACCTTGTAGAAATGATCGATAGCTACTTTCTTGAAAAGTACAAGAATATTAAGCCACAGCCCAATGCTACAATAAATACTGAAAGTCCTGCATGGGCAATCGACCGCCTCTCAATACTTGCACTTAAAATATACCATATGGAGCAAGAGGTTAAGCGTACCGATGTTTCAAAAGAGCATCATGAAAGCTGCCAAATAAAATTAAATATACTAATAGAGCAGCGCATTGACCTTTCCTCTGCCATCGACCAACTTTTGGACGATATTGAGCACGGCCGAAAATACATGAAGGTTTACAAGCAAATGAAGATGTACAACGACCCCTCATTAAATCCTGTTCTATATGGGGCAAAGGGAAAAACAAAATAGTAGCTACCCAATTAAAATCTTAGTAATCAGGTTAAGCGCAATTGGCGATATAGCCATGACCGTGCCAGCCCTATGGTCGGTGGTTCAGCATCAAACCAATGTTCAGATTACTTTTGTTTCGCAAGGATTTGCAAGAGATATTATTAATCAAATACCCGGTGTTCTGTTCTTTGAGGCTAATATCAAGGGGCGGCACAAAGGATTTTGGGGAATATTTAAACTTTTCAGGGATTTGAATCGCCTCGACGATTACGATGCCATTATTGATTTGCACAATGTTATTAGAAGCAAAATACTTAGAAATCTATTCTTTATTAGCGGAACACACAAAATATCGATTATTAATAAAGGTAGAAAGGATAAACGTAAACTATGCCGAATTGAACACAAAGTTCTTAAACCCCTTAAACCCACATCGGAACGCTATATGGAGGCTTTTAAAGCATTGGGGTTTACAGTCGACGTTTCATTCGATTACCTATTTAACGAGGCTCGCCTACCCGATAATATAAGCATACATCTGGGCTACAAGGATAAACGATGGATAGGCATTGCTCCTTTTGCCAAGCATAAAGGCAAAATTTATCCTTTAGAAAAAATGGAAAGGGTTATTGAGCTCCTCTCGATTTCCAAAATCAATAAAATTATTCTCATCGGTGGCGGAGGAAAGGAACAGGAAATTCTTGAATCATGGGAAAAAAAGTATCCCAATACTGTGTCCATTGCACGTAAATACCCCATTTTAAATGAACTCAAAATCATTTCTAATCTCGATGTTTTAGTTTGTATGGATTCAGCAAATATGCATTTTGCTTCATTGGTAAATACTCCTGTAGTAAGTATATGGGGTGCCACCCATCCTTTTGCCGGATTTTACGGATGGAAACAGAATCCAGCCAATGCTGTTCAGGTTGATTTGTACTGCCGACCCTGTTCGGTTTATGGAAGTAAACCTTGCTTCCGAAAGGATTATGCCTGTTTATACAGGATTGAACCCGAAACCATTGTAAATAAGGTAAACACAATAATAGATCGTTTCCATAAAATATAACTATTAAAATATGACTTACGTTACCAAGGAAAAATTATTCAGCAAGGAATGGTTCAAGGCCTATTCGCTGATTCTCGTGGGATCGTTTATTCTCGCTGCCGGTTTTGTGCTGTTTATTGATCCTCATCGTATTGCCCCCGGTGGGGTTTACGGCATAGGTATCATTGTACACTACCTTACCCAGGGCATGTTCGCTTGGGCTCCCGATGGACTGCCCATTGGGACTGTCGGTTTACTCCTTAACATTCCCCTTACCATTATCGGTATACGCGTTTTGGGCCCCATGTTTGGCGTTAAAACTGTAGTTGGGTTTATTTTATCATCTGTATTTATTGACGTTCTCCATCTTGGACTAGGTTACGACCCACTGGTTGACGATGTATTGCTGTCTTCGATTTTTGGCGGTGTTCTAATTGGCTTTGGTCTGGGACTTATTTTTAAATCGAAAGCAACCTCGGGAGGGTCCGATATCATTGCCATGGTTATTGCTAAGTACACCCGTTTGCCCCTTGGCCAACTTATGATTTATGTAGATTCAACCATAGTTCTGTTGGCATTGGTGACCTTTCAGGATTGGAAAATTCCCTTATACTCGTGGGTGGTTATCTACATAACCGGAAAGGTTATTGACATGACCATTCAGGGCGTCAGCTACGATAAGGCTCTCTTTATTATTACCGATAAGTACGATGATGTGAAGCAAAAAATTATCCACGACATTGAGCGTGGGGGAACAATTATTAACGTTCAGGGTATGTACACTGGTCACGATAAAAAATTGATTTTCACCAACGTATCGCGACGCGAAGTGCATATGCTTAAAGATTACATCCAGCAAATCGATCCTAATGCCTTTATCACAGTAATTGATGCCAACGAAATTTTAGGTAACGGTTTCAAACCTATATCTGAATCTCTTTAAATTGAAGCATCTATGGAAAAAGGGTTGGTGCTTAAAAGTACGGGTAGCCATTACCGGGTTCGTCTTGACTCAGGTGAAATTCTCGATTGTTTGATTAGGGGCAGGTTGCGCCTAAAGGATATTAAAACCACCAACCCCATTACCGTTGGCGACTGGGTCACGATTGAAAAAACTAACCACGGAACAGGACTAATTACTGCTATTGACGAGCGGAAAAATTATATTATTCGCCGTTCTACCAATCTTTCTCACGAGGCACATATTATCGCTACCAATATCGATCAGGCCCTCTTAATTGTAACCATTACCCAACCCGAAACCCAATTGGCCTTTATCGACCGATATCTGGTCACCGCAGAAGCTTACCGTATTCCAACCATAATTGTTTTCAATAAGGTCGATTTAATTGATTCGACATACCAAAACGTGCTTAACGGCTACATTTCGATATACGAACCCATTGGATATAAATGCATAAAAGTATCGGCTAAAACGGGTTTAAATATCGACCTACTTAAACAAACGCTTCAAGGAAAAGTTAGCCTGCTCTCAGGAAATTCAGGGGTGGGCAAATCATCTCTAATCAACTGCATTGAACCGCAATTAAACCTGAAAACTGCAGAAATATCCAACGCGCACCTGAAAGGCCGCCATACCACAACTTTTAGCGAAATCTTTGAGTTAAGTATCAGCGGTTTTATTATTGATACACCTGGAATTAAAAGTTTTGGGCTTGTTGATATTAAAAAAGATGAGCTTTACCACTTCTTTCCCGAAATTTTCAAATTATCAGACAAATGTAAGTACTACAACTGTACGCACATTCACGAACCCGGTTGTGCTGTAATTGAAGCTGTTGATAAAGGTGATATTGCACCATCGCGGTACCTAAGCTACCTTGGTATTTACGAAGACGACAACCAAAAATATCGTCCTAAATTAAAGTGATACTTTAACTTAAATATTTTATATTATTTATAATCTATAGGAATAATTTAAACATTGAAGTTTATGATATCACACGAAATTGACTATAAAATAATGAGCGAATCCATACAGCTGGTGGAAATTGAACTGGACCCAGAGGAAACAGTAATTGCGGAGGCAGGAGCAATGGTATACATGGAACAAGGCATCGAATTTGAAACGCGTTTAGGAGACGGTTCAAACCCAGATAATGGCTTTTTGGGTAAACTTTTATCGGCAGGTGCAAGAGCCCTTACTGGTGAATCAATTTTTATGACCCGTTTTTCCAATGGGGGCAGAGGTAAACGCCGAGTTGCCTTTTCTGCCCCCTACCCAGGTACGATAGTACCTGTTAATTTGGCAAAAATTGGAGGAAACCTAATTGTTCAAAAAGATGGCTTTCTGTGTGCCGCCTTAGGCACAAGTATTTCGTTATTCTTCAATCGTAAGCTGGGAGCAGGTTTGGTGGTGGCGAAGGGTTCATTCTTCAGAAGCTTTCCGGCGATGGTATGACTTTTATACATGCAGGAGGGACGGTTATTGAAAAGCAACTTAATAACGAAACCCTTAAAATAGATACGGGTTGCATAGTTGCCTTTGAATCGTCAATTAATTTTGATATTCAAACCAGCGGTAACTTAAAAACAAACTATTTGGCGGTGAAGGGTTATTTCTGGCGACTCTTAGCGATACCGGTAGGGTTTGGCTGCAATCGATGCCCATTAAGAAACTGGTTTTGGCCCTGGCACCCTATGGGAAAAATAGAGGAAAAGAGAACAGGTCAATTTTAGGAAACCTATTTGAAGACTAGCGTTTTTACAATATGCTCCCAAAAATTGGAATAGAAAAATTTTTAGAACTAAAAGACCATCACACAGTTATAGATGTTCGTTCACCAAGCGAGTACTATCTGGGACATATCCCTGGTTCATTTAACATTCCACTATTTTCCGATGATGAACGTGCTGCTGTAGGCACCTCCTATGTAAAGGAGGGACGGGAACAAGCAGTAAAACTTGGGCTTAAAATTGTTGGCCCAAAATTGTCGAACTATATTGATACACTTAACCAGTTTGCCAAATCTAAAACTGTTTTGGTTTACTGCTGGCGGGGCGGTATGCGTAGCTCCAGCATGAGTTGGCTGTTCAGTCTTTCTGGTTTCAAACCCCTAACCCTCGAAGGAGGATACAAAACATATCGTCGTTTTGCACAAAGTTCATTTACAAAACCATATAGGTTTATTGTGTTGGGCGGAAAAACAGGTAGTGGTAAAACAGACCTGCTTAAAATTTTAAAACAAAAAGGCGAACAGGTACTCGACCTCGAGGGCTTGGCAAATCATAAGGGATCGGCATTTGGATGGATAAACCAATCACCCCAACCTAAAACCGAACATTTTGAGAATCTCATATTTGAGCAACTTTTAAAACTCAACGCATTAAAACCAATTTGGATTGAAGACGAAAGCATAAGTATTGGTAGCGTATTTATTCCCCGCGCCATATTCGTTCAAATGGCAGAATCGCCAACCATTGCCATTGAAGCAGATATTAAGGAAAGAGTTAAAAGATTAGCTAAAGATTACACTCAATGTGACAGGCAAAATCTTATTGATTCGGTACTAAAAATTCAAAAAAAACTTGGGCTCGTTAAAGCTCAAATGTGTATCGATTTAATAAATAAAGGAAATTTACTACTTGCGATAGAGCTGGTACTTGAATACTACGATAAAACCTACCGTTACGGTTTAAGCCAAAAAAAAATACCCCCCCAGGTGTTTCCTTCGGAGGGTAATTTATATACCTTAGTTGATCAATTGATTTCGATGAAAAGCAATCTATATACTTAGAGTTCCAGGATTAATACATAAAACGGGAATCTTTGCCTGATTTGAAATTACGTATTGTTCCTGAGCACCAAATACATAATCGGTTAAGTCGATATTGGGTGTAGTCATAATAAGAATCAATTCTGCTTCTATATCAACGGCCAAATTAACAATTTCCTCCTGAAAACTTTTACCTTTTGCGGCGTTGTGGACCTCCCAATCAATACCATAGGATTCGATATTCATTTTGGCAAATGCCAGATTGTTATTTATCTTTTTTTGAACACCGGAATCGAAGGCATTGGGTACAATTACATGAATTTTTGAACCAAATTGTAGGGCAAACCTTATCCCCCATTGAATTTTTTCCTTATCCTCATCACGAAACTCAACAGGCATAACAATACATGAAAAATTTTTATCGGTTCTGGGTTCATCCTGAACCACTAGAAATGGGACCTCAGAGCCAGCAATTACCTTTAAAGCCCAACTACCTGTAAGCTTTTGAACTCCTTTTATACCATGGGTTCCCATTATAACCATTTCGGCATTTGACTCGCTAGCATACTCGCTAATGGCATCAAAAATGCTTCCCTCACATAGGTGGGTTTTAACCTCTAAACCATACTCGTCTTTTATTCGTTTTTGTTCAGTCGATAACTTTTCTTTAACTTCTACTTCGCTTGTTTTTCCTTTACCAAACAATCCTCCGCTTTGCAAAACGTGAATCAGTTCAATTTGAGCCGGTTCCTTAGCCAAATTTGCAAGTTTAATGGCATATTTTAATGCATTTTCGGCTACTGGGGTAAAATCCCATGGTATTAAATATTTGTTACTTTTTACTGCCATATCGGTTCAGGGTTTGATTTTAAAATAATATAAATTTACTAAATTTTTGTCAAAGTCAATATAAAACCTAAAAAAATGAGCTATAAAAGTGGATGTATTTTTAAATCCTGTTAGGGACAATCTTCTCTCAATTAATTATTTCGTGTCAAAATTCTATTTAAGATTTGACTCATAACCACTTTTTTACTCTTATCAACTTCAACACTTTCAAGCGATAGTATTGCCCTATCGAAATATTCATCTATAATATCTTTTATATCTTTTTGAACGTTGACTCTCGTATAATAATTGAGAATTTTTTCAACCTTATAAGTTTCATCAATATTTCTATTGTTGTATAGTTCAATAAATTGTTTTTTGTCAACACTGCTAAGTTTTTCAAAAGTAATAATGGCTAGCATTGTTTTTTTTGAAGCAATAATATCGCCGCCTCTCTTTTTGCCAAATATCGATTCATCACTAAAACAATCTAAAAGATCATCCTGAAGTTGAAAAGCGATTCCCATGCAACGGCCAAATTCGCCTAGTTTAACAATATCATCCTCTATGGCACCACCAATTACAGCACCAATTTCCAAAGCCCCCTTCAGTAATATCGATGTTTTTTTCTCTATCATGGTAAGGTACTCAACCCGATTTACCATTGGCTTGCTCTCAAAATCCATATCCATCTGCTGCCCCTCGCATATTCCTAAAGCAAAATTATTAAAAATATTTATTACTCTAGCCATGTAGTCTGGATGAACGTTAACAAGTAGTTTATAAGCCAAAACTGTCATGGCATCGCCGGAAAGAATGGCTATATTCTCATTCCACTTTTTATGAATAGTTGCTTTACCTCGGCGCAAATTGGCATTATCCATAATATCATCGTGTACAAGGGTAAAATTATGAAATACCTCTACGGCAATAGCTGGCGATAATGCCCTTTCAATATCATCGGAAAACAAATTGCATGCAGCAAGGGTTAATACCGGACGAATTCGCTTGCCGGCCATTCCCATAATATATCTTATGGGATCGTAAAGATTTTTAGGCTCTGCACTATATGGCAGATTTTCTATAGCCTCGTTAACTTTTTGATTTAAATAGTCTAATGTATGCATTACACTTAATTTTCATCATCATCAAAACCCGAACTCATTTCTATAACCAATTCGTCCTCTGACGAAACTGCAGGTTTTGGCTTATCAAACTGGCGCAAAACTGAAGGTAGAAGGAAAAGATTTGTAATAACTGCATAGAGCAAGGTAATGGCCACCAGGATTCCTAAGGCTTTGGTTCCCCCAAAGCCCGAAGCAATAAACACACCAAAACCGAAAAAAAGTACCAAAAAGGTATAAATCATACTTATTGAGGTCTCCCTAATAGCATGAAAAATTGCCTCTTTAACATTAAAAGATGTACGGTACAGTTCCTGTCTATATTTGGTAAGAAAATGAATTGAGTTATCAACGGCAATACCAAGGGCAATACTGAAAACAATAACCGTGCTCGGCTTTAAGTTTATGCCTATGTAGCCCATGGTGGCATCTGTAAGAAGCAAGGGTATCATGTTTACTCCTACGGCAAACAGGACGATACGGGCTTTTCGGAACAACCATGCTATTGCCAATGATATTAGTAAAATTGCCAATAGCAAACTAGATGCAAGGCTGTGAACCAAGAACTGTATTCCCTTTGTTACAACTACACTCGCTCCGTTAACCATTACATCTTTAGATTCATCTCTAAAAACCTGATTGACATCATGCTGAATGCTATCTAGCAATGCTTTCATCTTAACGGAGCCCACATCGGCAACGTTATACACTATTCTAACGTATTGCCCGGTTGAATCAACCATGCGTGCATATAAATCGCTTGCACCTAAACTTCGTGGAATATACGACATTATAAAAGCACGCTCAAACGGACCAATGAACTTATACTGATTTTCATTCCCATTATAGTAAGCCTGCCTGGCAAATTTCGATACCTCAACAATGGAAAAGGGTTTTGATACTTCAGGGTAGTCACCAATTTTTTCCTGTAGCTCGTTTATTCGCTGATAAACGGAATAGTTGAGATAACCATTAGGTTTTCCGGTATTGTAAACTATTTCAAGCGGCATTATTCCTTTAAAGTGATGCTCAAAGTATTTTAGGTCTTTTTGAACCGGATGGTTATTGGGCAGATCATCAACCATGTAACCATTTGCTTTTAATAGCAAGGCCCCGGTTATACCAATAACAATAATAATCGCAGTTACAGCAAAGACCCAGTTGCGGTGATAGTAAGTAGTAATAACAATGCGAGAAACGGCTGCTTTAAATGTTGACCTATTAAGATGCTTCAAATGCCTTTCCTTAGGATTTTGCATAATGCTAAAAAAGAAAGGAATTAAAATTAGCGATATAAAAAATATTCCCATAACATTCAATGATGCTACTATACCAAATTCTCTTAAAATTTGAGTTTTAGTAACAACAAAAGTTACAAAACCAAGTGCAGTTGTTAGGTTTGTTAAGAATGTTGCACTTCCTATTTTATAAATAATCTGGTAAAGTGCTCTAATTTTATTTTTGTGATACGATATTTCGTGATGATACTTATTTATGAGATAGATGCAGTTGGGTATGCCTATAACTATTAGCAAAGAAGGAATTGTTGCAGTTAAAAGAGTCAAATCATAATTCAATAGGGTTAAAGTACCCAGTGACCAAATTACAGCAACTCCAACAACAAGTATCGATATTAAAACTACCCTAAATGAACCAAAAAGAACTAAAAGAATTATTGTAGTTAACAAAACTGATAAGGCTACAAACAAAATCATCTCATACTTGATCATTTCGCCAACCACCGAACGGATATAGGGTAAACCGGAATAATGCAAAGTATTTCCAGTTGCGGTTTCATATTTATTTCCCTGCTCTCTAATTTTCTCAATAATCTTTATTCTATCAGCCTGCATCATTTTTTCGCGATTAAGAGTTATGAGCATTAGATAGGTTTTAGTATCGGGGTTGTATAGCAGGCCCTTGTAAAAGGGTAGTTGGTTCACCACGCTTGCAAGCGAATCGGTGTTTTTATAGAAAGTGGATTCTAAAATTTTTACAGTTGCAAATTTTTTGGTTAGGGTATCTTTCTTAAGCATTATGGCATCGATAATGGAAAATATATGATCTACACCATCTGTGTTGTTAATGTTTGCAGCAAGATTTTCCCAACTTTTAAGATTTTTTTTGCTAAAAAAGATCGAATCGGTAACCCCAATAACCATAATATTTTCGCCCTTGCCAAAAAGTTTTGATAGCCGTTCACTTTGAATATATACGCTATCGGATTTGGAAACCAACGGAGCGGGTTTGTATGACAATTTTATCTTGGTTGCCTTCCAAGCCATAAAAAGAGTAAACAGAAATAGAATTGATGCAAGCAAAAACCTCTGCTTCAGAATAAAATGAGCAAGACGTTGAAACATTTCGCTGAAATTTCTGATAATTAAACTGACAATAATAAGAATAAAATTTGAACATTGCTAAAATATATGCTCATACTCTTTTACCACATTTATTTTTAGATTTTAAAGTATAAAATTACCTTTGCATAAGTTTATAAAATACTATGCATTACGGACTTCTCGACTTATTAAATCTGGTTGGCTCGCTGGGATTATTCCTTTATGGAATGAAAATAATGAGCGAATCGCTCCAAAAGGTTGCCGGCGATAAAATGCGAGCCATTATTAGTTCTATGACTTCGAACCGATTTATGGGTATCCTTACCGGTTTTCTTGTGACAGCTGTGATTCAGTCGTCCTCCGCAACAACCGTCATGGTGGTTAGCTTTGTAAATGCCGGTCTTTTATCATTGGTTCAATCCATTGGAGTAATAATGGGCGCGAATATTGGAACCACAATTACTGCATGGCTTATTTCGTTGCTTGGCTTTAAATTTAGTATCATACTTATTGCCGTTCCATTAGTGGGTATTGGTTTCCCTCTATTATTCTCACGAAAGCAAAACCTCCGATTTTGGGGCGAAGTTCTAATCGGTTTTTCATTGCTGTTTATTGGCCTTGAGTTCTTAAAGAACTCTGTTCCCCGCGTGGATCAAAATCCCGAAATATTCACCTTTTTGTCCAATTACAGTAATCTTGGATTTGCTTCAATACTAATTTTCTTATTAATAGGGACACTTCTTACTGTAGTTATACAATCATCAAGTGCAACTATGGCCCTAACCCTGGTAATGTGTAATCAGGGATGGATTAGTTTTGAGGTTGCAGCAGCCATGGTTTTAGGCGAAAACATTGGAACAACCATTACTGCTAACATTGCTGCTTTAATTGGCAATTTTTCCGCAAAACGCGCAGCAAGAGCACATTTTTTATTTAATGTGATTGGAGTAATATGGATGCTTGCTATTTTTTACTCGTTTACAGGTATTATTGCTAAATTTCTCCAAAACAATTTTGGCAGCTCTCCCTACTCCGATTACTCTCAAATTCCTTTTGCTCTGAGTATTTTTCACTCTTCATTTAATCTAATAAACACCTTTTTGCTGGTTTGGTTTACTCCATTACTTGTTAAACTTGTAACATGGATTGTTCCAGCAAAAAATGAAGAAGAGGAAGAATTTAGGCTAGTTCATATTAATACAGGTTTAATGACCACCGCTGAACTTTCACTTGTTCAGGCACATAAGGAAACTATAATCTACGCTAAGCGCGTTTACAGAATGTATGGTTTTGTCCGTCAACTCTTTTCAGAAACCAACGATAAACAATTTGATGAGCTTTACCAGCGTATTGAAAAGTATGAGGGTATAAGCGATAGAATTGAGGTAGAAATTGCAACATATTTAAATAAGGTTTCAACCTATGAACTTAGTAATGAGAGCTCCCGAAAGCTTCAGGCACTGTTTCGAGTTATCAGCGAAATAGAATCAGTTGCCGATAGCAACTATTCCCTGGCAAGAACGCTAAAGCGTAAACGCAATATGAAAATATGGTTCAGTCAGGAAATTAGGGACAATATGAATAAAATGTTCGATCTTCTTGAGGAAGGCTTTGTGTTAATGAAAGATAATTTGGAGCACAGCCAACGAACTATTGCTATTAACCTTGATCCGGTTTACGATGCTGAAAAAAGAATAAATGAACTTCGAAATTTTCTGAAGGAGGAGCATATTAAAAACATCGAAGCAAATAAATATATGTATCAAGCCGGTGTAATATATAGCGATCTTTTTAACGAGGCTGAAAAAATGGGCGACTACATTATTAACATTTCTGAAGCTTTGGCCGAAGCAGAAAATCCTGTTAAACAACATGGATATACAATTTAACAATTGATTGATTATCAATCACAAAAAATTTTAATATTTTGTTATTTTTATGTATTCAGTGCATTTGCTCCGGAGACAATCTCTAGTATCTCTTTGGTAATTGCCGCTTGCCTTGCCTTATTATACTCGAGTATCAATTGGTTTTGAAGCGATGATGCATTTTCGGTTGCCTGGTGCATAGCAGTCATACGCGCTCCATGCTCCGCTGCAATACTCTCGATAATAGCAGAATGAATTTTGTTTAAAAGATAATACGGCAATAACTTATTTAGTAAAACCTCCCTATTTGGTTCAATTATTGGTCTGATTAACTCTTGCTTGACTCCTTTTTGTAAAGGCAATATCGGAAGTAGCTGTTCATCTACTTGCATTTGCGAAGCTGCATTCTTAAATCGGTTGTATACCAGATACACTTTGTCTACATCAGCATTAAGAAAACTTTTGCTAAAATCATTAAAAATATCCTTGGATAACTCAATATTGGGCTTGTCGAGAATGCTGTGATTTAAAGGGACAAAATTATATCCTCTCCGTTTTAGGGCTTCTTCTCCTTTTTTCCCAAGGGTATAAAAAACGATGTCCGAATTGGGATGAAGCCCCGAAACGTTGTTATATGTGGTAATAGCATGTTTAACTATATTTGAATTAAATGCTCCACACATGCTGTTATTGGAAGTAATAATAAGAATAACAATTCTTTTTACATTCTTTCTTTCAGTAAAATAAATATTTTTTCTTATATTATTACTATCTATTGACTGATTTAATATGCTCATTATCTGTTCATTAAATGGCCTAAACCGAAAGACCGCAATTTGTGCCTTTTTAAATTTAGCAGCTGAAACCATTTTCATTGCGCTGGTTATCTTTCGTGTTGAAGAAACCGATGCAATACGGGTTCGTATCTCCTTTAGGTTCGACATGTAATGTATTACTTACTATAATCGATATAATTTTTAGCAACCTCCTCAGCCAAATGGGTTAACGAATCGGCTATTTCATTTGTAAATTCACCGAGCGATATTTTATCGAGTTCATCCCTTAAAATTTTTGTGCAGCGCTCCAAAAAATCCTTTTCAAAATCGCGAATGCGATTTACTGGAATACTTTTAAGCAATCCCTTTGTACCACAATATATAATGGCCACCTGTTGCTCAACAGGCAAAGGTTGGTACTGTCCCTGTTTAAGTATTTCAACGTTTTTGGCACCCTTATCCAAAACTGTAAGTGTAGCAGCATCAAGGTCAGCACCAAACTTAGCAAATGCTTCAAGTTCACGATACTGTGCCTGGTCAAGTTTTAAAGTACCCGCAACCTTACGCATCGAATTAATCTGCGCCTTGCCACCAACTCGCGATACCGATATACCAACATTAATAGCTGGGCGAATACCGTTATTAAAGAGGTTAGACTCTAGGAATATCTGCCCATCAGTGATTGAAATCACATTTGTGGGAATGTATGCCGATACATCGCCCGCCTGAGTTTCAATTATGGGGAGTGCCGTAAGTGATCCACCTCCCTTAACTAAAGGTTTAAGTACAGGGGGTAAATCGTTCATCGCCATAGCAATTTCATCGGAATCTATAATTTTTGCGGCTCTTTCAAGTAATCTAGAATGTAAGTAGAACACATCTCCTGGATATGCTTCACGCCCGGGAGGGCGACGAAGCAGTAATGAAACCTCGCGATAGGCCACAGCCTGTTTTGAAAGATCATCGAAAACTACGAGGGCATGTCGTCCGGTATCGCGGAAGTATTCGCCTATGGCTGCACCTGCAAATGGGGCATAGAACTGCATTGCTGCAGGGTCCGATGCAGTTGCGACAACTATTGTAGTATACTCCATGGCACCATGATCCTCTAGAGTTTTGGCTATATTGGCCACCGTAGAACCCTTTTGACCTACTGCAACATAAATACAATATACAGTATCGCCCTTTAGGTAATTATTACGTTGATTGATTATAGTATCAATGGCGATTGCAGTTTTTCCTGTCTGGCGGTCGCCAATTATTAATTCACGTTGACCGCGACCTATTGGAATCATGGAGTCAATTGCCTTGATTCCGGTTTGGAGCGGCTCCGAAACAGGTTGACGGTATATAACACCAGGGGCCTTTCGCTCCAGAGGAAGCAATATGGTTTTTCCAGTTAAATGACCTTTTCCGTCTATGGGTTCACCCAGGGGATTTACAATTCTACCCAAAAGTTCATCGCCTACAGGTATTGAAGCAATCTCACCTAGTTGTTTTACCCTATCACCCTCTTTAATTTGCTCGGTTGCGCCTAGAATCACTATACCTACATTATCTTCCTCAAGGTTAAGAGCAATACCTCTTACACCCGATTCAAACTCAACCAACTCATTGGATTTAACATTGTTTAATCCAAAAACTCGTGCAATCCCATCGCTTACCTGTAAAACAAAACCAATATCTTCAAATTTTGCTTTAGTACTAATGCCTGCGAGCTCATCCTTAATGAGCTGGGTTATTTCGGATGGTTTTATTCCTGACATAAATTCTACCTATTTTCAAATTTCACATCCAGAAGTTGCCTTTTTACAGTTCTAAGCTGGCCTTTAATACTGGTATCAAAAATGCGTCCATTAACCAGCAAGATATAACCTGCAATTAGCTCTGGATTTTCTACTATTTCAAACTCACAAGATGACTTAAGGGTAGTTTCGATTTTTCTCTTAAGTTCATTTAGGATATTATCCTCGGGCATATGTGCAAACTCAATTTCAACATCAAGTATATTCCTGCTTGATAAATACTTCTTTCTGAACATAAGAAGAACCGGAATAATTTGTTCAGAACGATTTTTTCTTATCAACAATTCTAACAATTGGATTATCTGGTCGGGAACTCCACTTGGTACAAATCGTAACAGTAGGTTTATTTTGTCGTGTAAATCAGTTTGCCTATCGCTTAAAACACGCCTAAGCACTGGCCATTTGAGTAAAATATTGGATAGTTTCTTGGCAGATGTATAAATATTCTCAATATCACTTGATTCCGAAACTATTTCGAAAAAGGCAGAAGCATAACGTGAAGCAATGGCACCAGTATTCATATTCAATTCTTAGGGATTTCCTCAATCAGTTTTTCTAAATATTCCTGCTGCTTTTGGCGATCTTGTAATTGGGAGCGAAGTATCTTTTCGGCCAAATTGAGGGTTAGTTGAGCCACATTAACATAAAGTTCTTTTTTGGCTTGTTTCCGTTCAAGTTGAATTTGCAGCCTTGCCTTGTCGAGCAATTTTTGGGTTTCGATACGTGCTTCATCCTTCGCTTCGGCAATTATTTTTTCCCGAAGGGCCTTTGTTTCAGCCAATTCTTTTTCGCGCTCCAATCGGGCTTTTTCTACCATTAACTTATTCTCCTCCTGTAATTTCAACAGTTCCTGTCGGGCTTCCTCAGCCATGCGCATGGAGCGCGCAATGCTATCCTCTCTGTTTTTTAATGCCTGCAAAATGGGCTTCCATGCAAACTTTTTTAAAATGTAAAGGAGAATTCCAAATGAAAGCAATGCCCAAAAAAGCAATCCGTAATCTGGTGATACCAAGCCCATGGTATAAATAATTAGATGAATAAAGCAATAATGCAAATAATAAGGGCAAAAAAGGCTACCCCTTCAATAAGTGCAGCCGATACAATCATATTGGTTCGGATATCACCAGAAGCTTCTGGCTGACGAGCAATTGATTTTAAAGCGCTAGAACCAATACTGGCAATGCCTAACGCTGCACCTAATACTACAATACCAGCACTTATAGCAATGCCTGCCTTCGCTATTGAAGCACCATCGATTGATTGAAGTAATACCAAAAAAGTACTCATATTCGTTTGTTTTTAGGTTATTAATGATGTTCCTCTATTGCCATTCCAATATAAAGAGCCGATAAAAGTGTAAAAACGTATGCCTGAATCAATGCCACCAGAAGCTCAAGTAGTGACATAAAAATCAAAAATAACAAAGAAACAGGGGCTACGGCAAAGCCCAAAGATGCCTTTATAGAAGCAAATATAAATATTAGAGACAGGAAAACTACAGCAACCATATGTCCTGCCAAAATATTAGCAAATAGTCGAACCATAAGGACAAAGGGTTTAATAAAAATTCCAATGAACTCCACTAGGGGCATTATGGGTATTGGCAATTTCAAAAATATAGGGATACCCGGTGGGCTAACTATATGTTTCCAGTAGCTCTTATTTCCATTTTTGTTTACAACAATAAAAGTAAAAATTGCCAGGGCCATAGTAACGGAAATATTTCCAGTTATATTAGCTCCACCTGGGAAAATTGGAATCAACCCTAAAAGATTCGCAAACCAGATAAAGAAAAAGAGTGTAAGCAAAAAGGGCATAAAACGTGCATATTTATTCTGTCCAATTGACGGGATTGCTATCTCATTACGAATAAAAATAATGAATGGTTCAAAAACATTTTGCAAACCCGATGGGGGTAACTCAGGATTTCGTTGGTACCGTTTGGCTATGGTAGTAAAAACAACTGAAAGTAAAATGCTGATTAATATAATTGAAAAGGCATTCTTGGTTATTGAGAAATTTAAGGGTAATGAAACGTCCTCTGCATTGATTTTTTTTAATTCAACTATCTTCCCTCGGTACTTACCCTCTTCAGCAATTTTAAACCCTTTGAATACTTTACCGTGTTGCAACTTATAGGACATAAAAATATGAAAACCACTCCTGTTGCTGTAAATTATCACGGGTAACGGTATGCTCACATGATGGTTATTATATGAAAAAATATGCCACTCATATGAGTCGCCAATGTGGTCAAAAATAAATTCGGATGCGTTGAATTTCTTTGAGTTGGGTTCAGAGTGAGCATCAGCAGCAAAGGTAAAAACTTGGCTAGCAACCAGTATTAGGGACAAAAAAAATGCCGATAACCTACTTGTTTTCACTTTTATTTAGTTTGGCTATGTAGTAAGTAAAAAGGTAAAGGTTCACCAAATACGATATCAAATATATGAAAAGAATAAGTTTTTTGTCATCTTTTATTGTTAAAAAAAGCAACAACACAAATAAAATATTTAGCAATATATTGATAGACTTAACAATAAAAAAACGAACCAAAGTTCCCCTACTTTTTAAAAACCAATGGGCATTGTAAAGAATAAAAGTTACAATACCAATAATCCCAGGTATTAAAAAAATTAGGAAAATAAAACTATTTAAACCCCAAAATAGCTGCATAGCAATAACTATTGCTGCCAAAATTAGATTTATAATAAAAAATCTGCTCAGAAACTTTGCTTTCATGGTTTACTTGGACTCATCAAATAGGGTATTTTGTTCTTTTTCAATACCCAGCATTGAGCAGTATCCAGTAAATTTACAACCTGGTTCAATGGCCAACTTTCCCACAGTAATGTCGCCATTAATTTTAGCTGTAGATTTTAGCGAAAGAAGCTCTTCTACTGTAACTTTCCCTTCAACAATTCCAGATATATCGGAATTTTTACAAATTAGCTCACCCTTAATTTTTCCAGTTTCACCAATCACAACCTTTCCCTTAATATTAAGATTACCAATTAGGGTACCATCAATTCTAAGGTCTCCTGAACTTTTAATGTCCCCGTTAATTTCGGTTCCTAAACCAATTAGGTTGATGTTGTTGGTAGTAAAGTCCGATTCATTAACCTTTGCCATAGCTATTAGTTTTAATGTTTAATGCACAAATATATAAAACAAATCAAACATCTTGTACGTCATCTTAAGTCAATCCATCATCAACAATATCATCTTCATTATTTAAATCGTTTTCTTCTGTTTCATCCCAGCTCCACTTGTATAACGGAGGGCCCTGGTTTCGATATACATAGGCTAATACTGCTCCAACTATGCCACCAAACAAATGGTACTCCCACGATATCTGGTAAAAAATCGGCAGAACACCCCATATTAATCCTCCGTAAAGAAATACAGTGAGAAGCGAAATTGCCATCAGGCTTGTATTTCGACGTATTACACCACTAAAAAAGATAAATGAAGCGATAGCATATATAATTCCGCTGCAACCAATATGGTAACTTGAACGTGCGCCCAACCAAACCATTAAGCCGCTAATTAACCAGCTTTCTATAATTATTTTATACCATAGATCCGAATAGAAATAAATTAAACCAATTATCAATATATATATTGATATCGAATTATTTATCAAATGATTAAAATCAGCATGAATTAGTGGTGCAAGAATAATACCAGTTAAGCCCGATAATTTTCGTGGCAGTATTCCTGCTGTAAAGTAGCTGTAACCATCGGCCAGTTCAACTAGCTTAACCAGCCACAGGATCAATATGAAAATTGAGGCAACTATAGCTGCTGCCTTAAATCTTGTTTTAGCATTAGCTATATCGGTGTTACTCATTCCTACAATTATCAATAATCTCCTTTTTGACTAATCGTTCATTTGTAATGATATTGTAAAAATTGTCGATATATTTTATTACCGATAACTTATTCTTTTTATTTAAAAGAGTGTCGCTATATATTAGGTTATAAATATCTTCCTTTTTCGAAAGAAAAAAATCAATGGTTGTTTTAAACTCATCAGCGCTTCGGCAATTTCCACGATAGTAGCGCTCTGTTACATGATTTATAGGAATAATATCAGGTGGTTTTGTATAGGGGGGATCAACAAGTCCGCAAAAATCAAAGTCATAGGGAATAGGTATTAAAGAATAAAGTGAATCGGAATACACTAGTTTGATGTTATGCAGCTTAGGAACCGACCAATCTGTATTACCAATCATGAATTGGGAAAAAGCCATTCTGTCAAGTAACATTCTATAAGTAGCGTTTTGAATTATCCCCTGGGTTTTTATCTCTTTAACATTTAGTCTTTGCTCTAAATATCCTATTGGTTCAATGAAAAAGCTGTGGGTAATAAAATTTTTAAATTTCCCTGAGTTATCTATATAAATAACACGGGCTAATCGAACACGAAAACTATATTCAGTAAGTATATTGAATATGCGATAGGCTAAATACTCTTTAAAAAGATATTGCTCGTACCTTTTGTTGTTGAAACAAGGATTAACCAATTTGATTTTTCGAGATGTATTAAAAATTTCATCATTTGCATTAATTGGCTTTAACGACAAGGGCGGCAAGTTGCAATTTGTTTTATCACGCCGAAATATTCCACGAGTCTTTAATTTAACAGGAATAGAGTAAGATGTATCGGAATAAAAATAGAATAGTATTGACTCGTGGTAATGCGCTGTTTTGGGGTTTACATCTCTGAAAAGGTTCTTAAGATTTGTTATTAACTCTATTTCGATGGGCTCATGAGAATCAAAAAGTTTTGATTGTGCCTCAACTTTAACTACAAATACAAGTGCTACAAGTAAGTATAAAATTAGGTTGAAAATAGCGTGTCTCATTGTATAAGTAGTTTTGTGCCATCTATAAAACAACGCCAAAAATTGCCATTTGAATCAATAAGCAGCCCCTGAGGCTTTACTCCCTTTTTGGAAAAGGGAACATTTATTGGAAATAGTTTCCCCTCATATAGTGGCTCAATGGTATTTACCTCAGTATGCCCAATAACCATTGCTTTGACACCATATTTATTGAGGACAGCATTTATTTCCTGCTGATTAGCTCTTTTAATTGCGGGTAGCTCCATAAGGTAACCTCTATACCATAAAATTCCAATATCCGATATTATAGTCTCATATATGGATATGGCCTCATCAATATCAAAAGGTTCATAAGATTTTTGTGCATTTAGTGCTAGATGTAGTAGATTATTTATTCTACTTATAGGTATATTACTTTTTGAAAACTGCGGCGATATCCCAGCGTGAGTAAATAAAATGCTGTCAATGACAACAGCTCCTTTAAAACTACGAATTAAACTCCCAGGGAAAACGTCGCTTTTGAATAAATCAGCATAATCCATTCTGTTTCCTCTGGTGAGTATTTGGTATTTTTCATGCAAATATCTATAGTCTCTACCTAAAACCAATTGTTCATGGTTACCTAAAAGCAAATGCACATATCCATTTGTTAACCTAGCCTGTCCCTTTAATTTATTTAATAACCATAGTACCTCTGTAACCTTTTCTCCCCTATCAACAATATCACCAATAAAAACTAAATGACCGTCCCCGAAAATCCAGTTATTTCGAGAATCGATAATATTGTTTGACTTAAGCAACTTTACAAGGCTATCGTATTCACCATGAACATCGCCTACAGCAAAAATATTTTTGATTTTATTATAGTATTGTTTTTCTGTGATTATATTAGTTTTATTTAAATTAATACTATATGTTAGGGTATCGCATCCCAAAAAACCTTTAAATCTTACAAAGTCTTTAGATATCCTTTCAATTTTTTCATAAATGTACAAACGTGAGTTTAGGCTATCGTTTACCAGATAAAATATGCGTCCCTTACGTTTGGTAAGCCGCTCAAAATGTGGGCCATCGAAACAAGATGGATAAATGCCTTTGGAATAAGCAACCATGTAATCCTTTAGGATTTCTGCTGCCTGAATTTTTCCGTTGATTTCAGAAATTTCGAGTGAATTATAGTTTTGAAAATTTTTGAAATATGGATTTGCCCTATACCGCATAAGGATTTTAATTGTATTTAACGAGCCAAAACGAGCAGCTAAAATCAAAGGTGTGTTTCGTTGTAAATTGTACCCATCTACCTTTGCTCCATTTTTTAATAGCAAATCGGCAATGGTATCCCTATCGTACATAGCGCATAAAATTATAGGGGTAATGGGACCCAATACTACATCAACATCAGCACCTTTATCAATCAAGTATTTAATGGTTTCGAGGTTGGAATTGGTTATTGCAAGGGTCAGAAGGGTTTGAGAGTGATTAAAATATCGGTTTTTAATCCCCTCAGCAGTAATAAGGCTATCCAGTGTTTTGATATTGTTGCTTTTCAATATAGCAACTATTAAAGTGTCGTTGGTGTTTTGCGAATAAGACACCAGTTGCCATAGCAATAAAATCAGAAATTCAACAGTAAAAGAAATTTTTTTAAAAAGGTACATTGGATTAAATTTTTATGCCCCAAAGAAGAACATCGTCAATTTGTTCGTTTTTCTTCATCCACTGCAGGAATATATTTTCAAAGTATGCACTTTTTTCATCCCCAATGAGTTTTGCCGAAAGTAGAAGATGTTCCCTAAACCTGGACCTCATGAATTTTTTATTATTATCACCACCCAACTGGTCGAAATAACCGTCTGTAGATAAATACAACCAGTCTCCGGGTTGTAGTTTTAATGATTTTACAGTAAAGTTCTTACTGCCTGATGTAATTTTTGATCCTAAGGTTACAAAATCAGACTTTAACTCTTCAACGTCGCCATTTCGTTGCAGGAACATAGGTATAAGTGTGCTGGTATATTCCAATTGATAGGTATCTTTATCAAAAATGCACATGGCTATATCCATGCTATCCTTAAGAATCTGCTCGTGGGGTGACTTGCTTAATCGTCTGATTAGCTGATCATCAATAAAGGAAATAATATCATCCGTTTTATACAAGAGCTGTTGATTAATTGCCTGGTTTATTAGATCGATACCTATAATGCTCATAAAAGCACCGGGTACGCCATGTCCAGTACAATCGGCTAAAGCAAAGTAAACCTTGTTACCCTTTGTCAAAAACCAGTAAAAATCGCCACTTACAATATCCTTCGGTCGGTTAAACACAAAGGTATCGGGAAAATTTAACTTAATTGACTCCATTTTAGGTTGAATCGATTCCTGAATTTTTTCGGCATACCGAATGCTATCAGTAATTTTTTCGATGTATCCTTCTATTATTTTATAAGCATCCTCAAGATTTTTGTTCTTTTGCTCAATATAGTTTTTACTCTTTTCGATTTCAACTTTTTGCATTTCAATTACTTGATTTTTTTCTTCGAGCATCACATTTTTGGCTTCAATCTCCTTTATTTGAGAAATAAGTATATCGTTTCTTCGTCTTTTAGCCCTAAATGCTAAATAAATAATAATTAACATCAATACACTTAAGGCAAAACTAACAAGCAATGCATAAGTTTGGACTCTCTGTTTGGTTATAATGCGCTGCTTAAGCTCCTGCTCCTGAACCAACAACTTTATCTGGTTCTCCTTTTTTTCTGTTTCATATAATGTCTGAATGGTAGAAATATGTCGCGCGCTTTGGGCGTTAATGACGCTATCCTTATATTGCGACGATAAAACATAGTATTCTAAAGCTTTAGGGTAGTCTCCCAAACTTTTGTAATACTCCGAAAGGGCTTCGTTAACCTGCTGCAAATGTGATAAACTTTTGATCTCACTGGCAATTCTAAAGCAATTGTTTATATTGTTGATAGCCCTTTGATATTGATGTAACTTTAATTCAGCCCAAGCCAAATTTATGTAACTATCTGCTATAAATTTTTTATCACCAAGTATCTTATTAATTTCTAAACTTTTTGTGAAATATTCATTTGCTTTTGCAAAGTTCCCCTCAAACAGTTCAATTTTTCCAAGGGCATTGTAGTTTATTGCTACTCCCTTTTGGCTGCTAATGTTAAAATTAACGTCAAGTGACTTTTGGTAGTACTCCCTTGCCTTAGAATAATTTCGTTTAAATTCGTAAACCTCTCCTATGTTGTTATAGTTCATTGCCTGGCCAAGCAAGTTACTTTGCTTTTGGGAAAGAAATAAAGCTATCCTGAAATATTCCAAAGCCTCATTAGGTCGACCATTTAACGAGAATATATTTCCTAAGCCGTTACAGGCTACTGAAATGTTGAAGGTATCTTTAATCTCCTCTGCTAACTTAAGGGCACGTAAATGGTATTCTGATGCGTAGGCATGGTTATCAAGGCGCCGGTACACCACACCCAAATTATTTAATAATTTTGTTTGCTGCCATTTATCACCAACTTCTTTTGCAATATTAAAGGCGTCGTTATGTAACTTTAAGGCCGATGTATACTGTGAAAGATTGCGGTACAGAATTCCCATTGAGTTATATATCTCCATTCTAAGATAGCTACTGTTCAAGTTCTCAGCAATCTTTTTGGCTTCAAGCAAATAATTTTCAGCGAGCACAGTATTGTGTTCTTGTGTTTCATAATAGTTGGCAAGATCTTTCAATATTAATATTCTTAAACTATCTCTAGGTTCCTGGTAAAGCTTAAGTAGCAAGGAATCTGCATTTTGAGCAATGGTAAAATATTGGCACGTAAATAGTAATGCAAATAGGAATAGTGTAAATCTAAACTTCATATGGGTGTTAATTTTAAGTTTACGAAAGTTAGCATATTTTCGCAAATAAATAATAGTCAAGGTGAAAATCATAATGTTAACAAAAATGAAATGGTTTAGGTTTATTGCCCATGTTTTTCTGTGGATTATTGTCTCACTCACTGCAATTATTCTTTTAGGATCATCCATTCTTTTATTTTATCAGGATCAAGTGATTAGTATCATAAAATCGGAACTCAACCACCAATATCAGTTAAATATAAATTATGACTGGGTTTCGGTTAACACCCTACGTAGTTTTCCGCACTTTTCCTATTATTTTGAAAATTTCTCTGTTTCATTCATCAAGAATCAGAAGGTTGGCACAATTATTATGGCGGACGAAATCGGAATTTCCATTCAACCCTTCAATTTGCTGATGAACCGAATTAGTATAGAAAGTTTTATGGCAAAGAATGCAATAGTCAACCTTAACCAAAAATTTTTGAATTCATTAATTAGCTCGGAAAAATCCAATACCGAACAGATGCTCTCAGTTTCCAGCTTCTTGCTTAATGATTATGAAATTTCATATGCAGATTCATTGGATAGCGAAGTTTTTTATGCTAAGGGTTCGAAAATGATTGTAAGGGCAAAATATTCACGCGACCAAATTACTCTTAAATCGAATTTGGCTTTGGAACATTTCAGAACTAAATCATTTATTTTAAAAAATCCTATAAAACTTCAAGTAGAAACTTCAAAAAACAATGATCAAATTTTCTATTCATACGAAATCTACATTAAATCAATTATTTTAAATGGAATAGGAAAATACAATACCAATAATAGTTTATCGATAAATAGGTTTAAAACTAAACGTTTTAAATTAAAAGACCTTTTACTTTTGTTTGGAAATAAAGACCTGCCTGAAGTGATTGAAGGAAGATCTCTAATGGAAGGATATATAAGATTTTGCAAGGATTTTAGTTATATTGATACCTTAATAATTAAGCATAGCACTCAAATGATTACAATAGAATATCAAAAAAATAAAATTCAAATACCTAATTTAGAAGGATTTACAGAGTTTACCCACAACCTTCAACAGCATTTCAGCGTTTTTCAAAAATTTAATATTTCCTATTCAGGCCTATTGGCCGAAAACATGTATTTTAACATCAGGGGAATAGATCCTATCAGAATTCTTTCCAGGGGAAACCTAAAGGGCGAATACTCCATAAACAATAACAAAATCAAAATTAATTTTAACGGTCCATTTAAAGTATTTGCAGAGATATTGAACCATTCATCCACTAACTCAGAACTTAAAATAATTAAGCTTTCTAGTAATCTCAATATTGCTTCAGAAAATAACTTATTCGACAACTCAACATTTTTCAGCGGTAAACTTAAAATTGATAATGATTTTGAGCTATCGGGTACTTTAACCAGCAAATTATCAAGGCTTAACATAATTATAAATCAACCTAATATTTTAGCAGTTATAAATAAAAACGTTAATGCTTCACCATTAATTAATATTAAAGGCGATTATGTTGATTATGATGATATATTGGGTCTGTTGAGCAATGAACCACAATCGAAAGGAAAAAACGCAACTATTGAAAAGGCAAAACTTAACCTAAACATTAAAACTGTAGTATTCCGCAACCATAAATTTTCAAACTTTAGAGCCGATGGGCATATTCAAGGTGATTCGGTAAGATTTTCGCTTTTTTCAGCCGATTGTTTTGGTGGAAATATATCGGGTCAGTTCCTAGGTATTAACAATACCTATAAAACCACCCTTTGGTTGAGTACTTTAGATATTAATAAGGTTTTTCTTGAGTTTGGGGATTGGGGGCAATCCATTATAACACATCAAAATATTTCTGGAAAACTAAAAGGATTGGCTAACCTAAGTTTTAGTATTAATAATAATAGTGATATTAATTTAAGTAGCATTTTACTTAATTCAGATATTAAAATTGTTAATGGTAAATTAATAGGAATGAATAAAATTTCAAAACTTTCAAAGTGGCTAAATCTCAATCAGATAAAAGTTATTGAGTTCGACACGCTTAAAAACAAGATTATGATTGAGAATAATAAAATAATAATTCCTTCCATGGACATTAAATCGAACGTAATACTAATGAATGTTTCAGGTGTGCACACATTTTCGAATTTCTACGAATATACAACTAGAATTAATGTAAGTAATCTTCTCCGAAAAAGGTTTTTTGTGGAAAGCGAAAATATACCCAGAAACACCTCAACCGATGGTTCAATTAATTTGTATTTAAAATTAACCGGCAAAGCTGGCAGCTATCAAATTGATTGGTTAAATCGAAAAACGTTTGAGCTTAACCAGTCAATAGTAAGCGAGATTACGCCCGATACTTTAAACGTTAAAAAAGATTCTGAGAAACCAAAGCCCGAAACGAGCACACAGCAGTTAGATAAAATACGAATTGAGTGGGATGAATTTAACGATACCCTTAAAACCGAATAAGCCATGAGAATTTTATCGCCCCGCAACAAGTTTGCAATAATAATAATTTTTGCAGCCCTTACAGTTTCATCGCTTACAGCATATTTTACTAATAAATTTGTTAAAGAACTTGCAGAAGAGGAACGATTTAAGATTGATTTGTGGGCAAATGCAGTAAAATATATATCTACTCAATCGGATTCTTGCCAGGATTTTTCTTTCATTTTTGATGTGATACAAAATAATAAGACCGTTCCTGTTATTCTTACCGACGAGATTGGCAAAGTTATAGGATACAGAAATATTGATATTCAAAATATTAACGATACTATTTCTGTTAATAAAATAATAAACCGAATGAGAACCGAACATGAGCAGATTACAATTAATCTCCCCGACGGTTCAAAAAATTATGTTTACTATTTTGATAGTACTACATTAAATAGAATATATTATTATCCATATATTCAATTATTTACAATATTTATTTTTATACTTATATCCTTCCTATCGTACCGTCAAAGCCGAAAGTCAGAGCAAAATTTCATTTGGCTTGGTATGGCAAAGGAAACTGCACATCAACTGGGAACACCAACATCATCGCTTATTGCCTGTTCTATAATACTAAAGGAAAAATATGCCAATGATGAAATTGTATCGGAACTCAATAAAGATGTAATGCGAATAGAAACGATTACCAATAGATTTTCTCAAATTGGTACCCCTCCTCGTCTCCAAAGATTTGATGTCAAAACAATTATACAAGAATCTGTTAGCTATCAAAGTAAACGGAGCCCCTACTCTGTTTTATTTACAATCGATATTCCCTATGAACACATTTTTGTTGAAGCAAACCAAACGCTGTTGATGTGGGTATTTGAAAATATTTACAAAAATGCTATTGATGCTATGTCGGGCGAGGGAATCATAGCTATTGTGGCATTTTGCGATGCCAAAAGAGCATATATTGATATAAAAGATAACGGAAAAGGGATAGAAAAGTCTAAATTCAAGGATATTTTTCGAGCAGGATATAGCACAAAAGAACGTGGCTGGGGAATAGGATTAAGCCTTTCAAAGCGGATTGTTGAGATTTACCATAAGGGGAAAATATTTGTGTTACGTTCAGAAATCGGTGCCGGTACAACCATCAGAATTATTTTACCACGTGCTTAGGGTACTGGATCATAGCCATGACCTCCCCATGGATGACAACGTGATACCCGTTTTATCGATAGCCATAGACCCTTAAAAATCCCGTACTTCTTTAGTGCCTCAATTGAATATTGTGAACAGGTTGGGGTGTAACGACAGCTATTAGGGAAATAGGGCGAAATAAAAATTTGATAAAATTGCACAAATAGTATAGGTATATACCCCAGGATTTTAGAAATTGATGCTAAAATTTTTGAACCATTCATTCTTACTTAATATTTTTTTATTTAACAAATTGAATCAATAAAAGTTTTTGTCTATAATAAAAGGGTTAACTACTTTCACTTTGTAGAGGGGTTTCTGAAACAATATGGTTAATCAGATTAACAACTGCTAGTTCTATTTGACTAAAAGGTAAAACATCAGAAGAAACATAAATAAAACAGAGTTTTACTTGTCTACCCTTAAATCTCAAATTATTAGTAATAGCTCCTTGGTTAATTCTGAATGCTTCCCGAAGCCTGCGCTTAATTAAATTTCGTTTAAAAGCCTTTTTTAGATTACGTTTGGGTACAATAAATAAAACCTTGTAAGGGGGTTCGATGGGGTTGCCATTGAGCTCTTCGTGTGTATAAATCTTATAAATCAATTTAACAGGATACCGAAATTTACTTTTATCCGATTTAAGTAAGCTACTTATCTCGGATTCTAAGCGTAGAATGTTCTTTTTTCTTAGTAGCATAGCAAAAAGGGGATTTGGTTCTCCCCATTACTTTTTCTTTGTTTGCTCCTTGAGGAACACATCAAGCGCCTGTGTCATGCTTTTGAAAGTATCGGTTGGAGCCTTAACATCGAGCCTTAACCCTGCGTCTTTTACTGCTTTTGCAGTTGTATCACCAAAGGCACCAATGGCTATGTCGTTCTGTTGAAAATCGGGAAAGTTCTCAAACAACGACTTTATTCCACTAGGACTGTAAAAAACAATCATGTCGTAGGGGAAAGGCTTTAAATCGGAAAGATCGCTGCTTACAGTTTTGTAAAATATACCCTTGGTGTATTTTACTTTAGTTTTATTAAGAGCCTTGGGAATATCAGGCTTATGGGGATCGGAAAGTGGTAATAAAAATTTTTCGTCCTTGTGCTTTACAATAATTTCAAGTAAATCCTGAAAGGTATTGTTCCCAAAAAAGATCTTTCGTTTTCGATAAACAATATACTTTTGAAGGTAATGTGCAATTGATTCTGTAATACAAAAATATTTCATTGTTTCAGGTACGTTGACCCTTATTTCCTCGCAAATACGGAAAAAATGATCAATTGCAGTTTTACTTGTAAAAATGACGGCAGTGTGATCGAGAATATTAATCTTTTGCTGCCTAAACTCCTTCGATGTTACCCCTTCAACATGAATAAAAGGGCGGAAATCAAGATGAACCCCATATTTTTGAGTTATCTCCATATAGGGCGACTTTTCGTTTAGGGGTTCCGGTTGTGAAATTACAATCTTTTTGATTTTCAAGGCCCAATAATTTTAAAACCACAATATTGCTAAAACATTCTATATGAATATATTACCCCTAATATTATGGGTAATTCAAGAGCACAAAGGTACAAAATGAAATACAATATTGAAATTCTTTGCTTTATAAACATTCTTACAAAAAAAATGTACCTGTGTAACAATAAAATAAGTAGGATAACAAATGGAAGGTAGACTAAATAAACCTGGATTTCGGTTCGTACATATATTGCAATGAAAATTACAGGCAGCAGAAAAACACCTACTAGCCTAAATACTAAATTATTTTTGAAACTCAACATCGACGCTACATTATGATCGGCTGTTACAATCCCAAGTATTTTATGAAAAAACCAAATCCATCCTCTGTAAAAATAAACAATTAGTGGTGCTGCAATTAGAGAGTATAACATTACTATTTTGTTTACTGGCATTAATGTATTGATAAATAGATAGGTAAGTAACGATGTGGAAATTAGTAATAGAAAGTCAAGAATTCTTGCGGTTTTTTTAAGGGGTACACTAATATTACTAAGAGTCTTTTCAGCAATAAAATCGTAATAAAGCGATTGTATATAAATTTTTAAATACTTAATACTCCTTACAATAACCAAGGATAGTAGAACAAATGATAAGATTAGTTCTAAAACCACTATGCTGTTTAACAAATCGTTCCGTTCATAAAATCTTGGCTCTATTTTTTGAGAAAGAATGTTTTGGGATTTACTTTGTTTAAAAACTTGTTTTACTTTATTTACATTAATGTTATTTAAATAATTATCAGAATGATGCAGCGAATCTCCTTTACTTTTTAGAATAGCGTAACTATTAAAAAGATATGTAGTATTTGAAACCTGAGAATGAGAAAAGGTTTGCATAATCAGAAATTTTTGCAAAACTATTGATTATTTTGGAAGAATTGAAATATCGCTTCTGCGGTTTTTTTAGGAATCCATTTAGATAGTTCCTCAAAGGATGCATTTTGAATTTTTTCAATTGACTTGAAGTTTTTATAAAGTTTCTCAACGGTTTTTGGCCCTACTCCGGGAATTGTCTCTAAAATTGAAGACTCTAAAAGATTTTGCCTTTTTTTTCTATGGAATGTTATACCAAACCTATGAGCTTCGTCTCTTAGCTGCTGAATCAAGGTTAGCGACAATGAACGTTTGTCGAGATAAAGAGGTGCTGAATCGCCAGGACGATAAATCTCCTCAAGTCTTTTTGCTATTCCGATTATAGGAATATATTGAATTTTAAGTTCATTTAATACTTCAAATGCAGCACTGAGTTGTCCCTTACCACCATCAATTATGATTAGATTGGGCAGCTGTTTATTTTCATCTAGTAGGCGTTTATATCGCCTGAACACAATTTCCCGCATTGATGCATAGTCGTTGGGTCCCAAAACAGTTTTGATATTAAAGTGTCGGTATTCGCTTTTTGCAGGTTTACCGTTTATAAAAACAACACATGCTGCAACAGGATTTGTACCCTGAAGATTTGAGTTGTCGAAGCATTCAATCACCTCAGGCAGATTTGGTAAATTCAAATCCATCTTCAACTTTTCAAGATATTTTAGAAATCGATTTTGAGGATATACTTTTTCTAAATTTCTTTCTATCTCCTTAATGTAAGCCTCAGCATTTCTAATACTTAATTTCACTAATGATAATTTTTCTCCCCTTTTGGGTTTTTCAAATCGCATTCCCTCTATAGGAAAACTTGGTTTTAAATTTATGATTGCAATTTTTGAAGAAATATTGAGTCGATTTTTTATTTCTAAAATTGCTTGAGAAAAAATATCTTCAAGTGATTCATTATCTAACGGTAATTTAATTTGAAGATTATAAGATTGAATAACTATTCCACTATTAACTTTAATATAATTAACTACAACAATATAATTAATTTTCAGTATTGTAAATACATCGAGATTTTTAACGGTGGTTGTAATCACGGAACTTTTTGATTGAAAATTTGAAAGAACTTTAATTTTTTCTTTCAACGCATGAGCTTTTTCAAATTTTAGTTTTAGTGCTGCATTTTTCATCTCTTTAGATAGGATATTAATAAGGTTGTTAATGTTACCTTCTAATATTTCTCTAATTGCTTTAATATTTTCATCATATTCCTTAGAAGATTGAAGTCCAATACAGGGAGCTAAGCAGTTTCCTATTTGGTATTCCAAGCAAGGTTTAAATTTACCTGAAGAAATATTTGATTCTGATAAAACAAAATCGCAGGTTCTTAGCGGGTAAAGTTGGCGAATTAGCCCAATTAGTGCTTTAAGTAATCTTCCCGATGTATATGGTCCATAGTAAATAGATCCGTCGTTAAAGTATTTTCTTGTGGTTTCAACGCGGGGAAAAGGTTCGTTGCGTAAAACTATCCATGGATAAGTTTTATCGTCACGTAAAAGGATGTTATACCTAGGTTGATGCTTCTTGATTAAAATATTTTCTAGTATAAGAGCATCGGATTCAGTATTAACTACTATGTACTTAAGTTCAGCAATTTTTGATACCAATGCCCTAATCTTTGCGCTATTGTTACTGCTTCGGTTGAAATAGGAAGATACTCTTTTTCGTAAATTTTTGGCTTTACCAATATATATTATTTTTTCAGTGTTATCAAAAAACTGATAGACACCAGGATTCTCAGGTAGTGAAGATAGAAAAGCTGATGTTATCTGCATACCATAAGGTTAGTTAAACGTAAATTGACGTGAAATTAAATTTATCGACATCAAAATATCCCTGTGGTGTTAGTTTTAAATGGGGTATAACTGAAAGTAACATAAACGACATTGTCATGTATGGTGCATAAAGGTTAGAACCATTTTTCTTTACCAATTCATTTATTGAGCTATAAGCTTTTGCAGCTTCCTCGATGGTTGTATTTGTCATTAAACCATAATATGGCAGGGGCATACCCGTAACATTTTTTCCATCGGAAAATGATATACCCCCTTTATTTTTAATTATATAATCAATTGCCATGAAGATGGAATGATCATTGGTTCCAACGGCAACAATATGATGGCTATCGTGAGCTATACTGGCAGCTAAAGCGCCTTTTTTTAAACCAAAACCATTAATAAATCCAACTCCAATATTATTGGGATTATAACGACTTACTACAACAATCTTAATAATATCGTTAGGGATATCATAACCACTACTCATAGCAGGGGTTTCTAATACATTTGTTATTAGTTCACCATTTAAAGCACCAATTACCTTAATTTTTTTACCAACAGTTAAATTAATTTCGATTTTTGATTTATCGAAAGACGATGGAAAAACAAAATCTGGATGTTTTTCATTGATACTTGAAAAATTATTATGATTTAAAATTGGCTCACCATTAATATAGGTTTGAATTATATTAAAATTTTTAAGATCGTCAACTAAAATAAAATCAGCAAAATCGCCAATTTGAAGTAAACCTACAGGTAAGTTGTAATGGCGAACGGGATTAACACTAGCCACAGTTAAAATATCAAAAATATCGTAACCAAACGATAGTGCTTTTTTGACATGCTTGTTTATATGACCCAACAAAAGTTCATCGGGATGGCAGTCATCAGTACAAAACATAACCATATCGGGATAGGACTTAATAAGGGAATGTAGCGCATCGAAATTTTTAGCAGCGCTACCATCTCGAATTAAGACCTTCATTCCATGAGAGATCTTTTCTTTTGCCTCATCAAGAGTAAAACATTCATGATCGGTTGATATTCCCTGTGCAATATACTTCATCAATGCTTCACCAGACAATCCTGGTGCGTGGCCATCTATAGGTTTATTATTTAGCTTTGCCTCATCCAAAATTTTTATTACTTCAGGCGAAGCGTTAACTACACCTGGAAAATTCATCATTTCGGCAAGGCAAGCCACATTGCTGAAGGATAAAATTTCAGATATTTCTTTTGCAGTAAATGCCTGATAGCATTCATCAAAAGGTGAAGCAGGAACGCAGGAAGGGGCTCCAAAGAATATTTTAAGCAATGAATGCTGAGCATTGTCAATCATAAACCTTACGCCTTTTACTCCGGCGACATTGGCCACTTCGTGTGGGTCGGCTACCACGGCAACGGTACCATGCCTAAGGGCAGCCTCAGCAAAACGTTCAGGTATGAGCATTGAACTTTCAATATGTAAATGCGAATCTACCAACCCTGGCAGGATAAAAATTTCATCAGGATTTTGCTCCTCATCAATAGCTACAATCCTTTTATCCTTGATAGATATTCTTGCGCCAAAAATTCTTTTTTTAATAGGATCCACAACTCGACCCGAAAATATTTCTGTCCTCATATTTTTTTCTTATTAACTAATTTATTAGTAGAAGCTTATAAATGGTTTAATAAACCAGAAAATTAAATGTTCCACGTGGAACATTTAATTAATTATGATTTTTTCAATGAGCGACAATTGATTAATTTTATTTTGTTCCACGTGGAGCATTATCTTCCAAAATAAATTAGCAATACATTAATGTCGCTGGGTGATATACCTGGTATTCTTTTGGCTTGGGCTATAGTTGTTGGTTTTATTTTTGATAATTTTATTCTTGCTTCTGTGCTTAATGATTTTAGAAAATGGAAATCAAAGTTATCGGGGATTTTAACATGTTCTAAACGTAATAATTTATCGGCCACTAGTTGCTCTTTTTCTATGTAACTCTCGTATTTTATTTTAATTTCGGCGCTTGTAATTGCTTCGTTGGTAAATTGTTTGATATTTAGAATACCTAGAATATCTTTTAGGTTAATTTCGGGTCGTAGTGCAATATCAATGATTTTACGCTTTTGATTTATTGGTTTAGAGTTGATTTTATTTAAATAGCCATTTATTTTTGTGGGTTCTATTGATGTTCTTTTTACATAGTTTAAAATACTATTTACTTCAGCGAGTTTATTTTCGAGTCGAGAAATATCATCTTCACTTATCATGCCTAATTTTTGTGCAAGGGGTGATAGGCGTTCATCGGCGTTATCCTGCCTTACTAAAATACGATATTCAGCTCTACTTGTAAACATTCGATAGGGCTCATCAACTCCTTTTGTTACTAGATCGTCGATAAGTACCCCTATATATGCTTCGTTTCTTTTTAGTGTAAGTTCTTGAATGTAATTTTGTGCTTTGAGATGTGCATTGGCTCCGGCAATTAATCCTTGCCCTGCTGCTTCTTCGTAACCTGTGGTACCGTTTATTTGACCGGCAAAAAATAGATTGTTTATTAGTTTTGTTTCTAGATTATGCTTTAACTGGGTAGGATCAAAATAATCATATTCTATTGCATAACCGGGACGTATAATGTGTGCATTCTCAAATCCTGGTATTTTTTTAAGAGCCTCAAACTGTATTTCAACTGGTAAAGAGGATGAAAATCCATTCAAATACATCTCGTAAGTATATACTCCCTCTGGCTCTAAAAAAAGTTGATGCGATTCTCTTTCGGCAAAAGTATTTATTTTATCTTCGATACTTGGACAATATCGGGGTCCAACACCTTTTATTTTGCCAGTAAAAAGGGGTGAGAATTTAAATCCTTTTCGTAAAATATTATGAACATCATTGTTTGTATTTACTATATAGCAAGATTTTTGTGGTAATGCTGTTCTGTAGTTGGGGTTATATGAGAATTTTGAAATTGGTTGAGTTTCTTGAATAGTTAATTTTTCTAAATTAACTGTTCTTCCATCGATTCGGACAGGGGTTCCTGTTTTCATTCGTGCAGCTTTGAAACCTAATGCCACTAGTTTTTCCGTTAGCCCTACAGAACTGTTCTCCCCTATTCTACCACCTTGAAAATTTACAGTTCCAATATGAATTAAACCATTCAAAAAGGTACCATTAGTTAATACTAACGATTTACAAAATGCATTTTGATTAGTTTTTGTTATTATGCCTTTAGGATATCTATTTTCAATTATAATATCGGTAACTTCATCTTGCCATAAGAAGAGATTGGGTATTGATTCAAGGTATTTTCTCCATTCAAGAGAAAATAGCATACGGTCACATTGAGCACGTGGGCTCCACATAGCTGGACCCTTGCTCATGTTTAACATTCTAAAGTGAATGGTTGTTAAATCGGTTACCTTTGCAGTATACCCACCTAAAGCATCAATTTCTTTTACAATTTGGCCTTTTGCTATTCCACCAATTGCTGGGTTACAACTCATTTGCGCTAGCTTTGATAGATCCATTGAAATCAAAAGAACTTTTGAACCCATTTTTGCTGCTATTGCAGCCGCTTCGCATCCTGCGTGTCCTCCACCTACAACAATAACATCAAAATTTACTTCCATTTCTGATAGTATAACTCAATTGCCCAATTTTCCTTTTCCCTTATCAACATTTGCTGTGTTTCAGTTTGATCATCGTACCCTAATATGTGAAAAATACCGTGTATTATAACTCTAAGTAGTTCTTGTCTAAAAGAATCACCATTTATAAATGCGTTATACTTAACAGTATCAATTGAAATAACAATATCAGCTTCTAAATATTTACCAACGCTATAGTCAAAAGTAATAATGTCAGTATAATAATTATGGTTTAGAAATTTAATATTGTAATCTAAAATTTCTTCGTCGATAGTGAAGTAATAATTAATTTCATTAATTTTTTTTTTAAATTCTTTTTCAACAATATATTTTATCCAGGATTTTATGTCCTTTTTGTTTAAAATTAATTGTCTAAGTTTTGGACTATGATAAGTAAAATTTATATCCATTATAAATTAAATATAAGTTCTACAGTTGATCCATTATTTTTGAAAGTAATTCCATCAGAAAGTTTTTTCATTAAAAAGATACCTCTACCTGAGATATTTTCAATATTTTCTGGAATAGTTGGGTCGGGTATAGAATTGGGATCGAATCCAGCACCTTGGTCAGAAATTATAATAGAAACTTTTTTATTAGTTACTAATATTTTTATAGTAACATTTTTGTTCTCATCCATTTTATTTCCATGTACAATTGCATTGTTTACACCTTCAATTGCAGCAATAAGGATTTTTCCATAAACATCAGGTGTTACTGTTAATGCCTCAGTAATCTCATCTATGTTTTTTTCAACTAAACTTATCTGTTCAAGTTTACTTGGGATTGTAATTGTTCGTTCCATAGGTAGTACTAATTGTAATATTTTTATACTTCTTTTATATTGTTTTTGTTTCACAAATTTATAACATTTTTAAATATTTATCCATATTAATGGGTTTTCTGGTTCCTTTTCATTCCATAGTTCGAAATGAAGGACATATGTATTATCAGGTTGTTTTAATGTTTTACCTATGTTTTCTGTATTTTTTAGGAATTCATTTGTTGAAACAAAAACCTCAGATAAATTTGAATAAACTGTTAAAAATTCTCCATGGCGTACAATAACAGCATAACCTCCAAAAGGAAGATTGAATATTTTTGATACTATTCCGGGATAAACATTACGAACAACAATATCTTTATAAACTATCAAATCGATTCCATTATTTTTAACTATAACATTTTTTAGTATAGGATGTTTTGTTTGACCAAATTCATTTAGTATTGATGCTCCTATAACTGGGGGTGGTAATTTTCCTTTGTTATCTTTAAATTTTTTCGATATTTCTAAATAATCCTTGTCTATTAAGTTTTTAGTAGTAGATTTCTTTTTACTTGAAATAATTACTTTTCTTATTTCATTATTAATAGCAAGTAATTTTTGTTTGTTTATATTTACTTCTTTTACTAAATCATTTTTTCGTTTTTCTAATTGTAAAATTGTTTTAGATAATTTCTTTTCTGAGTCTTTTAAAATTTTTAAATTATCTGAATATTCATTCTGTTTTATTTTTAAATCTTTTAAATACAATACATAATTTTCTTTTATTGTTTGAATATCGTTTAAATTGTTTTTAATATTTAAAATCAATTTATTTAAAAATGAAACTAAAGTTTTATACATTTTGAATCGGACATAAAATTGATTAAAGTTATTTGAAGCTAGAAATAATATAAGTAAATTGTTTTTATTAGTTAATTTTTTATAATACGATTTGTATAAAGTAAGCAACTCGATTTTTCTTTTATCTAATAAAATATTTAAACTATCAATTTCATATGAAATTTTCTGTATATTAATATTTAAAGATATTATTTGATTTTTATTATTTTCCAAAAGATTTTCAATTAATTTAATTTTATTTTTTTGTAGTTTAATTGTTGTAATATTGTTTTTTTTGCTTTTCTCAATTAGTAAAACTTGATTATTGATTTGATCTATCTTACTTAATATATCTTTTTTTTGTGAATTAAGCGATTCTATCTTATTCTGAGTAAATGAATAATTATAAATAAATGTAATAAAAAAAGTGATTACTATGTAACGCATGATCTTAAATACCTGTTGATCCAAAACCACCTTCTCCCCTTGTTGAATTATTAATGTTTGTTGTATTTTGGAAACTCACCTTTTCGTATTTTGCAAATACCATTTGGCAAATTCTATCACCTGGATTTATTGTAGCAACACTATTACTAAGATTAATGATAATTACTCCTATTTCTCCCCTATAATCAGAATCGATGGTACCGGGAGTATTTAAAACTGTAATTCCTTTATGTAAAGCTAACCCGCTTCTGGGACGAATTTGCGCTTCTAATCCATTAGGAAGTTCTAATCGAATTCCAGTGGGTATGAGTTTTCTCTCTAATGGTTTTAAAATTATTGACTGTTTTATTGAGGCCATTAGATCAACTCCACTTGAATTTTCTGTTGCATATGATGGAATTTCGAAACCAGAATTGTTAATTATTTTTACTACTTCCATATCCTAATAGTTATTTTTTCTTTTTTAACAAAAATAATTAAAATAATAATAATTGAAATATTTGCAATAATTAATGAAATCCATTGTTTATTAACTAAAAGTAATAATGAAGAGATAGCAATTACCAAAATAATTATTTTTAAATAGAAAAACATATTTTCTTTTTCAATGCTTATGTATCCAGATTTTCGTCCATCGATAAAATTTAAAAATGTCATAAGTATGTATGTAAACATTCGTGAAGTTGCAGCACCATAAATACCGATTATTGGTATTAAAATTATATTTAAAGTTATTGTGGAGAACGAACCAATGAGAACATATTTGACCCCATAAATTGTTTTATCAGTTAACTTAAACCAAAAAGATAGATTATAATAGATTCCATAAAAGGTATTAGCAATTAGCAGAATTGGGATGATAAATAAAGACTCGCGATAATTCTTACCTACAAAAAATTTTAGTAAAGGTATATTAAAAGTGATAGCAATTGTAATAATTATTGAAATGAAAATAAAATATTTTAATGATTTACCAAATAATTTAATGTGATCTGTTTGATTTTGGGTTTTAAAGAAAAAAGGCTCAGCTGCGAATTTATACATTTGAACAAAGAGCAAAAGCAAAACTGCAAGTTTAACATTAGCACCATAAATTCCTAACTGATATAGTGCATTTTGATCTCTTGGAATTAAATATTTAATGAATATTCTATCGAATGCTTCGTTTGCAGTACCAGATAATCCTGCAAGAAAAAGGGGTAATGAATAAATTAAAATTTCTTTTAGTAACTTTTTATTTATATTAAAACAAGGAATACCAGTAAAAATGATAATCATTATAAATACAAAAATATTTTGAATAAGATTGGATAGAAAAACAAAATATAATATATCAACATTAGGTATTAATGATTTTAAAGTTTCAGGTTTAAGATACAAATAAAAGAAAAGGTTAAAAAGTATATTTATTACAACACCTGAAATTTTTATGAATGAAAAAACAATTGGACGATTGTTGTTTCTTAATTTTGCAAATGGTATAGCTGTTATAGAATCAAGTGTAACAATTGCTGCAGTTGTGTTAATATATAACGGTAAATAATTTTTTCCAAGAATATTTGCAATAGACTTTGAATAAATTGTTGTTAGAACTAAAAAAAGTGTTGAAATTATTGTTACAAAAGTAAAGATATTTGAATAAACACTTTCATCATTTTTATATTTATTTATAAAACGAAAATAACCTGTTTCGAGTCCAAAAGTTAAAAAAATTAATAAAAAAGTTATATAAGCATAGAATTCAGTTATAATTCCATACTGAATTGGGTTAGTAAGTACATTTGTATGTATAGGAACAAGCAAATAATTAAGCAAGCGAGGCAAAACAGTGCTTAATCCGTATATAAGAGATTGTGAATAAAGTTGTTTTATAGATGACATTTGAAATATATTATAGTCAAAAATATAATTTTTAGTATTTTTGTACAAATGTACCTATACTAAATTTTTGAAATATGAATAAATCACTTACTATTAGTACATTATTAATATTATCTTTAATATTAGTAGGTTGTTCAAGTAAGTATAAAGATGGTAAACATGTGCTAATACAAACTACTGAAGGGGATATTATTGTAAAACTTTATGATGCAACGCCTAAACATAGAGATAATTTTCTTAAACTTGCTGAAAATGGCTTTTATGATGGACTAATTTTTCATAGAGTTATAAAAGATTTTGTAATTCAATCAGGTGATCCAGATACCAGAAAAGTAGAAGCTGGAAAAATTTATGGGGATAAGGATGCAGGATATTTAATTGATCCAGAATTTGTTGATACTATTTTACATAAAAAAGGAGTAATAGCAATGGCAAGAGAAAATGATTATGTAAATCCTGGCAAAAAATCATCATCATCACAATTCTACATTGTTGTAGGTAAATTATATACACCAGAGCAATTAAAAGATCTTGAAAAAAGTTTAAATAATAAATTAAGGGATAAAATACATAGTAAGGTATATGATTCGTTGTTTCAAAATCAACAATACGATAATGAAACATTCGATTCACTTAGAAAAAAAGCCAACAGAATAATAGATTCAATTACACTACATGATCAAATTAAATTTTCAGAACAACAAAGAAAAATTTATACTACTTTTGGCGGTATTCCTCATTTAGATGGAAATTATACCATTTTTGGTGAAGTAGTAGAAGGTATTGAAGTTGTAGAAAAAATTTCACAAATTAATACTGACAAAAACGATAGACCAGTTAAAGATATTGAAATAAAGGTACGAATACTTAAATAGATGTTTTATGAAGCAAAAGATTCTAAATGTCAGAAATAAATTTCAAGGCTTATTACCAAAAACTACTGAAGAGGTTGAGAAAATACGAATCGATTTTTTAGGACGTAGTGGTCTTGTAACTAAACTTTTTGAGGAATTTAAAACCATTCCATCTGATCAAAAAAAGGGTGTTGGACAACTACTAAATAGTTTAAAGAATGATATACAAATTAAGATAGATGAATGGAAAAAAATTCTTTTATCGAATCAAAGGGTTAATATAAATAATTTGGATTTGTCGTTACAAGAATCAATTATCAATTTAGGTAGTCGACATCCAATATCATTGGTTAAAAATGAAATATCAGAAATTTTTAAATATTTAGGTTATACAATTTACGAGGGACCTGAAATAGAAGATGATTGGCATGTGTTTTCTGCATTAAATTTTCCAGAAGAACATCCAGCAAGAGATATGCAAGATACTTTTTTTATTCAAAAAAATCCTGATATTCTTCTCCGAACACATACATCTTCAGTGCAAGTAAGAAGTATGGAACAAGAAAAATTACCAATAAGGGTAATTTGTCCGGGTAGAGTTTTTCGGAACGAAGCTATATCGGCAAGAGCGCATTGCATATTTCATCAAATAGAAGGACTTTATATTGATAAAAATGTATCGTTTGCCGATCTGAAGCAAACACTATTATACTTTGCAAAGGAAATGTTTGGCGAAGATACACAAATAAGATTAAGACCATCGTATTTTCCATTTACAGAACCTTCGGCTGAAATGGATGTAAGTTGTAAACTTTGTGGTGGTAAAGGATGCTCTGTTTGTAAATATACTGGGTGGCTTGAGGTACTGGGTTGCGGTATGGTAGATCCGAATGTTCTAAAACTTAATAATATTGATAGTAAAATTTATACAGGTTTTGCATTTGGTATGGGTCTTGAGCGAATTGCTATGCTAAAATATCAAGTTAAAGACTTAAGATTATATTTTGAAAATGATGTTCGTTTCCTTAACCAATTTAAAAATTATTAGTATGGAATTGAACAACAATGATAACTGCAATATTTCTGAATTTTCTTTATTTAAATCGCTTAATACAGAAGAAATGGAATTACTTAATTCCAGTATTAGGTGTAATAAATACAAGAAAAATGAAATTATTTATAGAGAAGGAAAGAGAATTACTGGTTGTTATTGCTTAAAAAAAGGTATTTTAAAAATTTACAAAACAGGTATTGATTCTAAACCACAAATAGTTGCTTTTGCAATTAAAGGTGATATTACTGGATACCGTTCAGTACTTAGCAATGAGGTTGCATGTACAACTGCAGAAGTTATTGAAGACGCAGAGGTTTGTTTCATTCCATCAGAAATTATTTTTTCATTAATAAAAAAGAATAGCGATTTTGCATTATCGCTTATTCAACTTACATGTAGGGAACTAGATCAAGCAAACATTTTTATTAAAGATATTGCTCAAAAAACAGTTAGACAACGACTTGCTGAAGTTCTTTTAATGCTTGAAAATACATTTAAAATAGATACAGAAGGTTACATTTCGGTTAATCTTACGAGAGAGGATATTTCTAGCATAGTAGGTACAGCAACAGAATCAGTTATAAGAATTTTAGGTGAATTAAAAAATGAAAATCTTATTAAAATTAAGGGTAAAAAGATTGGAATCATTGATAAGAAAAAATTGAATCTTATTTCAGATTCATTTTATTAATTCTAAAATAATTTTCCTTGTTCAGGATATTTTGTTTTTCCTAAATGGTTATAGGAAAGTTCTGTAACCTCTCTTCCTCTCAAGGTTCGTTTTAAGAAACCTTCTTTTATTAAAAAAGGCTCGTAAACTTCTTCAATTGTACCAGGATCCTCGCCTACTGCTGTAGCAATTGTATTTAAACCAACTGGACCACCTTTAAATTTTTCGATAATAGTTAAAAGTATCTTATTATCCATTTCATCGAGACCGCGAGAATCTATTTTAAGTGCATTTAATGATTGATTTGTAATTTTTATATCGATATAACCATCTCCAACTACCTGTGCAAAATCTCTAACTCTTCGCAATAGATAATTTGCAATTCGAGGAGTACCTCTACTTCTTAAAGCAATTTCTTCAGCCGCTTGGTCAGTAATTTCAATTTTCAAAATAGTAGATGAACGTTTGATTATGCGTTTAAGTGTATCAATATTATAGTATTCAAGTAGAAATTTTATTCCAAATCGAGCTCTTAATGGACTTGTAAGTAATCCACTACGTGTAGTTGCGCCAATTAAAGTAAAAGGGTTTAGTTCTATTTGAATTGTTCTTGCACTTGGACCTTTGTCAATTATAATATCAATTTTATAATCCTCCATTGCTGAATAAAGATATTCCTCTACTATAGGACTTAGACGATGAATTTCATCAATAAAAAGAATATCAAAAGGTTCTAAATTTGTTAAAAGTCCAGCTAAATCGCCAGGTTTTTCAAGTACTGGCCCAGATGTTGTTTTAATAGATACGCGTAATTCATTGGCAATGATATTAGCTAACGTTGTTTTACCTAAGCCCGGAGGACCGTGAAGCAAAACGTGGTCAAGAGCCTCATTTCTAAGTTTTGCAGCTTTAACAAATATTATCAAATTATTAACAATATCCTCTTGACCATTAAATTCATCAAATTGAACTGGTCTTATTTTTCTTTCAAACTCACTATCAATATTTAGGAATTTTTGATTCATTACTTAATGGCAATCATTCGTTCAATTGGTAATCTGGCTTTATCTATTAATTCTTTTGATAAATTAATTTCGGGATACTCATATTTTAGGCTAAGATACAACTTTTTTAGTGTAATCATTTTCATAAATGAACATTGGTTGCAACTAAAATTTGAATAATTAGGTGGTGCAGGAATAAAGTTTTTATAAGGAGATAATTTTTTCATCTGGTGGATAACACCTTCCTCGGTTGCAACAATATATGAACTGCTTGAGTCAATAATAATAAAATCAATTAATTGAGAGGTAGAACCTATAAAATCGGATATTATGTGAATTGGTTTTGGACATTCAGGATGTGAAATTACTTTAGATTTTGGATTTTCATGCTTCAATTGTAGTATTTTTTCTAATGAAAATTTTTCATGAACACCACAAGCACCATCCCATAAAATCATATTTTCGCGTTTCAACTTTTCTTTTATGTATTGTCCTAAATTTTTATCAGGTGCAAAAATAATGGGTTGATCTATAGGTATTGAATTTACAACTTTTTCAGCATTAGAAGAAGTGCAACATATATCGGAAATTGTTTTAATATCAGCATTAGTGTTTACATAGGTGATAACTAAATGATTGGGATATTTTTCTTTTAACATTTTAAAACTAAAAAAATCGCATGAATCGGCTAAGCTGCATCCTGCATTGGTATCTGGAATAATTACCTTTGCATCAGGTAAAAGAATTTTAGTTGTTTCAGCCATAAACCTTACACCAGCAAAAACAACCATTTTTGATTTAACATCTTTTGCCTTTATGGATAATGCTAAGCTATCACCTACAAAATCAGCTATATCTTGTATTTCAGGATACTGGTAGTAATGAGCCAATATTACTGCATCCTTTTCTTTTTTCAATTTATATATTTCGTCAACTAAATTGATATTAGGGTCAATTAGCTCATCGATATAACCCAATTTATCAACAATTTCTTTATTAATCATTTTTTAAATTTTTAAAATGTTTTATGATGATAATATAAAGATGTTAGCTTGGTTGGTAAAAAATTTTGAAATAGTCTTGCAAAATTGGTTATTAAATGTAAAAAAACAAATAATTAACAGCTTAAAAATTCTATATTGTTAAATATCAAATTTATACGTACAATATCAACAACTGTTAATATCTGCAGATGGTTTTAAAAAGTATTTGTTAGAATGTTGATATCTGCGCTAAATAAAGTTGATAATAATAGCAACGTTTTAAGTAAAAATACTTGTGAAATTCGTTGGATAATGTATATGCTCTTGGAACAATTCGAAGCAACAATAATGTTTGAAAAAATATGAACACTTTATTAACCCAAAACAAACGGTTAGTTAAACGTTAAAGTTTTCTTTTGTTTATATTTGAAGTGTAAAATGAAAAAAGTATATGAGAATTAAGATAATATTAAGTGTAAGCGTACTGTTTGTTTTTGATTTGTTTAATGCAGCAGGAGTGCATGCCATCGACCAAGATACTATAAAAAATAAATTACAAAACAAGAAATACATTGTATTGGTGCCCGTAGCATTCTACGGAGAGGAAACCAATTTGGGAGGAGGTATTTCCGGTGCATACTATTTTAGGTGCTCTAAGATAAAACCTTCAAGTATTCAACTATCAACGGTTTACACTCTTAAGGATCAGATAAGCCTGTGGGTTTCGCCGAAAATATACTCAACAAATGGGGAACATTATTATTCTGGTTTCATAAAGATTAATCATTTTCCCAATAAGTTTTTTGGAATAGGTAGAAACACTCCTGATGAATCGGAAGAGAATTATATTTCCGATGATTTTTCTGTACTACTACAGCATCAACGCGTACTATTTGGTGTTTTAATGGCAGGAGTACAGGCACAGCTAAATTATTTTGAAACCTCCGGCTATAAACCTGATGGGCTATTGGCAACAAATATTCCTGGAGTTAAGGAAAAATTTTCTACAGGATTGGGTGCAGTGTTATCGTGGGAGAACCGGGAAAACTTATATTATCCTTCGTTTGGTGAATTTTATAAGACATCGCTTATGGTTTATAGTAAAATATTTGGTAGCCAATTTAATTTAACCCGTTTGACTATTGATTTGAGAAATTACTATAATCTAAGGGATGGACACATTTTTGCTTTGCAGGCAATAGGCGATTTTTCTTGGGGCAAAGCGCCCTTTCAAATTATGCCCATGTTGGGTGGAGCTGATGTGCTTAGGGGTTACTACCAGGGAAGATATAGGGATAAAGCAATGGCATGCGTACAGGGAGAGTACCGTTTTCCTATCTATAAATGGTTAAAGGGGGCAATTTTTGGTGGATTTGGGGACGTTGCACCCTATTTTGATAAACTGGATATAACAAAGAGTAAATTTGCTTATGGTGCTGGATTAAGGGTAAGGGTGAATCCACTAAGGGTAAACTTAAGATTAGATGGTGCATACAGCCAGCGAAAAGAAATGGCATTTTACCTGACTGTTACTGAAGCATTTTAGCATAAGAGATAAATAAAAAAAGCGCAAGAATTTTGCGCTTTGAAGTTTTTGAAAGATGAATTTATTCAACAGTAACAGATTTAGCCAAATTTCTTGGTTGATCTACGTTGCACCCTCTGAGAAGAGCAATATGGTAAGCGAGAAGTTGCAATGGGATAACAGTTAAAAGAGCAGCAACAACCTCGTTAGCTTCGGGAATTTCGATGGTGTAATCGGCCATTTCCTTAATTGTAGTATCGCCTTCGGTAACAATTGCAATAACTACACCCTTACGAGCTTTAACTTCTTGAATATTGCTAACAACTTTTTCGTAGCTACTGTCCTTAGTTGCGATAACTACAACTGGCATGGTATCATCAATAAGTGCAATGGGGCCATGTTTCATTTCAGCAGCAGGGTAACCTTCGGCATGGATGTAAGATATTTCCTTAAGTTTAAGTGCGCCTTCAAGCGCAACCGGGAAAAAATAACCACGGCCAAGGTAGAGGAAGTTTCGAGAATCTTTGAAACGTTCAGAAATTTCTTTAACAGTAGGCTCGCTAAGTAGAATTTTTTCAATCTTTTCAGGAATGAGGGTTAATTCCTTAATGAGTTGCTCATATTTTTCCTCAGAAAGATTACCATGTTTACGGCCAAGTAGAATTGCCATCAGTATTAAAACAGTAACCTGTGCAGTAAATGCCTTGGTAGATGCAACTCCAATTTCGGGGCCTGCATGAGTATAAACACCTGCGTGGGTTTCGCGGGGTATGCTAGAACCCACAACATTACAAATCCCAAGTACAAGAGCACCAGCCTCTTTAGCTAATCTGACAGCGGCAAGCGTGTCGGCGGTTTCGCCACTTTGGCTGATGGCAATTACAACATCATCCTTGTTGATAATAGGGTTACGATAACGGAATTCCGATGCGTATTCGACTTCAACAGGTATGCGTGCCAGATCTTCAATCAGGTACTCGCCTACCAGAGCGGCATGCCAAGAGGTACCACAGCCGATAAGTATAATGCGTTTAGCGTCGGTTAAATTGGAAAGTACGCTGTAAAGACCACCCAAATGGATATCGAAGGGGTTTGTTGAAATCCTGCCGCGAAAGGTATCGAGAATGCTACGAGGCTGTTCATAAATTTCCTTGAGCATAAAGTGGTCGTAACCACCCTTTTCAATTGACTCGATATCAAGATCGAGCTGCTGGATTTTTGGTTCAAGAGATTTATTGTAAATGGTTTTCAAAACCATTTGATTGCGTTGGAGGACGGCCACATCGTTATCGTTAAGGAAGATAACGCTTTTGGTGAACTCAACAATTGGTGTGGCATCGGAGGCAATAAAATATTCGCCAACGCCAACGCCAATAACTAAAGGACTCCCCTTTCGGGCTGCAATGAGTGTCTCGGGTTCATCGCGGTTAATAACTACAATGCCGTAGGCACCTACAACCTTGGTAAGGGCAAGCCTAACGGCAATTTCAGCAGCAACGTTACCCTTAAGGTAGATGTACTCAATAAGGTTAACCAGTACTTCGGTATCGGTTTCCGATTTAAAGGAATAACCTCTTTTTTCGAGTTTGGTGCGAAGGAGTGAATAGTTCTCAATTATTCCGTTATGAATAAGGATGAACTTTCCGTTCATTGATTCATGTGGGTGAGCATTGATGTCGTTGGGTTCGCCGTGAGTTGCCCAACGTGTATGACCTATACCAATTGTACCTTCAAGTTTTCGGCTGCCAATAAATTTTTCTAAATCGCTAACCTTTCCCTTTTGCTTGGCAAGAAAAGGTTCGCCATTCATAATACATATTCCTGCAGAATCGTATCCCCTGTATTCTAATCGCTTTAATCCATTAATAACTATTGGGTAAGCTTGTCTGTAGCCAATATATCCTACAATGCCGCACATAATTATTTTAACTTAGTGTATGTTATTTTTAACCTTATAGGTTTACTATTGTTGCCGCTTCTAAGAACATTTTGTTTTAATGAAGTTGAGCCGGTATTTGGGAAAACATAAATATTATTGTCGGAAAACTCGCCCTTCAGAATTTTTTGAAAGTGATAGGTAATATCAACCTTATAATCGTTAGCAAATTTTCGGTAGCTGCCGTTGCTGTTAAGAAGATTGTTGGTAATGTAATCTCTGATGTAACCTCCCCAGGTATCACCACTTTTGTAATAGAGGAGTAATTGGCTAATTGTAGAATCAGGGGTGACGGTAAAGGGATCGTCTTTAGGTATGATAAGTTCAGCACGATGAACAATAAGGGGCATGGAATCGAGCCATTGATTCAAATTATCGATTTTAAGTTTACCATAAACTCCACCAAGATTTTGGACATAAAAAACAGAATCCTGAACGATGGTATCGTTTAAATGTTGAATTTTTTTAGCAGGATCAGCTTTTGAGTGGTCTTGGAGATACTGGAAGTAACGACTTGCTAAAAAGGTGTAAGTTTTGTATTGGTTAACAGTTGAATCTTTATCGTTAATCTTTGTGGTGTAATGGTAGTAAAGGCGGATGTACATTTTAGAAACAGAAAAATTGTAAGCCAAACCACCATATCCTGGCAAATCATCGCAGGTAATGTAGAATCCCTTAAACTTGTTAAAGAATACAGAGTAATCGGCTAAAGCAGCAGAATCCATTAGTGCGCGGGCAAAGTCCAATGATAGGTATTGTTTAATTACGCCTTTTCCGGTAAGAGTTGTAGTAAAAAAGGGATCAGGATTATAGTGACCCTCAATGGGTTTTAAGGCATTTTCATTATTAACAACTGCAGTATCGGTTAATTCATGTACCCTGATATTGAGAACCTTGGAGGAATCACCATTAAAACTATTTGCTGTGAAGTAAAAAATTAAAGAATCGGGAGCAGATGTGGGCCCGCCAAATCCTTCAGTAGATGAAGAGGTATAGAACCTTCCAATAAAACTTGCCTTAGTAGAACCAAAAATATCGCTGTTCAAGTAGCCCAAAACACCTTCGGATGCCATTTGACTATTAAGTGAATCCTGTGCTAATGTATAAGCACTGATGGTAAATGATGAATCAACCCGAACTAGGTAGATATCGTCCATGGGCAATAGATTATTTCCTAAAAAACTACGATCGTTATAGCAGGAGCCTAAGAGTAAAGATATAGAGAGAATTGCTATAAAATGTCCTTTAAATCCAAAAGGCTGTAACATGGATAGGCTACTTTTTCTTTTTATTTGAAACATGAGAGTCGTCATTTAAGATATCAGTGTAAAACTGGTCGTAAATATCAATATAATTTTCATTATCCTGGTAGGGTAGAAGGGGTTTTTTAACGGAATTTATGTATTCAATCAATTGATTGTTTACCCTGGGGCTGCTCACAATAACACCATCTGAGAAATTTATAGCCAGCTTAGAAAGATTTTCGAAAGTGGGTTCGCGGATAATTTCAACATCCTTTTTTGAGATACCCTCCATTAATATTTTTTTGCGAGCATCGGGATTAAATGGATTTGGAAAATCATCGTTGTAAAGGGAATAAACAATTTTAGACTTAGCAAAAAGAGGATCATCGGCATAGGCCTTTTTAATTAATAGGGGAATAAATGCAGTAATCCAGCCGTGGCAGTGAATTAGATTAGGAGACCAGCGTAACTTTTTGACAGTTTCAAGCACCCCTTTACCAAAAAAGATGGCACGTTCATCATTATCGGAAAAGAATTCGCCGTTTTCATTTGCAAGAGTGAATTTACGATGGAAGTAATCTTCGTTATCAATAAAATAAACCTGCATTCGAGCGCTTTGGATTGAAGATACTTTGATTATAAGGGGGTGGTCGGTATCGTTAATTACCAGGTTCATACCCGATAACCTTATAACTTCGTGTAGCTGGTTTCGACGTTCGTTAACGCAGCCATAACGAGGCATAAAGGTTCTAATCTCGCGTCCCTTTTCCTGAATTCCTTGAGGGAGGAAACGCCCTATTTTTGATATTTCACTTTCTGGAAGATACGGAAATATCTCCTGGGAGACAAACAGTATCTTAACATTTTTTTCTTTCATTACATTTTCATTTTCTTCGACTCAATCCAAAATCAATATATATAACAAAAACATAACCCGTCAAAACTTATTTTAGTTTTCGGGTATAGCAACTCCAATTGGCTACAAATTTACAAAATTTTTTCAACATCTGTTTTTTCTCATGCTATTGATTTACAGCAAATATGAACAATAAACACTTTATCAGAATATTAATGCAATGCAATTGGGACTTTTTGTTGTAGTGCATCTATTTTAAATTATTTTAAGGATATGTAATAAAAAAATTGCAAACTTTGCAGGATGAAAACATTATATGTCCAAAATGATAGAGATTACATCAACGGTATCGGAAGTGAGGCAAACGATAGCCGATAAAAAGGCCGAGGGTAAAAGAATAGGTTTTGTGCCTACCATGGGAGCGCTACACCAGGGACACTTATCGTTGGTGCAGCAATCGATTAGAGAAATGGATTTTACAGTGGTAAGTATTTTTGTTAATCCAACCCAATTTAACGATAAGAACGATCTAAAAAATTATCCGCGCATGCAGGAAAAGGATATAGAATTGCTTAAGAGCGTGAGAACCAATCTTGTATTTAAGCCCACGGAGCAAGAGATATATCCTGAACCCGATACCCGAGTGTTTGATTTTGGGATGCTGAATAAGGTAATGGAGGGAAAATTCAGACCAGGTCATTTTAATGGAGTTGCGCAGGTAGTGAGCAGATTGTTTGAGGTAGTTGAACCCCACAGGGCATATTTTGGGCAAAAGGATTTCCAGCAGCTGGCAATAATTCGGGCAATGGTAAAGATGTTGGGTTACAAGGTAGAAATAATAGGTTGCCCCATTGTTCGTGAACCCGATGGTTTAGCAATGAGCAGCCGAAATTTGTTACTAACACCCGAACACCGAAAGAGCGCACCACTTATTTACAAAACTCTATCGGAGGCACGTAACAAAATAGGGGAATTATCCGTTAAAAAAATGATTAGGTGGGTTGAAGAAACCATTAATTCCGATTCCCATTTAAGAGTAGAGTACTTTGAACTGGTTGACTCTGAAACACTACAGCCAATAGGCAGTTGGGGTCACAATGGAGGAATTGTTGGTTGTATTGCGGTTTGGGCAGGAAATATCAGACTAATTGATAATGTAACATTTAAATAAACAAATACATAGGTGGCGATGATGATAGAGGTTTGCAAATCGAAGATTCATAGGGTTACCCTTACTGAGGCCAATCTAAACTACATTGGCAGCATCACGATTGATGAAAACCTTATGGATGCCGCAAACATTATTGAAAACGAAAAGGTTCAAGTGGTTAACCTTAATAATGGTGAAAGGCTGGAAACCTATGTTATTAAGGGAGAGCGAGGAAGTGGTCAAATTTGTTTGAATGGACCGGCCGCTCGAAAATGTGTTGTGGGCGATGTGGTTATAATAATTTCCTATGCCATGATGGATTTTGAGGAGGCTAAGAAATTTAAGCCCAGAGTTATTTTCCCCGATACTGCAACCAATAAGCTTGTGTAAACCAAATAGTAGTTCAATACTTTGATACGTTTCCCGAAGTCAAGGTGGTTTAGTGCCTTTTTGTTTTTAACACTGGCCGTAATTTTACTGTACTATGCCTTTGGCAATGTTGATATAAAACATCTTTCCGAAGGGTTTAAAAATGTAAACTATTTTTGGATAGCGGTATCGTTAGCTATAGCCTTGTTGGCGCATGCACTAAGAGCATTACGGTGGGGTTATTTGATTGAATCCTTGGGATCAAAACCAAAATTTACGAATCTTTTTAGTGCGGTTATGTTTGGCTACTTGGCCAACCTTGCACTTCCCCGTTTTGGAGAGATAGCAAAATGCGGAAGCATAAGAAAAGTCGATAATGTAAGGTTTGATCAGTTGGTAGGTACCGTTGTAGTAGAACGAGCAGCGGATTTATTGATGCTTCTACTGTTCACAATAGCAATAGTCCTAATCAATTTAGATAAGTTTGGAAGTTACATTTATAATCGAATAGTCCTTCCGTTGCATCAAAAGGCCCTTCATATGGAAGGGTACAAATTGGTTATTACTGTGACAATAGCCTTGGTTTTTATTTTTGGGATGTGGCTTTTGCTCCGTACCAACTTTTTTGGTGAACGTCTTAATGGAAAAATTAGGAATGGTGTTAAGGGGGTGCTTGAAGGTTTGAAAGCCATATACCACACACCGCATATGTTTGGGTTTATTTTAACATCAATCTTAATTTGGTTATGCTACTGGTTAATGACCTGGACACTGTTTTATTCAACGCCAATAACTGCAGATCTTCATATATGGGATGCTCTATTTATAATGGTAATAGGTTCCTACGGAATGACTGTACCGGTTCAGGGAGGGTTTGGTGCCTACCATATTATAGCAGCCTCGGCACTGGGCATATATGGAATAACCTATGAGGATGGGCTTATATTTGCTGTAATTTCGCATGAATCGCAGACCCTGCTGCTCATAGTTATAGGGTTGATTTCAATGTTGTATCTTTTTATAAAAAGAAAATAAGCGGGATAGCCACTAGTGCAATATCTAATGTACGTGAAAAAAAAAGTAAGACGAAGCATTATTAAGTTACTCCCAAAAACGAGCAGCTAACAGCAAAAAATTTTTTAGGAGAAAGTATAAAAAGAGTTACATTTGGGACTTGAATGTGGAACGATTTGGCTGATTGCAACCACACTAATAAATGCTAAAACAGCGGATATTCCGGCAATCGATCAAACCTTCCCAGTTAACTTTTGTTTAACATAAAAATTTTATACTCATGGGATATTTATTTACGTCGGAAAGTGTATCGGAGGGGCATCCCGATAAGATTGCCGATCAGATTTCAGATGCCCTTCTTGACGAATTTTTACGCCGCGATCCTGAATCGAGGGTAGCATGTGAAACTTTGGTTACTACTGGTTTAGTAGTGTTAAGCGGTGAGGTTAAGACAGGGGCATATGTAGATGTTCAGGAGGTGGCACGCAAAGTAATTAAGCGTATTGGGTACACACGTCATGAGCTGAGGTTTGATGCGGATTCATGTGGAGTTATATCATCTATTCATGAGCAGTCGCCTGATATTAACCGTGGTGTAGAGAGGGGAGATGAATTCTCTCAGGGAGCTGGTGACCAAGGCATGATGTTTGGCTACGCAAACCGCGAAACCGATGATTACATGCCGCTTGCCCTTGTGCTATCGCATGTGTTGCTAATGGAGCTTGCTAAAATACGACGCGAAGGCAAGCAAATGACCTATCTTCGACCCGATGCCAAATCGCAGGTTACCATTGAGTACGACGATAATAACCAGCCTAAGCGTGTACATACCATAGTGGTATCTACCCAGCACGATGAGTTTGATACCGATGATGCTCGCATGCTGCAAAAGATTAAGGATGATGTTAGCAACATCCTCATTCCTCGTGCAAAGGCACGTTTCCCCGTACGAGTTCAAAGGCTGTTCGACAATAATTACATACTACATGTTAATCCAACCGGGAAATTTGTAATAGGTGGACCGCATGGCGATACCGGTTTAACAGGGCGAAAAATTATTGTTGATACCTATGGCGGAAAGGGAGCCCATGGTGGTGGAGCTTTTTCAGGAAAGGATTCCAGCAAGGTTGACCGTTCAGGGGCATACGCTGCCCGTCATATTGCCAAAAACATGGTTGCAGCAGGAATAGCCGATGAGGTTCTCATACAGGTAGCATATGCTATTGGTGTTGCTGAACCCGTTGGTTTATATGTAAATACCTACGGAACCTCGCATGTTAAAATGACTGATGGCCAAATAGCCGACAAGATATTAAAGATTTTTGACCTACGCCCGGGAGCCATTGTTAGGCGTTTTGGGTTAAAAAATCCAATTTTTGAGGAAACCGCAGCATACGGCCATTTTGGTCGCGATTACTATAAACGTGAAGTAGAATTCATTAAAAACGGAAACTGCGAAGGAGAGCGAATTGTAAAAAAAGAGGTGGAATTCTTTACCTGGGAGAAGCTGGATTATGTGGATATCCTCAGAAAAGAGTTTGGATTATAAAATGCCTAAAGGCCGGTTTTAGCCGGCCTTTTAAATTTATTTGGCAGCTGAATGAACCCAAAAGTTAACAAAAGTTTTAAAAGGTTGGGTGATTTATTGAATAGAAATAGTTTTAACTTTACGCAAAATAAAGATTAGGAATATGCTTGCTTACATAACCTGGAACATTGATCCCGAAATTTTTAGGCTTGGACCCCTGTCGGTAAGGTACTACGGAATAATGTGGGCACTGGCCTTTTATGTAGGATACATAATATTTAACCGTTTTGTAAAACGGGAGCAACTCCCCGAGGGTTTTCTCGATTCGCTGACCATGTATATGGTTGTAGGAACTGTGATAGGAGCACGTTTAGGTCATTGCCTATTTTACGAACCAGAGTACTACCTTAGTAATCCGCTTGAAATACTCAAGATTTGGCACGGAGGATTAGCTAGTCATGGTGCCGCAATAGGAATATTGATAGCTCTATATCTTTTTGCTCGAAAGTATAAAGTACCTATTATTTATGTAATAGATAGGGTAGTGATAACAGTAGCTATTGGTGGAACCTTTATACGTTTAGGAAACCTAATGAATTCCGAAATATATGGTGTTGAAACTACCCTTCCCTGGGGGTTCATTTTCGTTCGCAATGGTGAGGTACTACCTAAGCATCCCACACAGCTTTACGAAGTTCTTTCGTATCTGGCCATATTTTTTATACTTTACTGGCTTTACACTAGGGCGAATGGTAAGTTGAGAAACGGATTCATCTTTGGAATTTTTCTAATTTTACTTTTCGGAGCCCGTTTTCTAATTGAATATGTTAAGGAACCTCAGGTAGAATTTGAGAAGCACATGATGCTGAATATGGGGCAATGGTTAAGCGTGCCATTTATAATTGCTGGAATAGTTTTTTTGATCTACTCATATCTAAAGCCAACTGTATTTGAACCCAACTTTCAAAAGAAAAAGTGATAGGTGATTTGTAACTATATAAAACAGGGTGCGGGAAAGGATAAGATTAAAAAATAAGTTGCTGAACATTGTTTGATGAATCTTGCACGTGATTGGTTATGGGTAGAGTATATGCAGAAAACTGAAGTTGCATGCGTGCCATATATGCCTGATTAAATGCCATTGTTCTGTATTAACCAGTGGCCTGTCTTTAATTAACCACAGAGAAAAATTCCAATAATATTAAGTAAAGCGCAATAGTTAGTGCGTAAGAGGGAGTTCTCCGTGTTACTGCATTAATTGAGGGTAGCAATCATCCGATGTTTGTAGAAAAATAGAATTTGTTGGTAATCAACAACGGAGCTGAGCAAATATTAACACATAAGCCTTTCGTAAAAGAGTAAAGTAGGTTCTTTATTGTACCATCGTGTCGCATTTATCGTTAAATTTGGGTATTTATTGGAAAAATATGACAAAAGATTTATTCAATGGTAAGTCGCTACTAATAACCGGAGGTAGTGGTTCATTTGGAAATGCGGTACTAAGAAGATTTTTATCAACACAAATTGCTGAGATACGCATTTTTTCACGCGACGAAAAGAAGCAGGATGATATGCGTAGATTCTATAACGATAGGCGCATCAAGTTTTATATAGGTGATGTTAGGAACGAGGCAAGCATACGCTCGGCCATGGTTGGGGTCGATTTTGTGTTTCATGCGGCTGCACTTAAGCAGGTTCCATCGTGTGAGTTTTTTCCGGTTGAGGCGCTTAAAACCAACGCTCTTGGAACCGATAATGTACTTGATGCAGCCGAAAAATATGGTGTAAAGCGTGTTGTTACCCTTAGCACCGATAAGGCGGTTTACCCAATTAATGCCATGGGGATAACCAAGGCTCTTATGGAAAAGATAATGATAGCCAGATCGCGAAATAACAATCCTAAAGAACAGGTGTTTTGCGGTACACGATATGGCAACGTAATGGCCTCGCGCGGTTCTGTTATCCCACTTTTTGTTGAGCAGATAAAGAACGGGCAACCCCTTACTATTACCGACCCAGGAATGACCAGATACATGATGACTTTAGATGATGCGGTTGACCTTGTCCTTTTTGCCTTTGAGCATGCGCAACCAGGCGATATTTTTGTTCAAAAGGCTCCCGCTGCCACTATTGAAACACTTGCAATGGCTTTGCTTGAACTTTATCAGGCTAGTAATCCCATTAAGGTGATTGGAACGCGTCATGGGGAGAAACTTTATGAGACCCTCCTCACCCGTGAGGAGAAGGTAAAGGCAATTGATATGGGCAACTATTTCAGAATACCAGCCGATAGCCGCGACCTTAACTATGGCCTTTATTTTAATGAGGGACAAGTTGATATTACTCAAATAGCAGAGTATAACTCTCATAACACCAAAAGACTTGATGTGGAAGGGATGAAACAATTGTTACTAAAATTACCTATGATCCGTAAGGATATCCTAAGCGAGAATATTAGTCATATTTATGAACCATAAAAAACCAAATGAACACTGTTAACACAGAAAATTCAGATTCTCTCTGATAGTGGGTAAGGGATACCTAATACAAGAGTTGATATCAACAATAGTTGAGTGTATTTATAAAGGGTATAATACTTTTGGATGCGAATTCTTTGATAAGATTTATGAGAATGATCTCAAAATTGAACTAGAAAAGTTGGGTTTAATTGTAGAATGGCAATTATAAATGAAAGTTTTTTATGGTTCAGAAGGTTTTGTGTGCACTTTGCCGATTTAATAGAGAAAAATCGGTAAATAGTTGAACTCAAAACAGCAGAAGCAATTTTTAAAGAGCAAGAGTAACAATTATTAAATTATTTAAAGGCAGTTCAAATTGAAGTAGTCCTTTTACATAGTTCTGGCAATAAGCCAGAGGTTAAAGGAAAAATTTTTACAAATAAATAATCAGCGTAAATACATTAAATCTGTGCTATTAGAGTTTTATTTAACAAAACATAAACTATGATCAAAGTAGGCATTACGGGTCAATCGGGCTTTATAGGAACTCATCTTTACAATACTTTAGGATTATACCCCGAAAGGTTTGAGCGCATCCCATTTGAGGATAGCTACTTTGATAACCCCTACCAACTTGAAAGTTTTGTAAAAGAGTGTGATGCCATTGTACATTTGGCTGCCATGAACCGTCATAATAATCCTGAGGTTATTTATAAAACCAACATTGATTTGGTAAAAAAACTCATTGCCGCCTGTGAGGCTAGTCAATCGAAACCGCATATCATATTTTCCTCATCAATTCAGGAGGAACGCGATAATCTGTACGGGAAATCAAAAAAAGAGGGCCGGTTTCTATTCGAGCAATGGGCTGCAAAGAATAGTTCGAAATTTACAGCATTTATCATTCCCAACGTGTTTGGCCCATTTGGTAAGCCTTATTATAACTCGGTTGTGGCAACTTTTTGTCATCAATTAACTCATGGCGAAGAGCCTAAAATTGAAATAGATGGCGAGTTAAAACTGATTTACGTTTCGGCACTAGTGGACCATTTTATTAAAAAAATATTTACAAAGGATGAGAACAATGGGTTGCATGGTGAAAAAATAAATATACCACACACCACGACCATTAAAGTTTCGGTTATTTTGGATATATTAAAAGATTTTAAGGTAAACTATTTTGAGAAAGGAATATTTCCGAACTTTTCCGAAACCTTTACCCGCAACCTTTTTAATACCTTTGTATGTTACATCGACCATGAAAAGTTTTTTCCCCGTCCACTCGAGTTAAAATCCGACAACAGGGGATCGTTTGTGGAAACCGTTAAGTTAAATAGCGGCGGACAGGTTTCGTTTTCTACCACAAAGCCAGGAGTTACTCGTGGAAATCATTTTCATACCCGCAAGGCTGAACGATTTGCGGTGATAAAGGGGAAGGCAGTTATTGAGCTGCGAAGGATTGGTAGCAATAAAAAATTTACCTTTGAAATTGATGGCGATAAAAACCCTGCATTTGTAGATATGCCAATTTGGTACACCCACAATATCAAGAATGTTGGGAACGATGATGTTTACACCATTTTCTGGATAAGTGAGCACTTTAACCCCAACGATACCGATACCTATTTTGAAACCGTTTAAGGCGAATGGGACACAGATAAAACAGATTTTATATATTATTGCTGATTTTAACTGCGAAAATTTTTTAAATCAGAGTTTTTCGGCGTTCTATTAATTTAAAAAATAATGAAGAAACTTAAAGTCCTAACCGTAGTTGGAACACGTCCCGAGATAATTCGTTTGTCGCGTGTAATGGCAAAGCTCGACGAGAGTCCTGCAATAGAACATATTACCGTACACACCGGTCAGAATTACGACTACGAGCTTAACCAGATATTCTACGACGATATGCGTATTCATAAACCAGACTACTACTTGGAAGCTGCCGGCGAAAATGCCACTGCAACCATTGGTCAGATCCTAATTAAAATAGATCCGCTTTTTGAGATGCATAAACCCGATGCCCTTCTGGTTTTAGGTGACACAAATAGTTGTCTTTGCGCAATACCCGCAAAGAAACGGCATATTCCTATTTTTCATATGGAGGCAGGAAATCGCTGCTTCGATCAACGCGTTCCCGAAGAGACTAACCGTAAGATAGTGGACCATATAGCCGACATTAACCTTACCTATAGCGATATAGCACGCGAATACCTGCTTAGCGAAGGGATTCCTGCCGATCGCGTTATAAAAACCGGTTCTCCCATGTTTGAGGTGCTCAATCATTACCTACCACGCATACAGCAATCCAATGTTCTTTCACGGTTAAACCTGAAAAAAGGCGAGTACTTCGTGGTCTCGGCACACCGCGAGGAGAACATAAACTCGGAGCGAAACTTTGCTAAGCTTATTGAATCGCTCAACCTAATAGCAGAAACCTATGGATACCCAATAATTGTTAGTACACATCCCCGCACACGAAAAAGAATTGATTCACAAGATGTAAAGGTAAATCCGTTGGTTAATTTTCTTAAACCACTTGGCTTTACTGATTATAATGCCCTTCAGCTGAACGCTTTTGCTGTGCTATCCGATAGTGGTACAATATCGGAGGAATCGAGTATTTTGAATTTTAGGGCCTTAAATATCCGTGAGGCGCATGAACGACCTGAGGCCATGGAGGAGGCTTCCGTTATGATGGTTGGCCTAAATCCCGAACGCATTTTGCAGGGATTGGCACAGGTACAGCAACAAAAAATCGGCTCGGAGCGCAATTTTAGCCCGGTAGCCGATTACTCCATGCCCAACGTTTCCGATAAGGTGGTAAGGATTATCCTTAGCTATACTGATTATATAAAAAGGGTTATATGGATGGAGGAAGTATAAGGATAAAGGTTAAAGATAAAAGGTTAAAGATAAAAGATAAAAGAGCAAAGACAAAAGAAGATAAGTGCTATAATCTTTTACGATTGCTCTTATAAATTATTCGTAAATAAAGAATACTTACTTCTTGTGATTGCAATGCATGTTTGATTAAGTTTCATAGCTGTGGGTTGCTTATTGCCATGATTTGAAAAATATTAACCACGGAGGGCACAGAGCCACAGAGTTAGGTAAATATAGCCGATATTGGGAGAAGACTTTGGCGTTGATGTAATAAAAAAATAGATTTTAGGGCTAAAGTTTACCTTTTGAATGCATCAAGGGCAAAATCAACATAAATTGCAATTGACAAGATAAAAGGCTAAAAGCCAAAATTCAATCCTACGGTAATAATGGTTTTATCTCCTTGAAATGGTTTAGAAGTATAAAGATCGAGGTAGTATAGGGCGGGCTTAGAATCGACCTCAAAGCCTTGGATGTTGCTGTGGGTTAGGCTTACAAGGAGCCATGAATCGTGGATGAATTCCCAACGTGAGGTCAGAATGTAGCTGGTATTTTTCCAGGTCACGCTTTGCATAAAGGGAAGTTTTTCGGCCACGTTGCCATCGGTATAGTTGTACTCGTTGCCATGGCGAGCCACAAAGTACTCGCTCTTGATTAACAATCCCCGTAGGGGCTTAAACTCCATCGAGAGGTAAATTTCATCGGAGTTATCGCGAAGGTAGTAACCCAGGTTGAACCGGTTGGTTTCGAATGTTGTGGCATCAATATAATGCTTATAGGTTACCGGATTTGCGCGGGTGTACTCAGCCGTTAGGCTGATATTCTTGATGGGCCAGCTCGATAATCGTGCACCGCCTTTAAACGAAAGAAAGTTCTGCCGATTGGGGTCGCCAATGCGGGTAATGGAAAACTCGTCGATAAAGAGGGAGGTGTACAGATGGAGGTATTTTATGCGTTTGATGCTTAAATCGATAAACATTTGCGAATTGTGATTTTGAATGCCGTGGCTGATGGTGTGGTCAAGGGATTTAAAAAACATAATGGGGATAAGCATTGCAGGCTGAATGTTGGTGTCGGAGTAAATAATGGAGTTTCCAAACGATAGGGCAACGCCCCGAAAAGGATAAAAGGATAAAAGATTAGCTGCAATATACTTATTGCGGTACACCCCCCTGAAATCGCCGTTTGATGTGGTGTACGAGCGGCTGCTATCGATAACCTCCGAAACCAGCCAACCGTGCAGGTAGTTCAACTCGAACCACTTAATAGGGTTGAGCCTTAGGGTGATCATGGGGTAGGAAGGGTTTCGACCCGAGAAGATGGTTGAGCCATGATAGGCTGTGCCCCATTGTATATGGTCCTTTACCAATCCGAGCGAACCCCATCCCCAGCCATAGGTAACTCCGCCACGCATTTCGGAGTAATCGCCACCCTTGCGGCCCTGTACATTTATTTTGTAATTGCCCCCCTCCTGCTGGGTGAAGTACGAGGGAAACGACAGGATCTCGGTTTGGTAGTTATCGCGTAGGCTACCATAAATGGCAAAGTTGCCAACGAAACCCCAGGCCTCAGCGCCACCCCAGGTATGTAAAATATCAAAGCTACCCCCGGTATAGTAGCGAACCCCCCATATGGGACGGATGGAAAAGGTAAAGGCAGAATCCTTATAGTGAAGGCCATAGGGTAAGAAGCCTAGGTTGAGGTTTGTCCGTGCCATAAGGTTTCCTTTGCCATTGGTATAGGGGTTCTGCTTCCCTTTAGAAAAAATGGCGTACTGTTTAAGGTAAAACGACAAATCGTTTTGCTGGCGTAACGAGAGCTTTTCTTTGCTTTGTTCAGCTTCAATAAGGTAGCGGTAGATTTGCTTAGCAGAATAGGGCTTAATGGCGCTATTAATACTGATTACCGCTTGGTTCGATAGCTCATCCAGAAACTCATAAATACCGGGATGGTTAAAATGGATTGGGATTTCCTGCGAGAACGCCGAAAACCTTAGGAAGGTAAAAAAAAGAATAAGTAAGATTCTGGATTTTGCTGGCATAATTTTTTGAGTGAAATTAATTAACCTTTTAATTCACAGAACAAAATCATGAATTAATATCTGGAGTTTTTTGCTGATGAAGAATAAGTGCTACAACTCAGAATGATGGGGAAAAAATTGAATTTTGTTACTTAAATCTAAAATTTTAGGAATCGAGCATTTTGAATTTATGGCACTGAACATTCGTGAGGTGTATAAACGATCTGAGGCCATGGGGGAGGCTTCCGTTATGATGGTTGCCTAAATCCCGAGCGAAGCTGAGGGATCTGGTTGAGGGGGAGAGATGCTTCGGCATGCTCAGCATGACAGGGAAGGTTCAGCATGACAAGGTAGGCTCAGTATGACAAGGTGGGTATGAATGCCAGAATGTTTTACTATTATATTTTAACGCCATGACAAAAAGGATTTTAAATTCTAATAAATCCTATTTCCATAACGCATTAACCCCCATTTTACAATATTTTTAACTCTTTGGGATAGTTTTTAACTATCAATTCAATTAGTTTCTTTATAGAATTTTAAATGAAATAAACCCGTAATTTATTTTTAGGTACAATTAAAGCATATTTTTACTTAGAAAATTTTGAGTATGTAATTATATTTGAAATTTTTTAGTTATATTAAAATTATAGGATTAGATTTTTGTACCTAAAATCTTAGGAATAGAGATATTTTTATGTAATATAAATTTATAAAAAGCACAAGTAGGAAATATATATAATGCTCGTATTCCAACTAAAAAGAGTTCTGGTAATCGTTTAGGATTTTGTAAATGTCGGAATAAACTTGCTAATCCTAATTTTTTAATAAACAATGGCGTTAATTTTTCTTTACCTGCCAACACATTTACCATACCACCACACGGTATTATAATACAATTATTTAAGGACTCTCTTAATTTTAAAGCAAGTTCTTGTTTATATGGTGTAGGTAAGCCTAGTAAAATTAAATTTGGTTTATAATCTTTTATAGTTTGAATAATAATGTCCTCTTCACTATGTTTATAAAATCCATTATGTCCAACTACTGCTGAAAGATTTTTATACTTTTCTTTAATATTATTACATGCCATGGAATTCGTTTCTTTTGTTCCGCCAAGAACAAAAACCTTTAATCGATTTTTGTTTGCTATTTCTATAGTTTTAAAAGTAAGTCTAGGGATTGAAATGTCGTATTGAACTTTGAACCCAAATAAGCGGATTAAAATGTAAAATATTCTTCCATCAGTTGCCATTAAATCGAACTTATTTGTTACATTGTAGTAGTTTATATATTTTTTTAAATATGATAAAACGGCAAGCGAATATCCATAATAAATATAACTTTTAGAGTCGGTGAAACATTTTTCGATATAGTTATACAACTCTTCTTTTGTAAAATTAGAAACCTTTAAACCAAAAAAATTAATGTAATTCATTATTTTTATTTAATATATCAGTAAAAGTAGTTAGCATATTTTGCTCAAAAGTGTCAAGAGTATAATATTTTAAATATTTTTCCCTTGCTGCAAGACCCATTTTTTCAATTAAATTACTATCTTCAATTAGGTTAACTATTTTTTCGGCAATTAAATTGGGTTTATTTTTCTCAACCAAAAAACCAGTTTTCCCATCATCAACAATTTCGGGTATGGCTCCTTCAATGGAAGCAATAACCGGGATACCAAATTGCATGGCTTCAAGTATTACTAAACCCCAAACATCATTAAGTGTGGGATAGACTAAAATATCCGTATTCTGATAAATTTTATTTTTATCATCCCCATATTTTGGGCCTAAGAACTCAACAAAATGACTAATATTTCGATTTGATATCTCATTATTGATCTCCGATCCGGTTAGATCTGCTTCACTACCTACAATATTTACTTTAATTTTTTTGTGATAGGTTTCATCGAGCAGGGTTAATGCGTCAAGTAGTACTATAATCCCTTTTGAGTATAACAGGTTTGATAAGAATAGAATATTTATTGGGGCATTATTACTGTAGTTTCGTTCAAGATGCTTTCCTATCTCGGGAATACCATTATTAACAATGTAGGGATTACCATTGTAAATTTCAGAAATATCATTTGTAAGAGCGTTCGAAAGACAAATAACCGATGAATTTTTAAAGGCCCACTTGTACAATGACCTTAAAATTACTGAACGTTTGCTAGCCTCCCTAATTCCTTTGCCATGTAAATGGTAAACAGTATGCCGTTTAAAAATTTTTAACCAAAAAACGTAGGTACAATCCCGAAGAAAAGCAGCACCTAAAGGGGAAATTTGAAAATAAACCAAAGAGGGTTTGAATGCTACTATTTCCTTAAATAGTTTATAGTGAATTTTAATAATTTTAAAAAACTTTTTTAATGAGTACTTATGTTTATCATTAATAGTTCCCCTATACGAAATGGGAATTATTTTTAAATCAAATTTATTCAATAGAACTTTTGAGGTTGCAACATATTGATTCATAAGTGTTGCACCTGTAAGTGGGGGGGGGAGTTTAATAAAAAGAAGTATTTTATTTTTTGATGAAGTAGTGTCCATTAAAAAATCTTAAAAAAATTCTTTTAAATTTGAACAGAATTTTTAAAATCCAAGTAAGTTTAACTGGCAAGAATTTGGAAAAAAAAAGATTCTTATATGAATTTAAAAAGATATTTTTATCTTCTATTCTTGCTCTTTTATATGCAAATGTATTTTTTTTTTGTCTACTTTTTGTTTTTGAATCTGCATGCCATCTAAAAGAAGCAATGACTAATGGTATATGTTTGACTCTTCTTCCATAAAGTAAACGCGACCAATATTCAGAGTCCATAGCATATTTATATGAACTATCAAAAAGACCTGCAAAATCGGTTGATTCTCTTTTCCAGAATATTGCATTAGACGAAATAATTTTTCCAAATCCATTAAAAACTCCAGAAGCATAATCAAAATTTAAATACCTATTAACTTTTATAATGTTCCCAAGTTCATCAACTATTTGTATATCACCAAAAATAGCATCTATTGAAGGATCTTTTGAAAAGTATGAAATAATTTTAGGGAAAACATTTTCGCAATAATAGTCATCGGAATTAATCCATGCAATTATATCGCCACTAGCTTTGTTAAGGGCTTTATTAAGAGCAATAGTTTGTCCTGCATTTTCTTGTTTTTCGAATTTAATAATATTTGGAAAGCGGTTAGCATACTTTTGAATAATCTCAGCAGATTTATCCGTAGAACCATCATCTATTATAATATGTTCAATGTTATAGTAGTTCTGATAAATAACACTTTCAATTGTTTGGCCAATATATTTAGCATAATTAAAGTTTGGTGTTAAAATTGAAATTTTCATCATTATTATATTTAATATCCTTAAAATAAACTAAACTTAAAAATATAGGAGTTAATAAAATGGGTTGTGCAAATGTTACAATGAATACTGAACCTAGTATAATGAAAACTCCTTTTTTATTAATATGGTGAATCTTTGAGTAATGTTTTAAAGAGTTAACTAAAAGAATTAAATAAAATATAAAACCAATAATACCATATTTAAGTAATGTATCAGTTACACCATTTAAAATTGGTCTGGGGGCTTGGTCTCCTTCCCAAAATTCAACTTCATCAAAACGTGTTGCTTTTGTTTGACCCCTACCTATTAATGGATATTTTTTTAAATCTTTAAAATCTAAAATGGTACTTCCAAAACGTCCCCTCTCAACTCCTTCTTCAACTTGTGTTTGAAATTGATTTGTTACCTTATTTTGTAAAAAATCTAACCGTACATAAGATTCATAAGCAATATACAACATTAATGGAATTAATAGGTATTTGTATTTGTTTTTATAGGTAAATAGTATTTTCAAAGTAAAAACATAAAATAATGCGATATAACCTGATGTAGAGAATGTTGTAATAATTGCAATTGTTAATACAATATTTTCTTTATTTAATATTTTTTTTTGGTGTAAAAGATTAAAAGACATTGCGAGGATGAGAATTGAAGCAAAATATCCTGGTTCAGTAAAGTTGCCAGAATTTCTTAAAAAACCTTCTGATTTTCCCTCCCAAGTGAAAATAATAAAATTTTGGTTATCAAGGTAGGTATCAGTTCCTAAAGCAGGAGCTATTTTGCCAATATAATTATGAATTGTATCTGAAAATAATGATGGGAAGTAAAAAACAAAACTAATAATTGAAATGATATAAACAATTTTTATAAAATATTTAATATAATCCTTACCTATTGTTTTTAAAAGAAAGTATGGGAGAAATATGTTCATATATAAACGAATGGTAGAAGAAAGATTAAATCGATCAAAATAAAAAGTTTGAAGAAGCAATGAAATTGTAGTAATTAAGGAAAAGTAATAGAAATATAGATCAAATTTATTTTTAGAAATATAAAATTCAACTGCAGCTAAAATAAAGATTAAGGAAAATAAGGTTTGTCTGAATGGTAAAAAAATAGTAGCTGATGCTAAAAAAAGATAAGAAAAAAAATATTTTTTAAAAGTTTGAGAATTACTCTGAGATAGTATCATAAATATTTATTAACTGTTTTGAATAATTAATGCTATTGCATATATTCTCTATTGTTTTTCTCCCATTCAAACCGAATAATTCACGTTTTGATTTATCTTTGATTAGATCTTTTATTTTATTTGCTAATTCATTTGCATTTGGTGAAACTAAATATCCAGTTATTTCTGGTTTAATGAAAAAAGTTGAATTTCCCGTTGCAACAATAGGTTTTTTCATTGCCATTCCTTCTATAACATCTCGACCCCAAGGGTCTGCGGTTAATGCTGGCCGTACAATAATATCTGAATCTTTAATAATTTCGTAAATATCATAAGTATATGGTATTAATTTTACAAAATTGGTTAAACCTTCATTTTTAATCTTATTCTTAATTTCAGAGAGATAATCTGACATCATTAATATTTTTTTTATATATTTTCGTAAAAAAAGATTATGTTGTTTATATCCCACTATTAAAAATAAGATATTTTTGAGGTTATATTTTTCAAGTAGTATTTTCAATGCATCCAAAAATAATATATGTCCCTTTGGTTTATAAAAATGTGAAGACATTGTAATGATAATAGTTTCCTTATTAATATTGTTTTGTGCTCTAAAATTACCAATAGTTGAATCGATTTCGTTAAAATCAATAGGATTGGGTAATATAACTTTTCTTTCATAATCTGCGAAACGCTCTGCTTCATTTTCACTAATGCATATAATAAAATCGGAATAGAACTTTATTTGTTCAATAATATAATCTCCTATTAGGGTTTTCCCATACTCTGGAAGTAACTCTCTAACATGTACAATTATTTTAATATTTGTTAAATCCGTTATGGGTTTTAAAATATGAGAAAAAACGGTTGTATTAATATGTAAAAGATTAATTTCGTCATGTTTTAATTGGTTTATAAAATTTATTAAGCCAACATTTTTTGATTTCTTAAAAGTTTTAATAGATGAAACAGAAGCCTGATTTGCTGTTATTATTTTTAGCTTGACTTTTTTTATTGATACACAATACTTTTCAAGTTCCTTTTTTACTTTAAGGGATGAAATGGAAGTTGTATATACAATAAATTCAAATCTTTCCTCATTTTTCAATATTTTAAGTAATTGGATTAAACTTCGAGATGCACCACCGTAAAAAATGCCATGCATTAATATCCCAACTCTAATTTTTGGTATCATAAAGAAAATACCTTTCTTTTTAATGCAATAAGTCTGTCAATTATCTTATTGTATGAGGGGTATGCATAGTGCGGAATTGGACTTGCAGAAAGAATTTCATCAAATTCTTCTCGAAATATATCTAACTTTTTGCAAAAGAATTCAATGTCTTCTTTAAGTTCTTTTTCTTCGTATAAATTTTCTTTTATTTTTTCTAAAGCTTCTTCTCTTGATATTTGACCAGAAACAAATAAACTTGACAAATGCGCCCTCCGTTTATCAATATTAAACTTTTTAGGTAAAATATAACCTTGATAAATTTTAGTTATCTTTGATTCATAATGTTTTCCACCATAATCTTGCCAATCCAATTCTTTATGTAAAATATTTATTGCATCCTGTTTGTTATAAGGGAATAAGTCTAGAATATTAATACTTCTACTTTTATCGAAAAAACGATAAACAATATACTCCCAAAAAGATAGTAGTGGATATGTTTTTAGTTTTAATCCTGTACCAAACTTTTTATAAATACTTTTAATATTCAAGCTATCAAATTTATTTGAATAAAGCCAACTTGCAGGCATAATAGACTCAGTTTGATAATTATATCCAATTAAAAAATATTTAAGTTTATATTTTTTTAATAATTTATGAATGGCAATAACAATAGCATTATCCGATAAAACCTCAATATCGATAACTGAAGCTTTAAGATATGCTCTTTGTAAATCCTTAAATTCCTCCCAATCAATTACATAAGTATAAAGGTCAATGCCTAGTTTCTTAACAATATTTTCTATGTTCTTTACGGATAATTCTGAATTCCAGCCATTATCGACATGGACAGCAAGGGGTCTTAGGCCTAATTTTTTAACCACAATATAAGCTAAGTAGGAGCTATCAACGCCACCGCTTAATCCAATAATACAGTCATACTTTTTATTTTTCCCAGATTTTTTAATTTTATTAATAATGCGGTTAAGATGTTTTAGCCTTTCATCGTCGTTGGCAAATTTATTTTTATTGAGTTTGATTAAAGCTTGGGTACAATGGTTACAATAGCCATTTTGGTCAAACGTAATGTCTGGATCTGAAGTGTCCATTATACATCTGGTACAAATCTGATATTCTCTTGGCATAGCTACTCTGTTTTTAATAATTTTTCCAATTCATTATAGCCGGGATATGTTATTAGTACTGCTCTGTGTACTCCATGCAAAACGAAAAAACTTCCTGCAGCAACCGCAGATGCTCCTCCCTCGGTTATAGCCAGTTTAAAGTCGTTCAAAGATCTAGCACCACCACTAGCTATTACTGGTATGTTAATTATGTTAGTAACCTGCTTTATTGTATTTATATCATACCCTTTGAACATCCCTTCACGGTCAATTGAATTAAGAAATATTTCACCTGCTCCCAGCTCCTGCATTTTTTTTGCATATTCAACAGGCTTTAGCTTTGTGTTTTTAGTACCACAACTAACAAAAACTTCGATTTTCCCTAAAAAGTTAGTTTTATAATCTATAGCTACAACAATGCTTTGACTACCATAAACACGGGCTGCTTCTGAAATTAATGATGGATTTTCGAATGCTATGGTATTTAGTATAACCTTATCGACGCCAATGTTGAAAAGATGTTCAATTTGGTCCAGTCTGGTAATTCCTCCGCCGTATGCAAAGGGCATAAATGCTTCAGAAGCTATTTTTTTTATAAAATCAAAGTTAGGTTCCTTTTTACTTTTTGTTACCGAAATATCAAGAAAAATTAGTTCATCAACCTCTTTCTCATTAAATATTTTAACAGCATTAATTGGATCTCCAATATATTTTGGGTTTTTAAATTGCTGTGTTTTAACTAATCCTGTTCCATTAAGCAGTAAACATGGTATTACTCTAGTTTTTAACATGGTAGTTAAAATTTTTCGATAAAATTTTTCAATAATGTCATGCCAAATTTATGGCTTTTTTCGGGATGAAATTGAACTCCCATGATATTATTGTGTGAAATAGCGGAAACGAACGTATAACCGTATTCAGTTGTACATAATATATCTTCAGGGTTTTGACAGATAAAATGATAAGAATGTACAAAGTAAAAGCGAGAATTATTGTTAAGATTTTCTAAAAGGGGACTATCTTTAATCGGATTAATAGTATTCCAGCCCATATGAGGTATTTTTAGTTTTTTTGAGTTTTCATCAAAAGCAAATCTTCGAACCTCTCCTTTAATCCAACCTAGTCCGTTAGAGTTACCCTCCTCGCTTACTTCCGAAAGAAGTTGCATTCCTAAACAAATCCCTAAAATTGGTACCTTTTCAATTATTGCTTTTTGATTTAATACGCCTATAAGATTTAATTCATGTAGATTTCTCATAGCCTTATCAAAATGGCCTACGCCTGGCAGTATAATTTTTTGAGCAGATAGAATTTTTTGTACATCCGATGTTACCAATGATTCATAACCAATCTTCTTGATCATATTAACTACAGAGCCAATATTACCCATTTTATAGTCAATTATTGTAATCATAAAGTTTTAAGTTCCTCGATAAATTTATATGTAAGTACTTCGGAATTACATTTTTCAGTGAAGGTTTTAATAGCTTGACTTCTCTTCTGTTCCCATAGCTCAGGATTATGTATTACTGTAGTAATCGCATCGATAAGTTCATAAATGCTTGGTTTGGAACTTAATAAATATCCATTACTTTCGTTTATAATTTCAGTAATACCACCAACGCTACTTGCAATTACGGGAATTCCAAAACTAAGAGCTTCTTGCACTGAGAGAGGGCGTCCTCCTTCTGAATGAGAAGTAGTAATGAATGCATTTATGCTTTTATTTTTATAAAATTCAAATATTACACCATTGGGTTGATAACCCATTAAATCAACTTTTAAATTTGGACAAAACAAGTTTTTAATGGTATTTAATAAATCGTCAAGTAATTCTCCACTTCCAAAATGAGTCCAGTGTATAATTTTGTCCTTATGCTTTAATGCTACTTCCTTTAATGCATATAAAATTAATTTAACATTTTTATTATGATCAACATTTGAGCATGAGATAAAGTGAAACTCATTGTTTTTTTCTAATATATTTATACTCCCATGCGATTTAACCCCTAAAGGGTAGGTAAAATATTTATTGATATATTTAGGATATTTTTGAATCATATAATTTTTCCCGGTTTCTGATACAAAGTAAATTTTAGATAGATGTTTAATAGAAAATTCACGTAGCGGGATGTAATTATTATTACGATATTCATATAAATCAATGCCATGAGTCCTTGTTACTATTTTAATATTTTTAGAATTTTTGTAGTAATAACATAATGCAGTGGTTAAATGGGTAAACCAAAAGGTGTATAAAATTTTTTGAGAATCTTTATTAGATTGAATAATAGGATCTAAATTTTTTTTTATCCAATTATAAATTTTGACTGTATTCCAAATGTATAGTATGAGTTTTTTAATGTTTTTTAAAGAGTTTTTATTTGATAGAATTTCAATGATAAATAACCAAAAGAAATGGATATTGAATAGCAAAAGCAACAACGAAGATTTTTTATTTAAATATTTTGCTAAGTTTAAATTAATGCTTATACTATCATCTAGTTTATATTTATCTTCATTTATAATGGAAGGGATTAGAATAAAATTTAAAAATGTTTTATTAATTGTTGAAACCTCGTCCTTTAAAAAAGTTTCTTCTTTAGCTATTGTATATGGATAGGATAAAGGGAAAAAAATTAACATTATCTGCTTAAAAGTTAGTATTAAGTACTGATAATATTATCTGTATTTTATAATTTTTGCAGGAGATCCAGCAATTACAACAGAATCGGAAAAACTTTTGGTTACAACAGAATTTGCCCCAATTATTACATTATTGCCTATTGTTAATCCTTCTTTTATATAAACATTATCGCCAATCCAAACATTATCACCAATTACAATGTTTTTATCAGTCATTTTGATATTATTTCCAGTTGGATTATTAGAGTCATGAGTATATGATTTTATATGCACATTATATCCTATTGCACAATATTTACCAATTATAATTTTTGAATTTGGTCCCGCATGCAATTGGCCTGAGTTCATATAGGTTCCATAACCAATACTAACATTTTCAATATTAAAAATTTCAACATTCTTAGTTATTTTATTGCCATCAATATTGAACTTATTTAAATATTGAATTCTTTTTCTTTCACGAAACAACTCAGCTTGTGAAATAATAAGGCTACACAACCGACTAAGTAATTTAATTTCTTTCATTTATCGCTATTCTTTTTATCCAAAAAATTAAAATAATAAAATATAAAGCAGTAAAAAATGATACAAAAAATAAAGTAAAAATAAAAGAAAAATTACTTTTAAATGCAATAAAAAGAGTAAGTGGTGCAATAATATTCAAAATTAAAGTTGCATAAAAAAATGTTTTTTGTTTGCCAAGAATATTAACAATGCTGGTTATAGGAGAACCTATAAATTTTACTATCAACCAAGGTAATAAAACCCTTGCAAAGGAACCAGCTTCGTACCATTTTTCTCCAAAAATTATAGAAAAAAGTTTTGGTCCGGCAATAGCAATAGGGAAAAAAATAAATATCGAGATTATGGTTAAGCGGATGAGTATTTTTCTTGTAATGCCCCAAATATTTTGACCACTTATGAAGATATCTCTTGCTTTCTGGTAGTAAACTTGAGCAACAGAAGAACCTACTAATTGTATTGGCTTAAGAAGAATTCCAGTAGTAAAGGAATATAAACCTAATATACTTGGGCCCCAAAAAGCGGATATGAAGAAACTTGTTAAAGAGGCGTTAAACATATCAAAAAAACCCTGCCACGCGGTGTATTTGGGAAAATTTTTATAAACCTTAGCAATTTGTATAATACCTTTTTTTGTGATTTTTTTAAACATGTTTTCATCATCTTTCCAGGTCAACCAACTTAGAACCCCAGTTGCAGCAGCTTGTCCAATGAGAGTCCCTGAAATTAGACCCATATTTTTTAAACCCAAAAAGCCAAATAGAAGTTTTGCTACTGCAGTAGTTGATGATTGTGATATTGTTCTTATGGCAAGACGTTTGTATTGTTTTTTTCTTGTTGCCCAGTAGTTTAGAGTATTGTAAAGACCTGTTAAAAATATAGGTATAGGAACAAAATACAACCAAAAAGACAATCGTTCATCACCCACCCAACGAGCAATAGTGTGTGGAAATAAAAAAACAATTATAAAAGTAACTAAACTAATAATAATAGTTAATAATAAACATAAACCCACAAGGTTAGCGGCATCTGTTTCTTCTTTAGGTAAAATAATAGCTGCCTCGTATTGCAATGTTATATTAATAGAAATTATTGAAAATACGGCAGTAAATAAGGCAAGCAAACCAAAGTGTTCTGGTGAGTATAAACGGGTTAAGATTGGAGAAACAATAAATGGCACGATTTGTGCAAAAGTAGTTCCTGCAAAAAGGGTAAAAACATTTTTACCAAATTCAGAATTTAATTTTAAATAACGTTTCATTAATATTTTTTGAAATAACTATTTTTCAGAAAAAAATTATAAAAAATCTGATTCTTTTGGTCAGCAGGTAAAGTTATAAATCCAGGAAGAACCTCTTTTTTTGAAAATTTTTTAGCGTTCTAATAAAAAATTTCTTTTCATACATAATATTGGTTTATATTTATTACAGCTTCGCCCTGTCAGTTACAGGAACAACCTGCAGCTATGGGTTAGGGGTATATATGTAGATATCGCAGTGCCTATAGGGCAAATAAAAATATTAAAATAGCTGTTTAATTCTTTCCTTCCATGTTAGGGGTGGTTCATCGTCGTCGGAGTAGTAGCCGCTGCCGGTGTAGGAGCCATAGCCATATCCGTAGCGATATCCGTAACCGTAGCTGTACCCATAGCTATAGGCATAGCTGTAGCCGTACCCATAGCCCCTACGAGGGGCAAAGTCGTTAACCACTAGGGCCAGGTTGCGCACCTCGTGGTGCTTGTAGATGTCGTTAATAAGGTTTAGGACCTCACGCGAGGAGTAGCCGTAGCGAATCACAAAGAGGTTGGCATCGGTAAATCGGGCAATAAGGAAAGCATCGGAAACAATGGCTACCGGGGGGCTATCGATAACCACGTAGTCGAAATTCTGCCTAGCCCAGGCTATTAGCTCATCCATTCGGCTTGCCCCCAGCAGCTCGGCCGGGTTAGGGGGAATGGGGCCGCTGGGCATAAAGTAGAGGTTATCGATGGGAGAGGGCATGAGAATATCGTCAATGGTACTTTTGCCAATTAGGTAGGTGCTAACGCCAATGGTGCCGGAGTATCCCATAATTCGATGTGTACGGGGTTTGCGAAGGTCGAGGCCGAGCAGCAGTACTTTTTTCCCCGTAACGGCAGTAATGGCTGCCAAATTAGCGGCGGTAAAGGTTTTGCCCTCCCCCACCACAGTTGACGATACGGCAATTACCTTGTACGAGGGCTCTCGGAGCAGGTACTGCAGATTGGTTCTTAGCCCACGGAATGATTCAGTTAATGTTGATTTGGGCTTATCGATGGTGGGCAGCTCGGTTTCGTAACGGTTATGGCCAAGCGTGCCAATAACGGGTACACGCGTACGGCGCGATATCTCCTTTAGATCCACCAGTTTATCGTTAAAGAAATCGTAGATTAGCATGATTATAAAGGGAAGAGCTAGGCCTACTAGTAATGCAATGATGTAGTTTAGCTGTTTTTTGGGCTTAATCATGGTGGCATTTTCGGGGAGGGCGTAGTCGAGAATCTTATTGTCGGCTATATTCGAGGCGCGGGCAATAGCGGCTTCGGCACGTTTTTCCTGGAGGTAGGTGTACATTTTATCGATAAGACCAAAATCGCGTTCAAAGCCAATGAGCTGCCTTTCGTTTATTGGAAGGCGCATCATTTCGGCTTCCACCTCCTTTACGCGGTTTTTAAGCTGCTTTTGGGCTATGGCGTTAGCCTCAACCAGGCTGTTAACCTTTTCGATAAGCGATTGACGAATGTTATCGATGCGGATATCGAGCTGTTCAAGCCCCGGGCTACCCGGTTTAACCGTGGCACGCATCTCCTCGCGCTCAATGTAGGCCTTAGATGCTTCGGCAAGCAGGGCGTTAAGCTGTGGATCTTCCACACCCAGAACCGATGGGGCAATTATGGCATTCAGGTCTTTACGCTGAGCGAGGTAATCCTTTAAATAGCTGTAGTAGTAGCCCCTAAGCTCAATGCTACCCTGCTCCTGCTGTATCGATTTAATTCTTTCGATGAGCATATTTCCCTCGCGCGAGATATCGAGTACCCGATTTTGTGTGCGAAAATCCTGAAGACGCTGCTCGGCTTTTCGAAGCGAGTCGGTCATAAGGGCCAGCTGCTGGTCAATGAACCTAACGGTATTTTCGGCTATCTGGTTTTTTTCCTCGAGCCCACGACGGATATATACATCCATTAACTTATTGAGGTAGTCGGCCTCCTGCAAGGCAACATAGCCGCTGCTGGTTAGCGTAAGCAGCGAACCCTTTTTATCGTTAAGGGTAATTGTTACCTTTGATTTGTAGGTTAGCGCAAGGGTATTTGGATCGTTAATGGTAAAGTAAAACTTACGAATATCGCTGTAAAGTTTATACAAGTCAGGACTTCGCAGGTAAATCGTAAAGTTGAAGTTTTCGCTGGAGAAAAGCTCCCCAAAACGCATAGTTTTCTCAATACCCATGCCATCATCAATTTCAAGCTTATAGGTAAGGGTATCGATAAGGGTGATGTAAACTGGGTAGTTTACAAGGTTGTTTGCACCGGAATCGAGCACCACCCGAAAAGGGCATAGCATATACATTTTTTGCTCCTTAATGCCACGGCGTCCAACGGCAACATAGGTAACGCTAAAATCGTCGAGTTCCTCAATCGCTTGCCGAGCCAGGGAGTATGATTGCAGTATGCCTATTTCGTTCTGAACGCTTTTGGTGTTTTTTACCAGCCTTAAGCTCTGAATCAGCTGCTCAGCCCCAACAAAAGCTTTTGATTGGTCGTCGTCGCGGATTATGACGCTGGAGCTAACGCTGTAAACCTGTTGTGAGTATCGGTTAACGAGATAGGCTACAAAAAGAGCTAAAAATACAGTGATGGCGTACCAGTACCAGTTGGCAATAATACGATACAGCAACTGCTTAATGTCTAGGGTTTCCTCTTCGGGATAGCCACTGGGGTTTCGTGGGATAAAATCCTGATTCATGTTATCATCTTGAACCATTCAAATAATCCTCCTAAAAAACTAAATTAGTTTAACATGAACCATATCAATAAACGGCTATTTCTTTAAAAAGTTCAAAAATAGTAAAACCGTAGTAAGTGTTGATAGTAAAAGTTGAATATTAGGGGTATTAAGAGCCATGACCTTACCCTTACGTGGTTCAACAATAACTGTATCGTTTGGTTGAAGGAAGAACCCTTCGGAAGCCACAATGGTTTTATCCTGTAGGTTCATCCTGAATGTTTTAACCCCTTTGGGGGTATTTCTTAGAACCAGAATATTGCTACGTTCACCATAATCGGAAAGGTCGCCTGCAAGCCCAATGGCCTCAAATATATTTAGGTTATCCTTGTAGTTGGTATAGGTGCCCGGGCGCTTAACTTCGCCAATAACGGTTATCCTAAAACTAAGAAGTTTTACAACCACAAGGGCATCCTTTAGGTATTTGTTTGCAGCCAGCTGTATGGTTTCCTGAGCATCGTGTACCGATTGCTCTGAAATTTTTACTTTCCCAATTACCGGGAGGTTTACCTGACCGGAATCGTTCACTGAAAAACCGGATATATAGCTGGAGATTTCAGAATTGTAGTATGAATTAGCAGTTTGGGTGTTAGCCAGATTAAAAAGCCTGCTAATGTTAGGATCCTGCGTGTAAATTTGAATGCTAAGAACATCGCCTGGTTTTATAAGGTAAACAGGAGGATTAATTGTTCCCAAAACCTCGTTACTGGTGCTTTTTAGGTACAGCAGCTGTGTTTTTCGGTTACACGAAACCGTAATTAACAAAATTATGAAAATTATAACCGATTTGCTTGAGTTTTTTAACATGATCCTTAAATATTACACAAATATAGTGAAAAATAGGGGAATTGTTGTATGGTGAAGAAAAAATTTAGGCGGCTTAGGATTTTACGTGTGGAATTGAAGTTTGATTAATGGTTAGAACGGGTTAATTGTTTTAATTTCCGGTTATTAATCTTTATTCTTCTATATTTTCTTTTTAACCTTATTTTGGTTATAAAATTGCAATTTTTTTACAAGTGCGGCATAGGTTGTCATTAAACAGCAAATATGGGAGTTAGGGCAAATTGCCCAATAAAGTTCAGTTTATTGTAATAAGTTTTTATTTAAATAATTGTAATGATGAAAAATTGAGTTAATAAAGCGGGGTGAACCCCGCCGAGTATTTTTTTAATTTTAAGTTTTTTCTAAATTTGAATAAGAGGAAGAGCAATACCTGTTACTATTCCTGGTTGGTTTTCATTTCAAGGTCCTTAACTAAATCCCAATTGTTGTAAACAGTAACTAAATCGGATTCGGTGAGTTTAGCGCTAAGAATCGATTGAATTGCAGCTGCTTTGAGCATTTCGTCAACCTTAAAATCGTTTGCGGTTTCATTATCATTTTTTGAGGCATCCATAAGTTCCTCAATAGCTTTTAAACTCGAAACAGTTGTGATTCCCGAAATAACCGTAAGATAATCGTTGGTATATTCGGTAAGGTAGGAGTATCCTGCGTTTTGAATAGCCACAAGCATTTTATCATTATCCTCGCCGGACTGCGAAAGCGTTTCGGTGAGATTAACCAATCGTTCAATTTTTGATTTGGTAATCATGTTATCGCCTTCTGATAGATTCTCCCTAACCAAATCGAGCGCCTGGTTAGGGAATTTTGATGGTTTCTCGTTACCGTAGTAGGCATAGTCGCTCTTGTTATTGGCGTTTTCTTCGATATTATAAATTTGCTCAAGTTTAGATAGATCTCTGTTAAAATGACGGGCTGCCCTGCGGGTAAAAAAGCCAACAATTTGTAGAATCAGGAAAAGAGCCAGCAGCACGAAAACAACTATTCGGGTTGTCTCCTCCTTAGCCTTAAGTGTTTTTATTAGGGCCAGATAGAGTAAATACAATCCGTAGAGTCCTATGGCAATGGAGATTAGAGCAACAATAAAACCGTCTATAAATCCCAGCAAACCTAGAATGGCATTGATTGGCATTAGCACCATAAGCGATGCCGAAACCCTAAGATTGGCTTCAAAATCGGTATTTCCTCCGCATATGCTCGATATTAGAAGCATAATTACTGCACCAATGAACAATCCGATAAGTGCACCTATAATGGTCATGATAAAGGCTCCAAAGCCCATGGCCCCGCCAAACATGCCAAACGATACCGCGCTGCCTAAAACAAAAACCCATAGAAAATTGAATATAGCAGCCACCGTGCTGTATATTAGAGCCTTTAGTATTGGTTCAACCATGCCCCCGGTGGTACTCATAGTTTCGAAGTACCCTTTGGGATTCAGTAAAGTTTCTTTTGAATCGTAAAGGAACTTTTTGAAATCAAATGGATTTTCGTTCATAATGATTTGGGTATTTAGATTAGTAGAACAAGTTCAGGTAAAAAAATGAGAAAGTCAATAGCAGAAGCTTAAATTTAACGTTTAATGCCATCTAATCCAAATCGATACCGTACTGCTTCATCTTGTTATAAAGTGTTTTTCGGTCGATGTTAAGCAATTTAGCAGCTTTGCTTTTATTGTACCTTACCTTTTCCAATGTAGAAAGAATAAGTTCCTGTTCGGCTTTTTCCTTGATGTTTTTAAGGTTATCGGTTAGGGCAGCGCTGGAGGCACTATAGCCATTTTGGTTGAGCTCAGGGGGAAGGCTTTCCCGAGAAATGGTATTGGTGGCTTCGAGCAGAACAGCCCGGCGAATAATGTTTTTTAGCTCCCTGAGATTACCCGGCCAGGAATAGGACATGAGTAAATCAATTGCCTGGGTTGAGAAATTGGTAACCGATTTAGCCAGTTCCTGATTGGCTTGTTTCAGGAACCAACGGGCGTAGTCCATCAGATCTTCCTTACGCTCGCTAAGAGGGGAAACGCGAATGGTAAATTCGTTAAGCCGGTGGTAAAGGTCTTCGCGGAATGTACCCCTATTCACCATTTGCAACAAATCTTCGTTGGTGGCAACAATAATTCTGACATCAATAGGGATCTCCTTGTTGCTGCCAATACGTTTAATTTTTCGTTCCTGAATGGCCCTGAGCAGGTTTACCTGCACCTCGTAGGGAAGGTTACCAATTTCGTCGAGGAAGAGGGTTCCGCCATTGGCCACCTCAAATTGCCCCACCTTATCGGCAACAGCACTGGTAAATGAGCCCTTAACATGGCCAAAGAATTCGCTGGATGCAAGTTCGCGAGGGAGCGCGCCGCAATCGATAGCCACAAAGGGTTTAGCACTCCGCTTGCTAAGCCGATGGATCTGTCGGGCAACAAACTCTTTTCCTGTGCCGCTATCGCCCTGTATGATTACCGAGAGGTTTGTGGGTGCCACAATGCTAATGTACCGCATAACTTCACGGCTGTACTTACTTTTACCCTCAATGTAGGTAAAAGTGTCGGAGCCTGAATTTGCTGTACCATAGTGTGAGACCACGCTTTGAATAGTGGCGAGAATTTCATCGGGATTAACTGGTTTGGTTACGTAATCGTATGCGCCTTGTTTTATTGCCTTAACAGCCATGCGAATATCGCCGTAACCGGTCATTATGATTACCACTGTGTTGAGGTTTCTACGTTTGGCTTCGGACAGCACATCCAACCCCGATTTTTCGGGAAGCCTGAAATCGGTAAGTACAACATCAAAATTGTTGTTCTGCATAGCCCGCAGGGCCTCATCAAAGGAAAAAGCGCCACTCACACTGTATCCGTGCTTTCCTAAAAAAGTGGTTAGCATCAGGCAAAAGGTTGAATCATCATCAACTACAAGAATATTAGCCATTTGTAACAGTCCCAAACATCAACGCTAAGGTAGCAACATTTTTTTTAATGACAATGGGAATAAAGTAATTAGATGCTCTATTATTTGTGGGTGTTTTCGATGTTGAAAAAAATAAGGCAGAAAAAAATTTTACTCCAGATGTGTAATAATATTATTAAAAGTCACTCTAAAACAGCTCACTATAAAGGCTAATAGCGTTGCTAATATTGATACCCCTTTTGGGATGAGCCCGCGATACCTTGCAGCAGGAGGCATCAATTTTAAACTGCAGTACGTAAGCTTTTGGGTATTCCCTTTCAAGGCTCGAAAAGCGCAGGTCATAAAAATAATAGAGGTTTTCGCCAACACTATCGATCAAAAAATAGCCCTTGGTGAATTCAATTAGTTTTTGCACCTGTTGTTTGCATATGCGATGGTTGCTTTTGGAAATGCGAGCATGACGGAATACATGATTTTTAATAATATTCACATGCGATATTTCAAAAGTTGCGCTATCTTCAGTTACAACCATCCATGCCATGTTGGTAAGGGGAAGTGGAGTGGTGTGAACTCTTTGAGGGAGGATTTTGGAATGGCTAGCATGGCTAGATAGGCGTTGCTCCAGTCTGATTTTTATAATTGAGCTTAGGCCAAAGTAGGCCATAACAGCGATCATTGCTATAACCGAAAGTTTAACTGTATTTTGTTGCTTCCGTTTTGCCTGCAGAATGGCAACCCAAAAAAAGGAAAGGATTAACAGTAGCGAGAGGTCAACAATGGCCATGGAATCAAACGAAACCCTTATGGAGCAGATGGGTTCAAAAAGGGCAGTGCCATAGGTGTTAAATATATCCATAACCAGATGCGATAGCCATGGGATGAATATCAGCATCCATGCATGAATTAGAGTGAGCGATTTAATAATTTTTTTTGAGAGAAGATAGGCAATCAAAAGCGAGCCGGGAATTAGCAACAAAAAAGAATGACTGAAACCGCGATGAACAAACATGGCTTTAATGGGATCGAAAAAAGGTGTAACAAGTACATCTAAATCGGGAATATTGGCAGCAAGGGCTCCGATCAACATGGCTTTTTTCCCAATTTTGGAGCCTGCAGTGGCCTCGCCAATTATTGCCCCAGTAAGGGCATGGGTAAGTGAATCCATCCTAATTTATTACTTTTGCAAAAACAATTAGCAACCCAATTGGGTTCAAAATTAAATAAAAATATCGACGTGGGACGAAGAAGTAATCCGTTGCTGGAGAGGGTAAGAATTGAGGATGTTGCCGCAGAGGGCAAGGCCTTAGGCCGATACGATAATAAAGTGATTTTTGTACCCTATGCTATCCCCGGCGACCTGGTTGACATACAGGTTACCAAAAACAGAAAAAGTTACATGGAAGGCCATGTGGTAAAGTGGCACGAGTATTCCCCCCAACGAGTTCAGCCCTTTTGTAGCCATTACGGAGTTTGTGGAGGATGCAAGTGGCAAATTTTGCCATACAGCGAACAGTTGAGGTTTAAGCAACGCCAGGTGGCCGACCAATTCATCAGAATTGGGAAACTTGAGATCCCCGAAATATCAACAATTATTGGTTCAGAACGAACCATGTATTATAGAAACAAGCTTGAGTTTACCTTTTCCGATAGCCGTTGGCTTACCCGGGAGGAAATTGAGCAGGGCAACGAAATTGAAAAATATCCAGCTCTGGGCTACCATATTCCCGGACGTTTCGATAAGGTTTTTGATTTGCAAACCTGCTACCTGCAACCAGAACCATCAAATAGAATTCGGCAAGCCATCAGGGAGTATTCATTGGAACACGGTTTGCCTTTCCTGAACCTTTACACAAAGCAGGGATTGCTTCGCAATCTAATAATAAGAACAGCCTCAAGTGGGCAGGTTATGGTAATACTATCAGTAACCTGTTTTACGGCAGAGGTGGATGCCCTGCTGTGCCACATAAGGGATTCGTTTCCTGAAGTTACCTCACTTTTTTATGTTGAGAACAACAAGCTGAACGAAACCATAAACGATAGGGATGTTATCCTATTCCACGGTAAGGATCACATAGTTGAGCAAATGGAAGAACTTCGGTTTAGGGTTGGGCCTAAATCGTTTTACCAGACAAATTCGAAACAGGCGTTAACACTTTATCGTGTTGCACGCGAATTTGCTCAGCTAACAGGCAAGGAACTGGTTTATGACTTATATACCGGTACTGGAACCATTGCCAATTTTGTAGCCCGGAAGTCGCGAGAGGTTATCGGCATTGAGTATGTGCCCGAGGCAATAGACGATGCCGTAATGAATAGCCAAATGAATGGCATTACCAATACCCTGTTCTATGCAGGCGACATAAAGGATATGCTAAGCGAAGCTTTTTTTGAAAAGCATGGCAGGCCCGATGTGGTAATACTCGACCCGCCCCGTGCCGGTATTCACCCCGATGTGGCCCAGGCGTTGCTAAAAGCGCAGCCCCCAAGAATAGTATATGTAAGCTGTAACCCTGCAACACAGGCACGAGATATAGCTTTAATGGCTAACGATTATCGTATTTTACGCATACAACCGGTTGACATGTTCCCCCAAACGCACCATGTTGAGAATGTTGTGCTTATGGAGAGACTTTAGCTAACGAGTTTTTTGGTAGTAGAGCTGCAGCTTTGTACGAAAAACCCTTTCGTTGGCCTCATTAATGCGCTTAATGAGCGCTTCAATCAGTTCGGTTCGGCCCTCGAGTTCGGTGCCCGATACCTCTTCGCCATCGGAGTATACAATTTTTTCAATCTTGTACCCATCCATCCCTAGCGAAAGCGCAACCGCTGCATTGTAGTCGTCGAAAATTATAACCGAGGGCATGGTATTGATACCGTACTTCATTACAGCAATCAGCACGCGGGAGCTGATATAGCGTATCTGGTCTTCGCCAAGGTACTTGGCGCCAAGCAGCAGCTTTACCAAATCGATTTGGGCCACCTTGTGGTTCATACGCATACGAACCATATCATCATACTCCGTTTGGCTGGTATTCAGGAATAGGTCGATAAACGACTGGGGGACGCCCTGAAGATCTTTAAGATCTTTTGCCCTTAATCGTTTTTTGTACTCATTATGTGCCAGATTTTGATCAACGGGTACATAGTAAGTCCATTTACGGGTACGCCTGTAGGTTGGGGTAGTGGGTTTAGGCTTCCATTTGGTTACGGGTCGGGTAAGTAAGGGATCGGTGAGCCGAAGGTTTTGCGACTCCAAAGCATACACCAAACAATTGATAAAATGAATGTAACCTCCACCTAAATTTCCATGCAGTGCTGCCCAAAGTGTTTTATAGCTCTGCTTGGAGGTGCTATTGGACTGTGCATTATCATATATTCTTTTTCCTTTGATGTAATCAACAAATTCGCGATCGAGGTTAACCGGATAGTAGGTAGCAGCATTATCGGTAGTATCTACAAAAAGGTTTTTACCGGTATGGTATAGGCCCCGCACATCCACTACATAATCGGAATCATTTGCCAGTTTTACGTGCAAGTTATAATCGGCACCCCAGCGCATGCCCGCAATGGTGGGCTGAAGGCCCTGTTGGGCATTAGCCCAGTTTGATGCTATAAATAGTAGGTAAATTAAAAAAGTTAATACAACCGGGTTTTTCCTTACCGGTTTAATTAGTATCAAATTGCCCGTAGAGGAGAATGTTACTTTCATCATAATAAAATTTTTTAAAGGTATGATGTAACACTCATATTGTTGATTTAATTATAGTTGTATTTGCGATTGTCAAAATATGGGTGTTTCAAATTGGCTGTTTATTGTTGCGTAAAGTTACTAAATTGATTTTAGGATTTTACAATCCAAAGAGAAATGCAATAGAATAAAAAGTAGCAACAAAAAGAATATCTTTGTTAAAATGATGTGGGAAAAATCACTAAGGATGGCCATAGTTATGATGGCATGGTTTTTAGCGGTACTATTGGTTCCGGCCATAGTACCGTTAAATTTCACTTCGTTCCGAATATCAACATTAGTGGTTCGTACCGATTATTTAGTGCATGTGCTAATTTTTACAGGTTTGACATTTACCCTGTTATGGGTAAACATCAATATTTATAATCCCCTGATATTTATCATATTGATTGTTGCAGGGATTACTGCCGAGAACGTACAAATTTATATACCCCATCGCAGCTATAATATTTATGATTTACTATCGAACCTATTGGGGGTAGTTCTGGGTTACGCCTTGCTGGCATTTGTGAAGTTTATTAGGACTACACGCAGGAACCAATAAGTTTATTTAATGTTTTAGCAACCCTTACAAGAAGGTAAGGTAAAGTAGTATCTTATTGTTCTGCTTTTTTATTGTATCTAACGTCATACTCCTGTAAAGGGCAGGAAATATCTCATCCTCTAGGTAAAACACTTAGTTGTTTCATTCGATTCCTAAAGTAAAATAACACAAAAGTGACAAAATCATCTTTTTGTATCTATCAGTATATCAATTTATAGTGTTTTTTAAGCTAACAGATCATATAAATCATCTAAAATTTGACTTTAATAAGCCTTAAATTGCATATATAAACCTTTTAATTTGAATGTATGAAAACAAGAATTTTACTACTTACGCTTGGGTCGGTTTTGTTTTTGTGGCTTAATTCAAAAGCCCAAGATGAAACCGAACGAAATGTTCATGTTACCGGCTACATTAACGCAGTAGGCGAGTACTCCGATTGCATTAATCTTAAAAAGGATTGGGCAGTTGGATTATCAGAGGTAGGGTTACTAACCAGCTATAAACCAGTTGAAGACCTTGAGTTCAAAACTACTCTGGTTTACACGCATTACACTTTTCATGTTAGCCAGATATTTATTGAGGCCTTTGCCCAGTACAATTTTAGGGAGGAATTAAAACTGGGTGTAGGGCGTTTCCTAACTCCATTGAGTCCGGTTAATCTGTACTTTTATGCTCCTTTGAACCCCAGCGGAGTTGTGCCCATGTTGGTATCGCACCACTTTTTGTTTCCTCAAACTATAAGCGGTATCCATTTGCATGGTTTGGCCTCGTTGGCAAAAGGATTTAAGTTGGGTTACAATTTCGCATTGGGTACCTACCCGTACATTAACCATTTAGAGTCGGGAGTGCTAAGCATTCAAGCCCAAGAGGACTCCTACCCATCGTTCGGTTATTACGATACCGAGAAGGATAAGATTAACAAGTACATGTGTGGAACAGCAAGGGTTTATGTAATTTTTAATAATGCCTTTACAATAGGAGCAAATTACTTTAAAGCTGATGCCCAGCAGGTAACACAGGACTCTCTTGGAGCATTTATATACTATCCCTCTACAAAGTACACCTATGGATTTGATGCCCATCTTCAAGTTGGAGATATTAAAATAAATGGTGAGTACTGGGGGGGTCAACAGCAAACCACACCCAAAACCGATGCATTACTTGGTGAGCACATAGAGAATAATTACACAGGTTACTATGGAGAGATAATTTGGGATAGCGAGGTTTACAAACCCTTTATTCGCTATGATTTTATTGAAGATGTTAATGTAAATAAGGTTGGGCTGCCAACGGCTGCTGCAACTGTTGGTATAGCTATTCGTCCCCGTTTCGAAACTCTTCTCAAACTTGAATACAAAAGAGTGATGGGAAGGCAAATTACAAATATTGGAAACCGGGAATGGAAGGATTACAACTACAACTATGCTCAGGTTTCGCTAGTGGTTTCTTTTTAAGTGTAATCCAGATAATAAAATGTCAACCTAAAAATGATTACAGCTATGAAACGACTAATATTATTCTCTGTACTGGTAGGATTAAGTCTAACAATACAGGCTCAGACGTTTAAAATTATTGTAAACCCTGATAATCAGATAACCACCATTTCTGCAAAAGATGCTTCGGATTACTTTTTGAAAAAGGAAACCAAGTGGGCGAACGGAAAAACCGTGGTTCCTGTTGATTTATCGGCAAAATCAAGTGTTCGCGAAGATTTCTCAACTACGATACATGGGAAATCGGTAGCAGCCATCAAAAGCTACTGGCAGCAATTTGTTTTTGCAGGGAAGGGAACACCGCCAATTGAAAAGGCAACAGATGCCGAGGTTGTTGATTTTGTTAAGAAGAACCCTGGAGCAATTGGTTATATTTCGGCAAGCGCAAATGTTTCGGGAGTTAAGGTAATAACATTTAATAATTAGGGTATGCTGAGTATGCTAAAAATTCGCCATAAATTGATGCTGTTTCCCGCTCTTTTCCTGATTATCATTTTAGTAATATTTATTCTTTTTCAGGTACTTAGCTCCAAGTCAAAGGGGTTTATTACAAAGATTGAGCATGGATATATGCCATTGGTGGGAATGGCAAACAACCTAAATCATGAACTTATTAATCTTCAGAGGGAGTTTCAGGATGCCGTAGCTGCTGCCGATAACGATAAGCTTAACGAAACAGAAAATACCTACAAAAACATACTGAATGTGCTCGATTCCATAAGACGAAACCCCATAACTGGCGAACAGGAGATTGGCGATATCGAAAAGCAGCTAAAGGAATACTACCAGCTCGCGTTTAAAACATCTCAATCAATGATTCAGGGGCATTTTTCTGAAGAGGTTACCAACAATATCAACCTAATGGTGAGCAATTTTAATTCCCTCAGGGAAACCCTAGATAAACTCATGGCCAATAGCAAGAATCAGACGGAGTCAGTTTTCAGTTCCACACTCGGGGGCTTTAATCGCTCATTTCTGATTATAATTCTTTTTTTGGTGAGTAGCCTGTCAGTTTTTATGTTCATATCATTTACCATTTCACGGTCGTTTAATCGATCAATAAATCAGATGCAAGGCATTTTGTTCAATTTATCGGAAGGGAAACTCAACGCCGATGTTATTGAAAAGTCCCCTGTCAGCAACGATGAAATTGGGCTGATGCTTAAGGCTACTAATCAGCTTATTCAGAAACTTAGAAATGTAATTGCCGATATTCAGGAAAGTATTGAAGCCATTAACGAGTCGGGTATGCAGACCAGTGAAACATCCGAGCGTTTGGCTGAGAGCGCCAATGAGCAGGCCTCTTCGGTTGAGGAAATTGCTTCTACCATTGAGGAGATATCGGCAAACATTTCACAAAATAGCGATAACGCTAAGAGCACAGGGGTTATTTTTGAAGAGGCAAACAAGAGCATCAAATACGTATCGGAAAAGGCGATACATGTGGTTGAGGCCAATAAGGCCATAATGGATAAGATAAGCATTATTAACGAGATTGCCTTTCAGACAAACATTCTTGCGCTAAACGCAGCCGTTGAGGCGGCTAGGGCAGGCCAGCATGGAAGGGGCTTTGCTGTTGTAGCCGGGGAGGTTCGTAAACTTGCTGAAAAGAGTCGTATTGCGGCTGAGGAAATAGTGAAGTTGGCAAGTAAGAGTTTTACCTTATCATCGGAGGCAGGCGAAATAATGCAGAACACCATTCCCATTGTGGATAAAACTACCACCCTGGTTCAAGAGATTATTGCTGCTAGCATCGAGCAGGCCAATGGTGCCAATCAGGTTAATAATGCCATTCAACAATTGAATAACCTGACACAGCAAAATGCATCTGCTGCTGAGTCTATGTCGCAGAACGCCGCCCAATTGGCTGCAGAAGCCCAGCGACTTAGTGAGCAAATTGAATTCTTTAAACTTTAAAAATGTTTGTAGTTAGAAAGGCTGGAAAACCCAGCCTTATATAATTATTTTAGGAATTATTTGTAACAAGGAAAACACTATTAACCGAGTAGTAAAACGAGAGTATTAAATAAGGTAAGTATTTACAATGATAGAAGAACACGTAAAACTAATATTATGATAATTAATGTGTTTATTAATTATAAGTTTCAATTTCTAGCGAAATAGAAAACCATTCTTATTTGTTAAAATGGTAGTGAAATTTTACCCAGTTGCTATTACCGGGCCAATCTATTCTTTTGACTATCTGAAAAAAAACTCTAATTTTGTAAAAATTTTCAGGGAAGAAATATTTTTATCTTTGCTTTTTTAAATAATATTATGAGTGCCAGGAAATTTAAGGAGTACAAGGGATTAGATTTGTCGCAGGTGAACAGGGATGTTCTTAAAACCTGGGAGCAAAACAACACATTTCGTAAGAGTTTAGAAACCCGAAAGGGTCATCCGCAGTTTATTTTTTACGAGGGACCTCCATCTGCCAACGGCATTCCGGGTATTCACCATGTAATGGCGCGAACCATAAAGGACATATTTTGCCGCTACAAAACACAGAAGGGTTTTCTTGTAGAGCGAAAAGCAGGATGGGATACCCATGGTTTGCCCGTTGAGTTGGGAGTTGAGAAGATGCTGGGCATAACCAAGGAGGATATTGGTACTAAGATCTCGGTTGAGGAGTACAATAACATCTGCCGCAAGGAGGTAATGAAGTACACTGACCTATGGGAGGATCTTACCCACAAAATGGGCTACTGGGTTGATATGGATCACCCGTATATCACCTACGATAACCGCTACATCGAATCGCTCTGGTATCTGCTTCAAAAGTTATTTGAAAAGGGCTTACTCTACAAGGGTAAAACCATTCAACCCTTCTCTCCTGCTGCAGGCACAGGACTAAGTACGCACGAACTCAATCAACCCGGATGTTACCGAGATGTTAAGGATACCACAATAGTTGCGCAGTTTAGGGTAATTAAAAATGAAGATTCCAACGGTTTATTCAAGTTAACCGATACCCCCCAGCTACATATTCTTGCTTGGACTACTACACCATGGACCTTGCCTTCAAACACTGCTCTTGCTGTGAATGTAAACATCAAGTATTCGGTGGTTCGGACATTTAATCCATATAGTGGCGATCCAATAACCGTTATTCTGGCTAAGGACAGACTCGATTACTATTTCCCTACTGCTCATGCTGAGCTGTCGATCGAAGAATATAACGCTGGCGATAAAAGGGTGCCATTCAGAGTGCTTGCCGAGGTTGAGGGTTCAAAACTTGTTGGAATACAATATGAGCAGCTTATACCATGGGTTAAACCTGAAGGCAATGCCTTTAAAGTGATTGCTGGCGATTTTGTTACCACTGAAGATGGTACCGGAGTGGTTCATATTGCACCTACCTTTGGTGCCGACGACGATCGTGTAGCCAAGGTGGCAGGCATTGCACCATTGATTCTTCGCGATAAGTTGGGTAACCCCGAACCTATGGTTGACCGCAGGGGACGGTTATACTCCATTGAGGATCTGGATCCAAATTTTGTTCAAACCAATGTTAATGTTGAACTTTATAGTGAGTTTGCTGGTTGCTATGTTAAGAACGAATACGATGCCTCGCTTCCGGCCGATGCCCCAACTCTAGATATTAACCTTGCGGTAGCCCTGAAAAAGGAGAATAAGGCATTTCGAATTGAGAAACATGTGCATAGCTACCCCCACTGTTGGCGAACCGATAAACCCGTACTTTACTACCCGCTCGACAGTTGGTTTATTCGGGTAACCGCTCTTAAGGATAGGATGGTGGAGTTCAACAGGTCAATTAACTGGAAACCTACAAGTACCGGAACAGGGCGTTTTGGAAAGTGGCTCGAAAATCTTTTAGACTGGAATCTTTCGCGTTCGCGCTTCTGGGGAACACCTCTTCCTATTTGGGTATCGGAGGACAAAAGTGAAATGATTTGCATTGGCTCCGTAGCCCAATTAAAAGAAGAGATTGAAAAGGCCATAAGGGCAGGTTTCATGGATAAAAATCCGCTGGCCAACTATAGGGAAAACGATTTTAGTAAAGAAAACTACAGTTCATTCGATTTACACCGCCCATTTGTCGATAATATAGTGTTGGTTTCGCCCAGCGGTAAGCGGATGTACCGAGAGCCCGATTTAATTGATGTATGGTTCGATTCTGGTGCTATGCCGTATGCACAGGTACATTACCCGTTTGAGAATAAGGAGCAATTTAACCAGCTCTTCCCGGCCGATTTCATTGCTGAGGGCGTTGACCAAACCCGTGGATGGTTCTACACCTTGCATGCCCTTTCTACCCTTTTGTTCGATTCTGTTGCCTACAAGAACATTATTTCCAATGGATTGGTGCTCGATAAGAACGGCAATAAGATGAGCAAACGCTTGGGCAACGCTGTTGACCCATGGGAGGTAATTGAAAAGTACGGTTCTGATCCCCTCCGCTGGTATATGATTACCAATGCCCAACCCTGGGATAATCTTAAGTTTGATATCGATGGTGTAGAGGAGGTTAAGCGCAAATTTTTTGGGACCCTATACAACACCTACTCATTCTTTGCCCTGTATGCCAATGTGGATGGTTTTAACTATACCGAGGAGGATGTTTCGGTTAAACAGCGTCCTGAGATTGACCGATGGATTCTGTCGCTGCTCAACAGCCTGATAAAGGAGGTTGAAGATGCCTATGAAAGTTATGAGCCTACACGTGCAGGACGCGTAATACAGGATTTTGTTACCGAGCAGCTCAGCAACTGGTACGTACGCCTTAACCGTAAACGTTTTTGGGGAGGTGAGTATAATACCGACAAAGTTGCGGCTTTCCAGACTCTTTACACCTGCCTTGAAACTGTTTCCATGCTGGCAGCACCCATTGCACCATTCTACATGGATCAGATCTTCACTGACCTGAATCGCGTAACTGGACGATACAAGGATGAAAGCGTTCATTTAACCCTCTTCCCGAAGTTCAACAGTGAACTTATCGATAAGGATTTGGAGGAGAAAATGGAAATGGCTCAGTCGATATGTTCGCTGGTACTGGGCCTTAGGCGTAAGGTAAACATAAAGGTACGTCAACCCTTACAGAAAATTATGATTCCCATACTGGATGAAAAGTTCCGTTCGCAACTGAAAGCCGTTGAAAACCTCATACTGAACGAGGTTAACGTTAAGGAGCTAGAGTACTTAACCGATGCTTCCGGTATATTAGTTAAAAAAATAAAACCCAACTTTAAAACTTTGGGGCCACGCTATGGCAAGGCCATGAAAGCTATTTCTGGGTCTATTGCTCAAATGACACAAAATGATATTGCTGCCATTGAGCATAACGGACGCTTTACCATAAGCACTACTGATGGCGAAATTAACATCACCCTTGATGATGTTGAAATCCTATCGGAGGATATTCCCGGCTGGTTGGTTGCCAATGAGGGTCGTTACACCGTTGCCCTTGATATCACCATAACCGAAGAGCTGCGCATGGAGGGGATTGCTCGCGAACTCATTAATCGTGTTCAAAATATCCGTAAAGATTCCGGTTTTGAGGTTACCGATAAAATTCGGATATTTATTCGTAAACACGATAAGCTAAACCGGGCTATTGAGGTACATCGCAGCTACATTTCAAGTCAAACCCTTGCCCGCGAAATAAATCTGATAGAAGGTGAACTTAATGGAAATTCTCTCGTAATAGAGTTAGATGATGATTTAACTACAGCTATTGCTGTTGAAAAGATTAAAGGAACAAATTGATTTTTGGATTGTTTTTTTAATATATTTAGCAAAATTTTAAGCCATGGGAGAAAAGACCAGGTATTCGGATGAAGAGTTAGCAGAGTTCAAGGAACTCATTCTGCATAAACTCGAAAAGGCACGAAGGGATTACGAGATACTCAAGAGTGCCATAACCATGGACGAGAGTAACGATACTGAGGACACCTCTCCAACCTTTAAAGTTTTGGAAGAAGGGGCATCCACTCTATCGAAAGAAGAGGCAGGAAAGTTGGCCCAGCGTCAGCTCAAGTTCATACAGCATCTTGAGGCAGCTTTGGTACGGATTGAAAATAAAACCTACGGAATATGCCGCGAAACAGGCAAGTTGATATCAAAGGAACGTTTGCGTGCCGTGCCACATGCCACACTTAGTATTGAAGCCAAAAACAATAAACGTTAGCTGTAAGTTTAAGTTTTGTTTTTCTATTATAAAGCGACCATTTGGTCGCTTTTACTTTTTGTATTAGTTTTACAGTTTAAAATTCAGATCTATGAAGTTGAGCAAACTAAATCTATCCATTTTAATCATCCTGCTTATACTGACAATTGACCAGATTTCAAAGATTTTAATAAAAACCAATTTTGCCATAGGCGATGAGGTGCAGGTTTTGGGTAACTGGTTTATACTTCACTTTACTGAAAACCCGGGCATGGCATTTGGTTTAAAGTTTTGGGGAATTTGGGGTAAGATTGCCCTAAGCTTGTTTCGTATTGCTGCTATTATTGCCATTGGCTGGTATCTACTCCGATTAATCCGACAAAACGAAATAAAGGGAATAATCGTTGGCTTATCGTTAATACTGGCTGGAGCCTTAGGTAACATAATCGATAGCGCATTTTATGGGTTCCTGTTCGATACCGGAACTACCTTTAACCCTCAACTAAACGAATGGATATCCTATTATGGTGTATCGAAGTTGTCTTTTACCGGCTATGCCGGTTTTTTACAGGGTTGCGTAGTCGATATGCTGTATTTCCCGATAATCGACATTGTTATGCCCAATTGGGTTCCGCTGCTGGGAGGGGAGAGGTTTATGTTTTTCCGCCCGGTATTCAATATTGCCGATTCATCCATAACCATTGGTGTGTTTTACCTATTACTCTTTCATAGGGACAAACTTTTTGGACATCACCCAAAATCAAATAACTAAAGTATGAAAGCAAAGGTTGTAATCATTATGGGTTCAAAGGCCGATTTAGACTGGGCCAGTCAGATTACAAAAGCCCTAAAAGATTTTGGTGTTGAATCGGTAACCCGAATTGCGTCGGCACACAAGGTTCCGCTAAAGTGCTACGACATTATTAAGGAATATGAAAAAGAGAACGTGGTGTTTATCACCATTGCAGGAATGAGTAATGCGCTAAGCGGTTTTACCGATGCCCAGACACATTGCCCCGTTATTGCCTGTTCCCCATACAGCGATAAGTTTGCAGGTGCCGATATTTTCTCAAGCCTTCGGATGCCTTCGGGGGTTGCACCGTTAACCATTCTCAGTCCGGAAAATGCAGCACTTGCAGCTGCCAAAATTATTGGCCTTTCTGATATTGAGGTGCGCCAAAAAGTTTTCTTGTACCAGGAAAAGAAACGGGTTGAAGTTGATGAGGCCGATAAAAGCATACAGTAGCAATGCGTAATGTTGGCACCGATATATCATATGCATCTAGGCTAATTTCTGAAGGAGGGGTTGTTGCCTTTCCAACCGAAACGGTTTACGGGTTAGGAGCCAATGCCCAAAACCCTAACGCTGTGGCAAAGATTTTTGCCCTAAAGGAGCGTCCCTCATTCGATCCGCTAATTGTCCACATTGCCTCAATCGAAAGCCTTTCCATTCTCTCATCGCAAGCAGACGAAAGGGTTTACGCTCTGGCAGAGCGTTTTTGGCCGGGTCCCCTTACCCTTGTAGTTCCAAAAAGTGCAATCATTCCTGGTATTGTTACCTCCGATCTTAATAGCGTTGGGATACGCATGCCGAATCATCCCATAGCCCTGAAGCTCATACAGGAATCGGGTTGTGCTATTGCAGCGCCCAGCGCCAACAAGTTTGGACGGGTTAGTCCCACACGTGCGGAGCATGTTTTGAGACAACTGCCCGAGGTCGATTACATTTTGGATGGCGGAAAAACAATGGTGGGCATTGAATCAACGGTTATTACGCTCGATAAGGAAGGCTTTATTATTTTGCGACATGGAGCCATAACTGCTGCCGACCTAGAAAAAGTGGTTAAACCGTCAGCAAAAGAGGTTAAATCATTAGTTTCGCCAGGTTTACTTAAGTCACACTATAGTCCTAATAAGCCCCTTTACATTAAGGGTGAGTTTGATAGACCAATCGACCCTTCGCGTGCTGGATACATAGCCTTTGGCAAAAGGCCCGAAGGTCCATATAAAGAAATACGCTTTCTTTCTGAAAAAGGCGATATGGTTGAAGCAGCAGCCCATTTGTTTGAATCGCTTCACGCCTTTGAGGAACTCGATGTAGATTACATAATTGCCGATCCGGTGCCTGAGTTAGGCATTGGTATTGCTATCATGGACCGGCTCCGTAAGGCAGCATATAGGTACCGTTAGTTGATTACCTATAAACTGCTGATAATTAGGCATGTATCAATTGTGTGATACCTGACGGTTGATAGTTTAATCGGTCTAATGCCCTTTTTTACGAACATGCACCATTTGCCGCAAGTGTACCATCGGTGCGCAATAGATTAGCTGAATTTTGGATTAGCGACCAATATCTAACTTTGTTTATGTTGTAAATTTTACCAAGGAGCCCTGATTTTTACGTTGATAAAACCACCTCAGATTCAAGTACCTGTCAAGCATTAACGAGAATTAGATGCTAATAGGTAGTGCGTACCCATAAATTTTTTCCAATTTCGGAGTCAACAAAAAATCAAAAGTCTATTAAAGGTGGTTGCCGTTATAGGCCCATTTTACATATGCGGCGCCCCAGGTAAAGCCTGCGCCAAAGGTGGAAATAATGATATTATCACCTTTGCGGAGTTGTTTTTCCCATTCCCAAAGGCATAGCGGAATGGTTGCGCTGGTGGTGTTTCCGTAGCGCTGTATGTTAATCATAACCTTATCCTTGCTGATGCCCATTCTATTTGCAGTAGCCTCAATGATTCTCATGTTAGCCTGATGGGGTACCAGCCAAGCCAAATCCTCAGGTTTAATATTGTTACGCTCCATCATCTCAACCGAAACATCAGCCATGTTGGAAACGGCAGCTTTGAATACAGGCTGCCCCTCTTGGTAAATATAGTGCTGGCGCTTGGCAACCGTTTCGAACGATGCGGGATAGCACGACCCTCCTGCTACTTGGTGCAGGTGCTTGCGGCCTGAACCATCAACCTGCATTTTGGCATCCAGTAAACCATAACCTTCGTAGTTGGGTTCCAGTAGTACGGCTGCCGCGCCGTCGCCAAAAATGGGGCAGGTGGTGCGATCTGTGTAGTCGGTTATTGACGACATTTTGTCAGCACCCACTACCACAACCTTTTTGTGCGAACCCGATTCCACGAACTTAGATGCAGTAACCAGCGCGTAAAGGAAGCTGGAGCATCCGGCATTTATGTCGTAACCAAAGGCATTTTTAATACCACATTTATCGCTGATAATGTTAGCGGTAGCCGGGAATTGCATATCGGGGGTAACAACGCCGCAAATGAGCATATCAACTTCGTCGGGGGGGGTATTAGTTTTGCGAAGGAGTTCGTTTACGGCATGCACGGCCATATCGGAAGTTCCCAGTCCTACGCCCTTGAGGATTCTACGTTCCTTGATGCCGATACGAGTCATGATCCATTCATCGGTGGTGTCAACCATTCGGCTGAGCTCTTCGTTGGTCAGGATGTAATCAGGAACATATCCGCCAACGCCTGTAATTGCGGCAGTAATTTTTCCCATAGCTATTTAAACGCTTGTTTAATTTTTTCGCAGAGATTTGATGAGATAACCTCGCGGGTTTGCCTAATCATGTTCATGATTGCCACAGGACTTGATGCCCCATGGGCAATAATTACGGGTTTATTAACGCCAAGAACTGGGGTTCCCCCGTAGTTCTCTGAGTTAAACCGCTCAATAAATGTATTATCGGGAGTGAATTTTTTCAGGAGATGGTAAAAAGCCTCAGCTTCCTTGAGAACAACATTACCCACAAATCCATCGCAAACCACAACATCGGCCTTTTTATCGTGAAAAAGATGATGTCCTTCTACGTTGCCAACAAAGTTAATCTGGTTACTTTCTTTCATGAGATCAAAGGCACCTTTAGTTACCAGATTCCCTTTTTCCTCTTCCTCTCCGATGTTTAAAAGAGCAACACGGGGGTTGTTGATGCCAAAAACCTGTTTGGCAAAAATTGAACCCAGAATACCGTACTGGTAGAGCACATCGGGGCGGCAGTCGGGGTTGAGGCCCACGTCAAGGATAATATTAAGTTTATTTTCCGATACAGGGATAAAACCAGCAATTCCGGGGCGGATAACACCGGGTATCTGCTTAATTACCATAAATGCACCCACCATCATGGCTCCAGTGCTACCGGCACTTGCAAAGCCATCTATTTGGCCCGAAGCCAAAGCCATTAAACCCTTTACAATGCTGGAATCGGTTTTTTTTGAAAAGGACTTAGCCGGATGATCGCTCATGGCAATCACCTCGGTGGTGTGAACTATATCAAAATTATCGTGACCAATATTTTCGCGGGCAAGGATTTCTAAAATCTTTTGCCGGTCACCGAAAAGCACAATACGCTCATCGGTATTGAGATGCTTGAGGGCTAAACAAGCACCCGACACAACCGCGTCGGGTGCAAAATCACCTCCCATTGCATCAACGCCTATTTTCATCATTAATGCCTGGGTTTATAAGGTTTACACTTAGGCATTTACTGTTTTCTCAATAGCCAGTTTTCCGCGGTAATAGCCACACTCGGGGCAAACCCTATGATATTCAACCGCTGCTCCGCAGTTAGAGCAAGTTGCAAGAGTTGATGCCTCTGCTTTGTAGTGAGTTCTGCGTTTGTTTCTTCTCTGCTTCGAGATTCTTGATTTCGGATGTGCCATTTTTCAACAAATTATATAGTCCAACTTAGTTATTGTTCAACAATCCTTTCAACTTTTGCCAACGTGGATCAATTTTGGATGTTTCATCTTCCTCAAAACTGATACGTTTAAGCATTTCCTGATCGCAATCCTCGGCGCGTGTACCATTAATTCCATGGTAGCGTTTAATGGGTAAGCTCAAATGAATGCTCTCATAAAAATACTGGGCTAAGTTTACCTGATGATCATCATCGGTTAGGTAAATGATATCCGCGTCATCCTCCTGGAGCTCGCTTCCTATTTTGGCTACCAGAAAGCCTGAAAACTTAATAGGCAGTTCAAATAGTTCCAAACACCTGTCACAGGTAATCATCACTGAGCCCTTAATCAGTATGTCAAATTCAAGCAGATTGTTCTGCTTGTTCATATTTACCTTGGCGGTTAGCGAACCCTCTCTAATCTCTCCCTCAGGAAACTCCGCAAAGAAATCGTTTTTTATATCGAATTCAAACGAGTGTTTTCCAAGCTTAAGTCCCTTGTAATCAATGGAATATTTGCTTAATACACTTGCCACTTTCCGTCAAAATCAACGTACAAAATTACAAATTTTCAAATCAACCCAAAAAAAGAGCTAATATTTAACCAAAATTATAGTTGTTTACTTTGCTTTAGCTCGGCGTTTACGCTCGTTTTCATCGAGGTAAATTTTTCGCAACCTAATAGCTTTAGGGGTAATTTCAACGTATTCATCCTCTTGGATATACTCCAACGCCTCTTCCAGGCTGAATCGGATTGAAGGGGCTAGGAAGATTTTTTCGTCGGAGCCGGAGGCCCGCATATTTGAAAGTTTTTTTGATTTGGTTACGTTAACCACGATATCGTCGGGGCGGGTGTTTTCACCAACCACCTGGCCGGCATACACGTCGTCGTGCTCATCGATAAAGAAGCGCCCCCTGTCCTGAAGTTTGCCCAGGGCATAGGCATAAGCGGTTCCACTCTCCATGGCTATAAGTGAACCATTGGTGCGGGTTTCAATTTCGCCACGATAGGGTTCAAAAGCCTTAAAGCGATGCGACATTATGGCTTCGCCCGCGGTGGCAGTGAGAATGATATTCCGAAGCCCAATAATTCCCCTCGAGGGAATTTCGAATTCCAGGTGCACCCGGTCGTGTCGGCGATCCATTGAAAGGAGGGTTCCCTTTCGGCGGGTAACATGTTCAATAGCCTTTCCCGAAACATCTTCGGGCACATCGATGGTCAAAATTTCAATGGGTTCGTGCTTAACGCCATCAATTTCTTTAATGATAACCTTAGGTTGACCAACCTGTAACTCGTAGCCCTCACGGCGCATGGTTTCAATTAGCACCGAAAGGTGCAGAACGCCACGACCGTAAACAGTAAAGGCATCGGCCGAATCGGTTTCCTCGACCCTAAGGGCAAGGTTTTTTTCCAGTTCGCGCATAAGGCGATCCTTCAGATGACGTGAGGTTACATACTTACCATCGCGTCCAAAAAACGGTGAGTCGTTGATAGTAAAGAGCATGCTCATGGTGGGCTCATCAACAGCAATGGAGGGCAGCGCCTCGGGATTCTCGAAATCGGCAACGGTATCGCCAATTTCAAAACCCTCAATTCCCACTAGGGCACAAATATCGCCTGAACGTACTTCGTCAACCTTCTTACGATCGAGCCCCTCAAAAACCAGCAGCTCCTTTATTCGGGTTTTAGCTACCTGTCCGTTGCGCTTAACCAGCGAAACGTTTTGTCCTGTCTCAAGTGTACCCCTGTGTAGCTTACCAATGGCAATACGCCCCACATAATTGGAGTAATCGAGCGAGGTAATAAGTAGCTGGGGTGTGCCGTTCAGCTGTAAAGGGGCAGGTATGTACTCCAAAATGCAATCGAGCAAAGGGGTAATATCGTTTGATGGTTTACGCCAATCGCGGCTCATCCAGCCCTCCTTGGCGCTACCATAAATAGTGGGGAACTCCAGCTGTTCCTCGGTGGCGTCAAGGTTAAACATCAACTCATAAACCTGTTCCTGAACCTCCTCGGGGCGGCAGTTGGGTTTATCTACCTTATTAATAACCAATATGGGCTTAAGCCCTATAGCCAATGCCTTTTGGAGCACAAAACGTGTTTGGGGCATGGTGCCCTCAAAAGCATCTACCAGCAGCAGAACGCCATCGGCCATATTCAGCACGCGCTCTACCTCTCCGCCAAAGTCGCTATGGCCAGGTGTGTCGATGATGTTAATTTTGTATCCTTTATAGTTAACCGATACGTTTTTTGCCAAAATGGTGATACCACGCTCGCGTTCCAAATCGTTGCTATCAAGGATAAGTTCACCTGGTTTTTCGTGATCCTTGAATAGCTTGCCCTGAATAATCATTTTGTCCACTAGCGTGGTTTTTCCGTGGTCAACGTGAGCGATAATTGCGATGTTTCTGATTCCCTTCATATTACCCCTAGAAATTAGCCTGCAAAGTTACAGTTTTACAGTAAAGTAAATGGCATAGTTTGAAATTTTTAGGAAAAATTAATTAAGTTGATGGAAATGGCTACCTGCTGTTGGTTAATTTTTCACCAAACATTAAAACTGAAAGAATACGGTACCCCGTGTATTTTTGGTTTTTCAGTTCTTGGTGGAATGTGTAGCGGGCTTAATTTGCTTTTGCTTCAGCGGTGGTTTAACTTCCATAGTCCCATTTGAAGCCTGTTAGGGCAGCCTGAAGATTGTTATAGCAAGATTAAAATTTCCATCGAAATGTTTTATTATATTTAGAATGAACTCATTGTTTAGAAAAAAATTGCAAACCAATTTCAAAAAATCACAGGTTAAACAGTTGTGTTTGAACATAAAACTCCGCCATTACCGTTAAAAGGCATAGGGAATCAGCCCTGCAACTTATGGAAGGGGTTGTTGAAACATGTCGTACAATTGAACTTTATGGAGTAATGGCCAATAAAACTTATTGATGGATAATAAAACATTTTTACAACCCCACATTGAAATGATGGCATCAAAAGTTAAAAATAAATTTTTTTGATTCATGGATAACTTTTTACCGGAAGTGATAAAAGTATAAAAATTAGAAACGCTTAAAAGGAGGCATTTCTCTTGCGAAAAATTATTATCGGTACGGGTACTCCGTTGAGGTTGTGAGAGTATTTGTTTATTCGTGACAAAATTTACAGGCAGCAATGGGGAGCCTTGCTAAGTGGGGCTGAAAAATTAGCGGTAGTATTTAAGTTCTGTTTGTTTTATGGTTTAAGTTTAAAATTTTTTTACGCAAAAGGAGGAGGGGTTAGGTTACATAAACATATAAAAGACTGATGAACTTTATTGTGCAGAAAAATACGTAGGGAACACTCTGAAGAGAATTTTGTACTTTGATTTACTTTACAAATTTTTTTATCAAGATATAAAAAAAGAGATAGGGGTTTAAGCTACCCCCAGAACCTTCGGCTAAACATATGTTTGTCAGAGTATAATTTGATAAGGTGCAAGTTCAGATAACCACACTTATTCTCTTTTTGAGTACTGCTGTTCGTAATATTTCTGGTAATCGCCCGAAACGACAGCATTAAGCCAGGCTTGGTTGGCAAGATACCAATCCACCGTTTTTTCTAAGCCAATATCAAAGGTTAGAGAAGGCTTCCAGCCCAGTTCGCTTTGAATTTTTGAAGAGTCAATAGCGTAGCGTAGATCGTGACCGGCCCTGTCCTTAACAAAGGTTATGAGTTTTTCGGATTCCCCCTGTGGCTGACTGAGTTTTTTATCCATTATTCGACAAAGCAAACGAATGAGGTCAATATTTTTCCATTCGTTGTTACCGCCAATATTATATGTTGATCCCGGCTTACCTTTGTGAAAAATTAGGTCGATAGCAGCCGCATGATCCCCAACAAACAGCCAATCGCGAATATTCTCACCCTTACCATATATGGGAATGGGCTTTTTGTTTTTTATGTTGTTAATGGAAAGCGGGATTAGTTTTTCGGGGAATTGGTTGGGCCCGTAGTTGTTGGAACAGTTGGATATTACCGTAGGAAGGCCGTAGGTATGATAGTAGGCTCTGACCAAATGATCAGAAGCTGCTTTTGAAGCGGAGTATGGGCTACGCGGATCGTATGGGGTTTCCTCTGTGAAAAATCCATGAGCACCTAAACTTCCGTAAACCTCATCAGTTGAAATATGGTAGAAAAGTTTACCCACATAGTTTTCCTTCCAGTACTTTCGGGCAGTATTGAGCAGAACAGTGGTGCCTACAATATTGGTTCGGATAAAAGCCATTGGGTCGGTTATCGATCTATCCACATGTGATTCGGCGGCCAAATGTATTATTCCATCAATTGGGTATTGCTCAAAAACATTGTTAACATCAGATTCCGATGCAATATCGCCTTTAATAAATTGGTAGTTGCTTTTTCCATCAATATCGGTTAGGTTTTGCAGGTTGCCGGCATAGGTAAGTTTATCAAAATTGATTATCTGGTAATTGGAATACCGGTTTACAAATAATTTAACCACATGCGAGCCAATAAAGCCTGCTCCTCCGGTAATTAGTAAAACTCTCTGCGCCATGTGTTTTTATGTAAAAGGTTAAAGGATAATTTTGGTAAAGAAAATAAAATTTTACGAATTTTTTTGTGTCAACCAAAAAAATCAGCTAAATTTGCAGCCACAAAAATAAACGGTTCGTAGCTCAGCTGGTAGAGCACGTGACTCTTAATCATGGGGTCGTGGGTTCGATCCCCACCGAACCGACTAAAGCCACCTTCAGGGTGGTTTTTTTGTTTTATACCCACATTGAATTGAACAATTTGTTTTATATTTGATGATACCCATAACCTGGTACTAATTTTGGCTTTCTAATAAATAGAAATAGAAATTTTGTTGACTAAATTGAATAGTCATGCCTGCAATATCAACAGCCACCCTTAGTTTTTTGCACGATCTTGCCCTAAACAATAATCGCGATTGGTTTCAGAGTAACCGTGATCGATTCAACAAAGCGGCAGCCAATTTCGAAACATTTGTGTTTAGTTTAATTGCTGGCATCAGCGAATTCGACAAGGGACTGGGAGCAGTTGACCCGCGTGAGTGCATATTTAGAATTTATCGTGATGTCAGGTTTTCGACAAATAAGCTACCCTATAAGGAAAACTTTGGAGCGTACATTGCTCCCAGCGGGCGAAAAAGTTCAATGAGCGGATACTATATTCACATTCAGCCCGGAGTTTCGTTTGCTTCTGGTGGGCTATACATGGCTCCCGCACCAGTGATGAAAGCGGTAAGACAGGCCATGGTTGATAGCCGCAATGAGTTTTTGGATATTGTCAACAATACAAAATTTGTTTCATTGCTAACCTTTGATGGTGTTGAGCAAACAAAAAGGGTCCCTTTGGATTTTCCTGCCGATGAAACGCTTAGCCCCTATCTTCGCCTTAAGCACATAACCCCTTCGCATTATATTAGCGACAGAGATATACTTAAATCCAACTTTGAATCACAGGTTTTGGAGGTATTTCGAGCCATGTATCCGTTAATAAGTTTTATTAATCAAGCAATTATCTAATAATTAAATTCATTTAAGTAAAATGATCAACACAAAATCATTTTTGATATTGATATTTTTATGTGTTTCATATCCTGCATTCAGTCAGGTGGGATTTGTTCAGGAAGGGAATGCCTCGTACTATGCCGATAGCTTTGAGGGAAGGTTAACCGCTTCGGGTGAGCGCTATAACCATTTAAAGGCTACTTGTGCTCATGTTTCAATCCCCTTTGGAGCTCTTGTTAAGATTACTAATCTCGAAAATAATCAAACCGCCATAGCGCGGGTAAACGATAGAGGCCCTTTTGTTCCCGGCAGGATAATTGATGTGTCGATGGCAGTTGCTAAGCGATTGGGAATGATTGAAAAAGGGATTGCCCGCGTTCAGATTGAGGTGGTGGACAATATGGGAAATATACCACAGGATAACCCTGAGGTTTCAAAATTAAAATCGAAACCACAAGAGCAGGAGGCTGTTACAAATCAGCAAACAACGGAAAAACCTCAGGTTGTGAAACCCAGCCAAAACCCCAAATCAGAAGGCAATAATCCAGAAAAAATATTACAAGTTGATGTTGAAGCTCGAAAGGGTAATGGTTTCTTTGTGCAACTTGGAAGTTTTAAGGATCAGGCCAATGTTCTTAACCTTGTGGCCGATGCCCAAAAACAAACCGGAGAAAAGATATTCGTTCAGACCGTTGTGGTTAATAACGAGAAAATTTTTAAGGTGATGCTGGGTGAATATAGATCGAGAGCTGAAGCCGAAAGGGTTCGTGAAAGAACGCTTAAAAAATATCCCGGGTGCTTTATTATCGAAATTAAGTAGAATTATTAAAAAATTAATCATATATTGAAGCGTTTAACTAAACCTAAATAGTTTATGAGAAAGTTTGTTTTACTGCCTTTTGCCATGCTTATTGGAATGCTGGTTTTGGGGCAAAACCAGGATAAAGTTTTGGGGACCTGGCTAACTCAGTATGGTGATTCGAAAGTAACCATTAAGAAGGATACAAAGGGAAGATTTTATGGTGAAATTTCTTGGCTTAAGGAGCCCAATAAGAATGGAAAACCCAAGGTGGATGATAAGAATCCCGACCCAAAGCTACAAAACCGTCACATTATGGGGCTTCGTATGCTCGATGGTTTTGTTTACAAGGACAATCAATGGGTTGAAGGAACCATATATAATCCCAAAGAGGGAAAAACCTATAAGTGTTACATGTGGTTTGAAAACGGAAATGCCAATGCGCTACATGTTAAGGGATTTATTGGGTTTTCGTTTATAGGCAAGGAAGTGGTTTGGACACGTAGCAATCTCTAAAAAGGTGGGGTAAAGCGGGTACTCAACGATTTTGTAAACCTTTTTTATCCAAACATTTGTGCGGTTTGCCACGACGGGTTAGCTCGTTCGGAGGAGGTGCTGTGCTCCTCTTGCCTTTATCATATTCCTCAAACCCGCTTTTGGTTTTGGCCCAATAACCCGGTTTCGCAAACATTTTGGGGGCGTGTCAATATTGAAAATGCCAGTGCCTTCTTTTTCTTTCGCAAGGGTAGCCCATACCGAAAATTGCTTCATATGCTAAAGTATAAGGGTCGCAATGATATTGGCTATTTTCTTGGAAAGCAGTTCGGATTGCAACTTGCTAAATCGGAATTGTATAAACCTCTTACCGCAATTATTCCCGTCCCGTTGCATCCCAAAAGGATGCAGGAACGCGGATATAATCAGGCAGAGGTAATTGCCCGAGGAATTTCAGAGGCAATGGGGCTTCCTGTTGTTCCCGATGTGTTGCTCCGCAATGTTTACACCCAAACCCAAACACGTAAAACCCGCTTGGAGCGTATGAGTAACCTATCGGGTGCGTTTATTTTGAACAACCCCGAAAAGATAAAGGGAGAGCATATACTTTTGGTTGACGATGTTGTGACAACCGGTGCTACTCTTGAAACCTGTGCCCAAACCTTATTAAGTTCGATTGATTTGAAAATCAGCGTGGGAACGCTTGCCTATGCTTCAAATACGTAGTTTTAGATAGAGAAATATTAGTATTTTCTACAAGGGTTACACGGTCAGGCAAAACCATATGATGTGTGAAGGGTAAGTATTTTTTCCCTAACGAAGAGGTCAATAAACCAAAATTTGTTCGACCAACATACATCCTTCAATAAAAAACTCTCCGTAAAAAAAATTAGAGTTTTAACACGTGAGAATGGCATTAATTTACACAAATTGGGACAAGTTTTTTCCATTTATAAGTCGTTTTATTCTAAAAAAGCGGTGCTTTTTTTTCGTATGATCTTTTTTTTACCTTTGCTCAATAAACTTCAAACATGACCCCAAAACCCGATAGTCGAATTGTAGAATTTATTCATGAGCACCATGTGCTTACCCTTGCTACAAGTTTTAATGAAGAGCCCTGGTGCGCTAATTGTTTTTATGTATATCTGGAAGATGAGAACGGCTTGGTGTTCACCTCCGATTTCGACACCAAACATATTCAACAGGCAAGTCATAACATTTACGTTGCCGGAAGCATAGTTCTTGAAACCAGCATTATTGGGAAGATACAGGGGATACAATTTCAGGGTATTATCAGTCAACCGCAAGACGAACTTCATGAAAAGGCAAAAAAGGCTTATCTAAAAAGGTTTCCCATTGCCATGCTCATGGATACTCACCTTTGGGTGGTGGATCTAACCTATATAAAAATGACCGATAACCGGTTAGGGTTTGGGAAAAAGTTGATTTGGTCAAAGGACCTTACTTTTCAGAAATAATTATCGGGTATGATTTTGGTAACTGGAGCAACAGGGCTGGTGGGGTCGCATTTGCTATATGAACTCTGCTCCCGTGGTATGCGGGTAAGAGCAACCCGTAGATTGGGTTCCAACCTTAAATTTGTTTCATGGGTGTTTTCACAATACTCCGATGAACCCGAAAATCTTTTAAATCAGATTGAATGGGTTGATGCTGAAGTTTTAGATTACCCATCATTAGGGGAGGTCATAAAGGGTATCGACATAGTTTTTCATACTGCAGCAACGGTTTCATTCAGCCCATCGCAAAAACGTATTATTCTTCAAACCAATGTTCTGGGTACCGCTAATGTGGTTGATGCCTGCTTGCAAAATAGAGTCAAAACCCTATGCCATGTCAGCTCCATTGCTGCTCTTGGCGAAAAAAACGAAAATGGTTTTGTTGATGAAACTTGCAAATGGCAAAAAAGCAAGGGTCAAAGTGTTTATGCCCGAAGCAAGTTCATGGGCGAAAATGAGGTTTGGCGGGGATTTGAGAATGGTTTAAGGGTTATTATCGTAAATCCGTCCGTAATATTGGGGCCGGGTAGATGGAATTCAGGTAGTGGGCAGCTTTTTAGTGCTGTGGCCAAGGGCCTGCCTTTTTATACCAAAGGAATAACCGGTTATGTTGACGTACGTGATGTGGCAAAAGCTATGGTTTTCCTTACCTTTGATGCACAGGTAAATGGCGAGCGCTTTATTTTAAATTCCGAAAACCTCAGCTTTTATAAATTGTTCAGTGCAATAGCTACCGCTGTTGGAAAAAGAAAACCCTTTATCCGAATTCCTGAAGTACTAATAAATATTCTATTCCCGCTAATTTTTATAGCTACCTTAGGTAGAATATCAAAAAACAATTTGAAATCGGCATTTACAAAAACTTATTATTCATCCGATAAAATAAAAGCACTGGGATTTTCCTTTACCCCTATTACTCAAACAATTGAATTAATGGCAAAAGCTTTTAGGGACTAATTTTTTCATTTTGATTTTTTAAATAGCTAAAACTATTTCAGTTAGCGGCATGAATAGTTTTAATTTTTTGGTTAATTAAAAACATTGTTTCCCAAAGAAAAATACAAAACGGCAATGTTTTGTGAAATAGCAGCAGAATAACTGCTTTTTTTAAGTGCATGGGATTGTTTTTCGTAAGTTAAACAAAGAATCCGGATTTCAACTGTGATCCCGAGCGTAGCAAGGAATCTCTTTTTAATAGCGAAGGGATGCTTCGACGAGTTCAGCATGACAGGAAGGGCACAGTGTAACAGGAGATTAAGGTTCTCTCTTGTCTTCCCGAGCGAAGTCGAGGGATCTGGAAAAAGTATCGAGAGATCCCACCCTTCCCTGTCATCCCATGCATAGCCAAGGCTACTGATATAAACGTTCTAAAAGCGATGGGAGGTTGCTTTTACCATGCTTTATATTTATGATATTCAGCATAATAACCCATTTTCGGTATTTGATTATAATATTTTCGGATAATAAAGAAAGTTTAAACCATGGTTTGAATTGTTGACACGAAAGCAAAACGGCGAGCAGTAATCAGCTCAATGCCTGTAATGCGTGTTGAAACAGGCCGTGCCGGGAAGCGATCACCGAAAACCACAATTGCACTGGCTGTGCCAAAGCAATGCCTTGCACCTATAGGAAAACGGCATTAATTTGTGCTTTATACATGAGTTGCAGGGACATAAGGCAGAAAGATCGAGAATTAATTCATAGTTAGTTGATTCCTAAAAATGTTAACATTGTCAACAAAATAAATCTATTATGGAGGTACGGTTATACAACCAAATTAGATACAAATAATTACTTTGGCCGGATTAAAAATGATTTATCAACTATGCGAAAAAAAGACCGTACTAAATTAAAAAGTTAATGGGGAAAATTGAGAAGAATATTTTGTAGAATGATTTTGATTAAATAATTTTGCCATCGATGAATTTTTCTGTAAGAAATACATTAAAAAAGACTTTTGCAATCCTAATGATTGGGATTGTAGGATTGTTAATTGTTAATAGAGGATTATTTTTACACTCTCACAAACTTGAAAACGGGTCAGTTGTAATCCACTCACACCCGTATAATAAAAGCCAAGATTCTGAACCTTTTAAAAAACACCATCATACAAAAGCAGAGTTTATTTTCTTTGAAAAGTTAAACGTTCTGTTTTTCTTAATAATCCTGATTCTTACATATCTTTTATTAATCAGGGGAAAAATATTTTTTGTATATGTAGAGAAAATTTATTCTTCACTTATATCTTTTTCCTATCAGGGAAGGGCTCCACCTATTTTATAATATCATTACACATTCCCTTTTTAGTTTGTTTAGTCAAAGATATTTTAAATCAACGACTAGAGATTTCTAATTATTAATTTTAATATGATATTATGAAAAGTATAAATATTATCATGACAATACTTTTATTGTCATTTTATCAAGTTAATTATGCACAAAAAGAAAAAACAGATGCTAATGTTTTTGGGCATGTATTATCTACGGACAGTGAGGGACATTTATCTTTTGCCAACATACAGGTCAAAGGTACAACAATAGGTACAACAACCGACGAAACCGGTCATTATCAATTGATAAATTTACCTGAAGGTAAGCATGTTTTATTGGTAACTTACATAGGCTATAAACCTAAAGAAATTGAAATCACAATAAAAAAAGGAGAAACGAAGGAAGTAAATTTTACATTGGAAAGAGATGCGCTGGGGATTGATGAAGTAGTTGTTTCAGCAGACAGAGGAGAACAAAAACGCGCTGAGGCTCCGGTGATAGTAAATACCATTTCACCTAAACTTTTTAATACCACACAATCTGTAACCTTGGGAGAAGGGCTAAATTTTTCCCCAGGATTACGCCTTGAAAACAACTGTCAAAACTGTGGTTTTTCACAGGTTCGAATGAACGGTATGGAGGGTCCTTATTCACAGATTTTAATTAATAGTCGTCCAATATTTAGTGGATTGGCTGGAGTTTATGGATTAGAACTTATACCATCAAATATGATTGAAAAGGTGGAGGTTGTCCGAGGAGGCGGTTCAGTTTTGTATGGTAGCAATGCAATAGCGGGAACCATTAATATTATTTTAAAAGACCCCAGAACAAATAGCTATGAGGCAGGTACAAATTATGCACTTACCGGTATTGGGGTTAAGGGTACAGGAGGTGAGGCTCCTGATTATTCCTTGAACTTTAACACCACTCTTGTTTCTGATGACCATAAAACGGGTATGTCGTTATATGGTTTTACAAGGAAAAGAGAGCTATTTGATGCAAATGGCGACAGTTTTTCAGAATTAGCACCCCTTGAAAATCTGACACTGGGTATGAGAATTTTTCATAGGTTTGGATTACGTGATAAATTGGCATTTGATTTTTTTGGTATAAATGAACAACGTGATGGCGGAAATAAACAGGATTATCCACTTCATGAAAGGGATATTGCTGAGGCATTAACCCATAAAATGAAGGTTGTAGGATTAACCTATGAGCGTTTTTTCAGAGAATACGATTTATTGTCAGTGTATGCCTCTGGTCAATTTTTGAACAGAGATTCTTATTATGGAGCCCATCAATCATTAAAAGATTATGGAAATTCAAAAGACAATACCTACAATATTGGATTACAGTACAAAGCCTTATTTGGTAATACAACATTAGTAGGTGGCGTTGAAAATACAGGAGGCTTTCTTTTGGACAAAAAATTAGGATATCCTGACTTGGAAAACGCTGAAATTGATTTTAGTGATTCAACCATTAATTACACACATACCAAAAACACCGTTGTTGCTGACCAATCTTCAATTACAACAGGGGTTTTTGCCCAGTATGAATTAAAATTACACAAACTAAAAGTTGTTGCAGGAGCAAGGTTCGACCATTATGAAATAAAAGATTTAGCAAATGAAGGCGCTGAACCCAAAGCAGGGAATGTAATAAGTCCAAGAATTAGTTTTATGTTTGATATTGTTAACTCATTGCAGGCAAGGTTAAGTTATTCACAAGGGTACCGTGCCCCGCAGATATTTGATGAAGACTTACATATTGAAACATCAGGTTCAAGACAGGTTATACATCAAAATGATCCAAATTTAAAACAAGAGACGAGCCATAGTATTACGGCATCATTCGATTTTAATGAGTTAATAGGTACTGTATATACCGGATTTTTAGTAGAAGGGTTTTACACAAAACTTATTGATGCGTTTGCTAATGAATTTGGTGAGCCCGATGAAAACGGGACAGTAATTTATACCCGTGTAAATTCAGATGGTGGTGCTGTTGTGCAAGGGGTAAATATGGAGCTAAAACTAAAGCCTCTTAAATACTTTTCACTTACATCAGGTTTTACCTTGCAAACAAGTAAATTTGAAATACCACAAGAAGATTTTAATGAAAAGAGGTTTTTTCGTACGCCAAATCAATACGGATTTTTTGCAATTGACTGGGATTTTAATAAAAATTTCCGTCTTTCAACAACAGGATACTATACAGGAAGCATGTTAGTCCCCTATTTTGGGACAGAAAATCCTAATGGCGAATTACGTGAATCTAATAGTTTTTTTGATCTTGGCATAAAACTAAGCTATAAAGTAAAATTGAATGGTGCTACGGCAGAATTTTTGGGTGGATTAAAAAATATTTTCAATTCATATCAAAATGATTTTGATAAAGGGATTGACCGTGATCCTGCATATATTTACGGACCCTTATCACCTAGAACGATTTATTTTGGGATTAAAATTGGGAATCTATTAAATTAACATGCTCAACTTGTAATTTGCGGTATGGTTAACTGCCAGCATAGTTGTAAAGTCCAAGTTTATTGACCGTTTTAACAGGTTTGCATCTAAATAATTTACAATTTTGCAATCGGCATATAACCATACCGCTTTTCTTTAGTTTATTTTTATTGTGAGAAAGAAAAATTGTTTTAAAGAATACTAAATACCAATATTTTGTATTAATAGATGATTAATAGTTCTTTTGACATAATAATTGATTTTTATAGTAATATAATAGTAAAGATAATCTCTTTTAAAACTAGTATTATTGTACTACAGATTACTACTTTTTTGCCAATTTCTATCCGGATTTTTAAAAAATTACATCAAATGCATGTAATGGAACAAATTAATTTTGCGAAAGATATCCCAATTTGAGAGCAGCCAAGCAGGGTTTTGTTATCATCCAGCAAGTGCTTCAATGGGAAGCTAAGTGCTTAAGTTATTTATTGGCAGCCAGCAAATCAGGTCTAATTTAAAACAATGGGTCAAAACTCGAACTTGCGTTTGCTGCAGAGTGTTTGGGTAAATCAAACTTACACTTTAGATTTTAAAGATTATATGTTTTCAGGATCTTTAAATTTTATTTTGAGCAACATATATCTGACCGTAACGATTGATTAATTAGATTACATTCTGTTTTTGCATGAAAAAATTTAATTTACAATAGTTTACATTTAAAAAAACATCTTTAATTTTCAGTTTAGCGCCAGAAGTCCTTAGCAATTTTTTTCTTAGTTTTGGCTCAAATCAAATTCAAAAGAAATGTTGAGCAAAAAAACTTTGGGGCGATACGAAAAGATCAAGTTTCTCTACTATCTTAAAACCGGATGGATGCCATATTTCCCCTATGAAATTTACCGTAAACGATTGACAAAGATTATAAATGATCCAGAAGCAGAAGGCGAAGAGGTACTATTTAGGGTAAATTACTACAATAAGTTGGTAGAATCCTTTTCACTGGACAAAACAGCTGATTCCGTAAGCATCGAAAACTTTAAGCTGAAGAATTACAAAAGCACCTATTTTTTTGATACACTTGAGTACCTGCGATATTTTGATCCGCAGTATAAGGTACGGCCGCTTTTTGGGGATATCACCTATATTCCTGAAGTTCCGTCAATTGTAAAAAGCAGACCCATTGCAGGAGATAATTCCAACTCAGTACTGCTCAACCTAGATAAATATCGTCATTTTCAATTTATTAGCGATGCGGTGGGCTACGATGATAAAAAGGATATGCTGGTTTGGCGCGGACACGTATCGGCGCAGAAGCAAAACCGTATCGATTTTCTTCAGAAATTTTGGAATCATCCCCTATGCGATGTGGGTTACACCAACGATTGGAACGGTGATCCGCGTTGGAAAAAGGGATGGCTAACCATGGCCGAGCAGTTAGGGTACAAATTTATTCTATGCCTTGAGGGGGTAGACGTGGCTACCAATTTGAAATGGGTTATGTCGTCGAACTCTGTTGCGGTTTCAACACAACCCCGTTTCGAAACCTGGTTCATGGAAGGGACTCTAATTCCCGATTACCATTACATTCAGGTTGCCGACGATTTCAGTGACCTTGAGAATAAACTTCAATACTACCGTCAAAATCCTGAAAAAGTAAAGGCAATTATAGCAAATGCACAAAATTTTATTAGTAAATTTATAAATAAAAGACGTGAGCGACTCATATCGCTTTTGGTTCTCAAAAAGTACTTTGATCTTCAAAATAATTATTAACTAGAAGAAACCTTCATAATTTAAAAGATATGACAAGAATTAAGATTTTAACAGCATTTACTATTGCTATAATACCCTACATGGTGCTATCTCAGGTAACTGAGGCCGAGAACCAACTGAAAACCATTGCAACCGATACACTTGAGGGTTGGAAAAAGGGGCTTGCCCTTGGTATTAATGTAAACCAAACCTCACTCACAAACTGGGCTGCCGGAGGTCAGAGCTCCTTTGCGCTGGGAACCGTTTTCAGTGGTTTTGTCCGCTACAAAACGGCTAAAACATCGTGGGAAAATACCATTGATTTAGGTTATGGTATTTTGAACCAGGAGGGTGTTCGGTTTCTAAAGAAAACCGATGATAAAATAGACCTAATGTCGAAATACGGTCGCGAGGCTATTAAGAACCTTTACTATGCCGTTTTGGTAAACTTTAAAACACAGTTCACCACTGGATATAAGTATCCGAACGATAGCACCCGAATAAAAATATCGGAACGATTTGCCCCGGCCTATTTAATTGGTGCCGTGGGTATGGATTTTAAGCCCAATAACAATCTTAGCATCTTTGCTGCCCCTGCTACTGGTAAGTTAACCATAGTTGCCGATACCATGCTATCAAATGCTGGTACCTTTGGGGTGAAAAAGGGCGAGCAAACCCGTAAAGAACTTGGTGGTTACGTTCGTATTGTTTATACCAAAAACGATTTTCAAAAGGAGTGGCTTAAAAACCTAACTCTTACCACTAAGGTCGATCTTTTTTCTAACTACCTCGATAAGCCCCAAAACGTTGTGGTAAACTGGGAAACACTTCTAATTATGAAGGTTAACCGGTATATAAATGTAACCCTAACCACTCAACTTATTTACGATGATAAGGTTAAGATTGGTTGCGATACTAATGGTGATGGTGTTACTGATACCAGCTGCCCAAGAATTCAGTTTAAGGAGATTCTTGGCGTTGGGATAACGGTGAAAATATAGCCGGTTTGGAGTTTATTGTAAAAACGTTTAGTTTTGAATGGATGTTTAAAGTAGATAAAAATGCCTTTTCTGAATGCCATTCTTAAGTGGGTTAACACTAAGCGGCTATACAGCATCGATTTATTCAGGAAATACCCTTTTGAAGTTCAGCGCGATGTGCTGATTTCGTTGCTTAAACAGGGTTCAAAAACAGAGTATGGTACTAGGTACGGATTTGATTCCATTAAAACAATTGAGGAATACCAGCAAAAGGTACCCATTGTTGACTACGAGGGTTTAAAACCCTACATTGAAAGGTTACGTCAGGGAGAAGAACGCCTGCTATGGCCTAGCGAAATCCGATGGTTTGCCAAATCGTCGGGAACCACGCAAAGCAAGAGCAAGTTTATACCGGTAAGCAACGATGCTTTGGAGGATTGCCATTTCAGAGGGGCACGCGATGTGCTGGCCATTTACACCAACCTATATCCCGAGAATAACCTCTTTAGCGGTAAGGGATTAACACTTGGCGGCAGCCATCAGGTCGATAACTTTTCTATGAACTCGTTCTACGGAGACCTCTCGGCTATACTTATTGAGAATCAGCCCTGGTGGGTTGATTTTATTCGAACCCCAAGCCAAAGGGTTGCCCTAATCCCCGACTGGGAGGAAAAGTTGGAACAGCTTACCCACGAAACCATAAAGGAGAACGTAACCAGTATAGCAGGAGTTCCCTCGTGGAACCTGGTTATGATTAAGCACATTCTTGCCTACACCGGAAAAAGAAACTTACTTGAGGTTTGGCCTAAACTGGAACTTTTTATGCATGGTGGAGTTAGCTTTACGCCCTACCGGGAGCAGTTTCAAAAGTTAATCCCCTCTTCTAATATGCATTACATGGAGTCCTATAATGCCAGCGAGGGCTTCTTTGCCATCCAAGACAACCCTAGCTTCGACGATATGCTACTAATGCTCGATTACGGCATCTTTTACGAGTTTATCCCCCTTGATGAACTATCAAAGCCAAACCCACAGACGCTTACCGTAGCCGATGTTGAGGTGGGTAAAAACTATGCCATGGTTATTTCAACCAACACTGGACTTTGGCGATACCTCATAGGTGATACCATCACTTTTACCTCAAGGGTTCCCCATAAAATTAAAATTACGGGTAGAACCCGTCACTTTATCAATGTTTTTGGTGAAGAGGTGATAATAGACAACGCTGAAAGGGCTATTGATAAAGCCTGCCGGATTACTGGTGCCATGGTGGCCGATTACACTGCAGCTCCTGTATTTATGGAAGCCGACCGTAAGGGGTGCCACGAATGGCTCATTGAGTTTGAGCGACAACCATCGGACCTAAATCAGTTTGCCATTGAACTTGATAAAGCTCTTTGTGACGTAAACTCCGACTACGAGGCTAAACGTGCTAAAAATATTACCCTCGACTTTCCGATTGTTCATGCTGCAGCTCCCGGAACCTTCTTTGAGTGGATGCGCCAGCGTGGTAAGTTGGGCGGGCAGAATAAGGTGCCTCGCCTTTCCAATACTCGCGAATACATCGAGCAACTATTAGCCATTACCCACCAACTTGGTGGAAGAAATTGAACTCGTATATATTAAATTTCATCACTTTATGATGAAATTTAATAAAACCAATGAGAATTTTTTACATCTTTAATTTACATTTTGTATTTTAAAATCCAAAAAACTAGAATAAAATGCACATAGCCATTGCAGGAAATATTGGATCGGGAAAAACTACCCTAACGGGTTTGCTGGCCAAACACTACAAGAGGAAACCTCAGTATGAGGATGTTGATGATAACCCCTACCTAAATGATTTTTATGAGGATATGCAGCGCTGGAGCTTTAACCTACAGATTTATTTTCTGAATAGCCGCTTCAGCCAAATTGTCGAGATCCATCGTAGCGGAGAGGATGTAATTCAGGATCGAACCATCTATGAGGATGCCCACATTTTTGCGCCCAATCTCCATCAAATGGGACTCATGAGCACCCGCGATTTTAATAACTATCTCTCACTTTTTAACCTTATGACCTCTCTTGTTAAACCGCCTGATTTGCTCATTTACCTCAGGGCTTCGGTTCCTACACTTGTTAGGCAAATTCAACGCCGCGGACGCGATTATGAAAAAAACATCCGTCTGGACTATCTTCAACGGCTTAACGAGCGTTACGAGGCATGGATAGAAGGCTACAAGTTGGGGAAGTTGTTGATTATTGATGTTGATAACCTCAACTTTACAGATAAACCTGAAGATTTAAGGTTTATCATTAATAAGATTGATGCACAAATCCACGGACTGTTTTAGCTATCTGTTTTTTATTCCAATACACGGGGTGTTTTCCATTAATTTAACAATGGGAAATACTTTTTATTACCCTTTTCACTGCAATTAGAGGAGCTTCATCAACAGTAAACAAACTGTCATTATTAATGCCTAATTTTGTGACATTTTGACAAAAAAACTAGCTGGAATAAATTTTGATGACCTTTAATTGCTTTAATGTAAATATTTTGAAGAAAAACAAGAGCTATGAGCAAAAAACATAAACACGAAGAACAGAAACCCGAAAACATTACAGAGCAAGCAGCTACAGAAAATGAGCAAAAAATTGCTCAAAACGAGAATGTTGATACAGTTGTCAGTCAGGAAGAACAAACGGATGAGCAAAACCCAGCACCAGATGTTAAGCCGCAGAGCGACCCGATAGCTGAGATAAATGCCCAGCTTGCCGAGATGAAGGATAAATACCTCAGGCTATCGGCTGAATTTGATAATTACCGTAAACGTACATTCAAAGAAAAGGCCGAATTGCTTAAATATGCTGCGGAGGATATGCTAAAGGACCTTCTGCCCGTTATCGACGATATGGACCGCGCTCTAAAAGCCATAGACACAGCTAATGATTTGGGTTCGGTAAAAGAGGGTATTTCCCTTATTGTATCGAAGTTTAACGACTTTCTGAAAGCCAAAGGTGTTAAGGAGATTGATGCTATTGGCAAAGAACTGGATACCGACCTACACGAGGCCATTACCAAGATTCCAGTGCAAAACGACGAACAAAAAGGTAAAATAGTTGACGTTATCCAGAAGGGTTACCTACTTCATGATAAGGTAATGCGTTTCTCAAAGGTTGTGGTTGGCGAATAACATAAAGGAATATGACAACAAAAAGGGACTACTATGAAATACTTGGCGTTTCGCGGAATGCCACAAAGGAAGAAATTAAAAAGGCATACCGCCAAATGGCCATTAAGTACCATCCCGATAAAAATCCCGGCAATAAGGAAGCAGAGGAAATGTTTAAGGAGGCAGCAGAGGCCTATGAAGTACTGAGCGACGACAACAAACGCGCACGGTACGATCAGTTTGGTCATGCAGGAATGGGAAATAGTGCCAGTGGTGGGTTCTCACACGACTGGACCATTGATGATATTTTTGCCCAATTTGGAGATATCTTTGGCGGACATTTTGGCAGTTTTGGGGGATTTGGTGGTTTTGGTGGTAGCAGCCGCTCTTCTCGGCGTGCCAATCGAGGCTCTGACCTTAGAGTTAAGGTAACGCTCACCCTTAGTGAAATAGTTAATGGGGTGGAGAAAAAAATCAAAGTAAACAAGTATCTAACTTGCGATGCCTGTGGGGGTACTGGAGCAGCTAGTGGATCATCATACAGCACCTGTTCAACTTGCCGCGGATCGGGTTATGTTACCCGGGTAACCAATACTTTGCTCGGACAAATGCAAACTACATCGCCTTGCCCCACATGCAATGGCGAGGGAAGGGTTATAACCAACAAATGCATGTCCTGTGGCGGCGAGGGAGTGGTTCGTGCCGATGAGGTGATTACGGTTAAAATCCCAGCAGGTGTGGCTGAGGGCATGCAGCTCAATGTTCAGGGAAAGGGAAATGCTGCACGCAGGGGTGGCATCCCGGGCGACCTACTGGTGATGATTGAGGAGGAAAAACATCCCCAGCTTATTCGCGACGGCAACGATCTTATTTATAACCTTAACATCAGCATTCCCGATGCCATACTTGGTGCTCCGGTTGAGGTCCCCACTGTTGATGGTAAGGTTAAAATAAAGATTGAGCCAGGCACTCAACCCGGTAAGATACTACGATTAAGGGGAAAAGGCCTGCCGGAGGTAAACAGCTACCAGCGTGGCGACTTGTTGGTGGCAGTAAATGTTTATATCCCCAAGAACCTAAGTCGCGAAGAAAAAGCCATTTTTGAGCGCTTAGCAAAATCGTCCAGCTTTTCACCTGACCCAAACGATAAAACTTCATTTTTCGATAGAATGAGAGGAGCATTTGAGTAATGCTCCCTCATTTGTTTATTTAATGCGTCACAACTCTTTTCTACAGGTTTTAAATTGAATTAGGTATAGTCCTAAACAATTTTCTTTAATCAAGTACCCCCTGTTTTGAAAAGCACAAACACAATTTTTTGACTAAACCCAGATTACGCAATAGCGAATTAAGAATCATAATCTACAGTAACTTAACCAGTATTTTTTCTAATGCGTAGTATTAGAGATTTTCAAAATTAAGATCGCTGTAATCCTTGCTATGTAATAGTTTCGGAAGATTTACAATTTCACTTTTATCTCTTGATACGTAATCTAGGTTAAATTAATCAATCACATGGGTTGCCAATTGCTTAATAAATTTAGTTAAAATTGAAAAAGTAAAACCTTAATAATTAGTTGACCATATCTATTGGTGAGTCCCACACGTAAAACTTTATTCTATACAAACATGCATAAAATTATACAAACCGTATTAATCTTAAATAAAGCCAAATTAAATCAAAATTCATCCGACTATAATATTTGCAAATGAAACTTACAGGAATATCAGATGCATTAATAAATTAAGTATTTTATTGATTAGCATTTTTTTGTGTTTAACATTTACCTTCATTACCTTTTTATATGCTAAAAAATTTTTTAAGGATTTCATTAAGACACTGATTTTAAATATACCCATAGATATCGGCTAAATAGGTTAGAACCCATGATAGCAGAAAAGCAATAAGGGGAGCAATTAACCACATCAAAAAGAATTTGCGAACCGCTGTCTTTTTAAAAATATTTTTAGGGCCCAAGCGTGCAACGCCTATTCCCAGTATTGCCCCAACATTCAGTTGAACCAGTGAAGTTGGAATACCCTTATAAATTGATGCCAACAACAGTAATGTTGCGGAAACCACAGCAATTATTATTGCCTCAATTCGTCCAAAAAGGAAGAGTTCCTTCCCCGTATTTTTAAGGATTTTTTCACCAAAAAGAGAACTACCAATGCCGAAATTGGGAGCCACAATCATGGTTGACATAATCATGATTAAAATAAGCAATCGGCCACTATGGTTAACTATTCCCATTTCATTCATGGTCATTGCAGCAAGAGGTCCGCTAGCATTGGCCACATTGTTGGTACCAATTGAAAATGCCACATAAAGCGATGAAAAAACAATGGCACCCCGGAGCATGTAGTGGTCGTTTATGCGGCTCGATATGGTATAACCCATTCGTCGGATGGGTTTGTATATGTACATCCCTATTAACCAGCATAATGCAAACGAAATCAATGGTAGAATAAACCATGTTGGTATGATATCGGTAAATAGTTTCTGGGCATTGTATTCGTGAAAGTATATGCCTGCACCAATCACTGCAAGTACACTTGATTGGCTGGTTGACTGGGGTATTCCAAATAGGTTGGCCACCAGTAATGAAATGGATATTGAAAAAAGTATTATGGACACCTGCGCATAGTTCATTAGTTCAGGGTTTATTAGTCCTCGCCCTATAGTATTAGCCGTTGTCTTACCGGCAATTATTGCACCCAGAAAAACCATTAACCCAAACAATGCGGGAATTGAGGATTTTTTTAAAACATTTGCCCCGTACGCAACCGAAAAGGCTGGTCCGGTTCCGCTCCCACCCATATTGATGGCCAAAAACATCGCTATAAGAAACGGAACAATAAAATGGCTGTTTACAAGTGTGTCCATTTATTCTTTATTAATATTATATCGTTTTCCAAATATATGCTATTTGTATGTAAGTTATCCAGAATTAAAAATATTAAAAAATGAGAAATAAAAACCCACCTTTACGGTGGGTTGATGAGTGTCTATTTAATAAGTGTATATATATCAGGAAGATTTCGGCCTAATCCATCGTAATCGAGGCCGTATCCAACAATAAACTCATTAGGTATGCTACGGCCAATATAGTCGATTTTAATTGAACCCTTGTAAGCATCAGGCTTAAATAGTAACGATGCCACCCTGATTTCCCGCGGGTTAAGTTTACGCAAAGCTTTGTTGAGCTTACCAAGGGTTATACCTGTATCTACAATATCTTCAAGGATAATAACGGTACGACCCGTAATGTCTTCGGATAATCCAATAACCTCGGTTACCACACCAGTTGTAGTGGTTCCCTGATAGGAAGAAAGTTTAATAAACGATACCTCACAAGGGAAAGTGATGCGCTTGAGCAAATCGGCTGTAAACATAAAGGAACCATTCAGCACGCTTAAAAACAAAATGGGTTCTGGGCTTTTGGCATAATCGTGATTAATTTTTGATGCCAGTATATCGATATCGCTTTGAATCGCATTCTCAGGATAGGTGCGCTTGAATTCCTTGTCCTTCAACTTAACCTGTTTCATGGTTCCTATTCGTTAATAACATACAAAGGTAAGGTTAATTTTACATATCGTAGCCATACGTTTGGTACGTTTTTGATTTTCCTCTTGATATAGTTCTCAATATTGATTAACTTGCTGGTAGCAAGTGATTAAAAATATGCGAATAGGTACAATACTATTGGTTTTCGCATTGCAACCATGTGGTTTGAATGTAAGCGCACAGTTTTTAGAAAGACCCATTAGTGGTGCAGGTTCTGCACTAGGCGGAAGTTGGTTAGCCGGTACCGATTTCTGGTCGGCTCTTGGCAATCAGGCAGGATTGGCATATAGGGAACAATTGGAAATGGGTGTCCATTACGAAAACCGTTTCATGCTAAGCGAGTTGGGCACTAGCATGATTGGTGCAGCCCTACCGGTTAAACCCGGTACGTTGGGGCTTACTTTTTCACACTTTGGCTTTACGGGATATAGCTTAATAGGTGCTGGTCTGGGCTATGGAATGTTTCTGGCCAAGGGCTTAAGTGCCGGTGTATCGGTAGCATACACACGTATGCAGATAACCGGAGACTACCTTAACGCCCAGGCAGTAACAGCAGAAGCAGGCATTCAGTACCATCCAGCCGAAAGGTTTACCATTGCAGTATACGCCTATAACCCTACGGGTTCAACCCTTGGAGATGTGGGCAACTTAACATCGCTGATGGGGGTTGCCCTTATCTATTACCCTTCGCGTTATGTTATGTTAACCATTCAGGTTGATGATGATACACAACGAAAACCAGCAGCACGCATTGGTTTGGAAATGAATGCAAACCAAAAAGCCGCACTACGATTGGGATACTCATCGGAAAGGCCTGAGGGTTTTACGGTTGGAGTGGGTTTTCCGCTTAAAACATTTATAATCGATTTTGGATTGAGCCACCACCAGCGTTTAGGATTTACTCCAAAACTTTCGGTTTCGTACGCTTTTTCAAAAACATCCGGTAAAAAGTAATGAGACCTATTGCTATACTAATACTTTTGACACTAATTCTATGCAGCCCGGCTATATTATCGCAACAGGTGCCGGATGTTCAGCAACTGGTTGATAATATTGTTGAGGAGTATGCAGCAAATCTTGATTCCGAGCAGGACCTATCCGAATTAGTTGATGACCTCTTGCTGCTGAGCGAAAAACCATTGAATCTGAATACTGTAAGCGAAGAATCATTACAAAAACTTTTCTTTCTTTCCGAATTTCAAATTAATAGCCTGTTGAGCTACCGCGATTCAACCGGGAAAATAATGAGCGTTTACGAGTTGCAACTGGTCCCCGGTTTTGATATAATTGATGTTGAGCATCTAATGCCCTTTGTGGTTGCGGGAGAACCGGAGCAACTGATTACACCTGCTGATATTACCGGGGGGCAAAGCGAATGGGTTGCAAGATTGAAATCGCAGCTGGAAACACCGGTGGGGTACAGCAGTCAGTATTCTGAAATTTCACGCTACAAGGGCAGCAAATTGGCAGTAAACACACGCTATCGGTATAGGGCAGCAAAACTTCAGGTGGGCATAAATACCGAAAAGGATGCCGGTGAGCCATTCTTCGACGGAACATTTCCCTTAGGCATCGATTACTTTTCGGGCTACATCATGGTAAACGATATTGGAATGATAAAACGGCTTGTTGTTGGTGATTATCGGGCTGAATTCGGGCAAGGTTTAACCTTCTGGAACAGCCTCACTTTTGGCAAGTTGTCGAGTATTTATGGTGCGCATAGGCGCGGACGTGGTCTGGCTCCGCATACATCGGCTTACGAGTCGTTGTTTCTCCAGGGAGTAGGAGCAACGGTTGAAATTGGGAAATTCGATTTTAGCCTATTTGGCTCGTACCAAAGGATAGATGCCAATATTTCCGATACAGTAAGCACCAACAATACCTACTTCAGCTCATTACCAGAAACAGGATACCATCGAAACTTCTCGGAAAGTTCCAATCGTAAAACCCTACCTGAACTTGTGATAGGGGGAAATATTACCCTTAACCATAGACGTTTAAGGGCTGCTGCCACTTTTGTTTTTGATTCAATTGCGGGCAACTATGCTGTCAACTTGCCAATATACAGGTTAGCCCCAGTTGCTACACGAACCTCAAGGTTGGGTTTGGCTTGGGAGTATTACTATAAATGCTATCACTTTTTTGGTGAAATCGGAGCCGATTTAATTTCGAGCAGCTCAGCTATTCTATTAGGCAGCGATTTAAAGTTAAGCAATACCGTTCAGGTTTCGCTGTTGGGTCGTAGCTACAGCAAATATTATGAAAACCGATACACTGCTGGGCTTGCAGAGGGTTCAGGTACATCTAATGAAGAGGGATTGCTAACCGGGCTCAACGTGTTGGTGGCAAAGGGTTGGAGAGCATCGGGATATCTTGACCTGTTTCGTTTTCCCTGGATGCGCTATGGTGTCTACTCCCCCTCAGTTGGCCGCGAGGTGATGTTTCAATCGGAACATGTACTCGGCCGTAACCTGCAGGGCATGGTGCGTTACCGGTACAAACAAGCAGAACGAAATGTTACAGGCAGCAATACTCCTATTGTTACAGTAATCAACCAGTTTAGGCAGAACCTTCGTGGTCAGTTCAGCTACCAAGTCGGCACCATTCAGTTGAAAACTACAATGGAAATGAGTTTTTACCGTACCGATAGCTTGGAGAACTACGAAAGGGGATACCTAATTGCTCAGGATCTAGCCTTTAAACCCGAAGGCTATCCTATTTCAATTTATCTGCGTTTTGCCATTTTCGATACCCAATCGTGGGATACACGTGTTTACGCCTATGAGAACGATATGCTCTACTCCTTTACTGTTCCGGCATACTACTCCAATGGAACAAGGCTTATGTCTTTGTTAAAGATTCAATTCCGACGGAACATTGATCTATGGCTAAGGTACAGCCTAACCCGTTATAGCCTGCTCGATGGAATAGGTTCTGGACCCGAACAAACCACAGGAAGCACTAGCAGCGAAGTAAAGGGAATGATTAGACTTCGGTTTTGACCCTCTCTACCTATCTTGGCAATGGCCGGTTATTGAAAGTAACCCAATTATCTGTATTTAAAGTAACATTCGAATCTATAGGACGTAGCAGCACATTATCGATGTAAGTGTTCCCACTTTTGGCAAGCAGCGGGGCAACCGAAATGCAAATAAAATCATCGGGTTTGTTAAGTTTTAGGGGGAACTCTACTAAGGCCCAATCGCCCTTGAACGCTTTCGTTTTTTCCATAAATCCAAACGATTGCCAGGTTTCCCATTTGCCCTCCTGCGCCCCGGTAACAATCTCTACTCGATTGCGGGGAACTATATCCTGTTTCATATTGCTCACCCAAAAGGATAGCAGCACCTCATTGGAAACAGAATTGGGCATTCGGTTATAGTATAGATTGGTATAGCCCTTTTTGTTCAGTAGAAGAGAACCGTTACCCAAAAAAGATTTTTCTGAGTTTTGATTGTCGAATCCGATGAAGTAGTAGGTTGATGCATTTGCTGTTTCTGCCGATTGGCTTTTGCATTGAAGCTCTTGAACATACCTTTCAGAAAGGCTTCTCAGGTCATCAAACTTGAGCCTACGCATTTTGTATCCCCATAGCGTATCAACTAATGCTGACATATCCACAATTCTTTTCTCATTTTCGCTCAGGTTTTCACACAATGGGTCAACGTAGATTAGAATATCCTTATTGCTGTTGTAGTATTTTAATACCGGAAAGGGTTCAAGCGGCTCCATTATCAGGTTCAGGTTCTCGATGCACCGCCAAACCGATGAGCGACTGGTATAGGTGGCATTCAGTGGTAATCCCGTAAGTTGCGATAGGGCATACATTTTAACCATCGAACCAAAACATGCCGACTCATGCCAGTAGTTTTCGCTTCCTACGCTAAAAAAGGGGATGGGCATAATACATTGAAAGTCATCTATATTGATATTTGGTTTTTGCCTACTATGAAAGGCATAATCGAGTTCGGGCAGGCTGTTGTTGATATAGTATTTCTGCGATTTGCTATGGAACCACGCATCGTATCCTAAAATGGCAAGGGCTGAAATTGCTATCAGCAGGTAAGCTTTTTTTAAAGAGGACACTTTTTGCCATATTTGGTAGAAAACAACAATGTTTGTCATATAGAAGAAGAGCCATGCAAAACGGCCAATACCCCTGAATTGACGAATGGGACCAAGGTACTCGAGCAGAAACTCGAACTTAAAAAAAATAAAGGGATTGCCAAACGAAAACAGCAGGAGTAGAAACGATAACCAGAATAGGTGGTTAATGATAGGCAAATTGGTTACGGCGTAAGCATCGGCCCAGCGACGCTTTATTGCGCTTTGTATCGATTTATAAAAAAGGACGAAAAATCCTATTGCCGAAACCAACCCAACATAAGCAATTCCCTCCCATTGTAGGGTTCTAATTTTAACAACATTGTTCAACCAGCTCCAGTATGGTCGGCCGGGCGAAAGAAAAATCGACTCCGGATAGGCACGGTAAAATAAAAATCCCCACGGCCAGGTGGTTCGGTCTTCAACATGTTCGGTATAGAGTAGGAGCGTAGGAACAACAATCAGTGGGATAACAATTTGTAGCACCATATGCAACCAGTTACTACTCCAATCAAAATTTTTGCTCCATGGCTTTTGCCATAACCAGAAGGCTATAAACATCACCATGTAAAAAGTAAAAAAGTAACCATGGGTAATTGAAGCCCAGAGGCTAATTAAAAGAATTAATGCTGATTTTGTTAGGGTTTTCTTTTGAGCAAATTTTAAAATAAGCAGAATAAAAAGGGGCAGTACCAGTGTGTAGCTAAGAGCAAAATGCCCACCAATTCGGTCAATTTGTGGCGATAGAAAGGTTAACCCCACTGCTAGCGGTAACGAATACCAAATAGGGAGTTTTAGATGCCTAAATATTAAAAATATAACCAATACGGTTAAAGCAATACCTATAAGTATCAGTAAGTTATGTATGGCAACAGTGTATGTGCTAATATCGTAGATGTTATGCGAGAAAAACTTAATGGTGTTGCTTACAATAGGTTGAGAACCAGCGAAGAAGATGCTCTCACCAAAAGGGTAATTCATTGCATTGGAGCGAAGGTATTCCTTATCGTGCTTAATGTGGTAGAATGTGGCGTAGTAATCCTTAGCCCCATCGCCATTCTGGGCAAAGTAGCGGTGGTTGATATTCTTCACAACATCCCCAGCAAAAAAATAGGTAAGGATTACACCTATTGCCAGCACGGCAGTGTATTCAATCCATCGTTTAGTCGTCATTTACAGTGATTTTTAATTACTTGCTTATTGAATCGCGGAATGAGAAACCAAGCCTAAGCAGGCTTTGGGGTTTAATCAATTCTAATAGTTTATCATGGGGAACCATCTCAAGATTTTGGTTAGCCTCAAAAATATCGATGTTTTTTGAGCGCATCTCCTTAGCCAATTGCGCTGCACGGTTAAAGCCAATAATGGGTAGCAAAGCTGTAGTGATAGAAGGATTGCGCAGCAGCGCTTGCTCCGATTTTTCGGTATCAACCTGAATTCCATTAAGCAAGAAACGGGTAAGGGACTGGTTGGCAGCTATTAGCAGTTTTACCGAATCGATAATGGCATGGCCGATTGTTGGTAGGTAGGCGTTTAGGTCCAAGGCGCCCTGTCCGGCCAGGTTCGAAACGAGCATGTCGTTGGTATAAACGCGGTGAACCGCGCTAATGGTAAATTCGGTAATAACTGGGTTAACCTTGCCTGGCATGATGGAACTACCCACTTGCCGTTTAGGTATTTCTATTGCGTTACCCGCCACATCGGAGGCAAGCAACCTGATGTCAGCAGCCATCTTTTCCAGGTTAACAGCATGTGCCTTTAAAATGGCGTGCACCTCTACAAACGGGTCAAGGTTGGCGGTGGCATCGTTAAGGTTTTCGCTACGGGTAAAAGGGGAACCCGTTAGGCGTTGCAGGTGCTTAACCGCTTCCATTACAAAGTAACGCGGGGTTCCCACTCCGGTACCTATGGCTCCTCCGCCCAGGTTAACTACCTTAATACGCTCAAAGCATTTTGACACCCGCCACCAGTCGCGAGAGAGGGCCTCGCTGTAGGTGCTGAATAGCTGTCCGTATGAGGAGGGGACAGCTGCTTGTAATTGAGTATAGCCTATTCGCAACGAGTTACGGTGGGATTTTTCCAATTGCTCAATTGTCTGTCGGGTGTTGTTTATTTGCTCCTCGAGCAAGGTGAGCAGGCCAACTACGGCAACCCTGAGGGCTGTGGGCACAACGTCGTTGGTGCTTTGGAAAACGTTGGCTTGCTCAATGGGGTCAACCAAATTGTAGCTGCCGAGTTTATATCCCAGCATCAGTAGCGTTGCGTTGGCAATAATTTCATTAACATTCATGTTGATGCTAGTTCCTGCACCTCCCTGTATGGCTGGAACTATAAAGTTGTCGAAGTATTTGCCCTCGTGAACTTCGCCGGAAACCGTAATTAATGTTTTGACTATATCTTCAGGGATAATATTAATCGACGTTGTATTCAAAAGATTTTCAGCGCGTAGCGCCTCAACCATATCAGCATAGGTTAAGTAGCAGGCTTGTTTAACCAATCCCATGGCCTGATACCATTCCCGATGGAAAGCTGTGGTATCGGGGAAATTTTCCCTAGCCCTTGCCGAATGGATACCATAAAGAGCATCGGCGGGGAGCTGAAGGGTTCCCAGGTAATCGGATTCGGTACGTAGCTCCATTACTTTTTCTTTAGCTCAATCCAGTAAAGTTTTGACCAAAGTTTACCTGTTACAAAAATTCTATTGTTTTGGCTATCGTAAGCTATTCCATTCAGAACATCTTCGCCGCCATAGGTGTCGGATGGCTTTAATATCCCGGTCAAATCGGCTATCCCTTCAACAATTCCATTTTCGGGATTAATTATGGCTATTCTATTGGTTAGGTAGATGTTCGCGTATATTTTACCATTGATGAGCTCCAATTCGTTGAGCATTTTGACCGGACCATTGTTATCGTAAACCTCAACCCTACGTACTTCGCTAAAGCCATTGGGCTCCATAAAGTAAAGCGTATTTGAGCCATCACTCATAACAAGTTCCGTGCCGTTAGTGGTCAATCCCCAGCCTTGAGTTGAGTATCCAAAAGTGTTAAGGTTTTTAAAGGTTTTGGTGTCATAAACAAAACCAATACCTGTGGTCCAGGTAAGCTGATAAATTTTCCCGTTGAGCAGGGTAATGCCCTCGCCAAAGTAATCATAGCTTATGTTGATGCTTTGCAGCACCTTTCCGCTTTCGAGTTCTACCTTTCTCAGGCTCGATGAACCCTGCCGTCCGGTTCCCTCATATAAAAATCCGTCATGGTAAAACAATCCTTGTGTATAGGCCTCTTTATCGTGTGGATATGATTTGACTATGCGGTATCCAAACTCAGTAGGTGCAACATTTGATTTAAGGCGAATGGTAGCGGAAGCCGTTTGGCGCTGTCCGTTTTTCCAAGCCACAGCATTAAGTTGTAGTGATCCGGGCCTATTTTTATCGGTATAAATTGTAAAATCGTTTTCTTGTAATTGCTTCCAGCGGATCCTATTTTGAAAAAGCACCACGGAGTCGGGCTTAATGGTATCGGTGTAGGCAATTTTTACCTCAACTGCGTCGCCTGCAGTAAACAGGCTACCTCCTACAGGTTTATCAAAACGAATGAGAGAAAGTGGCTTATCGGCAGGTTTAGTTGCAGCATTGGGCTGCTGGTTGCGGAGACCATCGGTACACGATACTGAAAGTATCAGAATCAACAAAACTGAGTATAGACGCATGGTATAAGTAACTTTTATTTTCCAAAAATACGTTTGATAAGGCTTTTCTTACGGTAGTTTTTGAGTACTCTTTTTTGAACAGCGGTTAGGGGCTCATCGGGGCAAAGCATTTGGAAGGCAGCTTCCCATCCTGGAAAACCGCCAAGATTCCGGTCGTCGATGTAAACATCTACATCCAACTTTCGCGAAAAATAATCGCAGTCGTGCTCCTCGGGGTGGTTTCGGTTAACCGCATAAAATTCAATGCCATTCATAAGGCAAAACGCTACAGCTTCATCGAGCAGCTGACCCGACCGCACCGTCCATAAAATCAGAATAAACCCTCTTTTTTGGAGCTCTTGAAGTGTTTCAAAAGCAAACAGGAGGGGTTCACCAATTTGTGGATATTTGTTTTCAACAATGGTTCCGTCAAAATCAACTGCAACTCTCTGCATAAAAAATGGTTTTCGCATCAAAGCTACAAAAAAAAGATAAAGAAAAGGCCTATGTAGTTCAAAAATAGGAATAAACCGGTTCTGCAGGTTAATTTTAACCTATTCCTGTTTTGTTAGGTTTTACTGATAAGTTTAGATAAATTCGCAAAGTGAATTAATTGCCTCTGACATGGACAAGGCCAAAAAGAACGATAAGAGCGCACTAATTGTAAATCCTGGAATAGAGCAACCTCCTATTGTTAATGAGAACGCCATTAAACGATTTAAGGCAAAAAAACGCCAATTACTTAGCGTAGAGGAGTATCTGGATGGTATTCTGTCTGGTAACATAACCATTTTAAGCCAGGCCATTACACTTATTGAGAGTTCTTTGGCTAACCATCAGGAGCAGGCAAGGGAGTTGGTGGAGCGCTGCCTCCCCCATTCAGGGAAATCTGTTAGAATTGGTATTACAGGAGTTCCGGGGGTTGGTAAAAGTACCTTTATTGAGGCACTGGGAAGCACCATTACCTCACAGGGGCATCGCCTTGCGGTGCTGGCGGTTGATCCCAGCAGCGAGAGGAGCAAGGGAAGCATTCTGGGCGATAAAACCCGCATGGAAACGTTAAGTGCCGACCCCAAAGCATTTATTCGCCCCTCGCCCTCGGCAGGATCGCTGGGCGGGGTTGCACGCAAAACCCGCGAAACCATTATCCTTTGTGAGGCCGCTGGCTTCGATACCATTTTTATTGAAACCGTTGGTGTAGGTCAAAGCGAGGTTGCCGTCCACTCCATGGTCGATTTTTTCCTTCTTCTCATGCTGGCCGGTGCCGGCGATGAACTTCAGGGCATAAAACGCGGCATTATGGAAATGGCCGATATGATTGCCATTACCAAGGCCGACGGGAACAATGTGGAAAAGGCGCGACTGGCCCAAGCCGAGTATCAAAACGCCTTTCATCTCTTCCCTGCTGCTGAATCGGGCTGGACACCCCTGGCGGTTACCTGTTCATCGGTTACAAAAGCCGGAATACAGGAAATATGGGAAACCATAAACCGCTACATGAACTTTACCAAATCAAACGGCTACTTCAACCGCCGTCGCAGCCAACAGGCCAAGTATTGGATGTATGAAACCATTAATGAGGAGCTTAAAAACCGTTTTTACCATAGCAGCTCCATTAACGAGATGCTAAAATGGGTAGAACATGAAGTTACCCAAAATCACATCAGTTCGTTTGCCGCGGCACAAAAACTTATAGATATTTATTTCAATGAAAATAAATCGGAGTAGTATGGTTTTATTTAGCACACAGCTATGACCTTTGAACAGATTAAAAATACCCTTAATCGGGTTACCGTAGGAATAGCGGGAGCTGGAGGTTTGGGCAGTAATATTGCCATGCATCTGACTCGTGTGGGTATTGGAAAAATTATTATTGCTGATTTTGATGTGGTTCAGGAAAGCAATCTTAACCGCCAATTTTACTTTCAGCATCAAATTGGTCTGCCAAAGGTTGATGCCCTACGCACAAACCTTTTGGCTATTAATCCGGAATTGCAGTACGAGGGACATATTCTCCGGCTCGATGTCCAAAGTATCAATAATTTATTTGCCAATGTTGATGTTATGGTTGAGGCTTTTGACCGTGCCGAAATGAAGGAGGTTATTGCCGAGGTGTTTCAGACAAATTTTCCCAATGTGCCGCTGGTTATGGGAAACGGTATGGCTGGATGGGGCAGCTCCAATTCCATGCAGGTGAGAGAACTTGGAAAGCTCTACATTTGTGGCGATGGCGTTTCGGAGATTTCCGATGAGCTGCCGCCTCTCTCCCCGCGTGTGGGCATTTGTGCCGCCATGCAAGCCAATGTGGTGGTAAGCCTGCTGCTGGGTGGAAGCAATCCCTAATCGGTATTTATAAACATCGAGCTATATTTGCAAGTAATCAAAAAGCAAGCATATGTTTTCAGGAATAGTTGAGGAACCCGCAACCGTAGTTGCACTGGAACGCGAAAAAGAAAATCTGCACATTACCCTTTCGTGCTCGTTTGTCAAGGGCCTAAAGATAGACCAGAGCGTATCGCACAATGGCGTTTGCCTTACGGTTGTCCGAAAGGACGATAAAACCTACACTGTTACCGCCATCAAGGAGACACTTGAAAAATCGAACCTTGGACTTTTAAAGGTGGGCGATAAGGTAAACGTGGAGCGCAGCATGAAAATCGATAGCCTGATCGACGGTCATTTGGTTCAAGGACATGTTGACCAAACCGCTGTATGTACCGGTGTGCAGGAAGCCGATGGCAGCTGGTACTTCACCTTTGAGTATGATTCATCGAAGGGTAACATTACTGTTGAAAAGGGTTCAATAGCGGTTAATGGGGTTAGCCTAACCGTTGTGAACTCGCGCGAGAACTCATTTCAGGTAGCAATTATTCCCTACACCTATGAGCACACCAATTTTCATCAAATTGTGAAGGGAACGGTGGTTAACTTGGAGTTCGATATTGTGGGCAAGTACATAACCAAGATTCTTAACCAATATTTGGCCTCTGGTCAGCTGAATCGCCTTACTGGTAAATAGCCGCTAATGAAAATTGAAAAATTGGTTGATACTCCCCGTGTGCTATCGCTGCTGCTTGCCCTACTGGTATCGGTATTGGCAGGTGGAGGGGGCGTTGTTTTAACTTTTTTTAGCAGCAACTCAACAATACTTTTGCTTATAGCCTTTGTGCTGTTTATTTTTACCACAACCTTTCTTTGCAGCTTGCTGTTGGTAAACCTTTTTGTTACCATAAAAATTAAGCCGCTCTATAAAACTCTTTACGGTGTTAATGCAACCAATGCCGATTTAATTGATGAGATTGACCAGAACCATTTGATGAATCGCCTACAGTACGATTTACAGGTTTGGGCTGATGCCAAAGCCGACGAAATTGATAGGCTTAAGCAGATGGAACGTTACCGAAAGGAGTTTCTTGGAAACGTATCGCATGAGCTAAAAACACCTATTTTCAACATTCAGGGCTACGTGCTAACCCTGCTCGATGGGGGGCTAGAAGATTCTACCATTAACCGCCGCTACCTTGAGCGTACCGAAAAGAGTATCAACCGATTAATTGGGATTGTCGAAGACCTTGAGGTAATAACCAAGCTTGAGGCCGGAGAGCTGGAGCTAAACATGGACAAATTCAATATTGTAGGTCTAGTAGAGGAAACTTTTGAGGCTTTGGAACAAAGAGCCCGTGCTCGAAAAATCACGCTTAAACTCGATAGGGAGTATATAAAACCCGTTTGGGTTTACGCCGATAAAAAACGAATATCACAGGTACTTTATAATTTGATAATCAACTCAATAAACTACGGCAGAGAAAACGGTACCACTCTGATTTCGCTTACCGATATTGGTCACCGCATACAGGTTGATGTTAACGACAATGGTATAGGTATCGACCAGAAAGATTTACCCCGTATTTTTGAAAGGTTTTACAGGGTTGATAAGAGCCGTTCGCGCGAGCAGGGGGGAACTGGTTTGGGTTTGGCCATTGTAAAACACATCATTGAGGGGCACAAGCAGGTTATTGGAGTTCGCAGCAATCTGAATCAGGGTACTACATTTAGTTTTACACTAGATAAACCCAACAAGTAGCTTGTGGGCTAGGGTTTGGTTAATCGTTTTGGAATTAATAACTTTAATTGAAATAGGTTAATCGGCCTTGCACCGGTTTCAAAATCAACTTCGAATGGATTACATTGTTTTCCAAAAACGTAATGAGGGTTATCATAACCTAAAAACCGATAATAACTCGTTTGCAATTGGTTAACAGAAAAATTCTTAAGTTTGTGAACATAATACACAAAAAGTATGTCGCTATCCATTAGTAGCATAACTAAGCGTTTTGGTAAACAGGTAGCATTGAACAGGGTTTCGTTTGATGTTAAGCAGGGCCAGGTGGTAGGTCTATTAGGCCCAAATGGTGCGGGAAAATCAACCCTGATGAAAATTATAACCGGTTATCTAACACCCGATGAAGGTACTGCATTGGTTAATGGGATAAATGTTCTTAGTCCAGAGTATGACATTAGGCGCGATATCGGCTACCTCCCTGAGAACAATCCCCTTTACGCTGACATGTATGTTAAGGAATACCTACTTTGGGTTGCTGGGATATATAAACTTGGCTCGAATTCGGTAAAAAGGGTTCGTGAGGTTGTGGACATAACGGGTATCGGAAATGAACAAAACAAACGAATTGGTAGCCTGTCGAAGGGATACCGCCAGCGGGTTGGACTGGCGCAAGCGCTCATTCACAATCCTTCCGTTCTTATACTCGATGAGCCAACAAGCGGTTTAGATCCCAACCAGATTATTGAGATACGCAACTTGATATCCGATGTAGGCCTAAATAAAACGGTTATACTATCAACCCATATCATGCAAGAGGTTGAAGCAATTTGCGACAGAGTAATCATTATAAATAAGGGAAACATTGTAGCAGATGCCCCAACTGCCGAGGTAAAGTTGATGGCTTCTTCCTCTACACAAAACATTCTCGTAGAATTTTTGGAACCCATCAACCCAAATATTTTTAATATGGTATTGGAAATTAATTCGTTTTCGCCATTGGGCAACAATACCTTTTTGGTTATGGCTAATTCCCATTCCGATATCAGACCCAAGTTGTTCAACCTGGCCAAGGGAAATGGGCTAACGCTGCTTACGCTTCAAAGAAGGACGCTTCAACTCGAAGAGGTTTTTCAAAATCTCACACTAACCGATTCAAATAACCGTTAACTTTGTAGTAACCAAACACTAAAAAATATGGAAAGTACAAAATCATCTAAAGCAGTATCGTTTCTAACCGTACTCATTGTAATTCTGTTGGTTGTTATAGCCGGGCTTTCTTATGTTTACTACCAGCAAAAGCAACAAGCCAAGGAAACGGAAGCCATACTGTTGGCTGAGAAAGACTCGCTAAGCAACAATTTACTTAACCTGATGAACGACTACAAAGAGTTAGAAACCGATAACGATACACTAAACCTGAAACTTCAAAAAGAACAGCAGAGAGCACAGAAGCTCTATGCAGAGCTGCAAAATGTTAAACGGGTTAGCTATGCTAAAATAAAGGAATACCAAAAGGAGCTTGGAACGCTCAGGGCTATAATGAAAAATATGGTTAGGGAAATCGATTCGTTGAACACCCTTAACCAGCAGCTAATTGCTGAAAACATTAAGGTTAAGGAAGAGGCCGCTACAGCAAAAAAAACTGTTCAGGAGCTGGAGCAAAAAACCGAGGAGCTGAACACCCAGGTGGCTAAGGGTTCAATTGTTAAAGCACGTGCCGTAACAGCATCCGCTTTAAATCGCAGGGGGAAAGAGGTAACACGAGCCAGCCGTACGGCTAAGTTCCGCACCTGCTTTACACTCAACGAGAATGCAATAGCTAAACCAGGACTACGTAATGTTTACATGCGTATTGTTGGACCCGACGACTTTGTTCTGGCCAAATCGGAAACCGACCTTTTTGATTTTGAGGGAGAAAAGATTGTTTACTCAGCTACCCGCGAAGTTGATTACCAGAACAAGGATGTTGAAATGTGTATCTTTTTTGATAACAATGGAGAACTGGCTAAGGGTGTTTATAAAATAACCCTGTACATGGACGGCTATATGATAGGGTATGCCGAACTTACATTAAAGTAAACATTTTGATGGTTAGTAAATATATTTTATTGTGTTTTAGTAATTCTGTGGTTTATTAAAACTAAAAAATAGTTTTTGAATCGTTTTTCTATCAAAAAATCCCCGTAAAATCGGGTTTTTTTGTTCTAAGAACCATAAATTCATGGTTTTAGGAGACTTTGAGCTGGCCATTAACTATTTCTGCATGTGGTTTTAGGTCTTGTATATTTTATATTTTTGATGAAGCCATTGAGCCCTTAAATTTGTTCAATGCAAATCGATTGTTCGTTACAGGGCGATGCGTGTGAAACTACCTCTGTATTGTTCATAATGCCTAACGGGCAGAAACCTGTTCCCTTTGGTATTTATTGTTGGATCAATTATCCTATAGCTCATTTCGTTTAAATTCTTAAAACGTGAGGCAAGCTTGGTAATCGGCCTAGCGGTTGCATATTTAAAAAACCAATTGCGGACAAAAATCAAACCTTACATAAAACTATATATAAGATAATGAACATAATATAAAAATTGGTTTAATAATTGTGTATTTTTAATATTGAGTAATTTTTTTAAGTTTATAAGAGGTTAAATCATATGCCCTATGAGAAGTAAATACCTATACCGTTTATTATTTATAGTAATACTGAGCGGTAGTAGTTATACTGTTTTTTCGCAGTACAGCCCTGCTGGCATTGGAAATGCAAATGGATCAAATGAACAACCCAAAGTGGTAATGTGGCTCGATGCCTCAACCTTGGGTTTGAACAATAATGACTTTGTAGATACCTGGACAGATATTTCGGGCAATAGTAACCATGCCACGGCACCATCGGCTGGCCAAAGGCCTATATTCAAGATCAATTACCTGAATGGGTTCCCAGCAATTTCGTTTGATGCATCTAACAATAATATTCTAAATTTTGATGGAAGTATTTTGGTTGGTACAGATTTAACCGCAACCTTTGTGGCTGCACGCCGAACAAATGGCTATCAGCTATTTGTGGGGGGGACGTCAACTTCTGCAAACCGTAACATGCATATTGGTTGGCAAGACAATGCAGATAAATTTCTTTGCAATCATTGGGGCAATGATATATGGACAACAGTAAATGGTGGCGCAGGGAGTGGGGTAAACAGTTTTGGAATATTTACCAATCGTTTAGCTTCAAACGAAGCGGCACCCCAACGAAGATTGTTTCAGAACGGACAGGAAAGGGGGAATATCAATAACCCCACCCAGCTATTAAGCTATCCAGGTGCTGGCTTGGCAAGTAGAAATGGGACTTACTATAACGTCGATATTGCTGAAGTAATATTTTACACGAATGCCTTAAATGCAGCCCAGCAAGTTATTCTTAACACAAATCTTTCCACAAAGTATGCTATTAATCTTGACGATGGAACTAACTATTATAGTAACGCCAATGGCTACATCATTGATCTTATTGGGATTGGTACAACCGATGGAGCGACAAAGCATTCCGTTACTGATCCTTCCTGCAAAGGGAATCTTTTATTACAGGAGTACAACAACTCATTGAACGAAACAAATGAGTTTGTTTTTGCAGCTCATAACGGTACCCCTCATGGCATCGACAATTCCGATTTACCCGATATAAGTCCAATTACATTAACCAACCGTTGGGCAAGGGTATATTACATTGAGCGAATTCAAAATGGTACAATTGATGCTGGAACAACCGATATTAGTATTGGTTTTAATTTTTGGGGAACAGGCATTACACCCAATTTAACAAAAAAATACTATCTTCTATACCGTTCTGCTACCACAGGAACATTTGGAGTTGTATCTGGAGGTGTTGGTATTGTTAATGACAATAAGGTTTGGTTTAATATTTCTAGCGCAAACTTCTTAAGTGGTTATTATACAATTGCTGAATCGAGCGAGGATGTTAGAACTTGGTATTCATACAACGATGGTTTGTGGAGCGATTTTAATACATGGAGCTTAAACCCCGATTATCCCAACAATCCTGCAAGTGAAATTCCGGGCTCTTTAGATCGAGTAGTTATAGTGAATTCAAAAACCGTTACTGTTTCCACATCGGTAGCCGCAGGGTCAATTGATGTTCAGAATGGTACCATTGATTTTGGTACCACTTCACCCAGTTCTTTTAATGCTATTATAGGACAATCAACCGGTAAAATAAAACTAGCCGCTGATAACTTCCCTATCGGGGATGCATCTAATTTCAATTCAAGCACTGGCGGTACTGTGGTTTATTATGGAACTGGTTATAATCTTACTACTAATAGGACGTTTAATAATGTTGAGGTTGATCTTGATGCTTCGGGGAATACCCTTACCCTACTGGCAAATTACACTCTAAACGGCAACTTTAATGTAAAAACGGGAATTTTTAGAATTAATAATGATACCGAAACGAATGTACTTACTCTGGATGTAGCGGGAGACGTAAGTGTTGAAGCAAATGGTCAAATAAGCGTTGGGCTTGGTAACACGGTGGGAAGCTATAGCATTGCATCGAATAACGTCCCGGCAATTGGGTTATACCATAGCATAAATCATCAATTTCGTATTGGAGGAGATCTTACAAATTACGGCACAATTAAACTTACGAACCAAACTGCTCCCGTATATAACGAATTTACCACCACAGGCGCAGCTACCCTTACTTTTTATGGTTCTCAAAACAATACCATGATGCTTTATGGTACTACCGATTTGTATGAACTTATAGTTGATAAGGGTATCGATAGAACATTTATCCTTGAGGTTTATAGTAGTAATTACAATAATTTTGGGCTATTTGGGCCAAACAATGTAGGTAGAGTAACTGGTGGTACCTATACTGCAGCAAATCCCGAGGTTCGGAAGACTCTATGGATTAAGAATGGTACATTAAAGTTAACCGGAACAATTTTAATACCCTCCTTAAGCGAGGGTAATGCCGTTAGTGGAAATGGCGATTACCCAATACCGGGTAACGGCAAGTTATGGATTGCTGGCCCTGACGTAAAAGTGTATTCCACTGCAAACAATACTTCGCAGGTACCTTCGGGAAGCACAGGTGTAAATACGGGTTCAAGTAACCAGGCCCTTTCGGTTTATGGGGAGTTTGAAATAACTGATGGATATTTTAATACCCGAAACTCTGCTGGTTTCATTTTTTGGTCTGAGGCCTCGGCTGTGGTAAAAATTGGGGGAGGCCTTTGCGATGTAGCACAATTCCGAAGCGCTCATGGGGGTACTGGAGGTAAAACTTCATTTATTATTTCTGGTGGTGAACTTATGGTTCGGGGAAATAGACAATTTACATGGAACACCGATTATCAAACAGGATATGCTGTTAACCCAGATGGGGGAGGTGAAATAACCGGCACCTATCCCACTTTTGGTATTATTGACTCCAGCGGGGTTTTCCAGATGACTAGTGGTAAAATTTATATTGCCCAAGCTTCGGGTAATAATGCTTATAATAACAATGCCTTTCTCATAGTATCCGATCTTACAAATCATACCGCCACTGGTGGTACCCTTTACCTTTTAATGAATAATAACGATAACTACGATTTATCGTCAAATGGCCCATTGTATAATGTGGAAACCCGTAAAATTTCTGGAACAGGACAGGCCAATGTTCACATGGGCAGCAACATAACCCTTAATGGGAGCTTAACACTAAATAGTTACACCACACTACGTTCACGAAGGGAACATAGCAATTATAACAATGCAACCTATAGCTTAGAGGTGGCTCGCATATTTATAATAAACTCCAATGCTCAGTATTTAGCTTATGATAACACAACCACTCTGCTCGTAACTTATACCAGTAGCTTATCGGTTAATAATACCTCGCTTCAGCTGAATAATTTGACAATCAGGAATAACCCCAATTCTACCAATACCCGATTGAATTTAGCAGGTACCTTTACCGATCTTATTGTTAATAATCTTACCATTGAGGAAAGTGCTGTTTTAAGGCATTCAAACCAAAACATTCAGGTGAGAGGGAACCTATACAACTCAGGAACAATTGAACTGGATAATTCTGCAACAAACACAGGTAGGCTAATTTTAACCAACAGGGGGATTGTAACGGGAATAACCATAACCGATCCCGGCAGCCATACAAGTATTCCTACAATTACCATTAGTGGCGGAGGTGGAAGCGGCGCAACTGCTGTACCCGTTTTTAATGGAATACCCTCATCTTCTAACGCTCTTCCTTTACTTGGTATTGTTGTAACAAATGCGGGAACGGGTTACACCTCTGTACCTACTGTTACTATTAGTAGCGGAGGAGCTACAGCAACGGCAACTATTAGTACACAACATGTTATAGGCGGTAATGGAAATGGTAATGTTGCTAATCTTGAGTTAAATGAACCACATCCTTCAGCATCGCTTTCTGAAGTAACCACGAATATGGTAGCAAAACAAACCATAACCAATATACTATACCTGACCGATGGTATTTTGGATATTAACGACAATAATTTGAATATTTCTGGAACTCTTGCCTCTGAAAACGAAAATGATTATGGTGAATTAAAAATGATTAGGATGCATGGTCACCATAGCGATTTAGGGGTAACGAGATTTATTTCAGCAAGCGGAACCTATCTTTTCCCTATAGGAACCTATAATAGTACCGCTGCTGCAAATAGGTATTGTTGGGCAAAACCAACATTATCGAATGTTCCCACGGGCGGTGGTTATATTGAAATTAATGCTGTTCCCAAGAAGTTACCCACTTTAGCATATTCAACCCCCGATAGGTATCTCGTATATTATTGGCGGGTTCGCAGTAATGGTTTCAGCAGCACACCAGACATTCAAAATCAATTTTTATCATACGAAGCCGATTATACATGGACAGGGAACTTTAATAATTATATAATTGGCAAGGTGATAGGATATACTCGCTATGGCGATGGTAGTGGCGTTGATGATTTAGGCTCTTTAGATAACCCATCGACCGGGAAACGATTGCTTAACTATTCGGTTACTAAACCTCTGGAGACTGGTGAGTTTACTGCAGCATTTGCCCCCTATTTTAATGGAGAGGTTAGAGTTTTTTACCTTTATAGGAATAACCAGGATTGGAGAACCGTAAATACGTGGTCAACCGAAAGGGGGGTTGATGTAAATAGTTATAGCGATTATCCTCAGGCGGGTGATATTGCAATAATAAGAAGAACTACCCCAGGAAGCTACTCTGGCATAGTTAAGATATCAAACGCCGAAGCAGCAGCACAGGTTATTTTTGATGCCGAAGGAGAATGGTCAAGCGGTTGTCCAAGGATTGAATTTACCAATTCTGCTTCATTTGGAAGTAACTTTGAAATAGTTACTGTTGCCTCTACGCATTCGGGAGGAACATTAAACTACGAAACCCATGGAGCAGTTGTCAAATTCGATCTTTTTACCGGTTATGCAGGAGAATTTCCAGTTGGTGACTTTGGCGACTTTTTTAACTATCCCAATGCCCTTGTCATATTTAGCAATGTAGGATCAACCAATCCCATTACTCTGCCATCGTCTGTTACCGAGTATCCGCAGGTATGGTTTGATCCGCCAAGTAGTCTAATTTATTTACTCCCTGATACAAATGTTACCTTCCACGGTCGTGTTATTATTACCTATGGTCACGATTTGAGGTTAAACTCTGGGAGCCATGCAAGTGCAACATTTGAAAAACGTTTGGATATTGGGCATTCATTTGGGTCAGGGATTTTCTCTTTTCCGGGAACAGCCTCGGCCAACCAAACCGTAACGGCAATGAGCAACATTAATTTAATCAATAATTCTCAGCTTAGAATATTAAATCCTACCAGTGGTGGCCGAACTCATAAGCTGCTTGCCCAGGGTTCAGTAAGCCTACAAACAGGTTGTTCTATTAACCTTGGCGATGGAAATTCTGCCAATACTAATGTTACTTTAGAACTAGGTGGTTCGGGTATTGATTCGCTTTATGCCGATGGAACCGCAACCGTTACCTTGTCACGTTTAGCAATGAACAAGGGAGAGAATGCTTCGAACCAGTTTAAGTTTAACTGGCCATTTTCTCTTACCGGTCCTACTAACGGAACATCTTCCGATAAAGCGCTTCAATTGCAAAACGGGACATTAGTGCTCAACCATTCTTCTATCGACATCAATATTAACTCTGGTGGAGAGGATTTTATAATTCCCTCAACTGCAGGATTGTTAATAAATCAGGGAACTGTTAGGATTACCAATCCGGGTAGTAGTGGTATTTCCCTCGATGGTTCCCTTGGTATAGAGGGAGAGGGCGCCAATCAGGGTCGTTTGATACTTGATGGCGGTGCTGGTTCCGATAACTACATTCTCTACTCATCATCGGGTAATGCACAAATTGACGTTCGTGGGGGCTATCTTGAGGTGGGCTCTCAAATTCGCTCATCAACACTTAATAATTTAGGGGTACTGAAATACCGACAACTTGCCAAATCTGGAGCACCTACATCGAATGTAATAGTTGGTAAGCGCTCAGCCCCTATTTCTTCCCGTGGCGTATTTGAAATTATGAATCCTGGCAGCCTTTTTCAAATGTATAACGGTACTTTAACCATTGTCCGAGGGCACGATGATGCTTCAACAGAAACCCGATCTGCACTTTACCTTGACCCCGAAACCTATGGTACCAATGAATGGCCTACCATTCAAATTGGTTTAAACGGGACTACCCCTGCAGGAAATACAATCACCATTAATTCAACTCAAACACTGCCTTGCCTTACTATCGATCAAAACGTTTTGGCAAAACTTAGCATCAATGATTTAAGCGTACAGGGTAATATGGAAATCCGCTCAGGAGCCACATTCAATGGGAACAATCTAAGCCTTACTCTTTATAAAAACATTACCAATTCGGGTACAGCTGAAATATACACCGATTCACTTCTGTTTAATGGGACAGAACAAACGATAGCAGGAGCATTAACTGTAAATAATGTTGATATTAATTCTGAAATTTCTGCAACCCTTAACGCTGCGACATCCCTAACGGTTAATGGTAACTTGAATATCAATTCTGGCACATTAGACGATGGAGAAAATCGCATCAGCCTCAAAGGCAACATTTATAATAATTCATCGCACACGAGTCCAAATTCAGCTGTAGGTGGTTTGCTTTTTAACGGTACTACCACCCAGCACATTTATGGTACAGGCCAATTTGGACGGATTGAGATAGATAATATAAATAAGGTTTATTTGGAGAACAGCATCATGCTTAATAACCCACTTAAACTTACAAATGGTATTTTGCATATTCAATACCACAGGTTAAGCTTAGGTTTGAATGCTGACATTGAGGGATCGGGTTTTGATAGTACAAGGATGATTGCTGTTTATGGAGGAATGTTTGTGCCAACAGGTGTTTCCAAGCAGCTACCCGTACTGTCTGGTTCCAATCCTTCCAATCCTTACGATCCTTCTGACCCCGCCTATACGTGGAGTATGACTCTTCCAATAGGTGCTGATGATGGAACCAATCAGCGTTACATGCCGGTTGATTTATACCTGGCAAACAATAGTAATAGTGGTACGCTGCGCTTTATCCCTGTAAACACACCCCATCCAACATTTACCGATCCTGGCCAAACCGATCATGTTCTTAATCAGTACTGGGAGGTTGAAAGCGAAGATATATCGCAATTTACGTCTCTTATCCGAATGCACTATACCACCGATGCGGTTAAAGGAATTGAATCCGATTATATAGGCGCTAGCCTTTACGATGGAAATTGGAGCAAGTTCCTTGAATCTACAACTCCGCCTATTGTGGTTGTGGACGAGGCAAATAACTGGATTAATTTTGTTCATAACAACCAGAATTTAATTACAGGCGATTATACTGCAGGGGAGCCCGATTATATTCCAGATCAAGTTCCGCTGTATTACTCCCGACAAAATGGTGTATGGACCGATCCAAATACTTGGGATAGGGCGGATGGAGGTGTGGTTCCTCCTGGTGGACCTGTTGGACAGCGTGTTCATATCAGAACTGAACACACCGTAACAATGCCTAACAATTATATTCGTTCGTATCAGACGGTTATTAATGGCCGCTTAGAACTTGGTAGTACTCTTAATCACATTCTGGGATATGTTAGTGGCTACGGAACACTTTCAACTAATACCAACTCCATCCCAACGGGTAATTATACTGAATTTTTTAAGTGTGTTGGGGGGACCATGGAGTATGGAGGTACTACAGATTATACATTATCCGATAGATACACGCTATACAACAATTTAATATTTAAAGGTTCTGGGGTAAGAAGCTTACCTGCAAATAAGGATATTACCGTTTGTAACAATTTGCAAATTCTGGAAACCGCAACGCTCAATACTGTTGATAATCATTCATTAGCTATAGGTGGAAATGTTATAAAAGATGCCACAGCAACCTATACTGCAGAATATCCAAATCAAAGCACATTACTTAATGGAACTTCTGTTGCCACTCTTTCAGGTTCCTTTAATGGTTCAACTGAAAATAGGTTCAACAACCTCATTGTTTCAAAGAATTCAACTTTTGCTGGTCCGGTTGATGTGAATAAGTATTTGACAATGGAAAATGATGCAGTAATTTCAACAACCCAAACAAACCTTCTCCGCCTAACAAATGCTTCCTATGGTTTGGGAACTATTAGTTCGGGTGGGTATATTGAAGGACCTCTTTCAATTAACAAATCAAATGGTAGCTCTCAGGACTTCCCAATTGGCCGAAATGGGAACAAAAAAGAAACATCATTTCTAAACCTTAATCATGGCTCAGGTGAGAATTACTGGACAGCAGAGTACTATAATACCAATCTTGGATCGGGCTATTATGATGCTACTAACTATGATTCCCCCATTACAAATGTATCCCTATCGGAGTATTGGGTACTTAAAGGCCCTGTAGGAGCTACTGCTCTGCTTCGATTTACTCTAACAGGAACAAGCGATATTGCTGCCGGACTGGGTGATGGTAATCTTTCGAACCTAAGGGTTGTTCGATGGAACCCCTCAACATCTAAATGGGAGATTGTGGGTAGTAATGTTTCAATAACTGGTACGGCAGCTAGTGGAACGGTTACTACTACTTCCTCGGTTACATTTGATGGTACTAATCAGTACTTTACTCTAGCCTCAGTTCAGTTGATTGTGGCTCCAACAGCACATATCACTTCAACCAATCAAAATATATGCGAAGGGTCTAACTACGATTTGATTATCGAACTAACGGGGAATGCCCCTTGGACTATTAGCTATACCGATGGTACAAACACCTATAGCGGAGTTGTAATTAATTCTTCGCCCAATACCATTCCACAGACCCTATCGGTTGGGTCATATACATTTCAAATAACCTCGCTGGTTGATAAGGATAATATTTCAGGAACCATTTACGGTTCCAACCCTGTAGTTAATGTTTATAAGATGCCTCTTACAACATTCAATCTTACCAATACCGGGAATATTTGTGGCGGAACCACAACAAATATTTTACAGGATGGTTCTGAGAATGGGTTTAACTATGACCTTTACATCAATGGGGCACCCTATGGATTAGAGCTTGCTGGTACAGGTAGTAACCTTACGTATTCTGATATTGACCAAGCGGGTAGCTACACGGTTTTGGCTTATAATCAACTAAATACATCATGTGCCAGTTTCTTAGCCTCAAGTACAACCATTTCTCTAGGTTCAGCGGCTACTGCAGAGATAAAACAGCTACTAACCTCTTCATCTATTTGTGAAAACAATGAGGTTCAATTCCGTATTGAGTTCACAGGAACACCTCCATTCAATTTCACGGTTTCGGATGGGCATGCCAATTCGTGGAACCAAACTGTTGATTTACCTGATTTAACTGGTACGGGACCCTATACCTACGATTACACCGTTCCTGTTAATCCTACATGGATTGCTCCAGATGCACCACCTACTGTTTATACCTATTCAATAACCAGTATTACTGATAATTCTGGCTGTGGTGCTGGAACTGTAGTTGGAAATGACGTTAGTGTAAATGTTTACAAAATACCTGAAACCGGACCACAGTACCATATACCCAATACTTTTGCGTTTTAATTTTTTAAATGACAAAAGCGATGGATAATTCAGGACTTTTTACACTTGTCATCCCGAGCGCAGTCGAGGGATCTGTTAAAAGGGCGAGAGATGCTTCACTGCGTTAAGCATGACAACGAAGAGTGTAGCGTAGAATACCATGTTTTTAGTCATCCTGAGCGAAGCAAAGGATCTCTTTCTAATGTAGTAGGGATGCATCGGCAGGCTCAACGTGACAAGAGGAGCGTGGCATGTAGGCAAGTAAACATAAGCCTTTTTAGTTGTCCAATAAACATTGTTAAACTAGGAAATCTTAAACTAATTGTTATATTAATAGCCAATCCTGAACCAATGCTACCAAATCGTCATATTTTAGTGTTAAATATATATCGGACATTATAAAGGTTTCTTGGGGAGAATTTTGTTTAAAAGAATTAGTATTGCTTAATATTGTAACCTTATGGTTAATTTTACGATATAATACTGATGATAGTTTGAAATTTTTAAGTACAAACTATTAAGTAATAAGATTACTTATCAAACGAATAAAAATTTATAAATATGTTATACAAATTCAATAAAAAGGAAAAAGAGCCACAATGTTTAGGTTTCTATAATTTGGTTTCATTGCTAATTTATATCATGCTGTCTCTTACCGTATATAGGACTTTGGGACAAAATGCTGGAGACTATCGAACACGTAGTTCAGGAAATTGGAGTAGTACAACAATTTGGCAAAGATACAACGGAACAGCTTGGGTTGCTGCAACTGATTTTCCTGGCCAAAATGCTGGTACCGGAACGGTTACCATACGAAATAATAACAATGTAACCCTTAATGTTACTCCGGCTAATAGCATTGGGGCATTGCTAGTTGCATCAGGATTTAATGCTACCGCTCTTACATTTTCAGGGGTAAACGAGTTAACTGTTACAGGCAATGTTACTGTTTCCTCAACAACAAATAATGTGGCTAAGAGTATTGCCGTGGGGGCGGGTACGTTAAGTTGTAACAATGTTTCTTTAAATTCTACGGGAGGGAATAATAATCGTGATGCATTTATCTCCGTTTCAACTGGAACCATTTCCGTTTCAGGGAATATCACAATGAATTCCACGAGTGTTAGAACATATTTACGATTTACTGGAGCAGGCATTGTATACGTAGGTGGGACTGTTAGTGGTGGAGGTATTACAAGTAAGGCGGGCGGAGGTGCTGCAGCTCCAACATCTGGAACAATTAATTATAATAGTCTTGGCAATCAAAACATTGGGGCCTATACGTATTATAACCTTACCCTATCAGGGGGAGGAAATAAATCATTGGTCAATAACACACAGGTAAATAATATTCTTACAATATCTGGCAATTCTATTGTTGCTTTGGGTAATCACAATTTAATATTAAGCAATAATAGTGCATCGGCACTACAGGGAGGTCCATTTAGTTCGAGTTGCATGATTGCCACTGATGGCAGTGGATATCTGCAGAAAGCGGTAAACACTGCAACAACCTACGCCATACCCATTGGTTCCAATGCGGTGTATTCACCAGTTGAGGTAAGTGGCATTTCCGGAAGCACCTATTTGCGTTTCCGAACCGTTTATAGCTCAACACTTGGTTCCCAGTACATAAAACGTTATTGGCAAGTTACAGGTTCGGCAGCCACCACGGCAACACTCAAGTTTACCTACGATGTCACAGAGAACCCAGTTGATCCCACACTAATTTGGGTTCGACCAACTGCTGGATCATGGACAACACCAATTGGAACCCAATCGTTCGACAACATAGCAAAAACATTTACCATTACCAATACCACTAATATATCGGCTGTTACTTCGGAATGGACTGCAGGATATCCCCCGAAAACGTTCTTTTCCTACCAAACCGGTAATTGGAACGATCCGGGAACATGGACCAGCGATCCAGGAGGAACAACATGGGTACCTATGGGTACTCCAACAACCGATGGAGATATTGTGGTTATTCTTACAGGTCGAACTGTTACCCTAACCGCTGATGTTACCACGCCTAATCTTGAACTCAATATAAACGAGGGTGGAATCCTTGATATGTCAACATACGGCTTTACAAATACATTGAGTGAGCTTGATGGACAGGGGACACTTAAATTGGCATCAGTTAACTTTCCTGCGGTTACAACCAATAATTTTGTAAATACTGGTGGGGGTATTACAGAGTACTACAATTCTGCTAATTTTACCCTACCCGTTGCCCAAACCACCTACAATACCCTGCGCATTAATGCCCCAGGTGTTACTGCCACTCAGCTCAATAACCTTACCCTTAACGGCGATCTACATGTGGTAAATGGTACATACCAAATTAATGATAATACAGCACAGCGTCTCCAGCTTACTGTTAATGGCAATGTTACCGTTGAGAGTGGTGCTTCACTAACTGTTGGAAATGGTGTTACCAATAATACAACCGATCCTTTAGCTGTAGCAGAAGGAGGTACGGCTCCTTTCATAAATTACTACGATACCCAATCGCACAGAGTAGTTGTTTATGGCGATTTTACTAACCACGGGACGGTGCGGTTCACCAATCTTTCCTATCCTATTTTCAATCAGTTTCCACCAATCACCCTAGATGCCACAACCGGTTTTGCAACTGTATATTTCCGTGGGCCCACAAGCAATGTCCTTTATTGTAACGGTACCACCGATTTCTACAATCTGGTACTAGATAAGGGTGTGGACCAAACCTATGGCCTGTCGATATATTCAACCAATTATCCCTACTTCCGACTTTTTGGCGCTAATATACGTGGTGGATATGGGGGGACTGCCAATCCCAACCTTCAAAAAGCACTATGGATACGCAACGGAACGTTGGTGCTACAGGGTACGCTTGTAATACCATCGCTAAGTGAGGGAAACTGTAATAGCGGTACTAACGGTCCTAATTCGGACTACTATGTTCCTGGAAACGGAGCATTGGTTCTTGATGGCGACAATGTGGTGGTGCTAACCACTGCCGATAGCTATCAGGAGGTTAATGCAGCTTATGGTACAACAGCCCCCACTGATGCGGCTATGGGAGTAAATACTAATGCAGGGTGTAGCTCCTTCTCTATTTATGGCTTATTAAAAATAAATAAAGGCTATATATCCACTCGCGAAAGTGGAGGATTTATTCAATGGAACCTAGCATCTGGACAATTAGAAATAAATGGTGGCACTGTTGATGCCAAACAGTATCGTTCAGCGGGTACAGGTGGAGGTTTAGCTTCATATTCTCAAACAGGAGGCACCTTCCACTTAAGAGGACGGCTTAGGAGAATCCCTTCTGCCTATACTTCGGTAAGCGACTTGGTTAACGCACCAATAAATACAACAAGAAACACAGGAGGGATACAGGGCTCCTTAGGTACGTTTAACCTTAACGAGGCTGCTAATGTGTTTAATATGAGCGGAGGTACAATCAACATTTATGATGTATGTGGAAATTCTTTTCCAAATGCCTCTAACGAAAAGGCTTTTGAAGTTCTTAGCGATCCAAATAATATTAATGTTACCGGTGGATCTGTGGTGATTATACCCACTACGGGTAGTGTCGAACCCGATTCGCCTAACTATCGTATTGTTTCTCGTGCTCCCTTTGGAAATTTAAGTATTAATCGTCAAAGCGGAACAGCCACCGTTCTGCTTACCACTTACCCTATTGAGGTTCTTAATAATTTCTCAATCCTTTCTGGAATTTTTGATGCCAATAGCCTAAATCTAACCATTGGTGGAAATATGTTTGTAGCCAATGGTACCACATACACAACCGGTACAAACTGGACAATATTTAATGGCTCAATAAATCAAACAATTACAGCAAATACTGCTACCGCACTTGCGTTTAAAAAATTCAGGATGGAAAAGGCTTCGGGGAAAATACTGAGCCTTTCCGGAACCCAAACCGATATTCAGGTTCAGGATTCTCTTATGCTGGTATGCGGGACACTAAACGATGGCGGCAAAACCATTTCTTTGGTTCCTTCCACTACCTCTACTACATCGTATATTTATAACAGCGCGCTTCATCTGGGAAGTGGTAAAATTGTGATTGCCGATGATGACCCAACCGATATCAATGGCGACGGAAATGGCATCTTTCGCAACATGGAGCTGAACAATGCCGATGCACTTCAGGCTCCTGTACGGTTAAAAGCCAATACTACCATTTCGGGGGTACTAACTTTTTCTCAGGATAAGTTATTTGACCTTGGCCAGTACAACCTAAAATTCACATCAGATGCATCAATCAGCGGTTATAGTGCTACACGGTACATGACTACCTTGGGTCAGGCAGGGAATGGTGGTGTAACCAGAACCTATGTCAATGGAGCTGGTAGTTTTACCTTCCCGGTTGGTGCAGCCTCAACCAGTCATGCGGGTCCAGTTTACGCTCCCGCTACCATAACTATAAACGGAAGTCCCACTGCTTGGGGCGATATCACCATTATTCCCGTAGGTTACGAACACCCCGCAACTACCAATAAAAACCGATCGTTAACCTATTTCTGGAGGGTTAAAACAGCAGGAATTAACCTTGGCTCCGCAACTGCAACACTTGGTTTTACCTATGACCAGACCGATGTTATTACTGGTGCAGATGTTGCGGAAGATGGCTATGTGGCAGCCCGTTTTGATAATAATACAGTAACATGGACAAGTGGAACAGCCGCTGACGTAGATGAGGCCAACAACATCTTAGGTGAGCCTGGACCCGGGGGATTCCTTGAATATGTCTCGTTTATCGACGGCGACTATACCGCAGGTGATAACAATCCCACTAACCCGTTTGGAGCCACAACTACTTACTATAGCCGTCAAACCGGTTTATGGGGTGATGTTAATTCCTGGTCAACTATTTCCCATAGTGGTTCTCCTGCTTCCTCAGTTCCAGGTGCAGGAGATATTGTAATTATTGGCGATAACGATTCAATCTATCTTAACACAAACCTCACCACCCCAAATACCGATGTAAAAAGTTGTGCCATTCTTAAGATTGAATCCGGTTCTGCATTGGACATAGGTTATAACCCTGGTTGTAATTTTGCGCTGGTGCTTAATCATTCTAATGGAAATGGGAACTTAAGATTAACTACAAACTATAATTCTAATTCTACCTTCCAGTTTCCCTCTGGTGATTACACAGAATTTAATAGAAACCTGGGAACAACAGAAATGTACACAACAAATCCCAATGCAGGTACTACATACTATTTACCAAATGGTGTACCGGAGTATGGAAATCTTATTCTATCGCCACTAGGTGGATCCAATATTATTTTCCCAAATAATGATTTGCTCATATATGGCAACCTGACTACTCGAGGGCAGAACGCCGATTCGTGGTTTTGCCCCGTTTGGAACACCGACTATCCTACTCCACCCACCACTCGAATTTCTAAAACAGTCACCATAAATGGAAATATAGACATTCAGGGCGGGGCCCTGGTATGGTATGGTGGAGGAACACTGTTGCAAACCATAATAGTAAAAGGGAATGTATTTGTAAATGCAGCTTCTGCTATCGATAACTGGGATGGTTCTTCTGCCCGTATGTACATAGGGGGTACGCTAACCAACAATACTACAGGAGCTACAGGAGGAGGTATTTCAACTCCACGTGAATGTGATTTCAGAAACATTCCCCTTACATTTAACGAAACAGGAACCGCTTATGTAACCAATACTGCTAACACACCCATTACTCGTTTTGGGAGGGTTATCATAGATAAGGGTACCTCTCAGGCCGATTCATTAGTAATTGATATTGGAGGAACCCTAGCAACATTAACTAACGATTGGCTTACCCTAAGCAACGGTACATTGGTTTATCGTCGCAATAATCCAAGCACAGATTTTACCATTTCCACCACAACCCCATTCGTTATTCCCGAAACGGCTGGTCTTTATATCGACTACCCTAATAACTCGGGTAATAGAAATATTCTTATCGCCAATTCAAATACCAATACCAACGACGTTACGCTTGCTGGTAAGTTAACCATGAGGGCGGGTAGAGTTTTTGTGGGCCCCACCAACGGAACCACTAATAGTAACAATGATATTGTTTACACTGGTGATGGCAATTCCACCTTAATTATTGATGGCGGACAACTTTTTGTAAACGGGCAGATACGCCGCAATACCTCAACCACCACAGGTGTGCTAAAATATTACCAAACAGATGGAGAGGTAGTTATTAATGGCCAAGGTGCTGATGCTACTGCTCTTACCCGTGCAAAGCTCGAGGTGACAAATACGGGGAGTGTATTCAATATGAGCGGCGGAATCATAACCATTGTTCGTGGCGGGGGAACCTCCTTTGGCGATCTGTATATTCGACCTGCCATTGGAAGCGTTACGGGTGGCGAAATAATTTTCACCCAAACTCCCTCATCATGGGCTACTGCTGATGCTAACCAAAATTACCGAATGGATGCCAATATTACCCTAAACAACATTACTATTGCCGGTAAAACCACAGCAACAGTTCGTAGCGCAACCCTGAACTTAATGGTTAACCCTCTGGTGCTGAATGGCTCTATCAACATAACAAATAGCCAAAGCTACTTAGTTTCTAACAGCATCAATATATCATTAAAAGGTGACTTTACAAATAATGGAACCTATACACCGGGAACCAATACTACATCCTTTAATGGAGACATCCAATCCATACTAGGTTCTACGTTAACAACCTTTAATAATTTAGTAGTTAATCCTATAACATCGCTAACACTTACCAACAACATTACTGTAAACCATAATCTAACCCTTTCCAGCGGTTCCTTAATCTGCAATGATAATCAGGTTGAACTGCATGGTGACCTGACCAATAACGCTTCCTATACCGATAATGGTAACGGGTATGGTATTTTGATGAATGGAAGCGCACTGCAATATATATCCGGAACTGGTACCTTCAGTACCCTTGAGTTGTATAACAGTAATGGAGCCTGTTTACAAAATTCTATAACCCTAAATAAGAATTTGATTCTCACCGTTGGTAGCCTCAATATTAATCAGTACATGCTAAATTTAGGGGTAAATAGCATAATAGACGGTGCACCCTTTAGTACAACAAAAATGATAGTGGTTGACGGTGTATTTAGCAACGTGGGTATCCGAAAATACTTCAGCAGCTACACGGGTCCCGATCAAACATTTACTTATCCCATTGGGGTACCCGGGAAATATACACCAGTGGTATTTACCTACTCCAACAATACCACAACCGGTTACATTAGGGTAAATGCCATTAACGATAACCACCCCGGTGTTATTGACCCCACTAAGGTTTTACAGTACTACTGGGAGGTTGAAAACAATGCTGTTGCAGGGTTAAACGGTTCACTGGTATTTTATTATTTGAATTCCGACGTAAGTGGTTCTGAACCCGATTATGTTGCCGCCAGAACTGTTAATCATACCAGTTGGAGCAAAGCGGCTCCCGGCTCATCAACTGATAATGTTGATGAAGTTAATAATACCATAACCTTTTACCTTTCAGGGGCAAATGATCTGGTAGGCGAATATACAGCAGGCGAAGACCCCGCTATTCCAAACAATATCCCACAGTTTACCTCAACTAAGGATGGGAACTGGAGCGACCCCTCGGTTTGGGTTCAGACGGGAGGCGATCCCTATACCTTAACGGGGGCACCAAATGGTTTTATAGTCACCATTAGTCCAAGTGATTCTGTAACCATTAATGAAAACCAAGTTTTTACTTATAGAACAACAATTGAAGGAACGCTACGTGTCGTTAAACCCTACTATGGGCATAACATTGGCTTAGTTTTGGGGCAGGGGACTCTTTATGTTGATGGGGGGCCTTTCCCAGCAGGTAGATATAACGACTTCTTTGATTGCTCAACAGGAGGGACCCTTGAGTATGGAGGAACAACTAGTTACAACGTTGTAGCTGACCTTTATAGCCAGGTTCGAAGGTTGCATTTTACTGGTACGGGTAGCCGTTACCTACCTGCAAAGGACCTAACCATTTGCGAACAGCTACTAATAAATGGTCCAACTCTTGATAATTCTGCCAATAACCGCAAGTTAACCATTCTTGGAACGATGGAACGGTATGGTACCGGTGCCTTTATTTCAGGTACGGGAGCCAATGCTTCGGTTGAGTTTGCCGGAAGTTCCGCTCAAACCGCTGGCGGCCCATTGGGCGATTTTAGCGGCAGCAATAAGTTCAATAATCTAATAATCAATAATACTAATGGATTAAGCATTGGTACTAATGGAACAATTGACGTGGGTGGTATCCTTTACCTGACCAATGGTATTATTCACACTACTTCAGCTAACCGATTGAAAATTGTAAATACTTCGCAAAATTGTGTAATTCCTGCTGCCGGATCTACGTCATCGTTTGTAGATGGTCCTTTAACCAAAAATATTCTTTCCAGCGATAGTTTTAGGTATCCTCTTGGTAAGGGAACTACATTAGGAAGCAAGCTAACAATAGTTTCGCCTGAAGCATACACCCCAGGAGTACTTGAGTGGACTGCCGAATTCTTTACACCAAATCCTACCTACAACAGTTACGCAACACCACTAACCTACGTTAATTCAATGGAATACTGGAATGTTTCGGTACCATCCGGAGGGAGTGCCTATTTTGCCCTCGATTGGGATCCCAATAGCGATCTTACTCCGCTAATGACCGAGAATGGCATATCGGATATGCGGGTTGCCTACGATAATTCAGGAACATGGACAGAACTTACATCATCGGCTACGGGAGACAACTATAACGGAACCGTTACTACTACTGATCGAGTAGCAATACCCTCTGCCGGTTCTGAAAACTTCACCACTGCTTGTATTAACACCACAAAACCAAGAGCTCGATTTAATCCATCGGGTCCAGTTTGCGGCGATTCTGGCATACCTCTTATTTTTGTTGGTTCAGTAAAACCCCTAAATTATATTCTCAATTACACCAAGGATGGTGTTGCTCAAACTCCTGTAACCGTTACTTCTGAGCCTTATGTCCTACCTACCGATGTAACAGGTGCAACATATCAGCTAACCAGCTTTGTTTACAACCATCCTGCCAGTCCCGCAAGTGGGGTTGTTGATCCAACGCCTGTTACCACCTATACTCCTCCCACAACAGCCGATGCTGGATCTGATCAATCGCTTTGTGGAGCAACACAGGCAACCCTTGCAGCTAATACCCCCACAATTGGAACTGGCCAATGGAGCATTGTTTCAGGCTTAGGGGGATCAGTTGTTTCCCCCACGGTTCCCAACAGCTTATTTAATGGTATTAATGGTAACAGCTATACACTGCGCTGGACAATTACCAATGGTGGTTGTACCTCAACCGATGATGTTAACATATCGTTCCCGCTCTTACCCGAAAAACCAGCTGCATTTGTAACCTACGATGACAATGTATGTCAAGGCGATGTAAATATAGGCTATTCAGTGGCAGACAATCCATCATTAACCTATACATGGGGTTACTCAGGCACAGGTGCAACCATCAATGGTTCAGGAAGCGCTATTACAATTGACTATGCGACGACGGCTACTTCGGGAGATGTAAGTGTATATACCACAAATGGCTGTGGCGATAGCGATCCGCTAACATTAGCCGTTACGGTAAACGAACTTCCTGCTGCAGCCATTGCAATTTCTGGTAGCAGCTCAATATGTGATGGCGATGCTTCAGAATTAACTATTACTTTGAGTGGGGGCACATCTCCTTACAATTTCAGCCTTACTGATGGAACAAATACCTATAATTTCAATAATGTTACTTCGCCCTATGTTTACTCTACTGATAACCTGGTTTGGTCTGGCCCAAATCCCAGTAAAGTAATTACCTACTCCATTCCAACTGTTACTTCAGCCAATGGATGCAGCAATTCGGGTTCTAATACTGTTGACATTAATGTATACAAAAACCCCGAGACCGGGCCACAGTACCATGTACCCAATAACTTTACTTACTAAAACACAAAAACCCCGGATTATCCGGGGTTTTTTATAGGTTATGTGGATTATGTGTTCCAAATTATAACATGAGGATTGGAAAGAATTGAAAGTGTTACAAAGCTTAATTTACCTTTACTTTAGAAAAGGCAAGTTTTTGTCATCTCTAACAATTGGCGAATAGCCAGTTAATCTATACCTCCCAGGCTAATGGCAATAATTGATGTATGGTTGTACTCCTGACCCGGTAAAAGCAGTGTAGATGGGAAATGGTTGGTATTGGGTGAGTTTGGGAAGTGCTGCGGCTCTATGCACACAGCCCAATTTCCATTGTCAGGCAAGGGAATCATTGGGTTTCTAACATTAGGTCTTTTTATAGGTGTATAGAGCTGAATGCCGGGCTGAGTAGTGTATAGGGTTAACCCAATTTGTGTATTGGGATTGAATAGTTTAACCGATGGATTATTGATATCGTGACCTCTGAGGGCAAAGCAATGGTCGTAGTAATCTCCAACCAAATCGATATCGGCACCTACCGCTTTAAACTTTCTGAAATCAAATGGAGAGCCGTCCACGTTACGCAGCTCACTGGTTGGAATTAATTCCGAATTAACCGGAAGGTAGTCTTCAGCATCAATGTAAAGCATGTGATCGAGCACATCGCTTTTAAAACCTGCAAGGTTAAAGTAACCATGGGTTGTCAGGTTAACATGTGTGGCCTTATCGGTAATGGCTCTGTAGCTGATGCTTATTTGGTTATCGTCAGTAACCTGGTAAACTATCCAAACATCAAGGTTTCCGGGAAACCCCTGGTCGCCATCGGGGCTTTTTAGGTAGAACTCCAGTAGGCATACCCCGTTGTGCTCCTCCATCATCACAGTTTCCCAAATTCGGGAGCTAAAACCCTTTATTCCCCCATGCAGTATGTTGTTCCCCTCGTTGGCGCTAAGTTGGTACAATTGACCATCTATCTCAAATTGTGCGGTTGCAATGCGATTGGCATATCGCCCCACTATAACGCCTGGATAGTAGTTAGCTTTGAGGTAATCGTTGGGTTGCAGTAAGCCGTACATCAAGTTAAGCGGTTCAGCATCATCGCTTAAAAGGCGAATGGCCACCATCGATGCACCCAAATTGCTAAACGATACCTCCAACCCCGAGTTGGTGTAAACAGTGTAAAGCATTACATCGTGTCCCAGAACGCTTCCCCAAATAGAACTTTTAACTTCCATTTTGTATATTATAAGTCGTTTTCATCAACAATAAAAATTTCTTCATTGGGCTTTTTCATGAGGTACTGCTCACGGGCAAATTTTTCCAAATTCTCAGAGTTGGTTTTCAGCTCATGGATTTTTTGTCTATCTTCTTCAATCTTTTTAAGATAGTATTCCTTCTGAACCTGTAGCTTAGCTATTCGCCGGCGAGCCGAAATTATTTCAATCCAATTACTGGTGTCAAAAAAAAGCATCCAAATTATAAAAACCAAACTCGCCAGGAAGTATTTGTTCCTTAGTCGGGGCAGAAGCCACTTCCAAAAATTTAGTTCCGAAACAGGCATCCGTTAACCTCCACTTATTAAATGAATAACCTGAACATCATCACCCTCCCTGATGGTGGTCATGGAGTACTCATCCTTACGCACCACCCGTCCGTTTACCTTAACCACCAGCATTTTAAAGGTGAACCGTTTAATGGCCAGCAGCTCACTAATTGTAATGGCAGCCTTTTGAGTATCGATGGTTTCTGGTAGATTATTCAGAGTGATATTCATAATAAAAAAAATACATTTAGTTGGGCGTGTCCCTATGGGGTCGGGCTGTTACGGGCTCTGCTTCGCTTCGGCAATCCCTGTTTGCATTAGCAAACTGGGCAGTGCTGCTTACGCACCCTCCGCATCCATCACGCAAAGATATAAAATTCCAACATTTAAGAAAATAGGAATTTTTAATCGATTACACACCCCGATCGCTGATTTTGGTTCGAAATGATTATCATGCAATACCCTTCCAAAGCAAAAATCAGTAAGGGGAGTTAAACCTTTTCTAATTTGTTGGGCTGCACCCTAAATCAAAATTCCATTGCATCCATATAAATTACCGAATTCTAGGGGTAAATGCATAACTTTAATTACGATAAATAAGAATAAATGTTATAAATTTATCATCGCTAATTATATTTTAAAACCTTGCAAATCATGGAGAAAAATGAAATTCTTACCAAAAAAGTACTCACTGCGGTTGAATTGGAACGGATATTAGCCTATTGGAATTTTAAGGGAAATTCAGTTGTGGCGCTGTACGGCACCTTTGATATTTTTCATCCTTCGGTTTTTGATTTAATCAACTTTGCAGCAGAGCAGGGGAATGAGCTTATAGTAGGCATTAAGCCCGATGAAGAGGTTAAAAAGGAGAGGGGTGAAGGCAAACCTGCCTTTAGCCAAGAGCAACGTGCGGCCATGGTGGCCCATCATCAGCTGGTATCGGCGGTTTACATATGTGAGCAGGGCCTGCAGGATTTCCTGCAAAAGGTGAAACCCGCAGTGGTTGTTTGCAGCTCCAATGCTTCTGAATCCGACAGAAAGAGCATTGAAACGGTGGGGGCTTGGAATGGCAAAGCCATGATATTTACAAGCAGCACCACTAGTATCAACGATATCATTTCAAAGTACAAATAGGTGGCCAAAACCAAAAGTGTTTACGTTTGCCAGAACTGCGGAGCCGAATCGGTGAAGTGGCTTGGCAAGTGTCCGGCTTGCGGTGAGTGGAATACGTATGTTGAGGAGCGTATAACACAGGAAACCAAAAAACGACCAGGGTTGGTTGCCGTATCGCGTAATGCTACTCCCAAACCGCTTAAGGATATTGAATCGAGCAATGAGAGGCGAATTGATACCCGCATTGGCGAGTTGAACCGAATACTTGGGGGAGGAATTGTGCCCGGGTCCCTGCTGCTTTTGGGGGGAGAGCCGGGAATAGGGAAATCAACGCTGGCACTTCAATTGGCACTGGGTTTACATCAGAACCGGGTACTATACATTTCGGGCGAGGAGAGCGCCCGGCAGGTAAAGCTTCGAGCCGATCGAATCAATCCTGCAAATCAGGAGTGTCTCATCCTAAACGAAACACTACTGGAGAATATTGTCACTCAAATCGAAAACGTATCGCCCGATTTGGTGGTAATTGATTCCATACAAACACTATATACTGATACCATTGAGTCGTCGCCCGGAAGCGTTTCGCAAATTCGCGAAACCGCAGCAGCGCTGTTACGCTATGCCAAAACCTCGGGTGTTCCCGTTATACTAATTGGGCATATCACTAAGGACGGCAGTATTGCCGGCCCAAAGGTTCTTGAGCATATTGTTGATGTGGTGCTGCAGTTCGAGGGCGACCAGAATTACCTTTATCGAATCCTACGTTCATCGAAAAACCGCTTTGGGTCAACATCCGAGATAGGAATTTTTGAGATGCAGGGAAGCGGCCTGATAGAGGTGGCTAATCCGTCCGAAATACTTCTCTCACATCGCGATGATCATCTGAGCGGTATTGCAGTGGCTTCAACCATAGATGGAGCACGCCCGTTTCTAATCGAAACGCAGGCATTAGTGAGCTCTGCGGTTTACGGAACACCCCAGCGCTCCACAACTGGTTTCGATCAGCGAAGACTCAACATGCTACTTGCGGTTTTAGAGCGCAGGGCCGGTTTTCGTTTAGCCAACAAGGATGTTTTTCTCAATATTGCCGGGGGGCTAAGAGTTAACGATCCAGCTATTGATCTTGCGGTAATTGCAGCAATTCTTTCTTCTACGCTCGATGTTGCCATTCCCGGCACCACCTGTTTTGCAGCAGAGGTTGGCCTATCGGGCGAAATTCGACCTGTGAACCGTATCGACCAACGAATTGCTGAGGCAAATAAGCTTGGAATGACCCGAATCTTTGTGTCCAAGTATAGCTCCAAGGGTCTTGAAAGCATTCTCAAAACATCAAAGGTTATAACGCTGGGTAGGGTTGAGGAACTGGTTCGGCATCTTTTTGGTCGCGATAGTGTTGAATAGTAAAGTAATTTACCATGAAAATTGCAGTGATTGGTTTTGGTGCAGCAGCTATTGGACTACTTGAGAAACTTAGGGATAACAGCTATCAGGTTGATGTTTTTGAGAAGAGCAGCGATATCTACTCTTCCAGCATTTCAGGAATCCGAGCCGATGGTAAATTATTTGTATCCAACGAAATGGGTGGGGAGATCTATATCGATCCTTTGGTTCAGCATCGATTTGTGGATTACTACATCAACTTTACAGATAAAAAGGAGGTAGAAACCGGGAAATCGTTTGCTTCAGCCCTCTACTATCAAAAATTTTACGAAAAGGGGTTTTTACCCGTTTCGTCGGAATTTTTCCATATCGGAACCGATCAGCTCAAGGAGGTGCTTTTTAACATTTACGAGCATTTTAAAAGGTCATCAAACATTAGGTTTCATTTTAATACCGAGGTAACCCATCTGGAGGTTGTTTCCGATGGTGTCCTGATTAACGATGAGCAAAAGTTCGATTTGGCTGTGGTGGCCGTTGGCCGGAGCGGCCATAAGCTTATCAACAAAACTATTTCTCAATACCCCGAGCTCATCCTGAATAATACCCGCGTTGACTTGGGAATTCGCTATGAGCTACCCAACCATATTGTTGATGATTTAAACCGTGAGATGTATGAGTTTAAGGTAAAGTACAAGAGCCGAACGGGTTACATGGTTCGCACCTTTTGTAATAATCCATCGGGTTTTGTGGTTACCGAGAACTATGGCGACTTTACCACAGTTAACGGCCATGCCAAAATGCGCGAAAAGAGCAGCAATACCAATTTTGCCATTCTGGCATCACTGGTTTTAACAGAACCTTTCAACGACCCCATTGGTTATGGATCGTACATTGCCAAGCTGGCAAACCTACTTGCCGGAAGTGGGAAAGTAATTCTCCAAACCTATAGCCATTTCAAAGAATCGAAAAGAACAAAAAACCTGTATCGCGTTTTGCCCACACTGGAAGCGGATAAATATATTCTGGGCGATATCAACCTTGCATTCCCACGTCGTATCATCGAAAGCATTATCGATTTTATTGAAAACCTGAATACGGTTATACCCGGAGTGGCCAATAACGATAATTTGGTTTATGCCCCGGAGATTAAGTTTTACTCAAACCGTTTGAACAATAGGGCCTCCGAACGTTTAAAGTTTATTGGCGATTGCTCCGGCGCAACCCGCTCCATTATTTACGCCACTGCTCATGGCTATTTATTGGGAGAGTGCATTTTGAATAATAGTTATAATATCGACATTTGAGATGCTTGAGGTTTCTGGGCTTACGGTTTCATTCAATGGCACTACAGTTGTTTCCGATATTGGATTTAGCCTAAACCGTGGTGAGGTTTTAGGTTTTGTAGGTGAATCGGGCTCTGGAAAGTCGATAACCTCATTAGCCCTAATGGGACTTCTTCCACCAAATGCACGAATTACATCAGGAAGGGCAATTCTCACCATAGACAACAACCCGATAGATTTAATTGAATTGCCCGAAACCCAGCACCGCCAGCTTAGGGGTAAAACAATCGCTATGATATTTCAGGAACCCCATACCAGTCTTAATCCATCGATGCGGTGTGGAAAACAGGTAGTGGAGGCAATTGAGTTAAATACTTCTTTACGGGGCAAAAAGGCTAAGCAGCGTTGCATGGAATTATTTAAAGAGATGCAGCTTCCGGATCCCCAAAAGGTTTTTAATAGCTACCCCCATCAGTTGAGCGGTGGACAGAAGCAAAGGGTTATGATTGCCATGGCTCTGGCTGGTGAGCCCAAGTTACTTATTGCCGATGAGCCCACTACTGCCCTCGACGTTACCGTTCAAAAAGAGATACTTGCATTACTCCGGCAGGTAAGGGAGCTGCATAACCTGGCAATAATTTTTATATCGCACGATTTGGCTGTAATATCTGAAATTGCCGATAGGATTATGGTTATGCAGCAGGGCAGGTTGGTTGAGCAGGGAGTTGCTAACAATATTTTATGTTCACCAAGACACGCTTATACCCAACAGCTTATAAATTTTCGGAAGAAGATAAATCAACCCATTTCAACTCAGAATAGCTTAGACTTTAATAAACGAACAATATTTAAGGTATCGCAGGCAGTTGTTAATTACAGGGGTAACAGCTGGTTTGATAAAGGATTCAGAGCTATTTCAAACGTATCGTTTACTCTTTATGAGGGTGAAACCCTTGGTCTGGTTGGCGAGTCGGGATCAGGGAAAAGCACACTGGGTCGGGTTCTTTTAAAACTTTTGGCTCTTCAATCCGGATTGGTTGAGTACGAGGGTATCCCGTTGAACTGTATGGGGCACAATCAGCTCATGAGGTTTCGTCGGCAGGTTCAGCTGGTATTTCAGGATCCCTACTCGTCGTTGAATCCCCGATTAACCATTGAACAGGCGCTAATAGAGCCATTTTTATATCACGGAATGGGTAATCGAAAGGAGGCTCGGCAAAACATGGCTAAATTGCTCGATGCAGTTGGCCTTCGAGCCGATAGCACCAACAGGTATCCGCATGAGTTTTCGGGCGGTCAACGGCAGCGTATAGTAATTGCCCGCGCCTTGATGCTTAAACCAACGGTACTGATTTGCGACGAGGTGCTTTCGGCTTTAGACGTATCAACCCAATCGCAAATGCTCGATTTGCTTCAAGAGTTAAAGCAAAACCATGGGCTTACCTATGTTTTTATTTCGCACGACTTATCAGTAGTGCGTAGCATTTGTAATAGGGTAGTTGTGCTACGTATGGGTCAAATTGAAGAGGAAGGGGCAGCCGAAGATATTTTCGATAGGCCCCAGAGTACTTATACAAAATCGCTTATTGTGGCAATACCCGGTAAATTTTTCTAGCTTAGGGTTAAAAGTATTCAATCTCGTTTATCTCAAAATCGGCTTGATTTTCACAATTTAGATTAAGATTATCAGGAGTAACCGGCCGTTGCCAATCGTCGGTGGGGGATATATTCAGTGAGGGATCGGCGTAAACCTTTTTCATAAATTCACCAAAAATGGGAAGAGCCATATTGGCACCCTGTCCAAAGGATAGGTTTTGGAAATGAACTGAACGATCCTCTGCACCTGTCCATACTCCTGCTACTAAATTTGGTGTGATACCCATAAACCAACCGTCGGAATGGTTTTGGGTGGTTCCCGTTTTACCGGCTATATGTCCAGGAAGTTGATACTTATATCTGAGACGAACCCCTGTTCCCTGATTAACTACGCCTTCGAGCAGGTTTATCATAAGATAGGCAGTTTGGTCGCTGATGGCCTCTACCTTACGAGTATTGAATGTGGCTAAAACGTTACCATTCCTATCTTCAATTCGGGTAACAAAAATAGGTTCTACAAACACTCCTTTGTTGGCATAGGTGCCGTAGGCCCCTACCATTTCGTATAGACTGAATTCAAAAGTACCTAAGAAAATGGAGTAAACCGGATCGACCCTGCTTTTTATCCCCATCTGCTTTATCATTTCAACCACTGCTTCTGGCGAAAATTGCTTCATTAGCCAGGCCGAAATATTGTTCACAGAGTTTGATAAGCCCCATTTAAGGGTAACCATTTTCCCGTCGTATTTTGAATTACCAGAGTTTTTGGGAGACCAAATGGTGTCGCCCACCATAAAGGTTTGCTGAACGTTGGGAACTTGTGTGCAGGGGGAGTATCCTTCTTGCATGGCAAGCGTGTAGAGAAAAGGCTTGATAGTAGAGCCCACCTGTCGTTTCCCTTGACGCACCATATCGTATTTAAAATGCCTGAAGTCTGGGCCACCAACGTAGGTCTTAATGTGACCGTTATGGGGATCCATAGCCATAAAACTTGAGCGAAGGAATCGCTTATAGTATCTTATGGAATCCAGTGGCGACATAATGGTGTCGCGCTCGCCATTCCATGTAAATACCCGCATGGGTATTTTTTCATTAAAGTTGGCCATTATGCTATCGCGTGAAGCTCCGGAGGCCACTAAGCCTCTATACCTTTCGGTTTGGCGCATGGCCATGTAAATGATATGATCAGCTTGTTCTGGTGTGATATCGTAAAAGAGTCTTCCCCCGCGCAATTTTATCTCCTTATCGAGCACCGGTTGAAGTTCATTTTTCAAATGATTCCTCAATGCTTCTTCGGCATACTGCTGCATTCTTGAGTTTAACGTGGTGTAAATTTTTAAACCATCGGTGTATATATTATAGGGGGTACCCCCGGGTTTAGTATTTTTGTTGCACCATCCGTAAAGGGGATTGGTTTCCCAGAGTAGTGAATCTTCGCGGTACAAATCGATTGAGTAGTAGCGCCTCGGCTCAGGTTTACGTGCTGTCATAAACAAACGAAGCATCTCCCTGAAGTAGGTAGCTACCCCTTGGTTGTGGTCCTGTGCCTGATAATTGAGAATTATAGGTATTTTCGAAATGGAGTCAAATTGTTCCTCTGTCAAGTAACCATACTTAAGCATTTGTCCGAGAACAATATTTCGACGTTTGAGCGAATTCTCAGGATTGCGAACGGGACTATATCGAGTTGGTGCATTAACAAGACCAACAAGTAGTGCTGCCTGCTCAATGGTTAGTGAATCGGGGGTAGTGTTAAAAAAGGTTTTGGCTGCTGCCTTTATACCAAATGAGTTACTACCAAATTCAACCACATTAAGATACATAGCTAGAATTTCATCCTTGGTATAGTTTCGTTCAAGCTTAACGGCAGTTATCCACTCCTTAAACTTAGTGATTACCAATTTAGCCTTTCGGGCAAAAACATTTTGTGTCCCCGATAAATCCCGAGGGAATAAGTTCTTAGCCAGCTGTTGGGTAATGGTGCTACCACCTCCGGCTGTTCTTTTCCCAAACAGCACCGTTTTAAACATTACCCTCCCCAAGCCTTTGAAATCAATTCCACTGTGATTATGAAACCTGATATCTTCAGTAGCAATCAGAGCATTTTTTACATTGATCGATATTTCGTTGTAATCTACATAGCTACGATATTCGCGGTAAATGCTGCCAAGTACAGCACCATCCTCAGCAATTACCTCAGAAGCAATGTTACTTTTTGGATTTTCGAGCTGCTTAAAGGTTGGCATCGGACCAAAAAACTCAATACCAATTAGTATAAATAGGGTGGTAATAAAAAGTAACCCAAATACAATGATTCCCCAAAACCAGTTTTTGAATTTTTGGATAAATACAGGATTGCTATACCTCATCTTAAATTACTTTAAAGTTATTTATGAAAATGCGTTACGCTTAATGAAACTGATTTCGAATGCAATAAAAAATCCTTGCTGGTAAAGTTAGTAATATTTAAAAGGCATTATATACTATTACACCTTAGTTCAAAACTGTTATAAGATTTAAGTGCATAAAAATCAATTCAATACAATTCAAAATCAATTTTTGTGTTAACATAATTTTGTTCAAACCATCTCAAATTCTTTACTTTGTGCCATTATTCAATTAATATAAAAAGGTATGATTCCTAATCTGGTAATAGTTGAGTCTCCTGCCAAGGCTAAAACTATCGAAAAGTTTTTGGGAAAAGATTTTGTTGTAAAATCGAGTTTTGGGCATATTCGAGACCTTTCGAAAAGTAACTTGGGAGTCGACCTTAAAAAGAACTATAAGCCTGATTACATAATCAGCGATGATAAAAAAAAGATTGTTGATGAGCTGAAAAAGGCTGCAGCTGAAGCGGAAACTGTTTGGCTTGCATCTGATGAAGATCGTGAGGGGGAAGCCATTGCTTGGCATCTTGCCGAGGTGCTTAAACTCGATCCTAAAAAAACCAAGCGCATTGTATTCCATGAGATTACTAAAAATGCAATTGAGCAGGCCATTAAAAATCCCCGTTCAATTGATTTTAATTTGGTAAATTCACAGCAGGCGCGTAGGGTACTGGATAGGCTTGTAGGGTATGAAATTTCACCTATACTATGGAAAAAGGTCAAGCCAGAGCTTTCAGCTGGAAGGGTTCAATCAGTTGCTCTTCGGCTGATTGTTGAGCGTGAACGAGAAATCATCGATTTTAAATCGACCTCCTTTTATAAGGTTACTGCCGAATTTGCTGGTGATACCAATTTTAAAGCAGAACTTTCCGAGAAGCTTTCATCGCTTAATGATGCCAAAAATTTTCTTGAGCACTGTGTTGATGCCTCCTTCACGGTTGCAGATGTATTCAAAAAACCTGCAAAAAAATCGCCACCACCCCCGTTTACCACATCAACACTGCAACAGGAAGCCAGTCGGAAGTTTGGGTTTTCTGTTTCGCAGACCATGACTTTGGCACAGAGGCTTTATGAGGCCGGATACATAACCTATATGCGTACCGATTCGGTAAACCTTTCAGAGATGGCTATTGCTGCTGCAAAGGAGATTATTACTGCTGAGTTCGGAGATAAGTACCATCAGCTCCGACAGTATAAAACTAAAACCAAGGGAGCCCAGGAGGCACATGAAGCCATCAGGCCAACCTATCTCGATAAGGTAAAAGTGCCCGGTTCTGCCGCTGAGCAAAAGCTCTATGACCTAATCCGCAAACGTATGTTGGCCTCTCAGATGAGCGATGCTCAACTGGAACGAACAACTATCAATGTTGATATCTCCGGTTCTCCCTACCAGTTTGTGGCTTCAGGAGAGGTTATTAAATTCGAAGGGTTCCTTAAGGTCTATTTTGAGTCAACTGACGATGATGGCGATGAGGGGGCCAAGGAACTTTTGCCTGTAGTTAGGATGGGTCAGGAATTAACCTGTAACGAAATTATTGCTAATGAGCGATTTACCCAACGCCCCCCGCGATATACCGAGGCCAGTTTAGTTAAAAAACTCGAAGAACTTGGCATTGGACGTCCTTCTACTTACGCACCAACTATATCTAACATTATATCAAGGGGATATGTTGTCAAAGAGGATCGTTTCGGAATTGAACGACCTTACCAGAATTTATCGCTTAAAAATGGAAAAATTACCCAAAATCAAAAGGTTGAGATTACAGGTGCTGAAAAAGCTAAGTTGTTTCCAAGCGATATTGGAATTGTGGTTAACGATTTTCTGATGGAGTATTTCCCCGATATCATGAATTATAATTTCACTGCACAGGTGGAGGAGAAGTTTGACAATATTGCTTTGGGAAACATGGAGTGGACAAAAATGATTGATGGGTTCTATAAGCCATTCCACTCAAATGTTCAAAAAACTACAAAGGAATCGGATTACTCTAAGGGCGAAAGGGTTCTTGGTGTTGATCCAGTTACAGGAAAAACTGTAAGCGTTCGTATAGGTCGTTATGGTTCCGTTGTACAACTTGGTGAAAATGATCCCGAAGGCAAAGAAAAACCACACTTTGCTAGTCTCTTAAAGGGGCAACTCATATCCACCATAACCCTTGAGGAAGCTCTAGCCCTATTCAAGTTACCTCGTAACCTTGGTAGGTACGAGGATCATGATGTAATTATTGGAGTTAGTCGGTTTGGACCGTACGTAAGGCATAATAACAAATTCTACTCTCTAAAAAAGGATGATAACCCCCTTACGGTGACCCTTGAAAGAGCTATTGAACTTATCGAGGACGCCAGGCTGAAAGAAAAGTTACGAGTTATTAAAACTTTTACCGAGAATGCCGATCTCTCAATACTTAATGGTCGATGGGGGCCCTACATTTCCTTTGCAAAAAAGAACTACAAGATACCCAAAGGTGTTGATCCCTCAAACTTAACCATAGAGGAGTGCCTGAAAATAGTTGCACAGCAGGATACTAAAGAAGATAAACCTGCGTCAAAGATTAAGTCAAAATCCACCAAAAAAGCTAAAAAATGATAGCTCAGGAACTCATTGCATACCTTGAGCCACTGAATCTTTCTGTATGCTACCCCTTTGCTCCCAAAACAGCCTGTATGAGTAGTCAGGTAATTGACCTTCATGGTAATCCACAGACTGTAATTCAACCTAACGACATTCTTATAATTGGAGTTGGGCAGGCCCACATCCAGCACCCTGCCAATGCCATACGAAGTCAACTTTATGGACTAATATCAATCCCTTATAAAAAGGGCAAAATAATTGATGCCGGAAATTTACCGGCAACACTGGCGCTTTCGCAGCAGTACTCTGCCATCGAGCAAATAGCTCGCATGGTAGCCGAAAGCAAAGCCATACTTATTCTACTAGGACCATACCAGGAATCATTTGTTTCTGCCTACAATGGTTTTAGTAAAAGTAAAGATTACCTCAGGCTTGCCATTGTTGATCACAAAATCGATTGGGATAGCGATAGTGACGATTTTCATGCACAAAATTTTGCTAATTTATTGCTTGACGAACCCTACGAAAAGCTACTTGATATTAGTTTTATAGGTATTCAAGGATATTTTACCTCGCAAGCTTCTCTGGATAAGGTGCAACGTCGGAAACATGAGGTAATCAGGTTGGGCAACCTTAGGGGAAAAATACTTGAGGCAGAACCCGTGCTGCGCGATGCCCATTTGGTAAATATCGATATTAATGCGGTTAGGGCATCTGATGCCCCTGGGGTTGGGACACCCACTCCTAATGGGTTGTATGCCGAGGAGGTTTGCATGTTAGCACGTTTAGCAGGTCTTTCACAGAATGGACAAATCCTTTTTGTCTCAGGCTTAGCATCTGTTAGCGATTCTAATAATTTAACATCGATGTTGGCCGCTCAGGTGGTTTGGCACTACATTGAGGGTATAACCCACCGAAAGTTAGAAAATCCTCTAAAAAATGCACCAGAGAATAAAAAATATGTAGTAAGCACCGATGTTTCCAATGTTGATATGATTTTTTACAAAAATGAGGTTACCGGTAGCTGGTGGATGGAGGTACCCGTAGCTAACCGAAAAAAAATACCACGCGGGAAATTGCTTTTTCGTTGTACATCAGCAGAGTATCAGTTGGTAAGCTATAAGGAAATTCCAGCGCGCTGGTTGAGGTGGTATAAAAAGGCGCAAAAAATCTAAGTCGATTCATACCTGCCTATTATCATCGCAAAACAACATCCTTTTATCAAATGCTTTAAACAAATTCGTAAAATATGACGCTAAAAAAGTAACCAAAGATTCTCAAACGGGGTATAAGGCAATACTGGATTTTGAGATTATTAACTTATTTTGTTGATAAATTTGTTTGAATTCATTTTTTTTATTTACTTTACTTTTCGGTTTTAGGAATACAATAATTTATAAAAACAGCCAATGAGGGTATTTGGTTATTTCCGATTTGCTTTATTTTCAAGCCTTTTTTGGGTATCATCTTTTACTTTTGCCCAACAGGATCCCCAATTTAGCCAGATACTCTTTAATCCCATGAGCATCAATCCTGGATATGCTGGAAGCCTCAACATGATTGGCATTGGAGCTATTAATCGTTTGCAATGGACGGGTTTTGGAACAGGAGCTCCAGTTAGCACTGCTTTAGGCATAAATGCCCCAATCGCTCCCTTTGGATTCAATAGTGGGGTGGGGTTAAGTATTTTGAACGATCGCTATGGTTTTAATAGCGACTTAGGAATTAATGTTTCGTACGCTGCTCGATTCAAAATAAAATTAATAGATGGAAATCTTGGCATTGGTGTAGCTGCCGGCTTTATGAATAATTCCATTGATCCTAAGTGGAACTATCCTAGTGGCGGCGGAGATGATGCTATTCCCGATAAAAAGGAAAGTTCAATTAACCTTGATGTTAGTACTGGTCTGTACTACAATACAGATTACATGTTTTTTGGTTTTTCAGCACTTCATCTGAATGAAGCAAAAATTAATCGAACAGCCCTTCCTGCTCATTACACCCGCCAGTACTACTTAACCGGAGGTTATATTGTAAATCTGCCCAGTGCATTATGGCAGTTTGAGCCATCCGTAATGGTTCACAGCGACCTTAAATCATCAAAATTATCAATTAATACTCTACTGCGATACAATAAAAAGTTCTGGGGTGGCGTTTCTTTTCGGGTGAGTGAAGCAATTACTGGAATGATAGGGTTTGAACTTTTTAATGGTATTAAATTTGGATATGCCTATGAATTCAGCATGAGCAAAATAAGTAAGTATAACGATGGTTCGCATGAGTTTTTTCTGGGGTATAATTTCCAGCTGAAAAAGGAAAAACCTCCCCAGCAGTATAAAAGTTTAAGATTTTTGTAAATCTTTATTGCAATTGAAAGAAAAAAATTACGTTATTTGCTAAATAAACGAAACCGTATGAAAAAATTTCTTTACATAGCCGTTGTGGTGGCCCTACTTTACGGTTGCGGACCTGGAAATACTGGAGAACTCACAGGTGTTCAAGGTCGAAATAGTTTCACTGAACCAACCCCCTTGGGAATGGTTTTTGTCCCTATGGGATCATTTACCTTGGGAAGTAACGACCAAGACGTTGCCTGGGCGATTAATGCACCAACCAAAACCGTTTCAGTTGATGCTTTTTGGATGGACCAAACCGAAATAACCAATAACCAGTACAGGCAATTTGTGTACTATGTTCGCGATTCTATTGCCCGTCGTTTGTTAGGAGAAATTAACGATGAGTTCCTTATTACCGAAGATGAGTTCGGTAACCCGCTAGATCCACCTGTGCTGAATTGGGATGTACCCATTGATATGAACGATGAGGAGCAGCGTGAAGCGCTGAATGCTCTTTTTTATTCTAAAGAAGATGCTTTCTTTGGAAGACAAGAGATTGATACCCGAAAGCTATTTTATGAGTACTACTGGATTGATATCAAACAGGCCGCACAAAAACATAATCGCTACAATTACGAAACCCTCAGCTACGATCAGGGTGAGGTAATTAACAGCTTAGGCGAAAAGGTTAAGGTTGACAACCGTCAGAGTTTCATTATGCGCGATAAGGTTAACGTTTACCCCGATACCCTTTGTTGGGTGTCCGACTTTACCTACGCTTATAATGAGCCCTATACCAACAGCTATTTCTGGCATCCTGCTTTTGACAATTATCCTGTTGTTGGCGTTACCTGGAAACAAGCCAATGCTTTCTGCATTTGGCGCACACAACTTTTAAATAAATATTTAGCACCTGATGGGATAACCATTCAGGACTACCGATTACCCACCGAGGCCGAATGGGAATATGCTGCCCGTGGAAACCTTAACAACAGCATGTATCCTTGGGGTGGGCCTTATACCCGAAACATGGAAGGGTGTTTCCTTGCCAATTTCAAGCCCTTACGAGGTAACTATGTCGACGATGGTGGTTTAATCCCTCTGCCCGTTGGTACCTATGAACCTAATGATTACGGTTTATACGATATGGCAGGTAATGTTGCCGAATGGACATCAAATGCCTACGACGAAAGTTCTTACTCCTTTATTCACGATATGAACCCCGATTATAAATACAATGCCAAACCTTCGGATTTGCCTGCATTAAAACGAAAGGTTGTAAGAGGTGGTTCATGGAAGGATATCAGCTACTTCATGCAGGTTGGTCAGAGAACATATGAATATCAGGACACTGCCAAATCATATATAGGATTTAGGTGCGTTCGGTCTTACCTCGGAGCTAAATAATGTTTGAAATGTTTATATGAAAATCCAACAATTATGAAGATCAATATAGAAGAAATTGTAACCTCCAAGAAATGGAAAACCTTCATGAAGTACCTCTACGGTTGGGGTGCATCGGTGGTTATTCTTGGTGCCCTTTTCAAAATACTTCACCTTAAGGGGGCAGGCACCATGCTTTTTTTGGGTATGGGTACTGAATCTGTAATTTTCTTCTTTTCTGCTTTTGAACCCATTCATGAAGAGGTTGATTGGACTCTTGTATATCCCGAACTTACTGGAATGTCAGAGGAAGAAGAAATTTCAGGATACCGTCGCTCCTCAAAAAATCAAGGCTTATCAGCAGAAGATGTTCAACATATTATTAGTAGTGTATTGGCATCGCTTCCTGCTGGTGGTGCAGCTGCGGCAACAGTTCAACCAGCACCTCAACCCGTTGCCCAGCCTGCAGCTCAATCAGTAGCAGTTGGTGTTCCAGGTGCCCTTATTTTTACCGAAAAATTTAATAAAATGCTGGAAAATGCTGAAATAAGTCCCGCTCTTTTTGATAAGGTTAGCGCAGGTCTCAATAAGTTGAGTGAGGCTTCCCGCAAAATTGCTGATATTTCAAACTCTTCGGCAGTGGTTAAGGATTTCAACGAAAAATTAACCAAAGCTTCTGAATCTGTTAATACTTTTACTCAAAACTATTCGAAAGACGGGGAAGCTCTAAATGAATCTATCAATGTTCTGAATCAGAACATTCAGCAAACAGCAGGTGTAATGTCAGAGAGCGGAAAGAATTTTATGGATGGGGTTAACCAGTCCGTAAAGAACTTAGAGGCTGAACTCAATAATGCTGGACAAAGGGTTAGTGAGCGTATTGTCGGCTCAGCAGAATCGGTAGCCAATAATTTGAAAACATCTGCTGATGGTTTAGCCAATACCTATAACCAAACCTCGGCACAGGTTGCAAATACTTATCAACAACTTGCCGAAGCTATGAAAATTAATGGTGGTGTTATTACAGAGGGAAGTTCAAGTTACAAGGAACAGCTTGAAAGATTAAATAAAAATATGGCTGCACTCAATGCCGCTCATGAACTTCACCTTAAGGAAGCTAATGAGAGGTTGAAGGAAGCCGAAAAGGTATATCAAGGTGTTGATGGTATGGTTAAGAAGTTAAATTATACCGTTGAAGAGACTGAAAAATTCAGGTTAGCCGTTGAGAAACTTAACAGTAATGTTTCAGCACTCAATAACGTTTATGGAAATATGCTTACTGCCATCAATGCAATGTCGAACGGTAAGTAGCAATTAAATTTATCTGTACATAACTGCCTATGGCACACGGAAAAGAGACTCCCAGGCAAAAGATGATTGGCATGATGTACCTCGTGCTAACCGCTATGCTTGCACTCAATGTATCGGCTGAAGTTTTGGAAGCTTTTGTTTTGGTTGACAATGGGCTATCTAGAACAACAGAGAACTACCACCTCAAAAATGAAAAGCTTTATGTTGAATTTGATGCCGCTTATCAGGTTAACCCCGTTAAGGTAGGTCCTTTTAAGGAAAAAGCTGACGAAATAAAGAAAAAAGCAAGGGAAATATACGATTTTGTTCAGGATCTGAAAATTGAAATTGTAAAATCTTCCGAAGGGGATGAAACCCCTGCAATAGAGGGTAGAAAGGTAATTAGTGAGCACATTCAGGGTAAAAACGATTTGGATAAAGCAGCAACCATTCTAATCGGATTTGAGGGGAATGGAAAGGCCAAGATTCTTAAGCAAAAAATTATTGATTTTAGAAAGTACCTTGTTAGTTTGATAGATCCAGAAAAGGGAGCAGAGCTGATAAAATCTATTAATGGTATTCTTAATACCGATGATCCTCCTGTTAAAGAGGACGGCACTCACAATTCTTGGGAAAGTGCACGTTTTGAGCATATTCCTCTTATTGCGGTAATACCGCAATTAACTAAGGTACAGGTTGATATTTTAAATACCGAGGCAGAAATTTTAAATTATTTATTAGGTAGCATTGGTGCATCAGATTTTAAGTTTAATGTTCTGGCTGCAACCGTGATACCCAGTTCTAATGTAGTATTTCAGGGGACAGAATTTAAAGCCGAAATTTTTCTTGCTGCTTCCGATACCACACAGGCTCCAAAGGTTTACCTCTGTCGTTACGACTCTGTGTATAATAGTACAACCCGAACTTATGAATACAGGCCTATTGGAAATACAGAGGAAGTTCCTGTAGCAAAGAATGGAAGAGCACTAATGGTACGAAAAGCTACCTCAACCGGAGTAGTTAATTGGCAGGGCCTTATTGAAATGAAAGCACCCGATGGTTCAATAGTACGCCGACCTTTCAGACACTCCTACACAGTAATGCCCCCCAATGTGGTTATTGCTCCAACCAAGATGAATGTTCTATACCTGGGCGTTGATAATCCTGTGGATATTTCATTACCCGGTGTATCACCCGATAAGGTTTCTGCAACCATCTCTCGAGGCTCTATAAAGCAGGTTAGCATGGGTAGCTATCTTGTTCAACCCGGAGCCGGTGCGCCAACTGTTGACATAACAGTATATGCCGAGATGGAAGGCAAACGAAGGGTTGCTATGGGATCTAAAACTTTTAGGGTAAAAAAGGTTCCCCCACCAACCCCAAGAATTATTGGTGTAAAAGGGAAAATGGTTGAAAAGAATGTTCTTGCAGCTTCTCTGGGGGTTGTAGCTGAAATGCCTAAAGATTTTGACTTTGACTTAAAGTATAAGATTGTTAGTTTTAAGTTTTCTGCTACGGTTGGAGGTTTTCTGCAGGAGCAAGAATCTAAAAGTTCTCGCTTTACCGATGAACAAAAGCGAATTATAAATTCTCTCCGCTCAGGTAATCAAGTAGCCCTAACCGATGTAAAAGCTGTTGGCCCGAGTGGTGATGTTGTTGATCTAAATGATTTGGTACTAAAGATTAGATAATTATGGCCATGAAAAGAATACTATCTCTTGTAGTTGGAGCATTGCTGCTTCATTCGCTTGCATTACAGGCACAGGATCGAAAGGAAAGTCTTGAACGCGACTATTTTTATACCCGCGAAACCAACCCTGCTCGTATTCCTATTCCCTACCAGTTTGTTAGGGAGGCCGATGTGTTATGGTCAAAACGTATTTGGCGTATTGTTGATTTACGCCAGAAAATGAACTATCTACTTTACTATCCCACCGTAATAATGCAGGATAGGGAAAGTTTTTTACAGCGACTTGTTAGGGCAATAAAATACAATGAGATTAACGCATATGATCCAATAGATGATGAGTTTACAACTCGTATGTCCTACGAACAGGTTTTGAAGAATCTCGGAGCAGAAGACAGGATTGAAAAGCAAGAGGATGAGAACGGCCAAGTGGTTGATGTAGAAATAAAAGGACAAATTGATTGGAAACAGATCAAGGAATTGCTGGTTAAGGAAGACTGGTTCTTTGATAAGCAGCGTTCAGTAATGGAGGTTCGTATAATTGGTATTTGCCCCATTTTGCACCAAATCCAGCAATTAAATACTGGTGAGGAAAGCGACTCCTCCCAACAAATACAACGCAAGCAAACCTTTTGGGTTTATTTTCCCGAAGCGCGCAACGTCCTGGCCAATACCGATGTTTTTAACGCCTTTAACGATGCTCATCGCATTACTTTTGACGATCTTTTTTGGAAGCGCCAATTCGATTCCTATATAATTAAAGAGTCAAACGTTTGGGATAACCGACTTATTTCAGAGTATACATTTAGCGGGGTACAAGCCCTGCTTGAAGCTGAACGAATTAAAACAGAACTGTTCAACTTTGAACACGACCTCTGGGAGTACTAAATTCTAAAATAAAAAAAGGCCGTTTTAAACGGCCTTTTTTTATGCCGTATTAATCAACCTAAGCAAAATCCTTTTTACTTATTATGATGTCGTTAACAAAATTTTTAATCTGCTGCTCATCCTGTTTCCTGCAAATAAGTAGAACATCCCTGGTATCTACAACAATAAAATCATCAAGGCCTTGTACCACTGCTAATTTCTCGGGATTTATATTAAATAGCGAGTTTGAGGTTTGGTAAAGCATAAGGTTATTAGAAATTCCAGCGTTTTCATTCGAATCGTGGGGTAAATGATTATAAAGCGAACCCCAAGTTCCCAAATCGGACCAACCGAACTCGGCGCAAACAACATAAACATTGTCGGCCTTTTCCATTACTCCATAATCGATTGATACATTGCGGCATTCGGAGTAGGACAGGGCTATTTGCTGCGGTTCTTTTTCGGTTCCATATACCGGCACAATATCCTTGAAAATACTGTTAACCTCTGGAAGATACCTTTCCAGAGCTTGCATAATGGAGCTAATGCTCCAAACAAATAACCCAGAGTTCCAGTAAAACTCACCACTTTCAACAAACTTCTGGGCAAGTTCTAGGTTGGGTTTTTCGGTGAAAGTTTTAACCTTGTATAGCGATTGGATTTCCTTTACTGGTTTGCTAATTTGTATATATCCGTACCCCGTTTCTGGTCGATTCGGTTGCATCCCCAGGGTTACTAAAGCATTATTTTTTGAGGCAAACTCAACTCCTTTCTCAATGGTTTCAATAAATCTTTCTTCATTAAGGATGAGATGATCGCTTGGAGCCACTATGACAATGGCATCGGGATTTTGCTGTTGAATCCTGTATGTTGCATATGCAATACATGGCGCCGTATTACGGCGCAAGGGCTCAAGCAAAACCTGATTGGACGACAACCCGGGTATTTGCTCATGTATCAGCGCTTCATAATCGTTACTAGTAACAATTAGTATATTTTCGCGTGGGCAAATCTTGGTCATTCGCTCAAAGGTTTGCTGTAGCAGCGATTTACCTGTACCGAGTATATCAATGAATTGTTTGGGTTTGCTGGTTCTACTTAATGGCCAAAACCGACTTCCTATTCCTCCGGCCATTATGATGCAGTAAATATTTTGGATAGGTACCAACATAATATATTTTGTTTAGGTCGCAAAAATAGCATATTTTTTTGGTTAAATAAAGTTGCTTGATTATATGTAATATACCATTAAATTTGTTTGTGAATTATTTCGATGATTATTTCAGAAAAAAAAGATGAGGATACTTTCGGCTTTTGAAATGTTTGGTGAGTATATGCTGCTACTGAAAAGGGTTTTTTCTAAACCCGAGAAGCGCAGGGTTTACTATCAACAAACTATTAAAGAAATTGATAAGTTGGGCTTTCAATCCATTGGAATTGTTACCATAATATCAGTGTTCATGGGGGCAGTTATTACGCTTCAAACTGCCTACAATATGGAAAATCCATTTATTCCTAACTATTTAATTGGATTGGGAACGCGCGATAGCATGCTGCTGGAGTTCTCCTCAACAGTTATTGGGCTTATTCTGGCCGGCAAGGTTGGCTCTAATATTGCCTCTGAAATAGGAACCATGCGGGTAACCGAACAAATTGACGCGCTTGAAATAATGGGAATAAATTCGGCCAGCTTTCTAATTCTTCCCAAAATTATTGCTACCGTAATTTTTAATCCCTTTTTGTCGGTACTAAGCATGATGGTTGGTATAACCGGGGGATGGCTGGTAGGTGTTTTTACCGGTGTTGTTTCAACTCAGGAGTATATCGATGGGGTACAGTATGCTTTTATTCCCTTTTACATCACCTACTCGCTGATTAAAACAGTAGTATTTGCCTTTTTAATTACCACCATTTCGGCTTTTTATGGTTACCGGGTGCAGGGCGGTTCATTGGAGGTGGGGCGTGCCAGCACCCAGGCCGTTGTAATGAGTAGCATTTTTATACTTCTTTTTAACCTCATATTAACCCAACTCTTACTGTCGTGATTACCATAAGAAATATTAGCAAAAAATTTGACGGCCACCTGGTGATCGATGGTATTAGTGCAACCTTCGAAAAGGGGAAAACCAATCTTATCATTGGCCAGAGCGGATCAGGTAAAACAGTTCTTCTTAAAAGCATTGTGGGGTTGCACGATATAGATGAAGGGGAAATATACTACAACGACATCCGCTTTGATACACTTGATCTTAAATCGAAGAAGCTAATTCGCCAAAAAATAGGCATGCTATTTCAGGGTGCAGCGCTTTTCGATTCTGCAACTGTTGAGGAAAATGTGATGTTTCCCCTTGATATGTTTACAGAACTGTCGAGAGACGAAAAGCTGGACCGGACAAACTTTTGCCTTAAACGGGTAAATATTATTAACGCCAATCATTTATATCCGGCTGAGATTAGCGGAGGAATGAAAAAACGTGTGGCCATTGCACGTGCCATTGCTCTAAATCCTGAATTCTTGTTCTGCGATGAACCTAATTCGGGGCTTGATCCAAAAACCGCAGTAGTTATTGACCAACTTATTAAGGAAATTACCGAGGAGTTTAATATAACCACAATAATTAATACCCACGACATGAACTCCGTAATGGGTATTGGCGATAAGGTAATTTTTATTTATCAGGGTAAAAAGTGGTGGGAGGGTAACAAGGAGAACATTTTGAATTCCAATAACAAGGAACTTAACGATTTTGTATTCTCTACTGAACTCACCCGAAAGATAAAAGGTTTCTAAAATTAATTAACCGTGCATTTTGATCCAGCGGAGTTTTTCCTGATCAAGAATTTCGATGGTAGTACCTTCGATGCGTATGATATTATCGCGCCTGAATTCCGAGAGTATTCGTACCACATTTTCCACCCGCATATCAATTAGTTCCGCAATTTCGCGACGCGATACGGGCAGGTCAAACCGGGTTGTTTTGTAAATCTCGTTGGCAAAGTAGCAGATTATATAGGCAACTCTGCCCCGAATTTGGCGCCGTTCGAGTTCCAAACGGGTTTCCATCATCAAATCTGCTACCTGTGATATCTTTTCCAGTAGAGTTCTTGCAAAATCACCATTGGTGCTGACTAATTCCAGCACTAAGTTGTAGTCAACAATACAGAATTCAGAGTTTTCAATTGCTATAATATTGTACTGATATGTTTTAGATGAAAATATACTGAGCAGCCCTACAAAATCTTTTGGGGTTGCAATTCCTATTATTTGCTCTCTCCCATCGTTATTTAATCGGGTAAGTTTAGCTAATCCAACACGCAAAAAAATAAACCCCTTTATTTCGCTGTACTGCTTAGCAATTATTTCTCCCTTTTGTGCATTGGCAAATGTTTTATTTAGTGCAAGTTTATCGAATTGCTCATCGCTAAGTTTAGTGAAAATGGACGATCTAAAGCCACATTGTATGCAAGCATTACCAGGACCTTTATGCTTTAATGTATCTATGCAGGTATTCCGAAGTTCTGTATTCATATCCATGTGCATTGTTATATATCAGAATTGATTTTTATCAAAACATGTAAAACTATAACATTTAATATCAATAGCGAACTTTGATGTGATAATTTCTTAACGATTTTAAAAAGCCAATACAATATGAAGAAAATAGTGATTTTAGGAGCCGGTACTGGTGGTACTATAATGGCAAACAAGCTCAGAAAGGTGCTGGAGCGCGATGAATGGAGCATAACCATTGTTGATAAGGATCCCAACCATTACTACCAACCCGGCTTTCTGTTTATACCCTTTGGTATATACAGTAAGCACGATGTAGTAAAGCCGAAAGCTGGTTTTATTCCTGCAGGAGTTAAGTTTATTATTAATGAAATAGACCGCGTAGAACCCGACCGTAAAACTGTTTTTTTGACCAACGGGCAAACTCTTGAGTACGATTTTTTGATAGTGGCAACCGGAACAAAAATTAAACCGGCAGAAACCCCGGGTTTAACAGGGAAGGAGTGGCGTAAGAGCATTTTCGATTTTTATACCCGAGAGGGCGCTGTGGCTCTGCAGGACTTTCTTAAAACATGGGGAGGGGGCAATATGGTTATAAATATTGCCGAACTGCCCTTTAAGTGCCCAGTGGCTCCACTGGAGTTTGCCTTTTTGGCCGATGAGTTTTTTGTTAAAAAGGGAATTCGCAATAAGGTTAGCATATATTTTGTTACACCCCTTTCGGGTGCATTTACCCAGCCAAAGGCAACCAAAATGCTGGGAGAACTTTTAAAAGAGAAGAACATCCAAATAATACCCGATTTCTACATAGAGCGGGTTGATGATGAGGGAAAGAAAATTGTTTCGTACGATGGGCGCGAGATTCCGTTCGACCTATTAACTATTATACCAGTAAATATGGGCGCCGATTGGGTAGCCCGAAGCGGCATGGGTGATGACCTGAACTATATAGCAACCAATAAGTACACCCTTCGCTCAGAAAAATGGGAAAACATTTTTGTACTGGGTGATGCCAGCAATATACCCACATCCAAAGCGGGTTCAGTGGTTCATTTTGCTTCGGAAATACTTTTTGAGAATATCATTTCGGCCATTGAGGGCCGTTTGTTACTGGCCGAATTCGATGGCCACTCCAACTGCTACATCGAAACCGGATTTGGTAAGGGCTCTCTTATCGATTTCAACTACGATACCGAACCGCTTCCAGGAACATATCCCCTGCCAGGTGTTGGTCCGTTTGGTCTGCTTAAGAATACTCGTGTAAACCATTATGGTAAGGTAATGTTTCGTTGGATTTACTGGCACCTGCTACTCAAGGGCAAAGAGCTTCCGCTTGAGTCGCAAATGACAATGGCTGGTAAGGAACTCTAATACGAAAGTTCATGGAAAACAAAATACAGCAACAAATCGATGAACTGAACCGGAAAATGGATTCGGTGCTTGATATGCTCTCGAAGCAGCAGCTGCGTAACGAGGTGGTTGACGATTTGTTTGAGGATTTAAGCATTGTAGGAAAGGATGCCTTTCAAACCGCAGTTGAGGAACTTGCCATACAGAATATCAGGGTTGATGGTGAGGATATTCGCTATCTGGTTTTCAAGTTGCTACGCAATGTGAAAACCTTTGGAGAGCTAATGGATATGCTGGAAAGTCTGATGGATTTTCTGCACGATATTGGCCCTGTGGTACACGATGCAGGCATCGCTTTCACCAATACACTTGGAGAGATGGAAAAGCAAGGCTACTTCAGCTACCTGAAGCAGCTGGGGCTACTGGCAGCCGACCTAAAGCAAAATATAACTGAGGAGGATATTGTTCGCTTACGCCAAAGCGTTCCCGCTATTGCAACCATGGTTTGCAGCCTAACTCAACCCAAGGTAATGAACTCGCTGGCCGAAATAGTACAAACCATTTCGGTTATGGAAATGGACGAAAAGATAGATAATAAATCGCTGATAGGCCTTGCCCGTCAGCTCAGCAAACCCGAGGTTCGCCGTACCCTTTCGTTTACTCTCAGGGCACTGGGCGAATTGGGCAAAATCAAACAATAAGTATTAACCCAAAACAAATAAAGTTATGGCAGAAAAAGTTTATGCAGGCAAAACAGTAAGTGTAACCGACGAAGGTTACCTGACCGATCCCAACCAGTGGACAAAGGAGATTGCCTTAGAAATTGCTAAGGAGGAAGGCATTGAACTTACCGATAAGCATTTTACAGTAATTGAATTTATTAGAGAAAAAACTTTGAAAGGCGAAGCGCTTACCATTAGAACCATCGGTAAATCAGGCTTAGTAGACACCAAGGGTTTTTACGAGTTATTCCCAGGTGCTCCGCTTAAAAAGGCAAGCAGAATCGCAGGCATTGCAAAACCATCGAGTTGCGTATAATAGACTAAAACTAAACGAATATGGCAAATGTACAGGATCACCCCATTAAAAAGGTGATGATTATTTGTGCCAAGGCCAACATCGAGGATGTGTATGCAGCTCTGGTAATGGCAAACGGTGCCGTGATGGAGGGTATTGAGGCAAAGGTTTTTTTCACCTTTTTCGGTCTCGATGCAATTACTAAAAAACAAATGAAAAAGCTGCATACTGCAACAGTTGGTAATCCCGGATTACGCATGCCCGGAGGGCTCCCATTCCCAACCATTTTGGGAATGCTTCCCGGAGTTGAATCTGGCGTTTCGGCCATGATGAAGAGTCAAATGGGAAAGCTCGATATTCCTCCAGTTGATGAATTCCTTGAGCTAATTACTGCCGGTGGAGGCGAAATTTACGCATGCAAGTTGGCGGTTGAAATGTTTGGTTTAAAGAGAGATGACTTCTGTGATTATGTGAAGGATATCATAACCATTGGTCAATTCTACGAATTGGCCGCCGGCGAGGGGACTCAAATCATTTTTGTGTAAGCATTTAATACCACTTTTTTAGGCATTGAAAAGGAGTAGTATAAAAAAGCCCCCAACTGGGGCTTTTTTTATACCATGAACCCCAACAGGGTAATGTCATCGGTTTGTAGCGCATTACCCTGCCAGGTTTCGAGGAGTGCTTCTATTTCTTTGCAAATGCTATGGGGAGCCATTTTGCACTTATCTGCAAGCAGTTGCTCAAAAGCTTTATGTCCATAACGTTTTTTATTGGCAAACGATACCTGGTCGAATAGACCATCGGTGGATAGCAACAGTAGCCCACCCGGTTCAATATCAAATTGCACTACGGGGATGTTGGCCGTAAACCAGCGGCTTCCGAGTGCCTTTCCCCCCGATTTATGTATTCTAAGCTCACAGCTGTTATCGCTCCATACGCCAAGTTGGTAGAGGGGATTGTGGGTGCTGGCAGAACTTGCCAATCTGGTTTTACGGTTAACGATGCAAACCGAAAGGTCTATTCCTGCTGTTGTATCGGGCTTAAAGGCAATTTTGCTGCCAATGGTTTCGATAAGATGTTCATGCACCTCAACGATTAGCTCTCCGGGATTACATAACTTTAAACGATTGAAGACATCATTCAAAAGGGTTAAGCCCATCATGCTTACAAATCCACCATGAACGCCATGCCCTGTGGCATCGGCTACCACCACCACAAACTCATCAGCACTTCCACGAACCCTGTAGAAGTCACCGTTTACAACATCTTTAGGGCGATAAATAATAAAGAGTTCCCCTAGCACCGAAGCCATAAGTTCTTCGTCTGGCATTAGGCTAAATTGCAACGAACGGGCGAATTCCAGACTTTCGCCTAATTGGTAGTTTTTAAACTTTATCTCTTCTCCCTGCCATTTGATTAATTCGGTTTGAGCCTTTAGTTCTTCGTTATGAGAGAGTGTTTCGCGTGTTTTTTCTAGAACAGCATGTTCCAGTTCCCTTTTCTTTCGCTTTATTCCGTTAATCTTGAATGCCTCTAATAGCCAAACCATAAGGGCTATTAAGGCCAAAATGAGAAGAATAAACCAGTCCTTCTGGTAAATGGGAGGAGCAACCCATACGGATAATGAGGTAACATTTGATTTAGACCCATCATTAAATGGAGTAGTATATTTTAAATGTGTACCGCCTATAGGGAAGGTTTGAATATCGAACGAAGGAGTTACTGGTAGTGTTCGCTTATAGCGAATCCTCAAAGCCATCGAGCCAGTAATGGTAGGTTAGTTTACCAGGTGAAGTAAAATCTGTTAATGAAAAATGAACTTCAAACCATTTATGGTTAGCCCTAAGTTTAACCTTTGATTGGCTATCGGGGAAATTAACCAACGTATCGTTGTCAGAAATACAAGTAGTTATATGAACATTTTGCACCGGAATCTCATTACCCGTGACGTAAGGATTTATCAAATTTATCCCATTATCACCGCAAATGATCAGGGAATCAAACCCCCAGCGCTCAATGGCGGTAATTTTTCCTTCCTGTAAGCCAAGGTTAACACTTGTACGATCAACCCTTTTAAGTTTTTTGCAGTAACGGGCTACACCGTTAGCAGTTCCCACCCAGTAGTTTCCAAATCTATCCTGGTTAACTGCGGTCCCTACAGGGGATGGCAAACCTGCATTCTTATCAATTAAAAGGAATTGCTTTTGCCCTGGATGTAAAATGGCAAAACCCTGATGGGTTCCAAACAACATATTTCCATCGGCATCCTCAAAGATGCAATGGGTAACCGTTGTTTTGGGGTAAGATAGAGAATCGTAGGGTAACTGGGGATAGTGGGTTACAATTCGGGTAGCTGGGTTAACACAATAGACACCGACGCCGTCAACCGTGTACCCCACCCAGAGATTCCCCTTAGAATCGGGGTAAAGTCGGTGTAGCAGGTTGCTAAAAAGGTTATGCCTTGAGGGTTCATAGTAGTTCTCAAATCTTTTTTTGCTTGCATTGTAGCGCGATACGCAGTTATTGGACAGAATCCACACATTACCAAGAGCATCGTTGGTTAAAACCTTTATTTGAGTTGAGGGGAGCGCATCTTGATTTTTTGGAATCCGGATAAATCTTTGCTGAAGGTTTTCGATTTTCTGTGAAGCAAAGTTGATACAGTTCAGCATTCCTCCGAAATGGTAAACCCAAGGCCTATCCTTTTTATCGAAATAGATTTTTATTATATCCTGGCATGGGTTTTCCGAAAAGGGAATCGATGGGGATAAAGCAGTCGCTTTTGGGATTATATGTGTATAACCCTGCTTTAGTGGCAATCCAGAGCGTTCCCTCTTTATCCTTCGCTAAAGATGTGACGTGGCGGTGGGGGAACTTTCCGGGGGAGGGGCTTCCCTGATAGGTTTTAAATTTGGCACCGTCGAAGCGCATTAATCCTTTCTGGGTGGCAATCCAGATTAGACCGTACTGATCCTGAATTATATCGGTGAATTCATATGAGCAACCCCCATCCCTATCATAGTAGTTTTTGAACCTAGCATAATCATTTTGTTCTATTCGCCGAAAGTATATATCATTATGAGAATGAAGGGGATGGCAGATAATAAGTAGTTAAAGAATTGCAAGTAAATGGTGATGGTATTTTTTACTAATGAAATAGGAATTGGTAACACAAGTGCAGAACTGCATATTAGGTTTTGTTAGGATTTACATCAGGTTTAATAAATATCTCTTTAAAAAAGGAGAGCAAAACCCTATATGCAGTGCCCATTGCACTTTCCGATGGGTTAAAGTCGGGGCGGTGCAGCTGGGGTTCATTGACCTCGCCATTTCCGGAACCAATCCGGAAAAGAACGGAGGGTACCCTATTGCTGAAGTAGGCAAAGTCGTCGGTTGTCATACGTGGAGGAAGGCTCACCACATTTTTTTGGCCAATTTCCCTGATGGCACAGGTGGTAAGCAGGTTAACCAAATCGGGATTATTGTAAATTGATGGATAGCCCTTTTTGATATCTACCTGACAGGATGCCCCCTGTGACTCGGCAGTGTTTTGTGCAATTTGAGTGATTAGTTGATGGGCCTTCGTGCGCCACTCCTCGTCCATGGTGCGGAAGGTACCCGAAATGCTCACCTCATTAGGGATTATGTTGGTGGCCCCCAGTGCATTAACGCTTCCAAACGAGAGAACGGTTGGAATAAGCGATGGAGTTTTTCGGCTTACCAGGGTTTGAAGGTTGACCAGAATTTGTGCAGCGCAAATAACAGGATCAATTAAAAGATGCGGTAGAGCGGCATGACCACCCTTCCCCTTTACGGTAAGGTAAATTTCATCGCCCGATGCCATGTATCGCCCCGAACAAACTCCAATTTTTCCAACCCCAAGTTCCGGAAGCACGTGCACCGCAAAAAGGGATTGAAAGTTTAATTTTTTGAAAAGTTCGGTTTGGGTAATGGCAAGGGCTCCCCCCGGTAGCTGCTCCTCGCCCGATTGGAATATGGCAATAAATCGTCCATTAAGTTTATCAACAATTTTGTTGAGCGATAATGTTATGCCCATTGCAATGGCCATATGCAAATCGTGACCACAGGCGTGCATTACCCCGTTATGTGCTGAGGCAAATTCAAGACCGGTGCTTTCGGTTATCGGTAGCGCATCGAGTTCGGCACGCAACCCAATGTTAGGGCCGTCTGCCTTTCCCTGAACAATTGCAGCAAAGCTGTTGTGAACCCCAAAGGGCTCAATGCGGATACCTGCATCGCTTAAAATCGATTTAATGTAGGCGGCAGTTTGTACCTCCTGAAACGACAGCTCGGGATGCTGATGGATATGCCTTCGAAAGGCAATCATCAATTTATTTATATCACTTTGGTCATTGGGTTCAATCATTTTCCAAAGATCATCTTAATGGATATTAAAAGTATAAAAAAGCCAAATATCTTTTTAAGAGTATCGGCAGAAATTGATATGGAAATTTTTGATCCGAAGTAGCTACCCACCACAACACCAATCATGAGTATGGTAGCAAGTTTTAAATCGATAAAGCCTGCTTGGTAGTAGTTAACCACAGCAAAAATGCCAACGGGAAAAAGTAGCACCATCAGGCTTGTTCCCTGAGCCTGATGCTGCGAAAAGTTGAGCAGGTAAATCAAGGCTGGAACTATGATAATACCACCACCCAAACCCAGAGCACCCCCAACAAATCCGGCAAAAAAGCCGATAAGCAAAAGTAAAAGTAGGTCCGGAACAGTCATATCAAAAGATTTTAACAAATATAGCCATGTTTTGGAATGCTTATTAAAAGTAAATGCACTACATTTGAAATACTTTTCAATTGACAATAATATATTTGCATAAATCAAAGTATAACTCAAAAATTTGGATTATGAAAAGATTTTTTCTTTCCCTTTTTGCAATTAGCATAGCTGCAATGGCAATTGGGCAAAATCAGGTTCCAAAAATATCGTTTAAAACTAGCACGTACGATTATGGGAAAATAAAGGAAGAGAGTGGTATTGCTAATTATTCCTTTGAGTTTACTAATACAGGAAAAGCACCGCTCATTATTCAACGAGTAGCCACATCGTGTGGGTGTACAACTCCAGAATGGCCTCGGGAGCCAATTGCACAGGGGAAGTCAGGAAAAATTACAGTAGGATATAATCCGGCAGGCAGGCCAGGGCCTTTTGCCAAGACTATAACGGTTTACTCGAATGCTGAAACACCTATGGTGGTACTTCAAATTAAAGGAGATGTTCAACCCCGCGAGAAAACTATTGATGAAATATACGTAACCCCCATGGGAGAGGAGCTCCGCTTCGAAAAAATACATTTTAATTTGGGGCGAATTTTCCTGGGCAAAACCCATAACGATACCATTAGATTTCTAAACAAATCATCAGCACCCGCAACGGTTAAGGCAAATACGCAAGGTTTTGCATTTATGACTGTAAGGGTTGTACCCGAAGTTGTGAAACCCAATCAGATTGGTTCAATCATCTTAACATATGATCCAAACAAGCGCAATGATTGGGGATTTGTGGTTGATAGGTTTATTATTTCGATTAACGATAAGGCAATAAATAACAGTCCGCTTACCATAACCGCCAGCATTGAAGAGGATTTTTCATCGCTTAAGGAAACTGATCTGGCTAAGGCTCCAAGGGTTGAATTCAATACCACCAGTTACGATTTTGGTAGTGTTACCGAGGGGACCCCAGTCCAGTACGATTTTATTATTAAGAACATAGGAAAGTCCGATTTGATTATACGCAAAATTAAGGCTAGCTGCGGTTGCACCACTGTAACCCCCTCAAAAAGTGTACTTAAACCCGGCGAATCTACTGAACTTTCGGCTTCGTTTAGAACATCTGGTTACTCAGGACGACAAGGCAAAACCATTACGGTGATCACCAACGATCCCAAAAATCCTACCATGATACTTCGTATGACAGGAAATGTAAATAAGAAGAAAGAGTAAACAAAAAAGCCGGATAAAACCGGCTTTTTTACTGATAATGATTACGGGAAGCCCATGCTAACCATAATTATGGTGGAAAGTATTACAGCGTAAGGAAAAATTACCTCTTGGCAACCAGTTTTTCATGGCCATTACTATTGCTGAAACAGGTTTATCCTCCTTAATGCTTTAGTACATGGTCGGGTTAATCAAACATATATTATTTATGCAAAAATAAAAAAACAGTAACCCTGCATTGGCTCAGGCACAGCTATGCTACTCATTTGCTTGAAGCAGGGACTGATTTACCTTATATTCAGGAATTATTAGGACATAAGAGTTCGAAGACCACAGAAATCTATACCCATGTTTCGCAGAACAGCTTGCAAAAAATTAAAAGCCCGTTTGATGATTTATGAAATATTTTAATTTTGAATCAATAACCCTTATCAAAGGTACGGTTATACACCCAGAATAGATGTATATCACTACTTTTGGTACGGTTATAAACGAGTTAGTTGCAATTTTTGAAAAAAATTTACAATAATGAGAAAAACAATTTTATCAGTAACTGCAATGATTGTTATAATCATAATAACATATCTCCTATATTGTAATTCTGAACAATTATATAAAATTCACGGAAATTCAAACTGTTCGTCATTCTTACTCAATGTGAATGACACAATATTGGTTGGACACAATCTTGACGACTATATTGAAGTGCCAGGAGCTATCTTTATTAATAAAAAAGGTGTAAAAAAAGAGAATGTCAGCTGGATGGATTTCACAAGCTTTTGCGCAAAGAAAAAATCCATTCCACGAATTCAATGGACATCACAATATGGTTCTGTTACCTATAATACATGGGGAAAAGAGTTTATTGACGGAGGCATGAATGAAGAAGGCCTGTACATTGGTGAAATGACAATGTTTGGAACTAAGTGGAGCGGAACAGGGAATCCTGCTCTTCACCACCACTTTTTCATGCAATACATTCTTGATAATTTTAAAACAGTTCAGGAAGCACTGGATAATATGTCTAAAATTGATATTGACGGGCATTGTCAATGGCATTATTTTTTAGCAGACAAAACAGGCAGTACCGCTATTATTGAGCTTGTCGATGGTCAAATGAAACTATACAAAGACAAAGACATGCCTGTAAAAGTATTATGCAATAGGGCTTATCAAAAAGAATTAAAACTGATTCCGGGGAACGACAGCATTTATAATAAAATGATTGAAAACGAATATGTTTCAAAAGACTTGCGTTTTATGCTGGCATCGAAAATGATTAATGAATTTGACCCGAAAAATGAAACTTCATTAGTCAATTATGCATTTTCTATTCTTAAAAAAGTGGATATGGGAAATAATAAATGGTTGGTTGTATATGATTTAAAAAATACACGAATGTTTTTCTGTACTAGTATAGGTCAAGAAGTGAAATATATTGATTTTAATTCATTTGATTTTGAATGTAAGACACCTATAAAATTATTTGATATTAATTCAAACCTTTCAGGTAAAGTTTCTGGAAATTTCTTTAATTACTCAGAAGAAATAAATAAAGAATTCGTTAATAAAAATTTTGAGAATATTGATTTTGGATTTATTGGAAATCTATTATTTAAAGATAGATATAAAAATAAAATTAATAAATATGCGAATTCCTTTGAATGTATTAAGAAATAAAACTGCAACTAACAACGGGTATAAAACATAGCGGTTGCAGGGGTTTGCGAGTGGTTCAGCACGCAATAAATTCTATATTGGTGAATAGTGATTCAGCTCCAAACTCCGCTCCGTTTAATACCCGCAACCGTTAGCGTTCATTGTAAAACCACGACATCATGACACATAAATTTTCTCCATACACTCAAAACTTAATTCCTTATATTTAAAAAGATTAATTAATACACCATGGATTATAGAGATACAGTTTTTATTGCAGTTGCAGAAAAACTTAGCATTTCAAAAGCAGCAAACGAATTAAATATTAGTCAGCCAGCTGTTACGCGGCACATTAAAGAGTTGGAAGATCGCTATAAAACAAATCTTTTAGAGCGCAAGGGCAACAAAATATACCTGACGAAGGCGGGAGAAAAGGTGTATAATGCTTTTAAAGCAATTGCACAACAATATCGCGAACTTGATTTTGAAATCGGACAATTGCAAGATAGTATTTCAGGGGAGTTTAAAATTGGGGCAAGTTCAACCATTTCACAATATGTTATTCCTAAGGTAATTGCATCATTTCATAAACGGTATCCCAAAATCCAGATTTTCCTGATGAACGGGAATTCCTTTGAAGTAGAAAAATTGCTGTTGGATAATCAGGTTGATGTTGCTATGGTTGAAAACTATTCATCGCAATCGGGTATCAGATATATCGATTTTCTGCATGATGAACTTATTGTGGTTACCGGAGGGAACAGTGTTTATGCTAAACACGAAAGCATTAGCAAAGATGATTTGTCCAAAATACCCTTGGTTGTTCGGGAACAAGGATCAGGAACCTTGGAGGTGATAAAGCAAATTTTCGCTCAACAAAATATTAGCTTTGAAAATCTCAATACGCTTGTTCATTTGGGTAGTACCGAGTCAATTAAAAATTTTTTGCAAGAATTCGACGGTCTCGCTATAGTCTCTGAAAAAGCAGTTCAAAACGAACTCTACCTGAAAACACTTGTAAAACTTAATGTAATTGGATTTTCTATCCCACGAAAACTTCGTATTGCCTATAAGCAAGGACACAAAAGCCGTCAAGTTGATTTATTTGAAGATTTTTTATTTCATTATAACTTTTAGCTATTGTAAATCACTATTTGGCATTTGCTTTAATTATAAACATCGGGTACTTTTGCAACCATAAAAGTATTCGAATGAGAACTATAAAAATATTTAACAGCTTTATTGGTGTCGAGAATAGTGTTAATGACTACAAATGGTTGTATTTAATTATTATCTCTGCCTGTCTTCTGCCTTTTATTTCGCCGGCAATTGCATTATTTATCGGCTTAGTGCTATCTTTTGCAGGGTTGAGGCACGAAAACATTCAAAAATACACATCCAAAACTGCAAGCATCCATTGTTTTAATGGGGTTTGGAATGAGTATGAGTGCCGTAATTTCAGCTTCAAA
>DYKO01000003.1:214716-219213 GCA_020722565.1 Rikenella microfusus
AAAGTTGAAAAAAACATTGCTTTACTCATTGCAACAGGTACGGCTATATGTGGTGGGAGTGCCATTGCTGCCGTAGCTCCTATTCTTAAAAGTAAAAATTATCAAACTTCGTTTGCATTGATTGTAGTTTTTGTGCTGAATGCGCTTGCCTTGTTTTTATTCCCTTTTATCGGGCATCAGTTAGGTTTAAGTCAGGAAACTTTTGGGAACTGGGCTGCCATTGCCATACACGATACAAGCTCGGTAGTGGGTGCAGGTGCAAGCTATGGCGATAAAGCCTTGCAGATAGCCACAACGGTGAAACTTATCCGTGCATTATGGATTATTCCACTTTCTATCATTATTGCATTTATGAACAAAAGCGGTGAGAAAAAAGCAATTTCATTTCCTTGGTTTATTTTGCTATTTGTCCTTGCCCTCGTGTTTGCAAATATTTTCCCTCAATTTCAAACAAGTTACCAACATTTTGACTGGTTAGGGAAACGCGGAATGGTCATAGCTTTGTTTCTGATTGGTTCGAACATAAGCGTCAATGAAATTAAAAAATCGGGGGCTAAAAGTTTTGCACTGGGTATTACTTTGTGGGCTGTGATTGCCTTAGGTTCATTGTTCTTTATAGCACGTTAAGTCATGCCAAACATTTGGGTCATATTAGTTATTATATTTTCGAGCCTGATTAAAGGAATTACCGGCTTCGGTTTTGCCCTTGTTGCTTTTCCACCTTTGCTAATGTGGTACACGCGTAAAGAAATTATACCGGTTTTGATGATTTGTAACCTCATAGCTTCGATCATGATAGTTTTGCAAAAGAAAGAACATAAGTTACTCGACAAACAATCCTATTATTTAATTGCAGCAGGTGGAATTTCCACAATTGCAGGCGTTATTGCATTAAGTTCAACCGACGGAAAATGGTTAATACGTTTTTCGGGAATACTTTTTATTTTTCTTACAATTTATTCATTGGCAAGAAAAAAGCCTAAAAGCATTTCCATGCGAAACCGAGCTTATTTATTAGCCGGTGTATTTATCGGTTTTCTTACCGGGGCTATATCGGTAAGCGGTCCTCCGTTAGCACTCTTTCTTAACAAGGCGAACATCAGCAAGCAGAAATTCCGCGAGATTTTTGCCGCATTCAGTATAATTACCGCTGTTATTGCCATATTAGGATATTATCAGGCCGGAATGATGACTTTGCAAACATTAAAATTAACATTCATCTTTGTGCCAATACTTTTAATAGGGACTATTTTTGGGAAAAAAATAAATACAATTTTGCCGGTTGAAAAGTTTCAAACCGTTAACATCGTATTGACTCTGATTGCAAGTATAATTTTAGTGATGCAATAATTATAAGAATGGGAAAAACAGATAGTAGTATCATTGTGTTAAATTAATTTTTAATAAATATAAATTGGATAATTATGAATATTTTAATCTTTGTTTTCGGCTTTTTGTTCGGTGGAATATTGCAATTTGCAAAACTGAACAGATTCAACACGATTAGTGGCTTGGCATTACGAAAAGATTTTGCTGTCGCTAAAGCAATTTTAATTGCAATCGGTGTAGGTGCTATCCTTCTTAATCTCGAAATTGAATTAGGATTTGCAGGCTATCACACAAAACCCTTTATTTTAGGAGGTATTGTTCTCGGCGGACTTATATTTGGTTCGGGTATGGCAATTTTAGGTTATTGCCCTGGAACTCTGCCGGTTTCGGCTGGCGAAGGCTCAATAGATGCCTGGGTTGGAATTACCGGCGGATTATTCGGCGGAATAATTTACACCGTTTCCTTGCCTTTTTTTAAAGATATTTTGGGTCCGGATTTAGGGAATATTACCTTAAAATCAACATTAGCTGGAAATACCGGCTTGTTTAACATACTTGGCTTTGCCATTGCCGCTGCGTTGATTGCATCTGCGTTTTGGCTTCATAAAATTGAAAAATCAAAAAATAATAAATGGATGTTTGCAGGCATTGCATTGGCAATATTAAATGCCATTATTGTATTACAATCCGTTTCCGACAGACCGATAGGTGCTTCAACTACATATACTTATGCCATTGATGTGGTGTTTGGCCTTACCAATAATGATTATTTCCCTAAAATTCAAAGTCCCGGTCACTGGGAATTGATTTTCTTATTTGGCTCTTTAGTTTCTGGTTTTATATTTTCTCTCCTTCGTAAAGACTTCAAATTAATTTTAATTTATGAAAATTGGAAAATCCATAAAGGGAATTCAAACATCAATCGAATTATTTGGGCATTTATTGGCGGATTTTTGATTATAATAGGAGCGAGAATGGCAGGCGGTTGCACCAGCGGACATATCCTTTCAGGTGGAATGCAATTTGCATTAAGCAGTTTTGTTTTTGCTATATTTGTTTTTGCAGGTTTGTTAATAACGGGCAGATTATTTTATGGGGAACAAACAACAAAACGCTAACATCGTATATAAAACATTTGGCAGACAGTGGGTTATCGAGCGATTCAGCCCGTATCAAAAGTACTTGTAACTTGATACGAAAGAGCTTCGAAATGCCAAACGTTTCATATACGTAACCGTTGGCGTTAATACTGAAATTCACATACATCAAGGAAATATATTCAAAAACGATATGGCAAACTTAGAAGGGAAAAACTCTATTGAAAGATCTAGAGAACATCTGGCTAACGAAAGAACTTTTCTTGCCTGGATACGAACAAGCATTGCCTTAATGGGTTTCGGCTTTGTAATTGTAAAGTTTTCTTTATTTTTAAAACAACTCTCATTGCTTTTAGAATCAAGGGGACTACCATCAAAAGGATATTCTTCAATTGTTGGAGTAGTTATGGTTGCAATAGGGGTAATAATCACAATCTTGGCTTTTTTACAATACAAAAAAAATGAAAAACAACTAAAAAATAATTACTTTGTTCCCTCCCCAATGTTGTCACTATTAGTCACGCTCATAATCATAATCGGCGGCATCTTCTTGATATTTTACTTATTGTCATATATTTGATTTCCTTTGAAAAGCAGACCTATTTTTACACTCAAATAAAATAATAAAGCACAAATGCTAACAGCGGGTTTCTGCTATTGCAAGAGACGAGCAAATTGAAAGTTTTCTGCTTTCTATTCCCTTTATAGGGGGGGCTGTTTTGTAATTCTAAATCCGCAACATCAGAAACCAGCCAACCGTTAGCAGCAATTTCCCACATCAGACGAGCCGATTAATTTCTGGCGATAACGTCAAATATTTAAGTAAAAAATGATAGATTTGATAAAAATATAAACAATTGATAATAAAGAACAATTTTTGACGTTAGTCAGAATAATATTACGACAGTTGTAAATGAAGATACCTGACGACATAAAGCAAATTTCATACTACGGAACAACACACCAGTAGACAACTTTTTAGAACTATCACCGACAAAAATTCATTATTTACTTTACGACACATTTGGCGACAAATCTCCTATTCAATTTAGAGACGACATTGACGAGAAAACACTTGACAAAATTCCTCTTTTTAGAATAATTGAAAATTATCTAAAAATCATTCAGCGAGACAGATATATCAAGTTGACACCACTCGGAGCGTTACCGAGAAAAGTAATGGTTGAACTTTACAAAAAAAATATTTTCTTGACGAACATATTGAAAGTGGAATAACAAAACTTTGGGAAGAAGATGACTGCATTGCCATAAGAAGTGCAAGACTGACAGCGGTGATTGGAGGACTTGTAAAAAAAGTATCAGGCAAACTTACATTGACAAATACCGCAACTAAACTTGTTGAGGCTAACAACCGCCTACAACTATTCAGCCAATTTTTTCAAGCGTTTACAAATAAATTTCTTTGGAGTTTTAATGACGGCTATCCCGAGCAACCAATCGGACAACTTGGCTGGACGTTTTCAGTTATAATGCTTGACAAATTTGGCGACCAAACGCACACGATTTACTTTTATGCAGACAAGTATTTAAAAGCATTTCCAAAATTCATTTCATTTTTCCGACCTGACTATTCAACCCCAGAACGACAGTTTTTTAGATGTTATGGCGTTCGGACTTTTGACAGATTTTTTCTTTGGTTCGGTTTCGTAACTGTTGACAAACAAAAAATATTTTTTAAATTTAGACACAGATAAGTTTAAACGAACAGACCTAGTAAAAAGCATTTTCAAAATTGACGACTAATGACAACGGACAGAGAAAGAATTACTGCTGCTAACAAAGGCTATATGCCATAAGGGGGGCCGTGGGTATTTAAGCGTTGTAGCCTACTCAAAATTTCGTGGCGGTGGACAGGATGCTGCCCCGCAATCCCTTGCGGCACATACACTCGACCGTTGGCGTTCATTGGAATAAGTCATGGATTAACAAAATCATACTCATATAAGACAGATAATAATATATATACTTAACTTAAATAGTGATAACATGAAAAAGATTGTTACTTTTTTGTTTTTAGCGTTTACTATAAGTGTTTATAGTCAACAGTTCA
>DYKO01000004.1:0-65542 GCA_020722565.1 Rikenella microfusus
GGTCAAGGCAAAACCATTTCCGTATAAATTTTATTACTTAAATGCCTAATTCAAATATTTTAATTTTGAATCAATAACCCTTACCAAAGGTACGGTTATACACCCAAAATAGATGTATATCACTACTTTTGGTACGGTTATAAACGAGTTATGTGTCAGGCAAAAAAAACAGCACGATAAAAAAATGTAAAAAAGTGACCACAACAACCAAGACAAATATAAGTGCCTTAAACGACAAGCAGCAAGATGCTGTTGTTAGTGAAGACAAACGACTTTTAGTACTTGCAGGGGCAGGCTCAGGCAAGACAAAAACTCTTTTGCAAAAGCTGATTTACTTAATCGAAGAAAAATAAGTAAGCCCTTCAAGTATTCTTGCAATTACTTTCACCAAAAACGCGACCAACGAAATGATTGACCGACTTATCATTTCGGCAGATGAAAGTGGTGATTATGAAAAGCAACTTGTTGACAAACGAAAAAGTCTTGCAGACAAAGACAAAGAGCGATTTTTACAACAGAAAAAATATACTTGGATTGACGGACTTACAATCAAAACTTTTCATAGTTTTTGTTACAGCGTTTTACGCAACTATGGCGTAAATGAATTTGACAATAGGTTCAAAATTATCAGTGACGAAAAACGTGATGAAGAAGATGAACTTTCAAAACACGTTGCTCCCGAAACCGCCTTTGAAGTAATGCACAAACTTTTAATTGACGAATGTGAAAACACTGAATATCTATTAAAACTCAAACGCTACATCTTAGATTATATCATTGACAAAATCCATTTAAAACAAGCAGACCCAAAATATATTCCGAAAGACGGAAAGTATTTTACAACACTCAATGGGACAAAAGTTCGTTCCAAATCAGAGCAGTATATAGCGGACTGGTTTTATAGACACAGCATCAAGTATGAATATGAGCCTCTGCTTAACGTAAAAGATTTTTCATTCCATCCAGACTTTTACATCCCTGATGCAAATCTTTACATTGAACATATCAGCGACAAAAGTTTTTCAACCAAAGACAAAGAAGAACAATTTCAAAAAGGGAACCTATTGTTGGTGAAAACTTTTGAAAGCATGACAAAAGATTCAACATTATTCAATCACACGCTTGACAAAATTGTAAAAAATCGCTTACCTGCCGACTATCACAAAACAATTTCTATAAACTTTAAAGAAGAATTTAACGGCTACCACGAAGATATAAAAGATTTTGTGCAACAGATTATGCGTATCACGGATATGATAAAAGTTGAAAATATCAATATTGACACCGTGTTAGAAAACGCAAGAAAAGACCAACACGAACGAGTTCGCAATTTTTACGAATTAGCAATTCCAATCGTAAAAAAATACATTCATTACTGTACTGATAAATCTTACCTTGACTTTAACGACTTAATTTCGCGCAGTACTTCGTTATTTCAAAATCACAGCGACATTGCAAATAAATACAAAAGCAAATTTCAATACATTTTAGTTGACGAATTTCAAGATGTAAACAACTTGCAAGTTGAACTCATTAAATTGTTGCTTACTGATAATACACAGCTTTTTTGCGTTGGTGATGATTGGCAAAGTATATATGGTTTCAGGGGTTCAAACGTTAGCTACATTGTAGAATTTGAAAAACATTTTTCAAATGCAAAGATAATTAAACTCAACATAAATTATCGTAGCACACAAAACATCGTTGGGGCAAGTAATGAAGTTATTAAACACAACAAATTCAAAGTAGAAAAAGACGTTTATGCTTCAAAAAAATCCGAACATAAAATTGTTGTTTTCGCAGGTAACACAGAAGAAGAAAATATTCAATTCTGTTTTGAGAAAGTAAAAGAGTTGTTAGATGATGGGATAAACAATGACGAAATTTTATTTTTGTATAGACGAAGCAAAATGTATTCGCCTTATTTTTTAAGATTTAGAAATGAAAACATTCGTGTTCAAAGCAAGACAATTCACGCTTCAAAAGGACTCGAAGCAAAAGTTGTTTTCATTATCGGTTTGACAGAGGGTAATGGTGGTTTCCCAGATATTTGGCTAGAAGACAGGATTTTTCAAGTTATTAAAAAAGCAAATCACGATTTGCTAATGGAGGAAGAAAGACGTTTGTTTTATGTTGCTATTACAAGAGCTAAGGACAAACTATTTTTAATCACACAAAAAGGAAACGAATCAAGTTTTTTAAAAGAAATTCCATCAGCCTATACGGTAAGGTCAACAAATGCAGTTAAACAAGTAGTTGACAAAGTAATTCTATGCGACAGTTGTTTTAGTCAATTGGTAACACTACATAAGTTTTGCCCCTACTGCGGGAAAAAAGTAGTAGAAGAAAAAGAGGAAAAGAAAAGTCATACCCAGTAGATGAAATAAGAAAGACCCATGCTCAAGCTTATCAGCCGTGGACAAAGGAAGATGACGATAAACTAGAACTATACTTTTGTGAAAGTAAAAAAGTGAAAGAACTATCGCAAATATTTGGAAGAAACGAAGGAGCAATTAATTCTCGAATAACGAAACTTGAAATTAAAAAAAAGTATGATAAATGATTTCTGAACATAAAACAAGAATGCCCGAACACATAACACATGGTATAGTGCATGCGGGTCTCTGTGTTGTTCAAAGGCTTGTGGCTCGTAAAAAAAAGTTGGTGTAAACTGATAGGAAATAATCCGCAAGCCCAAAACCCACGTAAAGCAAAGCGGAATAATTCCTCACGATGCTTACTCCCCCATATCTGCCTCAAGCATTTCAAAAGCGCCTAAAAACTTGGGCAAAAAGAGGCACATATCAAAAATTACAGGAATAAACTTCCAATTTTTTTAATTGCCATTAAATTTACCCTCTTCCCAAAATTATTCATACGCTTGCTAAGTTTTTCTTTGGTAAAGCTAGCAACCGTGCCTGGAGTTGAACTAAAAATCAACAACTATGAAACGCCCCTTTAAAACACCCTTCAAATAAACAGATGAACAACCGAGTGCTTTTTACATGTTTGGAGGAACCAAAATTTGGGTGTTTGCCTACGACGAGCCCTTTGGGATTGTTCATCCGTACGTTAGCATGTGACCAGATTAAAATATAACTTGCTGGGATTAAAAATTTTTATACAAATGAAATCTCATTCCAAATTTTTGTAGCGCTAAATGCATCATATGGTGTGCATTAAAATCAATAGCAAATTGCCTTCTACTTTTTAACACCATGCTGACGGCGCTTCTCGGTTAGGCTCATATCCCAAAAACAACCGCATCCACTAGTTAACTTTTTTACCTTTTTCTTTTTTTGAATGCAGCCCCAGAACATGTTAAATCCAAATCGCAGGTTGGCATTTCTAACCTTTTCAGGGAAAAAAGGGGCCAATAGGTTATCGGATAGCAAGTAAAATTGGAAACGCTCACCTCCCAGGTTTAGAGCTGCCCCTATATTGGCAAATGAGCCATTCTGAATGGTATAGGTAAGCGACAGAGCGCTCCCCTTGTTAGTAATAGCGCTAGCTAGTAAGGTAAACCCCATAACCGGTCGACCAGGGTACCACTCGGTTCTGAATACAGCACCAGCCTGGAGGTTTTTATTGATATCATAGGTTGCCCCGAGGTAAGCTTTTGGGTTGAGTAGTGTTGTAAAGCCGGAATATTGATGCTGAAACTGTACCTGATTATTAATTGAGTCGGCAAGCATATCGATATAGGCTGCTGGGTCTAACAAATCGTCGGGTGTGGCCCCGCGGAATATAAAATGCCCCTGATTGCTGAATCGGGAAGATTTACCTGACCACCAAATAAAACCCAAGTCCAAAATGCTCCCGCTCCAGGTGACTCTATCGCCGGGTTTAATAAAACCCAAATCAAAGGCGAACCCTGGATTGCTAAAGTTTAAGAAGAATGGAAGCGGACTAAATCTGGAGGCTCCTACACCTGTTACGTTTCCCTCGGCATCGGTCGATACGGTTAGGGGATAGGAAACATCAACCTTAGGGTTCCATTGTGCATCAATATTGTAGGTAAGAGCATCAATATCGATATCGATTGTTTTGCGGCGGGTGAATACGCCACCCAAACCAAACAGAACTTTTGCATGCAGACCAACAAGAGTATTGCTCTGCAGCTCGTACGAATAGCCAAATGAAAATTCGCGATAGTAGAAGCCGTTTATTCCGGGATTGGAAGTTACCATCCCGGGGCCAACGAACTGGGTGTTCCCATTGGCAAGAAGCGACATCAACTTTTTGGAAACGAACAACTTGCTTTCCACGCGCTCGGTCCATGCAAAGTTGAAGTACTGCTCGTTATCGTACATAAATCCAAACGAAACGGGCGTGTAGTGAAGCTCTCCCGAAAGGTAATCCCAGCTATGCATTTGTAAAACTAGTGAGGGAAAATTAGCCGAGGTTTCCATTGCAATATCGTTATATGAGAAACCAGTGGAATTTAGGTTTAGGTGCAGCGATGATAGGAATGGGACACCAACGTAAACAGGGCACTCAATTTGAACCGCAGGGTTTAACAAATTTGCCTGAGGAATGCGGTGCATTAGGTATAGCGAATTGCTCTGCTGAGCCAAAGATGCAACCTGTTGCAAAACAAAAATGAATATGAATACTAACCGAAACATGCCTTAATTACTTATATTTAGCGAAAAATCGACACGGGCTGCAATCTGTACCCTTAATTTGTAACGATCAAAATACTGCACATTTAGCTCATTAATGCCCTCCTCGGTTACAACGAGTCCTGCCCTGACCACCACGTATTGCGCTTGGCTCAGGTTATCAATACGTTGCTTATCAATTTGAACCGGGTACGATTCAAATTTGGTTCCAACCACATCGCCGTTGGAGTAAATCTCTGCTGCTCTTACTGTGGCTGGATTTGGCGAGAAAAGTGAGTCAATTGCCTGATAGGAGCTGCTCACAAACAAAACCTGAGCATCTCCTTGAAGAGGGAAATCGTTCCAAATATTAACCCGAAAAGAGATGATTGAAATATCTTCGGACTGATTATAGGCCTCAGTTAAGTTAAGAGCAAACGTATCCTGAACGTAAACGTAACGATACTTTGCCCATTCGGGCACATTTTCGGTTAGATTTATCTCCTGCAAACCAAGAGTTATGTATGTTTTTGCAAGATTAAAACTCCCCTCACCCACCGGAAAGGAAAGAGAGGGTGCCAGTGCAACCGAATCGGGCAGGGGTTGGATATTTCGAGTGCATTCCAAAGCCAAAACTACCGAAATTATTGCCAAAACCGTTTGTTTAATTTTAATCATTTCAATATCAGAGATAATATTTAAAACCTGTTCACCAAGCTAAAAAGTGTTTTCCCTTGAAATTTACAATTTTTTATAAAAAGAGCAACATAATGGAAGGGTAAAAAGGTACCGGACCAAATAATATTTGGCTAACTTTGTACTGAAATAAGTAGCGTAAAAAACGATGGCCGGATTTAAATTCTTCAGCATCCCAAAACCAAGAGGATTTAGGTATAAACCTATATACTATAACGAGCAGAAAGAAGAAATGCGCGAGCGTGAGGAGCGAATCCGAAGGGAACTTGGCATAACCGAAAACGACAAATCTTACATCCCAAACATTAAAGGGCAATTCCGTAATGCATATAAACGGAAATCGACTGCCAATCGACAATCGAACATAAGGATTCTGATTATACTTTTCATTCTACTTTTAATCAGTTACTTACTCTTCTTCCGTTAGCATGGCCGATGTAATTCAACTTTTGCCCGATTCCATTGCTAATCAGATAGCTGCCGGTGAGGTGGTTCAACGTCCTGCATCGGTGGTAAAGGAGCTACTTGAGAACTCCGTTGATGCAGGTGCAAAAAACATCAACCTAATTGTAACGGATGGTGGTAAAACCCTAATACAGGTTATTGATGATGGTACAGGCATGTCTGAAACTGACGCACGGCTTTGTTTTGAAAGGCATGCCACTTCAAAAATTCACGATGCATCGGACCTGTTCAATATTCGCACCATGGGTTTCAGGGGTGAGGCATTAGCCTCAATTGCTGCTGTTGCCGAGGTTGAACTCCGAACCCGTAGGGTTGTTGACGAAGTAGGAACAGAGGTATGCATCTTGGGGTCGGAGGTTCAACGGCAACAACCAATTGCCTGCCCAACGGGAACGCAAATTGCTGTTAAAAATCTGTTTTACAATGTTCCGGCCCGCCGTAAGTTCCTTAAAAGTGATTCGGTTGAGCTAAAACATATTATCAGCGAGTTCCAGCGTATAGCCCTGGCATTCCCTGAGATTGCCTTTAGCCTTAGCCACAATGGCAATGAGCTCTATCGCTTGCAACCATCAGGATTAAAACAACGCATTGTTGGACTATTTGGTAAAAGCATAAACCAGCATTTGGTCGATTTATCAACCAAAACCTCAGTGGTAACCATTGGGGGTTACGTTGGCAAACCCGAGGGAGCAAAAAAAACAGCAGGTGAGCAATTCTTTTTTGTAAATGGCAGGTTTATGAAGAATCCCTTTCTGCACAAGGCCGTCATGAATGCCTACAACCGCTTGCTCCCGCCCGATACCTATCCCGCCTACTTTATCTATTTCGATATTGACCCTCAAACCATTGATGTAAACATCCATCCTACTAAAACCGAGATAAAGTTTGAGGATGAGCGGATGATATGGCAGATTCTGCATGCAGTAGTTAGGGAATCGCTGGGGAAATTCGCCATTGTCCCACCCATCGATTTTGAATCGGCGCCGGGTTTTGATATTCCATACCTACCTAAAAATGCACCGGTTACCTTTCCCTCCATAGATGTTGATCCTACCTACAATCCGTTTGATAACGAAAAACCTGCATCATCGGGTTTCCAAGCCCACCGTAGCAACATGGAATCCGCTACCGGTTGGGAAAAGCTATTCGATGAATTACCGGCTGAGCCCAATCCAATCCAGACTCACATTGAAACTTTTGAATCAATGGGAATGCAAGGCCCAGCCCCCGAAAACATCGTGAGGTTTTATCAACTTAAGGGGCGCTTCATCCTTACCAATGTGAAATCGGGATTAATGATAATTGACCAGAAACGGGCCCACGAACGGATACTCTATGAGCAATACCTGGCCGGAATGGAGACATCGGTTAACATGGGGCAGCGCGAGCTATACCCTCAAACCATAGAGCTATCACCCGCCGATTTTGAGCTGATGATGAGTAACGCACAAGAGCTATCGAAACTTGGCATGGAAATAAGCAACCCGAACCACAACACCATCAGCATAAACAGCATGCCGGTTAGCTCAACCGTAACCGACCCTGCCCGTTTGGTCGAGAATCTTTTGGCAATTATGCATGAGAACCAGGCCCTCCCATTCGACGATGCCCGTCACCGCATTGCTCTTAGTTTAGCCAAGGCTTCAGCCATTGGGTATAACAAAACCCTCAGCCAGTTCGAGATGCAGGAGACTGTGGATAAACTTTTTGCCTGTCGGGAACCCAACCTTACCCCCGATAATAAGAAAATAATTGTTATTATTGATGTGGCTGAAATAGAAAAACGGTTTAGATAGTTTTCAACTTTTCAGCAACTTATATGTTTACCCTTTTCAAATAATTTACCATGAATTACGGAAATAGAGGCATTTTTAGCAGTACCCCTCCAGTGGTAATGAACCTGATAATGATTAACGTTGTAATGCTGGTTATCACCTGGGTGATGGAAAGAACATTTGGAATCGATTTAAACGCAATTCTTGGGGTATATCCGCCGGGTTCACCCAATTTCAGACCCTACCAGATTATAACCCATATGTTTATGCATGGCGGGTTGTTCCATCTCGTCTTCAACATGTTTGCACTATGGATGTTTGGGCGCATACTGGAGCAGGTATGGGGTAGCCGACGTTTTTTTATCTACTACATGGTTACCGGATTGGGGGCAATAGCCATTCAACTTTTGGTAAACTACATACACATTTCTACCATTCAGCACGATGCCATGGCTGTGCTTAACACCCCATCGCCCGAAGCCTTTGCGGCTTTTATAACTCGTCACTTCCCTGAGTACTACAATCAGGTTTACGATAAATTTCTTGATAAGTGGAATCTTTTCCCAACCAGTCCGGTTTACATCGATCAGGCTGCAGAATATATTCGACAATTAATTAGCCTTCAGCAAGGTATTCCCACAGTTGGGGCATCGGGTGCGGTTTATGGCGTTTTGCTGGCGTTTGGGGTTCTTTTCCCAAACACCATATTAATGCTGCTATTCCCACCTATTCCCATTAAAGCTAAATGGATGGTTATCATTTACGGAGGTTTGGAGCTCTACCTTGGGCTAACTCAACCGGGTAGCAGCATTGCGCACTTTGCCCACCTAGGCGGAATGATTTTCGGATTTATCCTTATCCGATACTGGCAACACCGCAAGGATGTATTTTACTAATTACCCAAAAATATTTAACTTTACTTATAAGTTAACAAGTATAATTGTTTAAATAATTTGTTTAGCATGACAATCTGGGATGAAATAAAGTACTCGTTCCGTTTGGGTAGTAATTTGACCCGACTCATTTACATCAACCTTGGGGTTTTTCTGATACTTGGATTAATTAGGTTTTTTCTGTTCTTGAGCGGTAACCCTTCGGGTTGGATTACAGGACTAATGGCAGTTCCCGCAAATCCTCAACTTCTACTGATCAAACCATGGACCATCCTTACCTATATGTTCTACCACGAGTCATTTCTACATATACTCTTTAACATGCTGTGGCTTTACTGGTTCGGACAACTTTTTTTAAGTTTCTTTTCGCAACGCCAGTTAACCTGGGTTTACCTGTTGGGTGGTTTAACTGGAGCGTTGTTTTACATTTTGGCCTTCAACATCTTTCCAGTATTTAAAGGATATGCCGACATATCGATGGCGTTAGGGGCATCGGCATCGGTTCTGGCTGTGGTAATTGCGGTGGCAACCCTTCAGCCCAATTTCACTGTTTACCTTTTATTTCTGGGTCCTATTAGGTTAAAGTATCTGGCTTTGATTACCGTAACCCTGGATATCATTAGCATACCAATTTCCAATGCCGGTGGGCATATTGCTCATTTGGGAGGTGCCGTTTTCGGATTTATCTATGTAATGCTACTGAATAAGGGAACCGATTTAGCCAAACCATTCTATCGCATTGGCGGCATCAAATTTCCCCACCGAAAAAAGCTAAAGGTCAGCTACCGCAGACCCGAAACCGACTACGATTACAACTACCGTAAGGCGCAAAACAATAAGCGAATTGATGAGATACTAGATAAGATAGCCCGCTCAGGATACGATAGCCTGACCAAAGAGGAAAAGGATATTCTATTCAGGGCAAACAACCGTAAGGATATAAATTGATGTTGATTACCCGTATAGCGCATAGGATACTCGTAATTGCTAACGCTTTGGCGGCAATTGCTTTAGCACTAACCTATGTAAGCGTTTATGTTAACCCCAAAATTTACTGGTTTGCTGCACTTTTTGGATTGTTCTATCCCTTTTTACTGGTTTTAAATTTGATATTCCTGTTCTACTGGATATTTCGGTGGAAATGGTTGATGCTTATTTCATTAACTGCTATCTCAATAGGAATAAGCCATTTAAACGCCTTTGTTAAGTTGCCCTTTGGGGTAAGGAACAAGCAGTCAAAGGTCGATTTAAAGGTGATGAGCTACAATGTGAACCTGTTCAATCTTTACACATGGGCAAAACAAAAACCCACCCATATCGATATTTTCAACCATATCAAAAAAGAGAACATTGATGTGGTTTGCCTGCAGGAGTTCTACATTGCTAAGGGCAAACTCGATGTTGATGCCGCTAATAGGCAATTGGGAATGAGGGTTTACCCAAACTTTATACTTCAACGACCCGAATCGGCATATGGACTGGCCATAGCCACACGGCTACCGGTAGTTAGAACCGGAAAGGTTTCTTTTCCCAACACTTTTAATTCGTGTATGTATGCCGATATTGTTAAAGGAGCTGATACCATTAGGGTGTACAACATGCATCTGCAATCCACACGCCTAAAAGAACGAAACTTCAACTTTCTGTTACGTAAGGAGTTTAAGCCCAACAGCAAAAATTACGAAGAAATTAAGGATTTGCTGAGCCGGCTGGGCTATGCTTTTACCAAACGAGCCAAACAGGTAAATATGGTTGTTGAGCACATGAGCAAATGCCCACATCCCATAATCATTTGCGGCGATTTTAACGATTCGCCCGTTTCGTACACCTACCATAAGCTTACAGCTAATCTGTACGATACGTTTAAAGATGCAGGCAAAGGGCTTGTATCTACCTACAGTGGCCTATGGCCCTCATACCGTATCGATTATGTTCTGCGAAGCAACCACTTTGATGTGGTAAGCTACTCCAGCCCACGGTTAAAATTCTCCGACCATTATCCTGTTGTGGTAGAACTGATGATTAAAGACAACCATTAGCATTGCCAGGGCAGGCGATTTAAATCGACATTACCTCCCGAAATGATTACCCCCACACGCTTACCGGCAAATAGTTCCCTATTAAGCATTACCGCAGCAACCGGCACAGCCGAGGAGGGTTCAATAATAATTTTCATTCGCTCCCAAATCATTTGCATAGCCTCAACAATTGCAAACTCGGATACGGTAAGTATGCCATTGCAGTATTTTTTCAATACACTAAAGGTAAGCGGCGAAAGCGATGTTAGCAAGCCATCGGCAATGGTTTGGGGTTTTATTGAGGGATAGATTGTATTATCGCGAAGCGAGCGGAACGCATCGTCGGCATTTTGAGGTTCAGCACCATAAACCTTAACATCAGGGAATCGCTCCTTAATATAGGTAACCGTACCACTGAGCAGTCCGCCACCACCAACAGGTGCAAGAACTGCATCGAGGGGGTTAACCTCCTGCATCAACTCCAGCGAGGCTGTGCCCTGTCCGCAAATCACATTAAAGTTATCGTAGGGGTGAATAAAAGTTGCTCCGGTCTTTTCCTTAACCATCAGCATGGTTTCCTCCCTATCCTTTTGTGTGGGCTGACAAAAAGTGATGATTCCCCCGTATCCAGCAACGGCCTTTTTCTTAATTTCCGAAGCATTTTCAGGCATTACAATAAATGCCGGAATTCCCTTTTGCGATGCTGCCAAAGCCAAAGCAGCAGCATGGTTTCCTGAGCTGTGAGTAATTACCCCGTTTTTGGCATCATGGTCATTCAACCTCAGCACAGCATGGGTTGCCCCACGAAACTTAAATGCTCCCACCCGCTGAAAGTTTTCGCATTTAAGAAATAGCGAACAACCCAAAAGGGCATTCACGCTTCGGGATGTCATTACTGGCGTTGCTTTTACCATCCCAACTATTAGAGAATAGGCTTCCTCAATGTCAGATGCTGTAGGCAAGCGAACTGCATTGGTAGGCATGCTAATTACTTTTTAGATTTCCTAATTCTTTCAAACTCATCAAAACGATTCAAAATTTCTTCGCGAATTTCGTAATCGGTTGCTCGTAAAATGTAATCCTGAGTAAAACTGAGATAATCAATAAATTCATAAAGTTTTGTTCCCGAAAGCCCTGTTAACTCTGCAACTATTGAAGGGTTAAACTTGCGATTGGCAATTCGGTTTAACCTATCCTTTTCAATAGCCTCGGCGACCTTTTCATTCTGTTTACGATACCAATCCTTACCAAAGACTATACCCGCTGAAGCCTGGGGCAAATTTCGAAGATTCAATCCTTTTACAATACCCATAAAGTAAAGTTGAATTTTTCCCTCTTGCTCTACCTCCTTATTTCTGTTCAACTTCAACCAAGCGAACTCGCGCAGAAAGCGCTCGTAGGTAGTAAATCGGCTAATCCTGACCGCTTCAATCGGGTACACTTTGGGTGTCATCGTTATTTCGTAAAACAGGCTATCGCTGCTAAACTGTCCCCAGTTTAGAATCTTTTTTTGATGATATCCCATAATCGAAATGGTAAGGCTATCGCCCAGACCAAAGGGTATGCTGAAATAGCCCAATAGGTCGGAAATACACGATTTGTTTTGGGTGGTATTTACCACATAAGCCAAACCAATGGGCTCAAGAGTATTATAGTCAGTAAGTCTGAAGTTAACTATCCTAATCGAGTCGGGGAAAAGAATCTTAACCTGAGCAGACAGGTTAAGCACAAGTATAATCTGAAAAATTACCGTTAAATAGATTAATCTCCGCGACAAGATTGCTTTTTTTTCATCAAATATAGCATAACCTTTAAAACAACAATAGTTAAAATAAAGGTTTAGCTGAATTTAATGTTATGTTTTAGTAGATGTCAATCTTTATTAGCTAACCGGAAGGTTCTATTCCCCTCTTACTCATTATTTAAAAGGTTGCTTTACTGCATACTGTTTTATTGGTAAACGTTCTTTTTTAATACCTTAACACTTGTCGCAAAACACGAATTTTAGTGTAAAGCATATTACTGCAAACATTATATAGTTCGCGCCATAAAAAGGATTAGCAGGGCTGCATTTAGGGTTACAGTGCCGCAGTCTAACTAAAAAATGAAACAATTCCATTTTTATAGGAATTATGCCTTTCACATTTTATGACAACATAATGTGCACTTCTGTCAGGTTTCTTACATTTTATACATTTCTGTTACGGTTCAACTTAGTCATTTAAAATGATACATATAACATATTATAACACATATTTGTATAATATCATACTCATATAATTATACATTTTTAATCTGTATATGTTTCTAATGTATAACATTAAACAAAAACGCCATGAAAACTAAAAATTTATTTGCTCTTGTAGCGATAATAGGACTATCAAGCAGCCTATTGCTTACATCTTGTGAAAAAGACGATGAACCTGAGAAGAAATGCCCAAAAACATTGTGGAATTAGCTGTATCGGATCCGCAATTCTCAATTCTGGTTCAAGCCCTTCAAAAAGCAAACTTAGCATCAACATTGCAAAGTAGTGGACCCTTTACAGTTTTTGCCCCCACCAATGCTGCATTCACACAACTATTTCAGCAACTAGGTGTAAACAGTATTGATGCTTTAACTGCAGAACAGCTTACGCCCATTCTATTGTATCATGTTTTTTCTGGCAAGGTTGAGTCAAAGGACCTTCATAGTGGATACGTTTCCACACTTAGCCCTGGCGCCGGTGGTGCAACGGTTTCACTAATGGTTGATGCTACATCTTGTAAACTCAATAGCAATACTAACATTATTGATGCAGACATATCTGCAACAAATGGAGTAATTCACGGAATCGATAAAGTTTTGCTTTCCCCAACCGTTGTAGACATCGCCCTTGCAAATACTAATTTTACAAGTCTTGTTGCAGCCCTAACTAAAGCACAACTTGTTGAAACACTCAGTGCTAAAGGCACCTTTACTGTTTTCGCTCCCAACAACGATGCATTTACACAGCTATTTTCTGATTTAAACACCACCCTTAACGATCTATCTGCAGAAGCCCTTACACCAATCAAACGCCTCAAGGCGAAATGCACAATGCCATGTTCAGGGTACGGGGTATTTACCGCACCTCAAACACCGTCTTCGATTCCCGAGTGGCTTACGTCAACATAAACGAATTGGCTGCAGCAGCCAATATTGAACCTAACAGGGCTCATGAGGTAGCCTTCATGTGCGGAAGTAACAAACAGGCTAAGGCATTAGCAAAAGAGCTATCAGCTCATATTCCCCATTTAACAATTCGTAGTTGGTATGAAATATCACCAGAAATCGCACTTTATGCTGCCTTTGGCGATTTCATGGGATTAATATACGTTGTGATAATTCTTTTTGCCCTGGCCTTTGGAATTATCAATACCATGATGATGAGCGTTTTGGAACGTTTCCGTGAATTCGGAATGCTTATGGCCATCGGAATGAACCGATTACGGATTTTCGGCATGATAATGACCGAGTCGGTACTATTAATCCTTACCGGTGGTATTGTAGGAATGGCGCTGAGCACATCATTTATAAAAATTTTTGCACGAACCGGAATTGATTTTGACATGTGGGCCGAAGGTTTTGAAGCAATGGGCTACTCTTCGGTGGTATATCCACATATCACTTTAGCCGATTACCTATCAATTACAGCACTTGTAATTTTTACTGGAATTGTAGCCTCGCTATGGCCTGCACGCAGGGCGCTTAAGATGAATCCCATACAGGCGTTAAGAATTGAATAGAAGTAACTAAACACAAATATTACACCCATGGCAATAATTGAAGTTATTAATGTTGATAAGATATATAACAATTCCGATGTTAAGGTTAGCGCGCTGAGCAATATCAACCTAACCATTGATAAGAGTGAGTTTACTGCAATAGTTGGCCCATCGGGCTCAGGTAAAACCACGCTGCTGAATCTTATGGGTGGACTCGATACGCCTACATCCGGAAAAATCTGTATTGGAAATGTATGGCTCAATGAGCTGACGGGTCAAAACTCATCGACTTCAGGCTCAACAACATTGGTTTCGTATTCCAGTCGTATAACCTGATACCGGTTCTTACAGCAGCCGAGAATGTGGAGCTCATCATGCAGCTGCAGGGCATACCTGCTGTAGAGCGACGAAAAACTGCCATGGAGCTCCTCAATGCCGTGGGATTTGCCAACCGATACAACAGCCGCCCCTCGAAACTTTCGGGTGGACAGCAGCAGAGAGTGGCTGTGGCAAGAGCTTTGGCCTCAAGGCCAGGATTCATACTTGCCGATGAACCCACAGCCAATCTCGACAGCAAATCGGCCGAAACACTGCTTGACGTTATGGAGTAGCTGAATCGGAACGAAGGGGTGACGTTCATCTTCTCAACCCACGACCAGCGTGTGGTAAGCCGGGCAAGCAGGGTAATTCTGCTCGAAGATGGAAAGATAAAATCCGATACCATTCAGTAAATCGATTTGTACCATGGTAAAACTTGGTAAAACATTTGTTTTTGCTGCTCTAACGCTAATGACTCTTACTATCCATGGCCAAAGCCTGAAGGGGCATATCAAGTTCCTAAATTCCCTCTTCATTTCCTATCCTGATACTATTATGTGGTTTACTGACCAAACCCTCGACAACCGTTTGGAGCTCAAATGGAATAACCTTGACTGGTTAAATGTTGAAGCTCACGCGCGCAGCCGATTTATTTATGGCGATTTTGTGGAAAACATTCCTGGTTACGCCGATTTACTTAATAGCAATGCCTATTTTATTGACCTTTCGTTTCTTTGGGCAAACTAACGCTCGTTCGTGGGGCATACTCAACTCGACAGGTTGCTTGCGCAGCTCCGATTCGGACAGGCTGAACTAACCATTGGCAGGCAGCGTATTAACTGGGGTATGGATTTAACGTGGAACCCCAACGATATTTTCAATACCTTTTCGTATCTTAATTTGGAATACCCCGAACGGCCAGGAACCGATGCGGTAAACCTAAAATTTTATACAGGTTCGCTTTCGTTTGTCGAAGCGGTTTTTCAACCTCAAAAGGATATAGACAGCAGCGCATACGGTTTTCGCTACAAAGCAACAAAAGGATCCACGGATCTTCAGCTAATTTTTACCAATATGGCAACGCATTATGTTGCGGGTGGTGGCTTTACAGCCGGACTGGGGCAGGTTGCCCTTCGAAGCGAATTCTCCTACTTTCATTCCCATGTCTCAGAACAAAAAAACGGTGTGGTGGGCACCCTCTCAACCGACCGTCCGTTTGCAAACAGCGGTTTCTTTCAGTTTGGGATGCTTTTTAACTCCTTTGGCAGCAGCAACGTAAACTCACCGTTTAGCTTTATTGAACCGCAAGTTCAAAATCCCATGACTCTTAGTCGAGGAAAAATAAACGTAATGGCAGCAATAAGCGGTACAATCCAAACGCTATTCACCCCATCGCTTGCCATTCTGGCTAACCCGCGCGATGGGTCAGCAGTAATCATCCCCTCAATCAGTTACTCCGCCTCCAACGACCTGACACTTGGCCTGACAACCATGCTGCTCACTGGTAAACACAGTTCTGAATACCCCAATACAGGGCAACTAGCCTACCTGAAGATGCAATGGAATTTCTAAAAGATCGAGATACATAGGGGAATAATAGTGTTTTTTACACCCGTTACCTTTCACTAAGCTCCCGTAAAAGTTAAAATATTAATCCCTTCGGCTGATATCGGCTCCAATGGCGTTTAGGCGTGTATCGATATTTTCATAACCGCGGTCAATCTGCTCAATGTTGTGAATTACGCTTTTCCCATCGGCCGAAAGGGCAGCAATAAGTAGGGCTACCCCGGCCCGGATATCGGGCGAAGTCATTACTGTTGGCCGGAGCTTTAACTTACGATCGTGACCAATCACAGTGGCACGATGCGGATCGCAAAGAATTATTTGGGCGCCCATGTCAATAAGCTTATCCACAAAAAATAGGCGGCTTTCAAACATCTTTTGGTGAATGAGCACAGAGCCTTTGGCCTGCGTGGCCACCACCAGAAAAACGCTTAACAGGTCGGGCGTTAGACCGGGCCATGGAGCATCGGCTATGGTAAGTATTGACCCATCAATAAATGTATCAATCTCATAGTGCTCCTGGGCTGGAATAAAAATATCTTCGCCTTTAACATCGAAATATATACCCATTCTGCGAAAAGCATCAGGTATTATACCCAGATTGGGATACGATACATTTTTGATGGTTATTTCGCTTTGGGTCATGGCTGCCAAACCAATAAAAGAGCCTATCTCAATCATATCGGGCAGGATGGAATGCTCGCACCCCCCTAGGGAACCAACCCCATCGATGATAAGTAGATTTGAGCCAACCCCTGAAATCTTTGCACCCATTTGAATAAGCATCTTACTAAGCTGTTGCACGTAAGGTTCGCAAGCGGCATTGTAAATGGTAGTTGTGCCAGGTGTTAAAACAGCAGCCATTAAAATGTTGGCTGTTCCGGTAACCGATGCCTCATCAAGCAGCATGTAGCTGCCATTCATTTTGTCGCCATGCAGGGTAAAAAATTTCTCACGGTTATCGAAGTTAAAGGTGGCTCCCAGTTTCTGAAAACCCAAAAGATGCGTATCGAGACGGCGGCGACCAATTTTGTCGCCACCGGGCTTTGGTGCGTAAGCCTTGCCATATCGAGCAAGCAGGGGTCCAACTACCATAATGGAACCCCTGATAGCCGCTGCCTTTACCTTAAAATCTTCGGTCGTAAGGTAATCAACATTTACATTTACGGCTCTAAAGGTACATTCGGAGCTGCTATGGCGGAAAACCTCAACACCCATACCCTGCAGCAGCTCGATAAGTTTATTTACATCGCGTATATTGGGAATGTTCTTAATAGTAACAGGCTCCGAAGTCAGAAGCGTTGCGCAAATTACCTGTAGTGCCTCATTTTTGGCACCCTGTGGGTGTAGCTCTCCTTTTAATGGCCTACCGCCATAAACTTCGAATGTTGCCATGTGAAAAACTATTTACGCTTACGATGATGTTTGTTTCGTACGTTGCTGTTCTTAAACTCCCGTTTATCGATGAGTTTTGAACCCGGTGCCATAACCAACTTACCGTTGCTAAGGGTTTCCATATCGCGGAAAATATCCTCGTCCGACACCGATTCCTTATTCCATGTAATGTTGGCCTTTTTCATCTGATTGGCAATGAGCTGCTTAAAAGCCTCCCTTTCAGGTCCATCTTCCATTTCAACAGCTTTTTCAATCATCTGCTCAATTATGCGGCCATAGTGTTTAAATCTGATGGGATTACTGGGATAAGGGACTTTGCGGGGTTTCTCCTGATAGGTTTGTAAATTGGGCTTGGGATAGGGTGAATCGATATCTAATTTGAAATCGGACATCACAAAAAGATGATCCCATAACTTATGACGAAAATCATTAACATCGCGTAGGTGGGGATTCAGGTTGCCCATTACAGCAATAAGCGACTTGGCCAGTCGGTTCCGTTCCTCACTATCCTCAACACCCACAATATAGTCAACCATTTGCTGAATGTGCCTTCCGTATTCGGGAAGAACCAGTTTCTTTCGTTGTGTGTTGTAATCCATTTAGAGTTGATTAGCTTATTAGTGTAAAGATATGATATTTTTAAACATCAAAATCATCAGCATTGATGATGAAAATACCAATTGCGTGCAAAACTAATGATTAACAATTAATTTGCAAAGTTTGTAATCTAACCTGTAAAATTCTACTCCAGCAGCTTGAGATCGGCAAACTTAAGCAGTAGTTTTTTTGACCCAACAACGTTGAACCTTACGGTTGCCTTACGATTAGGGCCAGAACCTTCAACCATCTCAACAACACCCTCTCCAAATTTGGCATGAAAAACCTGCATTCCGACATCAATGCTATCAGGGTTAATTTCGGACAATTTGCGATTTGTAGGCTTCGCCACTACTGAAGGCTTGGTATCGGTTTGAGCATTCATGCCGGAACGGCGAATGGAATCCTGACCCAAAGTCTTAAATCGATCCGAATTGAATGTTGAATCACTACTCCTTTCATCAATTTCGAATGGGGTATCCATGTAGCTCGAGTCTATCTCCTTTATAAAACGGCTTGGAATGCAATGGGTTGGTGTTCCCCAACGGTAACGGTTTTGGGCATAAGTAATGTAGGCTTTTTTTGCAGCTCGGGTAAGGGCAACGTAAAATAAGCGACGCTCCTCCTCCAAATCTTCCACCGACGAAAAATTTAAGGTTGAAGGAAATAGGTTTTCCTCCAAACCCGTTAGGAACACGTAATCAAACTCCAACCCCTTGGCCGAATGCACTGTCATTACGTTAACCCTGCTCTGAGCCTGGTCGTCATCGGAATCCATATCGGTAAGCAGTGCCACATTCTCAAGGTAATCGACCAGGGTGACAGTTTCCTCAAAACCCTCCTCCTTTCGGTTTTCAATAAACTCGCGAATCCCATTCATTAGCTCCTCTACGTTTTGCAGGCGCGATATTCCCTCCTGTGTGGCATCGGATTTCAAATCGTTTAGCATGCCCGATAAATTTGCAATGGCATATACGGCATCGTAGGCATCAGCGGTATAAATCAGCTTCTGAAAACCCGCAATCATGTTGCGGAAATCAGTCAGTTTACGAGCAGTAGGCGCTTTGATGACATGGGCAAACTGGTCCAACTCATTTATAGCTTTCCATAAACTTAGCCCAAGACGGTTGGCTAACTCCTGAAGATGCTCAACGGTTGTATTGCCTATGCCACGTGCGGGATAGTTGATAACCCGCCTGAAGGCCTCATCGTCGTTCGGATTAACTGTCAAACGGACATAGGCCAACAAATCCTTAATTTCCTTACGCTGGTAAAACGAAAGGCTTCCGTAAATGCGGTAGGGGATGTTACGCTTGCGCAATGCCTCCTCAAAAATACGCGACTGCGCATTGGTTCGGTAGAGAATGGCAATTCGGCTATATTCGCAATGCTCTTGGTGCACCAGGTTAAGTATTTCAGATGCTACCATAAAGCCTTCCTCCTGATCGGTAAAGGTTTTCATCAACTTTATTCTCTCACCCACATCATTTTTGGAATAGGCCACCTTGGGAATTTGCCTCTGGTTGTGGGCTATAAGACTATTGGCAGCATTTACAATGATTTGGGTAGAACGATAGTTCTGCTCCAACTTAAAAAGCCTATAATCGTTATAATCTTTCTGAAAGTTAAGGATATTCTCAATTTTAGCTCCGCGGAACGAATATATGCTTTGCGCATCGTCGCCCACCACACAAATATTGCGGTGTGCCTGCGATAATTTTGTAACAATGAGATACTGTGCGTGGTTGGTGTCCTGATACTCATCAACCAGGATGTACTGGAATTTAGCTTGATACTTTGCCAGTGCATCGGGATGATCGCGAAAGAGGATGTTAGTATTCAGGAGCAAATCATCGAAATCCATTGCAGAGGCCTGCTTGCAGCGCTGGGCATAAAGTGTGTATATGCGGTGAATCTCACCCAACCGTGCCTTTACATCCTGAGCAATAATAGAAGTATTCTGAGCATAAGCCTGATGCGTAATTAGGTTATTTTTTGCCAATGAAATTCGGCTAAGCACCTGAACGGGTTTGTATACCTTGTTATCGAGTTTCAGCTCTTTGATGATTTGCGCTATCAAGTTTTTGGAATCGGAGGTATCGTATATGGTGAAGTTCTTATCGTAACCCAGCCTTTCGGCCTCGTAACGAAGAATTTTAGCAAAAATTGAGTGAAAGGTCCCCATCCATAGCTTTGAGGCGGTTACAGACCCAACTATTTTAGCAATACGATCCTTCATCTCGCGGGCTGCCTTATTGGTAAAAGTAAGGGCCAATATTGACCATGGCTTTACCCCCAATTTAAGCAGATGGGCAATCCTATAGGTTAAAACCCTTGTTTTCCCAGAACCCGCTGAAGCAATAACCAAACTTGGCCCATCGACACAGGTTACCGCTTCGCGCTGCACATCGCTTAATTCATCTAAGTAATGGCTCATCTTTAACGCAAAAAAATAAATACAAAAGTAGCTTTAGGGTATCACTACAACAAGATAAGACCTACAATGTTATCAACAAAATTTAAGGGGCAGCAAAAAATCGGTAGTAGGGGGTTATACCAGATTATAAGTAATTAATTAATCGAGAAAATTTGGTACTATATTCCAACATTTCATGGATAAACCACCGCCGCATATCCAACCCAGTGATGCAGGTTTGCCGGAGCTGTTTTACCCATGCCTAAATCCTCTACAGGAATGGGTTCGTGATCAATACTGGTGGCGTAACCTACTGTTAATCCAGTTAACGGTTCATCGTCCATAATTCTATTTAGCTCCAGTGCTGTGAGCAGCCCTACAGGAATGCTGTAACGCCCGCACCATGTCCATTTGTACTCCTTATAGTTGTTAGGATCAAGAGTGAAATGTGTAAACAACTCAACCTTTTCAGGGGTAAGTGAACCCGTAAGGGCAGATACCAGTATCTCACTTTCTAACTGAACAGCTTTAGAGTATCCCGCCGAATCGGTACCAAAGGGTGCATAATTTTTATCTCCCCAATCCTCATCGCCATAATGGACGGCATCAGTGGTAACCAGAAGGGCAACATCTTTACCCCACTCCAAACCCTTTTCCTGTAATACCGTAGCTATTGCACCTGCAAGCACTTTGGCCGTTCTGCCCATACGGCCTAAATCCATATACGGGACAAGTATCGAAACAATTTTGACATTGCGATTTTGTTGCTGCAAAAAGGGGAGCATCGATTCTACTGAATGCTCAACCATGTGCATGCTATCGTGGTGGATAGCCATTTCGGACGGCATCCGCTCAAAAATTTCATCTCTAAGCTCCGATACTTTTATATCGCCATATGGACCGTGCCACTTGCTAAAGGTATCAAAAATTAATTTATCCTCAAGTCCAAAACGTCGTGCTTTATGGGCTACTCCAAATATTACAACAGTGTGAGCTGTAATGCTCCTGAGTGTAGCCGGATATAGCCATCCCACATAGGTATAATCGTCGTGTGGACAAATGACCAGGCGGCTATTGCTTACCCTAGGCGCATTACTAAGCAGTGTTCCCTGTAACCGTTCAATTCGTTGCATGACAGAATCAATCTGGTATGCCTTGCTCGCAAATCCAACCGTATCGGCCATTGGCCTGACAGAATCGCTTTTTTGATTTGGCCTACACGATGCCAAAAAAAACATGACCATCAGGAATAATAGTACCTTTTTCATCCGTACAAAATTTAATTTTATTAAATACCTGCAAGTTATATTTTTAACTTAAATACACACTAATGTTTGGATTACCCCCAAAGGGCTCGCCATAGGCAAACACCCGTATTTTTACCCCGCCGAATTAGCAAAAAAACACTCGGTTGTTCATCTATGCATACGAAACCGTACAGGATGAATTCATACTAATATGATTTTCAACACTAAAGTTAAGCATGATATTTTTAGAATTGTGAACATGAATGTAAAAAAAATAAATCTGCTCACATTATCATTTTTGACTAAAACCAATAAACGGGATTATGGGTTACTCAAAAATATTGCAAAATACCATTTTAACTTTTAAACACCTTCAGGCATTTTTCCCATCTTTATAAAAATTTACTTACTAAAGAATTTAAGACAGTATGAATGCTCTAATACTTCTTCTAAAATCAAAAAAACGCTTATTTCATCCAATGATATTTTTTAAGGCCGGCTAAACCTGTAAGGAAATGGATATGAGTAAAATTAATGCAATTTGAAATACCTTAAATCATAAGCCCAAAAATTGCTTTTAATTTTGTAAATCCAATCCCGCAAATAAAGGGAAACTCAGATTTATTAAAGCAGGTTAATAGGAGGGATGTGTAAAAACAGGGTAGTCCAGCAGAGTCTAATTTAGTGTGTTTTAAAGGTAAAAAGGTTAGCTGTACGTAAAATGATAAAAGCTGTGAGGCTAAGCCTACCATGCTTCAAATTGTTGGATTGTTTGTGACGTACAAATTTTTGAAACTGCAATTTGGAACTTTCTCCCATCACGATTCTTACTTCGAATGAAAATTATACTCTATTTAGTGAAGAGACAGCACTCTTACCATATATAAATTTGATATACAAATAAATAAGCAATAAAAAGTTAAACGTGTTTAGCTGAAGGAATAGCACTTTTTTATGCTTAAGAGCATTATTAGCTTAATTATCATGCCAATTCAAACCTGGCTAAATTATCAATTGTTAAATTTGCAAACCAAAAATCCTAAAAGTCAGATTATGGCAGAAAAAAGCAATGAGAAGCTTTTTACCGAGTTTCCGCCGGTATCAACTGCTGAGTGGGAAGCGGTAATCCGCGAGGATTTAAAAGGAGCCGATTACGACAAAAAACTGATATGGAAAACGCTAGAAGGGTTCAGCGTAAGGCCATACTACCGCTCCGAAGACCTGGCAAACCTTGAAACGGTTCACGTAAAACCGGGTCAGTATCCCTTTGTAAGGGGTAACCATCCTAAGGCAAATCCATGGCTAATCCGTCAGGATTTTGAGGTATGCCTCGACAAGCCAACCGATGCCAATCGAAAGGCTTTAGATATGCTGAACCGCGGCGTTGAATCGTTGGGTTTTAAATTATGCAGCGATTGTGAGCCTTCGTTCGACTCCATTAGCCGTTTGCTCAAAGGCATCGACTTAGCGAAAGTAGAGGTAAACTTTACCGGAGGTTCTACAACAGCCAAGGCTCTGCCCTTCATTGTTCAATACTTTGAACAATCAATAGTTAGTCCTTCCACAATAAAGGGATCCATTGATTATAGCCCCCTAACCACTCTTGCCCTAAAGGGCAAGTTCTGCTGCGATAACGATGCCAGCTACGAAGGGTTGATAAATACAATGAATGCCACCAAAAAATATCCCAATTTCAGGATCATCGGCGTAAATGCCCATGTTTTTCACAACTCTGGTTCTTCGGCAGTTCAGGAACTGGCATTTGGATTAGCCATGGCTGCTGATTATTTGACGAACCTTACCGATAAGGGCATTGGGGTTGAGGATATTTTATCAAAGATAAAATTCAACTTTGCCGTGGGCTCCAGCTATTTTATGGAGATAGCTAAGTTCAGGGCAGCCCGCTTGCTTTGGGCTAAAATGATTGAGGCCTACAATCCTGCACTGAAAGAATCGGCAACAATGAACATACACGCCGAAACCAGCCGCTGGAACATGACTGTTTACGATCCCTATGTAAACATGCTCCGCACCACCACCGAAAGCATGAGCGCCGTATTGGCTGGAGTTAACTCGTTAAACGTGCTGCCCTTTGATGCTCCATTTGCCGAACCATCAGCATCTTCGGAACGAATTGCTCGTAACCAGCAGATCCTGCTGCGCGAAGAGTCGCACTTCGGCAGAGTTGCCGATCCTTCAGCCGGCAGTTACTATATTGAAAACCTGACTATTTCCATAGCCGAACATGCATGGAACCTATTCCTTGAGGTTGATGAATTAGGCGGTTTCCGTGAGGCTTTTACAAAAGGATATATTCAGGGAAAAATTAACGAAATTTCAGCCAAGCGCGATGCTAACATCGCATCAAGGCGCGAAACCGTACTGGGAACCAACCAGTATCCCAACTTCAATGAAATTGCCGACCTTAATAGGGTAAAATCCGAAGCAGTTATCCGTTCCAAAGGGAACAAGCCAACCGATGCCATTGTGCAACCGCTTGTTCCGTATCGTGGAGCTCAGGCATTTGAAGCGCTACGCTACCGCACCGATTCAAGTGGAAGTCGCCCAAGAGTATTCATGCTCACACTTGGCAACCTGGCCATGCGTCGCGCACGTGCTCAATTCAGCTGCAATTTCTTTGCCGTTGCCGGCTTTGAGGTAATCGATAACATCGGTTTTGCAACGGTTGATGAGGGCGTTAAAGCCGCACTCGAAGCCAAATCGAATATTGTAGTTATTTGCAGCTCCGACGATGAGTATGCCACCCTTGCACCGGAGGCTTTCGAAAAACTAAGCGGCAAAGCCATTTTCGTGGTTGCCGGTGAACCCGCCTGTAAACCCGAATTGGAGGCCAAGAGAGTAGCTAACTACATCAGCGTTAAGAGCAATTTGCTCGACACACTCATCAAGTACCAGGAAATGCTGGGCATTAAGTAATTCGGAGTTTACCATAAACAAATCAGAAAATGAAACCCGATTTTAAAAAAATAGATATCAAGCACATCGGAAAGAACAACGATGTGTTTAGCGTTGAGGCCGACTGGCTAACCCCGGAACACATACAGGTTAAGCCTGCCTTCACAGCAGCCGACCTTGAGAGCATGGAGCATTTAAACTACTCTGCTGGTATTCCACCATTCCTCCGCGGACCCTACAGCACCATGTATGTAATGAAACCCTGGACGGTTAGGCAGTATGCCGGTTTCTCTACAGCCGAGGAATCAAACGCTTTCTACCGCCGAAACCTGGCTGCAGGCCAGATGGGACTTTCGGTTGCCTTCGACCTGGCCACCCACCGCGGATACGATTCCGATCATGAGCGTGTAGTGGGCGATGTGGGTAAAGCTGGTGTGGCTATCGACTCGGTAGAGGATATGAAGATTCTCTTCGATGGAATTCCCCTAAATAAAATGTCTGTTTCCATGACCATGAACGGCGCTGTGCTTCCGGTTATGGCCTTTTACATTGTTGCGGCTCTTGAACAGGGTGCTAAACTCGAGGAGCTCAGCGGCACCATTCAGAACGATATTCTGAAGGAGTTCATGGTGCGTAACACCTATATTTACCCGCCTGAATTCTCTATGCGTATCATTGCCGATATTTTTGAGTACACATCACGGAAGATGCCCAAGTTCAACAGCATTTCCATATCGGGATACCACATGCAAGAGGCAGGCGCCACTGCCGATATTGAACTTGCCTACACCCTTGCCGATGGCTTAGAATACCTTCGTACCGGTGTTAAGGCAGGTATCGACATCGATGCATTTGCACCCCGGCTATCGTTTTTCTGGGCAGTTGGCATGAACCACTTCATGGAAATTGCTAAAATGAGAGCCGCCCGTTTGCTCTGGGCCAAAATTGTTAAACAATTCAACCCCAAGAACCCAAAATCTATGGCCCTACGCACCCACAGCCAGACCTCGGGCTGGAGCTTAACCGAGCAGGATCCCTTCAATAATGTTGCACGTACCTGTATCGAGGCTATGGCAGCAGCGCTGGGTCATACCCAGAGCCTTCACACCAATGCCCTCGACGAGGCCATCGCACTTCCAACCGATTTCAGTGCTCGTATTGCTCGTAATACCCAACTCTACATACAAGAGGAAACTAACGTATGTCGTGCGGTTGACCCATGGGCTGGCTCGTACTACGTGGAGTACCTCACCCATGAAATTGCTCACAAGGCATGGAAATTGATTCAGGAAGTTGAGGAACTCGGTGGCATGGCAAAGGCCATTGAAACCGGATTGCCCAAAATGAAAATCGAAGAGGCCGCTGCCCGCAAGCAGGCCCGTATCGATTCGGGTAAGGATATCATTGTTGGGCTAAACAAGTACAGACTTGACAAGGAAGATCCCATTGAGATCCTGGATGTTGATAACACTGCTGTTCGCGAGGCTCAAATCAGAAGATTGCAAAAGCTACGCGCCGAGCGTAATGAAGCAGAGGTTCAGGCCGCACTTGAAGCCATCACATATTGTGTGGAAACCGGCCAAGGCAACCTATTGGAACTTTCGGTTGAGGCCGCCAAAAAACGAGCCACACTTGGTGAAATTTCTTACGCCTGCGAAAAGGTGGTGGGCCGTTACAAGGCTGTTATACGTTCTATATCAGGAGTTTACTCATCAGAATCTATGGAAGATCCCAGCTATCAGAAAGCCCGCGAGCTCTGCGAAAAATTCGCCAAACTTGAGGGTCGTCAGCCCCGTATCATGATTGCCAAAATGGGGCAGGATGGCCACGACCGTGGCGCCAAGGTGGTGTCAACCGGCTATGCCGATATAGGCTTCGATGTTGACATCGGGCCACTCTTCCAAACCCCGGCCGAGGCAGCCAAGCAAGCCGTTGAAAACGACGTTCACGTTCTTGGGGTATCGAGCCTCGCAGCCGGACATAAAACACTGGTTCCACAAGTTATTGAGGAATTGAAAAAACTGGGACGCGATGACATTATGGTTATTGTTGGTGGTGTTATCCCACCACAGGACTACCAGTTCCTTTACGACAATGGTGTGGTAGGTATTTTTGGCCCCGGCACATCGGTTTCTACTGCAGCTGTTAAGATCCTAGAAATACTCCTCCAAAAATTTGAGGATTAACATTTAGATGATTTTCATAGAAAAGGGTCACTTTGCTACGACCCTTTTCTTATTTTTTGATGTTTTATAAAATCCTGTTATGTTTTGTTTCGAAATAGTAATAAATTTGTTTTATTTGCAAAATGAGTTAAACCCTACAGAACAAATTGATAAATGGGTAAAGTTCGATTAAGCGTATTAGGAATATCCTACAGCCAAACACAATCGGGAGCATATGCGCTTGTGCTTAGCGAGGAAAATGGCAATCGGCGGATACCGATAATCATTGGCGGATACGAAGCGCAAGCAATAGCTATCCAACTCGAAGGTTTAACTCCTCCCCGCCCCCTTACCCACGATCTTTTCCTTAACTTTGCCCGTGCCTTTGGCATCGATCTTATTGATGTTCATATCTATAAACTTGAGGATGGAGTTTTTTTCTCCAAACTCCATTGCGAAAACGGCCATAAGGAACTCTCCATCGACTCCCGCACCTCCGATGCAGTAGCACTGGCCCTTCGGTTTAATTGCCCTATATACACAACCGATGAAATAGTTGAAAAGGCTGGAATTACCCTTGATGTGGAGGAATTCGATGAATCTGATACATCGGAGTATCCCAAAAAGGAGAAAAAAGAGGATGATGCACCTACCGACCCGTTTACCCAGCAGCTACAACGAATGTCTATTGAAGAACTAAAGGAACTTCTTAATGAAGCAGTAGAAAACGAGGAGTACGAAAAAGCAACCAAAATACGTGATGAAATAAAACGACGTTCCTAACCTAAAACTTTTTGTGATGATAAAGAAAGTTATTGCCGGAATTGCAACGGCTTTTGTTTTATTAGGATTTATTGTTTCGGCTCAAAACGCCCCGACTGATTCTGTTGCCAGAACCGATAGCGCCACAGTTCAGATTTCAGCATCAAATGACCCAACCCCTACAACCACTCCTTCAATGGCAACACAAATTACCGTAGGAGAAAAGGCATTTCATTTCAACATAATTACGTTACTGCGCGGGCTACTGGGTATGATTGTACTTATCGGTATTGCATACTTATTTAGTTCCGATAGGGAAGCAGTTTCTTGGAAGACCGTTGCCATTGGCCTTGGAATTCAGATACTACTTGCCATACTAATACTTCAATTCCCTCCGGTGAGGTACATTTTCGAATTTGTGGGCAAATTATTTGTAAAAGTTCTTGACTTCTCCCGTGCAGGAACTGAATTTCTATTTGCAGGATTCCTCGATACAACAAAATTTGGTTTCATATTCGCTTTTCAGGTTCTACCCACCATTATATTCTTTTCCGCCCTTACTAGTTTACTATTTTACCTTGGTGTGATTCAAAAAGTTGTATGGCTTTTGGCATGGCTCATGACTAAGGCACTTAAAATATCTGGAGCCGAAAGCTTATCGGTTGCCGGAAACATTTTCTTGGGCCAAACCGAATCGCCGCTGATGATTAAGGCCTACCTGGGAAAAATGACCAAATCGGAAATACTACTGGTCATGACTGGAGGCATGGCAACCCTCGCTGGAGGCGTTCTGGCAGCCTATATCAGTTTCCTGGGAGGTAATGATCCCGTTCAACGGCTAATATTTGCTAAGCACCTTCTAGCAGCTTCGGTTATGGCTGCCCCTGGTGCTGTGGTGATTTCCAAAATACTGGTTCCCCAAACCGAAAACATCGATACAAACGTTAGTATCCCCAAAGAAAAGATAGGCAACAACGTTCTGGATGCCATTTCAAATGGCACCACCGAGGGTCTAAAACTTGCAGCCAATGTGGCAGCCATGTTGGTTGTTTTCATCGCTTTTATCGCCATGTTCAACTTTATAGTTCAAAAAATTGGTGCATGGACGCATTTAAACGAGACAATTGCAGCTGCAACCAATGGTAACTACACCAAGCTCTCACTGGAGTTTCTTTTAGGGTACGCCTTTGCTCCAGTTATGTGGCTAATTGGAGTATGTAAAGAAGACATCACCCTTTTAGGCCGATTACTTGGCGAAAAACTAATTATGACAGAGTTTATTGGATACGTAAGCCTAGCCGACCTAAAATCAATTGGTGCTTTTGCCCAAGAAAAATCAATAATTATGGCAACCTATATGCTTTGCGGCTTTGCAAATTTCGCCTCAATAGGTATTCAAATTGGTGGTATAGGTTCTTTGGCGCCAGGCCAACGCGTTCTACTCAGCAAGTATGGAATGCGGGCACTGCTGGGTGGTACATTAGCCGCTCTAATTTCGGCCACAATTGTAGGCGTAATATTGGGGTAAAAAAGCATAAACAACAAAGTAAGGGAAAGTAAAAGAGATTAATATCCTAAGCGCACGTGTCCAGTTTGGATACGTGCTTTTTTATAACTATCTGTCTTGCTTCATGTTTAATCCCAGATTAAGCATTAGGAATGTAATGAACTAATATTAGCTTGTTGATTGCACAATGGGTATCTGGGTTAATTCCGACAAATCATTAATTTAGTCGGCCTTTAGGCAAAATCGCGTTAGTTAATGCTTAATTTGGGTTAATTTTTTTGTGGGTTTAACTATTCGTAAACAAACTGATAATTCACTAGAACACCGCCCCCTTTCAGAAAAAAATTAATTTTTATTGTCAAAAATTGAATTAAATAAACAGCTCATACTGCACCAAAAGGCTTATACCCCAAATCATCTTATCTTTATTTTTGCTCCTATTTCCTGAATAAAAAAAGCTTCTACTTAAAATTATTACTATTTAATTTCAACACAAAATCATCCCCCGCTAATGGGGTCAAAGGGTATAAGTTACCTTGAGATTCTGCATCCAATACTGCTTAAGTCAGTCTAAGGCAAACAAGACATATTACAAGAGAATAAACCTGTTGCTACCCATCCAATTGAGATTAATGGTCGTAAACTCAGTATAATAGTTTATTAATTGCTATTCTTTGAACCTAAGCAATATATCTTTAGTTAATTGTTTAAAGTTAAGTAATTAACTAACCTTTCACACCATCATTCAAACTCAAGTCCCTTTTACTGGTACGAATAAAATAGATTAATGCTGCTACTGCTAACAGTTGGATTGCTATTGAAAAGAATATCAGCGCATTCAAAGAGAAATCATAAAGGTAACCCATTAATGCGCTACCTGCAAACCAGAAAAGACCGTAAGCTGCGTTGTAGGTACCAAAGGCTAACCCTCGTTTATTTTGGGGGATAAGGTTGGCAACTTCTGCCTTTAAAATTGATTCCTGTGCGCCCATGCCAATACCCCATAAAACCATGCCAAGAAGTGCAAGGTAAAAATCGCCCAGAAAAACCAGCGGTACAAATAATAGCGATAGCAGTAGGGCTAACAGAATCGTTTTGGCTCCAAAATGGTCGAACAGCTTTCCGAAAATGAGTGCAGCAAGGGCATCTACCCCCATAGCTACGGCATAAAAAATAGGAATTGATGAGTCGGACATCAGCGATTTTTGCTTAAAGTGATATGCAATTAAGGGGAAATCGACATAACCCGCGGCAACAAAAAGAACCACCAGAAGGTAAACCCAAAAACTTTTGCTAAAGCCCTTGGCATCGATCGATTTAATTTTTACCTCAAGGTTTTCGGGATGTGGGTAAAGGTAACGTGAAATCAGTAGGGTTACAATAGCTAAAAGTGCAGGGATGGATAGTATTCCGTAAGCCATGCTATAGTTTTGGTTTTTGTAAAACAGTACCGCACTAACCATTAGTGGCCCAAGAGTGGCCCCAATCTGGTCCATAGCCTCGTGTAAGCCATAACCCCAGCCACGGCCCATTTTTTGGGTACCGAATGAAAGTAGCGCATCACGAGCAGGAGATCGAAGCGCTTTCCCTACCCTTTCGGCAATCATCAGAAGCACGGCCAGTTGCCAGTAACCGGCAAATGCCAAAAGGGGTACAGATAAAAGATTAAGGCTGTAGCCAATAATTACAATTGTCCAGTACTTTTTGGTTTTATCGGCAATATAACCAGAAAAAAAGCGTAAGCCGTAACCTATCAGTTCACCAATGCCAGCTACCAAACCCACTGTGGTACCACTGGTGCCAAGAATCTGAAGGAACGAACCATTAATGCTTCGGGCTGCCTCGTAGGTCATATCCGAAAACAGACTTATAATACCCAGTAGCAGTACAAACTTAGTTGCAGTATCAAAACGAAAATGTTTCATTATTCAAAGCATTAAAGACATTACCTGCGTTTGTGTTTTTGCCTCTCAACGTTTAAGTCGATACGGCCAAGGTACTGACCGCTTTTGCCCACCTGGGCAATTATAACCGGGTTGCCATCTTTGTTCTTTTCGGTTGTGTTGGTTATCATGCTATGTGAGTGCCCACCAATAATTACATCGATATACTTTGATTCTCGTGCAATCTCAAAATCATTTACATTGCCCTCCTTGGAATCGGCACCCAGATGCGATAGGCATATTACCAGATCGCACTTCTCCCTTCTTTTAAGTATGTTTGAAATGCTATCGGCAGTAGAAAAGGGATCTTTATAGATCATTCCCCTATAGTTTCGCTCAAAAATTAAACCCACAGGGTTTACGCCGAGGCCAAATATTCCAATTCGTAAACCGCCTCTTTTAACCACTATGTAGGGCTTAACAATATTTGCCAAAGGGGTGTTGGTAAAGTCGTAGTTGGCACTGACAATGGGTACTCGGTTATTTTTTAGAACCACAGCAAGTGTATCGATGGGATTATCGAATTCATGGTTACCCAATGTGATGGCATCATATTGCATGCGATTTAATGCATCAATTTCAATCCTCCCATTAAAAAAGTTGAAATAGGGTGTACCCTGGGAAAAGTCACCGGCATCGAGCAGCAGCACGTTTTTTTCGGTTGCCCTAATCTGCTCAATTACTCCTATTCTTCGGGCGTAGCCACCCATATTTTTATCGTTGGGCTCAACCTGGCTATGGGTGTCGTTGGTATGAAGTATTACCAACTTCACGCTTTGCCCAAAACTTACGGTAGATACCGATATAAGTATCACTAATAATATCCTCTGCATCGTCATGGTTTTTATTAAATGCTAATTGGCAACCAGTTTGATTCTTCCGTCCAGTACCGATTGCACCTTTTTCCCTTTAGCTGTTTCTTTTCTAATATAATCAATGAGCAAATCCCTGATTTTAATGCCTGTATTTATCCTCTTTTCGGGTGTTTTAAACTGTACCATGCCGCTATTACCATCAGCAAGGTAATCGTTGGTGGCAATTACATAAACTCTTTCGGTATCAATTGGAAGCCCTCCAATGGTAATGTTTAAAGGCTTTTTGTCCCTAATCTCCATTCGCAAACCCGACACACCCTCGCCGCCAACATCGGCTATATGTTCCAGTATTCCCATAAACTTATCGCCTTTTAACCATATAATGGATAGCTCATTCTCAAAGGGCATGATTTCAAAAATCTTTCTAATGGTGACTGCTCCAGCCCGAATATCACTACGAATACCCCCTCGGTTTACAATGGCAATATCTACTGGCTGACCAAGAAACTCTGAGGCAACCCGACGATAGGCATCGGAGATGTAGTTTGAGAGCAAACTTTCGGGACGTTGAGTCCGCATGGGCTCTTCGGCATAGCCAATAACCACATTCATTCCATCATCGAGTTTCTGCTTGATGGGCATTAAATAGGCTTCGTAGTTTTTATCTGCCAGCGAATCGGTGGTGCTGTCAATTGCAATTTTATCCGATTTCCAATGGGTAATTAAGGTAACCCGACTGTTACACGAAACAATCAGAATGGCTAACAACCCAGAAAAAATAGATATCCGGAGAAACTTTGGTAAATACATTCTTTTTGCTTTTTTCTTAAAATTAAACTGCACTATATCATTATTAGATCGTGAAAATAGGTAAGTTTTGTCAATTTCTGTTGATCTGAAAGCTATAAAAGATTAAAAATCTGTTATAGTTTATTGAATTAATATGCTTACCTATCATTTTCTTAATTATTATTTTTTCAAATGAAATGAAAAAGCAAAATAAATATAAAGTTGTAGTTTGAAACCAAATTACATATCATAGCCACCTTAATACAACAGAGCCGCCCGTTGCTTAAAAATGGCATTCATGAAATATATTACACCAGTTTATCATGTAACATCATCAACTTAAATAACAGCTATGGTTTTCACTAATTTACATAATGAACAAAGTACCAATAGTATATTAAAATCAAAGGAGTATAAACATTTATTTGTAATATTGTGGTCTCCGAATACTAATTGGGGAGTAAAACCGTTTTGTAATGCACAAACTACTATTACAAAAATTTAAATTGACGAGTAGGTCTTTACTGATAGCTATAGTTTTAGCATTTTTTTCTATTTGGCTGAGCTCCTGTTCAACCCAAAAAAACACCTTTATAAACAGGCAGTACCATAATCTTACATCTTACTACAACTACTACTATAACGCCTACGACAGCTACAAAAGCGGACTCAGCAAAGCTGAAAAGGGAATAAGTTACAACTACACACTGGTTTTGCCGGTTCTTCTGATCGGCGAGTCACAGGTATCGGGTATGGTTTCGGGCGACATGGAACGTACGCTAAATAAATGCACGATGCTTCTGGCCCGACACTCCATAACGGCAAAGCCATTACGTAAAAGTAATACACTTAGCCCAAAGGAAAAGAAATTTTACAATCAGAATGAATACGTCCGATGGGCGCGCGACTCCTGGTTGCTGGTAGGAAAGGTGCATACGTGGAAATCGGATTTACCCAAAGCCCGTTCGGCTTTTGAGTTTGTAATCCGCCAGTTTCCGGAGCAACCCATTTGGTTCGATGCACAGGTTTGGCTGGCCAGGGTAGCCATTCTTGAAGGCGACTACGTTGATGCGCAGGATAGACTTAAATCGGTTGAGAACAATAGGAAACGCCCCAAAACCAAACAGTTTAACCATCTTTTAGCCTCCAGTTGGGCTTACCTCTACCAAAAGCAGCAACAGTATGAAAGTATGATTCCCTATTTGCGAAAGGCCATAGAACTGGCCTCAAGCAGAACTGATCGTGTCAGATACAACTTCATTTATGCACAAATACTTCAACAGTTAGGGAAAAACCACGAGGCCCTTTCGGCTTATCAAAAGGTAATCAAAATGAATCCGGCCTATGATATGGCATTTAGTGCTCGTATTCAAATTATCGCTCTAACACAAAAGCAGGGCAATGAGTTAAAACAAGAGCTGCTTAAACTGGCTAAGGACGCAAAAAATTCCGATTATTTAGATCAACTTTACTTTACTTTAGGCAACATGGAGCGCAAAGAGGGTAACATGGAAAAGGCCATTGAGTACTACACCCTATCGGCGCAAAACAGCAAGGGTAACAGCAACCAGAAGGGCATGTCGTATTTAGTTTTAGCTGATTACTACTTCGGTAAAGCCGACTACACCCGAGCCCAGGCCTACTACGATAGCTCCTACAACTCACTCGATAATACCTATCCCGATTATCAACGAATAGAGCAAAAGGCCAAGTTTTTGAACTCGTTGGTTGATAATCTGAACACCATAAAAACAGAGGACAGCCTACTACGAGTAGCCTCAATGCCCCAGGAAGAGCGCGATGCGCTTATCAAGGCAATCATTGCTAACATTGAAATAGAGGAGCAACGCGCCCGGGCAATGGAAATGGAAGAACGTAACCAATCAATGCTTTACCAGCAATCCCAACGATTTCGTCCCGATAACCCGCAGGAGGGCGCGAAATGGTATTTCTACAATCAAGCATCGTTAAGTTACGGCCAATCGGAGTTTCAGATGAAATGGGGTAAACGTAAACTTGAAGATAACTGGCGTAGAAAGAATAAGCGCGTTCTATCCGACGACGAGGTAACCCTAGCCGGAAAATCAACTGGAAGTAGCACAGACGAACCACAGAAACAGCTCTCGCCTAAAACACCGGAATACTACCTAGTGAACCTACCATTCAGCGATTCGCTCAAGCAAATCTCTATTGAACATGTTAAAAATGCCATGTTCCGCGTGGCCGAGATTTATGAAATAAATCTATCTGATTACGTGCAGGCACGTATGGCCTATTTAAACATGGCAAATCGATTTAGCGATTCCGAAACTGCTGCAACTGCCTATTACAGATTATATCGTATGGCCAACCAGTTTAACCAAACCGCCGAAGCGGCTCAATTCCGCAATACCCTAATCACAAGTTACCCCAATAGCCCCTACGCCATCCTGCTTTCCAACCCCGCTTATTTTGAGCAGTTGAGCAAGCAACAAAACGCAGGTGAAGAGATTTATCAAAAGGCATACAACCATTACGAAAAAGGACTTTTTTCCGATGCCCATAACCTGTTAAAGGATGGGCTCAGTAAAGTAAAGAATACGGGTTTAGAGCCCAAATACCTGCTCCTTGAATCGCTTTGTATGGGCAAAACCGCCGATGTTAAAACCTTTAAGAATTCACTAAACAATCTTATTGCTTCTTTTCCCAGCTCCGAAGAGGCAAAATTAGCCGAAGGCCTATTGAAACAGGTGGAACAGCAAGAGCTACAGCTTGCCTCTGGAGTAGCAAATCTGGATTTTGCCACTCCCACACAGGAATCATCTCAGAACCAATCATCAACCTATACCGCTACCGATGGGGAGCATATGTTTGTTGTTCTGATATCGAACCGAAGCAATATCAATCAGCTTAAGTTTAACATCATCAGTTTTAATGTTGATGAGTTTATTGATGCCAACCTAAATGTAAGCAACCAGCCCTACAACGATTACATTGAAATGGTGATTTGCTCTGGCATTAAGGATAAAAAAACCGCCATCCATTACTTTGACCTAATAAGCAAGGAGCATAAGGTTTTTGCTGGTCTAAAGCCTACCGATTACCAAATGTTTATGATTAGCATTGATAACTTTGCTCGATTCTTAAGTGAAAAATCGATACCCGATTACCTAAACTTTTTCAAGGCTAACTATCAAAACAAGTAGCAAATATGCAATCCACTATTTTATGGGTAGATGACGAAATTGATCTGCTCCGCCCACATATAATTTTTTTGGAGCAGAAGGGTTACCGCATTCTAACCGCTTCGAACAGTATTGATGCGCTTGAAATAGTTAGACAGAATGCAATTGATCTGGTTTTCCTCGATGAAAATATGCCAGGCATTGGTGGACTAGAAGCGCTCCCTAAAATTAAAGAAGTAAAACCTGCCCTTCCAGTGGTAATGGTAACCAAGAGCGAGGAAGAAAACATTATGGACCTGGCAGTTGGCTCGCAGATTTCGGATTATCTTATTAAACCAGTAAATCCCATGCAAATGCTACTTGCCATAAAAAAGTTTATTCACGGCAAAGAGTTGGTAACCGAAAAACAGCTGTCGGACTACCGTGGTGAGTTCATGCAACTAACCCAGCAAATAGGAGGTGCTAAAAGCTACTCTGATTGGGAAGAAATATACCGTAGGTTGTCCTCCTGGCAGGTCAAGCTTTCCGATCATCCCGATGTCAACCTCAAACAGATGCTTGAGGTTCAACTCAACGAGGCCAATCAGGTATTCGGCAAATTCATTAGGATTAACTACCTCAAATGGTTACAACCTAACTCCGAAAAACCCATGCTCACCCCTGCTGTTCTCAAAAATAAAGTTTTCCCCCATCTTTCGGCCAAAAGGAAGGTACTGCTGCTAGTAATCGACAACCTCCGCTACGACCAGTGGAAAATTGTTGAACCCCTGCTAACCGGCGAATGGCAGGTAGAAGCCGATGAAATCTATTTCAGCATACTACCTACAGCTACACAGTACGCACGAAATGCTCTATTTTCCGGTCTAATGCCCCTGGCAATCCATAAAACATCCCCTGAACTTTGGGTATTCGACGAAGAGGATGAGGGCAAAAACCTATTTGAAAAACAGCTGCTACAGGCGCAGCTTAAAAGGGCAGGGCTGGATATTACTTTTTCGTATCTAAAAACCGATACGCTAAAGGGGCTTTCAGGCAATTTCAACATCCATGAATTTCTGAGCAAACCCCTATCGGTTCTTGTGTATAACTTTGTTGATGTGCTATCGCACTCCCGCACCGATTCAGATATGATGCGGGGTCTTGCAGCCGATGAATCGGCATACTTGTCGCTTACACGCTCATGGTTCCTGCATTCCGATTTAAAGGAATTTCTTGCCGAGGCCGCCAGTCAAGATGTAAAACTGGTCATTACCACCGATCATGGCTCAATTCGGGTAAAAAATCCCATAAAGGTGGTTGGCGACCGTGCCACTTCTACTAACCTACGGTATAAGATGGGCCGAAGTCTTAACTATAATCCCAAGGAGGTATTTGAGGTTCGTAAACCCGAAGAAGCCCAACTGCCCAAACCCAATATCAGTTCATCGTTTATTTTTGCCCTAGGTAACGATTTTTTAACCTACCCGACCAACTTCAACTACTACGCGTCGCACTATCGCGATACATTTCAACACGGAGGGGTATCGCTGGAAGAAATAATTGTTCCAATTGTTACCCTTAATCCAGTTAAAAGATAGCATGACAACCATTTTATTACGTGGACTCGACGATTTGGAGAGTGTGGCTCAAGAGGTGCTAAAACATACACAAAACAGCAACATTATCTGCTTTAAGGGCACAATGGGAGCAGGAAAAACAACCCTTATTCGTGCAATATGTGAGCAATTGGGAGTATCCGATGTGGTTACCAGTCCTACCTTTGCTCTGGTTAACGAGTACACCTCCATAAAAGGAAATCCGGTTTACCATTTCGACTTTTACCGAATAAAGAACATCGAAGAGGTATTTGACCTTGGCTATGAGGATTACTTCTATAATCCCGATGCACTCTGCCTAATTGAATGGCCTGAACTTATTGAGAATTTACTTCCCGAAAGCGGTGTGATATGGGTTAACATCAATGTTAATAGCAACGGTACAAGAACCATAGTAATTGAGTAGAAACGAGAATATCTTTTTACATCCCCAGTAAATAGGTATAACATTAAACCAAAATCTTCGTAAAAAATCATACTCCAATAAAATTGAAAAAAACTTAACTAACCCAAACTGCTCAAAACCAAACGGACATGAATAATCCGAAATTCTCCGAATTCCCGCATGCAAAGGGTTTACTGGTTCAGGAAGAACGTATTGAATACAAACGCAAGCATAAGCAGTTGATTATTGGTATACCCCGCGAGATTGACCCTTCCGAGAGCCGAATTCCCTTAACTCCCGAGGCAGTTGAAATACTCATTCAAAACGGGCATACCATTATCATTGAAAAAGATGCCGGCAAGCAGGCCAACTACTCCGACATGGAGTACAGCGAAAAAGGCGCTCAGATTGTTTCCACTGCTACAGAGGTTTACCAAAGTGACATCATACTAAAGGTTTCGCCCCTTACTCCAAAGGAAACCGAACTAATTCATGAGAATCAATCAATTCTATCATCGCTTCACCTTAACAACAATACAGGCGAATATTTGAAGAAACTTATCCAAAAGCGTGCTACCGCCATTGCCTTTGAGAGCATTTTGGACGCCGAAGGTGAGTTCCCGTTTGTTCGCGCTATGAGCGCCATAGCAGGAAGCACCTCGGTGCTGGTGGCGGCCGAATACCTTAGCAACGTTAACCATGGTAAAGGAGTAATGCTGGGGGGTATTACGGGAATTTCCCCAACCGAAGTTGTTATACTCGGTGCAGGAACGGCAGGTGAATATGCAGCCCGTGCTGCATTAGGTCTTGGGGCAAATGTTAAAATATTCGATAAATCCATCAAAAAGTTGATGGAAATTCAAAACATACTCGGCCAAAGGTTATATACATCTATTTTCCATAGGCAAGTTTTGGAAAAGGTTCTTAAAACTGCCGATGTGGTTATTGGCACCCTTGCCCCTGAAGAAACCAATCTAAATTATCTGGTATCCGAGGACCAGGTAAAATTAATGAAACGAGGTGCTGTACTTATTGACTTGGGTATCGATCGTGGTGGATGTTTCGAAACATCTGAGCTGCGCGACCATAGCAATCCCTCATTCGTAAAGTACGGGATTATACATTACTGTGTGCCAAACATTACCGCACGTGTAGCCCGCACCGCATCCATAGCCATGAGCAACGTTTTTGTTCCACTTCTACTCCAAATTGCCGAAAGCGGAGGGTTGCTTGTGCAAATCAAGGAGGATAGTGGTCTACGACATGGGGTATATCTTTTTAATGGCATCCTTACCAACGAATACCTTGGTAAGCTTTACGATATTCCCTCGCGAGACATCAACCTGTTGATGGCTGCTTTTTAGAATTACTGGGGGACAAAAAGATAGGTTATACTTCCACGTTGGCGGCCACTAGCAGGGGCAGATGAGAAACGACTAGCCATGGCTGCGGCAATAGCAGCACTATTAATGCAGTCGTCGGTTACCGAATTAGCCCTATCAATTGAGGCATTGGCTACAGTGCCATCGGCATTTACCTCAAGGCTTACCACAACTTGCCCCCCCAACTCGCACTTATAGGATGGTATCGGCAACCAAAGGGCTTTACGCCCTAATAGGTAATACGACACCACAGTTGGACCCTTAAACTGTCCTTCCTTTTCTTTTGAAATAGATTTCTCCGGGGTATTGGGAATATTCGCCTCAATATCTTTTTGGGCCTGCTCAAAAAACTCGCGGTTCTGCTTCATGCGCTCGTAAACATCATTGGCCTCACGGTATAGCTCATCTGCATCAATATTTTTTTCATCGCCTAGCCCTGCATTAAGGTCCTTTTGTGTAGCATCAACTGCAAAATTCCGAATGGCTTCGGATTCATATTCGGGTTTTAGAACATCGGGTGGTAAAATTGGGTTTATTTTCTCATGGATTATTTCGGCTTCGCTAGGCTCCTCAAACTCCATTTCAATGGTGGACCCGTAGTACTCCTTGCGGGTTTCAATTTTTAGAACTAGAAAAACAATGATAAGCAATAGGTGAACCACTATGGTACCCAAAAGACCAACCTTATGCTGATTTACAATCCGGTTTGCAGCGGTGTAAAGATTATCAATTGCATTCTCAATTCTATGCGGAAACGACATACCAGATAAACTTTCATATCGACAAAGATAGTAAATGGATGTTATAATTTGAAAGCCGACCTGATGGTAATATATTATTCTTCACATCAATAAACAATAATTTTGAATCCATTGAACCTTCGTGACATTTACCCAATTACATTCTGATCTATCAGAAGTATTTTTAGGATGCTCCGAAATTTGATTTTTTATTTGGCGGTGGGTATGATAAAAATACGAAGGTTTAACTATTAATTTTTTTCTGCTGCTCCAAATTGTTCCATTTATTGGAAAAGCCTCTGCATCATCCCTATGTTTATTTTTGTTTTTTTGAGATTTTCTTGAACTCTCTCATCCTTTATACCACTTTAATGATCCTTTAAAACATTGTTGCGTTTCGATGCATCTGAAGCTGGGGTACTCAAAATGCATATGAAGAGTCTACATATCACGAATTCGCAAACATTGCCTAGCAAAACAATAAAAATATTTAACCGAACATCGCCTTAATTTTAACCAGCGCATCGTAAAGGCGGTCGATTTCCTCAAATGTGTTATAGAATGCCAGTGAGGCACGTACCGTGCCATCGATTCCAAAATGGTCGATAACAGGCTGGGTACAGTGGTTGCCGGTTCGCACGGCAATGCCCATTTTATCGAGCACCATACCGGTATCGTAGGGATGAATATCCTTTAAAAGGAACGATATTATTGCCGCCTTTTCGCGGGCATTTCCGTAAATGGTTAATCCATCAATTTCCGATAACCGTTCAATTGCATACTGAAGAAGTTCTCCTTCATATGATGTTGCCGCTTCAATACCTATGCGCGAGTAGTAAGTAAGAGCGGTTACCAAACCTACGGCACCAATGTAGTTGGCCGTTCCGGCCTCAAACTTAAAAGGAAGTTCATTGAAGGTGGTCTTGGCAAACGTTACGGTTGCAATCATATCGCCACCGCTCTGCCAGGGTACCATACGATCGAGCCACTCCTCCTTGCCGTAGAGCACTCCAATTCCTGTTGGACCATATATTTTATGCCCCGAAAAGGCATAAAAATCGACATCGAGCTGCTGAACATCAACTATTCCGTGCTTTACGCCCTGTGCGCCATCAACCAGCACTGGAACATTCTGGCTGTGCGCTATGCGCACAATTTCAGCTATGGGATTAACAGTTCCCAGGGTATTGGAAACATGGGTAACGGCAACTATTCGGGTTTTTGGGGTAAGCAACTTGGGTAGCTCATCAAGTATCAACTCACCATTTTCGTCGAATGGCAGCACTTTCAATTTTGCACCCTTACGCTCACAGAGCAGCTGCCAGGGTACAATGTTGGAATGGTGTTCCATTTCGGTCACCAGAACCTCATCACCTTGGCTTACAAAAACCTCGCCAAATGAGAAGGCTACCAGATTCAGAGATGCCGTTGCGCCAGAGGTAAAAATTATCTCGCTTGATTTGCGGGCATTCAAAAAACCTCGCACCACCTCACGCGCATTCTCATACTCAAGGGTCGATTCGTCGCTCAGCTTATGAACGCCACGATGAATGTTTGCGTTAATTTCATTATAAAACCGCTGAATGGTCTCAAGTACACACCTCGGTTTTTGCGTTGTAGCACCATTATCAAAGTAAACCAACGGCTGCCCATAAACCTCACGAGTAAGTATTGGGAAATCGGAACGATAATCGCTAATGCTGTTGGTTTTTTGCTGTTCTTTGTTCCTCCTGGACACCATTTCAATTTTTTTGGCAATAATTTAGTAATCTTTTAATCAGAATTTTGCAATGCTATTTTGCTAGTTTTGCTCAAATTTAAAATTTATTGGCATTAACCATTTGAACTTTACAAGATATAAAAGTACAAGTAGTATTTATATTTCAAAATAGTATTTTTTTATTTGAATAGCCTCTCCCTCCTCTTTAATCCACATTTGATGAGCTTGATACAATGCACTTAAGTTAATGTGAACCTCCCCGCTCCTCAACTTAGGGTAGCTGTTTGGTGATTTAGTAAACCATTTTCCCAAATTTAAAGGGTTTTCTCCGAACTTCCCATCCCTTAAAATCCAAAATTCCACATGTTCTTTTATGAAAAACAATCCATTAGCTGTCATGTATTTAACCAATTGCTAACAATGCATAAGGCAATTGTGGCAGCGGGATAATTCGCCGTGTAAACGTCTGTTTACCATGTCATCTATTCGCTCCCGAAGGGTATCAATAGAAATTTTTTTAATCACTTCGTGAACAAAACCAAACATGAGCAGCAATTTGGCCTCACGCTCACCAATACCACGGGCTCGCATGTAGAACAGCGCCTCGTTGTTAAGTTGGCCCACGGTAGCCCCGTGCGAGCACTTCACATCATCGGCATAAATCTCGAGCTGAGGCTTGGTATTCATACGAGCGTCAGCGGTAAGCAACAGGCTATTATTCGATTGGTAAGCCTGGGTTTTTTGCGCATCGCGGCGCACCAATATTTTACCATTAAAAGCACCTGTTGCCTGGTCGTCAAGTATTCCCTTGTATAGCTCGTTACTAGTGCAGTTAGGCACAGCATGATCTATATAGGTAAAATTATCAGTATGCTGAGTGCGGTCGGTTAGGTATAAACCATAGAGCTGGGCATCGGCCCCCTCGCCCGATAGGGTAACGAAAAGGTTGTTGCGTATAAATCCTCCGTGCAGTGTGAGCGTATTGGTAACTAGGTGCGAATCGCGCTGCTGATTAACATAGGTGTGGGTTATCTGGGCAGAGTCGTTATGCTCGTTTTGCATTTTAACAAACTCGAGCGAAGCATTGCGGCCAACAAATATTTCGGTAACCACATTTGAAAGGAAACGCTTGGGCGAAAGGGTATGATCGCACACCAGCACTTTGGCTTGAGCTCCATCTTCAACAACAATCAGGTTGCGGTATTGAACCAATTGGTTTTCGTCCGACATCAGCAGGTTGATGATTTGTATGGGCTTCGCCTCAACCACATTGCGGGGAACATAAATAAAAACACCGTCCTGCGCAAACGCTGTGTTCATTGCAACCAATCCATCGGTAGTATTTTCAGCCAACGTGTTGTATCGGCCCTTGAACATATTGGGATATAGGCGCGAAGCTTCGGCCAAGCTACCCATTATAATGCCGTTAGGTAGCTCTGTTATTTTATTGGCCCTATTAGGTAGATAAAAACCATTAAGCACAAGTGCCAAATGGGTATCGAGTTCGGGTATATCGCACCTAAAGATATCATCTATATTAAAAAGAATCTTTTTCGGGGCAAAATACTTTTCGTAATCATAGCCGAAAAGCGGTTCAATTTTAGAGTACTTGTATTTTTCGTTCTTAACCGATGGAATGCCCAGCAACCTAAAATACTGAATGGCCTCCTCGCGGTAATGATTCATAAGCTCTGAGCTCTCCTCGGTAATCAGGTCGAGATTGTTCAGGTAGAGGTTCACAAACTCATCGCGAACGGATAGGGTTGAAGTTTTATCTGCCATACTCAAATAGTTTACGCCAATTGAAAACATTAGGCGTTATCGCCATTTTTAATCCAATCGTAACCCTTCTCCTCCAGCTCAAGGGCAAGCTCCTTGCCCGCACTTTTAACAATACGGCCATTGTAGAGTATATGAACATAGTCAGGCACAATATAATCGAGCAAGCGCTGGTAATGGGTAATAACAATAACGGCATTATCGGGGCGCTTGAGCTTATTAACACCGTTGGCCACCACGCGCAGCGCATCAATATCTAAACCCGAATCGGTTTCATCGAGTATTGCCAGCTTGGGATCGAGCATGGCCATCTGGAATATTTCGTTCTTCTTCTTTTCGCCACCCGAAAAGCCCTCGTTAACCGATCGATTGGTAAGTGCCGAGTCAATTCCAACCAGCTCCTTATGCTCGCGCATCATCTTCAAAAAATCGGAAGCCGACAGGGGCTCCAGTCCGCGGTACTTACGATGTTCATTTACAGCCGCCTTCATAAAGTTGACCATGCTCACTCCCGGTATCTCAACGGGATACTGAAAACTAAGGAATATTCCCTCGTGGGCGCGAATCTCGGGTGCCATCTCTAGTAAATCATTGCCATTAAACGTAACCGAGCCATGGGTAACCTCAACCAGTTCCCGTCCGGTTAGCACCGAAGCCAATGTACTTTTGCCCGAGCCATTAGGGCCCATAATGGCATGTATTTCGCCAGCTTTTACCTCAAGGTTGATACCCTTTAGAATTTCTTTATCGTTAATTTTTGCGTGAAGGTCTTTTATTACAAGCATATCGTTTTACTTTATTTATGTCAATTTATGTTGATTTACAATTACTTCAATATGATGAGAGGTTAATCCCTTTCAGCTTATCATTTTATTTGTTAGCCAACGCTTCCTTCAAGGCTTATCTGCAGGAGCTTTTGTGCCTCAACGGCAAACTCCATGGGAAGCTTATTAAGCACCTCCTTGGCATAACCATTAATTATCAAGCCAACAGCATCCTCGGTTGACAAACCCCTTTGGTTACAGTAAAAAATTTGGTCTTCGCCAATTTTAGACGTGGTTGCCTCGTGCTCCACAATAGCGGAAGGATTATCCACCTCAAGGTAGGGAAATGTATGGGCACCGCACTTATCCCCCAGCAATAGTGAATCGCATTGTGAGAAGTTACGGGCATTCTCGGCTCCCTTAAGAACTTTAACCAGTCCGCGATAGCTATTATTGCTCTGTCCGGCCGAAATACCCTTTGATACAATGCGGCTTCGGGTATTTTTGCCAATATGAATCATTTTAGAACCGGTGTCGGCCTGTTGGTGATTGTTGGTAACGGCTACGGAGTAGAACTCGCCATAGGAATTATCGCCTAAAAGTATACAGCTGGGGTACTTCCAGGTAATTGCCGATCCGGTTTCAACCTGTGTCCATGAGATTTTACTATTCTTACCCCTGCAAATTCCACGCTTGGTAACAAAGTTGTAAATGCCGCCCTTGCCATCCTTATCTCCGGGATACCAGTTTTGAACGGTGGAGTACTTAACCTCTGCATTTTCAAGGGCCACAATTTCAACTACAGCAGCGTGCAGCTGGTTTTCGTCGCGCATGGGAGCGGTGCAACCCTCAAGGTACGATACATAGCTATCGTCGTCGGCAACAATGAGCGTTCGCTCAAATTGGCCGGTGTTTGCAGCATTAATTCGGAAATAGGTGCTAAGCTCCATGGGGCACCTAACGCCTTTGGGAATGTAGCAAAAAGAGCCATCGCTGAAAACGGCTGAGTTTAGTGCTGCAAAATAGTTATCGGTAACGGGCACCACCGATGCCAGGTACTTGCGCACTAAATCGGGATGCTCTCGAATGGCCTCACTCATGGAACAGAAAATAATGCCCTGCTCGGCAAGGGTTTCGCGGAAGGTGGTTTTCACCGAGGTGCTATCCATTACCGCATCCACTGCTACGCCAGCTAGTAACTTTTGCTCCTCGAGCGGAATTCCCAATTTATCGAAGGTAGCCTTCAGCTCCGGGTCTATTTCCTTTTCGCCCTCAGCACTTACCCTTTGCTTTGGAGCCGCATAGTAGATGATATCTTGATAGTTGATTTCTGGTATTTGAAGATGAGCCCAGTGCGGCATCTCCATGGTTTGCCAATGACGAAAAGCCTTTAAACGAAACTCCAGCATCCACTCAGGTTCCCCCTTTTTCTCCGAAATCATACGAATAATGTCCTCATTAAGTCCCTTGGGGATGGTTTCAGTTTCAATGTGGGATACAAAACCGTACTTATACTCCGAACCTGTGACATCACTTAGTATTTTGTCCTGTTTTTCATCCATAACTTTAAAATCTTAACACAATAGCAACAATTCAAAAAGAACAAAGTTTATTAAATCACAACTAAATTAGATTTAATCTAAATTAACTGCAAAGATATTTGCTTTTCCTCGAAATACGAAATGATATTAATCACATCATGGTCATGGTTCAAGAAAATCGGAAATTGGAACTTGTTCCCCTTAATCACGAGATAATCATAGTGATTAACCCTTTTGGGGCGAACAGGTTTACATATCATTGCAATTACCGAACAGCTACTTACGACTATCGAACCACCTTGCTATCTTCAAAATCCCAATCCTATTTTTTGCTACATTTGCCAAAAATCAAATGCTACCATGTTTAACGATTTAAAAATTGCGGTTGAGCAGGCATGGGATAACCGCGATTTACTTAGTAAACCCGAATACAGAAGCGCCATTGAGAAGGTAGTTGCGCTGCTCGATAGCGGAAGGGTGCGCGTAGCGCAGCCCAATGGTGCCGAATGGATAGTTAACGAGTGGGTAAAAAAGGCTGTGCTGATGTTCTTTCCCATCCGAAGCCTCGAGGTAATTGAGGCTGGAGCCCTAGAATTCTACGACAAGATACCCCTTAAACGCAATTTTAAGGAATTGGGTGTACGGGTTGTCCCCCATGCAGTGGCACGTTACGGAAGCTACCTGGCCAGAGGCGTTGTGATGATGCCCTCATACGTAAACATTGGAGCTTATGTTGATGAAGGCACCATGGTGGATACCTGGGCAACCGTGGGCTCCTGCGCACAAATTGGCAAGGGTGTACACCTGAGCGGTGGCGTTGGAATTGGCGGGGTGCTGGAACCCGTACAGGCCTCACCGGTAATAATTGAGGATGGTTGCTTTATTGGGTCCCGCTGTATTATTGTTGAGGGAGTTAGAATTGGCCGCGAGGCGGTTCTGGGGGCTAATGTGGTTATTACCCAATCAACAAAAATTATTGATGTTTCGAGCAATAATCCCGTTGAATACAGGGGCTACGTACCCGACCGTTCAGTGGTTATTCCCGGGTCCTACACCAAGCATTTCCCGGCCGGCGACTATCAGGTACCATGTGCTTTGATTATTGGTAAGCGAAAAGAATCCACCGACCTTAAAACCTCACTCAATAGCGCCCTGCGCGACTTTGGTGTTAGCGTTTAACATTTATTTTAAATGTTTACACCTTATTATTACCATGAGCATTGAAACGGTTATCTTGAAATTATATACCTTTGTAAATTCGTTTGAACAGATAAAATCAGATACTTAATGGCTGATATAGATTTTTTAAAGAAAATGGCGGCACAGGTTCGCCGCGATGTTATTCGTATGGTTCATAAGCCCGCCAGTGGGCATCCCGGAGGCTCGTTGGGCTGTGCCGATTTTTTCACTGCCCTTTACTTTGATGTGCTCAACATCAACCCACAAAACTTTAGCATGGATGGCATTGGCGAGGATATTTTCTTTTTATCAAACGGACACCTTTCGGCTGCTTGGTACAGCGTACTGGCCCGCAGGGGATATTTCGATAAATCAGAACTTTCAACATTTCGCCTAATTAACTCACGACTGCAAGGTCATCCCACTCCTGCCGAGCATCTGCCTGGAGTAAGGATTGCATCGGGCTCGCTGGGGCAGGGGCTTTCTGTAGCCTGCGGAGCAGCTCTTGCCAAAAAACTTAATGGCGATAAGAATCTGGTTTACTCGCTCCACGGCGATGGTGAGTTGCAAGAGGGTCAAATCTGGGAGGCTGCCCTTTTTGCCGCAGCAAAAAAGATTGATAACCTGATTGCCACCATCGACTATAACGGCAGGCAAATTGATGGTCCAGTGGACAAAGTGATTTCACTTGGCAATTTAAAAGCAAAGTGGTTAGCCTTTGGCTGGGAGGTATTGGAAACCAACGGAAATGAAATGGAAAAGCTTTTGACCACACTGGCCGAGGCCAAAGCAAAAACCGAAAATGGGAAACCTGTAGTAATACTCATGCAAACTGAAATGGGCATGGGAGTCGATTTCATGATGGGTACCCACAAGTGGCATGGTAAAGCACCCAACGAAGAGGAATTTTCGCGGGCTATGGCTCAACTTCCCGAAGCCATTGGGGATTTTTAGAAAGTTTTTAAGGTATCAACATAAAATTGTATAAAAATGCAGAACATTGCCCTAATTGCTCACGATGCCAAAAAACCTGAACTGGCAAGGTTTTTAAAAGGGCACGAGGATTGGCTTCCTGGCGTTAATCTGCTAGCAACCGGTCGTACCGCGGAGTTTCTCGAAGAACAGGGCATCAAATGCCGCCATCTTAGCCCCGGGGTTTCTGGTGGTTACATTGAGATTACCAATATGATTGAGCGTGGCGAGGTGGATATCGTAATCTTTTTGCGCGACCACAAGGTGGTTCAGCCACATCACGAGGATATCCGCAGGCTACTTGAGGCATGCAACATAAAAAACATCCCCCTTGCCACAAACCAAGCCACCGCCGAACTTGTTATTTTAGGTCTGATTCGCAAAGAGGCCATTGAGCGCATGAAACGAAATGCTGAATAAAACGTATTAACCAGTTTTTTAATCAAACAATGCTATTTACCTCATCAGGAAATAAGGATACCCGCTCAGGATTTGGCGCGGGCTTACACGAACTCGGACGTCATAATCCTAATGTTGTGGCACTTTGTGCCGATCTGGTTGGCTCCCTAAAAATGGACGATTTCATTAAGGAAAACCCCGAACGGTTCTTTCAGGTTGGAATTGCTGAAGCCAATATGATTGGCTTGGCTGCAGGGCTTACCATTGGGGGAAAAATTCCTTTTGCCGGTACTTTTGCAGCCTTTGCCACTGGCCGTGTTTACGACCAAATCCGCCAAAGTGTAGCCTACTCCAATAAAAACGTTAAAATTTGCGCATCGCATGCCGGTTTAACCCTTGGCGAGGATGGCGCTACGCACCAAATGCTTGAAGACATCGGGCTTATGAAGATGCTGCCCAACATGACCGTTGTTGTTCCGTGCGACTATAACCAGACCAAGGCTGCAACTCTTGCCATTGCAGATTACTACGGACCGGTTTACCTAAGGTTTGGCCGTCCGGCAGTTCCCAACTTCACCCCAGCCAACCAAAAATTTGAAATAGGAAAGGCTCAGCTTCTTAAAGAGGGAAAGCAGGTAAGCATATTTGCCACAGGCCATATGGTTTGGAAGGCATTGCTTGCAGCCGATATACTTGAGCAACAGGGAGTCGATGCCGAGGTCATCAACATACACACCATCAAACCCCTCGACACCGAGGCCATACTCAAATCCGTAAGCAAAACCCAAGGTGCCGTAACCGCCGAGGAGCACATGATGAACGGTGGAATGGGCGATAGTATCGCTCAGCTGTTGGCACGTAAGTTACCCACTCCAATTGAGATGGTTGCCGTTAACGATGTTTTTGGCGAAAGCGGCACCCCCGACGACCTAATGGTAAAATACGGATTGGACACGCCAAATATTGTGGACGCAGCACTTAAGGTATTGGCACGTAAGTAATCCGTAACACCCTATGAGTCAACTTTCCGACAGTGAACTGCTCAAAATGTTTCGGAACCCCGATACGAAACATTACGCATTCAACCTGTTGGTCAGAAAGTACCAGGAGCGGCTCTACTGGCATATTCGTAAAATTGTTATCAGCCACGATGATGCCGATGATGTAATCCAAAACACACTTATGAAGGTTTGGGGGGGATTAGAAACTTTTCGCGAGGACTCGCAAATTTTCACATGGCTTTACCGTATTGCCACCAACGAGGCGCTTACGTTTCTTAAAAAGAAACGAACCCGTTTCCTATTGCCCTTGGGCGATGTTGAGCAACAACTCATGCGCACCCTCGAAAGCGACCCATTCATCGATGGTGATGCCACCCAGTTAAAGTTACAAAAGGCAATACTGCAGCTGCCCGAAAAACAGAGGCTGGTGTTCAATATGAAGTATTTTGAGGAAATGAAGTATGAGGAGATGTCAGAAATTTTGGGTACATCGGTTGGAGCACTAAAGGCATCGTTTCATCATGCCGTTAAAAAAATTGAAAAATTAATGGAGGAGGATTAAACCATTGTCGGTTGCTCCCATCATAATTTTGGATATCAAGCAATAGCGCAAAACAAAGAGGAGGATTGAGCGATGAAAGGAAAACAGGAATTTGAACGTAAGCTACCCTTTAGGGTTCCCGAAGGTTACTTCGATGAGCTCCCTACCAGAGTACAGAAGCGCATTGCAGCCTCTGAAGGACAATCCCAATCCAGAAAATGGGTAACTTTGAAATCACAACTGGCATTCGCCGCAGGCTTTGCCTTTATGGCACTGCTGGGTTACTTTGGATACTATATGGCTCGCCCGCTCATGCACAACCAGTTAGAGCGGCCCAAAACCGATTATGTTGAAATTGTAAGCCGAACCATTTACGATTTCGATGACATAGAACTCTACAGAGCTGTTGAAAACAAAAAACGCTCCGATAGCATTAAGAATGCCATGCAAGACATGCCCCATCGCCTATACATCAGAAGCAGCAACTGCATTACTATAATTGACGAAAAGAAAGAAATTAAACCATGAGGCAACTTACAGCCATACTCACTCTTGCCCTTTTAGTGGCTTTGGGTCTTAAAGTAACAGCCCAAACCGATACGGAAAAAGTTCTGAAAGCCGAGAAAGTGGCATTTCTTACCAAAAAATTGGAGCTCACACAAGATGAGGCCAAAAAGTTTTGGCCCTTGTACGATGAATACTGGGGAAAAAAGATTGATATCCTTAACAATCGCTATAATTTGGCCGAGGATTTCATTAAAAAAATTAATAACCTTAACGAAAAGGAGGCCATTGATTATGCCAACCGCTACATAGAATCGCAGAAACTCGAGGTTGAGTTGATGGATGAATTTAACAAGCGCTTTTTAGGTATACTGCCACCCAAAAAGGTGATGCTCCTTTATCAATCGAACTACGAGTTCAAAAACTACCTGCTTCAAAAAGTTAAGGAGACAAAAAAATAATTTTTCCTAATTATTATTTTAACTTTTTTTACATTTGTCGGGTTCAAACCCGATATTTTTTTGATATGGTTAACGAGGAGAAAGTTTCAGAACTGATTGATTTATTTATTCCTGCAACAACCGAAACGCCAGAGATTAGGTGTGAGAAGGAAAAAGGGCGTGTAACGCTTGTGGGTAATCTAATACCCAGTGACCCTCAATCGTTTTTTGCTCCTATTCAACGATGGTTAAACATGTATGTTGAGGGGTACTCACCTGCCAGCATAACCATTGAGTTTTATCTTACCTTTATAAATGGCAGCTCCGCTCGCCATTTAGTCAAAATTCTCAAATACCTCGAAGAGGTACATGCAAAAGGCTTACCCGTTAAAATTATCTGCCATTATGAAAACGACGATGTTGACATGAAGGAGTGGGGTAAAGATTTAAGCATGGCATTATGCTACCCAGTTGAACTGGTTGAAATCAACTAATAGTAAAGCAGCAAAAAATAATAAAAGCAAGGCAGAGGCCTTGCTTTTATTCTATTCACCCTGAAAGTTGCCCATAATTAAGTTATCTTTGTAAAAAAACACCATGTCAGTTAACGATATACAAAACGCCATTATTGATGAGTTTAGCATTTTCGATAATTGGATGGACCGCTACCAGCAGCTAATTGAGTACGGAAAGGAACTGCTCCCCATTGATGAGCGCAAGCGCACCGAACAGTATCTCATCCAGGGTTGTCAAAGCAAGGTATGGCTCGACGCTGAGCTGCGCGATGGTAAAATCTACTTCACCGCCGATAGCGATGCCATTATAACTAAGGGAATTGTGGCGCTGCTTATCAAGGTGCTCTCGGGCCGCACCCCCGATGAAATTTTAAATGCCGAACTATACTTTATCGATAAAATTGGCCTCAAGGAAAACCTCTCTCCCACCCGTAGTAACGGGCTGTTGGCCATGGTTAAGCAGATGCGAATGTATGCTCTAGCTTTCAAAACAAAATTGGAACAGGCCGGTTAAACCATTACGGCACTTACTTGTTACTTCAAAAAACTAAATTTTAGTACTATGCGTAACGAATTGGAAATCCAAACCGATATTGTGAAAATCCTTAAGAGAATTCACGACCCCGAAATACCCGTAAACATCTACGACCTAGGTTTAATTTATGAGATTGATGTGGACGATAACCGGAAGGTTACCATTACCATGACCCTTACTGCCCCCAACTGTCCGTTAGCCGACCAAGTTGTGGAAGAGGTACACGAAAAGGTATCCAAAATTGATGACGTTACCGAAGTAGAAGTTCACCTAACCTTTGACCCACCCTGGGATAAGAGCCGGATGAGCGACGAGGCCATGCTGGAACTGGGTTTTCTGTAGCTGTGTCATGGGAACAAAAAGCCAAAGCCGAGCCTACCTATTTGCCTCATTTGTGGTACTCTTTTGGGGAACCTCTGCTACGGCTTTTAAAATCGGCCTCAAACACATTGAACCCATACAGCTACTTTTTTGGTCTTCGTTTTCAGCTTCAATTATTCTTTTTTCAATTCTTTTATTCCAGAATAAACTCGAATTGATACAGTTTCGTTCGAAAAGTGATTTTGCACTCTCAATGGCCGAAGCGCTGCTGAACCCGTTTCTCTACTATTTAGTGCTATTTAAGGCTTACAATCTACTCCCGACTCAAGTAGCCCAACCGCTTAACTACATCTGGCCCATTGTGCTGGTTGTTCTTTCTGCGATAATTCTAAAACACCCCCTTCATCTCACCGATATCACTGCATTATTGATTAGCCTTACCGGAGTAGCATTCATTTCGTCGCAGGGGAACCCAAATATTTTTGCAAAAACCAACCCTAAGGGGGTTCTTCTTGCTATTGGCAGTTCAATTATCTGGGCGGGTTTTTGGATTGTTAACATGTACGATAAGCACCGCGACGTGGTAGCAAAACTTTTTATCAGTTTTTCAATGGCCACTTTTTTTACATTGATATATATGCTGTTAACCGATAATTCACCCGTATTCAACCTGAATGGTTTTGCAACGTCAGTTTATATTGGTGCATTCGAAATGGGAATAACCTTTGTGCTTTGGCTAAAAGCATTAAATAGCGCTACAAATACAGCACGATTGGGTAATTTTTCCTATCTTGTTCCCTTTATTGCATTACTTTTTATAAGTATTGTGCTCAAAGAAAAAATTGTATGGACCACTCTGTTGGGGCTTTCCCTGATAATTGGCGCCATCATTTTTCAGCAAGTTTTTGCCAAAAGAACCGTAAAAAACAGTGATTCATGAAACGATTGGGCTATAAAATACTCTTGTTTGCAGGACTACTGGCCATGTACTCCTGTGAAAAAGACGATTCAAAAATCAATGTAAACAAAGAGGTGTACAACCTTATGAAGGACTGGTACTACTGGTACGATCAGCTTCCCGAAGTTAACCCAAACGCCTATCCCGATCCCAAAAAGTTAGTTGAAGCAATACGTGTGAACCCGCCAGATCGATGGAGCTACGTAACCACAAAGCAGGAATACGAAGCCTACTACAAACAATCTGAGTATATTGGTTTCGGTTTTGGGTCGGCGTTTACCCAAGACTCAAGGCTATTTATAACCTTTGTTTTTAAATCGTCGCAGCTATATGCTGCTGGAATTCGAAGGGGTTGGGAAATCCAAAGCATCGATGGACAAACCCCTACCCCAAGCAACTTTTCGGAGCTTCTAGGTCCACCCGAAGTTGGAATTGCCAAAACCTTTATTCTCAGATCCCCAACAGGACAGGTTGTAGAACAAACTTTTGTAAAAAGTTCAATCGACATGAATTCGGTTCTAATGGATACAATCTACAATTTTAATGGGGAAAAAGTGGGTTACTTTGTACTCAAAAGTTTCGTTGAAAAAACAGCGGATGAACTTGAGACTGTTTTTCAAAAATTTAAGAACGAAAATATTCATGAACTAATTTGTGATCTACGGTATAACCAAGGTGGGCTAGTTGGCGTTTCAAAAATTTTGGGCAGTTTGCTATATTCTGTTAACGATACTAATACAGTTTTTGGTAACTATGTGCATAATAACAAAAAATCTGAAAAGAACTCTACAATTTACTTCACGCCAAAAGCAAATGCACTATCCTTAAGCCAGGTTTTGTTCATTACCACTGAGAGCACAGCTTCAGCCAGTGAACTAGTAATTAATGCGCTAAAACCGTACCTAAACGTTACCCTTATAGGCAGCAGGACCCATGGTAAACCCGTCGGTATGTATTCGTTCTCGTTTACTGATCCATCTATCGACTGGTTAATAGTTCCTATTTGCTTCACAATCCGCAATGCAAACAATGAGGGCGATTACTATGATGGCATTCAAGTAAACATCGAGGCAGATGATGATATTTTTACACCCTTTGGTGAAACATCCGAGGGAAGCCTTAATGCTGCTCTAAGCCACTTAGGAATAAGTATAAAAGGGAAAGGACCAAATGTAAAACATCCTACAAAAGCATCAACAATAACAGGAAAAGGGCTGTACGAGGAAGTTGGCGCATGGTAGCAAGTACCTATAATTTGTTTTTTAATTCTACCTTCAAGTAATGATATTACCCAGAAGCATTTTAGGAATCGACCCAGGAACCAACATTCTGGGGTATGGAGTTGTGCGATGCACCGGGAAAAATTCCATCAAATTGGTGGTACTGGGTGTAATAGAACTTAAGAAGTTTCCCGATCATTACACTAAGCTAAAAGTTATTTACGAAAGGGTTCAGCATTTGGTTGACCAGTATAAACCAAATGAGGTAGCCATTGAAGCCCCCTTTTACGGCAAGAATGTTCAAAGTATGCTTAAGCTTGGCCGAGCCCAAGGTGTTGCCATGGCAGCCGTGCTTTCACGCTCAATTCCAATTTATGAATACGCCCCCCGAAAAATTAAACTTGCCATAACAGGCGTTGGTAGCGCATCAAAGGAGCAGGTGGCGGCTATGCTAAAGAATATTTTGGGAGAAAAGGATTTTGACCAAAAATACATGGATGCCACCGATGGTTTAGCTGCTGCAGTTTGTCATTTCTTTCAGGGCGAATATTCGTTGAGCGATGACAAACCTCGGAATTGGGAAGATTTTGTTATGAAAAATCCCAACCGAATAAAATAAAATGATAATCTCCTTAAAAAATAAAACCCCGATAAAGGCATCGGGGTTTTAAATTAACAGTTAAACCATATCATAGGGTCCTACCCGGATACTGTTTTAATGCAACATCGAGACACTCCATTGCATTTTTTAAATCATTAACCTTTAGCACGTAAGCAATACGTACTTCATTTTTACCCAAACCAGGAGTGGAGTAGAATCCCGTTGCCGGAGCCAGCATCACGGTTTGATTTTTATGCTCAAATGATTCCAAAAGCCACTGGGCAAACCTATCGCTATCGTCGATAGGTAGCTTCACAACAGTATAAAACGCACCTTTGGGTTTGGGACAGTAAACTCCTTCCATTTTATTAAGTGCCTCAACCATAAAATCGCGGCGCTTGATATACTCTTGGTAAACTCCCTTAAAATACTCCGCAGGAGTATTAAGTGCTGCCTCGGCAGCAATTTGTCCAAACGACGGGGGCGATAAACGTGCCTGTGCAAATTTCAGTGCAGTAGCTATAACCTCTTTATTTCTTGAAATTAGCGCACCAATACGAACACCACACATGCTGTAGCGTTTGGAAACTGAATCCATGAGAATAACGTTATCCTCAAGCCCCTTGAGCATCATGGCTGAGTAGTGCACGTTACCATCGTAGCAGAACTCACGGTAAACCTCATCGGAAAATAGGTAGAGGTCGTGCTTCTTAACTATAACAGCCAATTGCTCGAGTTCTTCCTTTGAATACAGGTAACCTGTGGGGTTGTTGGGATTACATATAACTATTCCCTTGGTTTTAGGGGTAATCAGTTTTTCAAATTCAGCAATTGGAGGTAGGGCAAAATCGTTTTGAATTGACGATACAATGGGTTTTACCACTACACCTGCCTGCAGGGCAAAGCTGTTGTAATTGGCGTAAAAGGGTTCCGGGATAATAACTTCGTCACCGGGGTTCAGACAGGCCATGAAGACAATGGTAATTGCTTCAGAACCCCCTGTGGTTACAATAATATCGTTATGGCTGATGTTGATGCCTATTTCCTGATAGTATCTGGCTAAACCCTTACGGTAGCTCTCTATTCCTGCGGAATGGCTATACTCAACCACTTTAAGGTCGATGTTACGCACGGCATTAAGGGCAACCTCAGGCGTTGATATATCGGGTTGCCCAATGTTGAGATGATAAACCTTCCGACCTTTGCGTTTTGCCTCGTCGGCATAGGGTACCAGCTTACGAATTGGCGAAGCCGGCATGGCAATACCCTTTTCTGATATCTTTGGCATGTTGATAATGTTTAGTTCTTTGATTCCCCTACTCTGCGATTGGTTTAATTTCACCCATAATGGTTAAATATAAAGCTTGGGGCGATGCACTACTGAACACCCTAATGCTTTTACGAAAGGGTCCAATAATTGCGGTATTATACTTTACCGTGATTTTACCTTTTCCCCCGGGCTTGATGGGTTCGCGGGGCCAATCAGTTGCGGTACAACCACACGATGCCACCACATTGGTAAGCAGTAAGGGTTGATTTCCTGTATTGGTAAACTCAAAAGCCCTATTGCCATCGCTGTTTTGTGATATCTGCCCGTAATCGAGTGTAGCAGTGGCAAATTCAATTTTTGGACCATTGTTTGACTCCCCCGAAACATTTTGGGCCCATCCCCATAATGAGGCTGAGCCCAAAATAAAAAGTAACAATATTTTTTTCATTGCTTATGCAATGTTTTTAATCAAAAATTATTTTACCGAGTCCTGGCTCTGCTCTTCACTTGGCATGGGAAAGTTAGGAAGGGCACTAGGTTGATTTTCCTTAACCTTTGACTCAATTGCCGACTTTTGCTCAAACTCAGCCTTGGGCATTGTGATTGTTGCTAAAAAACTAAGTACCACTAGCGCTGCTGCAAGAGTCCATGTTGCCTTTTCAAGAAAATCGGCGGTACGGCGAACCCCCATTACCTGATTTGAACCTGCAAAATTGGATGCCAATCCGCCTCCTTTGGGATTCTGTGCTAACACAATCAGTATCAGCAGAACTGATACTATTACAATGAATGTCATTATTATCGTAAACATCGTTTATGAAAATTAATGGTTTAACTATCGTTCCTCTTTTAACTTTTTAATTTGATCGGCAAAGTAACTACTTTTTTCTGGATATTTCAACATTAATTTTTCGTAAACCGAAATAGCCTTATCGGTGTAACCCTGAAGTGCATATATCTGAGCCAAAGGCTCAGTAGCCAGTTCCTCCGGTTCTGCTACCGACTGTGACGATATATCCACAACACCCTCGTTGGTTTCGCCACGGACAGGTGCTGCTGGCCGTGGAATTGTTGGTTGCTCAGAAATGAATTTTTCTATTAAATCGATTCCGTTGCTACCCTGAACGGTATCGCTATCAATTAGTTCCAGAATATCGGTATCGGTTTTAACATCAGCCTGATTGTCGGACTCGATGGTTTTCTCCAGTTCGCCCTGGTTCTCGATTATAGTAAACAATGGCTCGTTTTTGTCTTTGTACTCCTTAACTTTTTTAGGACGCCCACGTTTTTTAGGAACCTTTGGGCCCAAAAGTGTGTCGGTGATGATGGGCTTTGCATCAGCTACGGCTGGGTCAGCACTAACTTCGACATTTGGTTGCTCTACCAATGTTTTGGATTCAGCAGCAGGTTTGTTTAAAATCATCAGCAAATGCCTGCGGTCAGGAATAAGCAGCGCTTGCCGTGCCAATTCCTTTTTGAATGCATCGAGGCTTTGATGATAAAGCATCTGAAGCAGCAACGACCGTGCGCTCTGAAAGTAGGGGTAACGCTCAATTAGGCTCGCTAACTCCTCAATTTGTGCTAAGTTTAAGCCGTAGGGCTTTTCAACTAAACTGTAAAAGGTTTGCTTTTCCATAGGCTACCAGTTTGATGCAGCCGCATTAAATATATCGTCAATTAACTTCTCAACTATTTCCTGAACCAGTGCCTGTTCCACCTGCACAAAGTTTTGGTTGCTTCCAAAAACGGCATACTGCGAAAAGGTTTTCTCAAAACTCTGCTTGGGGTCAATTGCATTTACAAATTTAATCCTAACCGCAATGGTAAGCCTATTTTGAGCTGCAATTTCATTACCCTGAACCGCCATAGGCGTAACGTCGTACTGGGTAATTTGACCCGAAAAGGCAAAATCGCCAAAATCGACCACTGGGCTTAGGCGGGTTTGCGACAGGAATCGGCTTTTAAGCTCCTCAGTAATATATCCTGCCAATGTTGGATTCACAATGCTTGCCAAATTCTGAAACAACTGTACGCTGAATGTTTTTGCTTCTGGAGGTATTGAGGCTCCTGTAAACGAATACGAAACCTTGCAGCCATTCGGTACCATTAGAACTATGGCTAATGAAGCAGCTATTATCGTCCTTTTTAAAATCATACTATAAATCTATGTTGTACTCCTTGAGTTTTCGGTATAATGTACGCTCGGAAATACCCAGCTCCTCGGCAGCTAATTTACGGCGACCGTTGTGCTTTTCCAGAGACTTAATAATCAACTCCTTTTCTTTTTCCTCAAGCGAAAGCGACTCCTCTTCTATCTCTTCGGTATCCTGGATGTTGTTTAAATCTTTAACTAACGATTTGTTTTCAGGTACTGATGTAGCAGCAGCTGAAATAATGGGTTCATAGGTTGATGTATGCATATCGTTAAAAACCGATGAGCCGCTTATGCGGTCGGGGTTTATTGCTCCGTTACGAATAAGGTCGAACACAAGTTTTTTCAGCTCGTTCATATCCGACTTCATATCGTAAAGGATTTTGTAAAAAATCTCGCGCTCGGAGGTAAAGGTTTGCTCATCAACAAAACCTTCTTTACCATAAAGGGTTGGTAACCGCGAGGCATGGTAATCGGGTAGGTAACGTGTTAGGGTTTCGGCATCAATCATCCTTTTTTGTTCAATAATTGAAATTTGCTCGGTTACATTTTTAAGTTGGCGGATGTTGCCAGGCCAATAGTAGGAAACCAATACCCTTCTTGCCTCGTCATCGAGCGTTATGGGTGGCATGCGATACTTTTCTGCAAAATCGGCGGCAAACTTGCGAAAGAGCAGGGGAATATCCTCCTGCCGCTCCCGTAAGGGCGGTATGTGAATGGGAACGGTATTCAACCTGTAGTACAAATCCTCACGAAACTTGTTCTCGGTAATTGCATCGGCAAGGTTTACATTGGTAGCGGCTACCACCCTAACATTGGTTTTTTGAACCTTTGAGGAACCCACTCGAATGAATTCGCCGGTTTCCAGTACCCTAAGCAAACGAACCTGTGTAGAAAGCGGAAGTTCTCCCACCTCATCAAGAAAGATGGTTCCACCATTGGCCCCCTCAAAGTATCCCTGACGACTATCGGTAGCACCGGTAAATGCGCCCTTTTCGTGTCCAAATAGTTCCGAATCGATGGTCCCCTCGGGTATTGCACCACAATTAACGGCAATGTAGGTGCCATGCTTACGGGAACTGTAGCTGTGGATTATTTGCGGAAAAACTTCCTTACCAGTACCGCTCTCGCCAGTAATAAGTACTGACAGATCAGTAAAGGCAACCTGACGAGCAATATCGATAGCACGGTTTAAACCCGGTGAATTGCCTATAATGCCGAACCGTTGCTTTATGCTTTGTACTTCCATTGCATCAACTTAACTGACAAAATTACATATTTTTCGATAAAGGTAGCCCACAAACCTTAAATAATCGAAACAAAATGCAGGGAGCAAAATAAAATTACCACCTATTTCTTCAACGGGTAGCTCCACCTTTTTAGCTTTTCGGGGTCAACCCATTTTTCAAGATTCCTATTCGATTCGGCATAGTATTCTTCAATCCATCTATGAATTTTAGCATTAAACCTATAGGGTTTAAAGTTAAAACAACGGTCAATTACCTGAGTAATTCCTCGGGAAATGCCATACAGCTGCGGAATGTTTATGAAATACTGCTTGAATGGAGTATTTCCCAAAGAAAAGCGGTTTAAAAACCTCTGCTTTTGAAGGGCAATACATGAGTAGCGCTTATTTAGGCGCTCAAAGGAAATCCCTTCGGGCACTTCAATTTTTATGGCGGAACAGAATTGCTCTACGAAATGAGAGGGATTATCAGCAAAATCTTCATATAAAAAGACTTTCAGACTTGATTTTCCGAATAATCCCTCATAAAATCCAAGCAACTTACTGTACTCAAACAGTTTAGGACTGAAAAGGGGATACCCCATGAAAGGCTTGCTAAACCCTGTTTTCAACTTAAAATAGCGTTCAGGGGAATATGTTCCGCCAGTCATAATGTAATGGCTATACGCCGATTCGAGTGCTGTATGCTGATTTCTAATTAAAACGACAATTTGAGCGTTTTCAAATACTGCCGATAACCTATCGACCATAAGTTTTACAAACTCTCCGCTTCCAAAACCAATATCAAGGCCTCCCACAAGTACCTCATCGCAAATGATTATTCGTTTCCCATCGCTATATTTAAAAAAATATTTTCGTGTTTCAGATGATGAAAAAGTGAATATATCCTTAAATACAAAATGTTCAAACAAAAAGGGCCTTGGAATATAAACTGCATCCTTTACCATCGGGTAAAAAATCTGCTGAAACCATTTGGTTGCAGTTTTTGGGTAGCCAATGTGCAGAATTGGGGTGATCATAGATAATAACCGTATTTTTCCAGTTCATGGCGCTTAAAGTAATTGGTTAGATTACGGTTGCTACTGGAGTAGAACTTTTTAATATATTCCAAATCCTTAGACCTTAGAAAATCATCCTCTCTCAGGTATCGTCCGAAAACGGGCAAGGGATTCAGGTACTTAATAATTCCCCTACCAACGGTAGTCATACCTGGGATATGGCAAACATATCGCTTACGACCTACGGGTTTCTTATAAAAATGGTTAATCGCTTTAAGCAGGGGCAAACAAAAAATTCTTAAACCCTTGTTAATATGCAAAAACGATACTTTTGTCCAGTCCACTTCAAAACCGTGTTCATCGCAAAAACGTATTAAAAAACGCTTGTTATCATCACTAAAGCTCTCATATAGGTAAATACTTACCCTTTCCATACCAAAAAGCGAAACATAGTAATCAATTAATCTATCGTATTGCAAATGCTCAAAGCTAAAAACCTCGCCAGAGGACAACCAACGCCTAAAGCTATAGGTTCCCCCATTCTTTAAATACTGCTGGTAAGCCGATGGTATAAGCGATTGCTGACGCCTTATGAAAATAACAATATTTGCATCAGGGAAGGTTGCTGCCAGTTTCAGCGCTACACCCATGGAGTAGTAGCCAAAATGATATCCAAAGTTTATAGCGGTGGAAAAAAACTCTGAACTTATCAGGATGTTTCCCTCATCTCCCGAAAGCAATTTACTTTTAACAATATCAGGATTATACGAAAAACTATCGACATTCAAAATCAACTCATTGGCTTCCCTCCAGCTAACAAATCTGAAATTTTGAATATGCGGGAAAAAGTTTTCCTGCAACCAGGTGGTTGCAGTTTTGGGATATCCAATATGAACCAGTACCTTTGTCACTATTCTTAATTTATTCGTGTAAATATAGCACCATTTTGAATTCTGTAATTCGTTTCATTTTGCTTTAAAGAAAATTGATAATATGACCGATTTTGTCTAATTTTGATAAATTTTCTTCGCATATATAAAATTAATATATTTAATTTCAATAAATTGTTGACTATGGCTTGTTTTTTGCAATAAAAATTAGTGATAAAAGTACACAGTTATGATACGATGCAGAATAATGCTGATAACCATAATGGGAATGTTTTCGCTTACTTCTTTTTCCCAGAATGGGTGGCAATGGGTGAAACACCTAAGCCAATCGCCCAATCCAAATCTGGCAAACGAACTCGACATATACCAAATACAGTACTCCGAACAGGGCAACTTGTATGTACTGGGCTCATACAAATCCAACTTTACTATAGATGGAAATAGCTATATCGGCTATCCCGATACATCTGCTTCTGCTTTAGACATTTTTGTGGCAAAGTACGATACGGCTGGTAATAGGATTTGGGTTATTACCATTGGTGGAAGCAATGGCGACCAGCCCAACGATATGGTAGTTGATGGCTCAGATAATGTTTACATCTCGGGGTTCTTTCAGGGAACCTGTAACTTCGGTTCAAGCATAACGCTAACCTCTTCAGGTGGTAACGACGGGTTTATTGCCAAGTACAACCCTTCCGGTATGCTACAATGGGTCCAGAAAGCTGCATACGGAACAGCAAACGAGCGCATTTCAACCCTCACCATTGGTAAAGATGGAAATTTATACGTAGCTGGGATGTCGCAGAGTGCCTCATTTACTGTTGGCGATGGAACAAGCGGCTGCAGTTTTACCAACGAAGATTCAAACAGAGACCTATTTCTGGCCAGCTTTACACCGGCAGGTATTTACAGATGGTCAAAGCAGATTCCCGGAACCAATAATAATGCTCTTTTCCGTGCCATTGCGGTTGATGAAATCAACAACATTTATACTGGTGGGGCACTTGCCGGAACACTTACCATTGACGGTACTCCATATGTTTCGGTTGGCTCTGGCGATATTATCCTAATGAAGGCAAGCCCAAGCGATGGATCAGCTGTATGGGTTCGAAAGGGCGGCAGCACCGCCGATGACCAGCTAAACAGCATTGCCGTTTACGACAATTTTACTTATATTAGTGGATACATCCAGGGAACTGGAACTATTGATAGCACTGCATCACAACAATCGTCACAATTTACCACCGCCGGAGGAAACGACTTGTTTCTTGCCAAGTACAACATGGATGGGAGGCTAATATGGAAAAAAACACTGGGTACCCCTGGTGGAGAAGTAAGTTATGGATTGAATATACTAAACAACATAGTGGTTACAACAGGATACTTTAACAATACTATTAACTTCAACCTGAATACCATAACATCTGGTGGTAATAACGATGCTGCTTTTTTTGTATTTGATGTTGAGTCGAATGCTGTACTTGCAAAATCGGTTTCAGGCACACTCGATGATCGTGGACAAGGTATTGCCCTTGACTCCATGTACAATGTTTATTTTGGTGGTTACTTTAACTCGGCAACACTATCGGTTGGTACCACTACCCTAACCAATTCTGCCTCGGATTATAAGGATGCCTTTTTTGCCAAAAATCATAACGAATTTACAGCGACTTTCTCCTTTGAAAAGGACGTTAGCTGTAACGGAGGTGCCGATGGGGCTCTTACCGTTACCCCATATTTTGGACACCCCCCTTATACCTATTCATGGACCAAAGATGGCTTTCCCTATTCGGCAACTGATTCTGCAATCACAAACCTTGCAGCTGGTACTTACCAGGTAACCGTTACCGATAATAATTCTCAGCAATCAACTGCAAGCTACACAATTAATGAGCCAACAGTTTTAAGCGCTAGTGGTTCAATAACGCATGTTAGCTGTTATGGCCTACAAGATGGTGCAGTTGACATTACGGCTGGAGGAGGGGTTCCCCCTTATAGCTACTTTTGGACCTCAGGTAATGGTAATGGACATGTAATTGATAGTGAAGACCAAACAGGCCTCACAGCCGGGACTTACAATGTTCAGGTAACCGATTCAAATGGCTGTGTAATTAATAATAACTTTGTTGTAACACAACCTTTAAAGATTCAAATTAGCGGTACGGTAACCAATATAAGCGGAGCAGGGAGCAATGGGGCTGTTGATATTACGGTGATAGGCGGTTCTGGAGTGTATTCCAGCTACTCATGGAAATTAAATGGTACTGAAGTTTATACTACTGAAGACATTTCAGGGCTCAATATTGGCGGAGATTACAGGGTTATTGTAACCGACGATGCATCATGCCGCGATTCCAATACCTTTACGGTTTTGGATGAACGAGTATTCCACGCCTGGGTATCATCGCAAACTAATGTTAAATGCAAGGGTGAAAGTACTGGAGAAGCAACCATTTCATATGCCAATAATGTTGGAACTGTTTCGGTTCTATGGTCAAGTAGCGAAACGTCACTAACTATTACTAGCAAACCCGCTGGGAGCTATTCAGCAACCCTAATTGATGATAAGGGTACTCCTGGTGTTATTAGCGATGACGATACCACTAAAGTTAATGTTGATATAACAGAACCCTCACAGATTCTGGATGGTTCCATAGCTGCCTATCCAACCACTTGTTATAACGGGAATGATGGTATTCTCGATTTAACACCAACAGGAGGAACGCCACCTTACTCATATTCATGGAATACCACGCCCATTCAAACCACACAGGATTTGAACAACCTTACCTCAGGAACCTATGAGGTAACCATTACCGATGCCAATGGCTGTATAATTAATAAACAAGGAACCATTACTCAACCCAACGATATTACATTTAGTTTCCTATCTACACAACCCACATGCTACAACACCTATACCGGCTCATTATCGGTCGACAACCTTGCAGGTGGTACTACGCCCTACGAGTATCTGTGGTCGAATACACTAACAACCCCCACAATAAGTAACATAAAAAGTGGAAGCTACTGGTTAAAGATTACTGACAGTAAGGGATGCAGCAAAACCCAAAACACCTATCTGGGGCAACCCACCGACATTTCCATTAGCCACACCGAAAATAAACCCACATGCCCAGAGTCGAAAAACGGTAGCATTGGCTTAACCGTTAGCGGCGGAACGCCCGGATATACCTATTTCTGGACTGGCCCCGATATAGTAAATGCCACCAATAAAGATCAGGTAAATCTTGGACCCGGAACTTATATAGTAACAGTTACAGATGCAAATAATTGCACAAAAGAATACGAGGTGATTCTTACATCTGCTAATCTTTCGCCTTCGGCTGGCTTAACAGGCACCGACCCCGATAATTCCATATGCCTAGGCGATACCGTCATATTTACCGCCAGCGGCGGAGCCACCTACGAATTTTTCCTTAACGGACTTAGCGTTCAGGGACCCGGCACGGCCTATGCCTACAGCAACTCATCGCTGGCAAATGGCGATCAGGTATTTACCGAGGTAACCTCTGCCGAAGGTTGTAAAGCAATTACTGATACCATAACCATAACCGTATTTACCCTGCCCACCGTTACCGCCAATGCCAGTGCAAACCCAATTTGCGAAGGCGATGGGGTTACTCTTACAGGAAGTGGAGCCGTTTCCTATACATGGGATAAAGGGGTGACAGATGGTGTTGAATTCTTCCCTGCAAGTACCGATACCTATACCGTTACTGGAACCGATGGCAATGGCTGTAAGGATACCGCTCATATTACAGTAACAGTTAACCCTGTTCCAGTTGCTGTTGTAAACACTACTGACCCCTTGGAGTACTGCGAGGGCGAAACCATTAGCACGTTATTCTCCGCATCGCCATCTGATGGCTCATTTTACCAATGGTTAAAGAATGGGCAAAGCATTTCGGGTACCCACACCAATACTTACACGGCAACAGAAGCCGGATTTTACTCATTCTATGTTATCAAGAACGGATGCATGGGCATTAGCGATGAGGTTGAAATTGTTGTTCATCCGTTACCCACCGTTACTATAACCAATATTACCCCAGTTTGTGTTGATGCCACACCGTTTA
>DYKO01000004.1:65642-212965 GCA_020722565.1 Rikenella microfusus
CCCTTTCTGGAGGTTCGCCTACCGGCGGGGTTTACTCCGGAACAGGCGTTTCGGGCGACACCTTCGACCCCACTGCTGCGGGTGCTGGTAAGCATACCATTACCTACACCTACACCGATGGCTACGGATGCGTTAGCTCCGATACCGCCTCAATTGTTGTGAATGCTCTGCCAACCGTTACGCTGGCCAATTTTACCCCCGTTTGTGTTGATGCCGCACCCTTTACCCTTTCTGGAGGTTCGCCTACCGGCGGGGTTTACTCCGGAACAGGCGTTTCGGGTGACACCTTCGATCCCGCTGCTGCCGGTGCTGGTAAACATACCATTACCTACACCTACACCGATAGTAACGGATGCGTTAGCTCCGATACCGCCTCAATCGTTGTGAATGCTCTGCCAACCGTTACGCTGGCCGATTTTACCCCCGTTTGTGTTGATGCCGCACTCTTTACCCTTTCTGGCGGTTCGCCTACCGGCGGGGTTTACTCCGGAACAGGCGTTTCGGGTGACACCTTCGATCCCGCTGCTGCCGGACCGGGTACCCATACCATCACCTACACTTACACCGATGGTTACGGATGTATAAATTCTGCTTCAAAAGATATACTGGTTAAACCGCTTCCCTCTGCCACCATTTCAACTGCCGATCCAACCGTATGGTGTGAGGGGACAACAATTGATGTTACATTTACTGCCGATGCAGCTGATAGCTATCAGTGGCTATTGGCTGGATCACCAATTGATGGTGCTATCAATTCTACGCTTTCAGTATCACAGCCCGGAGATTACAGCATACTTGCAACTCTTAATGGTTGCAGTGCATCCGGTAATGTTATTACGGTTAGCGTAATTTCTGTACCAACAGTTTCAATTGAGACATCCGACCCATTAGACTGGTGCGAAGGGGATCAAATAAGTGTAAACCTCAACGCAAATCCTTCGGGAGGTTCTGCTTACCAGTGGAAAAAGAATGGTGCAAACATAGAGGGAGCCACACAACCACAGCTATTGGTAACTGAGGCAGGCATTTACTCTGTGGTGGCTACATTTGCCGGAGGCTGTAATGCCACATCAGGAGATGCTGAAGTGAAGGTTCATGCACTCCCCACCGTTGACATTGCAACCGATACAATTAGAATTGACACTAACCAACAGCACACTCTTGATGCTGGACCAGGCTTTACATCGTACCTTTGGAGCGATTCATCCACTGGGCAAACCCTTCTTGTTGATGGGACAATCCTGGGTGAAGGCATTTTCGAATTCTGGATTAGGGTTACCAATGAATTTGGTTGTTCAGCCAGCGATACCGCTGTTGTAAAAATTGGCAATACTAATTCTTTACCAGAAAATAGAGTCCTAAACATATCAATCTACCCCAATCCTACGGATGGTGAGATTAAAATCAGGATTACAGGTTTTATACCCGGTAGCTATAAGATGGAAATTTACAATGCCATTGGTAACCTAATCAAAAAACGAGAAGTTATATTACAATCGTACGAAGTTGACATTCATGAAAATATGGAACGACTGCCTAAAGGACTATACTATATCCGATTTGGAAGTGACAAAAAGAATGTTGTACGAAAACTTATACTCGAATAGGATGCAAAAAGTTAACAACCCAAGCCGCCTGATGATTAGGCGGCTTTTTTACATCAACAATTAAACCAAGATTACGCATTAAGAAATAAAAGTGAAATTGGAGATCTTCCAAAACTATTACATAGCAAGGGTTACATCGATTTTAATTTTGAAAAATCTCTAATGCTACGCATTAGAAAAAATACAGAATAAGTTACTGGAGATTATGATTCTTAATTCGCATTGGGTAATTGGGGTTAAATACATCCAGATTAAACGCTAGGGATGTAATGAATTAATAATTAATTTGTTAGTTGCTCAATGCGTATTGGGGTTAATACTGACAAATCATTGATTTAGTCGACCTTTAGGGAAAATCGCATTAGCTAATGCGTAATTTGGATAAATTAATGGAATACAGTCAAACACCAAGAGGAAATGTCACAGAACCCAGGGTTTAGTACTTACCTGTAACCATTTTTATCATTTTAATATATTGATCCGCTATTGAACTCCATGAATAAAACATTTTTATTCGATTCCTAACGGCTTCAGCTTTTAGTTTACGTTCGTTTATATCTAATTGCTCAATAACCAAAATTTTTTCTAAAAGATTTTCAGTTGAGGTAAAGTAAAAACCCAAATTACCAAGAACATCTCTGTTAAAAGGGTTATCGTGTGCAACAATACAACAACCACAGGCCATTGCTTCAAGTAACGAGGGATTTGTACCTCCTACCGAATGGCCATGAATGTAACCCTTGGAGTAGAAGCGAAGACTATTCAGCACTTCTTGATCGTAAATGGGTCCCAAAAATTTAACATTTTTCAGATAACCGTACCTATTTACAATTTTAAGGCCGTGGTTCGAATCGATGCGTCCAACCACAACGCAGTTTCTTGTTCCCTGTTCAAAAGCATTTAGAATTACTTCAATGCTATTTTCGGGTGTTAAACGTGTAACCAAAAGATAGTAGTCATCAAAGGGGACCAGCTGATTAACCTTGTCCCTTGAGGGTACATCTTCTAAGGGGTATGCTCCATAGGGAATATGAAAAAGTTCCCGATTATATTTCAATTTATAGTAATTAATTAATGCTCTATTGTCGCAAACAAGTGCAGCCGACAAATTAAACGCCAGGGCCTCCGAGAGTCTCAGATAGAGTTTAGCCCAGAAACCCCATTTGGTACGGTGGTACTCAATTCCATCGGGATTGGTTATTATTTTTTTTCTAAATGATTTTGAAAAGAATAACAGTGATGGAGCAAAGGAATGGCCACATTCCAAAATAACATCAACACTAGTATGTTTAGCCCAGCAAAGCGACCGAAAATCGTAAATCAGGGTTTGGATGTTCTGGGGGAAAAAGTTAGGCGTTCTCAACTCAACTCTAAAAATTCCAGAAAGGAGCTCATGGTTTTGCCAAGTTAATGAGGGTTGGGTTACAAAAACAGTATGACCCTGGGCAGCAAAATGTTTTGAAATCTCCTCGGCAAATCGTTCAAAACCGCCATAGCGGTTTGGTATACCCCTTGTACCAAGAATTGCAATTTTCATCAGGTTCTACGCTCGTATCGGGGAATCGTAAAGTAGAAAGTAGAACCCACTCCTACCTGACTGGTTACTCCAATGGTGCCGCCATTCTTTTCCACAAATTCCTTGCATAGTATTAAACCCAGTCCGGTTCCGCTTTCATCATTTGTTCCGGGAGTTGTTGGGTTGGAATCGATACGGAAAAGTTTATCCATAACATCAGGGGCAATTCCAACACCGGTATCCGAAACATTAATTCTGTATGTATCGCCCTGTGGGGTAACTTTTATAACTACTTCGCCTCCCGCCTTTGTGAACTTTAGAGCATTACTAATTAAATTACGTACCACTGTAGTAATCATGTTCACATCAAAAAAGCCAATATGTTCAACGGGATTATCCCAGTATAGGCTGATGCCCTTTTGCTGAGCCGTCCCTTTAAGAAGATCGATGGTATCGTGTATTATTGAACCAATGTTGGCCATTTGAGGTTTTGGCTCTAAACGCATAGTTTGCATCATCGACCATTGCAAAAGGTTCTCCAACAGGTTAAAGGTTTTATTAGAGTACTTGTAAAGCTGCTCAATAAACATCTGGAGGTTTTGTTGGTCGAAGTTTGAGAATTCCTTGGCCAAAAGTTCCGTAATGCTGAGCACTGTGCTAAAAGGGTTCCTTAAATCGTGTGCAATGATGGCAAAAAACTTATCCTTCATCTGGTTAAGTTGCTCAAGTTCCTTACGCTGTACCTCCAGTTCCTCTTTTTGTCGATTTATTTCAATATTTTTGGCAGTAAGTTCGGCTTCAAGGATATTGTAATCTCTTAAACGCCAAACTAAGCCTAACAGCAAGGCCCTTGCAACTCTGGGATATCGGTATAAAAAGCCATAGAACTGTTCCTGATTTAATTTTAGGAGGCGAGTATCCTCTAAAGCAGTTACGGATGTAGAACGAGCAGATGAATCCAAAAGCGAGTACTCGCCAAAGTATTGATTAGGGCCAAATACTGCAAAAACATGATTATCAATATGCGCCTTTACCCTTCCACTTACCACCAAGTATAAGGCATAATCCCTATCGCCTTTATTGAATAGTACCTGATCCTTTTTAATCTCACAGGGCTCAAGGTTTTCAACTATTTTGCGCAGCACTTTCTCATCAATCTCTTTGAAAAGAAGTATTGATTTGAGAATGTTAATCCTTTTAACAATTTCGTTGCTTTGCGCTTTTCCCGAAAACCAACTGAACCTGGCAGATATCAACATATTATTGAATATCAAATTCATAGCATCCTCAAGAATGCATTTTCTTCACTTAAATCCTTTAGCAATTTAAATAAAATTTTAATATGCCTTTAAGTGCCATCAAATTTTCGTAATATTGTGTTTGTGTTAATACGCAAAAATATGTAGCTATGAAACTGTCGTTATCCATTCGGCAAAAAATTTTGATTTACATTCTTGGAAGCTCATTTCTGGTTTTTTCCATAGTTTTCTATATTATAAGTGCATCATCAAGGGAGCTGGCTTATGAGCAAGCTGTAAAGCTAACCGATAGCCAGGCCTTGCTCAATGCGCAAAAGATTGAAAGCTGGATTAATGAGGATTTTGCCGTTACCCGTACGCTAGCATCTGCCTTTTTGGAGTACCGTCAATTACCTTTCGATCAGTGGCAGAAGCTTATACAAGCCATGTACAACCGGGTGATAAAAACAACTCCCCAAATTGATGCCTACTGGGATAGCTGGGAGCTGAGCAATCTTGATCCCAAATGGGATAAACCCTATGGCCGTTACTTCTACATAGTTTACCGACAGGATAACGCTTTCAAAACAAAGAGTGAACTTCGAAGCCTTAATGGTGATCCAGTTACCTACGAGAATATGAAAAAGGCAGCAAATGAAATTGTTGTTGAACCCTATACATCGGAATTGCAAAGGGGGCAAATGATGACCACCCTCTCATCACCATTTATAGAAAATGGAAAATTTATAGGTTTACTCGGTGCCGACTTGATTCTTACCCGCTTTCAGAGTTTAGTGAATGACATTAAACCCTATCCCAACAGCTTTGCAATGCTTTTATCAAATCAAGGAGTATTTTTAGCTCATCCCGATACAGCCATTTATAAAAAGAAAATTGAAGATGCTTTTCCTGATTTTAACGAAAAATATAAAGTGTTAAGCCAAATACAAAGGGGAAAGGCGTTTTCATTTACACACACTAATGCTCTTGGAGAAAAGATTTATTACACCTTTGCTCCAATTCATATAGGAAAAACCCAAACCCCATGGTCGTTAGGAGTTGCTGTTCCCATAACCGACATTTTGGCTAAAGCCAACCATAACTACAATTTGAGTTTTTTAATCACATTTTTTGGTTTGATTATAATTATTGGAATTGTAATGTTGGTAAGTAAACAAATTACCAATCCAATCAGAACAATTACCCAGATACTTCAGGATGTAGCTAAGGGAAAAGTTTCGGAAAAATTGAATTTGAAAGTAAAAACACATGATGAAATTAGCATAATGGTGCAAGCGCTAAGTTCCTCAATCGAGGGTATTAGCCAAAAAACCGAATTTGCCCAACAAATAGGTTCCGGAAATCTAACCATTGATCTACCCCTACTTAGCAACGATGACCTTTTAGGGAAATCGCTATTAGAAATGCGCGATAATTTAAAAAGGGCACGAGAAGAAGATGAAAAGCGTAAAATAGAAGAGGGAAAAAAGCGTTGGACAAATGAGGGAATGGCCAGGTTTGGAGAAATTCTCAGGCAAAACAATAATAACCTTACCCTACTAAGTGAGGAGCTTATTAAAAATTTGGTTTGGTACCTTAATACCTCGGTGGGCGGTGTATTTATCCTTAATGAGAATGCCGAAACCCACGAAAAAACATTTGACCTTGTGGCCATGTTTGCCTACGACCGAAATCGTTTAATGAAGCGCAGCTACCATTTTGCCGAAGGATTAATTGGTGCTTGTGCTGCAGAGCGTGATGCCATCATTCTAAAGGAAATTCCACAGGAATACATCGAAATTACCTCGGGACTTGGTGGTACAAATCCTAATTACATAATTATTGTTCCTTTGATATTCGAAGATGAAGTTATGGGGGTAATTGAAATTGCCTCACTTCAGGAACTAAAGGATCACGAGGTAGATTTCCTGAAAGATTTAGCCAAAAGCATTGCATCGACACTTCATACAGTAAAGGTTAATACCCTAACCGCAGAGCTACTTATGAAATCAAAGGAGCAGGCTGAGGCTATGGCTGCTCAGGAAGAGGAAATGCGTCAGAACCTCGAGGAGCTTCAAGCCACACAAGAGGAAGCTGCCCGCAAATCTACAGAACTTGAAGGATTGGCAAACGCTCTTAATGCCTCTGCATTTGTTATGGAATTTGATACTGGCGGATTCGTTACCAACCTAAACGATAGCTACCTTGAATTTTTAGGAACTCATAGAGATGATGTAATTGGACTGCACTACGCCGATTCGTTTTTCCTTAGCGATGCCGATAAATTAGCTATGAATAAGATTTGGAAAGACATATTAAAAGGAATTACCCGAAAACAAAAAATTAAGGTAAAAGTCAAGGGACAAGAATTTTTGCTTTTGGAAAGTTACACCCCAATTTTTGACCACAGTGGTCAGATTGTAAAAATCCTTAAAATTGCAATGGATATTACCAGCGCCTAATGTGCAATGGTAATCTCAATGCTATAACCCGAATGGTTACGGATATTAATTACACGCCCCGTATCAAAAATCATGTATTGCCCTTTTATTCCGGTTAGCACACCGCTAACAGTATTTTCTTTATCGAGGTTAACCGATTTAACCCTACTGGCAACTTGAGCAATAGGGTAGGTAATCCGGTAGAGGTTATCGTTCTCGGGAATATATTCATAGCCCTTACCATTGATAAATTCCAGTGCCTTAGCCTTTTCTGTTAAAAGATTGATTGGTATTTCGCCCAAATCGGTAAGCATGCGCTGCCATGCCGTTTTATCGGCAAAAATTTTCTTGAGCTCAACCTCTATCAAGCCCGCAGTGTAACGGTTTGGGGTCCGACAAATTTTAACGGTTAGCGTTGCCCCTTGATCCACCCAGCGTATGGGGATTTGGTGGTATCGGGTTACCCCTACTTTTAAACCACCCGTCCAAGCCAGATAAACGTAGTGGTCAACCAAACAGTTTTTCCTTGCAAATTCCATGTCGCGCGCTATACCCTCGTGCGCCCTACAGAGTTCCGGTTTGAGCACACACTCCTCGGTTTCAGGAATAGCGATAAAACATGGGTAACAATATCCCTGCCCAAACGACTTGTTGGTTTTCCGACCACATTTAATACAATGTATTTCATTCAAATATTTAAGTGAAATATATTTTCCAATAGAGTGGTTAAGCTCCAACGTCGATGCTCCCAGTTCCAAAATATAAGAGGGTTTAACATTATACTCATCACCGATGTTACCAAAATTCATCTTTTTAAGTGTACCCGATACTATCATATTCTCTTCTCAAATTATGCATTCCCTAAAATTATGCCAATTATCCCATCCGTACAAAATTTTAATAGCATTAAACACCAGAGCAGGTTATATATTTAACTTAAACACGAACCAATACACGAATAGAATACCCATATTTTGGCTCCGTCGAGCTCATAAAAAACAATCGGTTATTCATCTGTGTATGTAAACTGCATTGCATGAGTGTTTCATATAACAATCCCCAAAATTAGGGTTGGTTCGAATAAATCATTGAAAACTCTGCACCCCAATAATAAATAGGGTTTTACTACCCTAAAAAACTTATCAATTTAAAAGATCGCCTTAATTTATGTTAATAAAATATACATTGCTTTACATAGTACCAATTATTATACTATATTTGTATTGATATATTACTATACGAAATATAGTACAAGTTGATTACACGATATTTAACCATAATTTTCATTCATTTTGAAGGGAATAATTGAATTATCACTTAAAATTAAAAAAGATGAAACGAACCATTTCAGCCAGCTTAAACGGGAAAGCATTCACGTTTGAGGACGATGCCTACTCAGCGCTTGAGCGCTACTTAAAACTGCTCGAAAAACATTTTGAAAAAGAGCAGGGAAAAGATGAACTGTTGAGCGATATAGAGAGCCGTATAGCCGAACACTTTGAAAATTTTCTAAAAGTCCCGGGTCAGGTTATCAACCTAAGTGAGGTAAAACGTGTGATTGGATTAATGGGTATGCCAAATGAAATTGACAGTGCTGAAACAAATTTAAGCAGTTTTAATGGGAAGAACTATTCAAAACTATACCGCGACGTTGAAAATAGAATTATTGGTGGTGTTTGTTCTGGTATGGGACATTACTGGAGGGTTGACCCTATTTTGTTCCGTCTGCTTTTTGTGCTTCTGGCTATTTGGGGCGGAATGGGAATCCTGCTCTATATAGTACTTTGGGTAGTAGTGCCTCCGGCCATTACCCCGTCACAAAAATTAGAAATGAAGGGCGAGGTTATCAATATAGACAATATTAACCGCAAGAGCTAATAAATCAACAACTATGGCATCGGAAATTGAAAATGCAAAAGCGCAGATGCGCAAAGGGGTGCTAGAACTGTGCGTACTCACTGTGCTCTCACGTGGCGATGCGTATGCCAACGACTTGATAAACAAACTTAAAGAGGCCAAAATGATAGTAGTAGAGGGGACCCTTTACCCGCTACTCACCCGTCAAAAAAACGCTGGGCTGCTCAGCTACCGCTGGGAGGAATCGCCCCAGGGCCCCCCAAGGAAGTACTATTCACTCACCGAAGAGGGTCGTAGCTACCTGAACGAGCTCTTATCGAGTTGGGATGAATTAGCTGAAATGGTCAACTCCATTCGGAATAGCGAAAATTAACATTAATAAAACAAAGCCCTATGAAACACACAGTAAATGTTAGTATTGGTGGATTCTCCTTTGTGCTGGAAGACGATGCCTACTCGCAGCTATCTGCCTATTTAAACGATATCAAAATTCGACTTGGGAATGACAGACTTGCTCAGGAAACGATTAACGATATAGAGATCCGAGTTACTGAACTGTTATCGGAAAAAGTAAACACAGGGCAAGCGGTTACACTTGAAATAGTTGACCAAATAATTAATCAGATCGGGCGACCCGAGGATATAACAGATGTATCGGGGGAGAATTTTAAACCTAAAAAGCCTAAGCGGTTCTATCGCGACCCTGATGGGTCAATAATTGCAGGGGTTTGCTCAGGGTTAGCTACGTACTTTAATGTTGATTCACTGGTATTCCGTATCATCTTTTTGGCCCTGATCTTTGCAAATGGGTTAGGCATTCTTTTATATTTTATACTATGGATTGCTCTACCCAATGCCGTTACCCCTTTCCAAAAAATGGAAATGATGGGTGAAGGAATGAGTTTTGAAGAGATGGGGGAAAAGGTAAAGAGAGAATACGAAGAGGCTTCCGAACGCCTTAAGAAATCGAAAACTGGGAATTTTATACAAAAAATCTTTTCGCTCATAGGCCAAATTCTTCTGTATATTCTTAAAGCAGCATTTATTGCTGTTAAAGCGATATCAATTTTAATTGGCGTTATTCTAATAATTGCAATGGTACTACTTTTTGTTGCATTTGTTGGAGCAACATTTTTCGGCACCTACCTTTTAAACTCATCGATGGGGGAAATTGGATTATCGCTGAACCAAATTGTAACCTCGATGCTTGAAATTAGTAGTAGCTACTGGGTAACCATTCCTATCTTTCTGCTTTTTGCAATACCCATTCTTGCCCTTATCTACGCAGGTGTTCGAATAATTTTCCGATTTAAAGCAAAGGATGCCCTTTTAGGAATTATTGCAGCTGTTATTTGGGTTACATCGGTTGTGACCCTATCGCTTACCATATTTTACCAGGCAAGAAGCCTTGCGGTAAGAGAAAATGTTAAGACCACACAAACCCTAAGAGTGTCGTCTAAAACAAAATTATTATATCTTAAAAGTTTTAACTACCCTATTGATAGCATCAACAATAGGGAACTATTAAATATTTTTGACATGAAGTTGGTTGAAATTAATGGTGCCAAAAGACTTGTAGGCATACCTACGCTTTCCATAAAGAAAAGTGATGATGAATATCCTAGCATTGAGGTTGTTCGGCAGTCGAGGGGAATAAACCATATTACTGCCCGCTACAATGCCAAAGCCATTGATTACGGTATTACCTATAGCGACACCATAATTACTTTTGATCCGTTATACATTATGCCTCAGGACACCAAGTGGAAGAATCAAAAATTAACTATAAACCTTTACCTACCAGAAGGGTACGGTGTTTCCCTTGATAGCACCATGCTTGATATACTCGGTGATAATCAGCCATTTAGCAGCTACTGGCCCGACGAAATGATTGGTAAAACCTGGGTTATGACTTACAGTGGGCTTAGGGTTAAACGATAAAAGAATAAAATTGACAAAAAAATTTGTAAGCAAAAAAAATTACTATTACTTTTGCACCGCTTTAAACAGCAATAGGCTTGACCTATGGTGTAATGGTAGCACAGCAGATTTTGGTTCTGTTAGTCTAGGTTCGAATCCTGGTAGGTCAACAAAACCTTGGTTTCTAAACCAAGGTTTTTTCTTTTAAATTAAAATCGGAAATATATAAACGGTTGCAGCTCAGAGGTTCGGAACTGGATGATAAGAACAACCAAAACTAGCGCAACTAAAACTTTGGCAGGGAATGGTAATGCAATATATGCTCCTCGGGCTCTCTCTTTAATGGAAACAGGAAACCAATGTAAGATAAACCCTATTAACATCAATCCAAAAATATTTTTATATTCCGCAATAACCTTAAACGTAAGGTTTGCTCCAAAATCGAAAACAATATGCCAAAGCATATCAAGAGCAGCGCTAAAATCAGCTGCTCTAAAAAATATCCAGGCGAAACAAACAATATGAAACGTAATTACTGCCTTTGCGAATCGAAAAAGGAATTGCGAATGGTGAATTTTTGTTTTTTTTAAACTTCCTATGGCTTTTTCAACAGCCAAACCCAAGCCATGAATGCCGCCCCAAACCACAAACTTTAGATGTGCGCCGTGCCATAAACCTCCCAGCAGCATGGTTACCATAAGGTTTAAGTAAGTTCGGAACCGCCCTTTTCGGTTCCCTCCTAAGGGAATGTAAAGGTAATCGCGCAGCCATGATGATAGTGAGATGTGCCAACGGTGCCAAAAATCGGTGAGGCTGGTTGCCTTATAGGGCGAATTGAAGTTAATGGGCAACCTAAAGCCCAGTAGAAGTGCAAGCCCAATGGCTATGTCGGTATAACCTGAAAAATCAGAGTAAATTTGGAGAGCATAACCATACATGGCCATCAAATTCTCAAAGCCTGTATAGGATAATGGATTGTCAAAAATTCTATCTACATAATTTACTGATAGATAGTCTGAAATAATCATCTTTTTTATCAATCCTGCAAGAATAAGAAAAATGGCATGACCAAATTCCTGACGGGTTAGCGAATATTTTCGATAGATTTGCGGAATAAACTCGGCAGCTCTCACAATTGGCCCCGCTACCAGCTGGGGAAAAAATGAAACATAAAAGGCAAAATCGATAATGTTACTAATTGGAGCAACCTTTCCCCGGTAAACATCAACGGTATAGCTGATGGTTTGAAAGGTATAAAATGAAATCCCCACGGGTAGGAAAATTGTTGAAGAATCGAAATTGCTTCCAGTTAGACTATTTGCCCAGAGGGCAAGATGATTTACAACCGTTAAATTTGTTCCCAGTATTAAGTTTATTGTATCCACCCAAAAGTAAGCATATTTAAAATAGGATAGCACCAGTAGGTTAATAGTTACGCTAAGCCCAACATAAAAACGAGACCAGTTGGAATTTTGCGATTTGGCAATCAAAATAGCTAGTGCATAATCGACCAGCGTTGAAAAAAGCAACAAAATAAAGAAAAGGCCGCTTGACTTAAAGTAAAAGAATAAGCTGAATATCAAAAGGTAAAAACTGCGAAAATTAATGCGTTGGTAAACGAATGAATAACCAAAAAGCAAAACAGTAAAAAATGCCCAGAACGAGAGGTTTGTGAACATCAAGGAATCACCTTCGGTATAGGAACAGAAACGGGAAACGGTATCGACTAAGTAGCTCGCCATAGCTATTACTCAATAAAATTGCTATTATAAAGAGCAGTAAAAAGTAGGTTAGCCTGAAGTTGGTATCCCATAGTTGAAAGGTGAATTCCATCGGGTGCTGCCAGGCTTTGCTGCATCCACTTTTCAATACTACCACTTCCGCCCATTAGTGAATAAAAGTCCCAAACCGCAACGTTGCAATACTCTGCACATCTACACATAATTTCCGAAACTTTATCGACATTCGGGTTGCTTTGAGAACTTTTTAGCAAATGATCATTGGGAGTGGTTAAAATAATTGCTGCATTATGTGCAGAACGCTTTATTCGGTCAATAATCAGCTGCAGCGATTTTGCGAATCTAACGCTGCTGAACTGGTTGCTATATGCGTTATTTGTACCAAGAGTCAGAATAATCAAATTGGAATAAATGGTTTTGAGTTTTAAATCAAGCAAACGAGCATTAAGGTAAGCTATAGTTGTTGCTCCATTGAGGCCTGCTGTGCTTAAGGATAAAGATGCCTGTGTGTCCCAAAGGTACAATCCGCTAATGGCAATTTCAAAGTTAGCATTTGTATTCGGGGCGATACAAACGCTATCGACAGCACTTTCAAATTCATATACTACATAATCATGTTTTTTTTCTATCAGCTTAGCTGGGTAATTTGAGTTAGCAACTGGCCAAACTTTACCCTTAAGGCTTTGATAAAATATACGGATACGGTTAAAACGGGTATCAGTTCCATTATCAGCGGAAACCCTAATCCAAAAAACTGTCTTGGGGTCAGAGGTTTGAACAATGGCTCCACTCAATTCTGCATTTATAGGTTCCCTAGAACCGTTTATTTTATTAAAACTCCACTGCCCTAAATGCGATGATTTATAACCTACGGGATCATGTATTTTTAAGATTGAATAGGGAAATACAAAACCTATTGAAGCAGGATCCCAACCAAAACGTTTGGCAAAAAGTTTCCGGAGCTCATCGGCAAAAAAACCAGCCTGAACATACGAATCGCCAATTTGAATAATGGATAAAGGTTTATAACCATCAAGAAAAATAGAAGGGTTAAAGTTAACCACCGCATTCCCATCAACATTAAATGGCAATATAGTTTTTACGTTAATTAAAGGCTTCTGTGTTAACATTAAGGGAAATAGCAAGCAAGTTATTGTAAACACACCCTTTACAATTCTCATTATTTTAGCTGAAGTGATCATCTTGCTATACCCTTATCAGAAGTGATAAATGATTCCGGTTGCGTTTCAGTAGAACTCCAACTCAAGTATTGGAGCAAAGATTCTGATAATGCTTTCCCGAATAGCTGTGCTCCCCTATGCGTAAAATGTGTATAATCCTTGGTTGCCAGCGCAGGGCTGGCATTAACCCAATCGATAATAGCTCCCCTTCCTCCCATGGCACTTAATCCGTTCCAAAAATTTACGCCTTGTCTCAGAGCAGCACTACGTTGTGCATTAAGCACAAGCTCAACACTGGGATAGGACTGAAGTAGGCCATCGATACGCGATACCATATCGGAAACCCCAACTACAAGTATGTCGGCTTTAGGAGCTATTTGCTTAAGGGTCACAATCTGGTTGCTCATCAAATCCTCATAATACTTGTAGTTCGACAAGTTTGCTGGTACCACATTAATCCCAAACTGAAGTATAACAAGACGAATATTAAGTTGCTCATAGAGCTGTGAGGCCAAATCTCTGTCGAGAGAGGAAAAGAAGTTGCCTGATGACCCCCTAATGGGTATGTTACAAACGCTTACGCCACTATTCGATTCGGCAAACAGGCCGTAAAAGTTTACTTGCGATGGATTTTTGATTTCAACTTGAACTTTTGAGAATGCCGATGGTAGATTAGCAGAAATATGAGCAATTCCGTCAGTTTTAGAACAATCGGTTTGCTGAATTAGCGTTCCATCGGCATAAATATTAATGGTAAATGAAGAATCAGCTTTGCCGTAAAGTATTAATAATTTAGTAAATAGTTGATATGATCTCACCCTAACATCAAACACCCTGCGAAACGAGGCTGATGGCTGCAATGTGGCAAAAGCCCCCAGTAAGCATTCCGACTTTTTGTTGCGTCCGGCATTCATAATCGATACATACCTCCAGTCATTGGAATAGTTAACTGAAATACCAGCGGGCATAGGGGTAGTAGTGGATAAGGGTAATAAGCCAATGCCTTTCCCCCCGTAGCTGCGCTGAAGGCTACTGCGAAGTTCTGAAGTTACTCGGTCAACCTCTATCTGTGAATCCCCAAAATGAAGCACACGAACAACGGCATTGTTGTTATCAAGCGATTTCAGTGATTTGATAAAATTTGTGAGCTTTGAATTCGGGTTGTCCGATTCGATGCTAACCGCTGAAACCCCTAACTTTTTCAAAGTGGCTGATTCTTCATTTTTTTTAATTAAATGGCTATCAAGAACATTACTAGGTATCCTGATCATTGCATCGGAATGAGCACTAACTCTTTTTGATGCAGTATCAAATTGCTCCTGTGCTACCAATAATAAAGTATCTCCTGTAATATGTTTGCGCTCACCGTTAAGTTCAGGAAGAGGGAATTGCACATCAGCAAAACCCAACCTAAGATTGCTTTGGGGCAAAACCGATGCTATTGCAAAATATAAGGCTGCAATCATAATCAGTAAAAGCAAAGCATGGTAGGGTTTACTCATTTTATGCAATAATCTTTTTTTAATCTACAAATATTATTTTATCAACGTACAAAAAATGTAAATATGAACAAAAAGTTAATGAAATCAGATAATAGGGATTTAAATGTAACTTATTTTGATAAAAAATGTATATTGGGAGTCAATTAAAGTTTATCAGGCTTGTTTTTTAAAGTGATAGTTAGTAATTTACAATGATTTTTTTTGGGGTATGTTAAAAGTTCTGCATAATCCACGCTGTGCTACTAGTCGCAAAGGGTTGGAATACCTACGTTCTAGAACTGATAAATTTGAAATAATTCATTATTTAAATCAAGGACTAACCATCGAAACCATTAAAGAAATTTTTCTAAAATCGAATCTAAAACCCATTGATTTGGTTAGGACACAGGAAAGTTACTACAAAAAGTACCTAAAGGGGAAAAGTTTTACACAGGAGGAATGGATAAACATTATAAAAGAAAATCCTAAATTGCTTAAGCGTCCAATTATTATTGGGAAATACCGAGCAGTTATAGGCGATCTTCCTGAAAATATTGAAAATATACTAACTACAATTGAGCCATGATGCGATTTATTAGACCATTACTGATATTTGTTTTTACGGGATTTGCCATCCATGTTTTATTGGCACAAAATGCCGATTTGATTAACATGGAAAGGGAAATTCTTAAAATGGTAAATGAGCATAGAAGGTCTATTGGGAAAGGAGAATTAGTATTTAACGATTATATAAGGAAAGAGGCATATACCCACTCTTTAAATATGGCCAATGGAAAGATTCCCTTTAGCCATAAGGGATTCGATGAGCGGTTTAATCGGTTAAGTGGATTCTTAGATATTACACAGGGTGCCGAGAACATTGCCAATGGCCCGCTAAATGCCAAGCATATAGTAAGCGGATGGCTGGCAAGCCCTGCTCATAGAATGAATATTGAAGACGATTTTAACCTAACGGGTATTGGAATTGCCCAAGCTCCAAATGGAAGCTACTTTTACACCCAAATCTTTGTTCGTAGCGCCGAAAAGCCCAAAGTGGTTCCAACTGAATATGAGGCAGAGCTATTACGTTTGATAAACGAGCATCGCTACAAACTTGATCTAAAGCCCATAAAAAATGATGAGACCATACACGCCGAAGCACTAAAATACTCTCAACTCATGGCAGCCGGTAAGGCACCCATTGGCCCTCCCAGTTTTGATAGCCCCATTAAATCGCTTTTACGTAAGTTTAACGCCTCAAAAATGGTGGAACTTATTGGATACGATTACATCAAGCCAAAGGATCTTTTTGATTCGTGGTTAACAAGCACCAAGCAGCGCGATATAATAGAGGGGAACTACAATCTTACAGGAATAGGTGTGGTACAATCGGCCGATGGAAAAGTTTTTGTCACACAGGTTTTTCTGCTTCAGTAACCTAAACAATTCAAATTGATATGGCAGCACCAGAATTCTTCTATCAGGAAAGGTATTCGATTGAAACCGATGATACTGAGTACTATCTGTTAACCAAGGAGTTTGTGTCAACTTCAACCTTTGAGGGGACAGAAATCCTGAAGGTGCATCCGGAGGGGTTGGCCTTTCTGGCCCGAACCGCCATGCACGATATCTCATTTTTTTACCGTACCAAGCATGTGGAACAAATTGCAGCAATTCTGAATGATCCGGAAGCCAGTAAAAACGATAAGTTTGTCGCGTTAGTACTACTAAGAAACGCTGAAATTGCAGCAAAGGGAATTCTACCACTTTGTCAGGATACCGGTACTGCTACCGTATTTGCAAAAAAAGGGCAACAGGTTTGGACCAATGCAAATGATCACGAAGCCCTGTCAAAAGGAATCTACAAAACCTATACTGAGGAGAACCTACGTTACTCTCAGACCGTACCCCTTGACATGTACACCGAAAAAAACTCGGGTACCAATTTGCCCGCTCAAATCGACATATATTCCACTCACGGTAACCAGTATGAATTCTTATTCATTGCCAAAGGGGGAGGATCGGCAAATAAAAGCATGCTATTTCAGGAAAGCAAGGCACTTCTAAATCCCGAAAAACTGGAATCCTTTCTGCTCGATAAAATTAAGAATCTGGGCACGGCTGCATGCCCTCCCTATCACATAGCCATTGTAATTGGCGGAACATCGGCCGAGGAAACCCTCAAAATAGTTAAACTTGCATCGGCAAAATATTTGGACAATTTGCCGACCGAAGGTAACATTCATGGTAGAGCTTTTCGCGACAGAGCACTAGAGGAAAAGATTTTAAAATCGGCAAATAGCATTGGCATTGGTGCCCAGTTTGGAGGAAAATATCTGGCACTTGATGTTAGAATTATTCGGTTGCCCCGCCACGGCGCTTCCTGTCCGGTTGGAATTGGAGTATCGTGTATTGCCGATCGCAACATCAAGGCTAAAATAAACCGCGAGGGTATCTGGCTCGAAAAATTAGAGAAAAATCCTGGAAGATTTATTCCCGACTCTTGGCGTAAAGCTGTTGAAAACGAAGCGATACAAATTGATTTGAACCAGCCCATGCCGCAAATACTTTCTGAGCTCACCAAGTATCCTGTTGGTACAAGGTTATCGCTTACCGGTCCCATTATAGTGGCTCGCGATATAGCTCATGCAAAGTTAAAAGAGCGACTCGACAAGGGAGAGGGCTTACCCGAGTACCTAAAAAATCATCCTATTTACTACGCAGGTCCGGCCAAAACGCCTGCGGGTATGCCCTCAGGTTCTTTTGGACCTACCACTGCTGGTAGAATGGATTCCTATGTAAATCTTTTCCAGTCGCATGGAGCCAGTCTGATAATGATTGCCAAGGGCAACCGTAGCCAGGCAGTAACCGATGCCTGCCATAAATACGGGGGTTTTTACCTGGGAAGCATTGGTGGCCCCGCTGCCGTATTGGCACAGGAAAACATTAAAAAGGTAGAACTAATCGAATTTCCTGAACTAGGGATGGAGGCAGTTTACCGCATTGAGGTTGAGAACTTCCCTGCTTTTATTCTTGTAGATGATAAGGGTAACGATTTTTACAAACAGATTTTGAAATAAGGGGATAGAATCATCAATCCGTCACCAATTAAAGAATCAGATTTTGTTGTATAAAAAAATGAGGCTGCAGTAGGCAGCCTCATTTTTTATAAGTTAACCTTGCTATATTAGAGCATTACGAACCTTAGTAATATCCTCCATAATTTTTTGGAACTGCTCATTGGTAAGGGTTTCGCCTACAACTTGGTTATAGAGCTCATTAACCGGGTTAAGCAAGTCGATAATTTCCTTTACCTCAGGCATATCAGCACGAGCATTCATCAACGCCATAAGTTTAGCCAACGAAGTCTTCTGATTGGCTAAAATTCTAATGAACTCAGTATTATCGCGACTGGTAAGGGCAATTTGGGATGTGATATATACCCCTTCAATCCAGCTACCAGCTACAACAAGCAACGATAGGCTTTCCTTCTGGTTTTCAACCAACAACTTATAGGTATCGTAGAATGAGTCGGTAATTATAACGATTAATGAGTCCTTGTTGTCGATGTTTTTTTCAACCTTTTCTGCTAACTGCTGGTTAAACCCGGTTCCAATATTCAACTCATCGATTAGCTGCTTGGAAACCCTCATGTAGTTCATGGTTTCCTGTTTCATTTGGTAGATTGTGGAATAAGCCAGGTCAGCACCGTATATGCCCAGGTTAATTGCTTTTGACTTTTCAGTAAGGTACCTACCAGCGTTATCAACTGGATTACAAATGCCTATAATAAAACTTGCACCTGCCTTATTTATTAATTGTATAACCTCAAATGAAGTAGGAATTGGGTATTTTGTCAGCTCTCCAAATGTTTGCTCCTTTGAAGTGGATTGAATATCTTCAACTTCGCGAGCCTGACGGTTGCCACAACTCATAGTGGATAACGATATCAGTGCAATAAGTAGCACCACTAAAATGTTTTTAGGCTTTTTCATGGCTATTATTAGTTTATTCATAAACTTTATTATTTCTTTGGTAAAGTTAGCAAAACTATTTCAAGTAACAAGAAAAGGGTTTAAAAGTTGATGAATTATAAAATAACCCGATCCAGATCTTTCGACATACGATTCATCAATTCGTTAAGTTCCCTAAGTCGTAATAGTAGCTGATTGGTTTCCTCCACTTGATCGGCACTCAACTTGCTCAACTCGTTATTGATGTTTTTGATAGCCATTTTAAGCACTTTGCTTTTATAAACTTGAATCGCCCTGGGTATGGCGTTTTGTAAAAAGTATTTACCATCAGAAACGTCGGCATTGTGCTTTTCCCAAATTCGACTTAAGGTGTATTTTTCAGTTAATAGATCAACCGCAAGGCGGCTAATGTCAGTATCCATATGGTTTGTAAAGTAGCGGTTATCCATATCGGCATTATACTTCATGAACTTAATGTATTCATCAAAGAGTTTTCGATAGGTAAGATTTTGGAATTCCAAATCATCGTTTAGTATCTCCTCAATGATGAATTGAGCCACCGTAATGTTGATTTCAGAAATGCCATCTTCTAGCTTTTGGGAATAAAGCACTTGATCGCCATAGTTTAAGAGAAACTTTACAATCTCCTTTTCCTGTTCCTCGCAAACAATACCTGAAACGTATGCGGGTATTTTGGTTGAGTCATGTACACGCACCGATTCATTTTTCTCGTGCTGAAGGAGTTGCTCCATACGGCTACGCCGCTGTTTACCAACTTCGGAGTAAAGAACATCCTCACCGATATCCATTAATTTGGCGCACTCCTTAATGTAAACCGCCCGAATTACCTGATCGGGGATGACACTTATTGAGCGGACAATATCGGTAATAAGGTTGGCACGTTTTACCGGATCGTTTTGGGCTTCACCCAGCAGTAGGCGGGTTTTAAACTTAATAAAATCAGTTTCGTTTTGGCGAATGTAATCCAGGACCTCGGATGCGCTGTGCGTTTGGGCATAGCTATCGGGGTCTTCGCCAACGGGCATAAGTACCACCTGTACATTTAGCGCTTCCTCCAGAATCATGTCGATACCCCTAAGCGAGGCTTTAATGCCTGCAGCATCGCCATCGTAGAGAATGGTAACATTTGGGGTAAAGCGTTTAATCAGCTTAATCTGATCCTGCGTGAGCGATGTTCCTGAGCTAGCCACCACATTCTCGATTCCGGTTTGATGAAGCGAAATAACATCGGTGTATCCCTCAACCAAAAAGCACTTGTTCTCCTGAACAATGCTTTTTTTGGCATGATAGATACCATACAATACCTCGCTTTTGTGGTACACCTCACTCTCGGGGCTATTCAGGTACTTGGCAACCTTTTTATCGGTTTTGAGCACCCTGCCGCCAAAACCAATAACCCGGCCGCTAATGCTGTGAATAGGAAACATAACCCTACCGGCAAAACGGTCAAATGTAGTACCATCGTCGCGCTTAATGGTGAGCCCCGTCTTAATTAGGTAATCAAGTTTGTAGCCATCGCGCAGGGCGCTCTGTGTAAAGGCATCGCGCTGATCAAGGCAGTAGCCCAATTGGAATTTTTCAATGATGTGATCCTTAAACCCCCTTTCACGGAAGTAGGCCATGGCAATGGTTTTGCCGTCGGAGTGCTTATGTAAAATATCGGAAAAGTATCGTTGAGCATATGAGTTAATAACCATAAGGCTTTCGCGCTCATTGCGTTTTTCCAACTCCTCGGGGGTAGCCTCTTTTTCCTCAATCTCAATATTGTACTTCTTGGCCAAAAACCTTAGTGCCTCAACATAGTTGAGCCGCTCGTGCTCCATAATAAAATTTACAACATTGCCGCCTTTTCCGCAACCAAAACATTTGAAAATACCCTTTGATTGGTTAACTATAAATGAAGGAGTTTTTTCGTTGTGAAACGGACAAAGCCCTATGTAGTTAACCCCACGCTTACGCAAGGTTACAAACTCCTTAACCACATCAACAATGTCAGCTGCGGCAATTATTTTATCAACAGTATGCTGATCAATCATTTACTAATACTTGTACCTACACAAACACATGGTAAAGATAACATAAGTTGATTTTAAAGTTCGACATTTAACAATTAGGTTTTCAACAGCTGCTTAATAGCTGCAAAAACATAGCAAAGCGTTACAGTTAAAAGAACAAAAATCCCGCTTGGGTTATTAAAGCGGGATTTTATTTGAATTAGGTATTTAGTTAAATATGAATGACTTCGCCATAAGCAGCAGCAGCGGCCTCCATTATGGCTTCGCTCATGGTTGGATGCGGGTGTATGCTCTTAATTAGTTCATGGCCAGTGGTTTCAAGATTGCGAGCTACAACCAACTCGGCAATCATTTCGGTAACATTCCCCCCTACCATATGTGCACCCAACAGCTCACCGTATTTGGCATCGAAAATAAGTTTGACAAAACCATCGCGATTACCAGCAGCGGTGGCTTTTCCGGAAGCAGTGAATGGGAATTTACCCACTTTAATTTCATAGCCAGCATCACGGGCAGTCTTCTCGCTCATGCCCACGCTCGAAACCTCTGGTGTGGTATAGGTACAACCGGGAATGTTCTTATAATTAATGGGGTGAGGATTTAGCCCGGCTATTTTTTCAACACAAGTTATTCCCTCGGCTGAGGCAACGTGGGCTAATGCGGGACCGGGAATAATATCGCCAATGGCGTAAATGCCTTCAACATTGGTTCGGTAAAATTCATCGACCTTAACCTTGCCGTTTTCTATGGCAACACCAAGTGCTTCAAGTCCAATACCTTCAATATTTGTAGTGATGCCCACTGCAGAAAGCACTACTTCGGCATCAACAACTTCGGCACCCTTTTTGGTTTGAATTGTAACCCGACACAGCTCGCCTGAAGTGTCAACAGATTCAACTAAAGCTTCAGTTTTAACTGTTATGCCTGCCTTTTTAAAGGCCCTTTCCAGTGTTTTACTTACCTCTTCATCTTCGAGTGGTACAATATTGGGCATATACTCTACCAGAGTAACCTTTGTGCCAATGGCATTGTAGAAGTATGCAAACTCGCTACCTATGGCACCCGAGCCCACAACTACCATTGAAGCGGGTTGCTTGGGGAGCGTTAATGCCTGACGATAGCCAATTACTTTTACGCTATCCTGTTTCAGATTGGGCAGTTCGCGTGAGCGTGCACCAGTGGCAAGAATTATGTGCTTGGCTGTATAATCGCTTTGGGAGCCATCAACAGCCGTTACATTTACAGTGTGATTATCCTTCAACTTACCAAACCCCGATAAAACAGTGATGTTGTTTTTCTTAAACAAAAACTGAATACCCTTGCTCATGGCATCAGCAACACTGCGGCTTCGGGAAATCATTTTCTCAAAATCGGGCTTTACATCTGCAGCCACCACACCATATTCGGAAGCATGCGTAGCATATTCGTAAACTTGTGCACTTTTTAAAAGCGCCTTGGTGGGTATGCAACCCCAGTTTAGGCAAATACCGCCCAGGTTTTCCTTTTCCACAACTGCCACTTTCATTCCAAGTTGACTAGCCCGAATTGCAGCCACATAGCCCCCCGGGCCGCTACCTATTACTATAAGATCAAAATTCATATGTTCAATATTTAAGTTTTTCAAAATTACTGTTTAATCTGAAAATTGTAATGAGCCACTTTCCAATTAAAAAATAGTTGTTACTTAAAACCAGCATAAAATGCTTTTGTTCATAAAACACTAAAATGACTGATTCAATAGGATCAAAGTTATCCAACTAAATCGAGCACGATTGACTAACTAATCAATATGAAAAAATGTTAAAAAACTGATTATCTGGCATATGTAAATAATTTCTGCTTAGGATATTTACAAGACCATGTATCGGAATACCATACACCTGCGAAATTATTATGTAGCACCAAATTGAAAAATATATGAATGTAAACAAAATTGATTTTTCAGCATTTCTGACACATTCGCTCCAAAACATTCTTTTCTCACTTTAGCAAATAAATTGAATTGGAATATTTTTTAACTGTTTTCTTACATCTATTTTATAATGACAGACCTACAAAATTATTCGATTAATGGTTATCATGTTAATATTCATGCATATATGGACACACATTAGAGCCTGTACTAAAAAATTGAGCGATTATTGGTGAAAGTACAAAAATTGAACTTGGTTTTTTTAGGTTTATCCCAACTTATGCTACTGCATGTGTTTTGACCATTTAGCAGCGGTTGAGAATGGTAATGAGATGGTGTGGAAGAATTTATTGCTTTCAATGCCTCTGCGATGTTATTAATACGGTTATCTTGGTTTTTAGGATGTAATTTAGCAGGCACAAAAAGATAGGTTGCTAATATGAAACTGCAAACAAATCAGTAATTTTTATAGAATACCATAGGGGGGGGTACTTAAAATAATTGGTTGCAATAAAACCATATTGAAAACACTCCTTAAGAATCCCATTTAGGTAAACAATTATTGCGGCTCAGAGTTAATAGTAATGTTTTTTTAAAAAGTAGGCTCTATTGTTGTTAGTTAGGGATTAAAAGGTTTATGAACATCAAAAAAGACTCACTCAGTAACGATTACCAAATATTTTGAAACCGACCAGAACTTCTGATAATCATTAATTCTCAGTTCGGTTACAAATCCCTTGTCATTGGTTAATATGCTGTAGGAATCAACTGGGTGCGTGGTAATTATCCTAATCTTTTCCCCCGAAATGGGAATACTCGTGATTTTGGTGATATCGATCCGTTCGAAATACTGCTGGTTAAAATCGGCTTTCATTTTCGAAGTTTTGCCGATGCCCAGAAAACCTCCTGTTTTGTCAATTACCCTATTTTCAAAAAGTTCCTTGGATGTGCCAATGGCGTACCAGGCGGTGTTAAGCCGCTGGTTTTGGTTTTGTAATTTAACATTTAGTTCCACCTTTTCCTCCGTAAGGGTATCGATACGCGAATTTAGCTGCGTTACAGTAATGTTGAGCAGAGCCAGATTGGCCCTAAGCATTACTATTTCTTGCTCCTTTCCCTCCATTTTCTGGGTAATAGTGGCCAGCATTCGTTCAAACTCAGCTACCTTAAGATTAGCATCGCGCAGCTTCTTTCTAAGCAATGCAATGGTTTGCCGGTTCTTATCCATTAGCATGTATATAGTTTGGATGTCCTCATCAATTTGCTGTCGAACATCGGGTTTTAACTCATAACCGGCAATGCTGCTTTTACTAATAGCTTGTTCCTTCTGTTTTATTGTGTTAAGGTTTTGCTCAACATCGCTTAAAAAAGCAAAAAATTGATTTATAGTTGAGTCTTTTAAACGAGCTTCGGTCCGGAGTGCCTCGTTTTCGCGAGTTAACAATTCGATTTTCTTTTTATCGGTGCTACTGCACGAAAACAGTATAATCCCCACCATTAATAGTATGATGATTCGATTAGAAACCTGCAGGAATTTCATCACTAAAGGTTTAAGAAAATTCAATGCAAGATATTAAAAACTTTGATAATCAATTTAAAAAATTAACACCTTTAATTATTAGTTTCTTATACAATCCCCTAAATAATATTATATAATTTTTTATTAGCTAAACATTTAAAGCAACTTTCAACAAAAATCATATATTTGGCTTAATTATTAAACCCAAACAATTCAAGATGAAAAGATACTATTTTGGAATAGCCACAATTGCCATATTATGGGGTATGCTTATAGCACCCGTAAAAGTTAAGGCATGGTCGGAACATCCACTTTTAGCTTATCCGGTTCTCAGCAGCATACCCGACTTAGTAAAACAAAAGAACATTGAGGCGCAAAGCCTTAAGGCTTTCCTGATTAAAGAGGAAGCTGGATTAGCTAAAATACTTAAGCAGTATGAGGATTGGGCCATACTAAATCTTCCCAACTATGCTCCGCTTCCCTCTGAGCTGTATTTCACCCCCACCGGAAATCCCGATGATATTGTGCTTCGTTTTCTAACAGCAATCCGATTAAACCCAAACGCGAAGCTGAGGCTATACCTTCATTTGCTTCCAAATCAGGGAATCGGCGACAGGCAAACGCTCAACCCAACAGAGTTAACAACCCTAAAGGATGTAAGCATTATGCTTCAAACTCGATATGTAGAATTGAAGGAAGGCGAACTGGTAAGCCCACTTGATGTTCTATGCACCGCTAACGATGAGCCCGATTATGGCTTCGACCTGGGATTGTTTGAAGATAACAATACTGATTATGGCAAACGCTATGGCTTTGGTCCGCAACCATTTGGTGACCCCAAGTTGGAATATGGCAGTCAAGCTCCCTTCCACATGGGTTTTTACCATGAGGCCAAGATTGTTTACACCTTTGGACCATTTCTAAAGCACACATACCCGGAGTACCGAATCAGCCTTTTTAAGGCACTATCGGAGTATGCCTTTTCAACTGGGAATCCCTACTGGGGTTGGCGTTTTATGGGCTGGGGCATGCACTATATGGGCGATATGTCGATGCCCTACCATACCGCACCGTTGCCCGGTATGAGCGCTGCCCGTATGATCTGGATTAATTTGAAAGCCATATTGGGTTTCCCAAAAAGCAAAAATAATGCGGTTCAACTTGTTTCCAACAAACATTCAGTGTTAGAACAATTTCAATGGCTTGTCGTACGCGAGGCATACAACAATTACGAAAACAGTGCACTTATTGCTGTACTAAAAGAAAACGTTCCTGTTGTTCCCTATAACAACGATTTTGTCAGGAATGTGGCAACGGCAGAATCGGTAAAGCGAGGCAAAATGGTCGATAAAGCATTAAAAAGGTACTGTCCGCCACTTTTAGTTAAAGATCCAAATTTTGAGGCCAGCAAATCGAAGGAACTAGATAATCTGCTTAATGAAATTAGGGCATTCAAGGGTAACGAGGGGATCGAGCAGCTTATGAGCCTGCTAACAGAAATGATGCGCTCCTACAATATGTATCTAAAAAGCTACTATGTTTCCATCGTTTCAAAATCGTAAGTCAACCTACTTAAATCAATATTTTTTATCTTTACGCCCGAAAAAGATAAAGGAATGCTAAGATATACGCGAATTCTTCTTAAATTAAGTGGCGAGGCCCTGATGGGCGACGATAAGTATGGTATTAATACCGATATCCTTAATAGCTATGCCAAGCAGATTAAAGAGGTTGCCGATATTGGGGTTGAAATAGGTATAGTTATAGGTGGTGGTAACATCTTCAGGGGGTTAAGCGGGGTTTCAAAGGGATTTGACCGTGTTAAGGGCGATCAAATGGGTATGTTGGCCACCGTAATAAACAGCTTAGCGCTACAATCGGCCATTGAAGGACAAGGAGGTAAAGCAAAGGTATATACAGCTACCAAAATGGAGCCAGTTGGAGAACTTTATACCAAAGCAAAAGTGCTTGAAGGGTTTAAGCAGGGTTATGTAGCCATAATTGCAGGCGGAACTGGTAATCCCTTTTTCACCACCGATACCGCATCGGCCCTACGAGGGGTTGAGATTGAGGCTGAAGTACTACTCAAGGGAACCCGCGTGGATGGAGTTTACACAACCGATCCGGAAAAGGATAAATCTGCCAGAAAGTTTGATGAGCTTACCTTTACTCAAGCCTATGAACAGAAGTTAAAGGTAATGGATTTGACGGCCTTTACCATGTGCAGCGAGAACAACCTCCCCATTTTGGTTTTTGACATGAATACGCAAGGAAACCTGATGAGGGTTGTTAAGGGCGATAAAATTGGATCATTGGTTAGGAATTAGTACTTTTACTCAAATAACATAAAACCAATCATTATGAATCCCGACGAAGCAATAAAGGTTATAGATAGTGCCGAAAACAAAATGAAAAAGGCCATTGAACATTTGGAAAATGAATTAAGGGTTGTAAGAGCAGGGAGAGCTAATCCGGCGTTGCTCTCAGGTGTTATGGTCGATTACTATGGAACCCTAACTCCACTTTCGCAGGTAGCCAGCGTTGGTAGCCCCGACGCCCGAACCATTGTGGTTCAACCCTGGGAAAAAAAGATGATTGATCCCATTGAAAAGGCCATAATGGCAGCAAACCTTGGGTTTAACCCTCAAAATAACGGCGAATCGATTCGTATTATGGTGCCGCCCCTAACCGAAGAGCGCCGTAAGGAACTGGTTAAACAGGTAAAACACGAAGGGGAAACCGCCAGGGTTAGCATTCGTAACGCCCGTCGCGATGCCATTGAAGAAATAAAAAAATTGCAAAAGAATGGTTTGCCCGAAGATGCAGCCAAGGATGCCGAAGCCAAAGTTCAAAAGATAACTGATACCTACAATAAAAAAGTTGACGAAATACTTGAAAAAAAGGAAAAGGAAATACTCACCGTTTAGCAACTTATATCTATATTCTATAATTTAAAGCTGATTCAAGTAACGAATCAACTTTATTATTTCAATGTTTAACTATAATTTGAATTTTAAGAGTCCCCTAATCAACCCATGAAACCCGAATTTAACCACCAGCCAATTAAAACCCAGATTGTTTATCTATCGCTAATATCCTTTACTTTCTGAGCCACATCATTTAGGAGCCAAACAGGCGTTGAGGTAGCACCGCTAATGCCAATGCTTTGGGCTTCTGCAAACCATTCGGGCTTTACCTCTTCGGGTTCATTTACCATATAGCTCCTTGTATTGGCACTCAAGCAGGCCTGAAATAGCATTTTGCCATTGGAACTGTGGGTACCGCTTACAAAAATCATTACATCGTGTTGACGGGCGAACTCAATTAAATGAGGTTTTCGATTTGATACCTGTCCGCAAATTGTATTATTCACTTTTAGCCTGATTTCACCATTAGAGCCAGCAGTGGCCATACGCTTACGGATTTCATCAACTATTTGTTTGTAATTGTCGGGTTCCATGGTGGTTTGTGAAAACACCTCAATGGGGCGACTGTAATCTAACCCATTCAGATCGGTGAAATCCTGAACCACAATGGCACGGTTATTGGTTTGCCCTAGCAATCCTATTACTTCGGCATGTCCTTTCTTGCCGTATATAACCACTGTGCCTTTTTTTGCCTCCATTTTCAGCCAGGCACTTTTAACCCGTTGCTGTAGCCCAAGCACAACGGGGCAGGTAGCATCAACCAGTTTAACCCCATGCAGCTCCGCCAGTTGATAGGTTGAGGGAGGCTCACCGTGAGCCCTGAGTAGAACACTTTGTCCTGCAAGATTGGACAAGTCATTATGCTTAATAGTCTTCATACCCATTTTACGGAGGCGCTCATTCTCTATTTCGTTGTGCACAATTTCACCAAGACAGTTCACCCCTTCGCCCCTAGATAGCAGTTCTTCTGCCTTTTCTATTGCTCTTATTACTCCAAAGCAGAATCCAGCATGCGAATCAATATCAATAATCATTTTTAATAACCCTTTTCATAAATTAACAATATAAGCTGTTAAATGTTTATACGATTAATTGGTTAACCATACTTTCAACCCAGGCCATCTGCTCTTCAATGGTCATATTGGTATTATCCAGCACAAGGGCATCGGGAGCCTGCCGGAGAGGAGCAATATCCCTGTTCTGGTCAATGTAATCGCGTTCCTCAATGTTACGAAGTACATCTTTCAAAGAAATATCGATGCCCTTATCCCTAAGTTCCTTTAGCCGACGCTGAGCCCTTACAACCGGATCTGCTGTCATAAATATTTTGAGTTCGGCATCAGGAAAAACAACGGTGCCAATATCGCGGCCATCCATAACAATTCCCTTTGATTTGCCCAGCTCGCGCTGTAGCTCAACAAGTCTTTCGCGAACCTCAGGTATGGCTGCAACCAAGCTTACATTATTGGCCACCTCGGGGCTTCGAATTTCATTTTCAACAACTTTTCCGTTCAGAGTAGTAGCATATACCCCTTTTTCAGGGTCATAGGAAAAGCCTATTCTGATGCTGTTTAGCAAATCTTTTAGATTTGAACTATCCACCCCACCGTTATGTATTAATTCGCGCTGAAGCAGCTCAAGTGTTACTGCCCTATACATGGCTCCGCTATCGATATACAGGTAATTCAAACGTTTAGCAATTGCTTTAGCAAAAGTACTTTTCCCACACGACGAGAACCCGTCAATAGCTATCACTATCTTTCTGTCCATCAATATAAAAATAAAATGATTACGTAATATTCTCGATTGCTAAGGTAGTAAAAAACTCAACCCATTAAGGATTTACCGCCAGTATCGAAGATTAGTGGTGATTGCAAAATGGTTAGTTGAACCAGTAATATGGTAGGTTGCCCGGCTAAAACTGATATCGTATTTTTTAAGATGCAAACCAATCCCCCAGCTAAATCCCACCATGGCAAGACGCTCCTCTACTTTAAGTTCTTTACGACGTTGGTAGTTATATCCTAATTGAATGCTGAAACTTTTTAAGGGTATAAATTCAATTCCAGCAATTACGTGGCTTATTAACTCGCGCCCCACCCTATCTACCATATTTGCTTGCGATTTTTCAGTACCATCGCTAAGACTAACATTTTTAATGGATGATGAATAGTATAAATTCATATTTTGTAGCTGGTGAAGGGTTACAATAAAACGAAACGGAGCATGGGCTAACTTTTTGCTGGCTCCAGCCACAATTTCAAAGGGGATTCCCTCATGTATGCCAGGTGAATAGGGCTTAATTACAAAACCAATATTTTTTAAAGTAAACCCTGCTGAAAACAAGAGGTTTGACGATTGGTAAGCACCACCAATATCGGCTATGAGGCCAAATGAGGAATAGCGCTCCAGATGGGAGTAAACAGGGCGAATACTTGTTCCTACTCTGAAATTTGAATCCAAATAGTAGCAGTACGATACAGAAAACGCCATATCGGCACCGGTAAAGGTACCGGTAATTACACCCGACTCATTAGCTTCTACGAAGCTACCGTAGTTCACGCCCTGCAATCCCAAACCAATTGTACTACGTTTAAATAATTTGATGACATATGCTAATGATGCATAATTTACACCTGCGTAGTAACGGGTAAAGTATAAATTTGCTGCTTGATTGAGAGAGGAATCAATGAGGGCTGGATTTTGTAATATCAAGGAGATATCAGGATTATCAGAAGCAACAACTTTACCTCCAAGCGCAGCGGCCCTGCCGGAAAAGGGCAAATTCAGAAATTGGTAAGTAGCTGAACCCCCGCTTTGTCCTAAAAGGAGTTGCGTTAGCAAAAGCATTATAAAAAGAGGTACTATACGCATGGGTAACGGTATCAAAGCGTAAAGCTACATTTTTTTAATGAAACGGGGATAATGAATACTTATTGCAACGAAGCAACCTCTAATAATGTGCTCTTACGTTTGGGTTCAGGAATCGAAAAGTGATCACCTATTACAACATTAAGGGACTGAGGTAAAATGGTGAATCGCAAAGGGGTTTCGCCTAACGATTCGCCATCAACTTCGAGGCCAACCGAAGGAATGCTCATAACCTCAACAGTTTTACCTCGCAAACCCACAACTTTTGAATGCCGCAGAATAGTTCCGTTATAGAGCCTGTGGACGTTTGCCAGAACGTTAAGCTTACTAATCCGCTTAATAATGGTTACATCGTACAAACCATCATCGGATAGAGCAAGGGGTACCTGCATCATTCCTGCCCCATTGTAACGACAAATGCCAATGGTGAGGCTGAACACCTTATCCTGGAAGTGATGCCCATCAACATTTACATTGATACGGGTAGATCTGTAACGAATTAGGGCCTTTACAAGACTGAGAATGTAAAGCAGTGCACCTCGTTTACCAAGATCCTTCAATCGGTTGGTGCGACGCGCCACTTCGGCATCAAAACCCACGCCAGCGGCATTAACAAAGTATCGCCTATGCCTGATACTTGACTCATAATACTCCACCACACCAACATCCTGCCGGAAAACCTGGCATGCCTTTATGGCCTTAACGCACTCTTCGTAATTATGGGGTATCTGGTACATCCGAAACCAATCGTTCCCGGTACCCACGCCAATCACCCCTACTGTAATCAACAAAGGATCAACTTGTTGCTGAATAAAAATGCCATTAACCACCTCGTTCAACGTTCCGTCACCACCAACGGCGATAATGTTTCGATAGCCATTTTTAATGGCCTGAATGGTTAATTCAACAGCATGATACTTATACTCAGTAAATGCATGTGCATACCTGAGATCGTACCTATTAAGGAGCCGGCTAATCTTTGGCCAATCAAGCACTCCCTTCCCTCCCCCGGCTCGAGGGTTAACCACAACAAACCAACTTGTATCCAATCGGTTAAAATTTTAACATCGAATCCAGTGCAAATATAATTAACAATGTTAAAATTCACTTCACACACGTAAAAAGGTTTTGGGTTTACCAAATGAATTTCTATTTTTGCGGTAATCGCTAGCAAGCGGGGTTGTTAACAACTTGTTGATAACGGAGCCGTAAATGTTCATATTCAATGTAATCAAGTTGGCAACCCAAAGTAAAGGAACGTTATTTTTGACCCTTGTTAAAACTCAAAAAAAATGGCAAAAGTAATTGCATTGGCTAACCAAAAGGGTGGTGTAGGTAAAACCACTACTGCAATAAACCTATCAGCTAGTTTGGCAGTACTTGAGAAAAAGGTATTACTAATTGATGCTGATCCCCAGGCTAACGCCACTTCGGGAACAGGATTCGATTTACGCAACATTAAAACCAGCGTTTACGAATGCCTGATAGACGATGTTAACCCTAAAAATATTATACTCAACAGCGAAATCAATGGCTTAGACCTTATACCCTCACACATCGATTTGGTAGGAGCTGAAATTGAAATGCTCAACATGCCTAATCGGGAAAAAATATTAAAAGGGATTATTGATAAGGTAAAAGATGATTACGACTTTGTTCTTATTGATTGTTCCCCCTCGCTGGGACTAATTACGGTTAATGCCCTCACCGCTGCCGATTCAGTTATAATACCCGTTCAGTGCGAGTATTTTGCACTTGAAGGCCTTGGCAAGTTACTCAATACCATTAAAATTATTCAAACCCGTTTAAACACAGAGCTACAGATAGAGGGATTTCTGCTTACCATGTATGACCCAAGGTTGAGGCTCTCGAACCAGGTAGTTGAGGAAGTACGCAAACACTTTCAGCAAATGGTGTTCGAAACCATTATTCAGCGTAATATCAAACTAAGCGAGGCCCCCAGTTACGGTAAACCTGTTATCCTTTACGATGCCGCATCAACCGGTTCGGCCAACTACATCAACCTTGCCCGTGAGCTGTTGCAAAAAAATAACATGACCGCTGTTGACAGTAATAGTAAAATTGTGGAATAAGTAGAAGGAGTGATTTACCATGTCAAAAAAGATGGCATTAGGCAAGGGGCTAGGGGCACTTATAGAGGATGCCTCTGATCCTACCCGTTATTCTGAGCCAAAACCGGAAAAGCAGGTGGCGTCGGAACTAGTTAACGAAATTGAGATTGAGAAGGTTGATGTTAACCCCTTTCAGCCTCGCACCCAATTCGACGAAGAGGCTCTAAAAGAACTTGCCGAATCAATTGCCAAATTGGGGATTATTCAGCCCCTTACGGTAAGAGCTGTTGATGGTCGATTCCAGTTAATATCGGGGGAACGACGCCTTAGGGCGGCAAAACTTGCGGGATTAAAAACCGTTCCGGCCTTCACCCGAACTGCCGATGACCAGGGAATGCTTGAAATGGCTCTGGTTGAGAATATCCAACGAGAAGATCTTAACGCTATTGAGGTAGCCATAAGCTACCAACGCCTTATCGACGAGTGCAACCTTACCCAAGAAACCCTTTCGGAACGCGTTGGAAAGAAAAGAGCAACCGTATCAAACTACCTGAGGCTACTAAAGTTACCCGCCGAAATACAACTCGGTATAAGTCAAAACCTCATAAGCATGGGGCATGCCCGTGCTTTGATTACAATCGAAGACCCTAAGGCTCAACTTGATATCTACCACCAAACCATAAACGAAGGGTTATCGGTACGGAGGGTTGAGGAGCTAGCCCGAATGGCCACTGAACCCAAACAAACAAGCCTTTCTGCACCAAAAACAAAGGCTAATCTTGGCGAACAAGAAATAGTGCTTAAGGAACATTTAATTAATCGCCTTGGATTAAGAGCCAATGTAAAACCGGGAACTAAAGGCGATGGCAAAATAGTAATATCCTACAATAATCAGGCAGAACTAGAAGCAATTCTGGAGAAGTTTATTAGGATTGAAGAATAAAATATCTGTGTTGAAGCTGATGCATGGCTTTTTAGTTTTCTTTACTGGCCGACAAGGACTCCTCCGCATGTCGGCCATTATGGTTTTAGTTTGTGGGGTAACGTTTTTCACCTCTGGGCAGTCCCAAATAACCAACCTTGCAACCATCAAAAAAAATGATTTAACAACCAGAATTTGGTTGGGTTCTCAACTTTTACCCGGTTACGGGCAGATTTACAACAGGCAATACTGGAAAATTCCAGTGTTTTACGCCGGAATGGGCAGCATGGCTTACTTTGGCTATCACAAAAACAGCGATTTTAAAAGATATCAACGAATTTACCAGCAGCTACCCACATACGATCCTGTACGTGAGTCAATCAAAATCAAGGCGGAGGAAAACCGACAGCAACGCAACCTATTTTATGCTGCCGCAACTGCTTTTTATCTGGCTAGTGTTTCGGATGCCATACTTGTTTACAATCGTTCAAACCACTCCCCGGCTGCTGCTACTATTCTATCAACTTTAGTACCGGGTATGGGACAAGCCTACAATGGTGCGTATTGGAAGATTCCTGTTATTTATGGGGGACTATCTACACTTTACTTCATGACCGATTGGAATAACAGGGGTTATGACCGTTTTAAAACAGCGCTTATCAGTTTAATAGACGGTGATCCCAACACTATTGACGAGTTTAACGGCACACGAACAGAGGATGAGCTCCGTTACTACATGGATTCGTACCGTAGAAACCGCGATTTAAGCATATTGGGGCTTGCTGCAGTTTACGTTCTTAATATCATTGATGCCAACGTAGATGGCTACCTTTATGATTGGAACGTTGACGATAACCTGGCATTCAAAGTTGAACCATCGGTTTTTAATACAAATTTGGACTACACACAAGTTACACCTGCATTCGGATTTACCTGTAGGGTAACATTTTAGTCATTAACTTAAAAAACTTTTACCTGTATATCATTTTACACCCTATCCGTTTAAAACCCCACCTGAACCGATAAAGTCCGATGGACAATGAATATAATTTTCTAATTATATTAAAAAAATGCAAAGTTGTAAAGAGTGCTATTACTTTGCCCGAACTAATTTGAACACTTGAACTTAATATTTATTTTCCCAAATAAACAAAGGGATTTTGCAATGCAGCTAAGAGTACCTCCCTTTACTTTTAGGTTTTTTTAATTTGCATTCTTAAGTAAACATGATTATGTTTGCACTAAAGCGAAATAAAAACCATGAAAAAGTTAAAACGATTAGTGCTGCTAATTTTCATAGGTATCGTGGCAGAGGGGTCTCAAGCACAGAACAACCAATTACTCCTGCAAAATGATTCGGTAATGCAACAAGAGGAACTGGAGCAAATGGACAGTTTGCTTCATAAATGGTATATCCAGCAACCCAACGACGATAATAACCTGGTAGTTAACATTGAGGATGACAGCATTGATGGCAGTGGAACACCAGACTCCTTCTACATTAAACGCCTGCAAAGCATCAACTCGCTCATCGACCTGCCCTACAATCAGATTATCAGGAACTTTATTAAGGCCTATACAGAAAAGAAACGAGACAAGGTAGAGGTGATGCTGGGGCTTACCAACTACTATTTCCCATTATTTGAAGAAATACTTGACCAATACCAGCTACCACAGGAGCTGCGATTTTTACCGGTTATTGAATCAGCCCTTAATCCCCGTGCCATTTCACGAGCCGGTGCTACTGGACTGTGGCAGTTTATGTATGGCACTGGTCGTCGCTACAATCTTACCATAAACTCCTTTATTGATGAGCGCCGCGATCCCATAGCCTCCACCCATGCCGCCTGCCGTTTTCTGAAAGATCTCTACACCATTTATGGCGACTGGACGCTGGTGATTGCTGCCTATAACTGCGGCCCTGGCAATGTTAATAAAGCTATTCGACGCTCTGGCGGGAAAAAGAACTATTGGGATATTTACTACTACCTCCCCCGCGAAACCCGCGGCTATGTTCCTGCCTTTATTGCAGCCAACTACACCTATCATTTTTACAAGGACCACAATCTTGAGCCAAAGCCCATAACCTTCCCCCCTATTACCGATACCATTATGGTTAATGACATGCTTCATCTCAAGCAAATTGCCGAAGTACTTGATTTTCCCATTGAAATGCTTCGCGATTTAAACCCGCAGTACAAGATGGATATTATTCCTGCTAAAGGACGTTCCCATACACTTCGCCTACCCAATGAACTGGTTGGCCCATTTCTTGACAGAGAAAAAGAGATTTACGCCTATAAGGATAGTATTTTTTTCAACCAGAATATACTAATCTCTCCCAATAAGTTCACCGCATCGTACCAGTATGAAATACCTGCAGGATCAATCAGGTATGTTTACAGGGTAAAAAATGGTGATGTACTGGGTTCTATTGCTGAAAGGTACAATGTATCGATACGTCAAATTAAGGAATGGAATAACCTTCACCGAAATCTCATCAGGATTGGACAAAAACTTGTTATATATGTTCCCGAAAGAACAGCTGCCCGCATGGGCATTGCTCATGATAAAAAATCGTAATTTGATTTTAATCAATTTTAATTGTTGTATGACAAACGGAAGCATCCGTTTGTACTTTTTTATTATTTAATCATAGCGTAACTCTAAGCTATTAGTTTAATTTGCTGCCAAATGATTTTTTTGTAAATTTCCATGTAAGGCAATTTACATATACACAGATGAATAATCGTGGAGTTTTTACGACTTTGGCGGAGCCAAAATATTGGTGTTTGCCTACGGCAAACCCTTCAGGGTTTATAGAGTATAAGTGCGTGTTTAAATTAAAAACATAACTTGCTGGTTTTTATAATATTAAAATTTTTATTCGGATGAAAAAAGTTATATTAGGTTCATTACTGTGTATTGCAGCGCTTTCGTGTGTCACATCGCAAAAAGCAAGTCATATTATTGCAGACAAGAACAAGATTCCTTTAATTGAATACTTCACAATAGTTGAGGGGGAAGCCCTATCAGGAACGCCATTCCCCGGCAGAAGAATTGACTCGCCCGGATATTCATTCGACTCTACCTCAAAAGTTTTAGATATCTACCGAAATTCATCTGTAGATACAGCAAACGTTATACTTTTTCTGGGCCTGGGAAAAGCACTTAAGGGCACCGCCGGACAAGGTGTTTCGAGCAATATAGTTTCGATTTCCAATCTTCCCTACTCGCTGGGAGAACTAGTTATATACAGAATTACTGACAATAGCGTAGGCCTAACTTTCAAAGAAAAATCAATTAATCTTTTGACAGGCCAAAACTACTCCCAAACAGAAACACATATTGATACATTGGTTAATAACACAATCATTAAAACCAAAACAACCTGGCGTATATTGCACAGGGGATTCGTTGATATGGTTAAAAGGTAATTTTTCAGGTATTAGCAATTTTTTTCAGGACAATGAGAACAAAACTAAGATTAAAGTTATGGTTTGCAGTACTTCTATATGGATTGGCTATAAACCTTACAATTGGAGTTCCGGTAAGGTATCTCCCCATGGTAATTTACCAACCCGATGGTACCAAAATTGAGTGTTTTGCCAGTGGCGATGAGTTCCATAACTGGCTCCACGATGCCGATGGTTATACCATTATGCAGCATCCCCAAACGGGATACTACGTTTATGCCATAAGGGGAAAGGAAAAACTTATACCCAGTAAAATTGTTGTTGGAAAGGGAAAACCCTCCTCGTTAAAAGGGATAGAGCCCTTTTTAAATATCTCAAAAGAGGAGTATATTGCCAAACGGCAGAGCAAAAGGGTTAATAACAGATTCCTTACACTAAATCCAAGCAAAACTGCAAGTGGCGTTGCCCCTCTAAAAACTAAGGATGGTGAGATTTTGAACAATATCGTTATTTTCATTCGATTTGCCGACGACAATGTGGGAAACGAGCCTTTTGAATATTACCAGAACATATATAACGGAGCAACACAATCGGTAAGCGATTACTACACCAGCGTTTCGTATAACAAGTTCACGGTAAACACTATATTCTACCCTACACCCAACAGTAACACAGTTATTTGGTATCAAGATTCTCAAAACCGAAATTACTATCGACCCTATAATGCTTCAACGAATCCAAGTGGATATGACCCCGAAGATAACAGCTATACAAGTACAAAAAGTCAAACATACCGTGAGCACACCCTGTTAAAGAATGCCGTTGAAGCTGTGGCTAACAATATTCCTTCGGATCTCAATATCGACATTAACAACGATGGATATGTAGATGTTGTTTCGTTTATTATAGCAGGAACTAACGATTCATGGAACGACCTGCTTTGGCCCCACCAGTGGAGCCTCTGGAGTAAAACAGCATATATAAATGGGAAGCAGGTAGGCGATTATACCCTTCAGCTACAGTTTTTTGGAAACTCGCGTATAGATTTGGGAACCCTTTGTCACGAAATGTTTCACGTCATTGGAGCACCCGACCTATACCATTACGATGACAATCTAAACCTTTCGGCAGTTGGCATTTGGGATATAATGGAGGGTACTGGAAGCACACCCCAGAATATGGGTTCATACATGAAATACCTATACGGTGGCTGGATTGATACTATCCCAATCATTAGCCAATCGGGCACCTATACACTAAATCCTCTTTCAACAAGCGCAACTGATAACTCCTTTATTATACCATCGCCAAACACCCATGCCGATTACTTTTTGGTTGAGTACCGTAAACGCGAGGCATATGATGCCAGCTTACCCAACGATGGTATGCTGGTTTACCGTATCAACTCTCACCTCGAAGGTATAGGAAATGCCGATGGTCCACCCGATGAGGTTTACGTTTACCGCCCCGGTGGTACCCTTACCCAAAACGGCACAATTAGCTCCGCAACCTTTAACGCTAGCTATAACCGAACAGCTATTAATGATAATACAAACCCCCGCAGTTTTTTGTCGGATGGAAGCAATGGCGGCCTAAATATCTCAAATGTTTCCGCTGCAAATGCAACTATTTCCTTTAATGCCCAAATCGATTTTGACCCATGGATTGTTTTAAAAAACGACAGGGGCTATGGCTCTGCCATTGGAAATGGAGCAACAACAATGACAGTTGCAACACGGTTTACCGCTGCAGACTTAACCAATCATGTAGGTAAATACATCAAGAAGATTGATTTTTACATAAATGGAAGTGATGGCCAAAAAGTAACATCTAACGAAATAGTTAAAATTTGGGAAGATGGTAGCTTTGGCAACCCCGGAACACTTGTATATTCGCAAAGCCCCTCAGCAGAGGTCAAAATTGACCAATGGACCACCCACAATGTAAAAACTCCGGTTGAGATTAAGGCAGGCAAGGAGTACTGGGTTGGTTATACCGCAACAGCCTCAAGTGGCTATCCGTTTGCAACAGACCGAGGCCCCATGTTAGAGGGTAAGGGAGGATGGATTAATACCGGCAATCAGTGGGCTCAAATAAAAGATTTAAATTCCAGCCTTAACTATAACTTCCTAATACGAGCCATTATTGCCAATTCAACTACCAATGCCGCTAAAATCAACAACCCTTCATTTGAGGTTTCGGTTTTTCCCAATCCGGTTAGTTGCAATGCTAGCATCTTGTTTAAATCACCAAATGCTGCATACATAGAAGTAGAAATTATCAATGCAATGGGGCAAAAAGTTTCCTCCCCCATAAAAGTATGGATTAACGAAGGTCAAACTCAAATACCCATCAACCTAAATAATCTACCTACAGGGTTTTACCTATTGAGATTCAAATTTAGTGGTAGCAACTCTATTCAGAAATATGAGCAAAAAGTAGTCCGTATAAATAAAATTTAATTTACTTGGCATGTGTTTTGTTAGTATAAAAAACACAAACTAAGCCTATTTAATCATGAAAAAAATAATAGTATCGGCAATTCTGATTATCCTAGCCCTACCAATGGTTGCTCAGGACAAACCCTATGTTTCGGGAGAACCCAATGTAGTTAAGGTTAATACTTTGAGCTTACTGGTTGGAACCGGTTCAATATTCTATGAACGAAAGTTGTCCGATAACCTTTCGGGTCAGCTAGGCGTAGGCTATCTTAGCTACAAGATTAATGATTCAAAATTTTCCGGTCTTATTCTTACCCCAGAGGTTAGGTTTTATCCAAAAAATAATGCTATTGATGGATTTTACCTTGCTCCATACTTCAGGTATCAAAACTTTCAGCTTAGTAATACTGAAACCAACGATAAGGGGACCTATAGCAACTATGGCGGAGGTTTAGCCATTGGTCGTCAGTGGATTACCAATTCTGGTTTTACCATGGACCTTTTCTTTGGTGGTCACTACAGCAAGGGTAACATCAGCACAGAGGAAGGGTCTAGCGGCAATAACTTTGACGTTGCCAAGTTTGAAGGTTTCAGAATGAGAATTGGGTTTTCTATTGGTTTTGCATTCTAATCAAAGTATGCAAAATAAGAAAGAGCTGCCCGTGGGCAGCTCTTTTTTTATACTCCAAGGCGTTTTCGTAATGCCTTGCCCTTCTCTTCAAAACCTGGTTTACCTAGTAGTGCAAACATATTCTTTTTATAGGCCTCAACCCCAGGCTGATCGAATGGATTAACCTCAATGGTATATCCACTTATGGCGCAGGCACGTTCGAAGAAATACATTAAATACCCAATCCAGTATTCGCTAAGCTCAGGTATGCTAATCTGAATGCATGGAACCCCACCGTCGTTATGAGCGGCAATGGTGCCCAATTCAGCCATATGATTTACTTCCGACAGTCGTTTTCCGGTAAGGAAATTAAGCTGATCGAGATTTTCGGGATCGTTGGGGATGGTTAAATGCCGCTTGGGATTGTCAACGGAAACCACGGTTTCAAAAATAAATCTTTCGCCCTCTTGAATGTACTGCCCCATGGAGTGCAGGTCGGTTGTAAAGTCAACTCCTGCGGGAAAGATTCCCTTATTCTCCTTACCCTCGCTTTCGCCAAAAAGTTGTTTCCACCACTCAGTGAGGAAATGCAGCTTAGGGGTGTAGTTCACCATAATCTCCACCTTTTTACCCTTAGCGTAAAGTACATTACGGGCAGCGGCATACAGACATGAAGGATTGTTTTCAAAGGGGACATTGGCCGATGTATCCTGCATGGCTTTTCGGGCTCCATCAACGAATCTTCTTATATCAAAACCAGCAATTGCAATGGGCAGTAAGCCTACTGGAGTAAGCACTGAGTAGCGCCCTCCAACATCATCGGGAATAACAAAGGTGCGATAGCCTTCGCTATCAGCCAGTTTCCTAAGCGCCCCCTTGCTTTTATCGGTTATGGCCACAATCCTTGCGGCAGCCTCGGTTTTACCAAATTTACTCTCAAGGTGCTGTTTCAGCAACCTAAATGTTATGGCGGGTTCAGTGGTTGTACCGGATTTTGAAATCACCACAATTGAGTAGGTATGCTTATCGAGTAGTCTTAGCAGTTCCGCGTGAAAATCCTCGCAAATGCTATTCCCGGCAAATATGACCTTTGTTCCACCATTTTCAAACATGGCGAAGCTGCTTCCCAATGCTTCAATTACTGCCTTAGCACCTAGGTAGGAGCCACCAATACCAACTACTACAACAAATTCGCTTTTTGCACCTAGGTCTGCAGCTACCTTTTCGATACTTTTGAGCAAATCATCATTGATTTCAGCAGGTAGGGTAACCCAACCCAAAAAATCGTTTCCCTTTCCGCTTTTTTCCTCCACCATTTTCTGACAATTACTTATTTTCTCCTTAAGAGAAAACACCTCATTGCTGGTGACGAACTGATAAATGTTGTTCAGCTTTACTTGAAGGTTACTCATCTTTATTTAATGTTTGCGTTAAAATTCATTTTAATTATTGTTTAGGTTAACTTCTAGAAAATTTACCAATAAAAATTTTCTGGCATAACCTGAAGATGTTTTTGTGAGACCCTAGGTTTACTGCATCGGCACTTTATCTTTCGGGTTTTGTCAACCTTTACGCTTTTAGGGGTTGCCCTATGGGTACAGGAATCCGCTAGCAGAAGTAATACACCCACCATGAATATGTAAGCTATCGTTGAAAGTTTTATCATCTCGATGCGAATTTACAAAGAAATATTTACTGTTAACCTATTCATTTTTCTTATTCATTAGAGCAAATTGCATCCTTCTGCTGTTTTAAACCGATTGCTATGCACATTATCAATATTAAAAAAATCACATTAACAAAAGTTAAATTTGCATATTGTTTTTACTTGTAGTATGATTGAAAAGAAGCCATTAACCGGACTTACCTCAAAAGAGCTATCGGCACTGGCCACTGTGCTTGGTGCTCCAGGTGAATACGGTTATGTCATCGCTAAATGGATTTACCGCAAAAGGGCAAAATCACTCTCAGAGATAAATGATTTACCCAAAAGAATCCTGAAAGAATTGGAGCAAGAAGGATATGAAATCAGCAATGCTATAGGAATTGATAGTTTTCCTGGTACCGATGGTTCCACTCGATACCTCTTAACAAATCCCAATGGGCAGTACTATGAATCCGTATTCATGGATAATGGTAAGCGAAAAACACTTTGCGTCTCCAGCCAATCGGGGTGCAGAATGGGTTGCCGGTTCTGTATGACCGGAAGCATAGGTTTTATGGGGAATTTGGATACCAGTAGCATAGTTGATCAGGTATTGGTTGTCCCCGAAAGTAAAAGCATTAACCGATTGGTTATAATGGGTATGGGTGAGCCATTCGACAATTACGATGCTATTGAAAAAGCGCTGGAAATATTTACTGCCAACTGGGGGCTTGCCCTAGGAAAGGCAAATATCACACTATCTACCGTAGGAATTGCAAATAAACTTGAACCTTTTCTAAGCAAGCAGCCCTGCAACCTTGCCATTAGCTTACATTCGCCATTTCCTGAGGAACGGGCAATGCTGATGCCGGTTGAAAATAGCAGCCCAATTGAGAGAGTAATAGATATTTTGAAGAGGTATCCACTTAAAAAGCCCGTGAGGCTATCGTTTGAATACGTAGCCCTAAGCGGTATAAACACCAGCGAGGAGCATGCCAAAGCAATTGCAGCGCTACTAAAAGGCTTGAAGTATCATTTAAATATTATTCCCTGGAACGAGCATCCCGCAGCCCAATTTAATAAGCCCGAAAAAGAGGAGCTCTATAGGTTTACCTCCTGGCTAAACCAAAACGGTGTGCTCTGGACTATTCGTCATTCAAAGGGAAATGAAACGGGAGCAGCTTGCGGCCAAATGGCCGGCAAATGGCAAAGCACTAGTTAAAATTAATAATCATTTACTGTTTCAGCAGTTCCTGTGTGCTTCCCAAAATCAAATTGACAAACTAAAAAAATTTTCACACACAGCAAGCATATCAATTGCTTGACGCTGCAAATCTTTTACATTCACACTTCTAACCCCCAAAGGTACAGCATCCACAAAATTCTATAGTAAAGCACCATCAACGTTACAACAAAGACAATAACTAATGGCAATGCCATCATACTTTCACTATTCAGAAAAAATCCTTTCCATATTTTTTTAATAGCTGCAAGGCGAATGGCATCCTATTTTCACAATTCTCCTCCCCAATCAATTTTTACCTGTATTGCTCTGAATATTTATTAAGATGATATAAAGGAATATAACCATCAAATCCCTGCGCAATAGTAATAGCGTAAGAAGTAGTACAAATCAAACAGTTAGCGAATAAATAAATATATTTAAAGAACTAGTTTGAGCCTGCATGGCTTCCCCATCGGCTTTAAACCTATTGCTCTGTAATTTTGTAATTATGAATAAACTCCAGGCACTTACTATAAAGAATAAAGCCAGAGCCAAAAATTTTCACTGGTAAACCCGTTAACCTACACGTTTTTTAGTAGTGTTTTTGATGTGAGTTCGGCGTACCGTTCGTTAAAAGCATCGCAAACCTTTCGAATATTTACCATTTCGGGGATATTGGGCTCAAGGTCGTAGCCATGGTTATCGATTTTATCCTCAACATAAGCAAGCGTAAGATTTTCGACATGAAGGGCAGGCTGATAGGCATAATTTTTATTATTGGCTTGCACAACCTCATTAACCAAGCCACAGTCAATCATGATATCGAGCAGGTTGCGCATTAATCGTTGAGGAATTTGTAGGCTCTTGGAAAGTTCCAAGGAGGTAAGGGGTTTCTCGCCGTTTACAAATCGTTTGACAATTATGCTAAGTAACAGAATGGCCAACATTTTACGGCTTCGGTGGCTAATATAGGTTGTTTCCTTCTCAAACTCATACATATCGACATTTTGGTAGGCAAATGAAATCTCGGCACCAAATAGAACCAGCAGCCAGCTGGTTTGCAACCAAATAAGAAAAAGTGGTAATGCCGCAAAACTACCATATATGGCATTGTAACGCGACACGCCAACTTGAAGCGTTATATAAACCCATTGCAAAATAACATATCCAGAACCAGCTATAATTCCAGCAATTATTCCTGAAGGGTACGAAACCTTTGTATTGGGAATCGAAATATAAATGAAGCTGAACAGGATCCAGATTAGCAGGTAGGGAATTAACTGAAACAAATCGATTATAAAAGGGCTAATATAGCTTACCACTTCGTGCTTCTCGGCAATTGTAGTAACCGTAGTTGCCAGGTAGATATGAATACTGCTGGAGGCAATAAGCAGTATGGGTGCAATAAGCATAATTGAAAGGTAATCAGTAAATTTGCGTATCCACGTACGGGGCTTCTCTATCTGCCAGATATCGTTAAAGGCATGCTCAATACTGGAAAGCACATTAATTACCGACCAGAAAAGCACAACAACACCAATCCCGGCAATAATTCCACCACCGGTACGGGCGAGTAGCGAGTTTGCAAATTCTATTACACGGGTCATTACCTCTTCCTGCCCCTTAAATTGGGTTTTTATTTGATCTTCAAGATAGCGATCGAAACCGAAACCCTTGGCAATACCAAAGGCCATAGCAAAAACAGGCACAATGGACATTAGCGTATAGTAGGTTAATGCTGACGCCTTGATAATTACCTTGTCCTCATAAAAGCCCCGCAAAGCGATGAGCAAAACCCGCAAGTACTTAAAGGGCCACTTGAGTTTGGGCGGGAGCTCATCGAGATGCATTCGCCATATATCGTGTAAAATAAATTTTTGGATTCGCTGAAACCAATCCCAAATTTTTTTAAAGAAAACAATCTTTTTCATTTGCATCGCTTTTAGTTTACCAAACAAAAAACGTTAACTATTCTTAAGGCCAAAAACCTTACCAGGCTTACTAAGCACCGCTCCGCTAAATTCCAGGTTAAGTAGCAACGATAATACCTTTGAAACCGGTAAGCCCGTCGCCAGAGCAATCAAATCAACGTTTTTTTCACCATTGTTCTTTAAGAAATCTAGAATTTTTTGTTCTTCTAGAGAGAAACTACTAAAATCAATGGTAAATTGCTTAACCTGGGGGCTATTTGTTGAAGGTTTCCAACCCAGGTAGAACTCTAAATCATCGGCGGACTCAATGAGTGCTGCCTTGTTTTGTTTTATAAGCATATTGCAGCCCTGTGAATAAATAGCATCCACATTACCAGGAACAGCAAAGACATCGCGATTATAGGAGTTAGCAATATCGGCGGTAACCAGAGCCCCACCCTCAAGAGCACTTTCCACAACAATGGTGGCATCGGCTAACCCAGCAATAATACGGTTGCGGCGTAAAAAGTTTTTTCTGTCGAAAAGTGTTTCCGAAATGAAATCGGTTACAAGAGCACCCTTTCCCACAATATTGCGAGCAATATTTCGATGAACCGAAGGGTAAATGGTATTAAGCCCATGTCCCAGAACTGCAATGGTGGGCAAATCATTTTTTAGGGCTGCCTTATGGGCAGTAATGTCGATTCCATAGGCCAAACCGCTAACCACTATAGCATTGTAACCTTTTTGAGCAATGCCTGAGATTATTTCCTCACATACATGCTTTCCATATGCTGTAGCTTTTCGTGTTCCAACAACGCTTATTATCTTATCGGCATTGAAATTTATATCACAGTTGCTTTTCACGTAAAGGATTACCGGACCATCCTCGCACTGCCTGAGGCGCTCAGGGTAATCGGAATCGGTAAAGTAGAGGGGACGAATTTTGTATCGTTCAATAAATTCTACCTCCTTTTCGGCCAGCGAAAGCACCTGCTGAGTTACCACCTGGTGTGCAATGGTTTCACCAATTCCCGGTATCTTGAGAAGGGCATTTTTCGATTGTTTAAAAACCATCTCGGCGCTACCACAGTATGCAATTAAACGCTTAGTAGTAATGCTGCCAACCTTGGGAATTAGCTCTATTGCTATCCGGTATATTAACTCATTATTAGCCATTAAAAAATATTTTTAAAGGCTCTCGAGCGCTTTTATTAGATTATCGTACTGCTTGCCAGTAAGCGAAACCACCGAAACGGGGGGATACTTCATTATTTTGTTTCCCTTTTTAACGTAGATGATTAGCTCACGCCTCGGCCATTTCCGAACAATTTCGTACTTGTAAAATTCGGAGAGCGAAACTTCAATGGATATTTTTTCCCCGCCCCAGGGGTGTAGCTTAAAGGTTCGTATTGTCAACTTCCCGCCTTCATCGTTATATGAAAAGTAAGCGGCCCCCTGCCAAATAAAATAGGCAAAAAACATCATATATGCGGCAATAACTATAGCAAATAGCCAATTTTGATTTATACCAATAACATTTTCAACAATATCGGCCACCGAAGTAAGCAGCATCAACACTATTATGACTATTACCACCACTGCCATAACCAATTTCAGGGAATGCAATCCATAAACGGTATCCTGATTATCGAACTTCATTTTATCAAGCTTTAATTATTGTACTCAAATTTTCGTTGGCGCAGCTCTTTTCTTATTGAGTAGTACTTTTCAGCAAAAATATTGGTTAACGAGGGATCGATGAGGTAGAGATTCCGAAGATATCCGATAAATTCATCATTATTGCAAAGGGGAACAATCTGAGCCGTACGGTAACCCCTGGCAGCCAAATTTGAACTGATATGGTCTGTCATTCCATATCTTTGGGAAATTACAATACGATTGCAGGTTGGACTAATACCCATGCTCTCCATAAGCGAGGCAAGGTAAAGCAAGTTATCGAGGTTATGGCTGATTATAAAGATTGAAAGATTATCAATATTATTTAGCAAATACTTGCTAACCTCATAAAATGTTCTTTTAATTAATTGATAGCTTTTACAAACATAGTTGTTCTGGAAATCACGGTCTAATTCATTGGGGCCTTTTTTCATAACTTGTTTAGGATGATAATCTTCGGACATGTACTTAGCAATTGCAATACCTGGAGTAAACCCTTTACTATTTGAACTTTGAACTAGCTGAACAATATTTTGGAGTGAATTGGCATGACACAACTGGAATAATTGAAATACCGTAACATTTTCGGTATTATATTTAGCCATAAACTCTTGAGTTATTGCTTGTAATGCAGAAGAACAACTTGACAGCATTGTGTAATAAACTATAGAGACTCCATTAGTGGAAGCTTTTAAGCAAAGTTCATTGCAAAAGTTTGAAAATTTGGTAAACTGCTCACCATCCTGCTTATTCAACAAGCCATCGCTTGAAACGAGTTTCAAAACACGGGGATCAATAAAGTCTTCAGCCTTAATCATTACGTGCGAAAAACCCGTAACATCTACTTTTTTTATATCATCAAGAAGTTTAAAAACGTATTGTTCGTTAGTGTAGGTTGAACCAACGGGCTGTAAACAGCTATATAAACGCTGTTGGTAGCCGTGTGTAATTATTTTTTTTATGTCCTGAATAGAATTGCTACACGACATCTTTCGGGCTATATATTTTGAAGGGAATCCATCAAGTATCCTGATAAAAGACAAAACTGATATAATAAATAAAAAAAATTTTGCAGAATACTTTCCAGAAAGTATGAAATATAGAATAGCTTCAAATCTCAACTTTAATTTGCTATGTTGAGAATAAACCTGCTCAGTAGCATAAAAGGAAAACATAAATGAGCTATTTATATTCAAAAATACTATATTTTTACAATATAGCATAAAGTATCTATTTTACTAATTTGCAATCACTAGATTAAACTATTTATATCAATTTAGATTAAACTTAAATACCATTGTAGAATAAAATGAAACACCAATTTACTAATTAAGGATGTTCCATGTGCTCAATAAAGACAACTAAAACTAAAAATATAAAGTATTAATAATTAGCCAACTAAATGTTTTATACGAATGAAAAAAATAGTTCTTGTTATTCTCAACATTTGGGTTTTGCTAACCGTTTCGGCTCAAAATGGAGCGGAATGGTACCGCTACCCCAGCATCTCGCCCGACGGGAAAACAATTGCCTTTGTTTACAAGGGTGATATTTACACAGTTCCCACCACGGGTGGAAAAGCAACTGCAATCACTACCCACCCCGCCCACGACTTTATGCCGGTTTGGAGTAAAAACGGGGAGAAAATTGCATTCGCATCGAACCGTTACGGCAACATGGACATATTTTTAGCTGCGGCAAGCGGCGGAGAGCTAAAACGGCTCACCTTCCACTCTGTAGATGAGTATCCTTACTCATTTACCTCCAACGATATGGCCATTATTTTTGGCGCAACCCGACACGACCCCTCACCCAGCAGGCTTTACCCCACATTATCGCAACCTGAATTGTACCTTGTACCCATTACCGGTGGCATAGTCAAACAGGTGCTACCCGTTCCGGCTGAAGCCGTTTCGGTATCAGGGAATGGATTGTTTTTTGCCTTTCACGACAAAAAAGGTGGCGAAAATGAATGGCGAAAGCACCATCAGTCGAGCATTGCCCGCGATATATGGTTGTATGATGTCCATAACCAAAAGTACACCCAGCTCACAACATTTAAGGGTGAAGACCGAAATCCCGTTTTTGCACCTGATAACACGCAGCTTTACTTTTTAAGAGAAGACAACGGGAACTTTAACGTTTACTCTCTATCCATCGGTAACCCCAACGATATTAAACAGGTAACCTTTTTTAAAACTCATCCGGTACGCTTTTTAAGTATTAGCAGCAATGGCATACTTTGCTTTAGCTTTGATGGTTCTATCTATATTAAACATGGCTCAGAGGAACCAAAAGAGGTTAGCATTACTATTAGCAACGATGTTGTTCAAAATCCCGAAAAACTTGTGTATCTTAACGAAAGCATCCGCGAGGTTGCAGCTTCACCCGATGGCAAAGAAGTGGCATTTATTGCCCGTGGCGAGGTGTTTATTACCTCTACCGAGGGCTCTTTCACAAAGCGAATAACGCAAACTGCCGAACAGGAACGTTTTGTATCGTTTATGCCTAATGGCAAAAGTTTGATTTACGCCAGCGAACGCAATGGGAAATGGCAAATTTTTAAGGCTTCAAAAATTCGTGAAGACGAACCCTTCTTTTTTGCATCAACATTAATAAAAGAGGAACCCCTAATTGCGAACGACCATGACAATTACCAGCCACTCCCATCGCCCGATGGAAAGAAGTTGGCCTTTATAGAGGATCGCACCACACTAAAGGTAATGGATTTAACCACTCAATCAACAGTCACCCTGCTCACCTCAAATGAGCTCTACTACATGAGCGACGGTAACCAGTATTTTACATGGAGCCCCGATAGCAAATGGCTTCTGGTTGAATATACTCCAACCATGTCGAACCAGGAGGTTATTGCATTACCAACCGATGGCAGTAAGCCATTTATAAATCTTACTCAGAACGGATACGACGATTACAGCCCGCGTTGGGCAAACGGGGGAAAGCAGGTACTTTGGCTATCAACCCGCGATGGAATGCGTAGCTATGCCAATAGCGGTGAGCGTCAATCGGATATTTACACACTTTTTCTTACCCGCAAAAGTTGGGATAGATATAAGCTCACCAAAGATGAGTATAACCTTTTGAAAGCCATAGAGGAAAAACAAAAAGAGTCAGAAAAAGCAAAGCAAACAAAGGACTCTAAAAACGTTAAAAAGGATAAGGGCAAAGATAAAACCCAAACCGACAGCAGTTTGAAATTTGATTTTGACGGACTGGAGTATCGTTTGGCTCGCCTTACCACATCATCGGCCGATATAACCGATGCACTACTTAGCACCGATGGAGAAACCCTTTACTACATTGCTCGTTTCGATAAAGGCTACAACATCTGGTCCATGAATATTCGAGAAAAGGAAGCAAAAATGATCATCAACCTCGATGCCGAAAATGCGCGTTTCTATACCGATAGTGCCCAGAAAAATGTTTTTGTGCTGGCCGACGGAAAAATCCAAAAGGTTGACTTTGAAAAGGCAAAAGTGGAACCTTTAAAGATTAGGGCTGTGGCTACAATCAATACCGATGCTGAACGCAATGCCATGTTTGACCACGTAGCAAACAGAACCCGCAAGGGATTCTATACCCCAACCTATCATGGTGTGGATTGGAATGCCATGGCGCAACACTACAAACAGTTTCTTCCACATATTAGCAACGGATACGAATTTGCCGAGCTGCTCAGCGAGCTACTGGGGGAACTAAATGTTTCGCACTCAGGCGCCCGTTACTACCACTCCGACCCCAATGCCGATCAAACCTCATCGCTTGGAATCATCCCCGATTTATCGTACAGCGGCAATGGTATAAAAATATCCGAAATACTAATTGGTGGTCCACTCGACAAAAATGATTTAAACATCAAACCGGGTTCTATAATTACTGCCATCGATGGTGAACCAATTGCACAGAATAGGGACTGGGCCTACTACCTAAACCGTAAGGCAAATACCTTTACGCTGCTCACCCTACTTGAACCAGGCTCAACTGGCGAACGTCAGGTTACCGTTAAACCCATCAGCCTTTCGCAGGAAGCATCACTACTTTATCGTCGTTGGGTAAAGCGTAATGCCGACGAGGTAGAAAACCTCAGTGGTGGTACCCTTGGATACGTCCACATCCCCGGCATGAGCGATGGCCCCTATCGTAACATTTACGGCGAAATGATGGGCAAGTACTACAACCGAAAGGGAATTATTGTGGATACCCGTTTTAATGGTGGAGGCGACCTGGTGTCGGATTTGGCAATGTTCTTTACCGGCACACAGTTCATTGAATACCATAATCATATCAGGCAACTTGGCGCCGAACCAACGTTCCGTTGGACAAAGCCCACAGTAGCTCTTGTTAACGAAGCAAACTACAGCGATGGCAGCTGCTTTGCCTGTGGTTACCAACAACTGGGTATTGGAAAACTAATCGGCATGCCCGTTCCCGGAACTTGTAGCTTTGCCGGATGGGAAACTCTTCAGGATGGTCAGGTGCGCTGGGGAATGGTTCCGGTTAGTGCAAAGGATATGAAAGGGCAATGGATGGAAAACATCGAAACCGTTCCCGATTTAGTTATTATGAACGAACCTTCTACTGCCCCATATGGACGTGACCAGCAACTTGAGGCAGCAGTTAAGGAGCTGATGTCTATTTCTCAATAATCATTCAAATTGTTTGAGCACATAACTTAATGAAAACCCCGAATAAATTGGGGTTTTCATTATTTATAGAGAAGCAGGAATTCATTAACGGCTAATTATAGTAAACAAGATTTTTAATGAAAACTTACTTACTGCGGCTTAACTTCCAGAATTCTTTTGGTAATTATCCTAACGGGAAACCGGGAGGCTAAATATCCTATGGTTATTACAGCTATTAAAATAATGGCTAAATCGGTAAGTTGCACCTCAACGGGGTAGGCATCGATAATAAAGTTTCCACGCCCTTCCAGCTTTATCAACTTAAAGTTGATTTGAAGCCAACAGGTGAAAAGTCCCAGTAGTATTCCAATGATACTCCCTCCTATCGAAATTAACATCCCTTCAAAAAGAAAAATTTTTTGAATGAATTGGTTGCTGGCACCAAGGCTCTTAAGAGTTTCCACATCGCTCCGTTTATCAATTATCAGCATTGATAATGAGCCCACAATATTGAATGAAGCAATAACTAAAATTAGTACAAGTATTAGCGCTATGGTAAACTTTTCGGACTTCATGGTTCGGTAGAGCGACTCATTCTGCTGGTAACGGTCCAGTACCCTGAAACCACTCCCTAAAATCATTTCTACCTCACTCTTTAAGCGTTTAGCATTAGCATTCGAATTTAGATTGATTTCTACTGCGCTCACAGTTACTGAATCGTAGGCCAGAAGTGAGCGGGCAAATTCAACCGGCACTATTACGTAGCGGGCATCAAACTCCTGTTCAATAGCAAATACCCCCGATGGCATAATAACCTTTCGGTTAAAAGCCCTATCGAGCGAAATGCTTCGTCCCCTTTGGGGTATGTAAATGCTTAATGGATCAAAATGGGCCAAATTGGCATTCAGGTAATAGGCAACCCCTTCGCCCATGACAGCCATGGGCTGGCTTCCCCGCCAAAGTTTAAATTCACCATCAATAATCTTACTGGTCAAACCGGTGAACTCAGAAAAGTTCAGGCTAACGCCCTTGATTACACCAATATGCTGCTTACCGCGATAGCGAAAAAGTGCATTTTCCTCAAGCACCTCGGCAAAAACTGCAACATCTGGTAGCTTACGAACTCTTTCAAAAGGCAAAGAATCAATTCTGAAAACCTTTCCCTCAACGGGGACAATCTTCAAGTCTGCATCAATGTTTGAATACAACTGGGCAATAAGCGAATCAAACCCGTTGAACACCGATAGAACCACCACAAGGGCAGTAACCCCTGTAGCCACTCCAATAACTGAAATTATAGAGATGATATTTATGATGTTGTGCGATTTCTTGGCAAACAGGTACCTACGAGCTATGTAAAGAGCCACATTCATTTTTCTTAAATTTTACGAGCAATGTAGAGAATCTCATCCTTGGGCAATGCGTACCGTTCCACCTCGGCAACCGAAAGTTGCTTTACAAAATCATCCTCAAGAACATCAAAACCGGCAGATTTGAGACGCTGCGCATAATCTCTGCCGTAAAGCCTTAGGTGGTCGCGTTGCTGGTAATACTTTTCTCGAAGCTCTGGGGTATTGTATTCTGGATTCTCGAGTGTATGTTCCATGTTCAAGTCCATGGGAACCTGTAAAATAGCAAAACCGCTGGGTTTGAGAACGCGCAAAATTTCATGCATGGCTTGCAGGTCATTGTCAACATGTTCCAGAACGTGGTTGCACATAACCACATCAAATGAGCTATCGGGGAAGGGCATTTGCTGAACATCGAGCTTCACATCGGCCCAAGGCGATACCAGGTCGGCCGTAATGTAGTCAATATTTTTTAATTTCCTGAAAGGCTTTATAAAACAATACTCCGGTGCAACGTGTAGCATCCGAAGGGATGCCTCAAAAAAATCGGTTCGGGTTTTTAGATATAGCCAAATGAGTCGATGGCGCTCCAGCGACATGGAATTTGGGGCAAGTGCATTCTTCCTTACCACCAAACGGCCATAGGGCAATAACTTGCGGTACTTTACACCATCAATCGGATCTTCAAAACGATTTCCCCTGTAAAATAAGCCTATAACCTTTAGAAAAAAAGCAGCAAACAGTTGTAGATAGTGCCTGGGAATAAACCGGGTTACAAGCGATACAATTCTGCTAATCATGGGTATGAACGGTTACTCCTTTAATAGGCGATCGATGTTTTCGATGTAGTCCAGCGAATCATCTACATAAAATATCAGTTCAGGAATAACCCGAAGCTGATGCCTAACCCGTTTTCCTAGCTCGCCTCGAAGAAAACGTGCGCTCTCTCTTATTAGCTCAATGGTTTTATTGCTATCGGTTGATGGAAATATGCTAACGTACACTTTTGCAACACCCAAATCGGGGCTAACCCTTACCTGTGTAACAGTTATCATTTTAGCAGGGAAACGCACTGCCCCCTCGCGCTGAAAAATTTCTCCCAGTTCCTTTTGCAGCAATCGGCTAACCTTTTGTAATCGGGTTCCTTCCATATCGATATTTTTCACAAATATAGCTTGTTTTAAAGTAGCTTCATTTTAATTCTGCTAATAAGGGGTAAACCATTATTGAATAAAAAGCTTACTTTGCATTTGTTTTTTGAACCCTTTACGTTTTTTAGGGATTCATATCTTGATTTACAGAATAGAATAAAAATGAGCTACATCAAGAACTTTTCCGAATATACCCGACGCAAGGCCGACGAGGTAATGGTAGGTACTACCCCATTGGGGGGTAAAAATCCCGTAAGGGTTCAGACCATGACTACCACCGATACCAACAATACGCAGGCTACCATTGAACAATGTATCAAAACTATCGAGGCTGGAGCTGAGTATGTTCGCATTACCACACAGGGTACCCGCGAGGCAGCTAATTTGGCAAACATCAAGCAGGAATTGGTTAACCGTGGTTATAATGTACCACTGGTAGCGGATGTTCATTTTAATCCAGCAGCAGCCCTTGAGGCTGCAAAGCATGTGGAAAAGGTACGCATCAACCCTGGTAATTTTGTTGACCCGCGCGCCAAATTTGAAACCATAAGTTATACCAACGAGGAGTATCAGGCGGAGCTATACAAGATTGAGGAAAAGTTGCTTCCACTGATTGAGCAATGCCGCAAGCGCAATGTGGCCATACGTATTGGGGTTAACCATGGCTCGCTTTCAGACAGAATTATGAGTCGTTTCGGCGATACCCCTGCCGGAATGGTGGAATCGGCCATGGAGTTTCTCAGAATATTCCGTAGGCATAACTTCAACCAACTGGTTATCTCAATGAAATCGAGTAATACACGGGTTATGGTGCAAGCCGTTCGATTGCTTGTTGATACCATGGAAAGCGAGGACATGCACTACCCGCTTCACCTTGGTGTAACCGAAGCTGGCGATGGTGAAGATGGCCGTATAAAATCAGCAGTGGGTATAGGCTCTTTGCTTGCCGATGGCATTGGCGATACCATAAGGGTATCGCTAACCGAAGACCCCGAAAACGAGATTCCCGTTGCCAAAAAACTGGTCGGCTACTTTGAAGAGAGAAAAACCAATCCGCCAATACGACCCATTACTGAACTCCCATACAACCCCTATGAATACAGCCATAGAGAAATCATTCAGGGGTTATCTGTAGGAGGGAAACAACCCCCGGTGGTTCTGGCAAGGGTTGATGCCCCCATTACCCCATCAACCCTTGAACAGTGGGGCTGGTACTTCAACACAACTGATAACTGCTGGAACAGAACCGATGCTGCCCCCGATCTCTTTTTAATACCCGAATATAAACCAGATATCGATGTCTTTAAAGGACTTCCCATAGTATCGAAGCACACCCCTGAAATGAAATTGATGACCGTGGATGAATACCTAAACAATAATCACATCGGTAGCTCTATTATCAACATATGTTACAATGACATATGGAATAGCTATTTAACCTCAAAGCTAAAGGTTGATAGCCAAGCAATTTTGCTCATTTCAACATCTAATGCAAATGGTTTTGCCGAGCAGCGTGCCGCTGTTATTGAGCTGATGCGGCAAGGCATAACCGCACCAATAATTGCAATCCGCAGCTACATTGATTCCGACAGGGAACTATTTCAACTAAAGGCAGCATCGGATTTTGGAGGACTACTTATTGATGGCCTAATTGATGGTGTAATGATTGAAGCACCCAATCAAAATCCACAAACAGTTACTTCAACAGCCTTCGCCATTTTACAAGCTGCCCGAACCCGAATAACCAAAACAGAGTATATCTCTTGCCCCGGCTGTGGCCGTACGCTATTTGGCCTACAGCAAACGCTGCAAAAGGTTCGAAACGCAACTTCGCACCTCAAAGGCCTAAAAATTGGAGTAATGGGCTGCATCGTAAATGGCCCCGGCGAAATGGCCGATGCCGACTACGGCTATGTGGGTGCCGGACCCGGTCGCATTACCCTTTACAAGGGCAAAAAGGTGGTCAAGAAAAACATTCCAGAGGAAGAGGCTATTGATGAGCTTATCAACCTTATAAAAGAAAACGACGATTGGGGGGATTAAATTTGCACTACTCCTTATTTCGGGCTAACGATGCCCATATACCGAATAAACTTAAAGCGGCAAAAACTGCTAAGGTTGTGCCTGCTACCCAAATGAACGGCTTAAAGTAAGCAGGCGTTATGCTGTTTTTTCCCATGTAGATATGCAGTATCATACTGGCAATGCCCATGCTGAACATTTGTCCCACCATACGCATGGTTGCTACAGTTCCCGATGCCAGCCCCATATGCTGCCTATCAACCGAGCCCATAATGGCATTAGTATTTGGCGATGAGAAAAGTCCAAAGCCTATGCCTACCAGCAGCAATACTGAACCTATGTAGAAGGTTGATGTTTGTAAGCCAATTGGCGTTAGCAATGCTAAGCCTATGGCAATAATGCCCATACCGACCGAAGCAATTTTACCGGGATTATACCTATCGGACAGGGCTCCCGACCATGAGGCAACAAGTGCCATGGCCAACGGTTGAATTACCAGCAGCATCCCCGCCCCACGTGGGCTTAACCCTTTTATGTACTGAAGATAAAGGCTGAGTATAAATGTAATGGCAAATGTGGTGGCATAGTTAATGAGCGCAGCCAGATTGGAAAGTGCAAAAAGCCTGTTACCAACAAAGAGATTAACGTTAAAAAGCGGCACATCGGAACGAATTTGCCAGCGGATAAAAACTGCCATACCAGCAATCCCCAAGAAAGTAATCAAAATGGCATACGATTTTGGCAGCTGCGAAAAACCATACATCAGGGCAAACATTGACAGTACAAAAACAACCGAACTTAACATATCGAATCGTTGGCAACGGGCCTCGGCCCATTCACCCTTAATGGTGGAAATGGCAATGGCAACGGCAGGTATTCCCATAATTGCCGGCACGTAAAACAGGCTTCGCCAACCCCATGCCTCTATGAGCATGCCACCCAAAATGGGTGCAGCCGATAATCCCACGTAAACCGCGGTTACATTCAAACCAATAGCTCTACCCCTCATGTTTGTTGGGTAAACCGATGTTATAAGGGCAATGCTGGTGGCAAACATCATGGAGCTGCCTACACCCTGTAGGGCACGAAAAACAATAAGCAAAACACCGGAATCCACAAAGGCAGCCATTAGTGATGATAGGGCCAACACAACATTTCCAATAAAGAATATGCGTTTTCGCCCTGTAATATCGGCCAATTTCCCAAACGGGACCAAAAACACAGCCGATGAAATAAGGTAAGCCATGGTTACCCAGCTCAGCCCCACAGCGTTAAGGTCAAATTCACGCCCTATAACTGGTAGGGCAAGGTTAACCGCCGCCCCTATAAAGGGAGTAATAAACGAAGTAAACATTACAAGCGCCAGAACCACCCGGTGCTCAATATTATTATCCATAACCACTTCCTTCTACCATAAGGCTACAAAAATATCCCTTTTTAGTTAACTATAGCTACATACCAAATTGGTGCTGATCTTTATATTGAAATTAATTTGCTTTTGGATGCCAACTGTTAAATGATTTAATATTACTGTTTAAATAAAGTTAGTTTTTTTACTTGACCATGGTATAGATTTATTCGATTAACTGGTTGCTCTCATCCATTCCTTGGATGCACAAAACTAAAACACTCAATTCTGGTGGTGCTTCTGCCCTTAGCCGTGTAACTTATCCTTTGAGGAATCAACGATACAGGGCAAGGTTATACCTAACGTATTAGTGCCCATCGCCGTTTAGTCATTTTCTTTGGCTTTTTTAAACGTTCAGCTTACTTCAGGTACTGTTATTTTATACTTTTGAATACATACATTGGTAAATATTATCATAGCAATATGGCAATTTTTAACTTCGTTTTTGGACTTTCCCTCATAGGAATTGGGTTTTTGGTAAGGCATGTCCCCAATTCCATTGCAGGTTACAATACCATGTCCGCAGAGGAAAAGAAAAAGGTTGATATCAATGGCCTGTCGTGCTACATGCAGAGGGTATTTGTAGCAATGGGGCTTACCATAATTGGCGGGTATCCGCTTCTGCACTGGATTGGGCTAACCATTATTGCTCAAAGCCTTAGCATTATTGTGTCGTTTCCCGGTGTCGGCCTAATCCTAATCAAATCAAGAAAATACGACAAAAACCAAACGGGCAAGGGTCGCTACATTGTACCGGCTATTGCAGCGGTAGCCTTGATGTCGATCATCGGTTATGGGCTGTACCCCACCAGTATACGCATTAATAATGACCAAATTGAATTCTCGGGAATGTATGGTACCAAAATCAAAGTAAATGAAATAGAAAAGTTAGAACTATTGAATAAGCTACCCCAAATAGTTTTGCGCACCAATGGTTTTAGCATGGGCAACGTTAACAAGGGTTATTTTAATGTCGATAGCCTGGGGAGGTGTCGCCTTCTGGTTAACACTTTGAACTCACCACTGGTAGCTATAACACAAAAAAATAACCTGAAGTTAATTTTTAACTTACCTGATAGTATCAAAACAATAGAAATTTACAGGAAAATTGAGCAACTGGTAAACCAGCGAAAGTTACGCCAATAGCACCTTAATCCTGTTCAGTTCCTTTTGTAAACGTTTATCGGCATTTCGGGAAAAACCAATTAATGGGAAAATTATCACTTTAACTCTGCCATTAGGGAGCCAGTATGCAACACCACAAATATCCCATTTGTTTAGAGGGCTATTTGTATAAAACTTAACCGCCCGTCCATCGGTAGAAACTCTGGCTATCTTGTAAAGTAGAGAAAACTTTTTGACAAATAAATCCGAACTGCTGAGATTGGCAACCACCTCATCGGTTAAAGCATGGCCATAGGTGGGTTCATTAAAAGTATCAGAATCGATGTACCTAATGTTTCCCTTAACGATAAGCCACATAAAACTGCCATAAATCAGAGTAAAAAAAATGCTACCAAAAATGAAACTTATTATATTTTTAATTTCATGCTGTATTAGGACATCAATTGCAAATCGTACAAGGAAAACAGCAACAAAATAAATAGCTGTAACCACAATAATATTGATAAAGAACATTCGTTTCATTTTTTTCAATTTTTATCTCTAATATTTAAAAACAATAAATCCAATTTCATTGGGATGGTCAAGGAACAAACAATTGGAAGAATACCTTAACACCCTAATTATCATCATAAAATCTCCTATAGCTGCCGTTGTTAGAAAAACCGAAACAAACAATAACCAACCATTTGCGGTAATCCACGATACCAGCATGGGAATAATGCCTGTTCCCAAACCGGGCATTAAACCACCGAGTAGATACTGCCATCTTTTAAGTGGCTCAAGGCATTGGCAGTATGGTGTAAGGTATTGCCATTTAATACCAAATTTAATCGATTTTATGCCCTTTTGGGTAAATGCTGCCCATGTTAAGCCATGCAATAACTCATGAAGGACAATAGTAACTAAGAGCCCGACAAAAAAGTAAAGCTGATGCCTCCCTAAAAAAACGATACCCTGAACTAAAGGCTTAAGGCCGTTAAGCAAAATAAATGGCAAAAAACCAGCTATAGCAATAGGGATAAGTAGCATCAGTGCTTTTTGATTGGCTTTGCCAACGGGTATTACCTCTTCGATGCTACTGCTATTATTAATATTCATGGCTTGGTATAAGTAATGCAAAAATAAAAAAAACGAACCTGCTGTTCGATCCCTTTGCAACTCAAAAAATCATACTAATCGAACGGAACCAAAACCAGGCCAACCGCAAACGGGTATAGCTCAGGACCTTTCCCCTTTTCGAAGAGCTGAACCGGGTAGTAGTTGGCAAACAGCCTTATTCCCTTATAGCCCATACGAGCGGTAAGCCCATAGCGAAGCGTGGAAATGTTAAAATCGCTACGATTTTTATCCTTACGGCGTGTGCCGTCGTCGTAAACCACCTTGGTGTGAGAACCTAACCTAACTCCACCAATTATCCCTGCCGATATGTAAAGCCTATCCTTGCGCTTTTCGCCCATGGGCAGTTGAAATTCCAGGAGTAAGGGCAACATTAGGTGCAACATGGTAAGTTTGGCTTTATCTACACGGTATCCCGCATCAATGTAACTGCTATCCACCACTGTAACGCCATTCCCAACCTTAAGGGATATTGGATTTGAGAAGTGGTAGTCGTTAAACTCAAGGCCCAACCCGGTAACCAGCCCAGCCTTGTTGGTTCCAAAACCTATGCTGTACTGAGTAAAGTTGATATTGGTATTCCACGAGCGTTCCTGCTTTAGGTCTAACCAGGCTATGTCGCCACTCTGAACCATTGACTGGTTTTTATCCATAAATCCATTAACACCAAATTCAACACCCGACCAGTGTCCCTTAAACTTTTTCACCTCTTTATAGGTAACTATTTCATCCTTTTTATCCTGTTCTGGAATCTCAATGATGGTCTTGTCCTTTGAGTCAACAATGACCATTTTCTTTTTACCAAGCCTAACCACAACGGTATCGCCTTTTGCTGCCCTAACGGTATCGCCCGATATGTTTACCCATACCATCTGGTTGGGGTCAACCGACATTGCTTGAGTTGATGTAACAGTATCAACACGCTCCTCCACTATGGTGTCGCCATCTGTAACTTTAACACTCTTCTTGATAGTAACAATAACCGGAGCTTTTTCGGAAGAATCCTTTTCATTTTGCAATTTCAAAGTATCGGAGCCCTCAAGGCTACGAAGAACCTGCTCCTCATTTTGCCCGTAAAGTGTTATCGCAACGGTGCACAACAGTGCAAAAAGTAAACCTCTTTTCATGATTTTATTAGTGTATTGGTTTAACATTCGGTTGTTTACCATACGACGCCCGAATGCATAAATTGTTACATGTTTTATTCTTCTTTAGGTGAAATAGTTGCAGAAAGAGCCAACAGTTTCGATTCTACGATTATGCGTTTGGTTTGGTCGGGGTTTACCTTAACCTCAACATCTATCCCCACACCTTTGGCAAGACGCCTCAAACCCATTGCTGCTAAATCGGATAGGGTTAACTCGCGTGCCGAGGCCGAAGCTGTGTAGATCTTCACAGAAATATCATTTCGGAGATGCAGTTCATTTTGCACTGGGCCTTGGGGTATATCCGAAATCGGTTTAGGCAGCTGCATAGCTAATGGCTGGAGTGTTGAATTATCTATGTAAGTTGAATTGTGGTCTTCCTTAACGGTTTTGATTTCATCCCTTTTACTCCTAATGTTTTGATGCTGCACTTTTTTTGAGGTAGCTTCTTCCTGATCAGCTAAAGGTAGTGAACTCTGCAATTGGGATTGCTCTATAGCAACGGGGCTTTGATTGGCCATCATTTCGGGGCTTTCAACCATTTGCCGACTAAATATGAGTGAACCAATAAGGAATAGCAGCACAACTGCTGCAGCAACAGCCGAAGCTACATAAATCTGCCTAAGGGTAACAACTCGTCCAGAGCGTTTCAGCGGCTCCTTTTGCTGAAAACTTATAACTTCAGGAATTAGTTTTGTTGCGTAGTATATTGACAGCAACTTTCTTATAGGTTGATACCTGTTTTTGATGTCCTTTAGTAGATCGCTCTCCGATGGAGTAATATCGCCTTCAAATTCAGCAATGCAAAGGTAATCGGCTTGGGAAATATCGGGTTGGGGCAAGCTGCCGCTGCGTTTAAGCATTTCCTTGGGGTAGGAAAACTCTACTTGTTCGGCTTCAAGTTTCATTTCTGAGAGGTCTTCGGCCTCATAGGCAATATCGGGATTTTGCTTGAGGAAAAACATCAACTCCTCCTTCAGTTCAGGGCTGAGGGCACCATCGATAAAATCAATCAGGTAAATCTCGTAGTTATTTCGGGTAATTGTCATATTCCTAAATTATATTATCGATGCTCACCAGCTGTTCCTTCAGAAAAAACCTTGCCCGGTAGATATAAACCTTAACCTGAGAGCCGCTAAGTCCTGTTATCTCAGCAATTTCATCGTACGAGTACCCTTCGTAATCACGAAGCAGGAGAACAGCCTTTTGAATGTCGGGAAGCTTTTCAATGGCACGGTTAACCACCTCATGGGCATCGGAGTATCCAATTGAAGTTGATGTTTCATGAACACCTTCGGCATACTCATGCTTCCGCTTTTCCTTTCGGATGGTATCAATGGCCTCATGGTAAACCGATGTAAATAGGTACGATTTAGCCTTTGCGAATTCAACGTTTTGATGGTGCCGCCAAAACTTTTCAAAGCAATCCTGAACCGCGTCCATTGCCAGGTCTTCAGACCTTAGCATCTTGAGCGCAAAGCGGTAAATGCCATCGGAGTAGAAATCAACACAGGTGTTAAATTCCTCTACTGTCATTAATCGGTACCCGTATCATCAATATTCAAAAGTACGACGCTTTACTTTAACAAAAGTTACAGGTTGTCATCAAAAAAATGTATTTTTCAAAAATTTCTATTTTCTAAAGCGATAGCTACCTTTGCAAACAAACCTACGGCAAATGGCTAACAAGTTAAACGTTTTACTGCTTGGATCAGGTGGGCGTGAACATGCCCTGGCATGGAAAATTGCACAAAGCCCCTGGCTTGAAAAGCTATACATTGCCCCAGGCAACCCTGGCACAATGCAGCATGGCGAAAACGTAAATATCAACCCACTGAGTTTTGAAGCAGTTAAAGCATTTTGTATCGACAAAAGCATAAACCTACTTGTTGTTGGGCCTGAGGAACCGTTGGTTAAGGGTATTCACGATTCGTTTGCTACCGACGAAAGGGTAAACCATATTATAGTTATTGGGCCCCAACAACAAGGGGCAATGCTTGAAGGGAGCAAAGATTTTGCCAAGGCATTTATGGCTCGCCATGGCATTCCCACTGCTCACTACCAAACCTTTACCAATGGCACCTTTGAACAGGCCAAACAATTTCTTAGAACACTAAAACCCCCATATGTTCTAAAAGCCGACGGCCTTGCTGCCGGAAAAGGAGTGGTTATTGTAAATTCATATGATGAGGCCAGCACTACTCTCGCCGAATTTTTTGGAGGGAAATTTGGCGATGCCAGCCGCAAGGTGGTTATTGAAGAGTTTCTGAGTGGTATAGAGCTATCGGTATTTGTACTAACCGATGGCAATTCGTACCTGATACTCCCCGAAGCCAAGGATTATAAGCGTGTTGGCATTGGCGACACGGGCCCGAATACTGGAGGAATGGGAACTATTTCACCGGTACCATTTGCCACATCAAACTTTTTGAATAAGGTAGAAGAGCAGATTGTTAAGCCTACCATCCACGGATTAAAATCGGATGGCATTCCCTACTGTGGCTTCATTTTTATAGGCCTAATGAATGTAAATGGCAATCCCTACGTAATTGAGTATAATGTTCGCATGGGCGACCCCGAAACCGAAGTGGTGATGCCGCGCATCAAAACCGACCTACTTGAAATGTTAGAAGCATGCGGCAATGGAAAATTGGACAAAGTAAAACTCGAAATATCACAACAAACTGCCAGTACCGTGGTTATTGTATCGGGTGGGTATCCCGGTACCTATGAAAAGTATAAAGATATTAGGATTGATACAGCAGTTCCCCAAGGGGCTATTTTATTCCATTCCGGAACAGCCTTAAGAGATGGGAAACCGATAACCTCTGGTGGTAGAGTTTTTGCCTGCACTGGTAGGGGTAACAGTATTAATGAAGCGCTTAATTGTTCCTACTCGTTGGTTAATTGCATATATTTTGATGCAATGTACTACCGAAACGATATTGGGAAGGATTTACTCAATTACTTTTAATTTCTGGGTATGGTACTAAACTCACTGCGCAAAAACACTTTTCTGGTTGCCCTGCTTTTTATCCTAATTTTTATTGGTACCTGGCTACAAACCATAACCGGAAAAATCGCCTCCTACTCCTCCCTTGCCGATAGTTTTCCCCTACCAATCTTTAAAATAATTTCTAATATTTTCCCTAAAAACAACACCCTTCCCCAAATTTCAGCACTGGTTCTTTCCATAGTTTTAGGGCTTCTTATACTAAACCTAACCAACAAGTTCATTCTACTTAAAAGCCGTACCTATTTGCCATTTCTCTTCTACCTGCTCACTTCATCGGCATTTATTCCCATACAGAAGTTTAATCCCGCACTGTTAGCTTCAATATTTATTTTTCTGGCAATTGACCATGTAATGGCTACCTACCAAAAACGTAACCCGCTCGATAACATTTTCCGTGCCGGCCTTTCAATCGGTATAGCATCACTTATTTATGCCCCATCGGTTTCAGTTGGTATTTGGTCACTTTTTGCCTTGCTAACCCTACGGACGTTTGATATTAGGGAATGGTTCGTGCTGCTATTTGCCTTTACTGTTCCCTGGCTTTTTGTTCTACTCTTTTACTTTGCGCTCAGCATCGATTTTAATACTCTTATTACAACTTTTATAACCAACCTCATTGTTCCCTTTGAACCCACAAGCGACCCAATAGCATTTTATATATTTATTTCGTTTTTGGGCTTACCCTTTATGGTAGCACTTTTAAGGGTTGTCCCCAATTTATCATCGCAAAAGATTGCCATCCGACGCTACTTTACTATTCTCATTCAGTTGTTTTTGTTGATTATTCTAACATTTATTTTGATACCCTCCTGTTCCTATGAGATTTTTTATCTACTGGCCATTCCTGCTAGTTTTATTTACTCATCATACTTTGTAGAAGCACGCGACAACTTTTGGAATAATCTGTTATTTGCCCTCCCCATAATAGGAGCAATCATTGTACAAATATTAATAAGGTTTTAGATAGATTGACATACGCAATTGTTGATATTGAAACATCAGGCGGGAGCTGGCGTAACGACCGCATTATCGAAATAGCCATTTACATTCACAATGGGGAGAAAATTATTGAACATTTCGCCAGCTTGGTGAACCCCGAAGTTCGAATTCCATACTACATAACCCAGCTAACCGGAATTACCAACGAAATGGTGGCCAAGGCTCCAAAATTTTACGAAATTGCCCGTGACATAGTGCTGCATACCGAAGATTGCATTTTTGTTGCCCATAATGCTCCTTTCGACTATCGATTCATACAAGCAGAATTTTTACGACTGGGTTACCAGTACCACAGGGATGTACTATGCACCGTTAAGCTGAGCAGAAGATTCTTCCCCGGTTTTGGGTCATACAGCTTGGGAAATATTTGTTACAAATTGGGGATTGGTAATGAGAGCCGTCATCGAGCAGCAGGCGACGCCCTGGCTACTGCTAAACTTTTCGAAAGAATTCTATCAGAAGCCCCAGATAATCTTAATTCATATTTTTCTGTAATAAAGCCTATAATCCTATAAAAAAACAATCTATTCATTTCCCTGATTTGTCAAAAAATTGCAGTTACTAATGTAATTTTTGCTACAATTTCATTTACATTTACGTAAAGTATAGTGTTTATTTACTTCATGCTTCAAAGTAAAAAAAGAACACGAATTACCATTGCCATACTTGCAGCCCTATTGGCTGCGGGTGTGTTTTTGTTTATGTTTATTTACCTGGCAATATCGCAACGCAAACATATTTACAAAACCTCACAGGAGATATCAAAAGTAATACTACAGCAAACTGCCACAGAAACCCAGATGCATTTTAGTTCGGCATTTGTTATAGCCAACTCCTTACAGCAAAGAGTTTTACTCCTCAAGGAGATGAATGCCGCCCGTGATAATGTGGAAAAATTAATTAAAAACATCCTGGTTGATAATTCTCCACTCATCTTAGGAGCATGGGTGCTTTTTGAACCCAATGCCTTTGATGGTAAAGATTCGCTTTTTGCTAACAAAAAAGAGTTCCCTTGTAAGGGAAGGTTTAGCCTTTCGTTTTTCAGGGACAATGGCGAGCTCTACTCCGAAGCTGTTCCCTGTAGCAATTACAACGCATTTTTTTACGCCGAGGCCAAAGAGAAATGCTCTCCTGTTCTCTCAGAACCCTACCTTTTCCGTTATACCGGATATTCCAATGTATATTTCGGCTGTACCATTTCGGTACCCATAATGCAAGATTCCACTTTTCTGGGGGTAGCTGGGATTGATATCGATATCAAATATCTTCAGGAGAATATTTCTCAAATTAGATTATTTGAAAGCGGTTTTATTTGCTTGAGCTCACCTAATGGTATTTTGGTATCGCATCCCGACACAGCAAGTATTCGGAAAAACATCTGGTCATTCACCAACCCCAGCGATAGCTTAGCCGTTGTTAAGGCCTTTAAGGGCTATGAGGTGGCAATAGGAACCTATTCTGGCTACCTAAACGAAAAAGTTTTTCGTTTCTACTACCCCATAAACCTTTTTCTGAGCGAAAAACCTTGGCTTGTTATAAGCGAAATTCCCATCAGCAAAGCCTCCACTCGCTCCCAACAGGTGATTTGGGTGGCAACCATTATTTTTGTTATTGGCCTTTTGTTGATTTCCTACCTTATTGGCAACATCATAGTAAGACGGAACTATGAAAGAAAAATTGAGGCGGCCCTGCATGAGGCTGAAACCCATCGCTTAAAAGCCGATGAGAGCTACCGGAACTACTTAGAGATTTTTAATTCCACCAGCGAGGCAATCTTCATTCACAACGCTGAAACAGGTATTATTATTGATATTAACGAAACCATGCTAAAAATGTACCGACTCTCAAGTAAAAGCGAGGCAGTTGGTAAGCATGTAAACATCTTCTCATCAGGCATTGAACCCTTTAATCATGATGGGGCACAAAAACGGATTAAAGAAGCCCTTGAAAAAGGCGCGACGGTTTTCGAATGGCATAGCAAACGTGCCGATGGCACAACTTTCTGGTCTGAGGTCTCACTTCGAGCTACTAAAATCTCAGGATTAAAATGTGTCCTGGCTGTGGTTCGTGACATTGAGGACCGCAAAATTGCACAGCAAGCCTTGGAGGTTAGCGAACAAAAATTCCGTCAGCTCGCCGAGTTTTTACCCCTGGTGGTATGGGAAGTTGACCTGAACGGCCGTTTTACCTATACTAATAAAGTAGGATTTAAGCTCTTTGGATACACCCCCGATGATATGGCCCAGGGCGTTAACATCATGCAAATGATTGCTCCTTCGGATAGGGAACGGCTGGCTGAAAACATAAAAAAAATCTTAGCCAATGGACAGAATACGGATGATGAGTACCTAGCGCTCCGAAAGGATGGCTCTACTTTTCCTGTAATCAATTACTCCAGCGTTGTTTACCACAGCTCCAAAACCATAGGGCTCAGAGGAATTTTAATTGACATCACTGAAAAGAAACAGGCAGAGGAAAAAATTAGGGAAAGCGAACAGCTATACCGTACAGTTGTTGAAAGCCTGAATGAGGCACTAATGTTAATGGATAATGATGACCGAATACTTTTTGTTAACAACAGGTTCACGGAGCTACTGGGCTACTCCCCCCACGAGGTTATTGGTAAAATAAGTTATGAGCTACTTATACCCGGAGAAAAGCAACAGGAAATCATAAAAGCAAATACGCGCCGTAAGCAGGGGCATAAAGAAGTATATGAAATGCCTTTTATTGCCAAAGATGGCAGAATCATCAGCTTTATGGTTAGCGGGGCTCCTGCATACAATGCTCAAGGGGAAGTTGTGGGATCCATAGGTGCTATGGTTGATATTACCTCACTAAAAAAAGCCGAACAAAACTACAGATATACCCAAAAGCTTTTCGAAACACTTGCTCATATGTCGCCAGTTGGTATTTATCGCACCGATGCCATGGGAAAAACCACTTACGTGAATCCCCAATGGTGTGAACTAACGGGTCTTACTCCCAATGAAGCCATGGGCAACGAATGGGTTAAAGCCGTTCATCCCGACGATAGAGAAAAAATTATTGATGGCTGGTACGAACGGGTAGGTAAGCAGGAAAAATTCTATGCTGAATATCGTTTCCTTCGAAAAGATGGTTCAGTGGTGTGGGTGCTGGGGAACACTCTGCCCGAAGAAAAAGATGGAAAAGTTTCCGGATACATTGGAACCATTACTGATATTACTCAGCTCAAAATCGCCCAGGAAAAACTTGCCAACAGCGAAAAGCGCTTCCGCGATCTCACCGATTTGCTTCCGCAAAGTATTTGGGAGATTGACCTATCAGGAAAGGTTATCTTCATTAACAAATTTGGTTTGGAAAATATGGGCTACTCCTGGGAGGACTATAAAAAAGGGGTTAATATTTTTGGAAGCATTGTCCCTGAGTATCGCGATATGGCAATAGAAAACGTTAAAAAAAGGTTTGCTGGTAAGCTAACAGGGGGTATAGAATACATTGCTCAACGAAAAAACGGCGAGCAATTCCCGGTTCTGGTTTACTCATCACCAATTATTGAAAATGGTGTTGTTACTGGCTTAAGAGGAATTTCTATTGACATTACAGATATTAAAAAAGCACAAGAGGAGCTGGAGAGGTACCAAAACCATCTTGAGATTTTGGTAAAGGAGCGTACCGAGGAACTGGAAGCTGTTAACGAAGAACTTAGCGCAGCCAATGAGGAGCTATATAGTCAGCGAGAAAAACTTATTGCTGCTTTGAACGATTTAAAAAATGCGCAGCAATCGCTTGTACAGTCGGAGAAAATGGCATCGTTGGGCTTGCTAGCCGCCGGTGTTGCCCACGAAATTAACAATCCCCTAAACTTCATTCAGGGAGGGATTACCGCAATAGAATCATTTATAAATGAAAACTTCCTAATTCATAGTAGAGAACTTCAACCATTAATAGAAGCCATTAAGGAAGGTGTTAAGCGCTCTGCGCAAATTGTCAGGAGCCTTAATCAGTATAGCCGTACCGATTACACCAAGCACACCGATGTTCATGTTCACCAGATTATTGAGAACTGCTTGGTACTGCTCGGCAACCATTACCGTGATAGGATAGAAATCAAGCGCCACTATTGCGAATGCTCCGATACCATTTACTGTAATGAGGGTCAGATCCATCAGGCCTTTATGAACATTCTAGTAAATGCCATTCAGGCTATAGCTGGTGAGGGAACAATAACTATTTCAACTGAGGTGCACAATAACAATCATATAACCGTTATTGAGGATACAGGTTGTGGAATTGAACCCGATTCTTTAAAACGTATATTCGATCCGTTCTTCACAACCAAGGAGCCTGGCGTTGGCACCGGACTCGGTTTGTCCATCACCTTTAACATCATTAGGGACCATAAAGGGACCATAAATATTGAATCGGAGCCTGGCAAGGGAACCCGAGTAACAGTAACTTTACCCCAAAGTATATAGTATATGGAAAATTCAAAACAAATCTGTGTGATGCATGTGGATGATGAACCCACCAACATCCTGCTTTTTGAGGTAAATTTTAAGCGAACCTATCGGGTAATAAGTGCCCGTTCGGGGTTTGAGGCCATAGAGCTACTCAAGCAGAACCCTGATATCGATATTGTGTTTTGCGATATGAAGATGCCCGGCATGAACGGGCTTGAGTTTGCCCGCCAAGCTGCACAAGTAAAACATGGCCTGCACTGCTATATTTTAACCGGATACGATATTTCGCCCCAAGTCATTGAGGCTATAAATGAAGGATGGATAACGGGTTACATTCAAAAACCCTTTGATATAAACCAAATCAACGATGCCATAAATAAAGCACTCGGCCGGAGGAGCTAATACCACTTTTTTTGTTTAAAAATAAGAATTGCCGCTGAAGAAATCAAAAGCGACGAGATTACAATTATGCCAAAAGCCCAAGGATTTTCCTCCCACTTGTTGGGTACGTTCATACCATAAAAACTTGCAATCAGTGTGGGAATCATCAGCACAATAGATATAGAGGTTAGGCGCTTCATCACTATGTTAAGGTTGTTGGATATAACCGAAGCATAGGCATCCATCATGCCGCTGAGGATGTCGGAGTAAACACTGGTGGTTTCCTGAGCCTGACGAAGTTCAATTTCAACATCTTCCAAAAGTTCCGGGTTATACGTATCGCGATAGCTGCGCAGATTCTTTATTCTATGCAGTAGTATATCGTTACCCTTGAGGGAGGTAGTAAAGAACACCAAACTTTTTTCAATTCTAAGCAAATCCTGTAGCTCCTCATTGCGGATTGAACGTTCAAGTTGCTCCTCAGATTCCTTGATATCGTTGTTAATTTGCTTAAGGTATTTCAGGAACCAAACGCTAGATGAAAGCATAAACCTAAGCACATGGTCAAAATGATCCTTAATCAGTATTCCCTTGCGTACCGAAAACTGAATAAAGTCAGGGATAACCTCGGTTCGGTAAAAACTCATGGTAACAAAAACCTCGTCCTTGAATATCACTCCTATGGGAATAGTGGAGAATGGAATCTTAGCATCTGTGTTTTTGTAGGGAAGTCGCAAAAGAATAAAAAACCACCCATTCTCGAACTCTATACGGGGGCGTTCATCCACGTCCTCAACATCATTATAAAAGGCTTCAGGCACATCGAGTTCGTCAATCAAAAAACGCTTTTCTTCATTCGTAGGATTTTCTACCTGCACCCAGCAGTAGGACTCCCACTCGGTTATTGGAACTAACCCTATATCCCTTTTCCAGAATGAAATCATGTACTATCCTCCAGTAATTATTTTGAGTAGAGGTATAGTACATAACCTCTACTCAGATTTTAGAATCAGGGTGATAATCATCCATACTTATACTCAACTTATTTCCTTACAAAAATAATGCTTTTTAATAAAAAACACCCGTCACAAAAAAATATTAGAAAAATACCTTGGCATTAAGTGATGAATTGGACTGGCGTGTATTAGAATCAAGAATTGGTAAAATAATTTTTTTCAATTCATACAAAAACAAAACCTAACAAGTAAAAATTAACTGCAATAAGGAAATATATTGGAACATTTTGCCTATTTGTCCTGTTGGGAGTGAATTTATTTGCCCAGCGATGGGGAAATGGAATAGTAAGCGATGCCGAAACAGGTGATCCTCTGCCCGGGGCTACTTTAATGGTTGAGGGAACTACGCGGGGTATTGTAACCGACGTTGATGACAGGGTTACCATTGAACTAAAAGAAAACGAGAAAGTTTTAATAGTAAGCTTCATTGGTTATGACAAGCTACACGTTGAGGTTGGTACACAAACCTCACTTAAAATCGCTCTCAAATCTGAAACAACCATGTTACAGGATGTTATTGTTACTGCTATTGGTATTTAATCTGAAAAGAAAGCGTTGGGTTTTGCAGCACAGGACGTCAAGGGCGATGATTTAAGCACAACGACTCAAACAAACATTGTTAATGCGCTCAGCTCCAAGATTGCGGGTATTAGTGTAACAAGTTCTGCAGGTACTCCGGGAGCCTCGGCAGATATAGCGATTCGGGGGCGTTCCTCGCTACGTGCCCAGGGCAACTCGCCGCTTTTTGTTGTTGATGGCGTTCCCATTGATAACGATTATGCCGGTAGTGCCGTTTACGACTACTCCAATCATTCCATCTACCTTAACCCTGATGATATCGAATCGGTATCGGTACTTAAAGGAGCAGCTGCATCGGCTCTTTACGGAATTAGGGCAGCTAACGGAGCCATCCTCATTACAACAAAATCAGGGAAAGGGAAGGACATTCATAGAAATATCACTTTTAAATCGTCACTGGGGTTCGATTAGGTAAACAAATTGCCTCAAAAACAATATAAGTATGCACAGGGAACGAATGGTAGCTATTCCAGCACAACAAATTTCAGTTGGGGCCCGCTGATCGATACCCTTCGATACGATGGTGACCCCACCTACCCTTACGATAAAATGGCCGGATTGTGGGAATGAGTAACCCAACGGCAACCGACAAAAGGGTTATACCCTATAAAAACATCGATGATTTCTTTGAAACCGCTATGAATAGTAACAGTTCCCTTAGTATTAGCGGTGGTTCCAACAACGGCAGCTATCTCTTTTCTATGGGATACCTGAACCAAAAGGGGATAGTTCCTCTTACCAGTTTTGAGCGTTTAAACTTCAAAATATCGAGCGATACAAAATTATCTGAAAAAATAAATATTTCAGGTTCTGCAAGCTATTCCAACTCAAAAGGCAACTATGCCCAAAAGGTGAGCAATCTTTCAGCTGCAATGGTGGGACTTATGCGATGCACGCCAACTTTCTATTTGACAAATGGTTCAAACATAATGTACTGCTACTCAATAAATAGCAGCTACAAACCCCTATCATTCCACTTTAATTTTATGAACATATTATCATTTTATATCGATTGCTGATTTTCATCCTGCCGGTAAAACTAAAATCATTGCAAAAAAGGCCTGCATAAACATGCAGGCCCTAATCAATCATATTATAGCTTGTTAAAAATCGCTGTTCATGCTCCACAGAAACTCCTCGTTGGTAGCAGTTTTTACCAACCTATCGCGGAGGAACTCCATGGCCTCCACTGAATTCATATCGGTAAGGTAGTTTCGGAGAATCCAAATTTTTTGCATCACCTCTTTATCCAGCAGCAAATCTTCGCGACGGGTACTCGAAGCCATAATGTCAACAGCAGGGAATACCCGCTTGTTGGCTAACTTTCGATCGAGCTGAAGCTCCATATTACCGGTACCCTTGAACTCCTCAAAAATCACATCATCCATCTTGCTACCGGTTTCGGTAAGCGCTGTGGCCAGAATGGTAAGCGACCCCCCATTTTCAATGTTACGGGCTGCACCAAAAAATCGCTTGGGCTTTTGAAGGGCGTTAGCATCAACACCACCCGAGAGCACCTTTCCCGATGCGGGCTGAACTGTATTAAAGGCACGTGCCAAACGGGTAATGGAGTCGAGCAGAATTACCACATCATGACCACATTCTACCAATCGTTTGGCTTTTTCCAGCACAATGTTTGCTACGCGAACATGTCTTTCGGCAGGTTCGTCGAAAGTAGAGGCGATAACCTCAGCATTTACGCTACGAGCCATATCGGTAACCTCCTCAGGACGCTCATCAATGAGCAGTACAATCATGTAAACCTCGGGATGGTTAGCTGCTATGGAGTTGGCAATATCCTTAAGCAGGATGGTTTTACCTGTTTTTGGCTGGGCTACTATCAAACCGCGCTGTCCTTTTCCGATGGGCGAGAACATATCGACAATGCGAGCCGATAGCAGGTTCATACCATTACCAATCAGGGAGAACTTTTCGTTAGGGAATAAAGGGGTAAGGTAATCGAAGGGCACGCGGTCGCGTATAAATTCAGGGTCACGGCCGTTAATCTCCATCACCTTAATCAATGGGAAATACTTTTCTCCTTCCTTGGGAGGGCGAATGGTTCCGGTAACAGTATCCCCAGTCTTCAGCCCAAACAATTTTATCTGCGATTGCGAAACGTAAACATCATCAGGCGAACTTAGGTAGTTGTAATCCGATGAACGAAGGAATCCGTAACCATCGGGCATGATCTCCAGCACCCCAGTAGTTGTTACAATACCATCAAAATCGAAACGTTCGCTTCCGGGTCGCCTTTCCTGTAGTGGACGCAGAGGCTGTGGTTGTTGCATATCGCGCTGCTGATCTATACCTGGCAATTCCACTGTATCTGAACTTACAGCTTGTTCAGTTTCCGATAATACCTGCTTTTCAACTGAAACATCAGTTATATCCTCAGTACCCTCAGCTACTTGCACTACTGGTTCAGAAAGGGTTTCAAAATCCAACTCGGGAAGAATTACCGCTTTAGTATCTTCATTTGTTTTATCTTCAGATTTTGTAGGCTCCCCCAAGAGTCCACCTATTTCAGGAGTGGCCGAGTACTCCTTCCTAATATCCTTTGCCCTTATTATTCGTTTTCGTTTATTCCGGTCAAACTCAGCCTGTTTAGCTTTAGAGGGAACTGTTTCGTCCTTTGCTGGCTCCGAAACTGGGGCTACCACGGGTTGCTGTGGTGGTAAAACATCCCCTTGCTGTAATAGGGCTTTATCGGTCTTTACATTATTTTCAATATTGACATCAGGCGATTTTGGCTTACGGGCTTCATCCTTACGCCTTTCGTGATGCCGCTCGTTTGGGTTTGACCCTTTCTTTTTATCCTCATCCCCGGATAATGATGCGTTTATAGCTTGCTGATCAAGAATCTTATAAATAAGCTCCTGCTTTTTCAAACTTTCAACGCGCTTAATATTCAAACTTTTTGCAATTTCCCTAAGTTCAGGAAGCAACTTTTTGTTAAGTTCCAGAATGTCGTACATAAATTAAATTGAAGTGATGTTTAATGTGATATAAAAAAAGAAGTTTACGATTAAAGCAAAACCCGAAATTTTACTATTGCTATGGAAAAGGATTTTACTTGTTTGCGATACTGCAAATTTACTAAATAATTAAAATCTTTAGAAATTTTGATAAAAATTTAAAGGGTTTTTTATGGTTTATGTATCATATAGGTAAACAGTAACTAAATGAATTTGTTTTAAAACCTAAAAACTAACAACTATGAAAACATTTTATAGAATCATCGGCCAGGGAATGCGGTTTGGCTTAGCACTTATAGCCATTACCATATCAGTCGCCCTTATTGCACAGGAAACTGACTATTACTTAGTTAACGGTGTAATCAAAGACTCCAAAACAAAGGAGAGAGTAATATTTGCAACCATTTCGGTACCCGGTACAAACATTGGCACAGTGGCAAATGTCGAAGGCGAATTCAGCCTTAAGGTCCCTAAAACCGTTAAATCAAGCGAATTTGAAATCTCCCACCTGGGGTACAACAACAAAAAATTCCCTATTGTGAACGGCACGAGCAGCAAAGAAAAGGAATACCTGCTCGAGCCATCTTCCATCGAAATTCAAGCAATTGTAGTACGTCCCTTGGATGCCCGCAAAATAGTTGAGGGAGCCATAACTAATATTGATAATAACTACAGCGAAAAGGCTGTAGCGCTAACAGCATTCTACAGGGAAACCATTAAGCAGCGACGCGATTACATCTCAATTGCTGAAGCAATTGCCGAAATCTATAAAGCCCCTTACCATTACACCATTGAATCCGATAAGATCAAAATTATTAAGGGACGTCGTAGCGATAACGTAAAGAAGGCCGACACCCTAATGGTGAAAATGCAGGGTGGCCCTCATGTTTCACTCTACCTCGATTTGATTAAGTACCCCGACCTCATTCTTAATCAAGAAGACATGAATTATTACGATTACGAGGTGGTTGATGTGGTAAATATTGATAACCAGGCAAACTATATTATCAACTTTAAGCCCAACACTAAACTTGAGTACCCACTGTTCTCCGGTAAATTATATATTAACATTGATAACCTTGCGTTAACTATGGCAGAATTCAGCATGGATCTTAGCGACCCTCAAAAGGCAGCCCAAATTTTTGTTCACAAGAAACCTACCGGATTGATTTTTGAACCCATCTCAACCCGCTACCTGGTAACCTATAAAAAGATAAATAATAGGTACTTTTTGAACTACACCCGAAGCGAGATTAAGTTCCGTGCCGACTGGCGAAAGAGAATCTTCAAAACCTACTACACCATTATGTCCGAAATGGCAATAACCGAAAGAAACTTCGAAAATGTCAACAAAATATCCTATAAGGAATCCTTTAAACCCAATCTGGTTTTAGCCGATAGGGTAAATGAGTACTTCGACGAAAACTACTGGGGCTCCTACAACACCATAGAACCCGACGAGTCAATACAATCAGCCATTAACAAGTTTAACAAAAGGTTCAGGAAGCAGTAATGATTGGTTTGAAGGCGAGGGCAAACATGCCCCTGTCCTTTAAAATTTTCACTACATTTAATGCTATGATTACAAACCCTACCCCTACAAATGGAAGTTCCTGATCCTAACAGCGATGACCTGATTCGTTTTGAAAAACTTTTTCGCGACTACTACGTACCCCTTTGTCGGTATGCCTACAGCATTGTTCGTGATGCCAACTCTGCAGAAGAAATTGTTCAAGAGTTCTTTTATAGCTACTGGTTAAACCGAAAACGACTTTCAATTAAACTTTCGGTTAAATCGTACCTTTACCGGTCGGTTCGCAATAGGGCAATACGATTCCTTCAGCATTTAACCATCGAAAATCGGTTGCTGTCTCAAAGTTCAGGCACTGACCTTTACGATTCGCCAGAGCAAACATTTACTGGCAACGAAATGGCACAACTGGTTGACAAAACGCTCCAAAAGTTACCCGAAAGATGCCGAAAAATTTTTCTGCTTAACAGAATTAATGGATTAAAGTATAAGGAAATAGCTGATCTACTAAAAATATCCATCAAAACCGTTGAGGCAGATATGGGAAAAACACTAATAGCACTGCGTACATCGCTGGCTAAGGCTGGTTTTGAAAACCGTTAAACAAAAGAACAACCATGAAGAATGCAAACAAACATATCAATTTCAACCTGCTTGCCCGTTACCTGAGTGGCGAACTCACAGGCCCATCAAAGTGGCTACTCAACTTAAAATTACAAGTATCAAAACCTTTTTGGGCCGAGGTACAGAAGCTAAATCAGCTTTATAGCATAATGAAAATTAACCCGGAAAAACCCATAGAGTTTAATCCCCTTAAGGCATGGGAAAAGGTACAAAACCGAATTGTGCAAAATTCGGCTCAGCACCATTACATTAGCACAGGGCAATTGAACCTCAAATTGGTTAGGGTTGCTGCGGTGGCTACAATAATGATTGGTTTATCGGCATCGCTTTGGTTTTACTATCATCCTAAAACAATAAAACTTGCCAATCTGGCAAAAAATCATACCACTATTACCACCCTCCCCGATGGCTCTCAGGTTTACTTAGGAAACCAAGCAATCTTGGAGTATCCCAAACGATTTGTGGGGAAAACCAGAAGCATATCCCTTTCGGGGGAAGCATACTTTGATGTCGAAAAAAATCTAAACCAACCTTTCATTATTAAAACCCACAAGGCTAATGTAACGGTGGTGGGCACATCGTTTAACTTAAAGGCATTGGGTAATGAGGTTTTCCTTGATGTAGTTGAGGGTAAAGTAAAAATTACCCATACAGGAACTTCCGAAAGTGCACTCGTTGGTGCCGGTGAGTTTGCCATTGCACTCGACAGCAAGCTGATAGTAAAAAGGAGGGAGGCTTCCCAAACAGTTAAATCAAAAATGAAAATACTTCTGTTTCAAGATGAAACACTGGCTGACATAGTTAGGGTAATCAATAACACCTATGGTTCAAATTTAATAATTCAAGGCGATGAGCTGAAAAAGATGCGAATTTCTGTTACTTTTGATAATGATATAAGCAGTATTGTAATCATACTTTCAGCATCATTTAACCTTAAGGTAACCCGGAATACCAATGGAAGCATCATTATCAGTAGGTGAAATAAAAAAAAAAGATTTTGGCTTCAACTTAAAGTTACTACGCTATTACTGCTTCCATTTGGCATAGCTCACGCACAGCTACAGCTAAACACAAACGATAGCCTGTTATATAATCCCATTTCCATCAATATAAAAACTACTACATTATTCAAGGCATTGAACCAAATTGGTGATAGGGCAAATTGCTTCTTTATTTACGATAGCCGCGATGTTGAAAGTAACCGGAGGGTTAAATCCATTAACTGGAACAACAGGCCGCTGTATAAGCTCCTAAATAAGGTGATAGACGATTCATTGGTAAAATATAGGGTTTTAGGCAAACACATACTTTTATATAAATCCGAAAGAAACCCAAAATCAATAGCTACTCAATCCGATGAAACCTACATTCATCTTAGCGGGAGGATACTTGACCGCGAAAACAGTTCCCCTTTAGCATTTGCCACTGTTGGCATCCCGAGCATTGCATTGGGTACCGTTTCAAATCAGGATGGTGTTTTTACCCTAAGACTGCCCAAAACCTTTGAGGACTCAAGCATTCTCATTTCTCATATAGGTTACGAGCCCCAATTAGTCCCGGCTGCAATGCTTACCGAAAAAAACCATCCAATTTATCTTCAACCCAAATATATACCAATCCAAGAAATAGTAGTCCGCAACCTTGATGCCCGCGCAACCGTAGGAACAGCCATTGAGCGAAAAAACCATAACTACTTCCAGCAAAACTTTCAGATTACTGCATTTTACCGCGAAGGCGTTACCCGAAACCACACCCTCCTAAGTTACTCCGAAGCAGTTGTAAAGATATTTAAAACAGCTTATAACCTTGGTACCGATTTTGACCAGGTTAAGCTGATCCGATTCAGAAAAATGGAACAAGCTAACCGAACCGACACACTTGAAGTTAAGCTACAAGCTGGCATTAATGGAACTCTTGACCTAGACATTGTTAAAAACCTTCCCGATTTTCTTGACCCCCAATACAATGATTACTATAATTACCACCGCAACGATATTGTTTCCATCGATGGAAAATCGGTTTACGTTATTGCTTTTGAGCAAAAGCCCGGGGTAACATCCCCTCTTTTCAGCGGCCTTCTGTATATCAACACAGAAAATTTAGCGATTATAGCCGCTGAGTTTGAAATTAATCCCAAATGGGTTGAGAAAACAGCAAGTCAACTTGTTGTTCGAAGGGATAGAGGTATACGCGTAACACCACAAAGGGTAAAGTACTGGATTAGGTACCAGGAGCACAATCAGCAGCATTATGTAAAACATATTCGTGGAGAAATAGACATTAGAGTAAGAACACGTTACTGGCCCATTCCCAATAGCTACAACCTATTCTTTGAGTGTGTTGGGTTGCAGGTTGATACACTTAACGTTGAACGCTTTGCGCGAAGCGAAACCCTAAAACCCAACATTGTTTTTGCCGATTCAAATTTTGAGTACGATTCCGACTTCTGGATGGATATGAACTACATTGAACCAGAAGAAAACCTGCTAAAAGCGCTCTCAAGAATTACACCCAAAATCGAAAAGCTTACTGAAAATTAGAACCATAAACCATTAGAAGTAAAACAGTACCCCTCCTCCAAGTAGATTATAAGCCGGACTGGTAAGTCCAATCTCTGCCTCAAAGATAAAAGTCATTTTATTTTTAATGGGGATATCTACACCTACCGGAATCCAGAGCAGAAATTGCGTATCACCGTTCTTTGGAAAATTGATATCGGTATCAAGTCCACTGAAAATTTTAACACCCTTAGCAATGGGAAAGGTAAGATTAAGCGTACCATCTAATCCAAAACTTCCGAAATTATGAGCGCCCACAGCCAACGATACCATTCGGGCAACAGTAAACTCAACATTTGCTCCCAAATAGGTACTGGAATGCAGGGTTCCCAGAGTTAAACCAAAGTCAATTCCCTTTTTTAATCCATATCCACCATGAACAAACAAAATAAAATCGTTTCCGCCATTCATAATTACGGCTGGCTCTAACCCAACAGAAAAGATTTTGGGTTTCAATGTCTGCCCAGTATTAAAAACCTGTCCCTTCGATGCCATTACGGATACCAGAATCATTAAAAATAGGATAATTCTTTTCATAACTTATAGTTTAAGATTGAACATTTTATGAAATGGATTTGCCTTATATCTAACACAACATATATATATATAACACAAAATTGTGATTGATAGTTTAAATATACAATAACTTTGCAGCAGATAATTGCTAATTTTCGTCTTTAAAGCAAAAACACATTGTCATGAACATTGAAACTAAAACCACAGCAGGCCAGACCATGGGAATAGTAGGAATAATCCTTGCTGTTATCTCACTAACTCTTGTTTTTATACCGTGCATTGGTTTTATTGGTCTTCTACCCGCTGCTTTGGCGCTAATATTCAGCATAATATCAATAATACAGGCTACCAATGGATATGGTTCAAAGGGGCTGGGCATTGGAGCCATGGTAGTTTCGCTGATATCAATATTTCTTGCATCCGTATGGCTTACGTTTATTGGTGGAGGTCTTGCCTTTATCAATGAACTAGAAAATAATCCTGATAGGATTGAAATCTTTAGCAAAAAACTGGAAAAAGGACTTGAAGATGCTGATATTGAAATCAAAATTGAAACCGATAGTATGGTCAAAACCCTACGCAGCCTTGAAAGCATAACCGACAGTTCAATAAGCAAAAAGGATGATGCCGGCAAGGTAAAAACCGCACGCATTACTATCGATACCGATTCAGTAAGGGTTCACATTGAAGCCAAAGAAAAAAACAAGAAGTGAGAAAAAATTAGGGAAGAAAGCATATCTCCCTGCTAAAAGCTACCTCATCGCAAACCTAATTTTTCTATTGGGTTTGCTTATGTTTTTTTTATACTTTGGTATGTTCAGGGCAGGAAATCATCCCATTCAAGCCTGGTTAACTGAACTTACGGGTGTTGTTCCTCCCAGTAAGGGACTTTCTGCTGCTTTTTCCGAAATTGTGAGGTTTAACCTAAATGAAGCGTTACTCTACAATGCACACTCCATCAGAGTGTTTTCTTTTTTTGGAATTCAACTGCTTTTAAGAATATTTTTTATAGTATTAGCAATGGCTATCCCATACAGGATAGAAATAAAACTAATGCTTCTTGATATCCTTATTTCGTTAGGGCTTTTTATTTACAGCTTTTACCCACTTATAAGTTTTACCCTAAAAATATCAACCGAGTTGCTGAACTAGCTCATCAAACGAAAAGCCTTCAGTTGCCCTGATCCCCTTGGGTGTGATTTGTACGCCACTACAATCAGCATAGTAATCGTGCTGGTAAATAAAGATGTAATTTCCATCAAGCGATTCCCTGAGGAATTGTTCCTTTTCAGCCAAGGTTTTCAAGGGCTCAACATCGTAACTCATAATCCAGGGCAATGGGAGGTGTGCTCTAAAAGGAAATAAATCGGCAGTAAATACCAGTTTCCAACCCTTATATGTTATTATTGGAATGATCTGCCCGCGTGTATGACCATTAAAAAATCTCAGCTCTATGCCGTGATAAAACTCACCTTCGCGTTCAATTAGGTTCAGTACCCCAAGTTCCTTCATGGGTAAAAGGTTTTCGGACAAATAGGCATCGGCTTCCCGAGAATTGGGATTAATTGCCCACTCCCATTGCGCTCGTGAAACATGGTACTGAGCATTGGGAAAGGTTAACCTAAATGTACCATCACTGTCGCGATACACTCCACCCCCGCAATGATCATAATGCAAATGCGTAAGAATCACATCAGTTATATCGTTAGGCTTGTAGCCGCTTTTAGCTAATCCCTCAACCAAACCCTCACCGCCAAAGGCGTAAACGTGACTCATGAACTTTTCATCCTGCTTATTACCAATACCATTGTCAATAAGGATAATACGGCCATCAACTTCCACTACCAGCGATTTCAATGCCAGTGGGATTAGATTGTTCTCATCAGCCGGATAAACACGATTCCATAGAACCTTTGGTACCACGCCAAACATGGCACCGCCATCAACCCTAAAGTTGGAAATATTAAAATACGAAAGCTTCATAGTAATAATTGTCTTGTACAAAACACATATTCACACACAAATCTAAACAAAACTATTCTACTAATGTTCTTTAAAAAAAGAAATCAAACTATCCGTAATATTTTGATTAAATTTGCACCAAATTCTGTTTAATAATGAAGAATACCGATAAGTGTTCATTTTGTGGCCGCCAGCGTCGAGAAGTTAACCTGCTTATTGCGGGATTGGATGGATTCATATGCGACTTATGCGCAGAGCAGGCCAGCCTGATTGTAAAAGAAGAGCTCAAGAAGAAAGGCGAGTTCAAGTTGCAAAAAAACAATTTGCTCAAGCCAATCGAGATAAAAAAATTTCTTGACCAGTACGTTATTGGCCAGGATGAGGCCAAAAAGTTTCTTTCCGTTGCGGTTTACAACCACTACAAAAGGTTGCTGCAAACCGACAGGGGCGATGACGTGGAAATAGAAAAATCAAACATTCTATTGGTTGGTGAAACGGGAACTGGAAAAACTCTACTTGCCCGTACCATTGCGCGAATGCTCCATGTTCCCTTTACCATTGTTGATGCAACCGTGCTAACCGAAGCCGGATATGTTGGCGAAGATGTTGAGAGCATTCTTACCCGACTGCTTCAGGCCTCCGATTACAATGTGGAAGCTGCGGAAAAAGGGATTGTGTTTATCGATGAAATAGATAAAATAGCTCGTAAGGGCGATAATCCCTCTATTACCCGTGATGTTTCGGGCGAGGGGGTACAGCAAGCCCTGCTAAAGCTCCTTGAGGGTTCAATTGTAAATGTCCCCCCTCAGGGTGGACGTAAGCACCCCGAGCAAAAAATGATTGCTGTTGATACAAAAAACATCCTTTTCATCTGTGGTGGTGCTTTTGAGGGTATTCAGAAAAAAATAGCACAGCGTCTCAACACCACAGTTGTAGGCTATGGCGCTAGCAAAACCCGCGAGGTAATTGATAAGGACAACCTTTTGCAGTACATAGCCCCGCAGGATTTAAGGGCATACGGTTTAATTCCTGAAATCATTGGTCGTTTACCGGTTATAACATATCTTAATCCACTCGATCGAAAGGCGCTACGCGATATTCTAACAGAGCCCAAAAATGCCATAACCAAGCAATACATCAAACTGTTTGAATATGATGGTATCCATTTGAAGTTCGACGATGATGTGCTAAATTACATTGTGGATAAGGCTATAGAGTTTAAACTTGGCGCCCGCGGACTACGCTCCATTTGCGAAGCTATTATGATTGATGCCATGTTTGAGCTGCCCACTAGCGATCAAAAGGAAATGGTAGTTACCTTGGAGTATGCTCAGGGCAAACTTGAAAAATCAAATTTAAAGCGATTAAAGGCAGCCTAACGGTTAACGCGTAGGTACTCCTCAAAACTATAGCCCGGCCCCGAAGCCGGGTTTATTTTCTCAGACTTTACTAGCTTCCACTCCTCTGGTTCAATTTTTGGGAAATAAGTATCCCCTTCAAAAACAGCATGTACACGGGTAAGGTAGAGTTTTTTTGCCAAGGGTAAGGCCATGCGATATATCTCTCCACCCCCCACAACAAATACCTCAGCCTCATTTGCAGCCATAGCCAAAGCTTCATCGAGTGAACCTGCCTGCTCACATCTACCAGCAAAGAACCTGGGATTACGGGTAACAACAATGTTCCTTCGGTTAGGAAGCGGACGACCGATGCTTTCAAAAGTTTTACGTCCCATTATTATGGTATGCCCCCATGTGATTTGCTTAAACCGCTTAAGGTCTTCGGGGATATGCCAAAGCAAAGCATTTCCTCCCCCAATAACTCCATTCTCGGCTACTGCCACAATTATTGAAACTTGCATAATGGTTTACCTTACTATACAGCAATTTCCCCTTTTATGTGTGGATGAGGGTCGTAATCCTCAAGTTTAAAGTCGCTAAACTGAAAATCGAAAATTGATTTGACATCAGGGTTGATAACCATGCGCGGAAGCTTTCGGGGTTCACGGCTTAGCTGTAGCTTCACCTGCTCAATGTGATTCAAATAGATATGTGCATCGCCAAGGGTGTGAATAAACTCCCCTAGTTCGTAGTCACAAACCTGCGCCATCATCATGGTTAGCAGGGCATATGATGCTATGTTAAAAGGGACACCAAGAAACACATCGGCGCTGCGTTGGTACAACTGGCACGACAATTTGCCGTTCGCCACATAGAACTGGAAAAGAACATGGCATGGGGGAAGCGCCATGTGCTCAACTTCGCCAACATTCCATGCCGATACTATATGTCGTCGCGAATTGGGGTTTTCCCTCAATGACTCTACAACCATGCTAATCTGATCCAAATATCTTCCATCGACGGTTGGCCAACTTCGCCACTGGTAGCCGTAAACGGGGCCAAGATTGCCATTAGCATCGGCCCACTCATCCCATATGGTTACCCCATTCTCGTTTAGGTACCTGATGTTGGTTTCGCCTTTGAGAAACCAAAGCAGTTCATATACTATAGATTTCAGATGCAGTTTTTTAGTGGTAAGCAACGGGAAGCCCTCCTGCAAATTGAATCGCATCTGATGTCCAAAAACGCTGAGGGTACCAACTCCTGTACGATCGTCTTTACGTACCCCGTTATTGAGAATATGATTGAGCAGATTAAGGTATTGAACCATGTTTTGTTTATTTTCTGCTCAAAGTTATAAAAGAAAAACGATGTGAGAGATGCCTGTTGATATCAATTTAAAACTTCACCCTGATGAATAAGATACCATCTACGCAACCACACAGCACCCAAAGCAATTACCAACCGCACCCCAAGCATCCAGGGAATGGAAGCCCCAATAGCAGCAAAGAGTAGCAGGTCCTCGAGGTTGGAATGCGAAATGGCCACATGGTAATTCAACAGGTCAGCCTCCGGTTTAGATATTCTACCCCGATTAACCTCTTCGAGCATAACAGCGCCACCATAGGCCAATCCTAAAGTATTGGCCACTATCCATAAGAATGTTGTTGACTCAGGAAGACCCAGTATCTTAATAAATGGACTGAGCGGTATGGTTAATACGGTTATTAGATTAAATTCTCTCAGCACCTCCTGTAGCACCATCAACAGAAACACCAGAACAATAATTTTTACCACCATTCGTAGAGCAGATGCTACCCACCCCAACAGATGCGCTGAAAGAGTATTGTCTTCAACATGTTGAATTGAATGACCCATAATTGTTGGTAAATCGGGAAGTAGAGCATTAAGCATAAATGCTGACAGCAAAGCCATTCCTAAACGAAGTGCCACCATATGCCAAGCCCGGGATCCCGTTCTGGATTGTACAGCAGTTTCCACAAAAAGATTATGGGCTATTAAGCTCATTACGGCAATTATGGTAATCTCGCGTAAGCTCAGTGAGAGCTGCGATATAACTGCAATAACTGAGTATATATTTAAAAATACTCCTGTAATGAAAGCCAGAACAGCAGAACCACTTAACCCAACCAAACTAAAAATAGGCGTTAACAAATCAGATAGTAAGGCCATGAATCCAATGTAGCTAAGCAAGCTAACCACAAGCGAAATCGGCAGGGTGATCTTTAATATCCAAAGGGCGGTTTTAATAGATTTGGGAAATACCGAAACAATACATCTCCCTGTTCTTAATCCAATATCCTTTAGTCCATAATTAAGAGCAACAGCAATGCCATAAATTCGTTTACGCATCGAATGGTTTGTTTTTTACTAAGAACATTAAAATGGATTATGGTTTAATTCAATAAAAAAAGCCCGAAAACCGGGCTTGGTGCGGATAGAGGGACTCGAACCCACACGCCTTTCGGCACTAGATCCTAAGTCTAGCGCGGCTACCAATTACGCCATATCCGCAAAATTTCAGTGCAAATGTAATTAAAAAATTTTTACGTTGCAAGGAATTACTTGCGTAATTCAAAATTTTGCCCAAGATAAAGCTTTCGCACCTGCTCGTCATTGGCTAATTCCTCAGCAGAACCAGCTTTAAGTATCTCGCCATCATATAGCAGGTATGCCCTATCGGTAATCGATAGAGTCTCGTGAACATTGTGGTCGGTAATCAAAATACCGATATTTCTATCCTTTAGGTGGGCCACAATATTCTGTATATCCTCCACGGCAATGGGATCAACCCCTGCAAAGGGCTCATCAAGAAGAATGAATTTGGGGTCAAGTGCCAATGCTCGTGCAATTTCGGTTCTGCGTCGCTCACCACCTGAAAGTTGAATGCCTAAGCTCTTACGTATTTTCTGAAGGCCAAACTCATTCAGTAGCGATTCAAGTTTCTCGTGCTGGTACTCCTTGCTGAAGTTTGTCATTTCCAACACGGCCTTAATGTTATCTTCAACGCTGAGCTGACGAAATACTGAAGCTTCCTGAGCCAGATATCCAATGCCGCGCTGGGCTCTTTTATAAACCGGTTCCTCAGTTATTTCAATATCATCAAGATAAATTTCCCCGGCATTGGGTTTAACCAAGCCCACAATCATGTAAAAAGTAGTGGTTTTACCTGCTCCATTAGGACCGAGCAATCCAACTATTTCGCCCTGGCTAACCTCAACATTGGCACCCTTAACAACGGTGCGGGTTTTATACCTCTTAACCAAACTATCAGTATAGAGTCGCATACAATTCAACTTAAAATATTGCGTAAAAGTAAATAATTTCTGAAAGCTAAAACACCTTTTCACACTTTTAAACGAATGGGTAAAATTCCCAGACAAAAACAAGCCCAAAATTGCAATATGGTATAAAAATTGCTAACTTGTGTAAAAGTATTTCTGTCTAACTTTGCGCCAAAACCGAAGTAATGATACAACCCCCAAAACATACACCTCGCTGGATCGTCTTCCTGATCGATTTGATGATATGTTTAATTTCTATTACCTTTTCATTTTTTGTTCGGTTTGAATTTACAATCCCAATAGAATATAAGGCTCTATTCAAATCCATTATTCCGCTGGTTCTATTTATCCGGGCTATAAACTTTTTATCTTTTCGAACCTATGCCGGACTCATAAGGTACACCAGCACTAAAGACGCAGAACGAATTTTTATTGTAGTTAGCATAAGTACATTGGCCCTATTTTTAATCAATATCATAAACTATTTTGGCATTCAGCGGTTTTTCATACCAAATTCCATCCTTTTGATCGATTACTTTATCACTACCATCTTACTGGTAGGCTCCCGTTTATTCTATAAAGCCGTTTACTACACAATTAAGAATACCGATGCCGAAAAGGAAAACATTCTAATTGTAGGCGTTGAACATTTTGCTGCCGCTGTAAAAAGAGCAATTGACAAAGAAGCCCTTGCCGGAATAAAAATTATAGGTTTTATTGATCCCTTTAACCAACAGGGAGGGAATAAGATAGAAGATATTGAGATTCACAATACGGGTAAAATTGAGTACCTTATCCAAAAATTTGATGTAACACGAGTCATTATTGCACAGAAAAACCTCGATCCCACCCGTAAAAATAAAATCATTGAAAGGTGTTTAAATTTAAATGTTAAAGTTCAAACCATCCCCGATCCTGCTTCATGGATAAATGGCGAGTTCAACGTAAAACAAATTAAAAACATCAATATTGAAGATCTTTTGGAGCGGCCACCAATAGTACTTGACAAAAAACGCATTCAGGAATACATCAGGGGTAAGGTTGTTTTGGTTACCGGAGCAGCGGGTTCAATTGGAAGCGAAATGGTTAGACAAATAACCCGCTTTCATCCTCAAAAAATCATACTGTTTGATGTTGCCGAAACCCCTCTTTACGAACTTGAATTGGAACTTAGGGAAACTCTCCATTTTTACGAATTTGAGACTGTTATTGGTAGTGTTACCAACAGTTACAGACTAAACAAGTTGTTTGAAGTATTAAAACCCCAGGTGGTATTCCATGCTGCTGCCTACAAGCATGTTCCCATGATGGAGAACAACCCCTCTGAGGCAGTTTACAACAATATATATGGCACTAAATTAATTGCCGATACTGCCGTAAAGTTTGGAGTTGAAAAGTTTGTAATGATCTCCACGGATAAAGCAGTTAACCCCACCAATGTTATGGGTGCAAGCAAGCGAATTGCAGAAATATACACCCAAACCCTGCACCGCAACACTAATACAAAGTTTATAACCACAAGGTTTGGTAATGTTTTAGGTTCAAACGGTTCCGTAATTCCAAGGTTTCGTAAGCAAATTGAGCATGGAGGACCCATTACCATTACCCACCCCGATATTATTCGGTATTTTATGACCATCCCAGAAGCCTGTCAGTTGGTTTTGGAAGCAGGTGCTATGGGAACTGGTGGCGAAATTTTCATTTTTGATATGGGGAAGCCAGTAAAAATTCTCGATCTAGCCAAAAAGATGATCAAGTTGTCAGGCTTAACCTATGGAAAAGACATTCAAATTAACTTTACCGGCCTAAGACCAGGCGAGAAACTATATGAGGAGCTCCTGAACAACAAGGAAAATACAATTCCTACCTATCATCCTAAGATCATGATTGCTAGGGTCCCAGAATATAACTACAATGAAGTTAATGCAAAGATTAACCTTCTGATTGAAACACTCCCCTCGCACAATAATTTCAAACTGGTTAGCATAATGAAAGATATTGTTCCTGAGTACATAAGTCGAAATTCTATTTTTGAAGATATTGACCGTCAAAAGAAATTTGCTTCCGATGAGCAGCAGTCAAAAACCGCTTAACTTCGTTCATAGAATACCGATTCAAATACGATTTAACGACATCGATCAGCTGGCACATGTTACCAACTCAGTGTACCAGCAATATTTTGACCTTGGGCGCTTGCATTACTTTACCGATGTACTTCAGGAAAAAATGAACTGGGAGATTGAGGGACTCGTTCTTGCTAGCATTACTATCGACTACCTAACACCCATACGAATGTGGGATGAAATTGAGGTTCTAACTAAAACATGCGAGATTGGGAACAAAAGCTTAAAAATGCGGCAGGAAATAAGAAATACCTCAACCAGAGAAATTGCCGCCACCAGCAAAGCAGTAATGGTATGTTTTAGCAGCACCTCTGGCAAATCCCAACCAATTCCTATAAGATGGCGTGAAAAAATCCTGAATTTTGAAAAGGATTAGCCCCTATGCATTTAAATCAAGCAAACCCTCAGGAAGATTCATTACCACACTTTTCGCGTCTGTATCTATCTCAATAATTAGTTCATCTACTGCAGGAAGCATTACTTGCGAACCATTGGAGGTTTTAACCTCAAAAGTGGCGTTAAACGAATACTCGATATAATCAATTATTTTGCCAATAAAAACTTGATCGGCTCCATAAACCCCGTAGCCAATCAAATCGGATAAATAAATTTCATCGGATTCTTCCATCTTATGTGAGGGAACTAGCAATCGAAGCCCTATTAGTTCTTCTCCTGCTTCAATGCTGTCTATCTCGTCGAGTTTAAGTATTGCTCTATTGTCGTTGAGCAATTTAAGAGTACTAATAAAAAAAGGAACCGGGACTCCGTCGATTTCGACAAATACCGATTCCATTTTTTCGAGGTTAAAACTGCTGGTAGAAGTAAAGTTTACCAACAGTTCGCCTTTAATGCCATGAGTTCGTTGGATAAAACCTATCTCAATGAAACTGGCATCCCCCATGAGCAACAATGCCTAGGCGTTATCAGCGCTATCGGCCTCTGAAGATTCTGCTTCATTTTTAGCGGAAGCTTCGGCCTCTTTTGCAGCCATTTCGGCACGTTTTTTGGCAATTTCCTGAGCTCGAGCCTCGCGAACCTTTGATTCGGATTCGAGGCGTTTCTTGTTCGACTCAAGTGCATTCTTTGACAGAGAGTCAATCTTTGCCTTAATTTTAGCCTCTTTTTGGCTAACCCAATCCTGGAATTTAGCCTCGGCCTGTTCGGGGGTTAGTGCACCTTTTTTAACACCCTCAAGAAGGTGCTTTTTCATTAAGACACCTTTGTACGAAAGGATAGCCCTACAGGTGTCAGTAGGTTGAGCGCCCTTTTGCAGCCAGTCCAATGCCCTATCAAAGTTTAATTCAATAGTAGCAGGATTAGTAAGGGGATTGTAGGAACCAATCCTCTCGATGAATCTGCCATCACGTGGCGCCCTGCTATCCGCCACAACAATATGATAGAAAGCCCTTTTCTTTCTACCATGGCGGCTTAGTCTGATTTTTACAGGCATACTTTACGCTTTAAGTTTAACCTACTTTTTAGTTTTTCGCCGCAAAGTTACACTTTTTTATTTATTGACAATCAGAAAAATTATATCCAGAATTTATTTAAAGGTTTTTTGTTAAATCTTGCATTTTTTAAAAAAAAGTTAACCTTTGCACATGAAAGGACTCTTACTCATCAAAATATTCAGACATGACTCGAAATACAACGTTGATTCCCTTTGTGCTGTCCCTAATGGTTACAGTAATTGCCGCTCCTGCAGAGGCAGAAAACATTGCAAAAAAAGTTAAGAGCATTCCATTGGGAAACGATACACTAAATGTAAAAATGCAACTTGGGGTGCCTACTGAAAAAATTGGAGTCTCTCGATATTACTATCAGAACAATCAAGTTGTTGTAGTTGATAGCACTATTAAAGATATCAGGCTAGCCGAGTCGCATAAGAAAATAAAGATACGCCTGAAGCGACAACTTCGTGAACCCCATAGTGAGAATCCTATTTCATCTTTAAGAATTGGTATGTCGGTAGCAGAAGCTATAAATCGAGCAGGACAACCCGATAGCATAGTTTTAGGAGAAGACTGGTACTACACTTCAAAGCATAGGATTGAAATATCAAACGGAAGGGTAACCCATACAGAAACCCACTTAAAAGCAACACTTGAAACACTCGACTGGATCTGGTTAAACTTCACTGAGGGAGGACTCCTTTTTATGAATATCACACTAGCCCTAATCATGTTTGGAATTGCCATGCAGATTAAGGTTGAGCATTTCAAGTTGCTTTTGGTAAATCCTAAACCCGTTATTTTAGGTTTTGCCTCGCAGTTCTTAGCGCTACCGTTCTTAACCTTTATACTTGTCTTGGCCATAAGGCCTACCCCCAGCGTGGCAATGGGTATGTTACTGGTTGCCGCCTGCCCCGGGGGAAATATTTCTAATTTCATATCCTCGCTGGCCAAAGGTAACGTTGCGCTTTCCATAACCCTTACTGCTATTGCCACCATTTCGGCAATTTTCATGACTCCCTTTAACTTTGCCTTTTGGGGAAAGCTTTACTCCTCAACTTCAAATTTGGTAATCCCCATTCAGATTGATACATGGGAAATGATTAAAACCGTATTGATACTACTAGGAATCCCGGTTTTCTTAGGAATGCTGTTTACCTACTTTTTTCCAAAAACAGCAGATCGAATTTCGAAACCCTTTAAGGTGTTCTCAATAATTGCATTCATTGGATTTGTGGTAGCAGCCCTTGCTGCAAATTTTGGATATTTTCTAAAGTACATTCACCTGATTGCACTAATTGTCATACTACATAATGCTCTAGGGCTGGCTGCTGGCTACCTAATTCCTACACTATTTAAAATCAACGAGCAAGACCGACGAACCATATCCATTGAAACAGGCATTCAGAACTCAGGACTAGGATTGGTTCTTATTTTCAACCCAAATCTATTTGACGGTCTTGGTGGAATGGCCGTTATTGCTGCATTCTGGGGCATCTGGCATATAATATCGGGACTCGGCATAGCTTACTACTGGGCACGTAAACCTTTAGATACTAACGCTTAAATATTATTGTTTTTATGCCTACCAATCGCGAACGTATAGAGGAATGGTCGTTAGCCTACTACTTGCTTCGATTTTATCAGAATATAATGTTTCGGTTTTACTTTAAAACCGAGATCGTGGGTTTGGAAAAATTATCGCCCAATACAACCTATATCTTTGCACCTAATCACCAGAATGCCCTTATCGACGCCCTAGCCATGCTTACCCTGAACCACCGATGGCAGCCAGTTTTTCTGGCCCGAGCTGATATCTTTAAGAAACCTCTGGTTTCTAAGATTCTAACCTTTCTGAAAATAATGCCCGTTTACCGAATACGCGACGGTTACGAAAACCTATCGCTGAACGATCGGATTTTCCTTAAAACCATGGATATTATCCGCAATCGGAATGGGTTGGTGATTCTTCCCGAGGGAAACCACGATGGGCATAAACGCCTAAGAGTGCTAAAAAAGGGAATTGCCCGTATTGCCTTCCAAACCGAGGATGCTGCCAATGGTGAGCTCAACATACATATTGTTCCGGTGGGTTTGGAATATAGCAACTATGTGCGCTACCGAAGTCGCCTACTAATAAGAATTGGTGATCCCTTCCCAGTGAAGAAATACCTCGAACTTTACCGCCAGAATAAGGCACAGGCCTACAATGCCTTAATTGCGGAGCTATCAGATAGGATGAAACAGGAAATGATTCATATTGATACTGAAGAATTTTACGATGAATACATGCTTCTGCTCGATCTTTACCCTAAACAAATCATTAAAGAAAAGAATCTATCCAAAACACAAAACCAACTTTTTTACGTTCGGAAAAAAATCATTTCAGCACTAGATACTCTTGAACAGAAAAATCTAACGGGCTTTCAAAAACTTATGAAACAAGCTAAAGATTTAGGAGAAGTACTATCTAAATACAAAATAAAACCAAAAGCATTGAAACTTGAACCTGTTAAAGTTTTAAATCTTCTGTGGATTTTGCCACTTTTAATTATTCTATCGTCTTTTGCCCTTTATGGTTTTATAAATCATTTAATACCCATAGTTTTTCCGTTCCTTCTCAGCAAAAAATTTGAGGATGTTCAGTTTCACAGTTCTGTTCGCCATGCAGCCAGCCTTTTGCTTATTCTCATATTTTACCCTGTTCAAGTATTAGTAGTGGGTATCGCTAGCGAAAGCACTTCGCTCTCTTTGCTTTACTTCATATCGCTACCCCTTTCGGCAGTAATCCTGTATTGCTGGCGGAAATATTTTTATAAGGCGATGGAAATAACCCGGGTAGCCAAAATTTTGATAAATCAACCCAAAGAGGCAAAAAGAATTAATACCTTGTACAATAATATTATGGCAGTAACAATAGAAACAGACTGATTCTAATTTTCTGTGCGAACAGCAAAATTTAAGGCGCCTCTTGGCGCCTTAATTATTTATCCCTCATTAATTGTTACTTCAGCCTGTGGTCCTTAACAAATTTTTCAAGTACTCCCTTCAAATCGGGTAATCCGATCTCAGCAAGATCGTAGAATACGCGGGTTGTGGGTTTTTTAATATCGATAATACGGCTCAAATCGATTGGGGTACCAATGATTACGGTGTCGCAATCGGTATTGTTTATGGTTGCCTCAAGGTCCTTGAGTTGCTGCTCACCGTAACCCATAGCGGGAAGTACGCGTCCGATATTAGGATATATCTGGTAGGTTTCCTTAAGCTTACCAACCAAATAGGGACGAGCATCGATTTCTTCAGATGCGCCAAACTTTCGTGCAGCAATGGTACCAGCACCAATCTTCATTTCGCCGTGGGTAAGCGTAGGACCATCCTCAACAATCAGGCAGCGCTTGCCATTAATAAGTTCAGGTTTATCAACCTTGATGGGCGAAGCACCATCAACCACAATGGCCTTGGGATTGGTTTTGCGAATATTTTCGCGAACAATCTGTATGCCTTCAGGTGAAGCGGAATCCATTTTATTTATAACCACAACATCAGCCAAGCGCAGGTTAACTTCGCCGGGATAGTAGCTAACCTCGTTGCCTGCACGGTGGGGGTCAACAACGGTAATAGTCAGATCGGGTTTAAAGAATGCAAAATCGTTATTACCGCCATCCCAAAGAATTACATCGCAACCATTGGGATCCTTTTCAGCTTCGCGAAGAATGGCCTCATAGTCAACACCAGCATAAATTACATTGCCGCGAACTACATGGGGTTCGTACTCCTCCATTTCCTCAACGGTACACTTGTGCTTTTTCAAATCGTCAACGGTAGCGAAGCGCTGAACCTTTTGGGCTACCAAATCGCCATAGGGCATAGGGTGACGAACAGCTACAACCTTTAAGCCAAGACCCATCAGGTACTCAATAACCTTGCGCGAAGTCTGCGATTTTCCGCAACCGGTTCGGGTTGCCACAACTGCAATTACTGGTTTGTTACTCTTAATCATGGTTTCGTTGGGGCCAAGTAGCATAAAATTTGCTCCGGCTGCATTAACAATTGAACTAAGACGCATAACGTGCTGGTATTTCACATCGCTATAGGAAAAAACGCAGTCGTGAACATTCTTTTCCTTGATAATTTTTGCAAGGTTGCTCTCAGCCTCAATAGGAATTCCATTGGGATACAATTTCCCGGCCAGTTCAGCAGGATACTTGCGGCCATCGATATCGGGAATTTGAGCAGCGGTAAAGGCAACTACATTGTACTCCTCTTTATCGCGGAAGAATGTGTTAAAGTTATGGAAATCTCTTCCGGCTGCTCCAATAATGACAACATTGCGTCTCATAAAACCTCCTTTATATTTTTGTTTAGTTTTAGGTGTTAAATGCCCAAATTTAATTTTTTAATAATCAAAATACTCTTGTAACCTATTATGAAATAATTTAAGTTGATGCCGATACACTTTTAAATAATGATTTACAACATTTTACCATGCTTTTTATAAAAATATGTTAAGAAACATAATTCTGGATTAAGGGAAATATTAAAAGGCTAAGAAAAACATTCTTAGCCTTTTACAAATAAACATTCTGTATTAGTTAGTAAATTTCAATATCGTAGGGGATCCGAGCTTGTATCCCCTGGTTATTAATCATGTTTTTGAGTCGATTGTAGTAGCGGAAAGATGTGCCAAACTCATCCCTTAAAATCCAGGCTTTAGCTTCGGACGACATGCTTTGCATCAACTCCTCGAAAAATTTCTTTTGTTTTGGCATTTCAACTAAACGGTAATTTTCAAGGCCAGCTTTTTCTGCAGCTAACTTTATAGCATCGGTAAGGCCGCCAAAGTCATCGACCAACTTAATTTCTTTAGCATTAACGCCGCTCCAAACCCTACCCTGACCAATGGAATCAACCTGATCAACCGAGATTCCACGACCTTCTGAAACATGGCCAATAAAGGTTTGGTAGGTGTCCTCAATAAACCTTAGCCCAATAGCCTTTTCCTCATTGGTCATGGGGCGGAACGGTGTAAAGAAATCGGCATGGTCATTGGTCTTAACCACTTCAACGTTAACACCTAATTTTTTATCCAATGCATTTTGTACGTTAAAAAATAGGCCAAATACTCCGATAGAACCAGTAATTGTGGTTGGATTTGCCAAAATGGTTGTGGCAGGGGCAGCAATGTAGTACCCGCCCGATGCAGCAACATCGCCCATGGAAACTATAACGGGTTTTACCTTTGTGGCAAGGTCAACCTCGCGCCAAATAACCTCAGAAGCAAGAGCGCTCCCTCCAGGCGAATTGATTCGGAATACAATTGCTTTAATGGTGCTATCTCGACGAGCCTTACGAATAGTTCTAGATAGGCCTTCGGAACCTATTTGGTCGTCGCCACCCTCTCCCATTCCAATTTCTCCTGAAGCATATATGACAGCAATTTTATCTTTTGAGAACTTGCGCTTTGCCACTTCGGGGGCATTAATGTACTTTTTTAGCTCAATGCTCTTTAAATCTTCTTTCTCAGGGACGTTCAACTTCTGTTTAAGTATGGCAATGAGTTCGTCCTTGTAAATGGTACTGTCAATCAATCCTAGCTCATTTGCTTTTTGAGCATTATATGCTTCAAGTTGATTGGCCATTCGGTTAAGATCGGCCACCGGAATTCCTCTTGAGTTTGATATACCTGCTACCCAATGGTTCCATATTGATAACAGGTAGGTTTGGGTTTGTTCACGATTCTCGGGGCTCATTTTATCGAGCATAAAGGGCTCTACAGCACTCTTAAACTTACCGTGACGAAGAATCTGTGGTTCAACGCCCAACTTCTCCAAGGCTTTTTTAAAGAACATTATCTCGGAACGAAGCCCCAGCCATTCAATCATACCCTCAGGATTGAGAAAAATACTATCAGCTATTGAAGCCAAATAATAGGCCTTTTGGGAGTAGCTATTGCTGTAGCTGACGATAAACTTACCGGAAGATTTAAAATCGATCAATGCATTTCTAATCTCCTCGGCTGTTGCAGCACCTGCATTAACAGCATCCAACTCCAGGAGTATCCCCTTAATCTTAGGATCCTCCTTGGCATTGGCCAAAGCTTTAATAATCTGATTTAAACCAATAGGACTATTGGGCTGAAACGTAGCAAAGTCTATCCCTTTAAAAGGGTTGTCGGAAGCCCTATCTACAATTTCCTGTTTTAGATCGATAAACAAAATGGAGTTATCATCAACCTTTACCTCTTTGTTATCCGATGAGGATACTATGGCGCCAATTACTCCTATGAAAAATAGCAAACCAACGATGGAAGAAATGACCACCCCTACTATTGTGGCCAGCACATACTTGAAAAATTGTTTCATAGCGTATATTTTTTAGTTTTAAGTTAAGACTCTTTTCAGTTGATAAAGTTACAACAATATCAAAGAAAAAACATTTAGATATCAACAGCCCCTGTTAATTTCTCAAAAAAAAGTTTGTAAAATTTTAAATTAAAGGGAACAATGAATTAAAAATTAATATACGTTTGCCATGTTAAGCATCATGTTATGGCTAAAGTTTACCTCTCACTTGGTAGCAATTTGGGCGACAGAGAAATATATATAACCTCTACGCGTGAAGCTATTGCTTCCAGAATTGGAATAATTAAAAAAGCATCCTCGGTTTACGAATCAGAACCCTGGGGATTTGAATGCGATCAGAATTTCCTGAACCAGGTGCTCTTAGTTGAAACCAGCTTAAGCCCCGCGGCAATAATGCTTGAAATATCATACCTTGAATCCAAATTTGGAAGGGAACGTATTGGGAAAGGTTATACTTCCCGCACAATGGACATTGATGTCCTATTTTACGACCACCTAATACTTTACACCCCAGATCTGATTGTCCCGCACAAGCATCTTCATAAACGCAGATTTATTCTTGAACCAATGAAAGAAATAGCCCCCGATTACATTCACCCGCTATTTTCTATTACCATTAATGAAATTGCCCATACCTGTACCGATACCTGTAAGGTTTGGAAATATGAATCCGTCAAAATTACTGAATAACCATCTACACTAACTACTTAAAAAAAATGCCCCAATGGGGCATTTTTTTTTAAGTAGTTTATGTTTTACCGTATAATCGTAAAAAACCTAATACTATTTACGAAACATTTCCGAAGTAAACGCCTATTACCCTCCAAATACTTTGCGGATTATAGAGAGAAAAAATAAACTAGCCCATTGTCAATCCCATTTGTATTCGGAACAATTTTGTTTTACCAATACAAGCCGCTCGGTATCAAACCCCTTTTCCCTTGCAATGTTAACCAGGGCATCAAAACTTAAGCTATCAATTGTATTTGTTTGGGAAAGAATCCATAGGTCTTTACGTCGGGGTTCACCAACAATTGCATATCTGTAGTCATTATCTACATATAAAACCCAGTATTTGCTGGCAAATGGCTAAAAGAAGCGCACCTTTAGTTGGGCTGGTTTTTAGTATTGGGAACCCAGGCCACACCCTTTATGCTACTGATCCTGCCATCGGCTTTAACCCCTCTGTTCTCAGCTGCAATATTTCCATCGGTACGCAGAGAATAAGTAGCGGTAATGCAATCCAAACCCTTTTCAAAACTGTTGGGTAAACGAGCAACTCGTACCATGTACCCATCTACCTATGGAGATTTAGTTCCGAAACAGTATGCAAATTCTGCGACTTGCATGATGCTCCCAATAGTAACGATATGGCTAGCATAGCTTTAAGTTTCGTACTAAAAACATTTGGTGCAGACATATAAAAATTGCAATCCAATATAGCAACCCAAATCTTAATTAACAATTATTGTTTAACCCCCGCTAATCCTTTTTCCCATAAGCCAAATCGCCCGCATCGCCTAATCCGGGAACAATATAAGATTTTACGGTAAGCTCATCATCGATAGCACCAACCCAAATAGTGGCATCGCTCTGCGAAAGGTTTCGCTTCATGTAACTTACGCCTTCCTTTGAGGCAATTACGGATACGATATGGGTATGAACGGGTCGGCCATGTTCCAGCAAGGCCTTATAGGCCAACAACATAGATGCGCCTGTAGCAAGCATTGGGTCAATAAGAACAAGTGTTTTCCCCTCGATGCTTGGGCAAGAAATGTACTCAAACTGAATGCGGAAGGTCCCATCCTTATCATACTTTCGGTAAGCCGAAATAAAGGCGTTTTGAGCCTTATCAAAATAGTTCAGCATGCCCTGATGCAACGGTAAACCCGCACGCAGAATCGTTGCTAAAACAAGGTTATCGGTAGGTACCGACACATCGGCTGTTCCCAGAGGAGTTTGAACCTGAAGCGACTGGTAGCTTAGCACCTTGCTCAACTCATAGGCAAAAATTTCGCCGCACCTTTCAAGGTTGCGGCGAAATCGCATGAAATCGTTCTGAACATTTATATCTCTTAACTCTGCAATGAATTGGTTAAGAATTGAGTTCTGCTTGCCAAGTTCGTGTATCATCGGAATTAATTTATATTAGCAAAGTTACAAAATATCAAACTACAAAAAAATCATTTTATAAGGGAATAAGCATGGATAAAAAAATTTTAGAGTTTTTGAAACAAGACAGGGTTGTTGCATTACTCACTGAAAAATTTGATGTTAAGCCTCTTCCTGTAACAAAGGATATCTATTTTGATATGCTCGAAAACATAGTGAGCCAGCAGCTATCGGGTAGGGTGGCCAGCACCATTTTTAATCGTTTCCTTGACCTATTTCCCAACCGCTACCCGAAGCCCAATATTTTGCTCAAACTTGATGACAGCCAGCTGCAAGGGATAGGCTTATCGGTAGCCAAAACTTCATACGTAAAGGCTATGGCCAATTTTGCAATAAACAACGATTTAAATATCGCTAAAATTCAGTTGCTTTCAGATGAGGAGGTAATAAAACTGCTAACGCAGATAAAAGGTGTAGGTGTGTGGACTGTACAAATGCTGCTGATATTTTCGCTGGGACGCGAGGATGTGTTCCCAATCGATGACCTTGCTGTAAGGCAAGGGATGATTGAGCTTTATGGCATCGGCTCCGATAATAAATTGGCAAAATTCAAAATTTCAGAAATCGCATCGCATTGGTCACCCTACCGCACCTGGGGCACCCGCCTGATATGGGCCTACATGAACGAAAAAAAGAAGAATGCCACCCGTATGTAACTAAATTTGTAAATTTGCTCAAATTTCATAAGAAATGCTTAAGTCGATACTAATTGTTGGAATGGGAGGTTTTATTGGTTCTATTTTGCGTTTCTTGGTTTCCCGATACTTTCAACTTCACGTACTTGACAATTATCCGTGGGGTACTTTTACTGTCAACATAATTGGTAGCCTTATCATTGGTTTGGTTTATGGGCTATCGGAACGAAGTAATTTGATTTCACCCGAATGGCGGTTATTTTTGGCCGTTGGTTTTTGTGGTGGGTTTACCACTTTTTCATCGCTCGCCAACGATGCGTTTCTTTTACTACAAGGCCGTGAATTTCTTTATTTATCAATATATACAGCAGCAAGTTTCCTATTAGGTTTGCTGGCAGTATTTGCCGGTCGAAATATCATTCAAATCATTTAAATTTATGGGAAATATCAACAAAGCTCTTCGATTACGAATATATATCGGCTCCACCGATAAACTGAAAAGTTCCCTACTTTTCGAATCAATTGTTTACCAAGCCAAGCGCTATGGGCTTGGCGGGGCAACCGTTTACAAGGGTATTATGGGCTATGGCGCAAGTTCTGTTATCCATTCCTACAAGTTTTGGGAGATTTCAGAAAAGGTGCCTGTTACCGTAGAGATTATTGACGAGGGAAAAAAGATTAGGGATTTCTTTGATATTATAAAACCCTACCTCGAAAACATGCAATACGGATGCATGGTAACCCTTGAACCAATCGAAGTGTTGCTCTACAAAAGTGGCAAACAAAAAATATAAATAAATAACGCTGGTTTTCTTTTGACAATCATTGGGTTGGTTTAGTTAAAGTTTGTTTTGCCCTTGGGGAATATGTTTTGTTTTTCTACCTTTGTGGCCTTAATTTTTGGGAATATATACTTATAAATCAAACAGAATCAAGCAACTAAAACTATTCACCAAGTATGAATATCATTAGGGAAGATAACGATTCGTTAAGCACAACGATTCGTGTTAAAATTGAAAAGGCCGATTATGCCGATAAGGTTGACAAGGCACTGAAAGATTACCGTAAAAAGGCCAACATAAAAGGTTTCCGTCCCGGAATGGCACCCATGTCGCTTATCCATAAGATGTACTACCGCTACATTCTGGCCGACGAGGTAACCAAAATGGCATCCGATAAGCTATACAATTTTATTAAGGAGAACCAAATTCGCACTCTGGGTGAACCCATACCCAGCGAGAAGCAATCGCCCATTAACTGGGAAGTTGACGAAGCATTTGAACTTGCATGGGATTTGGGACTCGCCCCTGGAATTGACATCAAGTTTACCAAAAAGGATAAATTCCCATTTTACAAGATTCTTCCCAACGATGAAATGCGTAAATCCTACATCGATAACTACCGCAACCGCCACGGGAAATACGTTAATGTTGATGCTACCGATGAAAAAGGACTTGTAAAAGCAACACTAACCGAACTGAATGATGATGAAACACCTCGTGAAAATGGCGTTACCGTAGATGGTGCATCTATATCTGTTACCCTTGTTGCCGATGAACCCGAAAAGAAAAAACTTATTGGCGTTAGGGTCGGCGATGTTCTGGTAATTGATACCCATAAGGCATTTCCCAACGAAGCCGATAGAGCCGCACTTCTTCACACCAAGAAAGAGGAACTGGCAAACATCAATCGGCTCTTCCAACTCACCATAACCGAAACGCTTACATTTGCCCCTGCCGAACTGAACCAGGAACTGTTTAATGCAATTTATGGCGAAGGTACTGTAAACAGCGAAGATGAATTCTACAAAAAGATTGATGAGGAAATTGAACGCAACCTGGTACAGGAGAGCGAATACCGTTTCGGAATCGTCTTAAAGGAAAAACTCCTCGAAAAATTAAAAATTGAGCTGCCCAAGGATTTCCTTATTCGCTGGCTAGTAGCAATCAACGAGGGTAAGTTTACCCGCGAACAAATTGAACAGGAATTCCCCATGTTTGAAAAAGACCTTAAGTGGCAGCTCATTAGCAACAAGGTATCCGAAGAGCAGAACCTGGTGGTTACCAATGAGGAACTCGAAGATTTTGCCATGGGTTATGCGCGCAGCCAATTCGCTACCTACGGCATGAACTTCCTGCCCGAAGAATACATTAAACGATACGCTACCGATATCCTAAAAAACAAGGACGAGGTTCGTAAAATACAGGAAAGCATTCTCGATAAAAAGGTGGTGGAATGGTTTAAATCGACCGTTAACCTTGACACTAAGGAAATTTCCATTGACGAGTATAATAAACTTAAATAGTTTTACTTAAATCTTTTTAAAGCCGGTTCAATTTTGACCGGCTTTTCCTTTAATAACCTAAAATATCACACAATCCTTTTAAATTTTTAACAATTGTTGCTATATTGCGTTACTAATAGAAACCTTATAGACCATGAAAGAATTTGAAAAATATGCAATAAAGCATAAGGGCATCAATAGCTTGACACTGCATCAGTATTCCTCGATGGTAAACAGCTACATCTCGCCCACCATCATAGAGGAGCGCCAGTTAAATATTGCCACCATGGACGTGTTCTCCCGCCTTATGATGGACAGGATTATCTTCTTAGGTGTTCCCATTAACGACGATGTAGCCAACATCATTCAGGCGCAGCTGCTTTTCCTTGAATCAACTGACCCATCAAAGGACATTCAAATCTACATTAATTCACCCGGTGGAGGTGTTTATGCAGGCTTAGGGATATACGACACCATGCAGTACATCAGTTCCGATGTTGCAACCATATGTACCGGCATTGCCGCATCTATGGCTGCCGTTTTGCTGACCGCAGGCGAAAAAGGGAAACGAACCGCCCTACCCCATTCGCGCGTTATGATACATCAGCCCATGGGTGGTGCTGAAGGACAGGCCTCTGACATTGAAATTATTACCCGCGAACTTCTGAAGCTACGCAATGAGCTTTACGAAATTATTGCCACCCACTCCGGCAATCCCATTGAAAAAATCCGTAAGGATTCCGACCGCGATTACTGGATGACTGCACAGGAAGCCCTTGAGTATGGAATGATTGACGAGGTGCTTCAACGCAACAAGAAGTAATTTTTCTACAATAAATTAAAGGCTGCCCTAGGGCAGCCTTTTCTATTTTTTCCTTATGTCAAACAGCCAAGGCAACAAGTCGGGTTCAGCAAATGCATTATCCCAGCTGTTATGCCCAACTCCTGGGTAAACGGTAAACCGCACATCGCCCTTCGCCTGTTTAATTGCATCTACCATTCGCTGCGAATGGAAAAGAGGAACCACATTATCAGCATCACCATGAAAAACCCATATTTTTACTCCTCTTTTAGCATATCGCTTGGCAGAGGCAGGGTTTCCTCCTCCACAAATGGGAAAGGCCGCTGCAAATAGTTTTGGTCTTCGGTACAGCAACTCATAGGTTCCCATGCCCCCCATTGATAACCCCCCAACATAGATGCGAGTAGCATCAACGTAGCTCAATTTAACGAGAGAATCGAGCAGCTCCAAAACCGCCCTCATTGGTGGAGTAGGCTTACCTCTTGCTGAAAAATCAAAGGTACTGCTGCCATCAGGAAGGGTTTTGATATCAACCCCAGCCCAGTAACTATCCGACGGACATTGAGGAAATACCACAATTGCTGGATATTTTTCCATTACCGTATCGGAGGCAAAAAGCCTGGCTCCATGTGTTAGCTGCTTTTCGTTATCCGTCCCCCGCTCGCCCGCTCCATGCAAGAACAGCACTAATGGGTATTGCTTTTGGGAATCGAAACTTTTAGGGTAAAGAATCCGGTACGGTAAATCGATTCCTCTTGAATGAAATGTCCTAGCCTCAAATCTTTCGTTAACCTGAGTAAACGAAGCAATTGAAAACATCATCATGGTCGTCGTAATAAATAACTGCCTTTTCATCCCTTCAAATTTTATTGAACAACTTATCAATGCGTTCTAGAGAATCTTTGTTTGGTAAACAAAGGTATAAAATAAAGAATCGAAAATAAATTAAAAACCTAATGTTTACAAAAAATTAATCTAAATCCTACCATCGTCGGCAAAGGAGTAACACTCACCATCGGTAATAATTACATGGTCAAGCAGGGCGATATCGAGAAACTGAGCGGCATTCTTAAACTTTTCGGTTAGAGCAATATCCTTATCGCTGGGCTTGGAGTTCCCCGAGGGATGATTATGCACCACAATAATAGCTGAAGCAAGTTTTTCGATGGCGGCTTTCATTATCAGCTTTAGGTCAACAACCGTTCCCCCAACTCCGCCCTGGCTGCTTCTTACCCGCTCAATAATCTTGTTCGATTTGTTAAGAAGCAGTGTCCAGAACTCCTCATGGGGTAAATCGGCCAACATGGGCTGAAAAATCTCAATAACTGTGCGGCTCGAAAAAACTTGCTCCCGGTTTATGGGGCCTTCAGCGCTTCGTCTGCGGCCAAGTTCAAGAGCTGCCATTATGGATAAAGCTTTGGTGCGGCCAATGCCCTTTACACGGGTTAACTGGGGAAGGCTCATTCGAGCCAGTTCGTTTAAGCTGTTGTTGGCCTGAGTCAGCAGCCTCTGACTAACCTCAACAGCAGTTTCATCGGCATTGCCAACCCTAATAAGTATGGCTATCAGTTCTGCATCACTAATGCTGGAGGCCCCCTTATTCAACATTTTCTCTCTAGGCCTATCATCTTTTGCCAGGTCCTTTATGGTTAAACGTTTTTCCTCGTTTTTCGTTTCCATGACTAGAAGATTAGCTATCTGAAAGTTAGTGTTTTTTTTGGATAATTTACAAGAGTTTTGCCACCAACTCAAATTAGATGTATCTTTAGGAAGCTAAAACAAAGATTTGATGGTAAACAAGAAAAGCATTGCACGCTTTGCAACACCTTTGGTTATTCTGGCGGCTGCATATCTGACATATTCTATATCAATAGGTTATTATTCCTCCAGGCTAATTTTCCAACCCGATTCAGTAATCTTTAAAAGGGGCTGTATTCAGCCCGAAGGAACATGCCTACGCATTAATTATCATTTCCCTGTTCCAGTTGGATACGGAAGGGCTCATATTGAAAGGCTTATTGTATCCGATTTTTTAACTATGGTTAATGAGCAGTCTCAGGCTAAAAGTATAGCGGTGCTAAAAAATATTCTTCTAGAAAATGCTCTTAGCTACGACAGCTCATTTGTTGAGTACCAAAACTACTATGGCGATGGTTCTCGCTGGTATATCGATATAAAGTACAAAAAAATTTTCAGGTCAAAAAAATTGATTACTTTTCGTTACAGCTATTCCAACTATTTGGGTGGGGCGCATTCCCTTTATGGATGCCATTACGTTAATATCGACCTAAAAAAGGGAAAGATTTTGCATATCAATGATATTGTAACCGATATGGAAAGGGTTACCCAATTAGTTCAAAAGATTCTCAATGAAAAATATTCTGGTTCGGATGGTGGCAATACCACAAACATTTTGCTTAATAGCACAAAAGGGTTTCCGCTGCCCCATGAGTTTGCGCTGCTAAAGGAGGGTTTACTGCTCCACTACAACATTTATGAAATTGCCAGTTACGATCAGGGTGATGAAAAGTTTATAATACCCTATAGCGATATCATGGGAATAATTGACCCCCGCTACTACAAAGCCATCAATGAGTAGCAATCAAAACCACAAATAAAAAAAGGCTGCCTTAGGCAGCCTTAATATTTTTTAAGTATACAGTTTCCTACTGTAATGCGTTCACATGCTTTTGAATGGAACTCTTAAGGTTAGCAGCTTTATTCTTATGAATAACATTCTTTTTAGCTAACTTATCAAGCATTGCGCTTACCCTTGGGAGTAATTCCATTGCAGCAGCCTTATCGGTTGTGTTGCGTAAAGCCTTAACAGCATTACGAGCGGTTTTAGCATAGTAACGGTTGTGTAACCTACGTACTTCCGCTTGTCTAATCCTTTTTTCTGCTGATTTATGATTTGCCATTGTTATTTATATTAACAAATTTAGTAGCCCGTAGGGGAATCGAACCCCTGTTACAAGGATGAAAACCTTGCGTCCTAGCCCCTAGACGAACGGGCCATTGTTTACCTTTCAATGATCGTTACTTCATCAAAGCGGGTGCAAAGGTAAACGTTTTTTTTAAACCAACAAAATTTTTCCAATTTTTTTATTTGAAAGTGTATCGAATAGATAAACCCGCATTAAACCAAATACCGGGGTTTTCGATTATATTGAGAATTGGTAAAATATCAAGGCCCAAATTAATTGGAGCCTCTTTAAAGGTGTATTCTAATCCGATAACACCATCGGCTCCCAGAAAAATATTGCTACCGTAATTGCTCTCAAATGGGTTTTTCTTTTCGGCATTAGCTGTGGCAAAGTGAGCCCCAAAACCGTAATACCACTTAATCCCTGGTGCATCGGGAATAGGATTGTGAAGCTGATATAAACCGGTTATACCTACTCCGCCCCAGCCAAAGGAAAGAATACCTTCTAACGCAGATTTCTGGGCAAAGAAATGTTTAAGGGTAATTCCTGATGGATAGCCTCCCCTTAATCCCAAAGCGGTTTTATAGTCCTGAGCGCTTATGTTTCCAGCGAAAAGAAAAACCACAAGGGTTAAAGCTGCTACTAATCTTTTCATGGTTCTATTTTTTAGGTTTAACTCACAAAAGTAATTATTTACTATTTAGCAATTATTTTTCCCAACTATTTCGTCAGCTAATTGTTGCAAATTAACACCCGCAAGGTTACCCGATGTCATTATTAGCAAATCGGTGCTGTCCCAGTTTAATCCCTTTAGGGCAGAAATTAATTCCTGTGCATCAATAAAAACGTGAAGTTTATCGCTACCAAAAGCAGTAAGCACATCGATTGGCTCTAATGGAGGCAAACGCTTCATTGAAATATTATGTGGATTGTAAAACACAAACCTGTTATCAGCGCTATCAAGGGTACTGGCATACTGCGACAGAAAGCTTTTATTTAAGCTGCTAAAGGTGTGAAGTTCAAAGCAGGCAACCAAAGCTCTATTGGGGTTACTTTGCTTTACCGCATCAACGGTAGCCCTAACCTTTGATGGCGAATGGGCAAAATCGAGAAACACCCTTGTGTTAGCACTTTCGGCTAAGAGCTGGAGACGCTTGGCTGCTCCCTCAAATGTAGCAATGGCCTTGTAAAAGGCTTCCTCGGAAACGCCCAGTTCATTACACACCGCCTTAGCGGCAGATATATTCTGCATGTTATGGCTACCAAACACCCTTAATCCTAACCTACCTTTTTCAGTCAGCAAAAAGGTTTGACAGTAGGTTTGCTCGTAGGGATGAGTACGATAGGGAATGCGAGCGATGTCGGTTCGGGGATGAGCACTAACAACCTTTGCAACCTCAGCATCATCGGCGCAGTATACAAGTGCCCCCCCAGGAACAATAGTATCGATAAAATTGGCAAACTGCTCCCGATAAATCTCAAAAGTGGGGAAAACGTTAATATGATCCCATGCTATTCCCGAAATTACAGCAATATTGGGTTTGTAGAGATGGAACTTGGGGCGGGGATCGATGGGTGAGGTAAGGTACTCATCGCCTTCAAAAACAGCAAATTGTGCCCCTTTGCTAAAAGCCACCATGTTTTCAAATCCTTTTAGCTGGGCACCAACCATGTAGTCAAATTCAACATGTTCCTCCCTTAGCACATGCATTATCATTGAAGTAATAGTGGTTTTCCCGTGGCTTCCGCCTACCACCACACGAATTTTATCCTTTGCCTGCTCATAAAGGAACTCGGGGTATGAGTATATTTTTATGTTAAGCTCCTGGGCTTTTAACAGCTCAGGGTTGTCGGAACGGGCATGCATCCCCAAAACAATGGCATCGATATCCTGGGTAATAATATCGGGATTCCAACCCTCGTAAGTAGGTTGCAAACCGTGGTTGCGCAAGCGCGACAATGATGGCTCAAATATCTCATCGTCGGAACCACTAACTTGGTAACCCTTAAGCTTCATGGCAATTGCCAGATTGTGCATGGCGCTTCCACCTATGGCTATAAAATGAACTCGCATTTATTATGATTTTGTTACTATTCAATATTTGATAAAAGGGTAAACCACAATTATACCACATGCCTAACCTGCTAACGTTTGAGCTCCTTCAGATACTGTTTCCACTCCAATTTGCTACCGTAAAAAACATTGTAATCCACCTTCCCTTGTATTCCATTTAACCGACCCTCATGATGATACTGCCAGAAAGTCCATGGCCTGTCAATTTCAGGGTTATGATCGAAAGAGCAAATCCAAATATTGTGTTCGGGAAAATTATCTTTTACATAAAGTTTATATGTGTCTTTATTGGTATAAATTAGAACTTTTTGGCGTGTGGATTGCTCAACAATTCTGATAAATGTTTTAAGATCAGAAATAATATACTTCCGTTTACGACGAACTACATTGCCCCATTCCTCAACATCAACCACTGGCGGTAGGGTAAGCTTGGCTTTTGAAATTGCACTCAGAAAGTTGGCAGCCTGACGGGCACCATTGCGATTAAAATTAAAGAAATGGTAAGCCCCGGCTGGAATGCCTGTTTGATTAGCCCCCTTGACATTGGCTCTAAAGTTTTTGTCCTTACGGGTTTCCCCCTCGCTTGCCTTAATAAATACAAAATCGATACCGTGAGCACTCATCTTGTTCCATTTGATGTCTCCGGTATGGGCAGAAACATCAATCCCCCAAATCAGGTAGCGGTGATGGGGGTCAGAGATATATCTTACCGCTAGCCAAACCATAGCAGCAGCTGCAAAAAGCAAAATAGAAATACCAATTCTATTTATTCGTTTTTGTTTCCGTTTCATATCAGCAAAAATATAAACCATTTAGCAATTTGATTGCATCAATTCATCTTTCTAGTGTATCTTTATAAAAAATTATGGGATGAAAATCTCTAATGTTAAGAATGCCATTGCTTTATTGTCAATTGCTCTTGCTGTTGCAATTGGAACCTCCAAAGAGGCCTATACACAAAACGAAGCCCAAGATACCAATGCGGCAAAATCGGTGAATGGGTTACTCAAACTTTTAAACCGACCCGATGACTCTTTGAAGGTGGTTGCTCTTAAGCTACTATGCTGGGACTACCGCAATAGTGACCCCAAAAAAGCTATTGATTTTGGGCAAAAAGCCGTAACACTGGCTCAAAAACTCAATCTCAACTACGAACTTTCCGATTCCTACAACCGTTTAGGTATCGCCTACAGAAATAAGGGAAGATATGCTCAAGCTCTGGATTGCTACTTTAAGGGGATGGAAGTATCTCGGCAGCATGGCTATGACAAGATCTTGGCGTTTCAGTATAATAACCTATCCGATTTATACAACCGGCTCGATTTATATGAGCGTGCACTTGAATTTGGGAGAAGAGCGCTAGATGTTTCGCAAAAAATAAACGACGATTACACTACTGCATACATATACAACATATTAGGGACGATTTATAAGAATAAAAACCTCTTTGATTCGGCTTTTATAAATTTTTTCAAATCACTGGAGCTACGAAAAAAGATTGGCTTCAGTCCTGGGATTGCAACATCCTACCTCAACATTGGAAGCGTGCTACTTAAGATGCAGAATTACGACAGTAGCATGAAGAACCTTGCCCTGGCCAGAGATATTTATGAATCCAACAACGATATTCAGGGTCTGATGCAGGTGTATCTCCTCCAAGGTATCCTTTACAATAAAACTAGGGAACCAAACAAGGCTATTCATTGCTTCAACCAAAGCTTAAAACTAAATGAAAAGTTTAACGATTTAAATGTTTCTCGCGATGCCCATCGTGGATTAAGTGAAGCTTACGCAGAGCAAACCTACTACCAAAAGGCTTATATCCTTAATAAATTTGCCTTTGAAATTAACGATAGCATAACAACCAACCAGGATGTTGAGAAATTAACTCAACTCACAGAAGCGCTCCGATTTGAAGAGCAACTTAATGTTCAAAAAGAAAGGGAAAAGGCTCTCGCAGAAAAACTAGTATACCAGCGTAATTTAATAAGGTTATACATTGCCATCATTCTTCTGCTTACCATAATCGTGGGACTAAGTATTTACTTTTACATTAAACAAAGCAAGAACGTTCGACTTTTACAAATCCAAAAGGATGAAATTAACAAGTTGAACAACACAAAGGATAAGTTTTTCTCCATACTTGCACATGATTTGAAGAACCAGATTACCTCAATATTAGCCATAGCCCAAATGATGAAAGAAAAAAGCATAGCGTTGGGAGATGAGAATCTTATCCAAATGTCCCGTAGGTTGTATGCCCTTGGCTTTTCCACCAACGATTTGTTGGAGAACATACTCAACTGGATAAAAGTACAAGGCAATCAACTTAAAATTAAGGCATCGCGAGTTAACCTAAGCGAGCTAGCCGAAAAAGTTACACTAACCCAAAAGCCAACAGCCGAAATAAAAATGGTTGGGCTAATAAATAAAATTGATGCAGATATCAACCTTAACACCGATTCTGACATGTTGGGAACAATACTTCGGAATCTGATTTCAAATGCTATAAAGTTTTCCTATCCTGGCGGAAAAATTGAAATTGATGCATTTATTAAGGGAAAAATCTTTGAGATTCAGGTTACCGATTATGGTATTGGCATGGATGAGACACAGATTAAAAGGCTCTTGGATCCAACTCAAGTTGATTCCACGCCTGGTACCCAAAAGGAACAGGGAAGTGGGCTGGGCTTGTTAATCAGCAAGAACCTGATTAACGATTTGGGAGGATACTTAAAAATTGACAGCCTACCCCAAAGGGGGAGTGTTTTTAGTATTATTCTGCCAGCGGAGCTAGTTGCTAGTTAAAGTAACGGCCTACCTTATTAATAGCCGTGGGTAGAGCAAAAACCACCACTCTGTCGTAGGGCTTAATTTCAGTATCACCCTTGGCAATATAAGCCAAATCGCCACGAACAACGCCACCCACAATGGCGTCCTTAGGGAATCCAATATCCTTCAATTTCCCCTTGGTAATGGGTGCACCAGGTTTTACTATAAACTCAAGTACTTCGGCATCGGAACCTGTAAGACATTTGATGGCTGACACATCGGTACTCATGGTGTAGCGAAATATGCGGCTGGCGGTAATAAGCTTTTTATTTATCACCGTATCAACACCAATGCTTTCGGCTAAGCGTATGTAGTTGATATTTTCAATTTCGGCTATGGTTTTTTTAACCCCCATGCGCTTGGCAATAATACATGACAAAATGTTGGTTTCGGAGTCACCCGTAACGGCCACAAAAGCATCCATGTACTGAAGGCCCTCCTCAATAAGTAGGTCAGTATCGCGGCCATCGCCATTTATAACAAGAGCATTCTTAAACTGGGCTGCCAGCATGGCACTTTTATCCGGGTCAACCTCAATAATTTTTACGTTTATTGTTTTTTCCAACTCAGTGGCCAAATGAATGGCAACGCGGCTACCCCCTAGTATCATCAGATTATTTACGTCGATATTCTTTTTGCCAATGTACTCCAGCATCTCCTTAATTCCCTTCTGATTGGCAATAACGTAAACCAAATCATTTACCTTAAACTGGTCGTTTCCGCGGGGAATAATGGTTTCCCCTTCGCGCGATATGGCAACCGCTCTGTAATCGAGCTGCTGAACATTTTTTGTGGCTTGAATAAGAGTGTTATCAACCACCGGGGAATCCTCTTCAAGCCTGAAAACCAAAAGCGACAGTTTCCCTCCGGAAAAATCAACAAACTCCGTAGAGCTGGTTTGCCCCAAAAGCGATATGACCTCTCGGGCTGCCAATCGTTCGGGGTAAATCAGCGAATCTATTCCCAGGTTTAGAAATATTTCCTTGTTGTTGGGCTGAAGGTACTCCCATTTATCGATGCGCGCAATAACTTTTTTTGCTCCTAATTTTTTGGCAAGGGTGGCTGAAACAATATTGGTCTCCTCGGAGTGAGCAACTGCAATAAAAAGGTCGGCCTTCTTTATGTTGGCCTCCTTGAGCACCCCAAATGATGTAGCTGAGCCTTTAATAGTTAAAACATCTGCCGATTCGGTAACGTGAGCTAGCATTTCCTCATCGGGGTCGATAATCGTAACGTCGTGATACTCCTTGGCAAGCATCTTGGCTAGATGCGTTCCAACCTCACCGGCACCAACTACAATGATATTCATCTTTGTAAGTATCTAATATTATAAAATTACAATAGGCGGCTATACTTTACAAATAATTCTTAACAAATGTATGTTGCTTATAATTAACTTATTAGTCAACCCTTTGTCTAATTTTTTGTAAAAAAATAATTTGCAAAGTAACTTAAAAATTAAACCATTTAAATAAAATCAATGTAAATATCTTTTAAATAAATGCAAGGCGACTATTAACATACCTGTTGAACTGCGATTATCCGAAAATTAATTATAAGTATTCATAAACTAAGGTTTCCAACTTAGAACATATGCCCCCTGATTCCGTATATTATGCACGATACACTCCTCCATTACCATTTTAGGTGCAACCCTATTTGCCTGCCTAATACTGAAACCGGGATCTATCACTGTAACTTTTGGTTTAATTAATTCAAGCAACTGCGATGAGGAGTACTTATTCAGTATTAAGATATCAACCCCTAACCTCTTGTCCGATTTCAAGTTCCTAACACTGTAGCTATATGGCAAAGCAATCATTTTGTTGGAATAAATAATTAGCGCCAATCCCGATTTTACATACAACTTAAAACCTTGGGGTGTGCCAATATATGGGGAACTCCCTAATTGTATTTCAACCGGATTAGCAATCGATCTGTTGCGAAGGTAACTTTGGGTCCCAAACTTCATGGTTTTCTGCTCAATGGTATCAACCGCAAAAAACACAGGTTCCCCAAATTGATTGATGCATAGTATTGAGCTCCGCGGTAATGACAGCACCGCTATCTCATTAGTTTTTTTAATTTCCACTTGATGAAGTGCGGATAGGCCAAAAATGGCAATAATACAAACCATGGCCGCATGCAGCTGAGATGATTTTCTTTGAGCTATGTATATCAACAAAAACAATAGAAAAAGTGAAAGGAATAGAACCTGCCATTTATCAAAATAGATATTAGTAATGGAAGAAAATGGGATTGTTTGAATTATGGACAGGCCTTTATTAAGTAATGAGATTAACCAGCCCAAAAATTTAAATAAAACAAATGCTACCGGCTTTACCCATGACAAAGACAGTGCAATAACTGCTAGGTAAAGAATAAGTGTTGCTAAAGGTATTGCTAAAAGATTTGTAACTAAGAAAAGCGCAGGGAATTGTCCAAAATTGTAAAGCGATATGGGGAGGGTAAGAAATTGGGCCGCTACTGAAACGGCAACTAAAGCCCAAATGTAACCAAGAATTTTGTTTCGAATAACCAGCAATGAAAAAATGGGATGATAAAAGAGTAATATCGAAAGCACTGCGGCAAACGACAGCTGAAAACCTAAATTAAAAAGATTATTCGGGTTAACTACGAGTAATAAAAATGCTGCGGCGCCAAGGGTATTAAAGGTATTGGTTCTTAGTCCGGCCATTTGGCCTACTATAAAAAGGGAAAACATAAATGTAGCCCTGATAACCGAAGGTGATAGCCCGGTAATAACCGCATAGCACCACAGCAAAAATAGCGCCAGCAATACCCTTAATATTCGCCATCCCCTACTTTTAGGGAGCGCCGAGAGTAAAACCGCAATTAACCCAAAGATTAATCCAACATGCAAACCCGAAACAGCAAGAATGTGCATTGCACCAACCGATGAATAAACCTGCCGTAGCTCATCATCTAGCAACGATTTGTACCCTATAAGCAAGGCCGATACCACTGCCAGTTCATCGTTCCGAATGCCATTTTTTTTAAAAGTACCAATCACCCAGTTCCTAATGGCGTATGCCATTTTAAAAATGGTTTTTGGTTGGCTTCCAACCTTTAACCACGAACCCTCCCCAACCGAAACACTGTATTCAATTCCCTGAAGCTGCATGTATCGCTTCATATCAAACTGAAACGGATTTGGAGGAGGGGTAAAACGCTTAGGCTTAGCCCGAACAGCAATCAAATCGCCATAGGATAATGTATGTACAAGCGAATCGCTAGCAGAGAAATATACTAACACTGGAACATCCTCACTTAATGTTCCTGAACTTAGTAGGTGTATAACGCTAGCACTTGATTTTATTGACTGAGAAGAAATTACCGGTTCATCAGCTAGGCGAATTACCATTTGAAGTGGCTCATCAACATGTAGGGTCTGATTAGGTCGATTGATATAAACTAATACACATCCGGTATATAAAAGAAAGATATTTAATGCAAAACCATAAACCCAACGGAAACGCCAATTTTCTGCCAACCATGAACCAATTAGCAACAAAATAAGGGTCAAAAGAACGAACAAAAATGGATGAAAAGTACCTCCACTTATCGAGAAGGAATCTTCGATAATTATGCCGGTGGCAAGCGGAATAAACAACCGCAAAAAGGGTACCTCGTGCAGGCTTTCGGGTGTGTGAAGCATAAATGCCGTAACTAAATGTTAAATTACGGCATTTTTATTTTTTGAAAAAATTTTTTTTGATTAGCTACTTTGCCAGCTTATACTTATACCCAACTGACAACTTCCCTCTGGCAATGGCATTTAACCTTGATTTTAATAGCTGACGGCGAATTGGCGACACTCTATCGGTAAAAAGAATACCATCAAGATGATCATGCTCATGTTGAATGATACGTGCTGCCATACCATCGAACACCTCCTCATGCTCCACAAAATTTTCGTCGCAGTATCGCATCCTTATTTTGGTTTCCCTGTCCACATCTTCATGCAGACCTGGGATACTTAAACACCCCTCGTTATAGGTCGATATATCACCAAATCGCTCAAGAATATGGGCATTTATGAAAGCCTTTCGGAAATCCTTTAATTTAGGTTCATCTTCTGCCAAAGGTGAACCATCAATAACAAACAAACGAATGGAAAGGCCAATTTGCGGTGCAGCCAATCCAATACCATCGGATTGCTCCATGGTTTCAAACATATCAACAATTATTTCTTTTAAGCCTGGGTGTTCAGGAGTGATATCCTGAGCAACTTTTCTTAAAACAGGTGAACCGTAAATGTAAACTGGTCGTATCATTTTTATAATTAAAAATATGTATTAATGTTTAAACGACAAACCCTCTAAATAGGTTTGAAGAATTATGGCTGCACTTATCTTATCAACATTCCATTTATCTTGCCTATCTTTCTTTTTCATACCACCATCAATCATGGCCCTATGGGCAAGTTTAGATGTAAACCGCTCATCTATCCATTCAATAGGGAGCTGAGGTAGTTTTTTATTTATTGACCTAACAACTGGGTTGATGTAACTAACAGCTTCAGAAGGGGAATTGTTCATTTGCTTGGGAAGGCCAACCACCAACAAATCTACCGCTTCCTTTTGAATATATGAATTTAAAAAATCTACCACTTTATGAGTGGGAATGGTATCATAAGGCGAAGCAATAATCCTTAGCGGATCGGTCATTGCTACTCCCGTTCTTTTTCGTCCAATATCCAGTGCTATTATTCTTCCCAAAACTTCTAAGGGTTTACTTTAAAATATTTTCGATTCGCCTATTTAGACTGGCAAGATACTTGGGGTTAATGGGAAGGGTCATCTTGTTCTTCAATTCGATAATGCCTTTAGAGCCGCTGGTTATTTTGCGAACCATTTCCAGATTTAGCAGTTGATTTTGGTTGACAAGGGCAAAATTTCGTTCCTCAAGCAGCTTAGAAAGTTCCGAGAACGAATTAAATACCTCCAACGAAGATCCATCGGTAAACGTTACTAGGGTACCCGCGGGAACGCTTTCAACAAAAAGTATATTAGAAATGCTTAAGCACTCGTACTGGTCGGGAGCTTGTACCACCAACTTTTGAGGAATTATATTCTTGATATTCTCAAACAGGGCATAATACTTATTACGTCCATCAAAACTGGAGTAGCGACGGTTAACCACCTTTTCCAGAGCAGCATGTAGCTCATCAACCTCAATGGGTTTAAGCAGGTAATCGATTGCACTATACTTAAAAGCCTTAATGGCATAGTTGTTATATGCGGTAATAAAGATAACATCGAAGTTGCGATGAGGACAGCCCTCAAGAAACTCAAAACCATTGCCCCCTGGCATCTCGATATCCAGTAAAACAATATCGGGATTAAGCTGGGTAACCATCTCAATACCCTCACGAGCCGAATGGGCAACACCTAAAATATCGATATGTTGCTCGAAACGGCCAATAAGTAACTCAAGTGTTCTCAACGAGGCAATTTCGTCGTCGATAATAAGTGCTTTTAGCATGACTGTTGGATATAGATATTTTGCAAATATAATTCATTTTAGTATAAGGACTTAACATATACCCTTTCGAATATTGATCCTTTACAGTATCATTGATTTTAAACTGTTTTTATGCAATAAAGTTTCTATGGTAAAAAAAATTGTGGGGTTAATTAGTTAAAAAAACGAGCGCCTGTGCGCTCGAGTTTTAAATAAATTTGGTTATATATAGTGGTTAGGTTTGGGTTTACTGTGTGAAGAAGAACTCGTTCATATCATACAAATCCTGTAGGGTTAGGTTATTGGTACCATCAAAGTAGTCGTTTATAGCTCTTATGAGCTCATGGAACGAAATATACCCGTCGCTATCGGTATCAATATTTTTAAATCTATCGGGCAGTTTTCCGGGGGTAAATGAAAGGTTTCGCGACCAAACATGGGTTAGCGGAATTAGTTTGATTTCTTTACGCAATACCGCCTCGTTCTTCTTGCTGTACATGGCAGCCAGTACATCGGCTGATACTTGAACGCCAGATTCATCAACAGTAGCACCCTCTGGTGTACTATTTTCCTTATCCATGTAGTCGAAAACACCGTCAAGATCGCTATCCATAGGACATCCTATTGAATCAACTTCGACACCTGTAGGCGTATCAAGGCAATCATCAAATCTATCGAAAACTCCATCACCATCAGAATCAGCGAAAAAAATTTGATAATCGTAATCTTCACCCCACATGGCAAAAACTCTCTCCACCAAAATACTTTTGGGATCGGAAAAGAGGTCGAAATTCATGGTAAAATAGGTAAAGGCAAATAAATCGTTCATTTCATTTTTAACCGGATAACCCAGAGAGGTAGCCGTCTTTTTGTCGTAATTGTCAATTCTATCGGTAAAAGTATAATTGAAAGCTGAACCCACTCTTAGGTTAACCCTATCGGAAAGGTAAAAATCCAATCCAAAATCCAGAAGTGCCGAGAAAGTTTGCTGAGGAATACTCCCCTGGTTAAAAAAGTCCTTTCCGGAAAGGTCAGTCTCATAGCTATCATCGAAGCGAACAATCCTGGCCCTATAGGCATTGGGACCATATTCTGCAAAATTACGAATGGTTCCATCGGACCAAAAGTAATAGTAATCGTCCGATTTTCTGTTAGTTACATTTCCCTTAGGGCTAAAGAGAATTGTAGATAATCCTACGCCAAGAACCGGTTTAAAGCGTTTTGATGCGCCAAAAATATGCCCAAAATTATACTCTACCGATAAACCAAGTTGGAACAAGTCGGTTTTAAAAGCAGAGTTGATATAAATTGGATTTCCAAAGTCGTCAATAGGGAGGAGGGGATTATGCTGCATGGCAAAAGAAATCTTTTGGTCGTGAGCAGCAACTGAACCCATAATAGCAAAAAAGTTCCCCCTAAAAAACTGTTTGGCATCAATGTGATAGGAAAGATTCACCTTTGCTGCAAAATTTCCGAAAAGCGGCGAACTTACGGGGTTACGTATATCACCGTAGAAATTGATATAACCTGAACCAAGAGCTATTACCGGTTTGTAGCTTGGATTTTGGACCTCAACTATGGTATCGAGCAGTGATTTAAAAAAATCCTCATCCTCCTGGGTAAAACCGAAAAAGGGGACCCCAAATGCGAGGGCCAAAACAACCAGGTAACGCTTTAAACCTCTATTTAATTTTGTTTCATTCATGCATTATCTATCTGTACCACTGCTGATTGGTAATCATCAAAGCTTCCTGAACAGTAATTCGAATGCCATTGTTATAGGCAGTAACAAATGCATCGTTTATACGGGTTGTATTCCAAATGAGAATTCTGAAATCTCGTGCCTCTTTATAGTCCTTAAATGATCCTATGGAATACTTATACCATCCCTCATGTTTTTCGGTTCGTACCTCGTAACTAGTAATATTGTACCGGTTAAAATAGCGTTTAATATTAATGGGTTTATGTCCGGCTGCAATTTGAACCCGATAGTACACCCCCTTTTCGGGTGCAAGCATAAAGGGCTGCATATTAAATTCAGGAGCAACCCTACGTTTGGGTTTATCCTCAATTTTTTTGTAAGCAATTGGTATTTCTATTCCGCCTTCGGGATATGGTTCAGTAAAACTTGATACAAAAGAAGCACCCTCAGTACCCGAAACCAACGACATAACCTCCTCCAATGCCTTGGGATCGATATTTGATAGGTCGATATCTTTTTGGATGATATCAATAACCCTGGTGACATCACCAACAAGGTAAGAAAAGGTGCCCTTTAGGTTAACCGTAATATCACCCTTACCATCAGAAGCAATCAATTTGTAGGAAACAACAAATCTTGGGTCTGCGGGTAGGTTCATCCATAAAAACTTAACCTTCTGATCCTTAAAGGTAAAGACAGCATCCTTGGTTTCCAGAGCCTCTGCTGTAAATCCTGGAGGCACATCCTCTTCAATTTTGGCAAACTTTTGAGCATTTCCCTTATTAACCAGTAATTTTACTAAAAAGTTGTTTGCTTCGCCGGATGGAATAGGTGTTTGACGGATACACTTTACATTGCTGGCCAGAAAAGTTACCGGAGCCTGAACCGGGACCACGGTTTGGTACTCATTTATGTCAACAATTAGGTTAGGATCGATTCGGGTAGATGGGGTTATGGTTATCGGTGCGGTTTGAAAAGTGGTGGTTTTACGCTCATTATTTTCAACATATGCGAAGGTCCCTTTAAGATTGAACGTTCCCTTTAGGCGCTCATCTACCTTAATGCGATAAACGAATTTTAGCTCCTTAGTGTCGGGTAATCTTAACCATACCAACCTAACTTTTTGGTCGTCGGTTGAAAAATCACCCAGCGACGATTCAATGAGACGTGCGGAAAGACCAAGAGGTAGATCGTGCTGGAAACGGGCAAAACCGTTGAGGTTCCCTTTCTTCAGCACTACCTCAACATCAAATTCAGTACCTGCAGTAACGGCTGAAGGCACATTAACATTAAGGGCCACATCATTTCCTAAAAGGAAACTTAACAGGGTAAAGCCTAGCAATTTATAAAAAACTGTAACGATACGTAGCATCGTTCTCAGCCCAGGTTTAGGTTTACAATCGGGTTAACTAATTACAATATTAACAAATTAATGAATAAGATGAAACAGAAAAGCCTAAAAATCTTATTGTTTTAGGGTTACGAACCACACATTTTTTTAACATATCTGTCATATTGCATTGATTTTCATATTATAAAGTTGTTAACAATATTTTTTTCTATTTATAGGAAAATGTACTGCCTCCCAAAAATTCCCTAATAATCGACGTAGGAGGCACCTCCTTTTCAGATATGGGAGTAAAATAGCTAAGAAATTTAAGCAAACGCTGGGCTTCGTCGAATTCGTAACAGGTTGGTGGCACTTCTTGGAGTATAGGCTCAGCAAAGCGGCGAAGTACGCTAAATTCATATAGCAGGGCAGAATTAAACATTTCGTCCGCTTCCTCTTGGAATGGAAAAATGTTTCGGTCCTCACCCCGTCGAACACTTTCCCATCGGCTAATGGTTTCAAAAGCACTATAGCCCCTATAACGGTAGTCCCTAACAATACGACGTATCAAACGGTTATCGGTTGTTGGAATTCGATTCAAACCATCGAACGAAAGGGACGTTAGCGCCGATACGTAAATTTTAAACTTTGAACTGTTAGGAATTAAATGAGTGAGCTGAGGATTTAGGGCATGAATACCCTCAATTATAATAATGCCATTAGGCTCAATCTGAAGGGTTGTACCATCGAAAAATCGCTTTCCCTGCTCAAATGAGAATTTGGGTATTTCTACCCTTTCGCCATTGAGCAGATTTAAAAGATTGTTATTAAAGTATTCCACATCAAGAGCCCCGAGGGCCTCAAAATCATAGTTGCCATTCTCATCCCTTGGGGTTTTTTCCCTGTCCACAAAGTAATTATCGAGCGAGATGGTATAGGGTTTCATTCCGTTTACCTTAAGTTGAATGGATAAACGCTTGGAAAACGTTGTTTTGCCTGAAGAAGATGGTCCAGATATAAGAACTAGCCTAACCTGATTCCCACGCTGGTATATTCGATCGGCAATATGCGCTATTTTTTTTTCATGTAGGGCCTCTGATATCTTAATTAGTTCACTTGCTCCCTCATTAGCAATTTCCTGATTTACGGCCCCTACACTACTAACACCTATTATATTAACCCAGTCCTTATACTCTTGAAATATTTCGAACATTTTATTTTGAATAACCAAATCTTCAACCTCACCGGGGAAGAAGCGTTTGGGAATTCTTAGTAGCATACCATCGTAGTACTTAACCAAATCAAACACATCGAGGTAGCCGGTGGATGGCACCAGGCTGCCGAAGAAATGATCGGCCATATCGCTCAGGTAGTATATCGATGTATAAAGTGTAGGTCGGGTTTCAAAAAGTTTTGCTTTGTCGTGGTAACCCTGCTGTTTAAACAGCTGGATGGCATCAGCGGAAAGCACCTTGTCTCTTCGAAAAGGTAAATCGGCAGCCACCAACTCACGCATTCTATCACAGATGTTGAATACCAAGGGTAACTCAATGGGAGTTTCATAACCGTCTAACTCGCAGTAGAAGCCCTTTGAAACGGAGTGCTCAATTCTTACTTTGGCCCCGGGAATAATGTCGTGTACGGCTTTTTGCAGCAGGAAGAATAGCGATCGTTGGTACATTCGCATTCCAGCCGGATGGGTAATATCAATATATCGAAGTGTTTTTGGGGTATAAACTTCATAATCCAGCTCCTTGAGCTGGTTATTTACCATTGCCCCAAGAATTCGATAGTTCAACTTTACATCAAATATTTTGGCAATTTCAAGTAGCGATAAACCAGGTGTAACGTGTAGCTTTTGACCTGTATTCTCTATTACAATTTCAACATCTTTGCGCATAAAATATTATAGTAAATAATTTTTTACAAGTTATGTCTTAATACAACGTTATCGGTATAGCTGACATTTATTGGTAAATCAACTTCAATATTATTTTCTAGGAGCTGCCGCAAAACATTGATCTGACCGCTAGAGTAGAAGTCAACTTCTGTAAATGTATCATTTCCCTCTTTCACACACTCTAGATTATTGGTATGCAAAATTCTCTGTGTTTGAAGCACCACTGCAGGAGAGGGATCTATCACTTTTACATTTGCAGGTAAAATTTTATTCAGAACTGGTTTCAGAAAGGGATAATGGGTGCACCCCAGAACCAGGTGATCGATATTGCAATCGATCATAGGATCAACGTATCGATGAAGCAGCTCCTCGGCCTCTGGAGAATTTGCTTTGCCTGTTTCAACAAGTTCCACCAGTCCCTCGCCTACCTGATAGCATACATTAACATCAGAGGCGTACTTCCTGCTAGTTTCAATATAAAGACGCCCCTTAAAGGTTCCTGCAGTAGCAAGTACACCGATGCTTTTGGTTTTGGTGTTTTGAGAGGCAGGCTTAATAGCTGGTTCCATACCAACAAATGGGATTGGGTAATTTGCCCTAAGGTAATCAATAGCAGCAGCCGTAGCCGTGTTGCATGCCACAACTATTAACTTGCAGTTTTTTTGGAGTAAGAACTTTGTAATGGCATCAACCAGTTTAATTATATCACTATGCGGCTTAGGACCGTATGGACAGTTTGCTGTATCGGCAAAATAGATGTAATGCTCTTTGGGCATTAAGCGTAGTAATTCCGAAAGTACCGACAGCCCTCCTGCTCCAGAGTCAAATATTCCTATTGGTTTACAGCTATGGGACATTACGCTACCAAACAAAACAGGGATAGCTAAACATTGTTTAGATATCCCCGTAGTATAACCAGCAAAACGTTATTTGATACCTAATTCCTTTTTAACAAGGGGAGCAATGTCAACACTCTGTTCGGAAAAATAAAGTAGGACACCGGTGCTAGTATCGAATATATAGGTAAACCCATTTGACTTAGCCACTTTCTGAATGGCAGCATTAGCCTTTTCAATAACAGGCTTCATTACCTCAGCCTGATAGCGCTGGTAATCCTGCTCTGCAACCTGTTGGTACTCCTGAGCTCTCTGTTGCATATCGGAAAGTTCTTTTTCCTTCACTTCACGGATAGCATCGGTAAATGTGCTCCGTTTCTGCAGGTAATCCTGATACTTTTTATTAAACTCCACTTGAAGTTCTTCTATCTGGGTCTGAAGTGATTGGGCATAGTTTTTAATCTTAGCCTCTGCGCTATCGCGATCGGGCATGGCTGATAAAATTTCCTGACTATTGATATGGCCAAACTTGTAGTTCTGGGCTTTAACCACTTCACCTGTAAACGTTAATGCAGTAACTATTGCAGCAATAAAAATCTTTCTCATTTTATTTTAATTTAGTTTGATAGCAAATATACAAAAATTATTTATAACCTAAGCGTTGAAGTACCTCTTCGCTCTTATCGTAACGAGGATTGGTATAAATCATATTAGGCGAAGCAGCTGCATCGAATATAACAGCATAGCCTCCCTCAATTGCGATTTCCTTTACGGCATTGAACACCTGGTCCTGAATAGGCTTAACCAATTCCTCGCGTTTCTTGAAAAGTAAGCCATCGCGACCAAAATACTTCATTTGAAGTTCCTTTACCTGATGCTCACGAGCAACAATATCATCCTCACGTTTCTTTTTCATTTCCTCAGTTAGCAGAACCTTTTCGGTTTGGTAATCCTTGAACATTTTGTCAATTTCGGCGTACTTTTCTTCAATTTCCTTCTGGTACTGCTCGGAGAGCTTATCGAGTTGCTCCTGGGCGGCTCTATATGATGGAATCTTTTTTAGAATATATTCGGTGTCAACATAGGCGAATTTTTGCGCCCAGGCTCCTATGCCAAGTGCCATCAACAAAACTATCGTTAATATCTTCTTCATAATTTTATTATTAGATTTTGGTTTAGGGTTTCAATAAATATGCCTCACAAAGCCTTATGAATATTTTATTGCGTTAAGAATGGTTAAAAGGGCATACCTATAATGAAGTGGAACTGTCCCTTGTGAGCATCAGGACGCGAAGGTATTTTATCGAATCCATACCCCCAGTCAACACCCAGCATACCCAACATGGGGAGGAAGAATCGTGCACCAATCCCAGCCGAGCGATGGACATTAAATGGGTTAAACTCACCGGCATTCTGCCATGCGTTACCGGCCTCCAAGAAGGTAAGCAGAAACACGGTAGCCTGAGGTTTTAGTGAAATGGGGTAACGAAGCTCCACGGTAAATTTATCGTAAAGGTGCGCATTACCTACCAATGAATTACCCACCATCACATACGGAGTAAGTGAGCCATTCTGGTATCCTCTTAAACCAATGGTTTCCTTACCGTAAAGGTTATAACCCGACATGCCATCGCCACCTAAATCGAAACCCTCAAACGGTGAATGGCCCAACTTTTTATTAAAGTAGCCCATAACACCCATCTGAAAGTTGGTGTATAGAACCAAATTTTCAACCAAAGCCGTGTACCATTGAATACGTCCGGTCCATTTGTGGTACTCTATCCATTTATATTTTTCGCTATCAGGCATGGATTTGGAGTAATCCTTACCATTAAATAGTGAGTACGGCGGGGTAATTTGCAACGAGAGCGATAAATTTGAACCGGTTCTTGGATAAATCATTTGGTCGGTAGAGTTTCGGCCCAGGGTTACCTTATAGCTAAAGTTATTGGATTGGCCATCGGAAAAGATAAAGTACCCCGTCCAGTTGCTAAGCTTATAGTTTTGTATCCCCAGTTCATTGTATATGGTAAAGTAATCATCGGGCCACTTGAGGCGGGTTCCCAAACCTATGGAAGCTCCGCTAACCCTAAAATACTTATCGCTGGTTTGATAAAAATAGTTCACCCCTCCCGACTGTATGGTACGATAAACAGAGAAAGAAAAATTAGTGGGTTTACTCCCCCCAAACCAGGGTTCTGTAAATGACAAACTAAACGCCTTATAATAGGTTCCATTTGTGGAAGCCCTAATGCTGAGCGATTGGCTATCGCCTGATGGTACGGGACGCCAGGCATCTTTTTCGAAAATTCTTCTAACTGAGAAGTTTGAAAATCGAATTCCTATGGTTCCCACAAACATTCGATTACCCCAGCCCCCTGAAACCTCAAGTTGGTCATTGGCTTTTTCTTCAACAGTATATTTTAGGTCAACGGTTCCATCCGCAGGATTGGGAACGGGATTAATTCCCAACTTTTCGGGATCAAAGTGCCCCATCTGGCCGAGTTCCCGGAGCGTACGGGTAATCTCAGATTTACTAAAAAGATACCCGGGTTTTGACCATATCTCTCTACGTATTACATGTTCGTTGGTTTTTGTGTTACCGGTAATAATCACGCGATTAACAGTAGCCTGATCCCCTTCATAAATTCGCATTTCCAAATCAACGGAGTCGTTCTGCACCATAACCTCAACGGGTTCAAGTTGGAAAAACAGGTAGCCATCGTCCATGTAGATGGTAGAAATGGAATTCTCATCGGTGAAAAGGCGTTTCTCTATCAAACTTCGATCGTAAACATCGCCCATCTTCATGCCCAGAATTGATGTTAGAGCATCACCGGGAAGTTTGGTATTTCCCACCCAAACAATATTTCTTATATGATACTGTGGGCCTTCGTAAATATTAAAGTGTATCCCAATGCGTTTCTCGTTGATTATATAGATGGAATCACTGATGATTTTAAAATCACGGTAGCCACGCTCGTTATAGAATGATGCAAGATTTTCAATGCTTTCATCGTAATCGGCTTCAATGAACTTAGCCGATTGAAAAATGTTTAGGTCACGTTGATGAATCTTTTTCAATGCTCTGCGTAAACGAGTCTGACTGAAAACCCTATTGCCATCAAATGTAATTTCACCAATTTTTACCTTAGTATTCTTTTTGATATCGAAGGTAAGCTTCATGCCGTTAGCAATTATGGTATCGGTTTCCTGTATGGGATCAACCTCAACATTTAAGAATCCTTTAGCTCTGTAATGCTTTTTTATGATATGTATGCTGTTTTCAAGAGTTGCCTGGGTTAGCTGGCTTCCACTTCGAAGCTTTAACTTTTCCTTAAGATCATCGGCCTCACCCTTACGAACACCACTAAAATTTACAGTTGTTAAGCGTGGCTGCTCCTGAAGGTAAACATTGAGGTAAATATCATCACCATCAACACGGGTAGCGCTAATTTCAACATCAGAAAAAAGACCTTGTGCCCATAACTTTTTAACGGCTTTGGTTACCTTATCACCGGGAACCTGTATGGTATCTCCTACAAATATTTCTGTAATTGAAATAATTACGTCGGGGTTGAGAAACTTTATGCCAGTAACGTTAACTTCCTTAACACAATATTTTTGGGGAACCTCATAGCTAAAGGGTTTATCCTGAGCCATTACTTTTAATCCGCAGAAAAGCAATACAAATGCTAAATACCTAAAATTCATCATAAATTTATTACTCTGTTTTAGTGGTGTAAAAATAGTATAAATTCCTATGTAAAAAGCAAATGCCAAACTAATAAACTGTTCGGCATCAAAAATATGATTTTATGGAACAGGTATTCCCTTGCTTCTGTTAAAATTTACGAAGTTGTTATTGCTACTGGCTGGTTTTACCAAAACGGCGTTCCCTTTTTTGGTAATCAAGAACGGCTTTGTAGAACTCTTCCTTGGAAAAATCGGGCCATAAAACTGTAGTAAAATAGAGCTCTGTGTAAGCCAGCTGCCAGAGCAAAAAGTTACTTAAGCGAATCTCTCCACTGGTTCGGATTAAAAGTTCAGGATCTGGAATTCCGGCTGTGTAAAGGTACCCTGAAAAAAGTTCGGGGTTAATTTGTTCTGGCAATATTTTGCCAGTTAGTACATCCATTGCCATTCTTTTGGCCGCCTCAGAAATTTCTAAACGCGATCCATAACTTAATGCAAGTATTGTGGTAATAGCATTACATTTTGATGTTTTTTCAATTACATCGTTAAGTTTTTGCTGAACGCGAACAGGGAGCATGCCGATATCGCCAATGGTAAGAATACGAATACCGTTCTTTAAAAGCGTTTCCATTTCGGAATTAATGGTATCGACGAGTAATCCCATCAGCGCATCAACTTCCGATTTTGGACGGTTCCAGTTTTCAGTTGAAAAGGCATAAAGAGTAAGGTACTTTACACCCAATTCTCCAGCAGCTTCAGTAGCGGCCCTAACCGCTTTTACGCCATTCTTATGTCCAAAAATCCGCTGATTTCCCCTTTGCTGAGCCCATCGGCCATTACCATCCATAATAATTGCCACGTGCTCAGGTACTTTTGTTTTATCAATTTGTTCTAGTACCGACATTTTTTTTATCTATAAGCGGGGCAAATATAGTTGTTATTTGGTAAGCGGTAGGTATAAATTAAACCCATAAATGAAAACCAGTCGTTATTATGCAGGAACGGCTTACGGCTATCGTTTGGCGATGAGTAATCATCAATTAAATCGTTGAATGTTTTATGCAAACGCCATTCAAAAGCAAAGGTATGGCGCTGACCAGGTGTATATTTTAAACCACCTCCAAAGGGGATATGAATCAAAAAGGATGATCCCAGTTCTGCCACTCCAATACCAGCATTTACATAAGGGGTTAAACTCCCCTTTCTTTCGCTTATGGGGTTGAACTTGCGAAAATTGAATTCGGCTATTGCCTCTGCACCTATAATATTTTTTGAAAAGGTAATATTGGGATCGGGAATAATATTTGAGGTAGAGGAGCTTCCTTTAATCCCTGCGTAAATTGCCGATGCCCTAATGGAAAACTGGGGCAGAATGTTGTAACGGAAAACAACTCCTAACCCAAAGGAAGGGCTATACAAGGGCAGTATTTCATTAAACTCACCATAGTAATAGGTAGCTCCTGCCTGAATACCAAAATCGCGTCGATCCTGAGAATTAACCTTAAACCCAGCAAAGGATAAAATAAGCAAAAACAGAATTTTTGTTGATGTATTTTTTTTCATTAGAACCCCAAAAATGATTTTTTTAGCAACTTATGATAGGGTACCTTATAGTATAGATTAAGATTTACAGTATAGTACATATCATTGTGTTTTGAGTACGCAGACGAAAATGCATCCAGATAATCGGTGGTTACGAATCGAGCACCAACCTCAAATCCCAAATGGAATCGGGGATAAAATTCATACTTTACACCAATTCCAAAAGGGATTACAAAGGTAAAGTTTTTTGATTCATCAACCTCTTTTTTGGTAACACCGGGAGGAGCAGTTCTACTGAGTAGGGTTTCATTGGCAGATGATGAAAAAAACAACCCCCCGGCTCCCAGAAAGACATAAAAACTATAGGGTTTATTCAAATGCCGGAGCCCTCCTCTTAAATTCATTATGGAGTAGCAGTAGTTCTGGTTGCTTTCAGGGATAATATAATACAATCCTTTGACGAGCAATTCGGTTCCAAAGGTAGAAAAACGGTATCCCCTATTGGTAAAATCAGTTCCCTCATCGGTATTTCCCCAAAAACCCACATTCAGGGTGGTTTGAGCGGTTAAAAAGGATTGCACCCTGTAACCTATTCCACCGCCGATTCCGCTTCTAAGTGCTCTTATTCTAACATCCTGAACGCTAGTGAATATATTTGCTCCAGAGGTGCTTCCTATATCGCCAAAATAGTGATTTATAGGGAGCCCCAGATGAACCTCAAGCCTGTTTATTTTCCAGCCCTGTGCCTGTAGTTCTCCTGTTAGTAAGAGCAAGATAAATAAATATCCCCAGCGCCTCATATTCATATTATTCTTCTCAAAGATAGAATTATCTGCAATATCTTGAATAATTAAAACGTAAAAGGTCAACAAATTGTTGCAATACTAATTTCTTTTGTCCATTCCCCATAGCAGCTTACTCCTTATGGTTCGGTAAAAAGAATTACCCTTGAGGCAAATCACATTTGCCATAAACATAGCTTTTTTTAACGTTACTCTAATTGGCAGCTCCACGTTCACGCTTCTTGAGTCCAGCGACATAAAAACCTTACCCTCTCGTCCGGTAACTTCCAGTTCAATTAAGCTATTATCGGGGATAACCAGGGGACGAACGGTAAGGTGGTGCGGGGATATGGCTGATAAAACAAAAGCCGAAAGGCTTGGGGCTAGAATGGGGCCTCCAACACTCAATGAATAAGCGGTTGAACCAGTGGGTGTTGAAACAATTAGTCCATCGGCCCAATAGGTGCTAAGGTAATCACTGTTAATGTAGGTGTTTACATGCAGCAAACCGGATCCAATGTTTCGGATAACAAAATCATTTAAACCAAACGGAAAAGATCCAAAAAGTTCTCTGCCCTTTATAACCTCAAGCATGCTACGTTGTTCAACTGAATACTTTGAAGCAATGAGTAAATCGATAGAGTTACTTATTTCGGGAATCGAAGTGGTGGCTAAAAAACCCAATCGACCAAAGTTTATACCCATTACGGGTATGCCTCTATCCTGAACCAGTGTAATGGTATCAAGAAAGGTACCATCGCCACCGAGGCTTATCATTACATCAATATCTTGAATTTCACTGGAACTACTAAATGTGTACTTGTAGTAAGGTGTAAAAGACAATTCTTCCTTGATAAAATCTAACAAGGGTAAATATAATTGTACATCAGCCCTATACTTCTCGAGCGAGGCGAATAGGCTTCGTGTTGCCTTAGCAAATTCAGGATCGATGCGTTTTCCGTAAATACCTATAGTCATTAGTTAAATATCTAAAAATTTAAAAAGAAAGTTGAGCCTATCGTTAAGCATATCAACTTCATCATCGTGCTTCATGTACGCTCCCGTAATCACATAATTGTAGCGCATAAAGGTTTGCTTGATAGAGGTAACATCGGTTACATTAAGCTTAAGGGTAAGTTCCATCTGGGTGGTGTTGGGATGCGATGTTACATAAGCTGCTAAAATTTTGGCATCGTTACTCTCAACAATCTGGCAGATTTGGGACATGCTAAAATCGTTGGCGTTCATTTCCAACTCTATTACGCTGCCCTTATTCAAAAAGGCCGATAATTCAGCAAAATAGTGAAGCAGCTCCATTAGGGTGATTACACCCAAAAAATTCTTACTATGATCGAGCACCGGAACAAGCGATAGCTTTAGCCGCGACAACACCTCCATTATTTCAAACACATGCTGATCCTCAGTTACGTAGGGTCGTAGTAGTGAGAGCTGATGATTGCCCAGCGGCTCATCAGGCATATTTAAATCATAAATATCATTCTCCGATATAAGGCCAAGGAACTCCTTATCATTTACAATGGGTAAATGCGATACCTTAAATATATCCATCCAATTAAGAGCCGTCATTCCGGTATCAGAAGTTCTGAGTGCGGGAATAACATCCGAAATCATATCCCTGGCCACCATATTTATCTATAAAAAAAGGATTACTTTTGTACAAATTTACACTAATTTAATTGCCATGACACGTTTAAGCGTAAATATAAATAAAATTGCCACCCTTCGCAATGCTAGGGGCGGAAATATTCCAAATGTTATAAAAGCAGCCATTGATAGTCAGCGTTTTGGTGCTGAGGGCATAACCGTTCATCCCCGCCCCGATGAGCGCCATATTCGTTACCAGGATGTGAGAGATATCAAGCCTATTATTACCACCGAATTTAACATTGAGGGTTACCCTTCGGAATCGTTTATTGAATTGGTTCTTAACGTTATTCCTCATCAGGTTACCCTTGTTCCCGATCCTCCAGAGGCACTTACCTCAAACACGGGCTGGGATACCATTAAGAACAAGAACTTTCTCAGTAAAGTTATTTCCCTTTTCCAGGAACATGGAATCAGAACATCAATTTTTGTAAATGCTGACCCTGAAATGGTTAAACATGCTGCTGATACTGGGACCAACCGAATTGAACTATACACCGAGCCTTATGCTTCAGGTTTTCCAGTTAACCCCGAAAAGGCAATTGAGCCATTTGTAAGGGCTGCAGAAGCAGCTCAACAGGTTGGACTCGGTTTGAATGCAGGGCACGATTTGAATCTTGATAACCTTAACTATTTTGCTCGCAACATCCCAAACCTGCAGGAAACATCAATTGGGCATGCCCTTATAAGCGACGCTCTATACTTTGGCCTTGAGAATACCATCCAGATGTACTTGCGCCAACTTCGATTTTAATGAAACTATTCTACCGCGTTATAGGGAATGGTGAACCATTGGTGATTCTTCACGGTCTATACGGCTCCTCGGATAACTGGATAAGTATTTCCCGGGAGCTCTCAGAGCGTTACCAGATAGTGCTCCCCGACCAGCGTAATCACGGACAAAGTTCGCATAGTCCGGAGCATTCATACCAAGCCATGGCAAACGATTTACTGGAACTTTCTGCCAACCTCAACCTAAAGCAATTTTATCTTATGGGGCACTCCATGGGCGGACGTGTAGCCATGCTGTTTCAGTCGCTCCACCCTTCAATGGTGAAAAAACTAATTGTAGTTGATGTTGCCCCTTGGAGCTATCAACCCGAGGATGATTGGTTCCGTAAATCCTTTTCGGAACATGAAACAATTATTGAAGCCATAAAATCAATCAAACCCAGTAATTATGATAGCCGCAATGCCGTTGATGCCGACCTGGCTAAATACCTTCCCAACCCCACGCTCCGGCAGTTTCTCATGAAAAATTTGAAACGGGAAGGTAGCAATTTTGAATGGATTATAAATATTGATGCACTTGATGCCAATCTTGAACACCTTCTTCTTGGAATTGAGGTCAACGAAGAAACAGCTAAACTATCGAATGTACTATTTATTAGGGGAGACGAATCGGATTACATCCCCAAAAATCAAATTTTTAGATTAAAGCAGTTTTATCCCCACAGCAGGGTGCATAGCATACCCCGCACTGGACATTGGCTCCATGCGGAGCAACCACAAGAATTCGTTGGTGCTGTTCGGGATTTTTTGGATTAATCCTCAGCACGGCTAACCATTTCAGCGGGAACTATTGGCAAACCTTTGTATTTAAGTAAAATTTGGGCAACGGTTAGTACATCTTTCTCACAATAGGTGACTATGCGGTTTAGATCATTGAGTTGGTAGTAACATTGCGCCACCTGACTTCCATCTATATCATCCTTGGGCGAAGGAATTCCAAAAATGTAAGATAACAGGTTCAGAGAGGTATAGTGCTTAACGTCGCCAAATTTCCATAGCTCCATGGTATCCAAAAATTTCACTTCCCAAGGCTTTTTCCCAGCGACATCGAGTATACTGGGAATGGCTATGCCATTAACCAACATTCTACGGGCAATGTAGGGAAAATCAAATTCCTTTCCATTGTGGGCACACAGATTTAAGTTTGGTTTTCTTGTTGTTAATCCATTTAGCATGGAAGCAAAATCGGCCAAAAGCTGTGTCTCATTATCTCCGAAATACGACTTAAGCCTAAAAGTTTTACTTTCGTCTTGAATAACGATTATGCCCACCGATATGCAAATAATTTTACCAAACTCGGCATAAATGCCTGCCCGTTCGTATAGCTCCAAGGGAGTTTCATTATTTCGTGAGAGTGATTGCGCCTTTCTGTCCCACAATTTTCTATAGTCCTCGGGCATGTCGTTATAATTTGGGTAAGCGGGAACTGTTTCAATGTCGAGAAACAGGATTTCATCAAGTTTTGTATCGTTCAGCATCGTTATAGCAAATTGTGGTTTCGCAACGTTTTTTCAATAATTGTAGTGAGTATATTGATGGCCACAACGTTATTCCCCCCCTGGGGAACAATAATATCGGCGTAGCGCTTAGTGGGTTCAATAAACTGGAGGTGCATGGGTTTAACAGTTTTTTCATATCGCTCAAGCACTTTATTTACTGAACGCCCACGTTCTACAATATCGCGTGCAATTACACGCGAGAGCCTATCGTCAGCATCGGCATCAACATAAACTTTAATGTCCATTAAATTCCGAAGAGCCTCACAGGTAAAAATCAAAATACCCTCAACAATTATTACATGTCGGGGTTCAATGGTAATTGTTTCAGGTGCGCGGGTGCAGGTAAGATAGGAGTAAATGGGCTGCTGTATTGACTTCCCTTGCTTTAAATCCCTAATGTGTTGCACCAAAAGCTCAAATTCGATTGAATCGGGGTGATCGAAATTCATTTCCTGGCGCTGCTCAAGGGGCAAGTGCGAATTATCGCGGTAGTAAGAGTCCTGGGGTATTACAACCACCTCCCCTGGAGGTAAAAGATTTATAATTTTATTGACAACTGTCGTTTTTCCTGAGCCTGTGCCACCCGCTATTCCGATTATAAGCATGTTTTTAATATTAAATATTACCTTTGCAAAAGTAGCAAAGCAAGTTAATAAATTGATTATATAAACCAAATAGTTTCAACACACCATGAATCATTCTTTATACCCTCTTAAATTTAAACCCATTCTGAAAGAACGAATCTGGGGTGGCAACAAGTTGCAAAGCCTTTTCGGGAAAAAAATTCCTAAAGGTACGGAAGGCTGTGGGGAGAGTTGGGAAATTTCAGGCATTGAAGAGGATGTTTCAACGGTTCAAAACGGGTTCCTGGCTGGGAATTCACTAAATGAACTTATTGAGATTTACATGGGCGATTTGGTAGGGGAAAAAGTTTATGAAAAATTTGGCGAAGAGTTTCCCCTTTTAATTAAGCTCATTGATGCCAACGAAACCCTTTCGATACAGGTTCACCCCGATGACGAAATTGCAAAAAAACGACATCATGCCTACGGAAAAACTGAAATGTGGTATATTATTGATGCCGAACCCAACTCAGAAATTATCACTGGTTTCAAAAGGGACATCACAACTGACGAATACCTTCGGGCATTAAAAAACGACTCCATAAATGAGCTGCTTCACCGGGAAAAAGCCATAAAAAACGATGTGTTTTTTATTCCTGCTGGTAGGGTTCATGCCATTGGTAAGGGAATTCTACTTGCCGAGATTCAGCAAACATCCGATATCACCTATAGAATATTCGACTGGAACCGAATAGACTCCTCCGGAAAACCAAGGGAGCTCCACACCGATTTGGCCATTGACGTCATTGATTTTAACCAGTCGAAGAATCCTAAAACGCATCCAACCGAAGAGGTAAATAAAACCACTGAACTGGCATCGTGCCCTTTCTTTACAGTTAATCGTCTTATTCTAACCAATTCCATTCAGCGCGACTACAATATACTTGACTCCTTTGTAATTTTCCTTTGCATCGATGGCCAATGTAGCATTATATACGGAAGTGGTGAAAGTGAAATAATGAAACAAGGAGAGTTAGTATTAATACCTGCTGAGCTAAAGAATATCATTATCCGGCCGATGAGCAAATGCACCATTTTAGAAATTTACATAAAATAATTGCTCGTTCCTGGATTGCCTGGTTTATTTTTGTATTGCTCGAAAGGCATCTCCAGTACTAATTTAATGAACTAATTCTGATGTTTTATCATCAAAAATATTGACTTTATAAAAAAGTAAGCTGCATTTAGAAACTTAAATTTTGGTTATACCGAATAATTTATATATCTTCAATCGTTATTTTGATTAATGGATAGTGTCATTTATTTCATAAAATCGACCTTGGCAAACGAAATTGCCGCTAGTGGTTTCCCCTTAATATACAAAGGGGAAATGAACCACCAGATAATGCGTTCGTTTGCCTTTATGGCTAACAGGAAAATTGCCGAAATGAATGTGCCTACGGCTACCCGTAAAAGGGTATTCCATATAATGATAGAATGCCTTCAGAACATTACTAAGCACTCCGACGACTACGATGAAAAGGAGAAACAAATTGGAAATGGCCTTTTTGTGGTTGGGAAAGAACGTGATAGTTTTTATATAGTAACCGGCAATCTGGTTCGTAACGATAAGGTTCATACCCTTGAGGAACGACTGGAGAAAATTAATAAAGCCACTCCCATACAGCTAAAAGATATGTTTATGCAGCAAATGATTGAAGGCGAATTAAATGAGAAGGGCGGTGCAGGATTAGGGCTTATCGATATTGCACGTAAATCAAAACGAAAGCTTTACTACCATTTTGTACCCTACGAGAATAACCGACATTTTTTCATCCTTGCTGTTAGCATTCCCATTTCCAGCGATGAAGATGAGTAAACCCGTTGCCTATTAAATTTACCGATTTTTGTTTAAGGCATAAATTTTGAAGGTTAACATTTAGTTTTTACTATCTTTGCAATAAGAAGTTTGTTTAACGATATTGGTCATAATGAAGAAAAATATTATCATATCAGTTATCATTGCTATTGTTGCTATTGTTTCATCTGGGAGGACACAGGCGCAAACCATTACCGAACTTATGAGTCGGGAAAAAATTGCACAAAACAGGGTTGAATCAATTTCCCAATGGACACACCAACTCATCAAGGATAAGGTTAGCCCCAAGGGATATAAATCGGTGGAAACAACTTTCGACAAGCATGGCAATGCAATAGAGGTTGTGAACTATAGGCAAAATGGTCAAATAGCAACTCGTCACATCTATAAATACGATAAGGACAATCGGAAAATCGAATACATTCAATACCAAAACTACCGCGATAAGGGTATGGAAGTGTCGTACCGCCAGGTTTTCAAATATGACTCTAACGGGAATAAACTCAACGAAATAGGTTTTGACGGCCGTACAACATACCGAATTATTTACAGCTACACCCCAGACGGCAAACAAAAAGAAATAGTTAAATACGATGCCAGCAATAATGTTGAAGAAAAATGGATATTTCAGTACAGCGGAAACAATGTAGAGATTTCGGTCTTCAAACCTGCCGGTACCCTGAACCGTAAAATTATTAGGGTAATGGATAACGCTGGCAGGATTGTCGATGAAAAAAACATTACACCCTCCAATAAAGAATTGGGAAGAACCAAATTTTCCTTTGACCACAACAATCAACTTCTTACCAAAACCGAATACCATGGTGGGGAACATAGAGCTGAATACGAATACAAGTATGACTCTAGAAATCAATTAATTGAAGTTTACCTAACAAAGGCTGGCTCTAAAAAAATTCTTTACAGCACCTACCGTTACGATAACCAAGGAAATCTGCTTGAAGAAAAATGGTTTGAGGATGGTGCTTCTGATTACTCAAGGCGTAATTACAAACTTGATAAGCGAGGGATTATTGACGAAGTTGACGCTTACTATTCCGATTACAACTACCGGGTACTTTACCGGTATGAGTATAAATTCCATTAATCATCCCTACCCAAAAACATTAGAGCGACTAGCAATTTTTTCATTGCTTTGAATGCAATATTTTAATATATTGCCAAAGATTAAAATGCAATTGCGTGATTCGTTTTTGGTTTACATTATCATTACTGGTTGCAAAAACTTTTTTTTCAGTTGCCCAAAATGACAAAGATTTAGGGCGTTATCCGTTAGTAAACTTTCACCATCGACAGTACAACGGACATTCACAAAGTTGGTCAATTGTGCAGGACAGCAGGGGTATGATTTATGTGGCCAACAACGTGGGTGTAATTGAGTTTGATGGCGCTGAATGGCGCCATATAGACATAAACGATGCCCTTGCTCGTTGTTTAGGAGTTGATGCTAACGGAAGGGTATGGGTAGGCGGTCAGGATGAATTTGGTTACCTTGCAGCAGACTCATCGAGCTCATTGACCTATCATTCACTAGTAAACCTTTTACCCGAGTTCCACCGCAAACCAGGATTAATTCGCCAAATCTACCCAACCCGTAATGGAGTATTCTTTTCCACCTTTCAGGCACTATACAAGCTCAATACAAACTTAAGCGTAAGTGTGTGGCAACCCAAAAACCAATTCCATAGATCATACTATGTAGATGATATACTGTTTATTAATGAGAGGGATTATGGGTTATCGTTTCTTCGAAACGACAGTTTGGTCAGGGTTCCTGGTTGCGAAATTTTTGGCACAAAACTCGTTTACACAATATTGCCCTACAACCAGCAGTATCTCTTGATAGGAACCCAAAGCAATGGGTTTTATCTGCTTAACAAACAAGCACTTGAAGGCAAGCCACTACCCCCCGACTTTGAACCACTTAAACCATTTACCACTTCGAACGATAGCTTCTTTACCGAAAATAGGGTTTACTCAGGTGTCAGGGTTGATAGCAATTTATGGGCCATTGGAACCTATTCCGGCGGGGTTGCCCTGCTCGATGCTCAAGGCAATATTGCCCGCATTATAAATAAAGAAATTGGGCTCCAGGACAATACGGCATGGTATTTATATTTAGATAATGCAAAAAATATCTGGATGGCATTAAACAATGGCATCTCCTATAGCCCTTACCAATCGCAGCTGACAAGTTGGACCGATCAGAATGGAATAAGCGGAGTTGTTCAATCGGCAGTTAACTTCAAAGGAACATTATACTACTCTTCAAATACTGGGGTTTACAGAAAATCGAATTCACACTTCGAAAAGGTGATAGGAATAAACGACCTTTCATGGAAGCTACTTGTTTACAAAAATGAAACTGGTAAGCAAACGCTTTTAGCAGCAACTTCGAGTGGAATTTACCAAATTGATGGGAACCAAGCCGCACTAATACCCAATTGCACACATCACAGCTATTCTTTCGTTCAATCAAAATTATATCCTGGAATAATCTACACCTGCCTACGCGATGGTATTGGTATTATTCAGGAACTTAACGGAAATTTCAAGGGGCTTGGTTATCTTTTAAAAACGGAAGAAGAAATATACTCATTAGTTGAGGATTCAGAAGGTGATATTTGGTTTACACTAAGATATAAAGGAATTGGATTTATTGATGTGGTAAACCCTTTTCAACTCAACTATCAGGTTTACAAAAAGTACATACCTCCCTATAACCCTAAATGCGACGATATTTCGGTTAACCTCATTGAGGGGAAAATATATGCCGCAACAGAAAACGGGCTTTCATCATACTGCAAAACCAATGACTCCTTTATACCCGATTCGCTTTTAGGAACGCAATTTGCTGATGGATCAACCAGCCTTAGAATTTTCATCTACGACCATAATGGGAATATTTGGTTTGAAGCCTATAGGTTTCCTGCCAATCGTTGGCTAGAAAGGGCAAGTAGGCAACCCAATGGCCGATTTCTTAGAAAACCCGCCCAATTCAACTTAATCCCCGAAACAATATTTTTTGATGTTTCTACCGATGACCAAAATAATACATGGATTGCCAGCACCGATGGGTTATACCGTTTTAATGCATCCAAAAACCTTAACATCGACATAATACCCCGAACGTACATTCGTCAAATTACTGGCAAAAAGAAGCAGTTGATATTTGGTGGCTGCCCGTTCGATAGTACCGCACTTATTCCCTTTGCCACAAGGGCAATATCAACCACGTCGCTACCAATAAAGTTAAGTTATAACAACAACTCTTTAACCTTTACCTTCTCCTCGCCATACTATGAACCCAACCTCAAAATGCTGTATTCTTTTAAACTGGAGGGTTACGATGATGACTGGAGCGAATGGAGCACCTTGCGCATAAAGGAATACACCAACCTTAGGCCGGGGATGTATAGGTTTATGGTCAAATCAAAAAATATATTCGAAACAGAAAGTCCAGTTGAGATCATAAAGTTTTACATCGATTACCCCTTTTATTTAAAGTGGTACTCATTTATTGCTTATGCAGTACTCCTTACTTTGGTAATTTGGGGTATTGTTAGGTTCAACACCAAAATTCTCAGGATATCGAACATCAAACTTCAGGAACTGGTGGATGAACGCACTAAGGAGCTAAAGGATTCGGAACGGGCGCTCACGGAAAAGAACATAATTCTCCAGCAGCAGAAGGAAGAAATACTTTCGCAGCGCGATGAGCTGGAGGAGCGCAACCAACACATTAACGATAGCATACAATACGCCAAAACCATACAGCAAGCCATTCTTCCTGATTTGAACTCCATTTTTCCCAACGATTTTGAGTATTTCCTCATTTACCTGCCCAAAGAAATGGTTTCGGGCGATTTTTATTGGGTTGCTCAGGTAGGCCCCAAGGCAAAACCCAACGATAAAATTTTTGTTGCAGTGGTTGACTGTACGGGCCATGGGGTTCCCGGCGCATTCATGTCGTTAATTGGCAGCCGCTTATTAAGTGAAATTGTTCAGGAACGAAAAAATCATAATCCCGCCGCTATACTTACCGAACTCAACCAAGAGGTAAACAGGGCGCTGCGGCAGGATATAAGCGATAGCTTCGATGGTATGGATATTGGCCTATGTCTAATTGAACGAAAAAGCGAGAATAGCTATGTTGTTACATATGCTGGAGCCAATCGTCCACTTTACTATTATCAAAAAGATGACACAAATATTCAAGCCATTAAGGGGAACCGGAAATCCATTGGAAGCGTTTTGCCCGATGTGGAACAGGAGTTTACCAACTGGAAAATATCCATGCAGCCAGGGGGGATGTTAATATTAAGCACCGACGGCATAACAGACCAAAACAACTCACTTCGAAAAAAATTCACCTCTTGCCGCTTGCATAACTCTTTAAAAGCTACAATGGGACTTCCTCTATACAAAATGCAGGAAAACCTACTTAATGAATTCCTGAAATTTAAGGGGGATGAACCTCAACGCGACGACATAACTGTGCTGGGAATCAGATTATAAAAACTAAAGGTGACCCTTTTGGCCACCTTTTATTGAGCGGGAAACGGGACTCGAACCCGCGACCCTCAGCTTGGGAAGCTGATGTTCTACCAGCTGAACTACTCCCGCCTTAGTATCACTGCAAAGTTAATTATTTTGTCTTTTCGCTGTTAAATCAATATTAAAAAATATTCAAAGGATTAACAATGGAAGATATTATATCTTTAGTGGTATTGCTAATTGAAGCATTATTCAGCGTTATTATTGGCACTTTTGCCTCATTTATAATATGATGAGCAAATGCACCAATGTAGTTATCAAACGAAGCTGTTTCCTTATGAGTCATAATAATAATGGAATCGCATTTAACTTCGTCGGCATAATTAAGAATTTCCTGATAGGCAAATACCTCTTCTTTGCGAAGCAGCATTTTGGTATGGGTGATATGGTTTTCTGTGTAAAGCATCGAATACTTCTCCATTTTTTCGTTAATTCGGCTCTGCTCGGGGTCAATATCGCCAAAAAGCACCGACACCAAATTGATTTTGGAATTGTAAGCAAGGGCTATTGCCACAGAGCTAAAGAGGTTCAGCCGACAATTACGGTTGAGATCGATAGGAACCAATAGGTTTTGAAAAATGGTATCGGGAACACTTTTAACAGTAATAACCGGTTTCGATGCGGTCATAATTACATATTCGAGGGTGGAACCAATGCGTTTCCCCTCCTGTGCAAAGGGGTAGTTATCGACCATCAGTACAAAACGTACGTTCTCCTGTTTGGCATACTCCACAATTTTCTGATGCCTTTTTCCTGTAAATACCTTGAACTGCGTATTATCAGGTAAATCGAAAAGGCGGCCAACTTCAACCAACTTGTTAAAGGCATCATTTAACAACTTTTCCTCTTTGGGTTCGTCGAACCACCAATCACGTATATCGAGTACGTGGAGCAAATGAATTTGTGCCTTGATTAAAGGGGCAAGTTTTGAAGCAAATTCTATGGCTTGGCCATAGTAATCGCCAAAATCAAGAGGGACAAGAATTATCTCGGGTAGTTTAGTTTCACCTCCCATAGGATTTCCCAATTAATCTTTTAACTTGGCTTTTATATACTCCCTATTCAGTTTTGCGATGGTGCTAATAGAAATACCCTTGGGGCATTCAGCCTCACAGGATCGGGTGTTGGAGCAGCTGCCAAAACCCAGCTCTTCCATTTTGGCAACCATTCGCTTCACGCGTTCGGGTGCCTCTACTCTACCCTGTGGAAACTGTGCCAAATGGGTAATTTTGGCAGCCACAAACAGCATGGCAGAGGCATTCTTACAGGTTGCCACACAAGCTCCGCATCCGATACACGATGCTGTATCAAAAGCCACATCGGCATTGTGTTTAGGAACTGGAATGGAATTAGCATCGCGGGCGGCACCTGCATTAACGCTAATGTAACCCCCTGCCTGAGTTATTTTATCGAAAGCTGAACGGTCCACCACCAAATCCTTTACCACAGGGAACGCTCCAGCACGCCAGGGCTCAACGGTAATGGTTTCGCCATCCTTAAAGCGGCGCAAGCGCAGCTCACAGGTTGTGATGCGATGATCGTTTCCGTGTGGCCTGCCATTTATATAAATACCACATGAGCCGCATATACCCTCACGACAATCATGGTCAAAGGCCACAGGGCTCTTGCCCTCCTTAATCAGTTTCTGGTTAAGGGCATCGAGCATCTCAAGGAACGACATATCAGGAGCTACATTGTCCAGCTCGTAGGTTTCAAATTTACCCTTGCTGAGGGCATCCTTTTGTCGCCATATTTTGAGTTTAACCTTCATTTTCTTTAAGTTTAATATTGATGAAATGGTTATAAATGCTACTTGTAGCTTCGCTCCTGAAGCTTTACGTACTCAAATTTCAATTCTTCCTTATGAAGTATGGGCTCTTTCCCCTCGCCGGCAAACTCCCAGGCTGCCACATAAGCATAATTAGCATCGTCGCGCTTGGCTTCGCCATTTTCGGTTTTGCTCTCCTCGCGGAAGTGAGCACCACAACTTTCGCGGCGATTAAGTGCATCAAAGATCATCAACTTGCCCAGTTCCAGAAAATCAGCAACCCTGTTAGCCTTTTCCAACTCCTTGTTCAACTCAGTGGGGGAATCGGGTACTTTAAGGTTTTTCCAAAACTCCTCTTTAAGCTCATCGAGCAGTACCAGAGCTTTTTTGAGGCCCTCCTCGTTGCGAACCATGCCGCAGTAGTCCCACATAATTTTCCCCAATCGCTTATGGAAACTGGTAGCAGTTTCGGTGCCGTTAATTGAAATCAGCCTTTCAATTCTATCCTTAACCTCCTTTTCAGCGGCATCAAATTCTGGTGTATTGGTGGAAATTTTTGGGGTTTTAATTTCATCGGCCAGATAATCGGCAATGGTGTAAGGCAGAATAAAATAGCCATCGCCAGAGGTTTGCATGAGTGAGCTGGCACCAAGGCGGTTAGCGCCGTGATCGCTGAAATTGGCTTCGCCAATGGCGTATAAACCGGGGATGGTAGTCATCAGGTTGTAATCAACCCAAAGCCCGCCCATGGTATAGTGCCCGGCAGGGTAAATACGCATGGGGACCTCATAGGGCGATTCACCGGTAATTTTCTCATACATCTCAAAAAGATTGCCGTAGTTATCCTCAATGTACTTACGTCCCTTTTTCTGAATGGCATCGCGGAAATCGAGGTAAACCGACAGGCCAGTAGGGCCAACACCGTAACCGGCATCGCAGCGCTCTTTAGCAGCACGTGAAGCCACATCGCGGGGAACAAGATTCCCGAATGCAGGGTAGCGGCGCTCTAAGTAGTAATCGCGTTCTTCCTCGGGTATATCATTAGGTTTACGTGTATCGCCCTTAATTTTAGGCACCCAAACACGTCCATCGTTACGGAGCGATTCCGACATCAAAGTTAGCTTGCACTGATGGTCGTTTAGCACCGGTATACTGGTGGGGTGAATTTGCACAAAACTAGGGTTGGCAAATAGAGCGCCCCGCTTATGAGCATGCCAAGCCGCGGAACCATTTGAGTTTAAGGCTAGGGTTGATAGGTAGTAAATGGTACCATAGCCTCCGGTAGCAAGCACAACGGCATGAGCCGAATGCCGCTCTATTTCGCCGGTTATCAGGTTTCTAACTATAATACCACGGGCCTTACCATCAATAACAACAAGGTCCATCATCTCACGACGGGGGTACATGGTTACGGTGCCCCTATTTATCTGGCGCGAAAGAGCCGAGTAGGCACCAATAAGGCACTGCTGACCGGTTTGTCCCTTGGCATAAAAGGTTCGGGAAACCTGAACGCCACCAAAGGACCGATTCTCAATCAGCCCGCCATAATCGCGGGCAAAGGGAACCCCAAGGGCTGTGTAATGGTCAATAACCAAATTGCTCACCTCCGCTGCACGGTAAACGTTTGCCTCGCGGGCCCTGAAGTCGCCACCCTTTATCATGTCATAGAATAAGCGGTAAACGCTATCGTTATCGTTTTTGTAGTTCTTTGCTGCGTTAATTCCTCCCTGTGCGGCTACAGAATGAGCTCGGCGCGGGCTATCCTGATAGCAAAACACCTTAACATTGTAGCCCAATTCACCCAATGTTGATGCAGCCGATGAACCAGCCAGTCCTGTTCCCACCACAATGATGTCAAGTTTACGACGATTTGCCGGACTAACCAGTCTTAATCGTGCCTTATGATTGGTCCACTTATCGGCCAAGGGACCATCGGGTATTTTGGTGTCTAACTTAATCATAAGCAATTATTTTTTTATTTAATTCATCTATTTAAATATCAAAAAGTAAAGAGGAATGATGCTAAAGCCGAATCCTATAATAGCTGCATAAATGTAGGCTATAACCTCAAGCCGCCTAAGCCATTTGGTTCCGTTCCATCCAAGGGTTTGAAAAGCTGCCCAAAAACCATGGCTAAGATGTAACCCCAAAAAGATTGCCCCTGCAACGTACAGCATATCGTACCACCAGTATTTAATGAATAACACCGATACCAGCGCATAGGTATTAGGCAGGGTATCCTGTCCGTAGGTTATGGTTCCAATTGTTCCAAACTTAATTTTCCAAAAAAAGTTGGTCAAATGGACGACAAGAAAAATAAATATGGTAGTACCTAGGATGTACATATTCTTTGATGCCCATGTTGAAACATCGTTTGAAGCACTGCTGGAATATCCAATTGGTCGGGTTCGCTGATTTTTGATAGTGAGATAGGTGGCATATAAAATGTGTAAAACAAACCCTAGAGCCAGTAAGGGCTCAATTACTTTAATGGCTGGATTGGTAGCCATAAAATGGGCGGCCCGGTTGAAAACCTCTCCTTCGCCTATTAATAGTAAAAGATTCACGGTAAGATGAACCAGCAGAAACAGCATCAGAAATAAACCTGTTATGCTCATTATCAATTTCTTACCAATAGATGAACGGAATATCTCAATCATAACTTTGGGAATTAATTTGGCCTAACAAGTTATAAAAAATTCCCACAGCTTATATTGGACAACTGTTAAAAATTAGGTCATATTATATTTTAAAGAATATTGGTAGGAAATAAAATAATATCTTGTTGAATTTTAAATAATTAATGGCTTTTCGGAATGAAAAGCCATTGCAATACAATCTAACCAAAAAGGGATTCCTTTTGGCCAATAGGTGAGTTAAATCAAACTAAGCACGATTTATAACGGAACTCTTATAAATCTTACTGTAGGCCGGGCAGGTTTTTTTTGAACATGAACTTGCCAGCATAGCTAGCAATGTAAGCAACAATATAACCGATGCAATTTTTCGTTTCTTCATGGCAGTATAAATAATATTTCAAATTACTCTACTGAACTCGTACTTGCATATGCAGGACACGGTATGTTGTTATGACACGATACAAACGTTAATGCACATAAAGCAAGTAAAATTATAAAAAATATCTTTCTATTAAACATCCCCATAAACCTTTCACTTTAAAGAATTGCAAAGATGAAATCTTTTGCAAGATACTAAAAATTATTTGACAAAAGCACAAAATAGATTGATTTATGTCATCATTTGATAGGGCAATTTTTTTTAGCAATGTTTTTATTCTACCAGCAAAAAATTTATATGGTGCTATTTTTTTAATTAGTAGATATGACAGGTTAATCCGCATTAAAGCATTTTTTTGGTTATCTTTCGGCATAAAAATCAACTAATGGCAAGAGAGCTACTGTATGCCGATGTAATTTTACCATTGGCCCTTCAGGGGACATTTACATACTGCGTACCGGAAGATATGATCAATAGGGTAAAACCCGGTGCTAGGGTTGTGGTATCGTTTGGCAAACGTAGGCTTTTTTCTGCTTTGGTTTATAGGCTTCATAATAGGCCTCCCCAGAACTTTCAGGTTAAAGATATACTTCAGGTAATAGATGAGCACCCAATAGTTCAACCGCAGCAAATACGGCTTTGGGAATGGATTTCGGAATATTACATGTGCTCTTTAGGTGAGGTTATGGATGCTGCACTGCCCTCGGGGCTCAAAATGGAAAGCGACACCTTTGTAACATCAGTATCCGAAATCGAAGAATTAGAGCTGACCAACGAGGAGCTAACACTGATTCATATTTTAGGGCAAAAACGTAAGTTTACCATTCAGCAACTTGCTGAAAAATCGGGGTTACGCCACCCCATGGCCATAATTAAATCGATGCTTGAGCGCAATCTACTTTATGTTTCCGAAGAGATTGAATCGGAGTATCAACCCAAAACAGAACTCTTCCTGAGCATCAACCCGGAGTACAGCAACGAAAAAAAACTCTGTGAACTTCTCGATTCCCTTAAACGCGCACCAGCACAACAAAGGGTTATACTTGCTATTGCAGCACAAACCAAAAACTCTGAAAATGCCACCGTTACAAGAGTGCCCCGTAAGTTGCTTCTCCATAAGCTAAACATCACAACGGGGGTTATAAATGCTCTATTGAGCAAGGGAATACTTATTCAACAGGTTGATGAAGCGACGAGGTTAGCTGAAAACGAGAGCCAACAGAAAGATGATGCACCCCAACCTCTGGCTGATTTTCAGATAAAAGCTATTGACGAAATTCGCAAAAATTTTGAGCAACACGATGTGGTACTCCTACATGGGGTAACATCGAGCGGCAAAACCGAAATTTACATGCACCTGATTGATGAGATGCTGCACTCAGGTAAACAAATTCTCTATCTTTTGCCGGAAATAGCCCTAACTACTCAAATTATTAACCGGTTAAGAAAGGTATTTGGAAACAAAATAGGGGTTTACCATTCCCGTTTTTCGGATTCCGAAAGGGTTGAGGTTTACCTACGCATGTTGGGGAAAAACACAAACCAGCCGCAATACGGGGTAATACTGGGTGTGCGCTCATCTGTGTTTCTGCCGTTCGAAAATTTAGGACTTGTGATTATTGACGAGGAACACGAAAACACCTTTAAGCAGTATAATCCCGCCCCGCGATACCATGCACGCGACACTGCCATTGTAATGGCCAAACATGCCGGAGCAAAAGTACTGTTGGGTACCGCAACTCCATCAGTTGAATCGTACTTCAACTCAAAAATTGGGAAATATGGATTGGTAGCTATATCGGAACGATACAGCGGATTGGAGCTGCCCAAAACCGAGGTGGTAAACATTCGAGAGGCATGGTTGCGTAAGAAAATGAAATCGCATTTTTCTGAAAAGCTTCTGACTGCTATTGAACAGGCTTTACTGAATAAGGAACAGGTTATTCTATTTCAGAACCGAAGGGGCTACGCCCCTTTTATGGAATGTGCCGATTGTGGTTGGGTTCCCCATTGCGAGCACTGCGATGTTACCTTAACCTACCATAAGCATTCCAATCAGCTCGTCTGTCACTACTGCGGGTATGGCATTGAGCAACCCGGCGCATGCCTGGCATGCGGTAGCACCAACCTTCAACCCAAAGGGTTTGGTACTGAGAAGATTGAAGATGAGCTAAGCATATTTTTCCCCAGTGCGGTTATTGAGCGTATCGACCTCGACTCAACCCGTTCCAAGTCGTCGTATGATAGAATTATAACTAATTTTGAGTTGGGCAAGGTTGATATACTTGTTGGTACTCAAATGGTTACCAAGGGGCTCGATTTTGAACGGGTGAGCTTGGTAGGCGTACTAAATGCCGATAACATGCTCAACTTCCCTGATTTCCGGGCGTTTGAACGAAGCTTTCAGCTGCTTACACAGGTTAGTGGCCGTGCTGGCCGCAAGGGAAAACGCGGACTATTTATCTTACAAACGGCTCAGCCCCAGCATCCCATTATTCGTCAGGTGGTTGAACACGATTTTGAATCATTTTTTAATTGGCAACTGGCTGAACGAAAAAAATTTAATTACCCACCCTTCTTCAGGCTGGTACGTATTAGTCTAAAGCACAAGGATAGAAACGTGCTCAACTTGGCTGCAGACCTTTTATCAAAAACATTAAGACACTCGCTGAACAATAATGTTCTAGGGCCCGAGGCTCCAATCATTCCAAGAGTGCAAGGCCTATACATTCTGGAGATACTTGTTAAGATAGGACGAGAGCTACCCATTAGCCGGATAAAACAGTTTATCGGCCATAGCGTGTACATGTTACGGCAAAACAAGGATACAGCTTCAGTTATTGCTTCAATCGATGTTGACCCCTACTAAAGATAATCAGTTTTTGAAATGTTACTACCTGTAAACGGGGCAATGGCTCTCTGGTAAATACCCTGAACGTAAGCAATGGCCATTCCATAATTGGTAACGGGAATACCCGCATCAACAGCTGGGCGTAACCGGTTTATTATCTGCTTACGGGTTATCATACATCCACCACACTGAATAACCAAAGAGTACTCGCGAATATCACGGGGCAAGGCATCAAGACCGGCAACCACCTCAAATTCCAGTTGTTTACCTGTAAAATTTGAAAGCCAACGTGGAATTTTTACCCTTCCAATATCGTCGCACGAAACGTGGTGGTTGCAGCTCTCGAGCAGCAGCACCCTGTTGCCATCCTTTAGCTCCGATATCTTTGGGGTGCCCCTAAGGTAGTTATCAAAATCGCCCTTAAAGCGAGCCAACAGAATGCTAAAACTGGTTAAGGGGATATCGCGGGGTATTGAAGCATCGGCCTTAAAAAAAATTTGGCTATCGGTTACAGCCAGTGCTGGTTTTACCTGCGTTTTTCTAAGAAAAGTATCAATCTCGCGCTCCTTAAGCACAACAGCTAAGGCATCGTTATCGAGCACATCGCGGATAGCCTGTACCTGAGGCAATATGAGTCTTCCGGCAGGTGCCTCAACATCAATGGGGGTAATGAGCAAAACTATATCACCATACGATATTAAATCGCCCAGTAGGGTTGGAGTACGGTACGACGATTCGGGTATGGCCTTCTTAATAAGCTCAATCAACTGATTGGGTTGATCATTATCAAGGCAGCTGAGCTCAATAAAACCTGATGGATGAAATGTGCTTACCTTATTTATGAATTTGTCAGTAGCTTTTTCGATATCGCTCTTGTTATGCACCACAATAAACGGGGTATCGGTCTTTCGGAATTCGGCTAGCAGTATATCCTCGTACTCGCCCCATGTATTAACGGTAACCACCACAATAGCCAAATCAATGTGGGCAATGGATTGCAAGGTTTTTTCAATCCTTTTGAGACCTAACTCTCCTGTATCGTCAATCCCAGCAGTATCAACCAACACCACAGGGCCAAAACCAGTTATCTCAAACGATTTTTTAACCGGGTCGGTGGTGGTACCGGCAAAATCGGATACGATGGCCACATTCTGGCCGGTCAAACGGTTGATTAGTGAACTTTTCCCATTATTACGGCGGCCGTATATACCGATATGAGGTTTTGATTCCTTTCCCTTTTGCATAGCTATTGGAATGCGGTGTGCAAATATACCCAAATATCTTTTTAAAAAAACCTAATAAAACAGCATACTATTCTTAATTAATGATTAACTTGCATAACATTTTAATTAAAATCAAAAAAATGAAATTTAAAGTTGCAAGTATTTTAACAGTAATCACCCTGCTAAGTTCTGTATGGGTTGCAGAGGCCCAGGTGGGGGGTTTCCTTAAGGATAAAGCTCAAAAAGCTTTAGTAAAAGGCCTAAAACGTGGCGAGGACGAAAAGAAGATTGATGAGCAACAGCAGGTAGAGGAGCAAAAGGAGAAGCAGCAATCAAAGCAAAATCCTGCCGATTCATACATGCAAAAGAAAATGATGGGCTGGATGGGGATGAACAAGGTGAAGTACGATCCGGCATACAGCTACACCTCAAGCATGAAGATGGACGTTGAAACCCTTGATTCTGCCGCAACAGAGGTAAACAAAGGGTCATACTCCTTTTACTTTGATAAGAATTCGAAAAATTTTGCCATGGAATTTGAAGCGCTCAACCCCGAAAGCGGGAAAAATGAAAAATCGTTGATGATATTCGACTATAAAAACATGGCCATACTAATTATTAGCGATAAGGATGGACAAAAGAGTGGTATTGCCATGGCAATGGCCCCAGATTCATCGCAGGAGAGTAACACACAGGATGCACAAAACGAAGCAGTTAGTCAGGAAGATCTTTCGGCCTATAACATGTACTATAAGCCCACCGGGCGCACCAAAAACATTATGGGCTACAAATGCAGCGAATACGTTTACGAAAATCCAGAGGGACGCATTGAACTATGGGCTACCAACGATATTAAGTATGATTACTCTGGTGCTTATGGACATATGCAGGGTTTTCAGTACCTGGCCACAGGCGGTACCGCCTATCTGCTTGGAACTGTTTTGGAAATGCATTTCAAAGATGCCGACTCCAATGCCCGCGGTGATTTCTGGATAAAAGAACTCAACCCCAACACCAGTAGAACCATTTCCGTAGCCGATTTTCAGATTGTTGGATTAGGAGGCAAGTAATGGATGGAGATGGGTTAATTGTTGATAGCCCATTGTGGCTGAATGTAGCATTAATCCATATCCTAAAAAACATATTGAATTAGGCATTTAAGTAATAAAATTTATACGGAAATGGTTTTGCCTTGACC
>DYKO01000013.1 GCA_020722565.1 Rikenella microfusus
TAATGAAAATAAGAATGGACTAATTCGTCAATATTTCCCTACGGTTACTGAGCTTGTCGAAGTAAAGGTTATTCTTTTGAAAATATCACAAACGAAGATGTACAAAGGGTTATTGATATTTTAAACAATCGACCAATAAAAAAATTAAACTTTTTAGCACCAAATGAATTTTTTTACCTAAATTTGTCTAATCGAAAAGTTGCATTTGTGATTTGAATTCAGCACTTTTAAAAACTTTTGTTATGAATAAGGGAATATTAGAACTTTTGATCATAATGCTGGTTGCCCTACCAAGCGGCATAATTACAATTCGGTATTTTTTTAAGAAATCCATATTTTTTCTTATGGGGGCGTTGTTTATTTCGTGGGGCGTCCTTATCACTGTCATGGTAAATCTTAAATATATATACCCCAAAGTGTTTCCTTTTTACATTACTACACCAGTAGTAATACTAATTGGCATTTGGATTATATCAATTATAGCCCGAAGAATTAGAAAGCCCCTGGAGCAGACAATTAATGGTTTAGAAAAGATTGCTGACGGAGATTTAACTCTCAGGGTGAACCAGGAATTTGAGAAACGAAACGATGAGCTGGGAAAACTCACCCGAACAGTAAAAAGTTTGTCAGAAAAACTCAATGAGGTAATTAATGGTATTTCACAGGCAGCCGGAGAGCTTGAGTCGTCGGCTAATCAGTTGAGTACGAGTGCCACAAGTCTTTCTGAGATAACATCGGAGCAGGCCTCCTCGCTCGAGGAGATATCTAGCGCCATGGAGGAGATACTGTCTAGCATCCAGCAGAATTCCGAAAATGCCCAGCAAACCGAGAGGATAGCATCCTCCACCACCAGAAACCTGGAGGAGGGTGTATCTTCTACCAATATAGCCCTTGACTCCATGAACGAAATAGCTCAAAAAATCACCATTATTAACGATATTGCCTTCCAAACCAACCTACTGGCCCTAAATGCGGCTGTAGAGGCTGCCCGAGCCGGTGAGCACGGCAAGGGATTTGCAGTGGTTGCTGCTGAGGTACGTCGGTTAGCTGAGCGCAGCCGTCAAGCAGCTAACGAGATTATTGCCGTTTCGCAGCGGGGAGCTGAGATTTCAGGTAAATCGAAGGAGATCATGAACAGGAACCTCAACGAGATAATCCGAACAACCGATTTAATTCGTGAAATTACTGCAGCCACCAACGAGCAGCGCACGGGTACCGAGCAGGTTAACACCTCGGTTCAGGAACTGAACAACACTACCCAGCAAAACGCATCACTTTCCGAAGAGGTTGCCGCGAGTGCAGAGGAGCTAAATGCAAGATCTAAGGCCTTAATTGATCTAATGGGTTACTTTAAAACGGAATGATTTTGAATGAAATTTTTAATCATCATTTTTTAGCCTTTTGTCAAAAAAAATTTAAATTGAAAACCCATTATCCATATATTGACCAAGAAATATTTAATGCAATTTCTCTAAATAATTCTAAGATTTAATTTACAAGTTGATTTAGTAATTTACAAATTGTAAAACTAATTACCAAGATGAAATGAAAAAGATTAAGGTATTGGTAGCACTGCTTGCTATAGTATCAGTTTTGATATGTAGGGCACAAATACCACAGAAGATTGCCTATCAGGCAGTAATCCGAAATGCTAATGGAGAAGTAATTGGTAATGAGCCGGTAGAACTGCAGGTAAAATTCCATAAGGGCACCACCGATGGCGAAGTTGTTTACACCGAGAACCACACTGTTACAACAAGCCCCTTTGGGGTGGCTTCGCTTCATTTGGGTGAAGGAACTAACCCCACCGGAAATTTTACCGCCATACCCTGGAGCGAGACCATTTTCCTTGAGGTGCTTTATAAGCCAAGCGGTACCAGCAATTTTGCATCAATGGGAACCACACAAATACTCTCTGTCCCATATGCTTTTCTGGCTGGAACGGCTTTAACATCAACTAATGGAATAAGCAGCATTGGTAGCGCTGGTAATGTAGCCTATTCTACCGGTCAGCAGTGGGAGCCTTCGGCACGTATATGCATTTTGGATAGTACAGTAATTGTTGCTCCAAAGGTAGGGCACGACCCCGATAAGCCCATTTTTGCAGTAACCAATTCCCAGGGACAAGTGGTAATGGCGGTTTACGAGTCGGGCGTAAGGTTTTACGTTAGTAATAGCGACACTAAGGGAGTAAAGGGTGGCTTTGCTGTGGGCGGTTTAACAAGCGGAAAAGTTTCGGTTCCGCCGTATTTTCAACTTGAGCCTGGCTATGCCCAGTTCCTTTTTGACCAAACAGCAAAAGGGGTTAAAGGGGGCTTTGCCGTTGGTGGCTTAACCGCTGGCAAATCCGATACCCTAAACTACCTAAGCGTTACACCTAACTTCACTCAAGTAGGTTTTATACCCAGTGCCGTTAAAGGGGTTAAAGGGGGCTTTGCTGTTGGTGGCTTAAGCAATGGAAAAAGTACTGTTCAAGACATTTTTGAGGTAACCCCAGACTCTACCTACATTATTAACACTATGGTTTCCTACAGCGATATGGTAACAACGGGTAACGTAACCACCAACTTGGGCCTACTTCAGCCGCAACTCACCGATATTGATGGTAACCTATATAGTACAGTTAAAATTGGGACCCAGACATGGATGGCTGAAAACCTAAAAACCCAAAAATACTCCGACGGAACAACTATTCCATCCTCCTTCTTCTACTCCTTTACTAATGTGGATTCAGCTAAGGTATTCGGAAATTACTATTTAGACTCTGTATTATTTAACCATAGTGGTAAAAATGTTTGCCCCTCTGGATGGCATGTGCCTACCAACATTGATTGGGAAACACTTTTTGCATTTGCAGGGGGAACAGAATGGATCATAAACTCCACTACTCTAGCTAAAAAAATTATTGAGCCCCACGACACGATAAATGGTATTGAAAACTGGTATAACGCTTCTCAACTAGCAATGATCGCAACAAACGAAACAGGATTTTCGGCCCGTGGCGCTTCCCTTGCTACTTGGAGTATCGGTAATTGGACACCACCAGTTGTTGGAGATTTGGCCTATTTCTTGGTTGATGAGACTTTTCCAAAAAAGGTTAGTCTTGATGCATATTCAGGTACTGTAAGTATTGTTGAGGGCTCTGTTGGTGAGGCCTATTCAATCAGATGTGTAAAGGATAAATAATTAATATACATGGAGTTGTCATTAATAGTCATAAAATGGTTTAACACAAGCCACCAGTAAGACAACTCCCATTAAAGATTTTGATTATAATAATCCCTTTATAAATTTTAAATATCTTCCTAAATTATAAATTTGATTTTATCATAACTGAGTTTTCAATATTAAGATAAAATCAGTTTTTTATAATGATGAAAAAGAAAATACTTTACGTTGATGATGAGGTAATCAACCTGGAACTTTTTAAAATCAACTTCAGGAACGATTTTGAGGTGATTGTTACCGATTCGGCGGTAAAAGGTTTGGATATACTTAAAAACAATGAGATAAACGTAATAGTTTCAGACCTTAAGATGCCCCACATGAACGGTATTGATTTTATTGATCGAATTAAAAAAGAAAATCCCAATAAGGTTTGCATCTTACTTACAGCTTTTATGGAATCGGAGGTTTTGCTTAGGGCTATAAACGAGGAACTGGTTTATCGGTACATTATGAAACCCTGGCGAAAGGATGAGTTTCGTGAACTTTTATTATCCGCATTTAATAAATACGAAAGTTTAATATAAGGTGATAAATAGCCTATTAGGTCAACGTATTTGCTCTATTCTGACCCCTTATTAAAATAAAATTCAATATTATTCTAAATCAACTTGAAAGAGCAATTGCTGCATTTGTTTTTTCATGTGAACATATTAGATTTGCTAAAAATACTTATTGGTTTGTTAGGGAAAATCCTAAGGACTTATGTTTTAATGACGATATTTAGTATATCGTGGGGTTTAAGTTTTGCACAAAATAAAACTAATTCCATTTGGGTTAAAACGTTGATTGACTCTGCCACAAATTCAAAATCGCCAAAGGAAAGAATGCAGTTGGCCAGCAAGGCTTATCAAATTGCCCTAAATCCTCAAAATAAAAAACTTATTGCCGAAGCTACTCATGCTGTTGCAGTGGCTCAGTTTAGGTTAAATAATTACGATGCGGCTATTGATAGCCTTCAAAAATTACTGGTAATTTGCAATTTGCTTGCCGATAGCTCAGGCATAGCCAACACTTATTTTACACTGGGAAACTGGTACATACGAAAATCGGACTATGCCAATGCGATTAACTTTTTTGAGAGGGTAATAAAATTTGCCCGCGCAAGTAATGATAGCACATTACTTGCAAATTCCTTTAATACAATGGGCTTCTCTACTACGTTTTTGAGAACCACCAGTTTTCAATTGAATTCTTTGAAAAGGCTCTTAAAATATACCAAAATACTGGAAACATTAAGAATCAGATAAGGGTTTTAGGAAACATGGGTTTGAGCTATATAAAGCTCGCTGAATTTGGAAAAGCTAAGGAAATTTTATTTGACTTATTTAGAAATTTTGAGAAAAATATCGACACCCTTTTGCTTGCTTCGCTTTTAGATAATGTAGGCGTGCTGTACGAGAGTTTAGGTAAAGTTGATTCTGCTTTGTATTATCACAATCTTTCCCTTGGCTTAAGTAAAAAAGTAAATTCTAAACGGGGAATAGCACTTAGCTACACTGCCCTGGGTAGGTGCTATATATCAAAAGAGCAATGGAGCGAGGCAAAAAGATGCTTGATCAGGGCTTACCAGGTGGCAAAGGAAAGCAATGAGAGGGATCTAGTGGCTCAAATTGACAAGCATCTGGCTAAATGCTACGAATCGTATGGCGATTATAAAAGGTCGTATGATCATTTAAAAGAATATTTGGACTACAATGACAAAACGTTTACCAGGCATTTAACCAGCCAAATTGCTCGGGTTCATTCCCAACTAGTACTTGAAAAAAAGGAACGGGAGAACGAAAAGCTGCAAACAGAACTAAATCTCAAAATGTTAAATGAACAAAAGGATAACTTAATAATCAACCTATACCCCCTATTTTCGCTGGTTCTTATGTTATCGCTTGGAGTAGCCGTATATTTTGCCATTCAGTTGAGGAGCAGAAAAAAGCAATTAGAGCAGCTAAACTATCAGTTCAGCCAGTTTAACCAAGAGCTCGACAATCAGGTCCGTAACCGAACCAGGGAGCTCAATGAGGCTTTTGATAAAATTTTGGAACTGGAGCGGATTAAATCGGAATTCTTAGCCAATATTAGCCACGAAATCCGTACCCCATTAAATGGAATTCTTGGATTGTCTTACTACCTAGCACAACCAGAGAATACAACTGAAGAACGCAAAGCATTAGGAGAGCAGGTAAAAAAACTTGGTGATAGGCTGCTCAGAATTGTTGATGATATTTTGGAACTGTCAAAAATTGAAACCAATCAGGTAAATCTTTTGCTCACAGAGTTCGATATGGATGCCCTGCTGGAGGGAATTAAAAAGATTTTTGCAGAAGATGATAGGTTTAAGGAAAAGAAATTATCGTTTAGAATAGTTAAAAAAGGAGCACAGAAAAGTTCAATCATTGTATCAGATTATAACCGCTTGAAAGGTATAGTGATACACCTGCTGGAGAATGCATTTAAATTTACGCATAAGGGGGGCATTGAGGTTGGGTATTCAATAAATCAGAATTCAATGTTAACCCTCTACGTCAAGGATACTGGGGTGGGCATACCCTATGAATTACAGAAAAGGGTTTTTGAAAGGTTTTACAAGCATCGGCAAGAAGACAGCGAGGTGTTTTACGATGGCGCAGGTATAGGACTTACTATTGCCATGGGATATGCACTGGCACTTGGTGGAAGCATAAAGGTCGAGTCGATACCTGGGAAGGGATCAACGTTTTCTTTAATCCTTCCGGTAACTGTACAACGAACCGAAAACATTCAAAAGTTAACCTATGATTTTAGCGGTAAACGTAGAGGACGATCTTATCAGTTACCAGTATCTTCATGCTTTACTTAGCAAAACAGGTGCTACAGTTATCCATGTCAAGAATGGCGAAGATGCCATTGAGGTAACCTCAATTGATCCCAAAATCAATTTAATTCTTCTTGACCTGCAACTGCCTTTTATGAGTGGAGTAGAAGTTGCCACAGAGATTAGAAAAATAAATATCAATACTCCCATAATCGTCCAAAGTGCTTCGGATAATTATGAGGATATTCAAGCCTGCAAAAAATTGGGTTGCAATGCCTTTATTACTAAACCTATCGATCCCGATGAATTGCTTTCACTCATAAGGCGAATGATGAACCAATAAAAAATAAACCCCAATTATTTGGGGCCTTTAATGCATTACATATTTTGAGATTATACGTTAAATCGAATGTGAAGAATATCGCCGTCCTCAACAATGTAGTTTTTCCCTTCAACAAAGAGTTTTCCCTTTTCACGACAGGCATGCTCAGAACCCAGGGTTACAAAGTCGTTGTATTTCATTACCTCTGCTCTTATAAAGCCCCGTTCCAGATCGGAATGGATTACCCCGGCAGCTTGAGGTGCAGTCATGCCCTTTTTAATGGTCCAAGCCCTGATTTCCTTTGGACCAACTGTAAAAAAGGTTTCAAGGTTAAGCAATGAGTAAGCAGCACGGATAAGTTTATTAACCCCAGGTTCAGTTAAACCCACATCGGTTAGGAATGCCTTACGATCCTCTTCGTTTTCCAGTTCTGAAATCTCTGCTTCAACTTTACCGGCAATTATCAAAATTTCGGTTTTCTCATTCTTAAGAAATTCCCTTACCCTATCAACATAGGTGTTACTTGAAACAGCCGATTGCTCATCAACATTGCAAACATAGATAACCGGTTTGGTAGTGAGCAGGAACAGGTCATCAACATACTTTTTATCCTGTTCATCAACTGGAACGGTTGAGGCGTTTTGGAACGATTCCAGATGGTTCTTGTAAACGCTCAGAACCTCGAAGGCCTTTTTGGCATCCTTGTCGCCCACTTTTGCGGCTTTTTCAACCTTTTGCAGCTTTTTTTCCACCGATTCCAGGTCGCGAACCTGTAGCTCAAAATTTACCGTTTCAATATCGCGTACCGGGTCAACTGAGCCGTCGATATGGGGGAGGGCAGGGTCGTCGAAGCATCGAAGCACATGAATAAGAGCATCGCAGTTGCGTACATCGGCAAGGAACTTGTTTCCCTCGCCTTTCCCAGTTGTTTTGGATAGACCCGGTATATCAACAACTTCAACAGTGGTGTGAACAATGCGTTCAGTGGGCTGGAATTTTTCCAGCTCATAAAGCCGGCTATCGGGAACATTAATAATGCTCAAATTTGATTTGTTTGCACCCATGGCCACATTGCTGGTTTGGGCCTTTGTGCTCGACATACAGTTGAAAATGGTTGTTTTGCCTACGTTGGCAAGTCCGATGATACCACACTTTAAACCCATTGCTATTTAGTATTTTGAAGTTGCAAAGTTATGGTAAAACCCACATATATCAAAAAAGCGGCATTAGCCGCTTTTATTTAGTTGGTTTCGAGTAATTTGAGTATTTCATCCATTTTTGGGGTAAGAACAATTTCTGTTCTTCGATTTTTTTGACGGGCTTCGGGGGTTTTTGTCTTATCAACAGGTAGATACTGGCTACGTCCAGCGGCAGTAACCCTTACTGGGTCAATCTTGGTTCCACTGAGGAGGAGCCTTACAATTGTTGTGGCACGCTTCACACTTAGATCCCAGTTATCCAATAGGTTTCCGCTACTCCTGTAGGGAACATCATCGGTATGCCCCTCAACCATTATGTTGATGTCGCGATTTTGCTCCAGAACCGGAATCAGCTGCTTGATGGCTGCTGCCCCGCGAGCATCTATTTCGTAGCTACCCGATTTAAACATAAGTTTTTCCTCAAGCGAAACGTAAACCTTACCGTTTTGTATGGTTACAGTTAAACCTTTCCCTTCAAATCCAAAAAGGGCATCGGCAACCTTTTTGCTGAGGGCCTGCATAATAGAATCCTTGGATCTAAGCATTCGCTCAAGCTCTATGAGTCGGGTGTTGCGTTCATCAAGTTCCTTTTTCATGGTTTCAAGATCGGCCTGCATCTTGTCCAATCCAATTTTACGCTGGTAAAGTCTACGTTCAAGCTCCTTAAGTGCATCCTCCTTCTCCTGAAGTTCTTCCTGAGTTTTTTGGATTTGAAGGAGCAGCTTTCGGGTTTCATCTTTACTACCGGAAATTACTCCATCCTGCAAGTTTTGCAATTCGGCATATCGCTCCTTAAGGGTTGATAGTTCATCTTTGAGCTGATTGAAATGTATGGCACGATTGGTGCTATCGGATAAAAGGGCATCAACCTTAACATGAAGAATACTATTCTTGCTTTCCAACTCCATACTTTTGGTTGATAGCGCTTCATTTTCAATGCTTAATTTTTCACGTTCCTCCTCGCATTTGGCGTTTTTATCCTGCAGAACCTGAAATTCCTTTGCCGGTACGCATGATACTAAAATTGCAGCCAATACAGTTGAAATTTTAGTTAAATGAGTAGCTTTGCTCATAGAAAAAATATTTTGAAACAAATATAAAAATTTATACACGTGAACCCTCTCGGGAAACATTCAAAATATTAACACTATATTTGATAAAAAACTATTGGTTAAAAACGTAACAAAATATTAATTTAGCTGTTAAATGAAAGAAGGATTTGTGTAACTTGATGAGGAGCAAATATCCATTACTTAATAGAATAGATTCTCCGCAAGATATTAAGAGGCTAAATTCCGAGCAACTAGTTACGCTTAGTGCAGAGCTTAGGCAATTTATAATTGATATTGTTTCGGAGAATCCTGGGCACTTCGCCTCAAGTTTAGGGGTGGTGGAGTTGACTGTTGCTCTTCATTACGTTTTCAATACCCCTTTCGACCGGATAATCTGGGATGTTGGCCATCAGGCCTACGGCCATAAAATACTCACTGGGCGCCGTGATGAATTTCACACTAATCGTAAGTACAAGGGAATTAGCGGATTTCCTAAACGCTCGGAGAGTCCATACGATGCCTTTGGTGTAGGCCACTCCTCCACATCTCTATCGGCAGCCCTGGGAATGTCGGTAGCATCAAAGTTGAAAATGGAACAACGGAAGGTTGTTGCCGTAATAGGCGATGGGGCTTTAACCGGAGGTATGGCCTTTGAAGCCCTAAACCATGGCGGTAGTATTAATCCCAATATGCTGGTTATTCTGAACGACAATAACATCTCCATTGATCCAAGTGTTGGAGCCCTAAAGGAATATCTGCTCGACATCACAACCTCTAAAACCTACAATAAGCTCAAAGATGAGGTTTGGGATATGTTAGGCAAATTTGACAGGGTAGGTCCTAAAACCAGAAGCATCATTCAAAAGATAGAAAACGCTGTTAAGTCAGCACTATTGAAACAGAGCAACCTGTTTGAATCGTTAGGATTCCGTTACTTTGGACCGGTTGATGGGCACGATGTAATTTACCTGACTCGAATTCTTGAAGATTTGAAGGATATTCCAGGGCCAAAGTTGCTTCACATTGTAACCGTTAAGGGAAAGGGCTATACCCCTGCTGAGAAGAACCAAACAGTTTTTCATGCTCCCGGTGTTTTTAACAAAGAAACCGGCGAACGTATAAAGGTCGTAACCGATAAGCCATTGTCCCCTCGCTACCAGGATGTTTTTGGTGAAACCCTTGTGGAACTGGCCGAACAAAATCCAAAAATTGTTGGTATTACGCCAGCAATGGCAACGGGGTGTTCGCTTACCCTATTAATGAAAAGGTTCCCTGAACGGGCATATGATGTGGGTATTGCTGAGCAGCATGCCGTTACTTTTTCGGCAGGTTTGGCTGCTGAAGGACTAATCCCTTTTTGCAATATCTATTCAACCTTTCTGCAACGCGCCTATGACCAGGTAATTCACGATGTGGCTCTTCAGAATTTGCCCGTTGTTTTTTGCATCGACAGAGGTGGGTTGGTTGGTGATGACGGAGCTACACATCATGGGGCTTATGATATGGCCTATATGAGGAGCGTCCCCAATATGACTGTTGCTGCTCCCATGAATGAGGAGGAGCTTCGCAACCTGATGTACACTGCTCAGCTCGAACCCAAAGGTCCAATTTCAATTCGTTACCCACGTGGTAATGGGGTTATGGTTGACTGGCGAAAACCCTTTAGACCCATCACCATTGGCAAGGGGAGAGTTTTACGGAACGGAAGAGACTTAGCAATTCTAACCATAGGGCATATAGGTAATTTAGCAGAAAAGGCCATTGATATGCTTGAGGCCGATGGACATAGCATATTCCATGCCGATATGCGGTTTGTAAAACCGCTTGATACAGAAATTCTGGAACGGGTGGGTCATGAGTTTAAAACTATTATTACCGTTGAAGATGGTTGTTTGCCCGGTGGCTTTGGTAGTGCAGTACTTGAATGGTACAACGATAATGGCTTTGCCATAAAAGTGGTTCGGTTTGGAATTCCTGACGCCTTTGTTGAGCAGGGCTCACAGCAAGAGTTATACGCTGAATGTGGCTATGATATCGAAAATATTTACCGAACAGCCAAAAGGTATATTCCAAAAAATGTTAAGCTGCGGGCAGGATAAATTTCAACTTTTATCACTGTTTTGACATTAAAAATAATCTTACTATATTCGCATCGAATTTGAGACCTGCCCGGGTGGCGGAATTGGTAGACGCGCTGGTCTCAAACACCAGTGGTAGCAATACCATGCCGGTTCGACCCCGGCCCCGGGTACAGCAGCCCACCTAAACAGGGGGCTTTTCTTGTATTAGCCACATATATTTTTCTGTGTTATTTTTTCCTAAATTTCACACAAGTTTTACATCAGCAAAAACTAAGCATTAACTTTAAAGCATGGAAAAACAAAAGTATCCTTACGGCAGCAAGCAACCTCAGTTTGATCGGCGGTACCTTCAAATGGCCAAAATTTGGGCTAAAAATTCTTACTGTAAGCGCCGACAGGTGGGAGCCCTTATTGTAAGGGAGCGTATGATTATTTCCGATGGTTACAACGGCACCCCTTCGGGTTTTGAAAATATTTGCGAGGACGAATACGGAAAAACCAAACCCTATGTTTTACATGCCGAAGCTAATGCCATTACTAAGGTGGCCAAGTCGAATAATAGCTCCGAGGGTGCTACTCTTTATGTTACCTCATCGCCTTGTATGGAGTGCTCAAAACTTATCATACAAGCGGGTATCCGTAGGGTGGTTTACTGCGACGAGTACCACAATCTCGACGGAATTGAACTGCTAAAACGTGCAGGAATTGAAGTGATTAAAATTGATGTTGATGAAATTGAAGCCTTCTAACCTTTTCAATTTTTAATATGTTGTATAGAAATAGCAAAAAGCAAATTTTTTATCCAATTGTACTGGTAACTGTTTTGGTTTTGGGAGTGGTGTTAGGATTGATTTTGGCCAATCGTGGCGAAAAACCCAACCTGCTGGTTTATCCACGTACCGATAAGTTGAGCAACGTAATACGTTACATTACCGATGAGTATGTCGATACCATTTCAATGGAAACACTGGTGGAGAATACCATTCCAGAGGTTTTGAAGAATCTCGACCCCCATTCAGTTTATATACCCGCCAAAGATCTGCAATCCGTTAGCGAACCCCTTGAGGGAGGTTTTGATGGCATTGGAATTCAATTCAATATGAATAACGATACTGTAGTAGTGATAAACACCATACCCGGTGGGCCCTCCGAGAAACTTGGTATTCTTGCTGGTGACAGGATAATCAGGGTAAATGGCAAAAATATTGCTGGAGTGAAATTTCCCATGGATAGTGTTCCTAAGCTACTTAAGGGTCCAACAGGGACCAAGGTTAGGGTAAGCATAAAGCGTGCTGATGTAGACGACCTAATTGATTTTGAGATTATCCGCGATAAAATTCCCATTTATAGTGTTGATGTGGCCTACATGCCAACACTGGTTATCGGGTATATCAAAATAAATACGTTTTCAAAAACCACCTATAAGGAATTCCTGCAGGCCATGGTTAAACTTACCGAGAGGGGAATGGAAAAACTTATATTAGATTTGCGAAGCAACAGCGGTGGCTACATGGATGCTGCCATTAGTATCGCCAACGAATTTTTGCCAGCCGATAGGCTAATTGTTTACACCCAGGGCAAAAACCGACCCCGTCAGGAGGCTAAATCGAATGGAAAGGGGTTCTTCCAAAACATACCGGTTGCCATTCTAATAGATGAGTACTCGGCATCAGCCAGCGAAATTTTGGCCGGAGCCATTCAGGATAACGATAGGGGAATTATTATTGGTCGCCGCTCCTTTGGGAAGGGATTGGTTCAGGAACAGGTATTCTTTTCCGATGGTTCTGCCATGAGGCTAACCATTGCCCGATACTACACTCCTTCGGGGCGAAGCATCCAAAAACCCTATAAGCCCGGCGACGATGAGTATTATATGGAAATAGGGAACCGTTACCTGCATGGTGAATTTCAGAATGCGGATAGCATTCAGTTTGCCGATTCGCTCAAATACTACACTACAGGTGGTCGGGTGGTTTACGGGGGTGGTGGCATCATGCCCGATGTGTTTGTACCACTCGATACCAACGGAATAACACCTTACTACCAACAGGTTTCGCGTCGAAACCTTATTTACCGCTATGCTTTTAAGTTTACCGATGAGCACCGCAAGCAAGCCCGTAACCTGAAAACCTTTGAGGAGGTTGATGACTTTATGAAAAAGTTTAACCTGGTTAACGATTTTGTGTCGTATGCCAAGGTAAACGGTGTAGCTCCCAATTCGCGAGAGATAGCCATATCAAAACTAATTATTGAGTCACAACTGAAGGCTACCATTGCCCGCAACATTATCGACAATGAGGGATTTTATCCCTACATTCGAAACATTGATGAGACACTACTGAAAGCCATTGAGATAATGGAAAAGAACAACGGAAACCTTCTTGATGAAGCACTGAAGGTTTCACAGGTTTTCATCCCTAATTGTTTACCTGTGGTTTGCTATAACATTTATGTCAAAAACGAGTTGATAACCAATGTGATTTGATGGGGTTCTTCAATAAAACTCATATGGCCCGAATTGTTAAGGTAAACAGTTTGGGCTTTTTTATGCTGTTTCTCTAATCCTTGAGCCACTGAAAGGTTAATAAGATTATCGTGCTTCCCAAAAATCATGGTAACCGGAAAATCGGCATGTTCAATTACATGGTTTCTGTCGGGACGCTGCAACATTCCGTTAAGGGCACCTATGATACCAATATCGCTGGTGTTTCGGGCTATAGCTTTTATGCGCTGAACCTCATCGGCAAATTTTTGCAGGTTTTGGGTGGCAAACAAATGGGGAATGTTATTCTGAACCAATTGCTCCTTTCCTCCTTGCTTAACCAAATTTATATCAGCCAGGCGGGCGGCATGTTTTTCATGGGTATCGGCATTTGGAGTTGAGTGTAACAGGCAAAGCCCGTTTAACCATGATGGGTAACGCTCCGCAAAAGCTAAACTAACGTATCCCCCCATGGAATGGCCAATAATCCATACTTTTTCTAAGGCTACAGTGCGCATAACGGCACTTACACAATCGGCCATAAAATCCATTCGAATAACCTCATTCTTACAAATTGATTTTCCGTGACCGGGCAGGTCGATGGAAAGAACCGTGTAATCAGATTCAAGGTTTTCGGTTAAATTATCCCAAATGGAAAGGTCCTCAAGATAACCGTGTAGCAGTACAACAGCAGGGCCATTACCGCTTATTCTGTAGTTTAACGAGCATTGTGGCAGTTCGATGTAGCCTTCCATTTTTTTTCATTTTTCTTCAAATATACATTTTGGCACTGCAAATTCAAAGTGTTGAGGTTTTAGAGGTGAACAACTTGGCAGGGTTCTAATAAAATGCATTACATCTTACATAATGTTTCGGTACTTCACTCTGTGGTCTGTGGTTTTAATGCACGGCTGAACCTGCAGTTACATTAGGCGTAATCGATAAAATGCTACTTTCTATTGATTTTTATAAAAAAGCAATGAGTTTTTAACAATCAATGGGTATTTTTTGATATTATTGAGCCCCTTATGTTGTACTTATCGAAAAATCAATGGTAATCGTTATGGAAATACTTTGTTTAGGTTCAAACGGAAATCAGGGATTTAGAACAGAACCAGGATACCAAATATGAAACTTAATATTTTGTCTTTTCACTACTCATGCAAGAGCTCTATAGCATGTTTTTCATCCACTCTGATAAAATAATTACGTTTTATTAAAACTTCCATACGCTCAATAGCAAACTCTGTTCTCTTAAAATCTCGATTAATATCCAAAAAGGGCAGTTTTTGTTTCAATTTTCTTCTAACTTTGCCTTAATAATTAAAAACTATAGCTATGTACGGTAAGATAAAGGAAGACCTTCAACGTCAACTCGAAAATATTAAGGCAGAAGGTTTATATAAAACGGAACGAATAATTACAACACCTCAGGGGGTTGAGATTATTGCCAATGGTAGAAAGGTGCTGAATTTTTGCGCCAATAACTATCTTGGTTTATCATCGCACCCTGCAGTTATTGAGGCAGGGAAGAAGACTATTGATGAATGGGGCTTCGGAATGTCGTCGGTTCGGTTTATTTGTGGGACACAGGATCTGCACAAGCAGCTTGAGCATAAGTTGAGTGAGTTCCTGGGAACAGAGGATACCATCCTATACTCATCGGCATTCGATGCCAATGGGGGTATTTTTGAGCCCATTCTGGGAGAGGAGGATGCCATTATCTCCGATGAGTTGAACCATGCATCCATTATAGATGGAGTAAGGCTTTGCAGAGCTCAGCGTTTCCGTTATAAAAACAACGACATGGCTGATTTGGAGGCGAAGCTTAAGGAGGCCTCAAATTGCCGTTACAAGTTAATAGTTACCGATGGGGTATTCTCTATGGATGGTATCATTGCTCAGGTTGATAAAATTTGCGATTTAGCCGATAAGTACGATGCCATGGTAATGGTTGACGATTCTCATGCCACAGGATTTGTTGGGAAAACCGGGCGTGGAACCGCCGAATACTGCAACGCCATGGGTCGGGTCGATATTATATCGACCACCTTTGGAAAGGCTCTAGGTGGAGCATCGGGGGGATGTATCTCGGGGCGTAAGGAAATCATTGATATGCTGCGCCAGCGCTCTCGTCCCTATTTATTCTCTAACTCCGTAATGCCCTCCATTGCAGGGGCCACGCTTAGGGTTCTTAACATGCTAACCGAAACCACTGAGCTACGCGATAAGCTCTGGGAGAATACCCAACTCTTCCGCAAGGGAATGGCCGAAGCCGGCTTCAGGATTGTAGAGGGTGTGCACCCAATTACCCCAATTATGTTAGGACACCTTCCAAACGATGCGAAGCTATCACAAGATTTTGCTGCGGCTTTACTTGAAGAGGGTATCTATGTAATTGGATTCTACTATCCTGTTGTTCCTAAGGGGAAAGCACGTATTAGGGTTCAGATAAGTGCTGCACATACCACCGAACATATCAAGTTTGCCATTGAAAAGTTTACGAAGGCTGGTAAGCAACTTGGAATAATTTAGTACCCCACAATGTATCTACTTTTGAAAGAAGTGCAGGCCCTTTCCTGCACTTCTTATTTTGGGGCCATATTTATGCGAATACGTAACACTTAAATTTGAAGACAATCAAAAAATCCTAGCAGATAAATACATTTAATTAGGACGTTTGGATGAAAATATAATTAGCAGAAATGATTAAATCGAGGTTTACGGTACATTATTACATACCCAGCCATTTTTCCCTGATACAAAAATGTAGGTAAAGAAAATTAAGGTTGAAAGTTATTGTCGATGGTTACGCATCGGGGGGGCTTGCCGTGCGAAGCTGTTAGTTAGGATTTGATGGGGCTCCAACGTAAAAGTTTACTTTTGCCCCTTTAACAAAACACCTTTTATTCATGTAGTGTTTAGCAAAATAAAAAAGCCCCAAAAAGGGGCCAAAACTTTCTTTCAATTCCATTTTAAAGAATCAGCATTGCATCGCCGTAGGTTCCAAAGCGATATTTTTCTTTTATGGCAACCTTATAGACATCCATCAGCTGCTCGTAACCGGCAAATGCCGCAACCATCATCAGCAGGGTTGAGAGAGGGAGATGGAAATTGGTAACCAACATATTGGGCACGGCAAAATCGTAGGGTGGGAATATGAACTTGTTGGTCCAACCGTTAAAGGGTTTAAGATACCCTTCAGTAGTAACGGAACTTTCGAGTGTTCGTAGAACTGTGGTGCCTACAGCACAGATATTGTGCTGTTCCTGTTTGGCCTTATTTATTATTTGGACAGCTTTATTGTCAATAATAATTTGCTCCGAATCCATTTTGTGCTTGGTAAGATCCTCAACATCAACTGTTCTGAAATTGCCCAATCCAAGATGAAGGGTTACTTCGGCAAAATTAATTCCCTTAATTTCGAGCCTCTTAAGTAGGTGCTTACTAAAGTGTAGCCCAGCAGTGGGGGCAGCAACAGCACCTTCGTGCTTGGCGTAAACGGTTTGGTAGCGCTCACGGTCTTCAGGAACCACCTCGCGCTGGAGGATGTGCTTGGGTACGGGCATCTCACCAAGTCGGTAAAGCGTTTTCTTAAATTCCTCATATGTTCCATCGAAAAGGAAACGGAGGGTGCGCCCCCGGCTTGTGGTATTGTCAATAACCTCAGCCACCAAAACATCGTCTTCGCCAAAGTAGAGCTTATTACCAATTCTAATTTTACGGGCAGGATCAACCAAAACATCCCACAATCTTTGCTCGCGGTTGAGTTCGCGAAGGAGGAAAACTTCAATTTCGGCACCGGTTTTTTCCTTATTTCCATAAAGGCGTGCGGGGAACACCTTGGTGTTGTTAAAAACTAGCACGTCGTGCTCGTTAAGGTAATCAATAATATCCTTAAAAATTCGATGTTCAATTTTTCCGGTTTTTTTATTCACCACCAACAGCCTTGACTCATCTCTGTTTTCTACCGGAAATTTAGCAATTAAATCCTTGGGAAGGTTGTACTTAAATTGCGATAGTTTCATATAATTGGTTTTATTTTGGTATGCACAAATATATATAAGGCCATAGGCCGTTGTCAATAGATTTAACCTAGAATATAGGAAATTACAAAAATAATGTATTCGTTACAAGCATGTGCACTTTATACGTAACTTTCTGATATATGTTACCTGGGGATAGAAAAAAAGTATTCAACATCGGGGATGGTTAGTGCTTGGTCGATTCTAAAATTTCCGCTTGATGTTCGCCTAAGTTCTACCAAATGAGCGCCGCTATATAATGCCTGTCCAATATCGCGAGCTAATGCTCTTATATAGGTCCCTTTGCTACATGAAATATCAAGGGTGATGTAGGGCATTTGAAAATCCAATAGCTCTATCTTATATATTTCGATAGGAATGGGTTGAAGGTCGGGGGTAATGCCCTTACGGGCAAATTCATAGGCCCGTTTACCGTTTACATACTTGGCCGAGAATATGGGGGGGATTTGAAGCATTTGTCCGGTGAAGTTTTTCAGGGTTTGCTCAACCAAATCAATGTTGATATGCGAAATTGCAAAGGATTGGTTAACCTGCGATTCCAGATCGTAGGAGGGGGTTGTTTCACCAATTTTAAGCTTTGCAATATATCCCTTTCTTTCGGCGGTTAGCTCCGTAACCCGCTTGGTGGCTTTACCGGTGCAAATAACCAGCAAACCTGTTGCCAGCGGGTCAAGGGTCCCGGCATGACCCACCTTGATACTTTTCTCCCCCGTATATCGCTTAATAAGCGAACGTAATTTACCCACCACATCAAATGATGTCCAACCAAGGGGTTTATCTACCAGGATTATTGTGCCTTCCTTAATTTTATCGAATTGGTTTACTTCCATTTTTTCAGGCCAGAGCAATGGCAGTTACTCCAACAGTAAGACAGTAGATTGCAAACCAGTACAGGTTGCCCTTTCGAACCAGCTTAAGCATAAAGGAGCAGGCTAAAAATCCTGAAATAAAGGCCGAAAGAAATCCTGCAAAAACATATCCCGAAGAAATATTTAAGGTTTTTCCCTCAACAAAATCAAGAAAGGCTGCACCTATCACGGGTATGATAACCATAAGGAAGGAGAATTGTGCAACTTCGTCCCTATTCTTACCTAAAAGCAGGCCGGTTGAGATTGTGGCACCTGAACGGCTTAATCCGGGCATAACAGCAACGGTTTGTGCCAGTCCAATAATCAAGGAATCAATGTACCCGATGGGCTTGGTTTGTTTAATCTTAACTATTCGGGTAAGCGCTAACAGCAATGCAGTAAAAAGTAGCATTATGCCTACTACCATCAGATTACCTGTGAAAAGCGTTTCAATTCTATCTTTAAAGAGAATGCCTACTACCCCCACAGGAATAGCCGAAACTATCAGTTTAAGTACAAAGTGGGTTTTGTCATTCAGCTTAAAGCGGAAAACACCTACTACCAATTCAACAATTTCCTTACGGAAAACCAAAAGAGTACTAAGCACCGTAGCCAAATGAACAGCAATGCTGAACTCAAGATTATTATCGAGATGAACGCCCAGAATTGCCTTGGATAGCTCAATGTGACCACTGCTGCTAACCGGCAGGAATTCGGTAAGTCCTTGAATAATACCAATAATTATGGCCTGAAAGATGGTCATATGCTAAACGCGTTTATGTAAATAAATTATTCTTTGCTTTTCTTCATAATGGCGTATCCTACAAAGGCAAAGCCGAAAAGTACCACAATGGGGGCCAATGTAATACGTCGGAAACTAAAAATGTTGTAGTTGAAAACATTGGGGTAGGAGGAGCCGCCTCCTGCCATTAGAACAAAACCCAGAATAATTATACCAAATCCAATAAGCATAAGCTTATAGTTAGACCAGCTGAGGGGGAATAATCCCTCCTTTGAGTTCTGTTCTTTCTTTGGTGTGTTTTTTGCTGACATATTTTGCAGATTTTAGTTACAACTAATAGTAAAGATCATCATTGCTCAACCTTAAGAATTTGCTAACCGCTAAGAAGGTAGCCATAAAGTTGATAATAATACCCACTATGGCTATGGAGATAAATATCAACAAAATGCTAACGGGGTCTAAAATAGAAAGTAAATTAGCCACCTCTTTGTTGATGGCATATATCAGGGCAGCGAGTAGCGCAATAGCAATGAATGATGCATAAAGTGCATGAAGGATGCTTTTGAGAAGGAATGGTCTTCGTATGAAGCCCCATTCGGCACCAACCAACTTCATGGTATTAATGATAAACCGCTTGGAGTAAACCGATAGCCGAATGGTGTTGTTAATCAGCACCAACGAAATGAAGAGCATTAAACCAGCAAATATCAGAATTACCATTCCAATACGGCTCACATTATCGTTCACAAGATTTATAAGAGAACGCTGATAATCAACCTCCTTTACCTGCGGGAAATTTTTAAGCCATTTTTCAATTTTGGTTATGCTATCGTTATTAGCAAAATCGGCTTTTAGGCGGACTTCAATGTAGGCGTTAAGGGGATTATAACCTATGTAGGCTATAAAATCCTCGCCGAGTTCGGCTGCCATAATTCGAGCAGCATCCTGTTGGGTGAAGTATTGAGTGGATTTTATGTAGCCCGAGGCATTGAGTTGCTTTTTTAGGAAAAGAGCATCGGCATCGGAAACGCCCTCATTAAGGTATATGTTGAAGCCGATATTCTCCTTAACATAATCCGAAAGTTTTTTAGCGCTTATAATCAATATACCCAAAATACCTAAGGTGAAGAGCACCAGCGAAATACTGATAATTGATGATATGTACGAATTCCTCAATCGTCCTTTGGTTGCCCTGTTTACAGCGTTAGCCATAGCCGTTTGGTTAAACTATTTTACCTTTCCAAAGGGAATATCCAGCCCAGCCTACAAAAATTAGAATAGTTAAAAGTGAAAAAGCTATATCAATTTTTTTGCCGGTGTGCCAAAGCGCTGGATCGAACCGAAACTCAATTTCATGGTTTCCTTCGGGAATAATCATGGCGCGAAGGATATAGTTAGCCCTGAAATGCTCGGCAGGTTTCTTGTCAATATAGGCTTGCCAGCCCTTTGGGTAATATATTTCAGAGAATACGGCAAGTTGTGGCGATTGACTTTGGCTCTGGTACTTTAATCGGTTAGGCCTGTACTCCAAAAGTTTAATGGTGTTGTTAAAGCCATTTCCGGAGCTAAAACCCTTAAGCATCTTACTAAAGCGCTTATCGACAATGGCTGTGGTCTTGGGATTGAAGCCATTAAGAGCTTCAATTTCCTGATCGGCATTATCAACCAGTTTAATCGAATCAACAAACCACGAATGCCCAAGGGCATCGGGGTTTTGTATGGCAATAGGCCCCTGTTTGCCTGGCTGAATAATGTATTTGGTGTTGAGCATATTAAAAACTGCCATATTGCCACGAACCAGATGGTGATCAATTAAATCCTGATACCGACGGAGCTTGGCCCCATGGTAACCCCCAATGGATTTATGGAAGTAGGATGTTGACGCATCGTTAAATGAGCTAACGGTAAGGTTAAATACCCTGAAGTTGGGGTCGGTATCGGTAAGTATCTGCAAGTCGGCGCCGGTGGGGTTGAATGGTGCTTCAACATTACGGGGCTCAACAAAATTCCGATTATCCATGTAGCGTTTGTTAACTCCCCACATATCGACGGTAATGAGTAAACCGAGCAGGAGTATAAAAATGGTCGGTTTGATTTTTTTTGCATAGAGGGCTGCTACTGCAACGGCACCAGCTAAAACAAATAGCAACGAACGGAAGGCATCGTTCCAAAGCATTGCTTGTCGATCCATCCTGATCACCTCAATTATTTCTTTGGGCCATCCCAGCTGCTCATCAATTGGTGCCCTAAATGTGAAAATCCCTTTGCCTAGTAGTAAAAAGAAGAGGCAAATACTCCCCACTATCCCAACCGTCCATTTAAATGCTTTCCAAAAATCAGTTTTGGACACTTTGCCCTCAAGTATCTCTTTAATGGCCAAAAAACCAATAAGCGGCATGGTTAGTTCAGCAACAATCAGTATCATGGAAACCGTGCGGAACTTATTGTAAAATGGGAAATAATGCATGAATAGGTTAGTGAGAAAGTCAAAGTTTTTACCCCATGCCAACATTATGGCAAGAATGGTAGCCCCAAAAAGATACCATTTTTCAGTACCCTTAAGCAGGAACATTCCCAATACAAAAAGAAAAACCACAATGGCTCCTATGTAAACCGGCCCGGCAGTAGAGGGCTGAGGTCCCCAGTAGGTAGGCAGTTGATTGGTTATAGTACTAGCTTGGCTGTAGGGAACGCCGTTTTGTCTTAAAAACCGAAAGGTTTCGGAGTTTTCTCCCAAGTTCATAGAGTTTGACCCTCCCATTAAATTGGGAATCAATATATTAAAAGTTTCTGCAATGCCATAGCTCCATTGGGTGGCGTAGTCCTTATCGAGTCCCGAGGTTTGATTATTCCTATTAAGGGTAATTTCCGATTTTCCACGGATGCTATCTTTCCCATAGTCATTGGTAAACCAAAGGTAGCTGAAATTGGCCCCAAAGGCCAAAATGGTTGCTAATGCCAAAATTCCTGTAGCTTTGGCTAAAAGGATATAAGTTTTATTTTTAATTGATTGAATAAAATAAAACAAATATATGGCAGCCATTACAAAAGCGCCGTAGTAGGTAATTTGGGGGTGGCTGGCATTGAGATTTAAACCCAGTGATAAGCTAAAAATTGCTAACCCGGCGATAAATTTGCCCCTAAGTGTCAGAATCATTCCAGCAATTGTAGGAGCGAGGTAGACAATGGAATGAATTTTGGCATTATGACCGGCACCAATTACAATGAAAAAGTAGGTTGACATACCGTAGGCAATGGAACCTACAATTGAAAGCCAGGGGCTAACACCCATTACTAGTAAAAGGAAGTAAAAACCAAGCATGGTCAAGAAAATGAAGCTGGCCGGTCGGCCTACAATATTGAGAAAGTTATCTACTTTTTTAAGTAGATTGCCGGAGAAATTAGCACTAATGAGATACGCCGGCATACCGCCAAACATGCTGTTAGTCCATAACGATTCTTCTCCTGTTTTAGCCTTGTAATCGAGTATTTCCTTGGCAGAACCCTTCCACATGGCAATATCGTGCTGTGCCAGTTGTTTTCCCTGGAGCTGGGGATAGAAGTAAGCCAGGGGAATGGCCAAAAAAAGAACAATGGCTACAAAATGGGGGAGGACTTTTTGAAAGTTTAACTTCATACCGGTATGTTTTGATGTTAAATTTGACGTAACAGGTTGGAAAGCGAAACCTTTTCGTTCATGATTTCGCGCAGGCGCGATGCAGGTACGCGTTCCTGCTTCATGGTATCGCGGTATCTTATGGTAACAGTTTCGTCTTCCAGTGTTTGATGATCAACAGTAATACAGAATGGTGTGCCAATGGCATCGTGACGGCGGTAGCGTTTACCGATGGTATCTTTTTCCTCGTACTGGCAGTTAAAGTCAAATTTTAAATCATCCATTATTTTACGGGCCATCTCGGGTAAGCCATCCTTTTTAACTAGTGGAAATACAGCAAGTTTAACCGGAGCCAGAGCAGGAGGAATGCGCAGAACTACACGTTCGTCGCTGGTGCCATCCTCTTTGGCAACCTTCTCCTCGGCATAGGCTGCCGAGAGCACCAGCAGGAAGGTTCTATCGAGACCAATCGAAGTTTCAATTACGTAGGGTGTGTAGCTTTGGTTGAGGTCGGGGTCAAAGTACTGCAACTTTTTGCCTGAGTGCTTCTGGTGGTTAGCTAAATCAAAATCGGTGCGGGAATGGATCCCCTCAACCTCCTTGAATCCAAAGGGGAATTCAAATTCAATATCGGATGCAGCATTGGCGTAGTGGGCCAATTTCTCGTGCTTGTGGAAACGGTATTTGCTATCGCCAAAGCCCATTGCTCGATGCCAGCGCATGCGCTTTTCCATCCAGTACTCGTACCAGGTCATTTCCTCGCCCGGACGAACAAAGAACTGCATTTCCATTTGTTCAAACTCGCGCATGCGGAATATGAATTGCCGGGCAACAATCTCGTTACGGAATGCTTTGCCCACTTGGGCAATACCAAATGGTATCTTCATTCGTCCGGTTTTTTGAACATTGATGTAGTTTACAAAGATACCCTGAGCAGTTTCGGGACGGAGGTAAATGGTATTGGCATCATCGCTGACCGAGCCCAACTTGGTTTCAAACATCAAATTGAACTGTCGAACTTCCGTCCAGTTTCGGGTACCGGAAATGGGGCAAACTATTTCGCAATCCTCGATTATTTTTTTGATTTCCGCCAGGTTGTTCTGTTCCAGTGCCTCAACCATGCGATGGTTAACGCTATCGATTTTTTGTGATACTTCCTGAACTCTTGGGTTTGTTGTTCTAAACAAATTTTCGTCAAACGATTCGCCGAAGCGTTTTCGGGCCTTTTCAACCTCTTTATCAATTTTCTCGCGTTGCTTATCCATCCATTCCTCAATGAGAACATCGGCACGGTAGCGCTTTTTGCTATCCTTGTTATCGATTAGCGGGTCGTTAAAGGCACCCACATGCCCCGATGCCACCCAGGTTTGGGGATGCATAAAAATGGCGGCATCAATACCCACAATATTTTCGTTTAACTTGGTCATGGCTTCCCACCAGTAACGGCGGATGTTGTTTTTTAACTCAACTCCGTTCTGTCCATAGTCGTAAACGGCACTTAATCCATCATAAATCTCGCTCGATGGAAAAACAAATCCATATTCCTTTGAGTGTGCTATAAGCTTCTTGAAAAGTTCTTCCTGTGTCATAAAAAGAGTAAATAAAAATCAGCAACTCACAAAAATAGCTTAATTTATCAACATTGAAAAAAACTGTTGCTGTATTAAAATTGATCTTAAATCATCATTTTATTATATTGCGTAATTGAAACATTAAAATTATGCTGCTTTTATTTGTAAGATTCTTTCTTTATCCTTCTTTACTTTTAGGAGGAATATTTACAACCTACAAGGGAAGCATTCTGTCTCACCTAACCATAAATCCCACTGGTGGTAATGTGGCTTTAGATGATAAAAAAAATCAACAGGTACCTGATCACAGAATTAAGGCGGCGCTGCTTTTAAATATTGCAGAAAATATTCAATGGCCAAACGAACAAGGGATAAACCAGTTTGCCATCCTGCTTATTGATACCGATACCTTGTTATATGGAGAGTTAAAAAAAATTGAATCAAATTACCTATTAAAAGGTAAAACCATTAGGGTTGCCCATTCGGTTCAACTTCCAAAAGACCCTGCCCAATATGCTATTATTTTTTTAGGCGAAAAGGAGAATACATTTTTAAACACCATTTACCAGCAGGTTTCCCATAAGGGCGTACTGCTTTTTACCGATCAGGGGGCAGAACGGCTTTTAACCATGGTGAATATAGTTTACAACCCTCAAAAGAAAACAGTTTCGTTTGAACTTAACCGTGCTACTCTTGAGGATAACGGTTTTAACTTTAATCCTAAATTGGTTGCCTTTGGCGGCAACTTTATAGATATAAGGGAGCTATACCTCAAAACCTATCAGCAACTTAAGGATGGAAAACAAAAGTTGCAGGATTTGCAACTGGAGTTAGAAAATTATAAGCACGAAAAAAAGAGGTATGAAGAGGATATTAGGTTTCTTAATGAAAAACTTAAAAATATTGCCCTAGAATTGGGTGCTTCGCTAAGGGAGTATGATAGCCTAAGTAAAAATTTTGTTATTAAGGATAGCGCATTGCAAGCAACAATAAAACAGCTTAACAAAAAAAATGATGAACGTAAAACCCTACAGGTTTTAATAAATAAACAATTAGACTCAATTGCAGAAACACAATTCCAACTCAATTACCTGTCGGATTTGGTTAATGAGAAACAGAAAGAATTGGACTTCAGAAAGAAAGAAATTAATGAGCAGGGAAATCTGATTTCAGAGAAAGAGTCCATTATACTTATGCAGCAGAAGCGATTCTACCTAATGATGGCGTTGCTTTTGGGAATAACTTTAAGCCTTTTGTTTGCCTTTTGGGCCTATAGGATTAAAAGAAGGCTAAACATTGAGTTGGGACAAAAGGTACAGCAGCGAACTCTTGAACTTTCAATGAGCCGTAGCCATTACCAGAGGCTTTTTGACAATTCCCCTATAGCCATGCTGGAGCTTGATTTGTCACAACTATTAAAATTTGTAAGTGAAATTGCAATTACTAATGAAACTAATAAAAATGAAAGTATTGATATTTCAATTGACAAGATAAAAGAGGGGTTGCAATACATAGGGGTAACAAATATAAATGTAGCAGGCCTGAAGCTATTTGGATTTAAGGATGTTGAGGATGCCCGGGCCAACTATTTTAAAACTTACACCGTTGAGTCGCTCGAAATGTTTAAAGGTGTTTACATGGCTTTAATTGAGAAGCAAACATCGAATGAGTATGAAAGTATAAGGGGAACCATTGATGGCAGAAAATTATATGTTATACTCAAATGGCTGGTGCTACCCGGTTATGCAAATGATTTCACAAAGGTTCTTTTATCGGTTACTGATATTACCAAAATTAAGGAATATGAACAGGAACTTACAAGACATAGAAATCACCTGGAAGAACTGGTTGAAGAACGCGCTCTTGAAATACTAAGGCTAAACGATGAGCTCAAAACATCTAATGAGGAGCTCAAAGCAAAAACAGATGCACTTGAGCAAACCATTCAAATGCTTGAAGATGCCCAAAATCAATTGATACAACAGGAAAAGATGGCCTCACTGGGTATGTTAACTGCGGGAATAGCTCATGAAATTAACAACCCAATAAATTACATTAGCGGGAGCCAACAAGCTCTTAGCAGCTTACTTGATGAGGTATGGAAGCTACTTAATGAATACCGAAACATTGCCTTTTCCGATGATTCGAAAAATAGGGCAACTGCATTTGAATTGGAAAAAGGAAATGCCGCTGAAGAAATTTTTTATTCCATTAAACTTTTGCTTTCGAGCATTGATACTGGAATTGAAAGAACCTCCCAAATAATTAAAAGCCTAAGGGCTTTTTCTCGTAACGATAAGCTATCAGAGGTTAATGTTTATGTACCTGATGCATTAAATGATGTGCTTAACATACTAAGAGCTAACTATGCAGGCCGAATACAAATAGTTCAGCAGCACGATGAGCACCAGCCACAAATTCGATGTATTTCAAACAGTATTCACCAGATACTGATGAACTTGATTTCCAATGCTATTGATGCTATTGAGGGAGAGGGATTAATAACCATTAGCACAATTTACCATTCCATAACCCGTGAGTTGGAAATTAGGATAAAGGATACGGGCGTGGGTATATCGCCAGATATTCAAAGTAGAATTTTCGACCCATTTTTTACTACTAAAGAGGTAGGAAAGGGAACCGGATTGGGACTTTACATAACCTATAACTATATTAAGGCTAATAATGGGAATATTGAGGTGAATTCTACTCCGGGAGAGGGAAGCGATTTTATTGTTTGGTTACCCGTTAGCAATGACAACAATTACTAACATAATCATCCACAAATAATTATAAAATTAAATAAAAAGCACATTGAAAAACTGATAAGGGTTAAAATTACATCCGCTTACTCAAAACACTTGTAATTGTGCTTAAATAATGATGTCAGCTTCATTAGAGGAGTAACCTATCAGTAAAAAAATTTTTTATGCTACATTTTATTCCCATGCTTCTATAGCTCTCATTTGAAATACTACTAAAAACTTTTTTATAACCAAATATTCGTTATCGAGTCATTTAATCGCTTCATTATTTCATGTTGAGGAGGTATGATGCACATAGAATCATAAGTTATATCGTTATTAAATTGCCTTTCTTGCTTTTCATATGAATTTTACCAATCCAACCCGCAGGTAAACGGTATATTGGCATCCAATTTCCCCTTGCAAAATACTATTTCGTTTTTTTAAAAGATATATGGGCATAGTTCAGCCCATTAAACATCAGTCCTTTACCTTAGGGCACCCCAACGCTCGACGATATAATTTGTATGGGTTAAAATTATTTTTTATCCATTTCGATAAACGTTAAAAAACCATCAATTAATTTCTATAATTAAATACATTATTATAGGTATGCCGATTTTTTGTAGGCCTTAATACACTAGTTAATAATTACAAATTTATGCGTGCTAATATTTGTGACCAACATCACAAAAGCGAATGCATTTTGTCATCCACAAATTTAAAAATAGGCATACATATTAGTCAATATTTGGTATTGTTATAAAATAAACAATCATAATAAATTAAAATTTACAAAAATGGATATGGACATTCAGAATGAGCTGGAGCAGTTGAAAAAACGGATAGCTGACTTGGAAATGAATCGTCAGGATCAACTATCGATTGCAATAGTATCAGGAGATTTGGATAAAATTTTGGCCACTATGATAATTTCTTTGGCTGCTGTAGCCAGCGACACCAAGGTTAAGCTGTTTTTTTCGTTTTGGGCCCTCTCGGCTCTGCGCGATCCCAATAGGAAGGGAAAGGGAAAAAACTTCATTCCCAAAATGTTTGACCTAATGCTTCCTAAAGGAAGGGGAAAACTTAAACTTTCGAAGATGAACATGATGGGCATAGGTCCATTTATGATTAAAATGCTAATGCGCAAGCAAAACGTGATGTCGCTTGATGAGATGTTCAAACAAGCAGCTGAACTGGGAATAGAAATTGTGGTTTGCGAGATGTCGATGAACTTGATGGGAATCAAAAAGGAAGAGATTATTGATTATCCCCACCTAACCTATGCCGGAGCAGCAACCTTTGTTGCTGATGCAAGCCAGAGCAGCATTCAACTTTTTATTTAGGTGATACTAATTATCAAATTAACAAATCCGAGACGATTGTGTAAGTTTAAACTATCATTTAAACTAAAAATAGAGGATTACCAGAAATACGAAAATTTCTATAAATTTTTAAACACCCAATGGATAGGGTTAGCCAAAGAAGCCCCACCTTATGCATAAAGAAGGGAATAATTTGATTTTTTACATATCCTTCCTTTGCTGGCCAGCAATGTTTGTAGTAGCTACATCGGTTTAAACAGCAATAAATAAAATGCATTTCATTACTATTAAAACCTATACTTTAGGAATTATTTTGTTCTATCCCATATTGATTTTTAAGGGATTTTCCTTTGTGATTTCTAATACATGTTACTCTCTGGTAAAGAATTTATAATAAATGGAGAGAGCGACATGAAACCCTGAGTTACGCACCAAAATGCTCACACTTTAGCGTGAATTTAATATCAATAGGTAGATTTTCAGACAATAAGCGTTTTTTAGTTTCTGTAGCCCACCACGCAGGTTTTCTTTTCGCGCTCTACTTTTCCGTTAAGGTTATAGTATTCAATTAAAATGATGTAAATTCCTGCATCTACACGGTGGTTGTATGAGTTGATGCCATCCCAGCTTAACTGGCCCGATGTTCCTAGGGTCAGGTTATTGGCCAATCGAAATATCTCAATGCCGATAGCGTTGAAAATACGAATGTTTGCTACAAAACCCGGATTGGGAAGCTGGTAGCTGATGAGCAGATAATCGTCACGGCCGTCACCATCGGGGGAGAAGGTTTCTGGTGTTAGGGTAAAATGGCATTTGGCCTCTTGATATTCTGTGTATTGCGAGTTTCTATATGTGGGTGTGGCAAACCCGGCTGCCTGTGCAGCCGAATGCCATGTTGCGGGTTGATTGCTTGGTAAATCGGGATTTATTCGCTCTAGCGATACTCCTATTACATTGCTCAAGAGGCGATTGTGCATCTTTTCGGTGTACCGAACCTCGTCAATTACTTCATTGCTGTTGTTCAGTAGCACTACGATGCCCATATCGTTGTTGTATGCTGGTATTTGGGGTACCGGGACAAAGAATTTAGGGTTAAGGCAGGTGTAAAATTGCATTACCTCTGGTGGGCTAAGGGTTGTAACGGCGTATTCGCCTGGAAATATTAACCTTGGGGTTGCCGACGCTGCATAGGTATCCTTAATTTCCAGATTTTTCTCATCGCGATTGGCCAACCGCAGGTGCTTGAGATCAATAGTTTTGCTTGAGCGGTTGTAGAGCTCAACGAAATCGGTACCACCGGTATGGGGATTAAAGAGTATTTCGTTTATTACAATGTCGTTGGGAGATGCAATTACCGGTAGGCCAATCCGTATAAGGGTATCGGGCATTAAGTTACCAGAAAAATCGCCGACATTCTGAATAAGTATATCATATACATTTCCCTGCTGAATGGGATTACTGAGTTTAATGGTTACTGAATGAAACAAATCATCGGTTACTATTTCATCGATAATAAGATTAGTGCTGTAATTCTCACTTAGTGTAACTGTAAGTATGTCCATGGGCTCATTGAATACGAGGTTTATAGTTGTGGAATCTGGTACCTGATGATACAGTAGGTATGGATGAACTACATCGGGCTTGCTGGCAAGGACCGAGTTGGGAGCGCAGGGAGTACCACCCTCATTTGCCATGCAGGCCTGCCAGTTATTACGGCCTTCGGCCAGGTTTCTGAAATCGATACATTCCAGGGAGTAACCACCTGAGCTGCGCATTGGGTCATTATACCAATCGTTGTTGTAGTCAGCAAAGGCAATTAGGTTATTATCGGCATCGTATAGTTTTAGTAGCATACCATTGTTTAGAAGGGCTGGGAACGAACTTACTTCAATGGTTTTGCCGTAGGGGTTAAAAGCACTCATGGCGGTTGTTCCACCAATTAGGACATACGATTGGGGGGCAATGGTATCGGGCGGAAGCGATACCTGCTTTTCGTTTAACCATAATGTCCAGCCTTCTGTAAGAATGGTATCGGAGTTGGGATTAAAGAGTTCAATATACTCATATTCGGGTAATCCGTTCGACGGGGTTGGGTTGGCCATTATTTCGTTGATTATTAGCCGACCCAGGTTCCCTTCTGCCGAAAAGCCAAATTCAATGCTATCGGGGAGGCTGTAACCGCTGGAATCGGTAATATTATCAACATAAAGCGTTAGTTTCTCAAACGGGAGTTTTTCAGTAACCAGCGTAACCGATTGGTTGGTGTTGGGTTTAATTTCTTTTATGTCGATATTTACTGAGTTGTGGAATTTTAGAAGGTAATTCTGTATATCAAGTGCTGTGCTTAATTCAACATCTTTTGAAAAATTAACTCTTATGGTGTTCAAGTTCAGCACACGAGTCGATTGAATTACGGGTGGGAAATTGGTTGTGCAGAACTGAATATCATCAATCCAAAGTTGCCCGGCTCTGCTCGACGTGTACCCATAAATAAATGAAATGTAGCTGAATGATGATAGCAAATTTAGTTTTGCCTCGCCACCAAAGGTTTTTAAACCTGTTGCTGTGGGAGTGAACCATAGCTTAATGGTCCCTGATGGTGAGAGTGTTATGTTTAGGATAATTTCCTCGTTTTCGTTCCATTCGTAGCTGCTGCTGATGATTTTGCTCTTTTTACCGCCGGAAAATTGGAAAATCGATATTAAGTCGTTACCGGCAGAAGGATTGAGGCCAACGGCATAGCCTTCGGCTTCGGGGTCTAGGGGGTTATCGGTGTTAGATATAAAGGCCAGGTAAAAATAGTTTTCCGACGATGGTTCCCAATTCCCGTTTCGAATCCTTATGCGCCATTCCGCTGCTTTTCCATTTAAATCGACATTAACAGGAATGCCTAAAACCGATACTTTATCCGCAGGATCGCCGGCATGGACAAGTGAGAACTCTCCACCTAAGGGCAATGCACGTGATGCAACCCAGTTGTTTATTCCAATCCATTCGGGCAGTTGTGCCTCAAAATCTTCATCAACCCAACAGGTGCTGCCATAGCCACAGTAAATGGGCTCCGAAATGGCATTGGCCAACCAACCAAAGTATGATTTAAGTTGATAAACCCCAACGGCCGAAAGTTGCAAATTGTCCCATTGGGCAAGACCATCATCTAATGGTTTTAGCATGGAATCAATCTGTAGATTTCCTGGTCCGATTAACTTTTCGAGTGCAGCGTACGCCTGAAATTCACTGTCAACATTTCCACGCGAATCCGAAGCCTTTACACTTATGCTAAAAGGTTGGTTCGGATTAACTGAGTGCGGAGTTGTTTCAAAAAGCAGACGATCGGCTTCAACGTTCACTCTACAGGGTCGACCAAATATGGTTGAAGGGAAGGAACCATAAAAAGCTGTGCTGTTGTTATGGGTGGTCCAGTCATGAACAGAGGGAATATAGAACTGAAATTGGTATCCGTCAACCAGGCCTCTATCCCAAAGAAAAGACTTAACAATGATGTTGACCGAGTCGTCATTGTTAACCATCAGGTCGCCATCGTTAAAATCAATTTGAAGAATACCCTCTGAAAATGAGAAGGATGAAGGAGTGATGCTCTCGGTTCCATTTTCTATGACGAAACCTTGGACCAGGCGGGCCAATACCGGTAGTGTGGAAGGATTAAATGCCAGAAGTTTAATACGTTTAACAATAAGTGGCAGACCATCGGTGCTGCCGCCATCCCTGAGTTTAAACCTAATAACCTCAAGGGCTGCAGCCTTATAGCTGTTGGCCGGTGTAAAGATAACCGAGTCGGTTGGATGTGTTAGAGGAAGAGCTACCCCCTCGGCATCGGCGCAAGTAATGGCAGGTGATATAGCATCATTGAGTTCAGGGCATCGGGCAACTAGTGTAAAAGATCCGGGAACCGTGTACTTTGCCTCAAATTGAACTTCTCCGCTTACAATGGGTGATGGATTATTGGTTTCAACCGTGAGTTCTCCATTCCCCGCTCCAAGCATAAGTTCCACGCTACCACTATAGTCGATGTCGCTATTTCCATTAGTATCGGTAGGTTTAAGTTTAACGGTGAAGGGTTCATTAACTCCTACCTGGTCAGGAATCAAAGTAAAAGATAGCTGGGTTGCATTGACCCGTATGTTAGCAGCTGCTGAGTTTATGTTGGTTGGAAAAGTTTGTGTAAACCTGCTACCATTATCATACGATTCAAATTGGGGATAAGTTTTATCGATGTAAAGTTGCAGTGTTTGGTTATCGCCGATGTCTTTATTTTTTAGGTAGATAAAAATGCTAATTTCGGTGGTTTGACCATCGGGAGTGGTTATGGCACCCATTGGTAAGTAAATATCAAGTGTGGTAGTATTTATATCGATGCTTGATGTGGCAATGTAATCTGTTCCTCTTTTTACCAAAACACCTTCTATGGTTTTGCTCAGCGAGGCAGGATTAGTAGCGTTTGCTCTGTTGAGGTGAATTTTTTTAACGTAAGTTGGAGCGCCATCGCTACCGGCGTCAGTAATTCGGAAACGCATAATTTCACTTGATTTTGCGGGAGCTGTTGTCATGGAGCTAATATCGAATGATGCCACCTGTGTTTCGGGAACTGATGCGAATGTGGTAGTATCAAAACCAATTACTATATCTTCGCTTAAAGCCCCTTCAATTCCGATTGCGGAGACTTGTAACTTGATGGTTTCAAGGTGGTTGTATATCAGGCTATCCCAACGGGTAATTCCTTGATTAGCCGTTTGGGTAAGACCTTCAACTGAACTGAGCAGTCCGCTACCTTCGGCAAGACTAAGTGTCATTTGTCCGGTGTAATCATTATCGATGTTTCCGTTGGTGTCGATAGCGGCAACCTCAACACTAAATGGTTTCCCTGAAATTACAGTTGATGAAACACTTCGGAATTGCGTTTTAGTTGAGCTTACCCTGATTGTAAAGGGACCAGATTGCACTTTTGATGGAAATGTTTTGGAAAAGCCCGAACCACTTAGGCTTGAAACGAAACCGTGGTTTTGATTTTCAATTTCAAAATATAGGTTGATGTTATCAGGAATGCTATTGCTTTTGAGGAATATACCAAGCGTTACCTCAACGCTTTGAGCATCGGGAACAGTTAGATTGAAACTATCCAAACCAACAATAATTTGTTGGTCGATAATAGCAAGTGTTTTAATAGGAATAACTTGCCCACCCTCTTTTAAAGTGATGCCATCCAGCAGGTTGCTCCAGGCGGTATTATCGGAATAGGGATTTTTAATGGTGAGGGTTTTAACGTAAGTGGGAAGCCCATCGGCGGTGCCGTTGTCGGCAATATTGAATTTTAACACATCGACAGATGTTTCCTTTGAAGTTGCTGTTGATGGGATATCGGACGGTGGAACTTGAAAGTTTGGCTGCAACACTTGTGTGGTACGGTCGTTGGGGTTTAAGGGTTGATATACAAACGAAATATTATCAATCCACAGCTTCATGTCCTGAGCCGAAGAGTAGCGGTAGCCAATACCAAAGTAGCTGAAGTTTTTGTATGTACTATCGGTAAAATCGCCATAAGTAGTAAGTGCATCAAAGTTCCCAGCAGCTGACGCTTTGAGCGTAAAAACACCTTTGGCGGATCTGGTTACTTCAACGGCTGCAGCCCTACTGCTTCCCTCCTGTGTTTCCCAATTTAAGGTTGACGAAAGCGCAACCTGTGGTGAGCCGTTATCAATTATCCAGATTTTGAGCAAATCGTCGCTGCCAGTAAGGTTAACCCCCACGGCATACCCCGATTCCCCATATGTAGCCAGATTGGCATCGGCCATAAGGTAAACCCACCAGCTGTTGGATGACGATGGTGAGTAGCCGTGACGTAGCAAAAACCGCCAGGTAACATCCCCCTTGTTGATATCCCAGCTAGGAAGATGCGTGTATATGGTATCGGTATAGGCAGTTGAATTGTCAAAGGTATGCTTTAGCGAAGCGGTTCCCCAAAGCGGTATGCTAGTGGTTATTTCCCATCGGTTAAGAGGCTTTTGGGTCCAATCTGTGATATTGCCATTTTCAAAATCATAAATTACGGTTTGCTGCCCAAACGACAACATGGTTGCTAATGTTAAAAAAAACAGAACCGTCCGTTTCATTTAAAGTATTGTATAATTTTACAAACAAAATTTACAAAAAAATTTTAAAGAAAACGATTTAAAAATATTTTTATGCGAGTTGCAGTTGTAGGAGCCACGGGCCTTGTTGGTAGTGTAATGCTGCGCGTTCTTGAGGAACGCAATTTCCCGCTAACCAAATTAATTCTTGCTGCTTCTGAAAAATCGGTAGGGAAAACTGTAAAGTTTAAAGGGAAAGAAGTAAAGGTTTATTCAGTAGCCGATGCTGTTGCACAGAGACCAGCAGTAGCCATATTTTCGGCAGGTTCAGCAGTATCTAAGGAGTGGGCCCCAGGATTTGCCGAGGTGGGTACAACGGTAATAGATAACTCCTCGTGTTGGCGCATGTATCCCGAAATTCCACTGGTAGTTCCCGAGGTAAATGCCCACGTTTTAAATCCAAATCATAAGATAATAGCCAACCCTAACTGCTCTACCATTCAACTGGTGGTTGCCATTAATCCGCTGCATCAGCGGTATCGCATAAAGCGAATTGTAATTTCTACCTACCAATCGGTAACCGGGACGGGAGTTAAGGCGGTAAACCAGCTGTTTGCTGAACGGCAGGGCCAAGATGCCGATATGGCCTACCCTCATCCCATCGACTTTAATTGCTTCCCCCATGGGGGAACTTTCCTAGAGAATGGCTACACTACCGAGGAGCAGAAGTTGATAGATGAAACTCGCAAAATAATTGGCGACCAGAGTATAATGGTTTCGCCTACTGTGGTTCGAATTCCTGTGGTTGGCGGACATTCTGAATCAGTAAATCTTGAATTTGAGAACGAGTTTAATATAGATGATGTAAACCGGATTTTAAGCCAATCGCCCGGAATAGTATTGCAGGATGATCCTGCAGCAAACCTATATCCCATGCCGCGCTTTGCTGAGGGTAAGGACGATGTTTTTGTGGGCCGCATCAGGCGCGATATATCACAGCCTAAAAGTCTTAACCTTTGGGTAGTTGCCGATAACCTGCGAAAGGGCGCTGCAACCAATGCCATACAAATTGCCGAGTATCTTAATACTCAAGGTTGGCTTCGTTGATATCGGGGTATAGAAAGTTATCGTAGGGATAGCGGGTGACGTGAATTTCACGAACCATTTTGTATAGAAGTTCCCGAAATGCTCTAATATTAATTTTCTGCTTGGCAGAAATAAAAATGCAATCGGTTCCCTTTTTGCCCATCCAGGTTCGTTTTAACTCATCAAGACTAACATTTTCCTGGGTTGTTGGTGTAAGGTCATCAGCTGGTTTTTGACTCCATGTGTAGGCGTCAATTTTATTGAATACTAGAATGGTAGGCTTATCGCCACCACCAATCTCTTGAAGGGTTTGGTTTACCACGTTTATTTGCTCCTCAAAATTGGGATGAGAGATGTCCACCACATGGAGCAGCAGATCGGCTTCCCTCACCTCGTCCAATGTTGATTTAAACGATTCAACCAGTTGGTGGGGTAGCTTACGGATGAAACCAACGGTGTCGGAGAGAAGAAACGGCAAGTTGCCGATTACCACCTTACGAACAGTAGTGTCGAGGGTGGCAAACAACTTGTTTTCGGCAAAAACATCCGACTTGCTAATTAGGTTCATAATAGTTGACTTCCCAACATTGGTGTAGCCCACTAACGCTACACGAACGGCACTACCTCTATTTTTTCGCTGGGTAGCCATTTGCCTGTCAATCCGACTGAGTTCGTCCTTTAACTTGGCTATGCGATTGCGGATGATACGGCGGTCGGTTTCAATTTCTGTTTCGCCGGGGCCGCGTAGTCCAATACCCCCCCGTTGGCGTTCGAGATGTGTCCACATGCGCTTCAGTCGGGGAAGCATAAACTCATATTGAGCAAGTTCAACCTGTGTTTTAGCATAGGCCGTTTTTGCCCGCTGGGCAAATACATCGAGTATCAGGTTGGTGCGGTCAAGCACCTTTCGTTTAAACTCGTTTTCGAGGTTTCGCAGCTGCGTGGGAGTAAGCTCATCGTCAAAAATCACCATGTCGATGTTGTGTTCCTCAACAAAGGTGGCAATATCCAGAACCTTACCCTTACCAATAAATGTTCGGGGATTGGGTTCGTCAATTTTTTGAATAAAACGTTTTATGATAATGGCACCTGCAGTATCTGCTAAAAATTCTAGTTCATCTAAATAATCATTTATCTCACTTTCATCCTGAAAGGGCTGTATTACACCTACTAAAATGGCTTGCTCCTGCTTTTTTGATGTTGAAATTAGATTTCCCATTTGTTGAATTTGACCTAAATCCCTGATATGTCAGGTTTTGAAACGTAAAATGCTTTAGTTAGGTTTCCTGTCGCAGTGCAAATTTAATAGGAATTATCAATTTCTCCTGTCCGCTTAAAGGCTTTTTCAGATGCCTCATTTTGTATTGATAAAGTTATTCGGATGGCTCCCAAGATGCTAAATTGTTATATTCGTTAGTTTACTGCCAATAACGCAAAATAAAATCTTTCAATGCAAAAACAATTAGGTTTATTTCAAGAATTTTATAAGCAGATGCCAATTCATTTTGTAACTAATATGGGTTTGCTTCTAGTTTTGGCTTACACCGATTTAAATTTTTACTGATTTAAGATATAGGAAACTGGATGTAACGTTTGGAATAAATTATTGTAATAAAAAAGCCCTACCTAAAAAGTAGGGCTTTGAAACTATTAAGATTTCTTTACTGCAAAACAAAGATAATGGGGATAGTGTACTGAACGCGAACGGGTTTACCCAACTGTTTACCAGGTTTCCACTTGGGCGAAGCTTTTACTACGCGAACAGCCTCCTTGTCGAGCGATTCGTCAACACCTCTTACAACCTTTACATTTGAAACGCTACCATTCTTTTCAACAACAAAGCTGATGATGACGCGACCTTGTATGCCGTTTTCTGCAGCAACATCAGGGTATTTAAGGTTTTTTTGAACGTAGTTGATACGGAATTCATTGATGTCGCCTCCACCAAAAGTGGGCATTTCTTCAACAATTACGAAAGGAGTACTTTCTTCTTCCTCCTCCTCTGTGTCCTGAAATTCCATAACGTTAACCTTTGTATCTTCGTTGAATTCAGTATCAAAGATGTCGGTATTGTCGTTCAAATTAACATTATCGTCAACCACCTTAATTACATCGGAAACGGTGATTTGTTTTGGAGGTTCAGGGGGTTTAACCTCTTCACGATTAGTGATGGGGATAATTTCCTGTTCTACTTTAACTTCTTGAGTTCCAGCCAACTCAACCTTCACAGAATTGCTGGTTGTCCATTCAAAGGCCAGCAAAACAATGCCTAATGAAAATGCAAGACCTATCTCAAAGAAGAGCACCTTCTTTTTTTGCAGGTCTGCCTTGGGGTTTTTCTTTAGTTCCATATTTTTGTGTATTTGGCACTTATTACAACGGTTAACTTCTAAAGTTATTTAAGTTACAAAGCAACAAATTTTTTCTTTTTCTCACAACATTATACGTCATTTTTTAAATGAGGTTAAAAAATTTAATGCTAAATATTTGATATATGAAAAAATATTTATTTTTGCACAGTCAAGTTTTGGGGGTATAGCTCAGTTGGCTAGAGCGATTGCATGGCATGCAATAGGTCAGGGGTTCGACTCCCCTTACCTCCACAAGAAGAGAAACCTTCAGTTTTTTACAAGTTCTAAATGCCTTATCTAAAAGGATTTGCTGTTTATTAGAGAGTATTTCAAAAAAATTGAAAGGATTAACTTAATAAAAGTGAACGCCCTAATTTTTGGGGCGTTTGCTTTTATTACTTATTAAGAACTTTATTTGTACCATGATTTTGCTCTCTGAACAGCATCGTTCCACCGAGTTTTCATTTTTAAGAAGCTCGTTAAATCGTTGGAAGGCAAAAATTCTCTGTCGGGTTGCCATAGACTAATGATTTCTTCCTGATTTTGCCAGTAGCCAGTGGCCAAACCGGCAAGGAAGGCTGACCCCATAGCGGTTGTTTCTATCACTTTAGGACGTACCACCTTGGTTCCCAATACATCGGCTTGAAACTGCATGAGCAGGTTATTGGCTGATGCGCCGCCATCGGCGCGGAGTTCAGCAGGTTTAATGCCAGTATCAATACCCATAACCTCCAGAACGTCCATGGTTTGAAAGGCGATGCTCTCTAGTGCAGCTCGGGCAATGTGAGCACGGTTTGTTCCCCTGGTAATGCCAATTATAAGCCCGCGGGCATACTGATCCCAATGTGGAGCGCCCATACCTGTAAAACTTGGAACAAGAAACAGCCCTCCATTATCGGAAACCTGCATGGCCAGTTGTTCAACCTCAGCGCTGCTATTTATTATTCCCAAACCATCGCGTAACCACTGCACCACGGCACCCCCAATAAATATGCTGCCCTCAAGTGCATAACATGTTTTTCCTTTGATTTGCCAGGCAATAGTTGTTACCAAATTGTTTTTAGAAATGAAAGGCGTGCTACCGGTGTTCATCAGTATAAAACATCCCGTTCCATAGGTGTTTTTTACCATACCCTTTTGTGTGCACAATTGACCAAACAGAGCAGCTTGTTGGTCGCCGGCAATTCCGGCAATCGGAACTTTTGTTGCAAAAAAGGTAGTGTTGGTGTAATCGTATATCTCACTTGATGAGGCTACCTTAGGTAAAATACTTTTGGGAATCTGCATGAGTTCAAGAAGTTCTTCGTCCCAGTCAAGAGTGTTAATGTTGAATAGCATGGTGCGGCTGGCATTGGAAACATCGGTAACGTGGGTGCGGCCGCGGGTAAGCTTCCAAACCAACCAGGAATCAACAGTGCCAAAGGCTAATTTCCCATTTTCTGCCCTTTTTCGTGCCCCGCGAACGTTATCGAGTATCCATTTAATTTTAGTGCCGCTGAAATAGGCATCAATAACTAATCCGGTTTTTTGTCGGATAATTCCAATTAATCCCTTGTTTTTCAATTGATCGCAGTATTTTGATGTTCTCCTATCCTGCCAAACAATGGCGTTGTATATGGGTTCACCAGTTTCCCTATCCCATACAATGGTGGTTTCGCGCTGGTTGGTAATGCCAATAGCCTGTAGGTTTTGTCCGTTAATTCCAATGCGCGACATAGCTTCGGCTGCAACAGCAACCTGCGACGACCAAATTTCATTGGGATCGTGCTCAACCCAACCGGGCTGTGGAAAAATTTGCTGAAATTCCTTTTGGGCCACCGAAAGAATATTCCCTTCCCGGTCGAAAATCAGTGCACGCGAACTGGTTGTGCCCTGATCTAATGCCATTATATACTTATTCATTAGATTGATTTAGGTTTAGGTTTTGCGGTTAATTTAGTTCAGAATATAGTTTTGTGCAATAGCCAAAAAGTTTTCAATTTGTTCATTTTCCCATGCCTTATCTTTTCCCAATTCTGTGGCAACAATGGCTGCCACCTGAGGTGCAATAGCTATGCACTCGCGGGCATCGAGGAGTATGCAGCGGGTTCGGCGGGCCAAAACGTCCTCAACTGTTCTTGCCATTTCGAAACGAACCGCCCAGACAACCTGCGCCTTAATAAGTTGCAGCTTTTGGCACAGCACCTCATCCATTCCCGGTTCGGCTTTAGCAATCGCAATTATTTTTTCCTTATCGGAACCATAAAAGTAGAGCGGGTCGGAATAGTTAACCCCTTTTGTGAATCCATGTATGGGCAGGTTACGGGTACTTGATTTTGTGTGGGGCCACGACTTAACCCTTTCAACTTTTGTAACCATATCTTCAGCCATTTGGCGGAAGGTTGTCCATTTGCCTCCAACCATGGTGAACAGTTGCGTTTGAGAAACAATTATTTTATGGCTTCGGGAAATTTCCCTGGTTTTGGTAGTGTTGCCGGATGGGGCTGCTAACGGTCGTAGCCCGGCAAAAACGCTAATCACATCGCTTCGTTTTGGAGGTTTGGTTAGGTAACGGCCTGCCGTATTGAGTATAAATTCAATTTCAGTTTCAAGTGCTTTAGGTTCCAGCGATGCTTCATCGATAGGTGTATCCGTGGTGCCAACCACTACCCGGTTATGCCAGGGTACCGCAAAAAGAACCCTGCCATCATCGGTTTTGGGAATCATCATGGCGTAGCTACCGGGCAAAAACGATTTATCCAATACAATATGAACCCCTTGGCTGGGAATAATGCTCCTGGGTTGAGATGGATTATCCATTTTAAGAATAGAATCGGCAAAAACGCCAGTAGCGTTAACAACGACTTTCCCTTTGAAGGTGAATTTATTGCCAGTTTCCAGATCTTCTGCCACAACCCCATCAACCTGATCCAGATTGTTTTTAGTGAGCTCAACAACTTCAAAATAGTTAAGGACCTGAGCCCCAAGTTCAACAGCAGTTTGAAGCACATTGATGGCTAAGCGGGAATCATCAAATTGTCCGTCGTGGTATACCACGCCAGCGGTTAATTTATTTGAGTCGATGGTAGGAATATACTGCAGTGTTTTGCGTTTAGATATACGCTTGGAGCGGCCCAAACTGAGCCGGCCAGCCAGAAGATCATAAAAGGTAAGGCCCACCGTATACATCGCTTCGTCAATCCAGCCAAAGGTGGGAATAACAAAACTTTGATTTTTTACCAGATGCGGTGCATTGCGCAGCAACCTTCCCCGTTCCACACAGGCTTCTCTAACAAGGGCAATATCTCCCTGAGCAAGGTACCTTACGCCTCCGTGCACTAATTTGGTGCTCTTACTCGAAGTTGATTTGGTGAAGTCCGATTTTTCGAGTAGTAGCGTTTTGTAACCCCTTGATACGGCTTCAAGGGCTATGCCTATACCAGTTGCACCTCCTCCTATTACAATAAAATCGTAATTTTTACTATTGGCAACTGCCTGGTTTAGTTGTTGACTTCTGTTCATAGCAGTACTAATAAACAATAATTAAACGAAATATTTATAATACAAAAATAAAACTAAAAACAACAAAACGAAACGTTATGAAATATTTTTAAATATTTTTGATATAGATAGATTTATTAACGATTATTGATTAATGGGTTGTATACTGATTAATTGGTTGTATATTTTGGCATTGTTGATTGTTCCTATCCAAAAAAAAATGTAAGTTTGAAAAAAAAATATGTCGTTGAGCATTGCTGAACGTCACCGGACAATCCTTGAACAGCTTAGGGAGAAGGGAAGTATTTCGGTAAATGAGCTAAGTGACAGACTTGGTGTTTCAGCGGTAACTATTCGAAAGGATCTGAAGCAATTAGAAAGTATGGGGTTACTCTACAAATCACATGGGAGCGCACTGCTTCAGAATCCCTACATTGCCGATAGGCATGTGAACGAAAAAGAACAACTATTTGTTGCGCAGAAGCAGAGTATTACCCGATATGCAGCAGGCCTTATTAGTGGAGGTGAAAATCTAATTCTGGCTTCAGGAAGCACAATAAATGAGTTGGCACGGCAGCTTACAGTAAAGAATATTACGGTTATTTGTGCCTCATTAACTGCAGCAAGAGAACTTGCGGCCAAAGGCGTTAACGAGGTGATACAACTAGGAGGAGCGGTAAGATCCACATCGGCTTCGGTAGTGGGCCCCATTGCCGAAAGGATGCTCGATGGCTTCAGATGCAGCAAATTATTTCTTGGTGTGGATGGTATTGATACCAGTTTTGGGCTTACCACCACGCATGCCTTTGAGGCGTCGCTTAACCAGCAAATGATCCGCTCAGCCGATAAGGTGATTGTTTTGGCCGATAGCTCAAAATTTGGTCGCAGGGGCTTTAGCCGAATCTGTAACATCGATGAGGTTGACCTGATTATAACCGATAAGGGCTTATCCATGCAGCTTGCCCGGGGACTTGAAGAAAAAGGGGTTGAATTGGTGTTGGTATAGCAACAGCCTGGTAAAAAAGGAATGTGGGCTTTCTAAGAATAATTACAGCGGAAAAATACTTTATTTGGTAAGTATGGCATCAATTTTTGAAAGGCTTTCGTTTTGAAGCTCCAGAAACCGTTGGTACCCACCCTCTGCAATTTTCCGTGCAAGTTGAGTATTAGTTAAAAGTTCCTCTATTGCTAAGGCAATGCCATCCGATGAAGTATCATCAATAAAAAGCAGATGCTCTCTGTCGGTAAATGTTTCGCTAAGGTTTTGACGGCCCGATGTGATAACGGTGCACTTTTCCGACATGGCCTCAAGGATTACAAGTGGAAAATACTCTAGACGGGATGGTAGTATAAAAATGCCAGCCCTACTATAAAACTCAAATCGTTTTGAGCCATAAACAGGTCCTAGAAGTTCAACTCTATTGCTTAACCCAAGTTCATCCACTTTTGTTTCAAGTAACATTTGGTCATTAGTCGATGGAAAAGTACCGGCTAGGGTTAGTGTTATCAATGGGTGATATTTTGATAGCTGGTAAAAGGCATCCAGCAGTTCAAAATATCCCTTATGCGCTAAAAAGTTCGATAAAAACAATATGTTGTTTTTGTCCCTAGGATGGCGCTTAAATTTATCGGTTTTAACAATAGCATTGGGGATCACCCATATGGTGGATTTTTTGAGGTTAAGGGGATTCAATTCTTTTTTTGCAAGCAAGGGGGTTAAATGAACAATTTCACAATTTCTGAAAATGAGATTATAAAAAAATTTTATATAGGGTTTTTGATGGTAAAACTGATACATACCGGGTCGATGCAGGTGTATAATTTTTCTCGCCTTGGGGGCAAGCAGCTTACAAATGGTAAGGTAAACGCTATCACGAATGAGCACTAGCCCTATGGGAACCATCGAAAAGTAGATTATTTTGGGGTGATGCCTGAGAATTTTCCAAACTAGTTCAAAAACAATAGTAATTGCCCTAAATAACTTACGGATTTGAAATTTTTGCAAATCGTTAAGGGTGCGCGCAAAGTTTAATTTAACAAGAATGCGCTTACTATCCTTATTTCGACAAGCTCTATCGAAAACCAATCTATTCATTAAACTGGCACCATGTACTGGCGGAGGAAGTTGAACTATGAAAAGAACGGTTTTCATATCTCCTTTTATGGAATTACAATAGGCTTAAACTTATACCCTTTGGCGCTTAACCCCTCAAGAACTCGAGGTAGTGCATATCTTAGGTTTCGTTCAGCCTTAAGCGAATCGTGAAATACAATAATTGAGCCGGGTTTGGTGTTGTCCATTACATATCGGTAAACCTTTTTAGGCGATACCCTTCGGCTGTAATCCATGCTGAGAACATCCCAAAGGATTATCTTGTACTGGTGGCGTATCAACTTAAATTGATAGGGACTGATTCGCCCGTAGGGTGGACGAAAGAGGTTGCTGTTCACAAAGCTGTTGGCGTAAATAACATCTTGTATATATTGGGTAGTATCGGTTTCCCATCCCTTAATATGGCTATAGGTGTGATTACCCACTGCGTGACCATTGGCTTTAAGTTGCTCAAAAATTTCGGGATGCATTTCAACATTCTTGGCCAGACAAAAGAATGTGGCCTTTGCATCGAATCTGTTAAGCTGCTCAAGCACCCAGGGGGTAACCCCAGTTGTTGGGCCATCGTCGAAGGTGAGGAATACCCCCTCGGTTTCGAGGGGGAAATTCCAGATAATATTTTTAAAGAATCGCTGAAAAAATCTTGGTGGACTTAGATTTATCATTAGGATTACTGTTCCAGAAGGGTTACGTATGAATTGAACAAATTGGTTAGTTCTTTAGCATAATCACCTTTCTCATACACATTGGCCATTCGGGTTAACTCATAAAATATAGCCATGCTCAACTGCAATTCATTGCCCAGCCAGTTTTTCTGATAGCTATTTAAATCGTTAAGCATAAAATTGATTGCCTCCGACTGCTGCTTAACCATCAGCTTTGAGTATTTAAGGGCGTTTTGCAAATCGCTGGCGCGGTAGTAACCCTCAATTATGGGCAAGCAAAAGTAGTTAAGCGTAACTGTTGTTTCGGGAATCAGCTCCATGCAGTGGTTAAGCACCATGATGGCTGAATCCTTTTTCCGTTCATCCACAAGAGCATTAGCCAACCTTGCAAAAAGGTTACGGTAGTTCGAAACAATCCGAACCTTGTTTTCATCGAGGTAAACGCGGGGATCGTTAAGGTTTCGGAATCGATACTTTTTCATGAAATTCTCCCACATTTCATGTGTATTCACGGCTCCGGTCCCCCACTGGCGGGATGCCGGAATAGGCAAAATACGGTACATCATCCCTTCGAGATGGAAGTACTTATCAAGACCCAGGTAGGTTTCGCTGCTAACTGTTGTGGCATAGTATATCGGACGTTCCCAGCGATTGGTAGCCAACAGATCGAGAATTACCTGTCCATCCTTAAGCACCATTTGTTTATTAAGCGACCACAACATGGTATCAACAATCCGATTCCGATAGGAATCGGGCAAATCTAATTTTTGAGTAACCCCACTGCGGTCAATGGCAAGGTAGAGATTGTTTGATGGAATGTAGTTGATTCTAATGTTCGGATTAAAAGGCGATTGAACTTGAGCATCCACTCCATCGGAAAGGAAGAAGTCAACCACTCGATCGAGATTCAATGGTTCTTTGATTTTGTCAATAACCAGAACTGCATCGCGGATACCGCTGTAGTACTGGTCGTAGGTCATTCTTATCGGTAGAGGATCGCTGTCATATGCTTTTCGCTGCATCTGCTGGATATACCATTCACCACGCAAGTAGCTTAGGTTGGCTACACGAACATCGGTTCTTACACCCTCAACCTCTTGTGCGTACCATAATGGGAACGTGTCGTTATCGCCATAGGTGAATAGTATGGCATTAGGTTTGCATCCGATGAGCATGTTGTAGCCAAAATCAATGGGAAGGTAGCTGCCTGAGCGGTCGTGATCGTCCCAGTTTTCTTTTGCCATTAGAGCTGGAACCGCAAGGGTGCAGATTGCACCCGTTGCTATTGCTGCTGCTGGGTGATCCTTAACTCGTTTAGCAAGTTGGTAAACCGCCAGCACACCCAGGCCTATCCATATAGAGAATGCGTAAAAGCTACCGGCATAAGCATAATCGCGTTCGCGGGGCTGATATGGAGTTTGGTTGAGGTAAATCACTATGGCTATTCCGGTCATCACAAAAAGAGCCAGTGTTACCCAAAAGTCGTTCCTATGTTTGCGGAACTGATACAGTAAACCGGCTATACCTAAAATTAATGGTAATAGGTAGTACTTATTATTTGCCTTATTCTTTCGGTATATTTCGGGTAGTTTCTCCTGAGGCCCTAAACGAGGATTATCAATAAATGGGATCCCACAAATCCAGTTACCCCTTGTTACCTCGCCATGACCCTGAAGGTCGTTTTGCCTGCCGGCAAAGTTCCACATAAAGTAACGGAAGTACATGTAACCCAATTGGTAACGGAAGAAAAACAGGAGGTTCTCACCAAATGTTGGTACATATAGTGTCTCGGTTTTGCCATCAGAAGTGTAACGTTTTACGGGTTTGCCCTCAAAATTTGTCCATTTTTTGTAAGCGTTAACATGATTGGTTTCACTGCTCCACATTCTTGGGAAAGCCATCTCAAAATCAGGATCAAATTTGTAGCGGTCCTTAGTTCTAACAAAAACATATTTGCCATTCTTAGGCGCATAGGTGGGATCCCCTTCGATACGGGCCACGGGCTGAGCACTGAATACCTGTCCGTAAAGTAATGGCCTGTCGCCATACTGTTCACGGTTTAGGTAGTAAAGAAGCGAGAACATATTATCGGGGCTGTTTTGATCCATTGGTGGATTAGTCGATGAGCGGATGACAATAGTTGCATATGAGCTATAGCCAATGAGTAATGTTACCACCGCAATCAAAATAGTATTGAATAAAACCTTTCCATTTTTATGTGTTTTGTAAATCCCGTAAGCAAGCACTGAAAGTGTTACAGCAAAAAGGAATAATACTCCAGATTTTATGGGTAGTCCAAAAGAATTCACAAAAACCAGCTCAACCCTTGAGGCCAGTAAAACAAACCCCTGAATTACCCCATACATTACTGCTACTAAAATTAATCCGGAAATAAGCAACGTATAAATTACTCCTTTGAGCGAATAGTTGAATTTACGGAAGTAGTAAACCAGTGCTATGGCGGGTATGGCTAATAGGTTTAGCAGATGCACACCGATTGATAAACCCATGAGGTAAGCAATGAGGATAAGCCAACGGGTGGCATGAGGTTCATCGGCTTGTTCCTCCCACTTGAGGATTACCCAGAATACCGCAGCAGTAAATAGCGATGATGCAGCATAAACTTCGCCTTCAACAGCCGAAAACCAGAAGGTATCGGAAAAGGTGTAGGCTAAAGCACCAACTAAGCCCGAAGAGAGGATTATAATAATTTGGTTTAGCGAGAACTCTTTGCTTTTGGGATTTACAATTCTGCGGGCCATATGGGTGATGCTCCAAAAAAGGAAAAGGATGGTTAAGGAACTGGCAAGCGCCGATAAGCTATTGGCTAAAATGGGGACCCACTGTGCATTGGGTGCAAACATGGTGAAAAAGCGAACCATCAACATAAAAATGGGTGCGCCCGGGGGATGTCCAACTTCCAACTTATTTCCACTGGCAATAAACTCGCTGCAGTCCCAGAAACTGGCTGTTGGCTCAATGGTTAATAGATAAACCAATGTGGCTATGCCAAAGGTTGTCCAACCCAAAAGGTTGTTAAGTTTTCTGTAATCGTTTAAATGGTATGTTTTCATTATATATTTTTTCTTAACTTTCGGTAGTAAATATCCCTTATTATGTAATTACCTCCAAAGGTATTACTTTTTTAAATTTTATTAAATCCAGATTTCTTACAATTACAACAATTATTACGACCTACAATGAATTTAAAAAGAATTACAAGCGTTTTACTAAAAGCATTAGCTTTTGCTATTCTTGTTCATTCGTGCTCTAAGGATGATGACGGTATAAGGTATTCTAAACCCGATCCACAAATCGTTCAGATTTTAGAGCAAATAAGTGCCGATAGCATTAGCCATACCATTGCTTGGCTTGAGGGAATGACAACCCGTTTTACATTGGCCGATAACCACCGCAACATCACGGTTGCCATTATGAACAAATTTAAGAGCTATGGCTATGACAATGCCCAACTCGATTCCTTTCCTCTTAATATTTATTTTCGGGGTACATATTATGAAACCTGGCAGTACAATGTTGTGGCCAAACTAACTGGAATTGTTTCGCCCGATAGTTTAACCATAGTTGGTGCCCATCACGATTGTATTTTGATGAGCAATCAACCAGTTAGCCCTTTTGATATTGCTCCTGGTGCTGATGATAATGCCAGTGGAGTTGCTGTTACACTTGAGATTGCCAGAGTTCTCAAGAAATCGAATTTTAATCCACGAACCACCATTGTTTTTGCGACCTTTGCAGCTGAGGAATTGGGACTATACGGCAGCACTTATATGGCCAATAGACTCTCCGATACCCTTGCTCGTGTTAAATTCATGCTAAATAACGACATGGTATCATTTTGCCCTGTTATGGATTCAGCTGCGTGGTATCTTAACATTATTGACTATCCCAACTCAACAGAGCTCCGTCTTAATGCCCAAACAATTTGTTCCCTTTACACCCTACTTAAAATGGTAAACGATAACACCTATCAAAATTATAGCGACAGCTATCCCTTTTATCAACAAGGATTTAAACCGTTGTTTTTTATTACCCAATCTGATGACCCCAATTACCATACCCTAAACGATAAGGCGTTTTACCAGAATCCTCGTTTTGCCCGGGAGGTGGCCAAACTTAATTGTGCTTATATTATTGAGGGGAATCGGTAAATCGTTTCTTTTTAATTTGTAATTTTGACTTATTTTATAATAAATAGATGCATATGAAGCGAATACTTGTAGTAGTAATAGGACTTATTGCCATTGCCATTGTGGCGTACTTCTCGCTTAAGCCCCGCATGGCTGAAAAAAGTTACCGTGAGGGTCTAGCCCTTCTGGATTCACTTAAATATGAACAGGCCCTTGAAAAGTTTGACCGTGCTGTAAATCTTTATCCTAAGCAGTTCGATTACCTCTTAAAACGAGGTATTGTGCTGGCTGCTCTCGAAAAGGATTCACTGGCATTGCCTGATTTCACAAAGGCTATTGAACTTGACTCGCTAAACTTTGAATCCTTCCTCTACAGGGGGATATCAAACCGCAAGTTGAGCCGATACGAACAAGCCATGACCGACCTAAATCGGGCAATCGCCCTCAACGATTCAAGTTCTAAGGCATACTACCAACGTGGTTTGCTTAATGCTGTCCTCATGGAGTATGACCAAGCCATTAAGGACTATAACCACAGCATTGAACTCGACGGTTCAAATGTTGAGGCATTTTTTACTCGCGGTGAAGCCCTAGCCAAATTAGCCGATTTTAAAGGTGCCATTGCTAATTATGATAAAATGATTGAAGGTGCAAATGCCACACCTGAGGCATATAAAAAACGTGGTATATTTAAATTGAAGATTAACGACTTTCAGGGAGCTATCTCCGATTTGGAAACCGCACGTAAGAATTTCCCGAACGATGAGGATGTTTTATACAACCTTGGTGAGGCATATGCTAACGTTAAGCGTTTTGACGATGCTATTATGGTGCTAGACAAGGCTATCAGCATAAATTCAAATTTGCCCCTGGCGTGGGGTGTTAAGGGTGGTGCATTGCTACGAAAAGGGGAATACAAAAAGGCTATCGTTGCATTTAATAAGGCAATTTCACTTAAAGCCGATTACATGAAAGCATACTATGGCCGTGGAATTGCAAAAGCTTTTATAAAGGACTACAATGGCTCCATTGTCGATTTCAATAAAGTTATTGAGATTGACCCTAGCTACGTTCAAACTTATTACAATAGGGCGATTTCGAGGGCTATATTGGGCAAGCATAAGGAGGCAATTCCAGATTATGACATTATTATTAAAGCCGACCCTAAAAATGCCGAAGCATACTACAATAGGGGTATTTCAAAAATGAATATTAAGGAATTCAAATCGGGTTGCGAGGATTTTCAAATGGCTCTTGAGCTGGGGTACCAACCAGCGGAACAAATGGTGAAGATTTATTGTCCAAAAGAGAATAAGTAGCATTATTCCGTTATTCGGAGGTAGCCTGAAACGTCAGGCTACCTTTTTTTTATACCCATTACCTCGCTATCAAAGGTTAAAATGAGCGTGTAGCTATATTCCATAAGTTTGTTATGGCTGTCGTAGTATGCCCGTGTATTTGCATGAATTGTAAATGCATTGCTTATGATTTTCTCATACTGGATTAAAAGGGTGGTTAGGCTACGCCTTTTCTGATCGAATTCTGGGCTGATAGTAGAAAATGAACCATAAAGTTCTTCGCCCCTTGGATTAACAAAGCCATTCGAAAGCCATTGCCCTAGCTCAAGATACAGGTTGTTGTATGTTACAAACACTTTGGTATGAAAAGCATATCCCCTGTTAAATTTTAAGTTTATACTTGGCGATAAATTTTTGTAGAAGTAGAATGATGGTGATATTCCAAGGAGTTGACCGGAACCTATTGCAAACGAATAGGCTGGCATTTCTGCCACATTAATTAGGGTTTGCACAGGCAAATCGGTGCTATCAATTTGTCCGCCCTTGTGAAAAGCCATAGATGCCATTGAGTTCGAAAAACCTGCTTTTATGTTGTATGGATTGTAAACGTGGGAGAAGCCCACGGTAAACTCCTCCTGAAATTGACTACCAGTTTTAATGTATCGTTCCCAGTTAATCCATAAATCGGCAATGGCCGATGAACTTTTATAGAAAAATTGCACTCCAGTTTCGGGTTGTTTCAGGGAAAGTCTTTCGGGTTTATAAAGGGGCTCACTCAAGTAGTGCCCGTGACGGGTATTCAGCGTCCCGGCAACAAGGGAAATGTTGTTGTTTATCCTGAACAAAAGCGAAAGGGCTGGTACCAACCGGTCAACCGAATCGGCGCCCGCAAGATACAGTAAATGTAAACCGGCATCAACGTAAAACCTGTCGGTTTTAATATCCACCGAAGGTTTTATCCAGAAACCGGGATGGGTGTAGCCCTTTTTAATGTTTCCAGTAAACTCCTTATTATCGAAAAACGATTGTCCTAACAAATTTACCCATATTTTAGTGCTATCGGGGTAAGCTGTTGTTGCGATTGCTGCACAATGCATCATTACTGCCGAAATCAATATCAAACTAAATCTATTCACGCCTATTGGGTAAATTTATGGCAAATATTACTAAAAAATCCAAAACTTATAGTAACTTCGGGACTAAATATCAACCTAAATCTAAAAGCTATGACCTGGAGAAAGAAGTTAAGAATTACAGGGCTTGTGCTGTTGGCCGCATTAGCAATATTTCTTGCCCTGCCAAAAAACCATTACATAGTTAGAGCACTTATCTACCAGCAGGTTAATATTGATGACTACAAAATATTTCATAATCGAACCGTAAAGGCGGGCGAGCCTCAACCCTGGAAGTTTCATCCACATTACAATACCTATAATTTTAATGATGATCAACTTAAGTATTTTAACGATTTTCGTACCGTTGCCTACCTTGTAGTTAAGGATACCGCTTTGCTTTTTGAATCGTACTGGGATGGCTATGGAAAGGACTCCTACTCAAATTCCTTTTCCATGGCTAAAAGCATAGTTAGTTTACTGGTAGGTTGTGCCCTTTCAGAAGGTGCTATTAAGAGTATTGATGAGCCAATTGGTAGCTATTTGCCTGAATATAACGAAGGAGAAAAATCAAAAATTACCATTAAGCACCTGCTCACCATGAGTTCAGGTCTTAGCTGGGACGAATCGTATAGCACCCTTTTTTCGCTTACCACCCAGGGCTACTACGGGAACAACCTCCCTCAACTGGTGCTTAACCAACATGTTGTGAAGGAGCCTGGTAAATATTATGAATATCGAAGCGGCGACAGCCAATTGCTATCGCTTATTGTGGAGAAAGCCACCGGTAAAACTCTTTCCGATTATGCTTCGGAAAAAATTTGGAGCCGAATTGGAGCGGAATACGATGCCCTTTGGTGTCTCGACCGGAAGGGGGGTGTTGAAAAGGCATTCTGTTGTTTTAACAGCAATGCCCGCGACTTTGCCCGCTTTGGTCAACTGGTTCTCAACCATGGTAAATGGAACAATGAGCAGATTATTCCCGAAAAATACCTTACAGAATCACTAACACCTGCAGAATATCTTTACGACCCGGAAATCAATAAAAATGTTGATTTTTATGGTTACCAGTGGTGGATGATAACCGTTGATGGCCATAGAGTTTACTATGCAAGAGGATTGCTAGGACAGTATATATTTATTATACCCGATTTGAATGCTGTTGTGGTCAGACTTGGCCATGAAAGGAACAGCAACAAAATTGATGGACACCCTGAGGATATTTATAAGTATATTCGATTTGGGATTGATATTATAACCCAGACTATGATTCATGAGTAGCACCCCTTTTTTTGGAAGAGATCGCGTACGTGTTAAACTATTGGCATTCCCTGGTGCCGATGCATCCGTTTACGATAGAGCCAAGAAGAAGTACATGAGCCTTTTCAACCCCGAGGAGATGGAGTTTGTAAACGATAAGCCTGATATACTCATGTTTCTTACAGGCGGTTCGGAGCATGTGGCCATTGAGTCGGTACAAGAGTATAGGTTTTACCTGCTCTTAGCCTCACGAGAGGCCAATTCGTGGGCGGCAGCAACTGAGGTAAAGGCTTGGATGAATCAGCACAACATAAGATCGTTGCTCATTAATGCTGACGACCCATCAACAATCGATATTCTAAAGGATTTTTATCATTCCTACATAGGTATCCGTAGGTTGCATGGGCAAAGACTTGGCGTAGTTGGAAATCCCTCGCCATGGTTGGTGGCTAGTATTGTTAGTCCCGTTCAGCTGCATGCAAAACTCGGTATTGAGCAGGTTGATGTTAGTTGGGATGATATTGTTTTTAAGGAGATTACTCAGGTTTCCCCTGACTTTGTATCGCTGTTTAGCGATACCCAAAATATAGCCGAACTTACTGAAAGTGGAAAGATATATGAAGGACTCGCTTCGCTTGTCCCTTTCTATCAGTTAAATGCCCTAGCTGTTGAGTGCTTTACCTTGGTAAACCAAACAGGCCACACGGCATGTTTGGCATTGGCCAAACTCAACTATGATGGGATCCCGGCTGCCTGCGAAGCCGATGTGTGCAGCGCTGTAGCAATAATGCTTTCGGCCGAGGTTTGCCATTCAATACCCTGGATGGCCAATGTGGCACTAGTAAAGAGCAATTCATTGCTTTTAACCCATTGTACAGTACCGTTACAGCAATTAACTAGTTTCAAACTCGATACCCACTTCGAAACCAACAAGGGTTTAGCTATAGCCGGACAAATTAAGGGCGAAGAGGTAACCATTTTCAGGTTCGATAACACCTTTAACCATCTTTTTATTACAAAGGGGAATGTTGTTTCCCGGCCGAAGGGCAGATCTGCTTGTCGAACACAACTGGAAGTAGAGATCACAAATTCTGCTTCACAATATTTTCTGACAAATCCATTTGGAAACCACCATCTAGTAGTACCCGGAAACTGGACCAGCAGGTTAAAACTGGCTGCAAAACTTATTGGTATTGACGTAGTTGAGTAATTCGGCTCCGTTATTGGCAAAGGTGTATTTAATTGCTGATCAAATGTTTTACTAAACACTATAAATACTTATCGATACCGTTATTAGTCCATTTAAGTTTTTTCTTTCTAACCTCGTGTCGTATCTGATAATTTTTATCCCAGGTACTTTTTGTACGGTAGGGCCTTGGATGGTCAAGATGCACACATATTGCATTGTACCTAATTTGCTTTCCCTTGATACCGAAATTCATTAGCCGCTCCCCTAGTTCGCGGTCAAGGCCTCCATACTGCATATCCTCATTGTAGCCATTAACGGCTATAATATCATCCTTCCAGCCGCTTACATTATGGCCATTCCATGTTGCTTTTGTTGTAGTTATTTTGTTTAGAAGATATTGTAACCAAGGGGTTTGAACTAATTTCAGGAATTTGTAGGTAAGGGGTTGTCCCTGTTTTTTTAACCATTTTGGAGAAAACGCTAAACCTTTCTCAATTTCCCGACAAGTAATTTTTTGTGAAACGGGAGTGGTTAGCTTAAAATATCCACCGCTCAAGAAAGAACCTCTTTTTGCTTTATGAACGTGAACCTTAACAAAATCGTTACGGGGAATGCAGTCACCATCGGTAAAAATCAGGTAATCTGCTTCCGTTTGAGTAATAGCCTTATTCAAAATCTGACATTTCTGAAAGCCTTGGTCGGGATGCCAAACATGTTTTATGTTTAGAATATTTCTTTGAACAAATTCATCTATCACTTTTTTAGTTTCCTCACCAGAACCATCATCAGCTATTACAACTTCAAAATGCTTTTCGGTTTGTAGCTCAAAACCCCAAAGTGTTTTTTTAAGCCATTCCGGTTGGTTGTATGTTGTAACAATGACTGAGACAAGGGGTTTGTCGCTCATTGGGGCATTTAAAAGGGTATCATATGGCGGGAGTGTTTTTTTTCTATTTTCTTTATAGAGTTTACGGAGCTTAGCATACTTTACAAAGCAGTGCTTCGAAAGCAAAAAACTAATTAGTAATCCATTAAAGCCTGACATAAAACCGGTTCTAATGAAGTAGGAATGAAAGAACCGCCAGAATGAATGAAAAAAAATCTTAAGATACCCGGCCTTAATCCCCTTTTTATAATACTCGTGTGCAGATATGGTGGAGTATTTATTTAATTCCGACAAATGTTCTTCGTAGTTGCTGTATCTCCAGTGAAGAAGATGGCCATTAAGTTCTTTAACCCTTGCTTCGGGTTGCATTTTTACAATTTCGTGAATATTTGCACCAGCCCAAACCCCTTTACGACGATCAAAAAGTCTGATTCTTTTTTCAGGATACCAGTCGGTGTGATAAATCCATTTACCACAGTAGTTGTTAAGTCGGGTTATCTTGTAGCCATCATGTGTCCAATTTTCTTTAATCCTATTAATTTCACGCTCAAGTTCAACCGATAATGCCTCATCGGCATCAAGCGAAAGAATGTAATCGTAAGTTGCCTGAGAAATAGCAAAGTTTTTCTGATTCCTATACCCTTCGAATTTGTGCAGAATAAACCGTACTCCATGCTTTCTGCATACTGATTCGGTACCATCCGATGAGAAGCTGTCAACCACAACAATTTCGTCGGCAACGTTTTGAAGAGAACGAATGCATCGTTCAATGTTTTTTTCCTCGTTTAGGGTAATAATTACAGCAGAAATTTTTACCATTTTTTAAGCCTTGATTAAAAAGACAAAGGTAGTTTTTTTTGATATTACAATTAAAAAAAACAAAAGCCCGGCATTAAACCGGGCTTAGAGTTGAATATAACGAAGATTTTTAAATTAAGCTGTAAGCAACGGTTAACCCTGCCACTACAATTGAAACCATACTCATAAGCTTAATGAGGATGTTAAGGCTGGGACCAGAGGTATCCTTAAACGGATCGCCAACGGTATCGCCAACAACGGCTGCCTTATGGTTGTCGGAGCCCTTACCGCCAAAGTTACCCTCCTCGATATACTTTTTGGCGTTATCCCAAGCACCACCTGAATTAGCCATGAATATAGCCAAAACAAATCCAGCAGCTAACCCTCCAACTAGTAGGCCAAGCACACCTGGAACACCTAAAATAAGACCGGTGATAATGGGAATAATAATTGCCAAAAGAGAGGGTAAAATCATTTCGATCTGAGCGCCACGGGTCGATATGGCTACGCAGCGAGCGTAATCGGGTTCAGCTTGACCCTCCATAATACCTTTTATTTCACGGAACTGTCGACGAACTTCTTCAACCATTTTTTGTGCGGCGCGCCCCACGGCATTCATGGTAAGGCCAGTAAACAGGAATGCCATCATGGCACCAATGAAAATACCCACTAGTACAACTGGGTTCATGAGGTTTACCTGATAGTAGTTCATAAAATCGACAACAGTGGCTTTTGCGGTTTCAATAGTTTCGCCATTGGCAAGTGTAAGAATGTTTTCTCCTATACGGATTAAGCCAATTTTAACCTCTTCAATATACGATGCTAAAAGTGCAAGAGCGGTAAGAGCAGCTGAACCAATGGCAAATCCCTTTCCGGTTGCTGCTGTGGTGTTTCCAAGTGCATCAAGGGCATCGGTACGTTTACGAACCTCGGGGCCAAGGTGGCTCATTTCGGCATTACCCCCGGCGTTATCAGCAATTGGGCCATAGGCATCGGTAGCTAGGGTAATACCCAATGTTGAAAGCATGCCTACGGCTGCAATTCCTATACCGTAAAGGCCTAACTGGATGTTTTGAGCATCGAGCATGTGCTTAACATCGAAATTAATGGCACAAAGGAAAGCCATAAGTATGGCAATGGCAATGGTAATAACAGGAATTGCAGTAGATACCATTCCCAAACCAACGCCTGAAATAATAACGGTAGCAGGACCGGTTTGTGCGCTAGCTGAGATTTTACGGGTAGGATTGTAGGAATGCGATGTGAAATATTCCGTTGACTGGCCAATAATTATACCGGCAACCAAACCAGATAACACCGAAAATGATATACCCAGCCAGTTTTGCAAACCTAAAAACCAAAGAATAACAAACGTGAAAATTGCTATTAAAGCGGAGCTAATATTCACACCAAAACCTAATGATCTCAGAAGATCCTTCATAGTAGCACCCTCTTTGGTGCGAACAGTGTAGATGCCCAAAATAGAAAGAACTATTCCAACGGCTGCAATTAGCATGGGAGCCAAAATGGCTTTGTACTGCATTTCCACATTAACGGCGGCAAATGCGGTTGCCCCTAGCGCTGCGGTAGCTAGAATTGAACCGGAATACGATTCGTAGAGGTCGGCACCCATACCAGCAACATCGCCTACGTTATCGCCTACGTTATCGGCAATGGTGGCAGGGTTTCTGGGATCATCCTCGGGAATTCCGGCTTCAACCTTACCAACTAGGTCGGCTCCTACATCGGCAGCCTTAGTGTAGATACCCCCACCCACACGGGCAAAAAGGGCCTGGGTTGATGCTCCCATTCCAAAGGTTAGCATGGTTGTGGTTATGATTATCAACTTGTGAGAGCTGTTGGGTTCATCGATAAAGTAGTTTAGTAGTAGGTACCACAACGATATGTCCAAAACGGCAAGACCTACCACCACAAGCCCCATCACCGCTCCCGAGCGGAAAGCAACCCGCAACCCATGGTTTAGCGAGTTTTTAGCAGCATTTGCTGTACGAGCCGATGCATAGGTGGCTGTTTTCATGCCAAAAAATCCAGCTAAACCCGAAAAGAAACCACCGGTGAGAAAGGCAAAGGGAGTCCATTCATTCTGCACTTTTAAACCAAAAGCCAGTAAAATAAAAAGTAGCATTAGCACAATAAAAACAATACCTACTATTTTGTACTGCTGCTTTAGGTATGACATGGCTCCAGTGCGAACGTACAGGGCAATTTTTCGCATGGTGTCAGTTCCCTCATCCTCCTTCATCATCTGCCTAAAAAACAGGTAGGCAAATGTTAGGGCAATTACCGATGCTATCGGTACAACCCAGAACAAGTTGTCAATAATCATAGGGCATTTAATTAGTTAGTTATTTAGTATTTGTGAATTAAGTTTGAGCTAATATAATGAAGTGTTTACAATCCCCATTAATTTAGCAAAAAAAATTAATGGTTGACTTTTTGACTTGCCTAAACAAAACAATCACAATAAGGTTCAAATTTAACTATTTATGTTATTGACTTTTGGTCATCATATCAATAACTTGCATTTAAATAAATCTACCTAAAATGAGCAAACCCCTTAAAAAAATTATAACTGCAATTTTTGTTACTGCAATTATTCCATCGTGTTCCATGCTCTATATACCCAATACTCATAATAGTCCGCTATTACGAAACAAAGGTGATGTCGATATAAATACATTAGTTGGTATTTCGGGATTTGAGGCCCAGTCGGCGGTGGCTGTTACCGATAAAATTGGATTAATGGTTAACGGACAGCTCCATCAGAAAACCCATAACGAAGGAATAAAAGCAAAGGAAATGCGTACCCTAGTTGAGGGGGCCCTAGGATACACTGAGCGATTCAGTGATATGGGAATTTTTGAAGTTTTTGTCGGTGGCGGGGTTGGTAGTGTTCCAGCAAAATTTAAGGGGCAAACCTGGAATGGAGAGCAAACCACTAAGCTTACCCGCTATTTTGTGCAGCCCGCGATCGGGTTTTGTAACGACTTGCTGGATTTTAGCATTGTCTCCCGCTTATCGTTGGTGAGTATTGCTTCCGAAAATAAGTGGTACTATGAACCCGGAGTAGTATCAAAACTGGGGTATAAAAGGGTTCGATTCGTTGCCAATCTTGGATTTTCCATTCCATTAGGAAAATACGAAAACTCGCTATGGCAAAACTTTCCGGTAACCTTTTCAATCGGCATGCATATAAATCTGGGTAATCGTTTGCTCCCAGAGTAGCCTATAACCTTTCCAAAAGTTCTTCTATCACCCTTGGGTAGTGCTGGTACTCTAAGTCATGAATTCTTTGTGCCAGAGTTTTTGGGGTGTCGTTGGCATAGACCCGACATTTTTCTTGAAAAATTATATCCCCCTCATCGTATTTCTGATTTACGAAATGTATGGTAATGCCACTTTCGGTTTCACCAGCGGCAATAATTGCCCGATGTACCCTTTCGCCATACATTCCCTTTCCTCCATATTTTGGCAAAAGGGCCGGATGAATGTTTACAATACGTCCCGGGTAGGCAATTACAATGTTCTCAGGTATCATTTTAAGAAAGCCCGCCAATACGACAAAGTCGATACCTTGCTCCTCAAGTTTATACAGTACCGCGCCACTTTTTAGCTCTGACATATTAAATATGTAGGTATCAACGCCAATATTTTTTGCCCTTTCAAGAACTCCGGCAGCGGGATTCTCGGTTGCAATTAGCTTAACCCTGGTAGAATGATGTGAAGCAAAGTATTGGCTAATACGCTCGGCATTGGTTCCAGACCCCGAAGCAAAAACAGCTATGTATTTCATTATGAAATATTTAAATATTTATTTTAAACGACTGTCAAAAAAATTTTGTTAACGAAGGTCAAAAATATGAACAAAAAAATTACTTTTGCCACGATTTTTTCATTTGGCTAATTTTCAGATGAATGTTTTGACTGAAATTTGAAAACTCTTATTTTATTAACTAAATTTTAAAACTATGTCGGATATTGCAACTAGAGTTAAGTCGATCATTGTTGACAAGCTCGGAGTAGATGAGAACGAAGTAACTCCTGAAGCTAGTTTTACCAACGATCTTGGTGCCGATTCACTTGACACCGTAGAGCTGATCATGGAATTCGAAAAGGAATTCAACCTTTCTATTCCCGATGAGGAAGCAGAAAAGATCGGCACCGTTGGCGATGCTATCAAGTACATTGAAGAGCACAGCAAATAATTTAACAATCGGCTAGGCAAATTTGGTTTCTAACTAATCCTTTCTTAGAGTATGGAAATGAAACGTGTTGTAGTTACAGGTGTTGGTACTATAAACCCTTTAGGTAATAATATTCAGGAATACTGGACTAACCTTGAAAACGGCGTTAGTGGTTGCGAATTGATTACCAGTTTCGACACGTCGAAGTATAAAACCAAGTTTGCCTGCATGGTAAAAAACTTTGATCCCAACCAATACTTCGACCGCAAAGAGATTAAAAAACTTGACCCTTATACTCAATTTGCGCTGGTGGCAGTTGAACAGGCAATGAAGGACTCGGGTATTAATCCTGAAGCTATTGATCTTGACATGGCCGGAGTGATTTGGGCATCGGGTATTGGAGGGTTACAAACCCTTACCGAGGAGCTAAGAGGCTATTTCGGTGGCGACAGAACGCCCCGATTTAGCCCCTTTTTCATTCCCCGAATGATTTCAGATATTGCAGCTGGTCACATATCCATGAAGTACGGCTTCCGTGGGCCTAATTTTTCAACCGTTTCGGCATGCGCATCATCAACAAATGGAATTATCTGTGCTATGGATGTGATTCGAACCGGTAAGGCTAATGTTATTATTACTGGAGGTTCGGAGGCCTCGGTGAATGAGATTGGTGTTGGTGGATTCAATGCCCTTCAGGCAATTTCGACACGTAACGATGAGTACAAAACGGCTTCACGTCCATTCGACGCCACCCGCGATGGTTTTGTAATGGGTGAAGGAGCAGGTTGCCTTATCCTTGAGGAGTATGAACATGCAAAGGCCCGTGGGGCTAAAATTTACTGTGAGCTGGCAGGCGGCGGTATGTCGGCCGATGCCTACCATCTGACAGCACCTCACCCCGAGGGGCTTGGTGCGCGTAGGGTAATGGAAAATGCCCTGCGTGATGCCAACATGAAGCCAGAGGATATTGACTACATCAATGTTCACGGTACCGCTACACCTCTTGGAGATATCTCTGAGGCCAAGGCGATAATTCAAGTATTTGGAGAGCACGCCTTTAAACTCAATATTAGTTCCACCAAATCAATGACTGGTCACCTACTGGGCGCCGCTGGAGCTATTGAAGCTTTAGCCGCTATAATGGCTATTTACAAAGAAGTTGTTCCCCCTACCATCAACCTTAAAGAGGTTGATCCAGAAATTGACAGCAGGCTAAACCTTACCCCAAATGTAGCACAAAAACGTACCGTAAGGGCTGCTCTTAGCAACACCTTTGGTTTTGGTGGACATAATGCTTCCATTATTCTTCGAAAGTTGTAGTATTTTAGTGTGTTAAAATTCCTCCCAAAGCCCTTTCGTCGGCTCCGATTAACGGTAGCAGATAAAAAATTTTATGATGATATAAAGGATATCCTGGGATTTCCCCCAGATAAACTTGGTATTTACAAGTTGGCCATAATTCATAGGTCGGCTTCACTCTTTTTAAACAAGGGTCAAAGGGTTGATAACGAACGACTTGAATATTTAGGCGATGCTATTCTGGATGCTATTGTAGCCGATTTTCTTTTTGCAGAATTTCCTAATTCAAACGAAGGCTTTCTAACTAAAATGAGAGCCAAAATTGTGAGCCGTGGAAACCTCAACCAGCTTGCTGTTAATTTAGGAATTCCCCGTTTAGTTAAGGTGGGAAATGGAGTATTGGTACAACAAAAATACATATACGGAAATGCCCTTGAGGCCATTGTGGGTGCCATGTTTATTGATAAGGGCTTTAAGTTCACTAGCGAGGTAGTAGTTAATAACATTTTACGCCAGCATATCGATTTAATTGCACTGCAAGTTACTGAACACGACTATAAAAGTAGGGTTCTTGAAATAGCCCAGAAACGTCGTGTTACAGCAAAATTTGATACTCATGATTATGTTTCGCAAACCGATACCCATGCCGTTCCATCATTTGAGTCAGTACTACTCTGGAACAATATAGAGGTTAGTAGGGGTATAGGTCAATCCAAAAAGGAAGCCGAGCAGCAAGCAGCAATGGCGGGTATCGAATTTGTTGAAATGGAACTTGAAAAAATAGGGCACGACGATATCAGTAATGGTTAGGTAGCGGGTGCTAAACCCTGAATCCCATAACAAGAATATCATCAACTTGGCGCTGGTCTCCTCGGAATGCTTCAAATTCATTGCGCAATTTTTCGTTTTGGACGGACATGGGGAGTTGATAAATATTCAGGAGCAATTGCATCAAATTTATCATCATAAATTTATGGTTGTCTTTACCGCCAAACTGATCGGTATATCCATCGGAAAGGAGGTAGAAGGTGTCAGTATCAAAAATAGGGAAATGGTAGGTACTGAAGGGTCGTTCCTCGATAACATGATGCCCGATGGGCATTTTATCTCCCTTTATCTCGTAGAGAATGGCTTTATCATTAGCTTCGCGTTTACGAGCGCCATTAGGAACAGGTAGGCCTGAGTTTCTGATAATAAGAAGAGGAAAATATGCGCCGGCGTATTCGGCAAGATTTTTTTCCTTGTCGATTACCAAAAGACCCATATCGATGCCATCGTGGGAATCGTTATCCAAGTCGGTTTGGTTAAGTGAGGATATAACCATTCTACGCAACTGAATAAGTAGGTCGGCCGGATTGGTGAAGGTCTGTGCTGCGGTAAGTTCCTTGAGTAGGGTTATTCCTAACATGCTCATGAATGCACCAGGGACCCCGTGTCCAGTACAATCGGCAACGGCAATGGCTATCCTACCATTGGGGAGGCGGGTAACCCAATAAAAATCGCCACTTACAATATTTTTGGGCTGGTATAGCACAAAATGCTCCTTCAGTAAAGAGGCAACCTGCTGCTCACGTGGCAGGACTGCTGCCTGAATACGACTTGCATACTGTATGCTATCGGTTATTTGCTTCTGCTGTTCAGCAATCTGATCGCGTTGCCGTTCGGCCAAATCGCGTTGTGCTTCTATTTCATGTTTTTGATTTTCTATTTCATCTTTTTGTCGTATTATTTCCCTGTTTTGCCTAACCAGTATCTGATTTATGGTTTTTTTCTCGCGGTAAAACCAAAAGACAACACCTGCAAGGGCTAAACTCAGAATAAGTGCCACAGATATAAAAATCGTAACCATGCGTTGGCGTTCCAGCTTGGCTTGTTGCATAGCCTCACGCTGACGATTTATGAGCTCCTGTTCACGCTCCCGCTTTTCAAAATCGTACTGCATTTCAAGTTTTGCAATTTGACTAGCATTAACGCTATCCTTGAGCGCTGAATATTGAGTATAATAGTCGAAGGCTTTTCTATAATCGCCCTTCAGCTGTTCAACACGTGATAAGCTGAAATAGGTATCGCGTAAATCGGTGGTAATTTTCTGTTGCTGAGCATCAATTAACGCCCTGTTTAGGTATATTAAACCTGTTTGTATGTTGCCCTTTTCAATTTCAAGTTCGCCTAGGTAGCGGTTTAGTTTTGACACATCAATGCTGTCGTTTACCTGCTGCTTGATTTGTAGGGATAGGTTCAGGTACTTTTCAGACAAATCGAGTTGTTTATTATCGAAATAGATAATACCCATAAGCAAGAAGTTGGCAGCTTCCCCAAAAAGGTTCTGATTTTTTTTATTGGCCTGTAGAATATTTGTAAGCAGGTCGAGAGCTTTATCGTGCATTCCGGTATGGTAGTAAATATTGGCCAATTCTGTTTGGGACAGGGTTATCCCGGTTTGGTTATTCAACTTGCGGTATAAATTCAAAGCATTTTCGGCATACTGCATAGCTTTTTCGTTTATTTCGAGGCGGCTAAAAAGCCTTGATATGCTCAATGATGTCCACGCCATTCCCTCAGGCTCATAGGCCTGCTCAAAAATTTGCAGAGCATCAAGCATGTACTGAAGTGCTATTGAAAAGTTCCCTGTAATGCTAAAAACCGTGCCGATGTTAACCAGTGTTCTGGCAATTTCAATTCTATTCCCTGATTTATAATTTAACTCGAGCGCTTTTTTGTACTCATCAATGGCTTGGTTATAGTAGCTCTTAAGCTGGTAAACATTTCCTATTCGGTTATGAATAAGAGCGAGCAAATTGGGGTTAGAATTGTTGCTAACTAAAGTAATAGCATGTTTAAAGTGGTATAGGGCTAATTCAAAATCGTTGCGGTTATAATACGCATAACCCAATGTATAGTGTACACGAGCCGAAAGTTCTTTATTAAAAATTGTATCAATAAGGCTCAGAGCCTTACGAGCAATGAAAACTGATGAATCCGGATTCTTGTGACGGTAGTATTCCGCTTTTTTAAGCAAACTGTCAACATTCTGAGAGAATAATGATAGTGAAGCCGTAAGCATAAAAAGAACAATAGCTATGAAATGGCAGTAAAAATTAAACGTTTTCATGGCTCTAATAAAATAAAATGGATGCAGCAAGTTACTAAAAAATTGATGTTATTGGAAAAATGGGTAAACATCTGTAGGTTTCTTTGTCAATTATTGTATCAGGCAAAAACATTTTTGTATTTTTATCAACATAATAAATTAGTTGCGTTTCATAAAGGGAACGTTTGACAGTTAGTTAAATCAGGCATTACTATTTGCTTACCTAAATCCAGAAAGTATGGAAAAAAGGGAAAAAAAAGTTAAGCGCGAGGTTTTAAAAGTACACCTTGGAGCAAAATTGCTACTTTGGGTATTGGTTACCACATCGGCCATTATGCTGGTTATAGGGTTATTTATTGGATTTAGAATAAATAAAATAGCACGTGATAATGCCATAAAAATTGCACAGGCTGAAGCCCAAAAGACTGCCAATCAGTTTAAGTCAGAACTTGATTTAGACATGGGTTTTTCGAGGGCCTTGGCTCATGCTTTATATATCTATCCTCAATTTGACACCGTTACTCTTGATTCAATATTTTTTAATATTGTTAGGAATCAAGTTGTTAACAATTCTCGCTACCTAACCATATGGTATTCGGTTGAGTACTTTGCTTTCAGGCCGGGATATAACAAGGACTATGGCAGGCGTTCAGTAACAGCCTACCTTAAGGATGGTCATACCAGTATCGATATTGAGCATAAAAATGTAACGGGTGATATTGTAACCAGCAACTACTATATATCCAAAACCTGTAACTGCGAAATGTTGCTCGACCCCTACACCTTTGAGTTTGGCGGACAGGAGGTTCTTGCTACAAGCATAAGTGTTCCCATTAGGGTTAACGGTCGCTTTGCCGGGCTGGGGGGGGTAGATATTTCACTGGAAAAGTTCCAAAAAGACATTGAACAAATTATTCCTTATCCGGGATCCAATGTCATATTGATTGCAGGAGATGGTCGAATTATTGCCGATTCAAATCCGGAAAATGCCCGGGAATATTTTTCAAATATTTACACAACGCTTGATTCACGTTTTTCCATTACTCAAAAAGTAAGGAATCGGCAATCCTTAACCTTTTTTCATAATAGTGGAGATAAAGAATACCTAAGCATTCTTTCCATTATACAGCCTGGCAATTCGCCCAATGCATGGGGGCTTTTACTTTCAGTTCCCATGTTGGAAATAGTAAAAGATGCCCGAAGGGCTGTGCTCTATACTTTGCTGGTATTTCTTTTTGGACTAATCCTTCAGGGTATGGCTATTTGGTATATATCGGCACGTATTTCCAGGCCCATAAAACGCGCAACAGCCCTTTTAAACAGCATAACTGAAGGCGATATTGATGTTAACAAAAAAATCTACCTGCATACTGGTGATGAGCTGGAGGAGATGACAAATTCGGCCAATAAGTTGATAGATGGACTTAATTACACCGAGAAATTCGCCCGCGAAATTGGCGAGGGCAAGTTGGATACTGAATTTAAGCTATTAAGCGAAAAAGACAAGTTAGGTAAAGCGCTCATTGATATGCAGCAGAACCTTATAAAGGCTCGAGAGGCCGAAGAGCAGCGAAAAAAAGAAGAGCAGCAGCAAATATGGGCAACCCAGGGCATGGCACTATTTGGCGAGGTGCTGCGTCAGCATAACGATAACCTTAAGGAGCTCTCTTACCTCATTTTAAAGAATTTGGTAAATTATACTGGCTCCATTCAGGGCGGAATCTTTATTTTAAATGATAATGATCCCAACAACCCCGTTCTGGAAATGACCGCATGCTATGCATACAATCGCAGGAAATTGATTGAAAAAACGGTACTGCCAAATGAAGGACTTGTGGGAAGATGTTTTGTTGAAAAGAAGACCATATTTTTGCTGGATATTCCTAAGGATTACATAAAAATCACTTCAGGTTTAGGAGAGGAAAATCCACGCAGCCTGCTTGTAGTCCCTTTAATGGTTAATGAAATTATCCTTGGAGTTATTGAACTGGCCACATTTATACCCTATCAAAAGTATCAAATTGAATTCGTTGAGAAATTAGGGGCAAGCATAGCTTCAACGCTTTCAAGTGTAAAAATAAACATGCGAACTGCACAGTTGCTGGCTCAGACCCAGCAACAGGCAGAGGAAATGAGGGCGCAGGAGGAGGAAATGAGGCAAAACATGGAGGAACTCCATGCCACGCAGGAGGAGATGGAACGCAAACGGCACGAGCAGGAGGCTATACAAGCGCAACTTCGCGAGGACAAGGCCATACTTGAGAGCCTGCTCAATAATTCCAGCGATTTGATCTATCAAAAAAATGCTGATGGCAGATTACGTAGAGTGAGCCGTTCCTTGTTAACTTTGCTTGGACTCGACTCGGAGGAGGATGCTATTGGTTTAAGCGAATTCGATATTTTACCCAACGAGGCTGCTCAAAAACTATGGGATTTAGCCGATGAGGTTATCCGAAAGAAAAGTCCCCTCTTGGATCGTAAAATATCACTTAACGTTGGGAGTTCCACCGATATAAAGGGCATAATAAGCATGTTTCCCCTGGCTAATGAACAGAAATCACTTATGGGAACTCTTGTAATTATTAGGGTTAGTAAATAGGAGCAGCTGATCATTTGGCCCTAGTGGGTTGATTTTGGCATTAAATCAAATTCAACCTACATTAATTTTGAAACCTAGCACATTTAAACTCTAAATAACAATTTGCCAGAAATGGGAACAAAAAGGTTAATTTTTTTAATCATAATATCCTTTGCAGCAATTGCCATCCTCTTGCTGTTTTTTTTTATATGGACTATAAATCAGGATAACAGGCAATACAACCCTATTGATGCCATCCCTCAGAACGCATGTATTGTTATTGAAGTTGAGAATTTTGAGAGCTTTGCCACAGCTTTTCGCAGCAATACAGTAGCCATAAAGTTATCCCGCTCATTCTGGTTAACCCGTTTTTCTAAAATTTTGAACTTTTCCGATAGTCTTTACCGTTCCGACATTGCATTCCAAAAGTATATAGGTAAAAATAATCTTGTTGCAGCCTACTTCAACCATGATTCCAAATCGTTTGAGGAACTTTATGTTATAAAACTACCCGAAGGTGCTGGGAAAAATGAAATATTTGAGTTTATAAGGTTGCAGGCTATTGGCATAGCCAAAACCAATGACGATAGTGTTGATGGACATGCCTGCATAGCTGTTCAAAGTGATGAAGGATGGTATTGGTTTTCAGATGTGGGCAACTTATTGCTGGTAAGCAGCAGTAAGCCGCTACTTAAAATGGCTATTGATAAGCTTATTGATGGGAATGGTCAAAACGATAATGCCTTTGCAGCCATTTATGCAACCTCGGCTAAAGGGGTAGCTGCAAATATCTTTATCAATACCCGCAAACTTTCCCAGATACTAACCATTAGAGATAATTTAAGCTACCTTAAGGAGATTGCAGATTGGGTAGGGCTCGAAGTTCAGTTTTCGGACAAACAATTACTGGCAAATGGCTTGATTTCTGTTACAGATACCGCAAAGCGATTCTATTCCGTATTCATCCACCAAAAACCTTTAGGTTTTACCCTGAACTCTTTCATGCCCATTGGAACCAGTTTTTTTGTGTGGTATGGCATATCAGATCTAGCTAAATTTTTAAACGATTACCGCGATTATATCGATAACATCAGACTCACCGATCCATACAATAAAAATCTTTCTAAATTTCTATCCGATTTCGGCATCTCGTTTGAGGAATTTCTGATTAGAAATTTCGGTAATGAGGTTTGTGTTCTGAATGCCCGTTTTGATGGGAATACCCAACCCCAATGGCTGTATTTCTTAAGGGTTAAAAGCGGTTCAGCAGCGTTGAACGAGATCATTAATCTTGCAGCAAAGCAGGATGTAAAAATTGAGGAAGCAAATCTCAACTATTCGGGACAGGCTATAATTATAAAAAATCCAATTCAATCCTACATCCCAATTCTATTTGGAAATCATTTCCTGCAGGTAAATGATGCCTACATTCTGGTACTAGATAACATGCTGATTTTTGGCCCCGATTTGCCAACATTAGATCAAGTTGCTAAAGCGTATTTTCAAAATAACACTCTCTCGCATTCCGATGGTTTTGTACACGAGCTACAGCGTCTATCATCGACATCGAACCTTATTTTTTATAGTGCCGGACTATCTAACCCTGCACTTATGGATTTTACATTGATGGGAAAACCCCTAGGGGCAGATATGAATTTAGATGAATCGGTAAGCCATTTGACCTGGCAGGTTGTGGGCGGAACGCCCAAATTGTTTACCATACTTGTGGTGTCGGGCCCTATGGGAAAAACTACAATTTCGGCAAAAACTGACAGCACACTATTGCAATCCATTTGGCGCTGCCAGCTGAATACTAAACCAATAGGGAAAATTCATCTGCTCAGAAATCATGCCAATGGCGAAGCCGAATTATTGGTTCAGGATGAGGACAATACCATTTACCTGATTAGTAAAAATGGACATATACTCTGGAATAGAAAAATATATGCCCAAATAAAAGGCGATGTTATTCAGGCCGATCTATTTCGCAATGGTAAGCTTCAAATGCTTTTTGTGGCCGGAAGGCAAATTTTTGCCATCGATCGTAATGGCAATGATGTAAAGGGTTTCCCTTTAACCCTTAAAGCCGAGCCAACATCCCCTTTATCGGTATTCGATTATGACCGCCAGAAATATTACCGGTTGATGGTTGCCTGCAGCGATAAAAAACTTTACTGCTACAATGGTACGGGCAAAATTGTAACGGATTGGCATCAATTTACAACGGAAACGTTAGTATATGACAGGATTGGATTGGTTCAGCTGAGTGGTAAGGATTATATTGTGGTGTTTGACCAGAACCGACCCTACCTGCTCAACCGTAAGGGTACCCAAAGGGTTCGCATCGGCAACTTTTTTAGGAAAGCAAGTAATGCTGAATATTACCTTGATGTTGATGTCAAAGGGAAGCACCATATTGTAACCACCGATACTTTAGGAATTGTCAAAAGGATTTATTTCGATGGTAGGGTTGAAAGCATCTCCATAAAACCATTTTCATCCAATCATACATTTAGGTTGATTAAAGGGAAATCGAAACGCTACTATGCCTTTATGGAAAACAACACCATTAGCCTGTACGATACTAAAGGTAGGTTAAGTAGCGTTGCTGTTTCAAAGGGAAATTTTGATACAGGTCAACTCCAAGCAATCCGTATTTCTGGAACCGATTTAATTGTTGCGTCTGCTTCCAATAAACTCAATATTTATGATATCAATGGAAAACCATTAGAAAATCTCATGATTTTGAGTACAGTTCCAATCCATATCATTAATGAAAACAATCACTTTGTTACCATGTCAAAAGAACATGGGATTGTTTGCTTTCCCATTAAATAATTAATTATCTTTGCAAACCCTTTTTATAATGAGTAAATGGCCGCATTTTTTACATTTATTTTTTATTTTTTCCTCACCCTTTTTTTACTTGGTTTAGTGGGTCGGATAGCACTTAGGTTATGGCTAAAAAGGCTATACCGAAAGATGAACTCTGGATTTCAGGAACAATCGGGTAGTGGTAATGAATGGGAAAGTAAGCATCGTGGGAAAGCCCAATCAAGTAAAAAGATAATAGAAAAAAACGAAGGCGAGTATATTGATTACGAAGAACTTGAATAGGATCTAAAAATAGTTATATATGGCGGAAGTTGTTGCTGGCATTGATATTGGAGGAACAAATACGGTAATAGGTATTGTAAATCATGAGGGTGACATACTAATTGAAAGCACAATACCCACTCGTTGCCAATCAACTTTTGACGGATTCGTTAAAACTCTAACCGGGGAGATAGAACGGCTGCTCATGGAAATGGGACATGAGCATAAACTTTTGGGGGTTGGGGTGGGTTCACCCAACGGGTCGTACAATCTTGGAGCAATTGTTAATGCACCAAATCTGGAGTGGAAGGGCATACTCCCGCTTTGTAAGGAAATTACCCAAAATACCGGCGCTCCAAGTGTGGTTACCAACGATGCAAATGCTGCAGCTCTAGGAGAGCTACTCTTTGGCGCAGCACAGGGGATGAAAAACTTTGTGGTAATTACTTTGGGAACGGGCTTAGGAAGCGGTATAGTTGTGGATGGCAAATTAGTAGTTGGCCACGACGGTTTTGCAGGTGAGTTTGGCCACGTAGTTGCCAAGGTAAACGGGCGTCAGTGTGGCTGTGGCAAACGGGGTTGTCTTGAAACCTATGCTTCGGCTACAGGCTTACGTCGTACGGCCTTTAAAATGATTGCTGACAACAATCAACCAAGCATGTTACGAAACATTACCTACGATAAGTTAACGGCAAAAATGATTACCGAGGCTGCCAAATCCGGCGATCCCTTGGCCCGTGCAGCCTTTGAGTACACGGGGCTAATACTTGGAACCCGTCTGGCCGATTTAGTGGCGATACTTAACCCTGAGACCATATTCTTTTTTGGCGGTCTGGCAAATGCTGGTGAGCTGCTTCTCGATCCTACCCGAAGGAATATGGAAGAATTTTTGTTCCCTGTGTTCAGGGGTAAGGTTAAGTTGCAGGTTTCGGGCTTGCAAGATAAAAATGCTGCCGTACTCGGGGCAGCAGCATTGATTTGGGAAGAGTTAAAAAAAATGCAAGTTTAACGAAAGGCTTCCCAATTTTTAGCCAAACCACCTATTCCTGTTTCACGGTAGGCCACCTGGATATCGCGGCCGGTTTCGGCCATCGTTTCAACGGCCTGGTCGAAAGATACCTTATGACCACCATCGGACGATAGTGCATACACGGCGCAAGAGTATGCCTTTGATGCAGCAATGGCATTACGTTCAATGCATGGTATTTGTACGTATCCCATAACAGGGTCACAGGTAAGCCCAAGATTGTGTTCCATAGCCATTTCAGCGGCGTATTCAATTTGAGTAGGCGAACCACCCATAATTTGTGTCATGGCTGCGGCTGCCATAGCGCAGGCTGTACCTATTTCCCCCTGGCAACCCACCTCGGCTCCCGATATTGAAGCATTATGTTTTACCAAATTGCCAATCAGGCCCGCTGTGGCTAAAGCTCTCAAAATCTTGTGTTCATTAAGATGCTCCTCACTACTCAGGTAGAAAAGAACTCCGGGAAGTACCCCAGAAGAACCACAGGTAGGAGCAGTTACAATTTTACCTCCGGCAGCATTCTCTTCGGCTACTGCCAATGCAAAGGCAAAAAGTAGTCCAACCTGTTTCATGGTACCATGTGAATTGAGAGCCTTTGTATATTGCGACGAAGCTCTTCCGCGCAAGTTTTATGGGACCGGGTAAAACTCCTTCGTTATCAATGCCCCTTTTTACAGTTTCTCGCATGGTGTCTCATATTCCCGATAGAAAATCCCATATTTCTTTACCCTCGTTATCCTCAACAAACTCCCAAAGACTCTTACCCTCACTACGACACCATGCAAGAATATCGGTCATAGTGTTTAGGGGGTAAACCTGTTTGCCGTTATGAACGCCATTTCTATCCTTCAAATCGCCTCCGCCAATGCTGTAAACCTCCCAACTGTCTATAAGGGGTCCGTTTCCCTCGGTGAAAGCTTCAATTAGCATCCCATTGGGATGAATTGGAGGGGTTTCCTCCGGTCGCCATATAATTTCAACCTGCTTAGGCAGAAAGCTTTTTTGCAGAGCGCTATCGGTGTGGTGGCCCTTGCCTGTAAGGGCAAGGCTTCCATAAAGTGCTACCCTAAAATAATTTGCCTGTGGGTGGCGTTGCTTCATTATTTCGGCAGCACGTGCCGGACCAATGGTATGGCTGCTCGATGGGCCATATCCCTCCTTGTATATTTCTCTTATCGAAAGCATTGTGCTAATTTTTCGTGCAAAGCAACATCATTTTTCAAATTGTTGCAATTGTTTTAGGGCTAATTAACATCAAAGAGAAAAATGTTTTTTTGTAAAAATGTATTAACTTTAATCATAATTTATATGGTGTTTACAAAATGAATAAACGGATTGCCATACTAATTTTTCTTGATATCTTTTTTATTGCTGCTGCTTTTTGGCTTTCTACAAGTATTAAGGGAGTTCCCCTCCGAATATATCTCGATAGCTATAGTAACGGATTGCTGCTTTTTTGTACGGTATGGATATTTTCTTCGCTTTTGTATGATAAGTACAGCATAACCTCATACTCATTTAGGATTCTCAGTAAGAATATTCTAAAGTCAAATATTATTGCCATGGCAGTTGTTACGATGCTGATGTTCTTTACCCGTAGCAACTTTTATTCGCGATTCATCGTTTTCTCTACTATTACCACAGTAACCCTTTTTGAACTTTTTATTTACAATCTCTGGGGCATACTTAAACACACGCAAGTTTTACCTGATGATGTTTTAGGTAGGGTTGAACGAACAGTAAGACGCAGGTTCCCTGATCCCAAAATAATAGAAATGACCATTGACCCCATCCGTATCAGAACCGTTCAAAAGGCCATAATGTCAGACTTTAGCCGCGATGTTTACTGTTTTCTCGAGCAACACTCGGCTCTGTTCAGCGATAAAACGCTTATTGTAGCCACAACCACTAACTTCAACATCATTAACCAACCCGAAAATACCTATAAAACCATAATCAACCTAAAACGGGTAAATGATATCCGACGAATCAATAAGTTTTTTGAAGCAGTTAATCAGAAAATTCCTATGGGTGGAGTTTTTATTTGCATGGCCGAAACCCAGGAGCAACGAAAAAGAAGACTACTAAATAAGTATCCGCCTATACTAAACTACATCTACTACTTTTTTGATTTCATACTTAAACGAATATTCCCTAAATTCTCTTTTACAAAGGGAATTTACTTTCTGTTTACGCGAGGCGAGAATCGGGTTATTAGCCGAGCTGAGCTACTTGGTAGGCTATACTCATGTGGTTTTGATGTAATTGATGAACAGGAAATTGATAAGCATTATTTTGTGGTTGCCCAAAAGATTCGCAAACCCTATTTCGACATGGAGCCTACCTATGGCCCACTGATAAAACTTCGTAGAATTGGCAAGGATGGCAAATTCATAAAGGTTTATAAGCTACGCACCATGCATCCATACTCTGAATATTTGCAGGATTATGTGTACCGAAAGCATAGCCTACAGGAGGGCGGTAAATTTAAGGATGATTTTAGGGTATCAACCCTAGGGCGATTTATGCGCAAGCTATGGATTGATGAGCTTCCCATGATCATCAATTTGCTGAAGGGTGATTTAAAAATTGTAGGTGTTAGGCCACTTAGCCAGCACTACTTTAATCTTTACAGCAAAGAGCTTCAGGAGCGACGCATCAGGCATAAACCTGGACTAATTCCACCATTTTATGTCGATAACCCCAAAACTTTGGTAGAGATAATGGCCTCGGAGCTAAAATATTTGGATGCCTACGAAAAGCATCCCTTCTTAACGGATTTAAAATACTTTTTCGTTGCAGTTTGCAATATTGTATTCAAACGCTACCGAAGCAATTAAAAAAATTCTTTCTTTTGTCCATTCAAGTGCTACCTTTGCAGCAAATTAAATCTAAATAGATGTTGATTTGGCGAAAAAAAGGATTTTGGGTATTTGCACTGCTTTTCATAATGATATGGGCCTGCAGTGGCATCAAAAAAATGAATCAACTTACAGCCAATGCTAATAGTGCATTTGTCAATAACAATTATCAAGCAGCACTTGCTTCCTATGAACAGCTTATGGCTGAAAGTAAGGAAGTGTCTGGTGAAATTCTTTGCAAAGCCGGAATTGCAGCATTTGAACTCGAACAGATCGATAAGGCTATTGACTATCTTGAAAAAGCCAAGCGTAAAAAGGCCATTGATGCCAGAGGACTTTTTAGCCTTGCCATGGCATATCAGAAAATAAATAACCTTTCGAAAGAGATTACTAACCTAGAGTTGTGCTTTGATTTAAAAGATGATGGATTTAAGGCGCCTGTAACTGAGATGCTATTTAATGCCTATGTTAGGAGCGAGAACTGGATGCCTGCCGATTCAATTTGGAACTTTTTGAATCCGCAACAGCAGGAAAATTCTCTGCTGCAAACCGATTATTTGAAGGTAAAACGCAACCTGCACCAGACTGAACAGGCTGAGGCCTTAGCCCGTAAGCTGCTAAAAGGCGACAGCAAGAATTTGGAAGCGCTCGATTTTTTGGCAGAGTTCCATTTTAAACGTGCCGATGAACTTTACGTTCGCGAAATGAAGGCCTATGAGCAAAATAAAACTATGAAACAGTACCGCAAGTTTACTGATGCCTTGAAACAGGTTAATAACGATTATAAAACTGCCCGCAACTACTTTGAAACGCTTTACAAGTTAAGTCCTAGCAAGCGCTATGCCCGATACCTGGGCAATATCTATACGCGTTTCGATAATAAGCAAAGGGCCAATTATTGGTATAAATTAGCCGAAGAATAGAATAACAAAAAAGCCCCATTTGAAAGGGGCTTTTTAATGATTATGGGTGGTTGTTACCTTTTCATCATCTCTTCAATTTCGGCAACAGTAACAGGAATACGTTTACCTAAAATTTTTGAACCGTTATCGGTAATCAGTATATCGTCCTCAATTCTAATTCCGCCAAATCCAATGTAATTTTCTACTGCAGCATAATTTATAAACGCCTCGTTTATTTTTTCCGATTTCCATTTTTGAATCAGGGCAGGAATAAAGTAGATACCAGGTTCAACAGTTAATACAAATCCGCGCTGAAGCTTTCTGCCGAGTCTTAAGTAAGCTATACCAAATTGATCGGCGCGCGATATTTCATCGTCGTAGCCAACGTAGTTTTCGCCAAGGTCCTCCATATCATGAACATCGAGGCCCATCATATGTCCCAACCCATGGGGGAAGAAAAGCGCATGAGCTCCGTTGGCAACGGCTTCGTCGGAGTTGCCTTTTATCAATCCTAAGTTAATTAGGCCTTCGGCAATGACTTTTGCAGCAGCCTTGTGAACATCAAAATATGGTATTCCGGGTTTAGCCATTTCAATGGCTTTGTTATTAGCAGCAAGAACGATGTTGTAAATATCCTTTTGCCTGTCAGAAAATTTTCCATCAACTGGAATGGTTCGGGTAAAATCCGACGCGTAATGGCTGTTAATCTCGGCACCGCAATCAACTAAAAGCATTCTACCCGATGTAAGAACCTGGGAATGGTCATGATTATGTAGCGTTTCGCCATTCTGTGAGAGGATTATGGGGAAAGAGGGCATGTAACCCTGTGAAATGGCAACACCCTCAATGGCCCCTGCAATTGCCTGCTCATTAATACCTGATTTTGACATTTTCATGGCTGTTACCTGCATTTGGTAACCAACAGCGCATGCTTTTTCAATCTCAGCTATTTCAACTTCCTCTTTTACAGAGCGAAGGCTCACAATGGCTTTAATTAACTCCACGGAAGCGTAGTTTTTAACCATTGATGTGTTAATACCCAGCAGCTGCTCTAGCAGTAGAATGTTTTCGGCTCTGTATGGGGGCAGAATGTATATTTTTTGTCCCTGTCTAATGGCGCGTTGTAGCGTTCCGCTCAGTTCTTTCAGTGAATGAGTTGAGAGTACCCCAACCTTCTCGCCTAGCTCCTTAAGGGTGGGCTGAGGGCCCATCCAGATAATATCGTCAATATCAAAATCGTTGCCGTACAGGTAATCCTTTCCGCCCTCAATATCAATTACGCCTACAAGACCTGGAAGATCAAGCCCAAAAAAGTAAAGGAAATTGCTGTCCTGCCTAAAACGGTAGGTGTTGGAGCGGTAATTCATGGGACTTTCAGTATTACCCAACAGAAGGACTAACCCCGATTTAATCTTTTTTCGAAGCTTTAGCCTGCGTTCAACGTAAACTTGTTTTTCGAACATGATTCATGTATTTTTTTAATTGCGTAAATGTAATGTTGAAAAAAATATTTAACAAGAGAAATTATCAAAGTTGATAAAACACACAACTTTTGATTGGATGGATAAATTAAGCTTTACTGTTAATCCTGTCAATTTGTGTTGAAAGGTGAAAATGTCCATTTTTGCATATCAGCATAAATTTTTTATCGAACCCATAAAAATAGGATCCATGTTAAAACGGATTTCAAAACTGCTGTTGGGGTATAAGAATACTATAATGTGGGCTTTAATAATTCTGATTCTTTGCGGAATGCCCCCGAGCGGAATGCCTAAAATTAAAATTCCCGGAATTGATAAAGTTGTTCATTTTGGGCTTTTTGCCGTTTTTACTATTCTTGTAACTTCCGAAGCCAATCGCTACAGGACTCATCTAAAGATTAGCCAACGAAGTCTTTGGTTAGGATTTATTATTTCCTCCGTTTATGGTGGTTTGATTGAACTACTGCAACTTTGGGTATTTACCAGCCGGGGAGCTGATTGGTTTGACTTTGTTGCAGATTTGGCTGGTGCCGCTGTGGCTTTTGCCATTTACCCCTTTCTAAACAGGTTTACCCAAGGTTATTTGTAGAAAGCATTTTTGATGTAGCTATTTCTCATTGCCATTTTTAGCGTTTTCAATATCTTTCAACCACTGTCGTGCTTCCTCCACAGAGTTGAATACCTTCATTTGTAACCTGTAAACATTGGCAATTTGAAGTATCAAGTTCAGGTAATATTTTTTAAAGACAGAAGCATCAAAAACTACGGCTGCATACTTTAATCCCTGGCTTACGGCTGTGGGGAGTGCAACATTTTCGAACCATTTTCTACTTTCAGGGCTAACAATGCCCTGATCTGTAATATCTGAAAGATATCCTGTTATCTCGAATCCAGAGTTTCGTTGAAACTCCAGCAGCCGTGTGAACAGTAGCTTATACTCCTCAAAGGTCTGATTACTATGCCATACCACTTCAATACACTTATAATCTGTATTATAAGTGGCTCGGGCATAGTGTCTATTGAAAATCTCTATCATTAACCTATTTATTTTGTTAAAAATACTAAACAAAAATATTCATTTCAACTTTTATTGCTTGATGTAATATTTTTGGCTATCAAAGTGTAATTTTGAGAGACAAACTGCAAGTATTTAATTAGTAATTACAAAAAAGTACCTATGTCGTTATTGTTTGATCCAAAAGCTTTTGACAATATTATTGTAGTGGGCGACAGGGTTCTTATAAAGCCCAAAAACCCTGATGAAAGGACTAAATCTGGGCTCTTACTTCCCCCAGGAGTTCAAGAGAAGCAAAGGGCACATAGTGGGTATGTGGTAAAGGTAGGTCCGGGTTACCCCATTCCCATGTTCTCTGAGGAGGGAGAACCATGGAAGAAGAACCGTAACGATGCCCGTTACTTCCCTCTTCAGGCACAGGTGGGTGATTTGGCCGTTTACCTTCACGAACATGCCATTGAGGTCGAATTCAATAATCAGAAATATGTAATTGTTCCATTCTCTTCTATTCTGCTTCTTTTTCGCGATGAAGGATTATTGGTGTAATCGTTTTAAATCAATTTTTTTTGCTAAAAATTTTGCTTTGGACTATTTTCATTTATATTTGCGGATAGTAATATTTGAATGCCCTATGAAATAGGCAAGGTAAAATGTTGGAGTAATAATTTTTTAGTAAAAACCTACATCATGAAAAAATCTACTCTTATACTAAACATCTTTTTTGGGGTTGCCATTATTGTTTTATTCATTCTTCATTTTACCAGTAGAGGTAAAAAAGCAGCCACATCTGAGGTTTATGGCAATACGAAACTTTCAGAACAGTTTTCAACTGCCTGGGTAAATGTAGATACCCTTATGAGTAAGTACGACATGTACTTTGATATGAAGAAAGAACTTGAGGAAAGTAGTCGTAAAAAGGAATCTGAATTGAATGCCAAATCGCGCTCATTTGAAAAGGAGGCCTACGATTTTCAGGAAAAGATTCAAAAGGGTTTGGTAACTCGTTCCGAAGCTCAGCAGCTGCAAAATAATCTGGCCAATAAGGAGCAGGAGCTCTATCGTCTTCGCGATGAGATGCGTATTCAGCTTGCCGAAGAGGAACAGGTTAAACTTCGTATAATTCATAATAGCATTACAGAGTACCTGAAGGATTACAATGCCGATAAAGGGTACCACATTATTTTGAGCAATACTTTTGGGGGTCCTGTTCTTTATGGTCATCCTGCTCTTGATATAACTAATGAGGTTCTTGAGGGGTTAAATAAGAGGTACTCTGCTTCACGAAAGAATTAATTACCTACCTATACTAAACCTAAACCAACCCGAAACCCTTTCGAAAATTACTATGAGAAAGGGTTTCGTTATTTTTGCAGCATGGTTTGGCAAAACTATTTTATTAAAAAAAACTTTGTTCCAAAAATCACTCAAAGTCCCAGTCAAAACCTCGAGCTTTGTGTAGTTATACCTTGCTTCAATGAGCCCCAACTCGATTTAGCACTGGAATCGTTAGCGCAGTGTGAGCTACCCGGCTGCGATGTAGAGGTTATTGTAGTGGTGAACCATCCTGAAAATTCCGAAATTTCTATTATTGATGCATCGCTTAGGGCACTTAATTTAGTTGAGCGTTACAACAAGGGAAAGGGCTCAAAAAGGATACAATACCATGCTATAAAGGCTTTTAATCTTCCAAGGAAGCATGCTGGAGTTGGCCTTGCCCGACAAATAGGCATGGATGAGGCTGCATACAGGCTGCTCAGTGTTTCAGGCGAAGGTATTATTGCCTGTTTCGATGCCGATTCACAGTGTATTCCTAACTATTTGGTTGAACTATTTCGCTTCTGGCAGATGAATCCAAAGGCACATGCCAATTCCATACGATTTGAGCACCCTCTCAAAGGCAACGAATTTCCACAAACCATTTACGATGGTATTGCAATTTATGAGCTTCACCTCAGGTACTACAATCAGGCGCTACGATTCATAAATTTCCCTTTTGCCTACCACACTGTTGGTTCATCAATGGCTTGTAGCGCATCGGCGTATGTGCGGTTTGGGGGCATGAACCGCCATCAGGCGGGTGAAGATTTTTACTTTCTGCAAAAGATAATACCGCATGGCCACTTTGGTGAGGTAAACTCAACCTGTGTTTTTCCATCACCCCGGCCATCGAACAGGGTTCCCTTTGGAACCGGGCGCGCCATGAGTAAATTGGTAAACCAACATGAACCAATAACCACGTACCACCTTGATTCATTTCTCTCATTAAGGCCATTTTTTGATAGGGTTGATTCCCTATTTAATTTCACCCGTAGCCAAACAGCTGAGTTTCTGAAATCGTTACCCTTGCCGTTAAGTGAATTTTTGGTAAAAACCGACGCTACAGAAGCCTTGGAGAATGTTAGAAGGAATTCAGCATCGGTTCATACCTTTCGAAAGCGTTTTTTCCTTTGGTTCGATGCCTTCATGATGCTCAAGTACATGAATTACTCAGCAGAAAATTACTACGGAAGGGTTACTGTGATTCCAGCATCCATAGCGCTCTTACACTTAATGGGGAAGATACCGTATTCAGATATTTCCGTGATTGAATTACTTAGTGTTTCCCGGGAGATAGAAAAAGCGGAATGGGTATCTAAACTCTAAAGCCAATTATCAGTATATCATCAACCTGGTCGTGATCGCCCTTCCATTCATAATGGGTTTTTTCCAAGAATTCCTTTTGCTGGGGCATGGGCTTATCCCATATTTTAAGCAAAGTTTCTTTCAAATGCTTTAGCATAAATTTACGTTCATCGACGCCTCCAAACTGGTCGGCATAACCGTCGGAAAACATGTAAAAGGTATCGCCTGGCTCATATTCAACAACATGATTGGTAAATGAAAGATGGTCGTTGATATGAACCGCTACTGGCATTTTATCGGCCTTATACTCAAAAAGTTCGTTCTTTCGAATTTGGTATAGCGGATTATAGGCTCCGGCCCACTCCAGTTTCCGGTTGGCCTTATCAATTACGCAAAGCGAAATATCCATACCATCCTTTTGCTCCTCAAATTTACCGGTTTGGCTTAGCGTTGTTTTGATATGGTTTCGAAGGTGGTTAAGAATTTCTGCGGGTTGAAGTATGCTTTCCTTATTTACTATTTCATACAGGAACGAGACACCCAGCATGCTCATAAAAGCACCGGGTACACCATGACCCGTGCAATCGGCGGCAACCAGGACTATTTTGTTATTTTTACGGGTCATCCAGTAAAAATCGCCACTTACAATATCTCGGGGCATGAACAGCACGAAGTGCTCCGGTAGCACATTGGCAATAAGGGTTGAGGTGGGTAGAACCGCCGTTTGGATTCTGCTGGCATATTTAATGCTGTCGGTTATTTCCTGTTTCTGCCGGGTGATGAGGGCATTTTTCTCCTCCAGTATGATATTGGCCTTTTGCTTATCGCGGAACATCTTAAACATCAGTACAGCTACCATAAGAATAAGGAATGATCCAATAATGGCTCCGATAATCATTAACTTTTGCCTTTGAATTATTGATTTTTGAAGCTCATCCTGGTTCTTCATCAGCTGAAGCAGATGCTCTTTTTTCTCGGTTTCGTATTTTGTTTGCATTTCTGCCATTATCCGCTGGCTTTTCTCATTAAATATTTCATCCTTAATTTTTACCGATTGCTTAAAGTATGAGTATGCCCTAACCAAATCATCTTTAATTTCATAAAGTTTTGATAAACGTTCGTAGCTGTACCGAAGGGTTTCCTTAAGTCCTAAGCGTTCCGATAATTTTACACACTCAATGAAAGCCAGCTCTGCCTCATCCAAACGCGACTGACGGTAAAGGCTTTCGCCTTTTGCATATAGAGCAGCGGTAATTTCGTAAGGTAAATTGTTTTTTCGTGCCAGCTGTAAAGCTTTATTGATGTAAATATTTGCTTTGTACCAATCGCGTGCCCAGCTGTAGATGCTCCCCATGTTGGTATTTACCTTGGCAATTTCGCCCTCTTCGCCTTGAATGGTAAATATTGCCAGTGCCTTATTATAGTAATAATTGGCGCTATCAAATGAGGGGATAATCTCGTTTTGTTTGAGCTTATAAAGTGAATCCTCCCAATATTCGCCAAATTGAGCTACAAACTTGTTTGTTGCCAATCGCGAAAATACGTTCCCGATGTTTTGAAGGGTTTGCCCTTCCTCCTTTTTCTTTTCGAGTTTGCGGAAAAGCTTTAGAGCTGTTTTATGATAAGCGAGCGCTTTAAGGTAATTATATTCATTTTCATTAGTGGCAAGAATGCTTTGCGAAAGATTTTCGTAAATCATTCCCAAGCCCGAATTACAGGTAGCAATGCCTTCTTCGTGATAAATGCTCTCAAAAGTCCGAAGAGCCTTTTGGTACTGCTCCAGGGCTAGTTGAAAATTGCTCAGGGCAATATGGGTCCGACCAATATTCAAATAGGCTATCGCAAGATATAGAGGTAAATCTCCTTTTTCTTTCTTTATTTCAACCTCTTTTTGGTAGCAGCTTATGGCACTATCGTATTGTGCCAAATCAAAGAATAACCGACCAAGCCCATTGTAGGTTTGAGCTAATTCCTTCCATTCAAAGAGTTTTTCCCTGAGCTCAAGCGACTTTTTTATAAGCACTAGTGCTGAGTCGGTTTTACCTTTTTCCTGCATAATTTTACCCAACCGAAAATATGCATGCGCCTGGTATCTTGTACTATCTAATTTTTGTGAATAGCTCAATAGTAGCACTGAGTATTGCTTCGATTTTTCTAACGAATCGAGGTAAAAGTATGCGGTAGAGATGCCCTTGTAGGCTTCGAGAATGGACTTATGATATGTTTCATTAATACCCAACTCTAGTGCCTTACTAAATGTTATAATTGCCTCATTGTCGAGCTCCAACTCCGATAGTACATAGGCTTTATTGAGATACGCATCGGCAAGGTGTTTTTTATCTATTTTACGGGCAAGATTAATGGCCTCATCAGCATACCTAAGACACTCATTGGTCCCGGAGGTAACCTCCGATAGACGAAATAGCACTTCAAGTTTATCGGCACCTTTTTTGGTAGAGAGTAAAATGAGTAAACTATCACGTTCAGAGGCATGCAATAGGGATATACCCAGTAAAATGAAAACTATAAGTACTCGTAAGTTCCAGCGTTTCATAATGCCTAATCCAAACCGAAAGCAAAATACTAAACATTATAGGATAAAGCAAGTTTATTTGATTAAAATCATGTTTTAAAGTACTAAATGATGCCTTCCCAACACTAACTCTTTGTTTTATAATAAACAATACAGATAAAAATTTGTATTAGCCCTGCTCATATTGAAAATAGAATAGGGTTACTGTTGAATTTAAAATCATTATTTACTTAAATTACTGTTGTAGGTTTAGACCTTGGTAAAATTAAAAAAAATGAAAATTTTGAATCCATTACAAACATACAATGTTCTTGACTCAGAAATTCAGCCTCATCGAATATTTATGAGAATAGCTTTATAAGGGAATAAACCTTAAAATGCAAAAACTTTCAGATGAAAGAGAATATACATGAATAAACAATGTTTATGCTTAAGCGTTATATAAAAATGAATTAATTTTAGGGTTAAAATGTTTAGAGGTATGATTAGAAAAATTTTTATTGCACCAGTTGTTTTGTCAATACTTTTTGTTGTATCTGGTTGCACAGCCAGACAAACAGTAAATGACCAGAAAACTATAGTGGTGAGCATTATGCCCTTAAAGTATTTTGTTGAGCGTATTGTTGATTCCACATTTAGTATAAAGGTTCTTGTACCCCCGGGCAGTAGTCCCGAAATGTTTGAACCAACCCCTATGCAAATGACGGAACTATCGGAAGCAAAAGTTTTTTTTGCAATTGGTTTCCTTGATTTCGAAATGTCGCTGGAGCCAAAGCTAAAGGAACAATCGGGTTGCGCTTATGTGAAATTGGCAAAGGGCATTGAGCTAATAGAGAGAACTTCTATCCAGGGTCAACAGAATGAGGATGTACATTCAAAACATAGCCATGCTTTCGACCCACACATCTGGATGTCTGCAAAAAATGCCCGTATTATTTCACAAACCATTGCCGATGAGCTGATAAATCTATTTCCGAAGTATTCAGAATTGTTTAAACAGAAGCTTGCCAATATATTGGCTGAAATTGACGATACCGATGCCAAGGTGCAACAAATTTTGAATCAGGCTTCTGCAAAGGCATTTTTAATATATCATCCTGCGCTGGGTTACTATGCGCGCGATTATGGTTTAACCCAGTATAGTATTGAGCAGGAGGGGAAAAGTCCTTCGGCCAAGAGCGTAATGGGCGTAATTGAAAGCTGCCGCCAAGAGGGTATTAAAACCGTACTTTCACAGCGCCAGTTCGATATTCATAATGCCGAAACCATTGCCCGTGAGATAGATGGGAAAGTGGTTAGGGTTGACCCCCTGGATTCAGATTGGAAACAATCCATGATACAAATTGCTCAGGCTATTTCAGGAGTGGAGCTATGATTGACGATAACAATATGTTAATTGAAGTTGTTAATGTTACCGCCGGTTACGGGCATCAGGTGGTTTTGCGTAACGTTAGCCTTCCCATTTATCGCAACGACTTTATAGGGATTATTGGCCCAAATGGAGGCGGTAAAACAACTTTAATAAAGTTACTAATCGGTCAAATTAAACCATTTAGTGGCAAAATAGTTCATAATTCCGGTGCGCAGGATTCTTTTATTGGCTATCTTCCCCAAGTCAGTCAGATTGATAGAACATTCCCTATTACGGTTAGGGAGGTGGTTCTTTCAGGACTACTTGAGAAGAAGGGATTGATAGGGGGTTACAACCGCCAGCAGAAATCACTCGCCATGGAACTTATGGAGCAAATTGGAATACATCATTTGCAATCGAAAAGCATTGGTCTGCTGTCGGGGGGGCAGCTGCAAAGGGCCATGCTATGCAGAGCTCTCATATCGGAACCGCAGGTTCTTATTCTGGATGAGCCAAATACTTATGTTGACAGTAATTTTGAGGGCGAACTTTACGAAATGCTTCGAAAGCTTAACGAGAAGATGGCAATAGTAATGGTATCGCACGACCTTGGCACAATAACATCGTATGTTAAAACCATTGCCTGTGTAAATGGAACGCTATTTTACCACCCGTCGAATCAGATTACCAATGAGCAGCTGGCGGCATACAACTGTCCCATACAAATAATTGCCCATGGGCCTGTTCCGCACACCGTGCTGCTTGAGCATCCAAACAATGCATCACATCGCATTCATAAACACTAATTTTGTTTGGTCATGATTAACGCATTTACTCAGTTTTTTCACTATAGCTTTATTCAGAATGTTGCTATTGCTGCTGTTTTACTTTCCATAATAACGGCTTTAATCGGGTCCTACATAGTAGTCCGTCGATTGGTTTTTCTCAGCGGGGGAATAACACACTCCTCCTTTGGTGGAATCGGAATTGCTTGGTATTTGGGATTAAACCCGATTTTAGGTGCTGTGGTATTCTCGGTACTATCTGCCATAGGTTTGGAGTACCTGAGCCAGGGCAAAACGCTCCGCGAAGATTCGGCAATTGGTATGCTTTGGTCGTTTGGAATGGCTATTGGAATTCTCTTTGTTTTTCTTACACCAGGCTATGCCCCTAATTTAATGTCGTATCTTTTTGGAAGCATAATTACCATTTCTAAAACCGATATTTTGCTGCTTTTAATTCTGGCGCTACTAACCCTTTTATTCTTTTTGCTGTTTTACTATCCCATACTATTTGTGGCATTCGACAGCGATTTTGCCAAAACCCAAAATATTCCTGTAAAGTTTATTGGCTATTCCCTGTCAATTTTGATTGCTTTGTCAATAGTTTTTGCCATTAGGGCGGTTGGAATTATTTTAATTATCTCGCTTCTTACAATACCTGCAAATATTGCTAATGCTTTTACCCACCGTTTTAAGAACATTATTCTGATATCAATGCTTGTAAGCTTCGTTTCAATTATACTGGGAATTGTAGTATCCTTTAAGCTAAATGTTCCCTCGGGGGCAACTATTATTATAACCATGATGGTTTCCTATCTGATTGTGAAGGCAATTAAATTAGTAAAACATAAAATTGCTATTAGTAGAGTGGCTTAATAAATGCTTAAGCAATTGAGTAACGATTAATTTTTTTACTATTTACCCATTGGTTGATTGGTAAATTAGGGTAAAAATTATTCTCTTTTAGATTACTATCGAATGAATTCGGCTTAAAGTTAAATAACGGTCGGTAGTCGGTAGTTTGGACTGCTGGGGTGTAAGTAGCCAGCAGCGCCATCTCTCGCTAAAACCATACTAAAATACTAAAAACTTTTGTATCTGCAAATCAACCCAGTAGGCTAAACCACCTGTTATGGGCAGATTCTAGAATTTTACTTCGTAAATTTAAATAAAGATAGGTATTTGAATTTTTATATGAGATAGACCATGTCGAACTGGAGGGGGAATACACTCATTAAATAAAAACAAAAAAAGATGCTTCATATTGAAGCATCTTTTTTATTGATTATATCTTTTCAAGATAAGATCTAATTAGAAGAAGTCCTATAGCGATAGTAGCAATAAGAAGTGTTCTTGTTTTTATTTTTACTTCATCATTTGTTTTTTTATGATAATATAAAATAAACCAACTACAGATATCACTACAGTAAGTGAAATTACTGCTAATATAATTTTATCCCACATAATTTGCAAATTAATTTCCAGTTGCCATACATTCTGCGAAATCAGCTACCATAACAGCTGCTCCTATCCAGCCAGCTTAACGGCTGGCTATTTTTCCAACAGTTTTCAAGATTAAAGCTCTTGAGGCTTGTATTGCCGCTGATGAACCAACTGATGATATTAGTTCTGTAACTGCAACTCCTAATGCTTCCATTGCACAATCCCAAGCACCTTTTGTGTTGCTTAACTACTTTATTTTAGTAGAGCCATTAGAATTCAATTGTTTGAAACTTTTTTCTATGGTAAGAAGAACTAGACTTGTTAATATTATTTGAGGATCATTATCGGATTGAAACTCTTTTTGATAATCTATTTCATAAGCATCAAGCACCATTTTGCTATAATTTAATATTGGTTGTAATGCGTTTGCAATTTCTTCTTCTGCATTTGTTTTGGAAGGTTTTTCTATAAGAATACTTTTTAATTTCTGAGAGTTAAAACTAGATAAACTTTTTTCGAGATTTTTTAACGCTTCATTTTTGTTAATTGGTTTCTGGGTTGTTTCGCTTTTTTCACATGATTGAAGGGTAATAAAAAGCACAAAAAACAATAATAAATAACGAGTTTTCATAAAGTAAATGGATTAAAAATTAAACATTAGTATGATAAAAATAAACAAATATAATATTTTGAAGTATATAATCAAAAATGTGCATTTAATTGTTACAACTATCAAAAAAGCTACCCATGTAAACTATTCGATAGAATTAAAACGTAGCTTCTTAAAGTTCAAGATAGTGTTGAAATTTCTGTTTGATGGAGGTTTCTTAATGTTGAATAACATCAAAAATGTTATAATTTAAAACTTAGAGCCTGTTTAAATTTTGCATAGATATAAAAGTGGCTAAAGATTAGCTTTTTAGGAAAAAGTTTCTGAGCTTGCATAAACCTTCAAATTT
>DYKO01000005.1 GCA_020722565.1 Rikenella microfusus
AAACTTTTTTTCTCCCCCTCGCCCGCGGCGCTCCCCTCTCGAAAGCGGGTGCAAAGATATGTCATAGGGAATTAACTTCCAAAAAATATTTCAACTTTTTTTAGTAAAAAAATCAGTAAATCTCATCTATCTGAATATCAATATAACATAAAACTAGGTTTGGTGCTATTATATTTCAAACCTTTCGAAAACTTCATTAAATGTGATTAATTGTTACGCCATCTCATCCCCATGTCTGAGACTAAAAGATTTAATTATTACATTGATTGTAAACAGCTTAATTTGTATAAAGATGACTCTGTTCTTCCCGTGGGGCATTTTGAAGATTATAATTTGTTAACTTGAACTTAAGTGATGAACATGGTGGTAGCCTATGTCCCCTGAGAAAAAATGGGGATTTTCAGGAAGTTTATGAGATGAACTTCCCCGTAAAGCGGCATTAAAAAAGTAGTTCCGATCGCCTGCTAGTTGCCAAACTACTCGATCAAATTGATGCCGAACATAAAAAATCATACACCGGCAATAGGGCAAAGTAAATTATTGGTAGTTGTATCATTAGAAAATCTTCCAAAACAATACATAGCAATATTTAAACGATTACATGGGAAATAGCCAGATTTAATAGATGTATGGGTGTTGCTTAAAACTCATGTATAAACACGGGTTCAATATGAGATCATGAATAGCAATAAAGGAGCGATTCCGAAAAGAGAAAGGATGTCGATGAATCCGAAACCACAATTGCTTGCATTTCGTTAATTCTTTATCCTTCTTAACTGTAAGCGTTTCAACATCGCCTATCCCAAGTTTATCGATGTTTCAAGCAGCTGCATGGTAGTCTGATGGTCTCAATGCTATTGATGATAAGCATCGAAAACTATATGGACTTAGAGAATTTCTACCCACCGGTTTACATTTTCAGAACGAAACAGGATGTCATGCCCATAACCATGAAAAAGAATAAAAACAGCCATCAAAAAACCTGAAGCAATAAGCGTCAACAAAATTATCAACCAATATAACACATTGATGCGATGACACAAGGCTATCCATAATACAATTTATGGAGTCTATATAGAGTTATTCACCTGCCAACAACTCCTTACCAGGCAAGTATTGTTGTACACTGAAACTATTTCAATCCAAATTCTCGAATAATTATTACTCTAGGACCTTGAATTTAAAAAATCGATCATAAGAAATCAGGAGTAAATAGAAATAAAAAACCGCTCAATAAATGAGCGGTATTGATATAAAAAAGTTGTTACTCTACTTAATAGGAATATTTTTTAGCACTTCAACCAAGTAATCCCAGAATTTTTTAACGGTTTCAATGTTCACCTTCTCATCAGGAGAATGGGGATGACGAATGGTTGGACCAAATGAAATCATATCCCAGTTAGTATAAACTCCTCCTAGAAGCCCACATTCCAATCCAGCATGAATAGCTTTTACTTCAGGTATTTTACCATACATTTTTTGGTAAACATCCTGCATGGATTTAAGGATGGCCGAATTGGGATTTGGTTTCCAGCCCGGATAGCCGCCGGTAAAATCAATTGATGCACCGGCAAGTTCGAAAATGGCTGCCATCTTTTGAGCCAGGGCATCCTTTGATGATTCCACAGAGCTACGCAAGAGGCACTGCCCTTTAATTTTATCATTTTCAGTAAAAACCCTTGCGAGGTTATTGGATGTTTCAACTAATCCAGGAACGGCATCACTCATTCGAACAACACCATTGGGACAACCAAAGAATGCCCTAATAGCCTTAGACTGTATATTGTTGTCCAATACTTTTGATGGCATGTCAACCTTTTCATAGGTAAATTTTAAATTAGGCTCTGTTAAAGAAAACTCATCCTTATATATTTTCTCAAATTGGCCTAACATTTTTTCAAATTCAGTGGTTTTACCTGTAGGAACAACAACAACAGCAAAAGCTTCGCGTGGAATGGCATTTCTTAGGCTACCTCCATCAATTGAGGCAATTCTTAATGCCAGTTGCTTTTCGGCTTGGTAAAGGAAACGGAAAAGAAGTTTGATTGAATTGGCTCTACCTAAATTAATATCCATTCCAGAATGGCCACCCTTAAGGCCTGTTATTGCAAGTTTATATGCAAAATGATTTGATGGAGTACTTTCAAGTCTTGCTGAGAACTCAATGTTGGCGTCTAACCCACCAGCACAACCCACATAGAGTTCTCCCTCATCTTCAGAATCCATATTTATAAGGATTTCGCCTTTCAGCAAACCCGGCTTAAGCCCAAAGGCTCCAGTCATTCCGGTTTCCTCATCAATAGTAAACAATGCCTCAATTGGACCGTGCGCAATGTCCTTAGCTTCAAGCACTGCCATAGCGGCGGCTACACCAATGCCATTGTCGGCACCTAAAGTAGTCCCATCTGCTGTAACCCATTCACCATCAATGTATGCTTCAATTGGATCTTTTTCAAAATCATGAACCTTATCGCTATTCTTTTGAGGAACCATGTCGAGATGTCCCTGAAGAACAACCCCTTTGCGGTTTTCCATTCCCGGTGTAGCAGGTTTTCGTATAATTACATTGCCCACATCGTCTACAAAGGTTTCAAGTCCTAACTTTTTGCCAAATTCTACCATGAATTCTATTACCCTTTTTTCTTTCTTCGAAGGGCGTGGTATCTGGGTTAAGCTATAAAAGTTTTTCCAAACCCTCTGTGGTTCAAGGTTAAAAATTTCCTTATTCATTTTATTTACGTTTAAAATTATACATCAATACTATTGGCCTAAATTATCAATAATATTTTAACCACCCAAAAACATTTAAAACGTTTTCGAAATTTATAGTATGATATTGATACAAAATCGAAACAGAAAGGGGCAACAATCGTAAATAAAAAAAATAAATAGAATTTGGAATGCTTAGTATCAATTTGCAATGGTTTGAAACCGTAAGTTCTACTAACGATGTCTGCATGAGTAAAGTCAATGAAGGGGCAAAGGAAGGACTGGTGGTTGCAGCCCGATACCAGGAACAGGGACGTGGACAAAGAGGGAACATATGGGAAAGCGCAAGAAATCAAAACCTCACCTTTAGCATTCTCATTCGGCCCACCTTTTTGCAAGTGGTTGAACAGTTCTACCTTTCTAAGGTTACTGCGCTTGCCATTACCGACTGGTTAAGCGCATACATCGACAATAAAACATTAAAGATTAAATGGCCAAATGATATTTATATCAACAACAATAAGATTGCAGGAATATTGATTGAGAATAGCTTTAGCGGAAGAAATATTGACTATTCGGTTATAGGGATAGGGATCAATCTAAACCAAACAGTATTCCCTGATGATGTTCCCAATCCAACCTCATTAAAATTAGAAACCCAAAGGGAATACCCAGTAGATCAATTTATGCCAGAAATATTAAACTGCTTTGCTGCAAGGTATGAGATGCTTCAAAATGGGTATCTCGAAAACCTTGACAAAGATTACTTCAACCTGATATACCGTAAAGATATTTTTTGTAGGTATTTTGCCGATGGCAATGAGTTTGATGCAAAAATTATTGATGTTCTCAAAACTGGAGAACTGGTGCTACAAAACCGAATGGGGCAAATAAAACATTTTGCTTTTAAAGAGGTAATGTTTGTTATCTAATAAACTTATGCAGCATTAAAGGCTGCTGCAATACCCGCTGCTAGAGTATTGATTCCCTCCTCGAACTTATTACCAATCATCATGCGCATCATCATGTTTAGTTCTGCCTTAACTGTTATTTTAAGGCGCGTATCGTAAGGAGCAACCTCTTTAAGTTGAATCCACATAAAAAAGGGAAGTGGTGACAACTCGTCGCCACTGAACTTAATTGTTTTAAAGGGCTCGCTTTCAGTTATATTTATTCCAAAGGGTCCCATCCCTTTGAATGTGAAGCTGCATCTATCCTCTTCGGCCTGCCAATTCTCAAGTTTATCCTTTGCGATAGGAGTAAAATTTCTAAAATCGGATAGTACACGAAAAATGTCCTCTGCTCTTTTATGAATGGCTACAATTTTGCTCTCGTAGGTTGTCATACCAGGAATGAATTTGGGTGCAAATATAGCAATCCGTATCGATATCAAAATTGAACACAAACCCAAATGGTTTTGTTATTTTGGTGAGATGAAAGTTCTGGTACAACAAACACACGATCCGTACTTTAATCTTGCAGTTGAAGAATTTTTGTTCCGAAACGGCAAAGAGGAATACCTATATATATACAGAAACAATCCGTCGGTAATTATCGGAAAGCATCAAAACACCATGGCAGAGATAAACCATTGGTTTATTAACAATCAAAAGGTACCTGTTATAAGGCGACTATCGGGAGGGGGAACGGTTTACCACGATCTGGGGAATGTAAACTTCTGCTTTATTATCAATGGGCAAGCGGGGAATCTTGTGAACTTTTTAAACTTCAACCGTTTAATAATCCGTTTTTTAAACCAACTTGGGCTTGATGCATTTATTGGCGAAAAAAATGATATTAGAATTGGCAACCACAAGGTTTCCGGTAATGCTGAGCATATACTGAAAAACAGAGTACTACATCATGGAACGCTTCTTTATAACACTGATTTAGCTCTGCTGAATGAGGCTATCAGATCGAATGAGTATGGCTATCAAGACCGGGCTATACGTTCAAACAGGAGCTCAACCATCAATATTGCTGATGTATTGAAAATGAATTGGTCGGTTGAGGAATTTACCAACCGATTGGTCGATTTCTTAACCAAAGAACTTAAGATTGATGAAAACTTTACGCTAACCCCTGAAATGGTTAATGATATTAATATACTTGTTAAAGAAAAATATAGCAAAAGTGACTGGAATTATGGTTACAATGCCAACTATAGCTTTTCCACTAATTTCAATGGTGAAAAAATTACCATAACAGTTGAAAATGGCATTATAACTTCCCTCAATTCATCCGGTAGCAGTGGCATGACAATAATCGATGATATTAAAAAACAGCTACTTGGATTACCTCATGACTTCAGCCATTTGGTAAAAGCCATTCATAACTTGGATATCAATTCTAAGAAAGAAGGTTTTGATTCAGAAAATTTATCTAAGAAACTTATTTGACAATCAAGGCGCTTGAGTATTCTTTGGTGGTTCAATGCCATAGGCAATTCCTTCGTAGTAATGAGTGGGTACCTCTTTATAGCCACCACGGCTCTCGCTTTTTGTAATTAGAACATACATTGCCCCCAATGCTGCAGCTCTGCGCTGAAGTCGAATGCGTGCATTACGTTCGGCAGCTTTAGCTGTTCTGCTTGAAGTACCAGACTTTGATTCAATTTTTCCATAAACATAGAGGCCATCAACATCGGCAGTATTCTCGGTAACCACAACCGCCTGGTAATTCTTCTCGTCAACCATTTTAAAAGCCAGATCGTTGAACTGCTCAACACGGCCGTTGGCGTATTTTATCTTATGAATCTGCTTTCGGGAATAATCTTCAAGTACCTTAGAATCCTTTTTGATTATTGTCACCTTACTAGAACTTACGTTTTGTACCTTGCAAATAATCTTTCGGTTGCTTACAAGAATTAATGTATCCATTGCAATTTGGGCACTCGCAAACGATGAAATTACTGTAAATACTAAAATAATTAAATAACGCTGCATTCTAGTAGGCTTATACTTTCAACGTGCAAAGTTAATGCCATTTTCAATACGACAACCCATTAAAACAAAATTTGTTATTTCCCCCTACTGGCAAAACTAAGTGCAATGGCTATGAAAACTATTTGTAGCATAAGTTTTACGGAGAAAACCTGTGGCCATACGGCAAAAATTTTGATAATAAAAATAAGTACGATCCCCAGTGATGAAATCACTGTAAAGGATTGATTAGACATAAATCCACCAACCACGAGCATAACCGCCAACACAATTAGAGCCAAGGCAGAGTAGAATCCAATATTGGCAAGCGTGAATGTTTGTAAATTATTAATGTTTACTACAACCAGATAGGTTGCAAAACTTAACCTTAGCAACCAACTCGAAAAGGTTTCTGCAAATTTTAATGGTTTCATTATCTATGATTTTTACTTGAACGTAAATATATAACCGTTATTATTATAAACAAAATTTGAGATTGGGCTGTTCTAAAATTCTTTAATTTTGTAACTTGAAATTATTCCTATCATTCTGAAAACTAGCTAAACATCAGCCATGAATATTTTCAAACGAATTTCAATTACACTGGTTTCGATGCTTCTATGGTTTTTTGTTGCCATTTCGGCTCTTGCATTTTTTTTATTTGATTTTCTGCTCTGGTTATTAACCTTTTGGTGGGATAGGCAGCTAAAGCTGCTTCATGCCTATTCAACCTACTGGGCTATGTTTTACGTTTGGATTAACCCGGGCTGGAAAATAAAACGTTTAGGTTTTGAGAATATTGATAAGACTCAAACATACGTCATAGTGTCAAATCATCAAAGTGCATTCGATATTGTATTGCTGTATGGACTTTATACGCATTTCAAATGGGTTGCCAAAAAAGAACTTGCAAAAGTTCCTGTAATTGGGTGGAATTTAAAACTCAATAATTGCATACTCCTTGAAAGAGCAAGTGCTACCAGCGCGAGAAACATGATAATTCAGGGCCTAAAACATTTAAAGGAAGGCAGTTCAGTTCTGATATTTCCCGAGGGTACCCGATCAAGGGATGGCTTGATAAACCGTTTCAAAGAAGGTGCGTTTATGCTTGCCAAACAAGCAAATGTTCCCATTCTTCCCGTAGTGATTGATGGCTCCAAGGATCTTCTGCCTGAGCCTCTAAAAATTAACCTAAAGCAAATCCTAACCATCAAAGTGCTTAAACCAATTCCAATTGAAGAAGTTTTAAGTAAAACAACCGAGGAGCTAGCCAAAAAGGTTAACGAGATCATTGCTAATGAGCATAAAGCAATGGTGCCTCAAAAGTACAAAACACTGGAACAGTAAAAGAATTTAATAACATGACAGAAAAGTTTTTGAATATTCTTTGTCAGTTTATGAAAGTTTTATAACTTTGCAAGCCCAAAATATTGTTAAACAACTCATACTAAATACAATGTACGCTATTGTTGATATTGCTGGACAGCAATTTAAGGTAGAAAAGGACCAGAAAATTTACGTAAACCTGTTAGAAGGAGAGGCAGGTACAGAAGTAAAGTTCGACAAGGTTTTACTTGTTGATAACGACGGCAAAATAAACGTTGGCACTCCCGAAGTTAAGAATGCGTCGGTAACCGCAAAAATTCTGGGACATGTAAAGGGCGATAAGGTGATTATCTTCAAAAAGAAACGTCGTAAAGGCTACAAGGTAAAGAGGGGTCATCGCCAGAACTACACCCAAATACAAATTGCCGAAATTGTTGCATAACATAAAAATACTAATTAGCTATGGCACACAAAAAAGGAGTAGGTAGTTCCCGAAACGGACGCGAATCGCACAGCAAACGTCTTGGTGTAAAACTTTTTGGCGGTCAAGTTGCCAAAGCCGGCAACATTATTGTACGTCAAAGGGGAACCAAGCATAATCCGGGCCTGAACGTAGGAATGGGTAAGGATCACACCCTTTACGCACTTATTGATGGTGTAGTAATGTTCCGCAAAAAGGCTGATAACAAATCGTATGTATCTGTTCTTCCATTAGAATTGTAGTTTTTTTGAACTCTTTTTTATATCTTTGGTCTCCTGGGCAACAATGATTGAACAGGAGATTTTATTTTTAATAAAATATTGATGTTATGCTGACACTGAAACTTATTAGAGAGAATACCGATGAGGTTATCAAACATCTTGCAGTTAAGCATTTTGATGGCTCGGTTATTATTTCAAAAATTATTGAACTTGACGACAGACGAAAAGCCATTCAACTGCAACTCGATAATAATTTAGCAGAGCAGAATAGAATTGCAAAAGAAATTGGTAAACTATTTAACGAGGGAACAACCGAGGCAAATAGCGCAAAGGCTAAGTCTGGAGAACTAAAAGAACTTTCAAAAAGCCTTTCGCAGGAGCTGAATGAAGTTGAAGAGGAACAAAGGAAACTTCTCATGCAGGTTCCCAACCTACCTCACGAATCGGTCCCTCAGGGTGTAAGCGCAAGCGACAATGTAGTGGTTCGAACAGGTGGTAATATCCCCAACCTTGCCAAAGAAGCACTACCCCACTGGGATTTGGCCAGTAAGTACAACATCATCGATTTTGAATTAGGCGTAAAGATAACTGGTAGCGGTTTCCCTGTTTATAGAGGCAAAGGGGCAAAGCTACAACGTGCTCTTATTAATTTCTTTCTCGATTACAATACTCAAGCCGGTTACGAAGAAATTGAGCCCCCACACATGGTAAATGAGGATTCGGCGTATGGTACTGGCCAGCTACCCGACAAGGATAGTCAGATGTACCACGTAACGGCTGATGGATTCTATATGATTCCAACTGCAGAGGTTCCTGTTACCAACATATACCGTGATGTAATACTCCATGCCTCAATGCTTCCCATTAAGTTAACAGCCTACACACCTTGTTTCCGGCGCGAAGCCGGCTCATACGGAAAGGAAGTGAGAGGACTGAACAGGCTGCACCAGTTCGATAAGGTTGAGATTGTACAAATACAGCATCCCGACCGGTCATACGAGAGCTTGGAAGAAATGGTATCGCACGTTGAGGGGCTGCTCCAGAAATTAGAACTCCCCTATCGTATTGTTAAGCTGTGCGGTGGCGATATGAGCTTTACCTCTGCCCTAACCTACGACTTTGAAGTTTTCTCTGCTGCTCAGCATAAATGGCTGGAAGTTAGTTCGGTATCTAACTTTGAATCCTATCAGGCCAATCGCATGATGCTTCGATTCAAGGAAGAAGGCGATAAAAAGGCACAACTAGCACATACCCTTAACGGAAGTTCACTGGCGCTTCCCCGAATTGTTGCTGCGCTGTTGGAGAACAATCAAACCCCTTATGGTATCAAAATACCCAAAGTCCTTCTACCCTACTGCGGTTTCGATATAATTGACCTTTAATGCTGCCAATACATATATTTAAAGTTGCCTTGCTACTAAGGCAACTTTTTAAATTTGATAAAAAACATTTGGCCCGTAATTTGTGTTAAAATAATTAACATAACTTTAGGGGTGTTTATGTCCAAAAACATCCTAAGATGTAAAACCAAAAACCACTAATTATGAAAACACTAACAAGATTGTTACTGTTTATTGCTACAGTTTTACTGTTTACTAATACTGTAAACGCCCAAATGGATGAGTTGCCCAAAAGCGATACAGCAGGTATCACGGGTGGTGCTGTTATTGGTGCAGTTAACATTGATGGCAAAAATTACCAACAATTTGCCCTGAGAACCGATATTCCAATTGGGAAGTTCGGATTTGGCATTGACATTCAGTTGCTTTTTGACGAAAACGGACAAATCAGGAAGGATGAATGGGACGAGTGGCAGGATTACATTGACAAAATCTACTACATCCGTTACGGTAAAAAAGATGATCCATTCTACATCAGAATGGGAGGTTTGGATTACACCTACCTTGGTTACTCCAACATTGTTAATGGGTACTCCAACATGGTGCAGTACCCCAGCCGCAGGCGTTACGGTGGAGAGCTATCGTTCTGGATCCCTGCCGAGCGCTACAAGGGTATGCCCATTGCTGGCGGCGAATTCTTTTTTAACGACATCAAAGAGGTTTTTGTTGAGGATCCCAGAAAACCATCGATGCTAATTGGTAGCCGAATCTTCTATCGTCCCTTAAGATTTCTAGAAATAGGAGTATCGGCAGTAGCCGATCTTAATGAGTATAATGCATTTGAAGATAGAGACGGCGATGGCATCCCCAACCTGATAGACTTGTACCCCACCAACAAGACCCTGGCCACAGAAATGGATAAGATCACCCCAACGGAGTGGGACCACCTATTAAACGATACTTTCTGGGGTTCAACCCGAGAGGAAGCATATCAGAATCTTTTATCGTTAGGACTTGTACCTGCTGACACCATTCGCATGGCCGATCTTTTCAATCTCAACAAACAAGCATCTAAAATGTATGCCTACAGCTTTGACATAGGCATTCCAATAGCACGTAAGGAGAACTTTAAGTTCGATATATATTCGCATGTTACTCAACTTCGGGGTCAGAATAGAACCTACGGATGGGGGGTTGCCATCCCGGGTATTCGTATGATTATTGGTACAGGCAGCGTTAATAACTTTTTCACCTTTAAAGCAGAATACAGGCACTCCTCCAAAGAATTTCTTTTTGGTTACTTCAATAACACCTACGAGCTTGAAAGAGCCCAGTTTATCGGGAGAGATAGTGTAATTACCAAGCAACAAAGATTGCTTGCCATACAACAGGAACTTAATGGTGTTTACGCCAGTGCTGAGATGAACATGTTTGGCTATGTAGTGGGCTATGCTGGATATCAGGACCTAATTGGAAATGACAAATCGCATGTGCGTTCGCTGCATGGTGAAATCCGCATGGGGGAAACCCTAAAAAAAATGATACATTTCGCCGACCTAAAGGGTTATTATATTCAAAACAATGTTCAGGATTTCAGGCAGTGGAAAACCCCCAGCACCCTTATGGGCTTCAATATAGGATATAACTATAAGGGGGCAATTGTTGGCATCGATTACCGGTGGACATTTCAGGATCTGAACGGCAACGGGGCAATCAAAGGCGATGGAGAGACTATAAAAACCATCAGTTTTAGGACAGCAGTATCATTCTAATTGGTATAATTCATAAAAAAAGGAGCCATGATGGCTCCTTTTTTTTATTGTTGTTCAGATTTATGGATTAAAAACGTAGCTGCAACTGCTACCAAAAATGTAGCCAAGAAATTGACAAGTTTTGCGGTTACCACAGCGTCCCTTCCTGTACTAATCCAGGTTATGGTAAAAATTAGTCCAAATATCATTGTAACAAGGGCTGCACGACCATGGAACCTTCGCCAAAAAAGTGTGAGCAGTATTACCACCGAAAAGGTACAGCCAATACCTGCCCAAACGTAGCTAACCAGTGTAAAAATTACTTTTTGAGGTGACAGATATGCAATAACCAAAGCTATGATGGCTATAATAGCTGTAATAGCTCTTGATTGCCACAACAAGCTACTGGGGGAAAGGTTCTTTCGTAACGGTTTTACAATATTCTCACTAAGTTCAGTAGCCGAAAGCACCAAAAGCGAATCGGCTGTTGATATCATTGCAGCAATGGCACCAGTAATAAGCAATGAGGCAACCACTGGTGGAAAAATTTTCATCAGTGTTGCCGGCATAACATACTCCCTATCAGGAAGGCTCTCCGGCCCAAATATAGCCAAACCGATTATACCAAGTAACATGGCCCCTAAGTATGCTATTACAGTCCAGGTTATCCCTACATTTCGGGCCAGTTTAGCCTGTTTTCTATCGCTTATAGCCATAAAACGCAAGGTTAACTGGGGCATTCCGCCCAAATACCCAAAAAACCAACTAAATCCTCCAACCATAAACATACCTGCTGTAGCACCCTTTAGACCATTAAATATCGACAAATGGTTAGGACTTGCAATGGTAAGAGCCTGAACAACCGATTGAGAATAAACCTCTGGATGATTTGCCAAATAGATTAAGCCTACAATAGGTCCAACTGTTAACGTAAAAATCATCAACAGAGCCTGAATGACATCGGTATAAACAACGCTCTGAAAACCTCCGTATATGGTATATGGGATAATTATGAGCGCAGTAATTAACATGCCCCATTGTGCATCGATTCCAAACATTGTGTGAAACGTTTTGCCTCCGCCAAGAAACTGTGCCCCAACATAAAGGAAAAAGAAAAAGACAATGGTGGAGCTACTAACTAAGCGAATTAAGGATGCCACCTCGCCATGACGGGCTGCCAGATAATCGGAAAAGGTATTGGCCGAGTAGCGATCGGCCTCATCGCGCAGGCGCCAAGCCAAAAACCACCAAGCCGTTATGATACCTACCACACAACCAATGGCCGTCCAAATTTCGGCAATGCCCATGGCATAAGCTGCACCAGGCAACCCCAGTAAAGCCCACGACGACTCACCCGTAGCTCGTTCGGATAGAGCCGCTACCCATCCGGGCAACTTTCGACCAGCAATGGCATAATCGGTATGACTTTTTACCTTTCGGCCCTGGTATATTCCCCACGATACAAGAAAAACAATGTAGGCAACCATTACAATGGCTAACTGAAAACTTGAAGACATAGTTCGTATAATTTTTCATTATCAGCCTAAATTTATAAAAGCACCCCTAACTAAACAAATCAACCTATTGATTTTGTAAATTAAAATTTTGTAAATTGTGAAATATTGAACTAATGCAGCATGGAAGCACTCCATTACATCAAATTAGAAAACCAATGGGTAAAGTGTGAACTGTGTCCCCATGAGTGTAAACTTAAACCCGGAGGAACCGGATTATGCAATACCCGTGTAAACGATAATGGCACGCTTCGGGTCAAAAATTATGGAGTAATTGCCTCATCGGGGCTGGATCCAATTGAAAAGAAACCGCTGTACCACTACCATCCTGGTAAAAAGATTTTTTCCATAGGTGGCTACGGCTGTAACCTACACTGCCTGTTCTGCCAAAACCACGAGATATCGCAGTACGTACCTGATGATATTGGTAGTTTCAGAACCTTTGAACCGCAGGATATTGTGACAAAAGCATCCATTTTACCCGAAAATATAGGCATAGCTTATACCTATACTGAGCCAACAGTGTTTTTTGAACTGATGCTTGCAACAGCCCAACGCGCGAGGGAACAAAATCTTAAAAATGTAATGGTTTCCAATGGCTTTATTTATTCTAAGCCTTTACTGGAGCTACTCACCGTAATCGATGCCTTCAATGTCGACCTAAAATCTTTTACCGATAGTTTTTATAAAAAAATAACGGGTGGCAGGTTAATCCATGTACTCGAAAATTTAAAAGCGATTAAAAAGAACGGCAAGCACCTTGAAATTACTTTTTTAGTGATACCAGACCTAAACGATTCAGCATCAGAAGCAAGCGCAATGTTCAAATGGATTGCCCAGGAACTTGGAAACGATACCCCAATACATATAAATCGTTACTATCCGGCATACCGACTAAGCAACCCACCCACACCGCCCAAAAAACTGTTTGAACTGTATGAACTTGCCACAGAACAATTAAAATTTGTATATATAGGAAATTTGCATGGGGCAGAGAGTAGGGTTACAAATACCCACTGCCCATCGTGCAACAGCATACTAATTGAGCGGCAAGGGTATAATATCTCATTTAAAATGCTAAACAGTGCTGGTTACTGCAAGGTATGCGGTTACGGGCCAGTAATAGTAATGGATTAATACTTCCAAATCAACTCATCGATACTGCGTTTGGGAACATTGTGCGTTTTATTTTCATTGCGACAGTAAACCACGCTACCACTATCAGGCATTGGTTCTATGACCACCCTTCCCACCGGGTAACCCAAAGCAATAACCAGAGCTACATTTAGATGCGGAGGGAGGTTAAACTTCTTTTCAATTTTCGACTTATTCACCGAAGCAATAATGCAGCCTCCCATACCCTGTTCAACAGCACCCAAAAGAATGATTTGCGCTACGATACCCAGATCCCAAAGGGTAGATGATGAAATATTTTGATCCTCCAGAATGATAATATAGGCCGACGGCCGTTCTCCCTCCTCTGGTCCCTCCCAGTCCTTGAGATAACCCGCACATCCCAGAGTGTCAAAAAACCTGTTACACAGGCTAGGTTCATTCACCAAAATATACTTGAGCGGTTGTAAATTTCTGGCCGAAGGGCAGTAACGGGCAATCTCCACCAATTGGGTTAATAAGGCAATTGCTACCGCTCGGCTCTGATCGAACCGGCGGTAGCTTCGGTTTCGGATAACAATATCCCTGAGCACCTATTTAGCCGCTAGAAATCGTTTTTCAATTATGCTCCAATCGATGATGCTCCAGAATGCCTGAATATATTCGGGACGACGATTCTGATAGTCAAGGTAATATGCATGTTCCCACACATCGCAGGTCAAAAGGGGTTTTTGCCCCTTACGTAAGGGATTCCCCGCATTAGATTCCTGAGTAATTGCCAATTTACCATTAGTATCAACAACAAGCCATGCCCATCCCGAGCCAAAAAGGGTTGCTGCGGCAGTAGAGAACTTTGATTTGAACTCATCAAATGAGCCAAAAGTTTCAACTAATAACCACATGAACTCACCTTCGGGCTGTTGCTTCGGCAATGGGCTAAAGGTTTCAAAATAAAAGGTATGATTCCATACCTGAGCGCCATTATTAAAAATGGGACCCTCTGCCTCCAGAATAATCTGCTCCAGGGTTGCATTCTCAAATGGCGTTCCGGGAATCAAACTGTTTAAATTGTTTACGTATGCCTGATGATGCTTACCATAGTGAAATTCTATGGTTCTCTCTGAAATTGCCTGTGAAACGGCATTCATTGCGTAGGGCAATTTTGGTAATTCATGTTTCATAAGTACAAAAATTTTAATATTATTATGAATATCTGAAAGATATGTTATTATCTAAAACAAGCACTAACACTTGAATGAACCGCTAAGGGTTTGCCGTAGGCAAACACCCATATTTTGGCTCCGCCGAGCTCGTAAAAAGCACCCGATTGTTCATATGTGTATGCAAAAACGCTGTCTTACATGGTTGTTTCATGATTCAGAATTATTAAAGTTGAACAGCCATAATTAGAATATCATCGGTTTGGTTCTCTGCTTCACCCTTCCATTTCTCAAGGGTTTGAAATATAATATTTTTTTGCTCACTAAGCGGGAAGTTCTTGATATCGTTAATCATCATTCTAAATTGCTGATAACCAAACTTTTTATTATTAAGTCCGCCAAACTGATCGGCAAAACCGTCGGTAAATAGGTAAACCACATCGCCCTGATTAAGTTTCACGGATATCTCTGAAAATTTTTCCATTTTATCAAAGAAAGCAATAGGCATCCTATCGGGCTTAATTTCAATAAGATTTGGACCAATATTAACTATTCTTTCGGATGGTTGAATGTTGGCATTAGTTCTAATAATGATGGGCATATTTGCTCCGGCATAGGTAAAAATACCAGAAGACCTTTCAAATGTACAAAAGACTATATCCATACCATCGTGGCTATCATCTTCATGACCGCCCTGACGGAGAGCAGTAATTACATTTTCTCTAAGTGCTCCAAGTATAGCAGCAGGGGAAGTTTTTTGAGTATTAGCAATCATGTCGTTAATCATAGATATTCCCAGCATACTCATAAATCCGCCGGGAACGCCATGTCCTGTGCAATCGGCCACAGCAAATCCTACCCGTCCGGCACAATTTCCAACCCAGTAGAAATCGCCTCCCACCGTTTCTTTTGGCAGATAAAGTACGAAAAAGTCCCTAAAGAATTGTCCCATTTGAAGATCGCTAGGGAAAACAGCCTGTTGAATTTTTCGGGCATACTCTATGGATTCTCCTAAATCAGTAAGAATGTTAATTATCCTATCGCGCTGGTAAACCACAAGATTTTTCTGTCGTTCAATTTCATCGCGTTGGTCTTCAAGTTCCTTTCGTTGAATTGCAACTGAGATTCGTTGGTTTTCAACCTCCTGTAAGGCTTGCCTTCGCTTAAACAAACTATACAACAAACCCGCAGTTAGGCCAACTAATGCGGTTCCCACAAATACTAAAAGTAAAGATAACCTTATTCGAAGTTTTCTTTTCGATTCTATTTCACGAAGTTTGGACTCAAACCTATCGTAATTTTCCCGAACAATTTTATCATACTCGGCTTTTAGCAGGATGCTGATAATTTGTTTCATGGTTTTGGCACCAGCTAACGAGTCTTTAACCTCAACATAATATCTGTAATGCTTTAATGCACTTTGACAATCGTTGGAGCTAAGGCTAAATTGGTAAAGAGTTTTATGTGATTCGGCTATTAAATCATTCATTTTATGATTACGGGCAGTATCCAAAACTTCATTGATCAGTTTTACTGCACCATCCCTATTGCCGGTCTCAAATAAAACCATGGCAAGTTTTAACTTTGATTCGGATATTCCTCGGGGTTCATCTAGTTTAGTATAATCAGCAAGGGCTCTACCTAAAAAATCTTTAGCTTTTTCGTAGAGTTTTATTTTATAATAAGTTTCGCCCATAAAACGGTAAACATTAGCAACCCCGCCTCTATCGAGCAAGACTAGTTTTAGGTTTAAAGCGTCCTCAAAATAAGTAAGTGCACTATCAATTTTGTCTTGTAAAAGATAAACCGAACCAATATTCATCAATGAATTTGAGATACCCCGCTTATCATTGAGTTGAATCTTAATATCCCATGATGTTTTTAAATGCTCCAGAGCTTTTTTATAATCACCAATATCGCGATAAATCAACCCTATGTTGTTGTGCTGGTATGATTCACCTAATTTGTCGCTAACCTCAACCCTAATGGAGAGCGCCTTATAAAAGAAATCGAGTGCTGTAGAAAATGCACCTTGCTCCCAAAAAAGAATTCCCATACTATTAAGAACCGCAGCTATTCCCGATTTATCGTTAATTCTCTCGCGTATGGAAAGTGAACTGTAATAAAGATCAAGTGCCTCGTTGTACCTGCCAATCTGAGTGTAAACCATCCCCAACCCATACTTTGCTTCAGCCAAGCTGGTAGAATCGTTAATAGAATTGGCCCTTTCAATAGCTAAGGAATAGTAAAAAATTGAGCTGTCGTTTTGATCTGTTCTCCGAAAGTAATACCCAATTTTATTATAGGTACTAATCAATCCATTGTAGTTTTTTGTGGAAATAAAATCGGATTTTGCTCTGCGAAGCCAATACATTGCAGAATCAACCTGATTTAATTCAAACTCTGTTACACCTAAGTAAAACTGACCCCAGGCTTTACCCGGTAAATAATTAATTTTATCGGATGATTTAAGTAACCCAAAAGCTACCTTTTGGGCTGCGCTAAATTCTCTGGCTCTAACTAATGAATTAATGCTATTTATTTGGATGTTTATTTTAGCCGTATCAAGTGTAACAAATTCTTGTGCCATCATAATTAATGGCGATAAAAAAAACAAACCCAGTAAATGGAGCACAATGCCAGAGGAGTATATAAAACGCATGCGAATATTTTTTACCCTCTAAAAATACAAAAAAAAGCGACCGGGAAGCCGGTCGCCCAACCAAAACATAAACCAAACCAAACTATTTGAAACTACTTATAATTTACTAATAGCCATTTGCAATTTACTCTCAACTGCCTTCCAGTCGATTACGTTCCAGAAATTTTGAATATACTCAGGTCTTCGATTTTGATACTTAAGATAGTAGGCATGTTCCCAAACGTCGAGACCCAAAATTGGGATGCCCTTAATTTCAGCAACATCCATTAAAGGATTATCCTGATTTGGTGTGGAAAAAACCTTAAGGGAGCCATCGGACCAAACCAACCAAGCCCAACCGGAACCAAAACGGGTTGCCGCTGCGTTAGAAAACTTCTCCTTAAATTCGTTGAACGAACCAAAAAATTTTTCAATTAAATTTAATAGTTCGCCCTGTGGTCGCCCGCCTCCGTTAGGCGACATGATTTCCCAAAAAAGGTTGTGGTTGTAATAACCTCCTCCGTTGTTTCGAACAGCAGGTGAAAGTTTTGATACATCCTTTAATATCTCCTCAATTGGCAGAGCTGTAAGGGAAGTGCCCTCAATGGCTGCATTAAGATTATTGGTATAGCCGCCATGATGCTTATTGTAATGAATATCCATGGTCATAGCATCAATATAAGGCTCAAGAGCCTTGTAGTCGTACTTTAGAGCTGGTAATTGAAAAGCCATAACTTGTTATTTTTATTAATTCTAAATAACAAACAATGGCAATTAAAAAAAGTTCAAAAAAATGTAAAATTATTCGGTAGCAGAGGTACCATTTTTGCCATTGGCATACCGAACTCGTTCTTTCTTTTTGTGGTAAACCTCGATTCCCAAAAAGTAGTAACGAATAATCCAAAATTCAACATACCATTTTTGATCCAACGATTGAATGGTATCTTGCAGGTGTTGTGTTTTTCCAATAAAAGGTCTTCGCATCAAATTAATCGTATCAACCCGCTGGTTAGGTCCAGCATATTCAATATTTATCATAAAATTAACATCAATTTAATAAACATCAAAATTTGTTTTTAGGTATAAATGCCTAAACGACATGTTATGTTGCTTGTTCACAAACAGTTGAGCCATTAATGGACAAATATTGAACTTTTATCAAAATTTAACTGATTTAGGGCAGTGGAATCAAACAACCTTGAAATAGCTTTTTGACCCTGTGTCCCTAAACTGACCGAAAAATCATTAACATAAAGATTGATATGCTTTAGCAACACCGCTCTGCTCATCTCCTGAGCATGTAGTGATACGTATGCCATGGTGGCGCCAGGATTGCTTAAAGCGAATTGCACGCTCTTGCTCAATACAAGGTTAATCTCTCTTTTAAGTTCATCTGGTAAATCGCGTCGAACGGCTATTCCCCCTAAAGGAGTAGGTAATCCGGTTTGGGTTTCCCAAATTTCACCCAAATCGGCAATTTTAATTAAACCCTTTTGCTGATAGGTGAACCTCGATTCGTGAATTATTACCCCGGCGTCAACACTGCCATTTGTTACCATTGATTCCACTTCAGAAAAAACCACATACTGTTTACGGGAAACATTCGGGAAGGCAAGATTAAAAAGCAAATGAGCGGTTGTGTGCTCACCAGGAATGGCAACCGATAGGTTTTGGATATCATCCAATGAAATTGGATTCTTGCCTACCAGCAATGGTCCAACCCCAAGTCCCAAGGCGTTTCCTGAAACCAGAAGTTGGTACCTATCAACAATTTGAGGGTAAACCCCAAAGCTAATTTTAGTAATATGCGGTTTCCCGGATATGGCCATGAGGTTTAGCTCTTCTATATCGGCCAATTTTACATCTACATCAAAAGATTTGTGTAATAGCCCGTGAACAAGGGCATAAAACATAAACGTGTCGTTAGGACAAGTTGAAAAGTTTAACAATAGCTTCATGACTATAAGAAATTTTTTGATGCTAAAGAGTCTAAAATTTTAGGTAATTCGCTCCATAATCTGTCAACCGCAAGTGGAAGATTCCAATTGTTCCTGTTACGCGGTTCTACAAAATTTGATATTGCTCGCATGGCCAAAAAAGGGATACCTAATCGCAGGCAAACATAAAAAACCGCCGCCGACTCCATGGTTTCGATATCGGGATTAAATGTACGTTTCAAGAAAGCAATTCGCTCGGCAGAACCAGAAGCGGTTGCAACAGTAATCCCTTTAACTACAGGAAGATTTAAGGATAATAAATCAATAAAGTTATTGTTCATGTTGCTTAGCTGCACTGTGGAATTTCCCGAGAAAGGGAAATTATCGATATGAGTAAATCGACCCTGATCATCAATGCCATAGTCGGCAAATGCATCGTGCCTTACCAAAACAACATTACCTGGTTCCAATTCAGAGTTGAAGCTACCCGCTACCCCAAGGTTTAATACAAAAGAATACCTATCAACTACCCTTGTCAATTCATAAGCAGTGGGTACAGCACCAACACCAGTAATCAGGATATCGGCAGTAAAACTTTCAGTTATCTGTTTTTTAAAATAAAAATTCTTTCCCTTTCTAAAACTTGCAGGTAATTCAATTTCAGTAGCCACAGCTACGAGGCATTTACTATTATCCATTTTTTTGACTAAATTTTACCGCTGTAAATTAAACAATGTAAAAAACAAATATGTTACTATATAGAAAAATAACAAATGAAAAGCAAAAACAGTAAATTTTGAAATAATTTTGTAACTTTAAATAAAAATGGCTACTGCATATATAACCCGAAGAGAGCGTTTTAGTTCAGCACACAGACTTTTTAAGCCAGAACTAAGCGACAACGAGAACTACGAGCTCTTTGGTGACTGTTCACACCCCAATTGGCATGGGCACAACTATGAGCTATTTGTTACCGTTAAGGGAGCCGTAAACCCAGAATTGGGATATGTAATCAATCTCAAAAAGGTAAGCACTATAATTCGCAAGCATGTTATCAGCAAATTGGACCACCGGAATGTTAACATTGATGTTGACTTTATGAGTGGTGTATTGGCAACTACAGAAAATTTGGCCATTTACATTTGGAAAGAACTTGAACCCCGGCTACATGAATTAAGCGTAGAGCTGCATTGCATAAAGATAAAGGAAACCGAAAATAATTTTGTTGAATATTACGGAGAATAAATCATGGAAATAATTAACAACAACGCATCGCTAAATGATGATGAGGGTTACGTAAGAATAGACAAATGGAACCCTGAAACGACAGAAAAGTTAGCCTATCATTATAAAGAAATCCTAAATCTTATTGGGGAAGATGTAAACAGAGAAGGGTTACTTCAAACTCCATCGAGGGTGGCTAAGGCCATTCAATTTTTAACTCACGGCTACAATATCGACCCACATGCCATAGTAAGAAGTGCAAAATTCCATGAGGAATATAAGCAGATGGTTATTGTAAAGGATATTGAACTCTACTCCATGTGCGAGCACCACATGATCCCCTTTTACGGAAAAGCTCATGTTGCCTATATCCCCAATGGTTACATCACGGGGCTAAGCAAAGTGGCAAGGGTTGTTGAAGCTTACGCCAGAAGGCTACAGGTTCAGGAAAGGCTTACCGTTCAGATACGTGATTGCCTTCAGGAAACACTTAGTCCGCTTGGTGTGGCAGTAGTTATTGAAGCCGCTCATATGTGCATGCAGATGCGCGGAGTTCAGAAGCAAAATTCAGTTACCACCACATCGGCCTTTACCGGAGCATTCCTTACACACAACGAAACCCGAGAGGAATTTATTCACCTGATTGGAGTAAAGCTCCATTAGTATATGATAGATTAGGACAAGAAATAAAGCCCCTTTTTGCGGGGCCTTATTTCTTTATTTAGTCCCGATTCTCAACTTTTAAACCCTTTTTCCATTTTCCACCAGTGCTACCAGAGGAACCTTCATCAGGTTTATTCTTTCGGAAATACTTAAAGTAGATATCAACCATGTCGAATTTATAGGTTGCTGAAACCTGAAGGGAGCGAAACCGAGACTTTGTGTTCTCATCCATTTGATGGTAAATGTCCACAAACCCCAAATCGTAGCGTAAATCCAGTCCCCATATTCCATCCTTTGTTGGGTACTCCGCCCCACAACCGAACGATAATCCCCAGTCGAAACGTGTCCAGTGATAATCATCATAAACAAACCCACCCTGACCCTGATATACAAGTTTACCACTGCCAATTCGGGTTGTTGAGTAAAATCCACCATTGGCATAAACCTTTCTAAGGCCCAAGAAACTGAAGGCATACTTTGCCAAAACAGGAATTTGAATAGCTGGCATTCGTTTAGTTTCCTCCGTTCCTCCATATTCCCCTTTAGTTCCCTTTGAAATAAAATTTAACTCGGTTTGAACCGAAAAACGATTGGTGAAACCAAACTCACCAACCATACCAAACTGATAACCTAATCTGTTTTTAACCGTGTAGTCAGAATAGGACCATTGACTGAATTTTGAAAGATTCATCCCAACCTTTGGGCCAATATAAATAAACCCAACATCGTGACCAAAAACTGTAAATAGTTGTGCCTTTGCCGCATTCAGCGAAAATGCAACCATTATGACAATAAGAGTGTGTAATCTCATTTGCATATTTTTTAGTTTATAACAAATTAGTATGAATATCCATTTATCAATTTATTAGCATTTTGAAAACAAATAAACGAAAAAAAAGAAGTAAATCAAATTACTAGGTTAACAATTAGCCTAAAAAGTTTCTATTGACTTGAAATGAATTTAATCCTAAATTGCATAGGAAATTTTTTTCTTATGCAGCAGAACCCAATAAACCCTACGCTATTTACACGTTTGGCTCAAACTATTAACAGTAGGTACGGAAGCATTATTGGTTCATACAAATGCTGTCAGCTTGATACCCTACCCATTCCATTCCAGAGTAAATTCAAGTTATATCAGCTAACCGATTTTGGGGGAATTCCAACCTTCCATTATAGAATTGCTTATAGCGAGGGTAAAACCATACTACTTGACGGTTCATTAAAAAGTGTAAACGATATATTTGCTGAGGAAGCACCTATAATTAACCATAGCACCGTTATCGATTTTCTAAAATTTTTTGTAAGCCACACATGTTACCCCATCGATTCAAACCGGATAATTTCAAGTATTGAAGATATCGATTTCACCGAGTACCCCGGCGAGGATTTGCTGTTAAGGATTACCCATAACATAACCCCCCCGATTATTACCTTTAACAACGATTATTTTACCATTTATTGCAACTTGATTATGGACGCAACGTTCTATCAAAGCGCAATTGATGTTTATAAAAACGGAAGAGTAGAAATTGTTGAAAAAAGAGAGATTTTGAAAGATATTCCGGTTGGGGAAATGATGCACGACTTCTGAACTGCTGATTAGCTATACATTACCTATTGCTTTCCGTATTAATGAAATTTGCTTTACATTTGCCTTCACAAACTTAAAACCCTTTTTGTTATGAAAGCGTATGTTTTCCCCGGACAGGGCGCCCAATTTGTTGGCATGGGTAAAGATTTATACGAAAGTTCACCCTTAGCCAAGGAATTATTTGAAAAAGCAAACCAGATTTTAGGATTCAGAATAACCGACTTAATGTTTGCAGGCTCCGACGAGGATTTAAAACAAACAAAAGTTACCCAACCTGCCATTTTTCTACACTCTGTGATTTTGTCTAGGGTTTTGGGCGAATCTTTTAAGCCCGAAATGGTTGCCGGACACTCGTTAGGTGAATTTTCGGCACTGGTAGCCGCTGGAGCACTAAGTTTCGAAGATGGACTTCGGCTGGTATCGGCGCGTGCCATGGCCATGCAAAAGGCCTGCGAAATGCAGCCCTCTACCATGGCAGCCGTTCTCGGCCTCGACGATGCAAAGGTAGAAGAAATATGTGCCTCCATCGACGAAATTGTTGTACCAGCCAACTACAACTGCCCTGGCCAATTGGTTATTTCCGGCTCAATAAAAGGAATTGAAGTGGCCTGCCAAAAATTAACCGAAGCTGGTGCCAAGCGTGCTATAAAACTTGCAGTTAGTGGCGCTTTTCACTCCCCCTTAATGGAACCCGCACGGCTGGAACTTGAGGCTGCCATTAATGCTACCCCCTTTAGCCAGCCCATTTGCCCCATTTACCAGAATGTAAACGCCAAGCCCACCACCAACCCCGAAGAAATAAAGAGGAACCTTATCGCACAGCTAACAGCACCGGTTCACTGGACCCAAACCGTTCAAAACATGATTTCCGACGGTGCAACCGAATTTGTTGAATTGGGACCGGGCAATGTACTTCAGGGTCTGATAAAAAAAGTTGACAGAAATTTAGCTGCTGAGAGCAAACAGAACCTATAAGAAACGCCCCGAAAGGGGCGTTTCGCTATTTGGGAAAATACTAGTAGTTTGATTCAAATTGGAATGCAAATTCTGCACAATAAAAAACTTTAAGTGGTCTCAATTAGTTTAACATTACTATCGATACAGCAATTATCAAAAAAATATAAATTGTTCATCACCTCAACCACCCAGTTTGGAAGGGTTTTCATAATATATTGAATATCCAATTTTAGCAATCTCGATATTGATATTGTGTACATACAATAATTCACATTATAGCCACCATACAAGTTCCCAACTATACTGCATCAAATCCGTAAACAATAAAAATTATATCATCCCTTATTTATTATCAATTGGGCATCGGTGTTATGGCTACCCCCGGGCAGTTGCAATTGGCTTGGGTTCTTTAATTACCCTTTTAAACAAAAGGAGATGCACAGCAAATATTATGTGGCCTTGCACCAACCCTACCTAAAAAAAGTCTTGTAATTATTACAAATCTATTAAGTTTCGAGAAACGTAAAAGGGCCTGTATGGCAAAATCGGACTCAAATAGTTTTACTCACACATGCCTCCCACAACAAAAAATTTTTACTTCGCAAACCAAAGCAAACTAAGCAACACAATATCGATTTTTTATTAAAAAATTAAGGGCTCATTGCTGAGCCCTTAAAAAAAGGAATTATAAAAAATCGAATTAGATTAAGCCCTGATCGAGCATAGCATTGGCAACCTTGAGGAAACCGGCAATGTTAGCTCCCTTAACGTAGTTAACATAGCCATCCTTTTCGGTACCGTGTTTAACGCAAGCTTCGTGAATGCTTTTCATAATCTGGTGCAGACGAGCATCAACCTCTTCGCTGGTCCAGCTGAGTTTCATGCTATTCTGAGTCATTTCGAGGCCAGAGGTAGCTACACCACCAGCATTTACAGCTTTACCAGGGGCAAAGAGAATTTTATTGTGCTGGAACACCTCAATAGCTTCGGGAGTACATGGCATGTTAGCAACTTCAGCAACGCAAACTACACCATTCTTAACCAACGCTTCGGCATCGGCTTTTCCAAGTTCATTCTGCGTTGCGCAAGGCATAGCAACATCTACCTTAACCTCCCAGGGGCGCTTACCGGCAATGAACTTAGCGCTAGGAAACTTTTTAGCAAAGGGTTCAACTATATCCTGATTCGAAGCTCGTAGTTCCAATAAGTAATCAATCTTTTCACCGCTAATGCCAGATTCATCGAGGATATAGCCATCGGGACCAGAAATGGTTACCACTTTTCCACCCAGTTCTGTAACCTTAAGAGCTACACCCCAGGCAACATTACCAAAACCAGAAATGGCAACGCGCTTACCAGCAAAGGACATCCCCTTGGTAGCCAACATTTCCTGTGCAAAATAGGTACCACCAAAACCGGTAGCTTCAGGACGAATCAACGAGCCGCCCCAATTGATTCCCTTTCCGGTAAGAACACCAGTGTTTTCGCCAGCAAGTTTTTTATACATACCATAGAGGTAACCGATTTCGCGACCACCAACACCTATATCGCCAGCAGGTACATCGGTTTCAGGGCCAATGTGCTTCCAAAGCTCTAACATGAACGACTGGCAGAAGCGCATAACTTCAGCATCGCTGCGTCCCTTAGGGTTGAAATCGCTACCCCCTTTAGCACCACCCATAGGTAGTGTGGTGAGAGAATTCTTAAATATCTGCTCAAAACCTAGGAATTTAAGAATTGAGAGGTTTACACTGGGGTGGAAACGCAAACCACCCTTGTAGGGTCCAATGGCGTTATTGAACTGAACACGGTGGCCAATGTTAACGTGAATGTTACCTTCATCGTCCATCCAGGGCACCTTAAAGGTGAAAATACGGTCGGGTTCAACCATACGTTCAATTATCTTTGCAGATTCGAACTGGGGATTCTGGTTGTAAACCTCATTAATCGACTCAAGAACTTCACGAACTGCTTGTAAGTACTCCACCTCGCCTGGGTGTTTCATTTCAAGTTCAGCCATTAATTTATTAACATCCATTGTGCTAATTGTTTTTAGTTGTTTAACTAATGAATTCATACGGGAGAATTACCCCTTAAAAGTTTTTCAAAATTGAAGCATTAAAATGATATTTCAAAAGAAAAAAGCCATTAAAAAATATGATATTAAACATTTTTTTGAGTTTTTCATTATAATTTTTAAAGCAATCGATCGTTTTCAGGCTTTAAAATAATACCCTGATTTGTTTTAGCATCGACTTGGATTACAAGAGGTTCATTGAACCGAACACAGCGTATAAACTCCGACTCGTACCATGCGGGCCTTGCATTTAGAAATGCTACATCATAGGTTCCATCATTTATATAGGGATTAATGGTGAGGTATGCTATTCTGAAAGAGGTGAGATTTTGAAAGAAGTGAGTGCCCTGGCTGGGATCAACCCTAAAATTTTCGATGCCAGATTCAATTATTACCCGCGCCTCAGAAATTTGCGACCATTTTATAGGCACTCCCAACCACGGGTCACTGCTACCCCATCGGCCTGGTCCAACTAACACATAGTTTCGCTTAAGTTCAATAAAGCGCTTATTTACCTGCTCCAGTTCATGAGCAATATCTTTTGTGCGTGCCGGGTTAAAGCTATGGGGTTTTACATAAACAAAATCGACGATACCATTTACAGTTCCATGGCCCAATGCGCTTTTTGAATACAAAATGGCATGGTTCACATCTATACTGTCCCAACTAATTAGTTCAGTTTGCTCGTTCTCAACAATGGGGCGTATTTGCAGAAAGTTAAAAACCTTAGGCATACCAGAATGAGAGTTAAGGTTTACAGCGAACTCAATTTCAATGTGGTTATTCATTTCGTGCTGGCCAATTTCAAGCAATTTGTTTAGAATGTCAGCCAAGGGGAATGCCTTATGCTTTAAAATAGGGGCAAAGGTTACCAGTTTAAGGCCTTCATCGTAATAGCCATCGCGCAGGATAGCCGAATGCATGTCGTAGGTTGAGGTAACCATTTTAAAATCGGGGAGAAGGTATGCCTCCTTAATATCGAGGTTAAAAAGATTCATGCTATCGTCAACCTGGGGTTGAAAACTTAACGGATCAACATTTAGGGCGTAAAATTTTTTCTGGGTTTGCCTAAGGGCCATTTCGGGAGAGGAAAGCTGAAGGATTTTTTTGGGATACTTAGGCGAAAACCTAAGAGCTACGCCACCATCCACAATAAGTTTACCCAAACCATAGCCAATGCTAGCAATTCCATCCTCGGTTTTTTCGGAACCAATAGGGTAAAAGTTTATGCTTCGGGCTACACCAGAAAGCGATGGAAGGTATAGGTTCCCGAATTGATTACCGCATATTTCCTGAATTACAATGCCCATTTTTTCCTCATCAATAACATTTTGTGTAGCATTCATATAGGCCTTGCTGGCCTTGTAGAACACCGAGGCATACACAGCTTTTATAGCCTTAACCAAATTGCCAAGCATATGTTCCGGGTCAGAAGCAAAAGGCACCATATAGGTGGAATAAATTCCAGCAAAGGGTTGATAATGGGAATCTTCTAGTTTGCTCGAGGATCGTACCGCCAATGGCCGTTTAAACACCGATATAACCTTTTTAAGATCGATCTTTACCCTTTCGGGCAATTTGGCTTCCAAAAAACACCTTAAAATCTCCTCATCCTCAAAATCCTGCAGCACTATGTTGTAAAGGTTGTTCAGTTCCATGAACTCATCAAATATATCGGTGCTTAAGACAACAGTTCGTGGAATGGTAATAATGGTGTTTTCGAACTTATTAAACAGATTATGATTACGTATTACCTGATTGATAAAGGCTAATCCCCTAGCCTTTCCACCGATTGATCCATCGCCAATACGAGAAAAGAACTTGTACTCGTCAAAAGTATCGCGATCGAACTTAGCTATAATGCTCCTCCCCTTGCTCAATCGGTAGGCCGAGATAGCGTAGTAGAGAAATTTTCGTGCATCGTCGGTGTTTTTAAAGTCCCTAAGGGTCATGGGCTTAAAAAGTTGGGCGATTGAAAATATCGCCCTGGCATTGAGCCACTTTGAGATGTCGTTTCGGCAGGAATGATACACCAGCGACTTGTCGGGAATAGTAAGTATTAGCTTTTGAAGCTGACTCAGATCTGATGCTCTGGCAATCTCAGCCATGGTATCGGGGTCAAGAAATACAAAGTCACCAAAACCGAAATTATTCAGAATGTAATCGCGCAGCTCCAAACTGAAGGTTTTTGAGTACTTGTGCAAAAACCCAACGCATAGCTCATCAGCATAAATCTTATTGGACAAATCCGACGATTGGAGAAGGAAAGGGATATTGGGATCCTCAGAGCGAATTTCGCGGCAAAGCCTTAAACCTGCTTTAGTAACATGGTCGCGCTTATTCTCAACCTTGTAGCTAATATCAGAAATAACCCCCAATATATTATTTTTGTATTTTCTGTAAAGGTTTAGCGCATCCTCGTAATTTGTGGCGAGCAGAATTTTAGGGCGGCCACGCATGCGGAGCATCCTATGATGCTCGTTCAGTGCCTCGGTCATGAAACTTCGGGCTTGACGGAAAACAATTTTGTATATGTTGGGCAGAAACGATGAGTAGTACCTAACCGAGTCCTCAACCAAAATAATTGCCTGAACACCTATTTCAAGGATATCGTGTTCAGCGTTCATCTTATCCTCAATCAATTTAATAATGGCCAGCAGTAAATCGGCATTACCCAGCCAGCAGAAAACGTAATCGATAGCGCTTAGGTCCTCGCGTTGGAGCCTGAGCGAGACCTCGCGCGAAAACGGGGTAAGCACCACAATGGGAATCAACTGATACCTAACCTTAAGCATTTTGGCAAGGTTAAAGGTATCAATCTCACCAACATTGAGCATAGTAATAATCAAATCGATTCGTTCCTCCTGCAAAATCCTAAGTACTTCGCGGGCAGTATGAGCCTGAATGAATACCGGAGGATATCGAAGGTTTAACGAGACGTACTCGTTAAATATTTGCTCATCAATACGTCCGTCCTCTTCAAGCAAAAAGGCATCGTAGCTGCTGCATATCAGCAACACCTTATAAATGCGCTTTTGCATCAACTTGTCAAACGAGGTATCGTAAATATCGAGTTGATAGGAACTCAAATACGACTGTTCACCGAGCAGATTTAGCATACCAATTCAAATTTGTGGCAAGTTAGCAAAAAGATGGTAAAATTTTGAGACACTATAAAATGGAAACGGTCAATCAATAAACGTATCTTTGCGTAACAAATACTTAAGCAGATATGAAGATAAATATAGCCATTCCAATACTATTATTAGCATTAGCCTGCTGCAAGCCCGTATCACACAAATCGTACATCAGGTTAAATGGATTTACTCAGGGGACAACCTACAGCATCACCTACTACGACTCACTATATCGAGATTTTTCAACTCAAATCGATTCCATTCTGAACCGAATAGACTACTCCATGTCAATATACAACAGCGAATCGATTATAAGCAAGGTAAACAGCAATCAAATTGATACCATTGACACACTTCTTAAAGAAGTAATTGAAGCCTCTTTTAATAACTACCACTTAACAGATGGCGCTTTTGATATAACCGTAGGGCCTATTGTCAGGGCAATAGGATTTGGCCCGGATAAATCAAAGGGTATCGATTCAGCCAAAATTAAAACTTTTCTACCGCTAATTGGAATGAACCAGCTTATGTTGAACGGATACAGGTTGATTAAAGCCAATAAAAATATTCAGATTGATGTAAATGCAATAGCGCAGGGTTACACGGCAGATGTTGTCGGGGAATTTTTCAAATCAAAAGGCGTTGCCAATTACCTTGTTGAGGTGGGTGGCGAAATAACCGCAGATGGAGTAAACCCTTCAAATAAAGATTGGGTAATTGGAATAGACCGGCCAATGGAGGGAGCCCTTCCGGGTGAAAATCTACAGGCTAAGGTAACCATTGGCCAGGGGGAAGGACTTGCCACTTCGGGCAACTACCGAAAATTTATTGAGGTTAACGGGCAAAAGTACTCACACACCATAAATCCCAAAACGGGATTTCCAGAACTTAACAACCTGCTCAGCGCCACAGTTATTGCACCAAGCGCATCCAAAGCTGATGCTTTAGCCACAGCTTTCATGGTTAAGGGATTGGATTGGACAAAAGAATTTGTTGAACGAAACAAAGATATAAACGTATATCTTATATACGCCGGTAATAAAGGCGAGTATAGGATTTGGATGGACGAAGGCATGAAAAAAAAGGTAATTCCCTAAATTCCATTGGCTGCTGTTTTGGACGAACAATTTTCGCCTCCACCGCATCCACAGGAGTATCCCAAATCGGACTCATCGCAATTTGGCTTGCGACGTTTAAAAATACTTTTTATTGAAAGGGCAAAAAATACAAACCCAATTAAAACCACCGCAAGAACAATCAGTTTAATAGTTGCCATACCATTACGTTTTTAATTTACAATTACTTGCGGGCATGCTCATAACAAGTGGCACAAGCAGTATTCTTGCCATTTTTCCCCCAACTCTTAATTTCTTCGGTACGGGGACATGTAATTCCCCTTTTACGAAGCTCACGGTTATGACCCGTTGATGTTTCAGGGAACCGATGTGACTTGTGAAACAAAATCTTTACCGCCATACCCAAAATAGCCATACCCAAAATAGCAGAGGCAACCAGAACTAACTTAAAAAATACCATCACTATAAAATTTTCAGCAAAGTTAATTCATTCAACCTCTAACCATAATGTTTAACAAGTAAAGAATGGAAAAGTTCAGCAAAAGAATTACCCATAAAACATTTAGCAGGCTTTTTTGTTTACAGGTAAACTCAATCCTATTTTTACAATGAGCACAGCTAAAATAATTAACATTTCCAAGGACGAAATACTAAACGACTACTACATTGCACTGCTTAGCCGTAATATTAGCATTATGGGGCGAAAAGAGGTTCTAACCGGTAAAGCTAAATTTGGCATTTTTGGTGATGGGAAAGAGTTAGCCCAAATAGCCCTTGCCAAAACTTTTAATGATGGAGATTGGCGTTCCGGTTACTACCGTGACCAAACGTTTATGATGGCTGCAGGGCTATTCACAGCCGAGGAGTTTTTTGCCCAGCTTTACGGGCAAACCGACATCAACCTTAACCCCGGTAATGCAGGACGCACCTTTAACAACCACTTTGCTACCCGCAGCATTAACCCCGATGGTACATGGAAGAACCTTCCCAAGCAGAAAAACAGCACCCCCGACATTTCACCAACAGCGGGACAAATGCCACGATTGCTTGGGTTGGCATGGGCTTCAAAATTATTCAGGCACAACAAGGAGCTCTGGAACTTTGAGCAGTTTAGCAGAAAAGGGAACGAGGTTGCTTTTGGCACAATTGGCGATGCCAGCACATCGGAGGGACATTTCTGGGAAACCATAAACGCTGCAGCAGTGCTTCAAGTTCCAATGGTAGTTGCCGTTTGGGACGATGGCTACGGCATTTCAGTGCCAAGAGATTACCAAACCACAAAGGGAAGCATATCGGATCTACTTAAGGGATTTGAAAAAGGAGAGGGTGATGTTAACGGAATACGCATCTACAAGGTAAAGGGGTGGGACTATCCTGCACTGATAGAGATCTTCACAAAAGGTGTAGAGCAATCGCGAACCGAACAGGTTCCTGTTCTTTTCCATGTTACGGAAATCACTCAACCCCAGGGACACTCAACTTCAGGCTCACATGAGCGGTATAAATCGCCCGAGAGGCTGCAATGGGAAAAAGAGTTTGACTGCAACGCCCAGTTCCGTTCCTGGATAATTGAAAATGATTATGCCAGCGAAAAAGAATTGACCGATATAGAAGCAAAAGCACTAGCCGATGCAAAATCGGCGCGAGAAAAGGCCTGGACCGATTTTACCAATCCCATCAAAAAGGAGCGCGACGAACTCATAAAAATAATCGATAACCGCTCGTGCATCTGTAAGCGGGAGCATATCGATAAGGTAGGACTGATAACAGAACAGCTGAGAGCCATTCCCAACCCCATCCGTAAGGATATCATGAGTGCAGCCAAGCGCATTCTGCGTCATGTTTGTACCGATTGCTCCATGCGTGAAAAGCTTCAGGCCGATCTTACTGCCTGGCTAGAACGCAACATGCACGATGGCTATGACAGGTACAGCTCACACCTTTACTGCGAAACCGATCGTGCAGCATGGAAGATAAAGGGCGTTCCTCCGATTTTTAAAGACGATTCACCAATGGTTGCCGGTCGTGAGATACTTCGCGATAACTGGGATGCACAGTTTAAAAAGAACCCGCTACTGGTAGTATTTGGCGAGGATGTTGGTGGTATAGGTGGTGTTAACCAAACCTACGAGGGATTGCAAAAGAAATATGGCGAATTAAGAATTTCAGACACCGGAATAAGGGAGAACACCATTCTTGGACAGGGGTTAGGGCTTGCCCTCAGGGGTATGCGGCCCGTTGCCGAAATTCAATACTTCGACTACCTACTCTATGCCCTTCAAACCATGAGCGATGATTTGGCAACCATTCGCTGGCGAACAAAAAGCGGACAGATGGCCCCACTAATTATTACCACACGTGGACACAGGCTCGAAGGCGTTTGGCACGCCGGCTCACCCCTCAGCATGGTTATCAACTCAATCAGAGGAGTTTACGTTTGCGTTCCCCGCAACATGACCCAAGCCGCAGGTTTCTACAACACCCTGCTCGAGGCCGACGACCCGGCACTGGTTATTGAACCACTAAATGGGTACCGTTTAAAGGAAAAGAGACCTGAAAATATAGGAGAATACAAAATACCACTTGGTGTCCCTGAAATTCTGCACGAGGGCACCGATGTGACCCTAGTTACCTATGGCAGCTGTGTTCGGATTGCACAGGAAGCTGTTGAGCAACTCTGGGATTTCGGCATCTCTGTTGAACTCATTGATGTGCAAACCCTTTTGCCATTCGACATTCCCAACCTTATCCTAGAATCCGTGAAGAAAACCAACCGAGTGGTATTTTTTGATGAAGATGTACCCGGCGGAGCAACAGCATTCATGATGCAAAAAGTGGTTGAGGAACGTGAGGGCTACCGTTATCTCGACTCACCCCCAAAAACCATAACAGCAAGAGAGCATCGTCCGGCATACACCACCGACGGCGATTACTTCTCGAACCCCAATGCCGAGGATGTATTCGAAGGCATTTACAACCTTATACACGAGGCTAATCCCAAAAGGTACCCCAAACTCTATTAACAAAAAAGCCCCTTAACGGGGCTTTTTTATTCCGGTTCAAACTTTAATTCAACCTCCCGGTTTTCTTCCTCCTTATCAATTTGCTTCATCTCTTCAGGGGAATAGCGACGGATTTTATAACCAATGATGGCTATTATGATGCTCATAAATGGACTAATGATGTTAAAAAAGGCATAAGGGGCATAGCTAAAAGTGGAAACCCCCAATACTGCAGCCTGTGTTGCACCACAGGTATTCCACGGTATGAGCACCGATGTTACTGTTCCTGAATCCTCCAGTGTACGACTGAGCAGCTCAGGCTTATAACCCCTTTTACGAAAAGTTTTGGCAAACATTCGCCCTGGAACCACAATTGAAATGTACTGATCTGAAGCAGTAATGTTGAAAAACAAGCAGCTAGCCACAACCGAAGCCACTAACGATGCGGTTGTCTTTGCAAAGCGAATTATAGTTTCGGTAATCTTAACAAGCAAACCTGCCGATTCCATAACACCACCAAAAATCATTGCCGTTATAATAAGCCAAATGGTATTCATCATACCGGCCATGCCGCGCGTTGTAAGTAATTCATTCAATTGGGCATTACCCGAATCGATCGTTACTTCCCCAAACATGCTTTTCATTACTGCTATATAGCTGGCCTTCGGGTAGTTTTCAGTAACTCCTGATACCTGCTCAACAATGTGAGGTTGAAAAAATAAAGCGAAAATACCACCAAGCAAAACACCAAACATAATTGATGGCAATGGAGGCGTTTTCTTGACAATAACTATAATCAAAAAGATGGGTACAAGCAAAAGCCACGGAGCGATGTTGAAAGTAGAGGTTAGTGTATTCATTGTGGTTTGAACATCAATAGTGCCTTGTGGTTCAAACCTAAGTCCTATAACCAGAAAAATGATAAGTGTGATTGTTAATGAAGGAATTGTTGTAATGATCATATACTTTACATGCGTAAACAGATCAGTTCCGGCCATGGCGGGGGCCAGGTTAGTAGTATCGCTAAGCGGCGACATTTTGTCGCCAAAATAGGCGCCAGAAACAATCGCACCTGCAATTATGGCATGATTATAGCCCAAAGCATCTCCAATGCCCAATAGGGCAACACCAATGGTAGCAACAGTTGACCATGAACTACCGGTTGCAAGCGATACCACGGAGGTTATTACCACGGTGGCAAACAAAAATATTTTGGGATGAAGAATCTTCAAGCCGTAGTATATAAGCGTTGGTACCACACCGCTAATCATCCATGTGCCGGCTAGGGCGCCAATAAGCATAAGAATAAGCATCGACGGCATGGCCGAACCAATAGTTTTTACTATAATTTCTCTGATATAATTCCACTTATAACCAAGCCTAATGGCTATTACTGAGCCTATAGTTGAAGCCAGAAGCAAAGCAATTTGATTGGCCCCCGAAAGGGTTTCATCGCCAAAGTAGATTACATTTAGCGTAAGAAACAGTATGAGAGAGGCTATTGGGATGATGCTATGTATCAAACGGGGTTGCTTGATATTCTCCATTTACCAATTTTTTGCGCAAAATAGTAAAATATTCAACTGATAAATAAAGAATTTCATCAATGTTATCGATTTATTAACCAAAACAAAATCGATTATCAATAAAATTTGGCATATTTTTAGATATATTACATGCAGAAAAAAATGAAGGAAGGAGGTATGCCATGGCAAAAGGGAACGAACTTGATCTCAACATCTTCGATATCAAATACAAGCAAATACCCCCCAAGGCAGGTAGGGTTATTATTGCACAGCCATCGCTTACCGATCCGTTTTTTAAAAAAACTGTTATCTATCTCATTGAACACGACCCCAATGGAAGCATGGGATTCATCATCAACCGGAAGCTCAACATCAGCCTAAAAGATATTATTACCGATTTTCCGGATATCAACGTAAACGTTTCGGTAGGCGGCCCTGTTAGCCCGGAAACACTTAATTTTCTGCACACCTTTGGCGACAAAATCCCAAACTCGATGCCATTGGGTAACGGCTTATTTATGAATGGCGATATCAATGTTCTTAAAGCTCTGGCGCTAGCTGGAAAGGTTAATTCGCAAAACCTCAGAATTTTTATTGGCTATTCTGGTTGGGGTCCCAATCAACTTAACGATGAACTAAATGAAAAATCCTGGGTGGTTGTGAATTTCCCCCAGATGGACATTATGAAAGGGGTTTATGACAGTTGGTACTTCGCTGTTCAACAACTGGGTGAGAAATTTAAGGTGTGGACAATACTTCCCGATAACCCAAACCTAAACTGATGCCGAAAAGGTTTTCTTGTTAAGTTCAATGCTTAGCTGTTTGCTGATGGTATTGAAATAGCGGTTAGGTCCCATGCCTAGAACCCATTGAATTCCATTTATTGCATTGGTAAGAAATACTTCATCACAGGTTCGGAACACCTTTGGGTTGAGAGCAACATCGGGGAATACCTTGTAGCCCATTTTTTGGGCTAAATCTATCACCACCCTGCGCATTATACCTGGAATGCACCCCTCTCCCACTCCCGGGGTAAAAATTTCGCCATTTTTTACTACAAAAATGTTGGACGAGATGCTTTCGGCGACGCGCCCAAACTCGTTAAGAATTACGCAATCGTCTAACTTACTGGTTTGACGAAACAAACCCGCCTTAACATAAATCAATGAATTACAACTTTTAATAGACGAGAGTATGTTAATAGGCTTGCGAATATCAGGAAAAATATCTATTACCAATCCGTTGCTATTGAAACTATAATAGCTATAATCAAGAGGTTTTGAGTCGATAACCACACTAACCGTATTGTCATCGGGTGTATAAAGCCCCTCGCCCTCGCGGTATACGCTTACCCGAACGCGGGTGCTGCCAAAAAATCTGTTCTTATTGAGTAATCTAACAATTGCCTCATAAATCTTCTTTTCTGTCAGCCAGAAAGGGGATTCCATATCCATTAGCTCCATACCTTTGAGTAAGCGCTGGTAGTGTAAAGAAAGGTATCGAGGTTCAGTACCATAGCAGTGAATGGTTTCGAAAAGGCCATCGCCATATCGAAAAGCCCTATTTGATGCCCTTAGCACCGGTGCATCGGCGGAGTAGAATTCTCCAGTATGCCAAATGTAAGTTCTATCGGCCATTTTCGATATTTATGCTGCTATCCTTTAAAAAATCAAGGGTGTAGTTGAATAGCATGATTTGAACACGAGGGTATGTTAGCGTATCCGGAATATTTATAAAAGGTTTCACCTCTGCAATTTCGCAATCGGGAAGCAATCCCAATTCTTCAATTACAGAGCTATACATCCGTGCATGGCTCTCAGCGTCATCAAGTTTTACAGCATAATCGAATAGGGGCCTTAGCTGGTATCGAATGGCACCCGTTTCCTCAAAGAGTTCTCGTTTGGCTGCGCTTTCAGGATTCTCGCTGGGTTCAATGTGACCACCTGGTAGCTCCCATGTGGTGCGGTTTCGATTTCGAACCCAAAGCCATGCTCCTTTGTAAAAACTCATAATGGCAACTAGTTGTAGAGAATGGGGGTCAAGCCACTCATTATGAATTACGATATGGGCATCGTTTTTTTTCATAGCTATGCAAGACCAAGTTGGCGCAGAAAAAACAGAAGTAAACGAGGGCTAATCAGAATGGGATAGATAAAGCCAAAAACGGCCCCCACAAAATGGGCATCGTGGTTAATATTATCGCCGCCTTTTCGGCTCATGTAGCTTGAATATATTAGGTAAGCAATAGCAAATACTATACCGGGTATCGGAATAATAGCCATAAGGTAAACCTTATCGAGCGGATTAAAAAAGATGCTAAAAAACACTACCGCCGAAACCGCCCCCGATGCCCCAACACTTTGATAGTAAGGGTTATTTCGATGTTTGTAAAGAGTAGTTGTGGAGGAAACCACCACTGCGCCAATATACAAAACAACAAAGTGAAGCCTGGCAGAACCAATGATTCCCGACACGTGGAGCTGCCTAAGAACTATTTCGATATACTGTCCAAACGAAAGAAACACCAACATGTTTATTAAAAGGTGCAAAAAGTTGGCATGAATAAAGGCATGCGTTATCAACCTATACCATTCCCGATGACGCACCATTAGGTAGGGGTTCAGCAGCAAACGTTGAAAAAGAGCGCTGTTAGCCCATGCTACTACTGAAACAACAACCGTTACGAGTAAAATAATTATTGTCATTTACCAAATATAATAAGGTATATTAGTTCCTTAAGAAGTTCACCATGATCGGTTGAGCCATTGTTTACACCTTTGGAGCGCATGTCGAACTCGCTCAGCAAATGAATGATACCCACGCAACGCCCTGCGCTATAACGCTTAGCAGCACGTTCGTATTCTGCAACAAAAAACTCATTAACACCAAGTTCTTTGGCTACTGCAGCCTTATTTTTATCGGCCAAAAAGTGATAGCGCAATAACTTTATAAAGTATTGATAAATAGCAGTAATGGTAAGTACAAATGGATTAGCATTTGGATTATGGGCAAAATGGTCGGCAATCTGCATGGCACGGGCGAAATTCATTTCGCCCAAAGCCTTAGTTAGCTCAAAACGGTTAAACTCCCTACTGACACCAATATTTCGCTCAATATCGGAGGGTTGTATCTGTTTGCTATTGGGAGGTAAAGTAATAATGAGCTTTTCCAGCTCATGGGCCAGTCTATGTAAATCGTTACCCACAAACTCAGCTACCAGGTTGGCTGCTACCGGGTCGATTTTGATCCCCTTTTCCCTAAGATAAGCCGATACCCAATCGGGAATCTGGTAATCATAAAACTTTTTCGACTCAAAGTAAACCCCTTTCTGTTTGACCAGCTTTACAACCCCCGATATCTTGTCGCCAGCCTTTTTGCCATCGGTAAGCTTATGACAAATAACCAGAATGGTTGAAGTTTGAGGTGTCTTAAGGTAGATTTCTAAGTCGCCAATATTACGCATGCCCTGGGCTTCCTTAACTATTACCACCTGATAGTTCGACATCATGGGGAAACGGCGAGCTGCATTTATTACATCGCCAGCAGCAATATCACGACCGTAAACAATAGTGAGATTAAAGGCCTTTTCGGCATCACTCAGCACGCTACTTTCGATAAAATCAGAGATTTTATCGATAAAGTATGGCTCATCGCCAGTCAGAAAGTATATGGGTTTGTAAATCTTACTCCTAAGTTCTTTTAGGATATTCTGAAAAGCATCAACTGTCTGACTCTGCTTAGCCATACCATTAAATTAAAAACGTAAGTGCTTAACCGATTCGCTATTGTTAATCAGTCGGGTTAATGATTCAATGCCTATTTGAATTTGCTCCTCAACAAAAAGTGAATCGACCTTTTTATCGCTTTCAGTGGTTTTAACGCCTTCGGAAATCATGGGTTGATCAGTTACGAGCAGCAGAGCTCCTGTAGGAATCTCGTTATAGAAACCAACCGTAAAAATGGTAGCAGTTTCCATGTCGATTGCCATGGCGCGGGTGCGACGAAGGTACTCCTTGAAGCTATCGTCGTATTCCCAAACCCTACGGTTGGTAGTTACCACCGTGCCGGTCCAATAATCGCGGTTATGGTTTCGAATGGTCGACGACACCACACGCTGCAGGGTAAACGCAGGCAGTGCAGGTACTTCGGAAGGCATATAGTCGTTTGAGGTTCCCTCATGCCGTATAGCTGCTATGGGCAGGATGAAATCGCCAACCTCGTTCTTCTTTTTTAAACCACCACATTTTCCGAGGAAAAGAACTGCTTTGGGCTTAATAGCACTAAGCAAATCCATAATGGTGGCCGCATTGGGGCTACCCATACCAAAATCTATCATGGTTATGCCGTTTGCCGTAACACATGGCATATTGGCATTGGGATTAACAATGGGAACATTAAAATGCTTTGAAAAATACTCCAGATAACCACGAAAATTGGTTAAAAGAATATGTGTGCCAAAATCTTCAATCTTTTGTCCTGTATAACGCGGAAGCCAATTCTGAACAATTTCCTCTTTTGTCTTCATGCTTTATTTATTTAAGGATTTACACTTAGGTATATTTTGGCAAAGATACGGCTAATAGTGCAATGTAAAAATAGTGTTTTTAAACATACTTCGCCTTAATAAGCGCTAAATACAGCAATTTATTCTTTAATAAGCATAAAATACGATTAACAAAAATGAATAAAATATTGAGATTGTTGCCAAAAACTTATTATTTATAAATTTGCGACATGCGGGATGATATAAACACTATAAAGCTTAACTTTCCCAACTACCATTTTCGAATTACAGAAAAGAATGGCAGTAGGTTTATTTTTGACATCAACCGTAAAAAATTTGTACCACTTACCCCTGAAGAATGGGTTAGACAACATCTTTTATCGTACCTTATTGCAGAGCAAAAACTTCCTGCTGGACTTATAACCACTGAGGTGGCATTTTCTTTTAATCAGGTTAGCCATAGGGCTGATTTAGTGGTTTACAACCAAAAGGGTAATCCGATATTATTAGCTGAATGCAAAGCACCAAGCGTTGAAATTACCCATGGAGTAATTGAGCAGATTGCCCGCTACAACTACATTCTTAAAGCCCAGTACCTTTTAGTTACCAATGGAATAAAGCACCAAATTTTTGATGTAAGTGGTAATGAAAAATGGAAATTGCTCAATGAATTTCCTAACCTCTCAGCTAAACTTTAACACAATTAATAGTTCAAATTAAAGCGCTACAGATATTACAAATTTATTAAATAAGCAAAAACATAAAAAGCCATGAGCAACATGGAAAAACACTTCGAAAAATTCAGAAAAAACATCATAGGCATTGATGCAACCTATAAAACCATTTATGGGAAACAGAAAATGGTTTATGCCGATTGGGTGGCTAGCGGCAGGCTCTACAAACCCATTGAGGAGAAAATGGTGAATCTTTTCGGTCCCTTGGTGGCCAATACGCATACCGAAAGCAGCTACACCGGAAAATTCATGACCGAAGCTTATCACTATGCCCTTAAAGAAATTAAACGCCATGTAAACGCTGGGCCTGAAGATGTTATAGTTACCTCAGGTTTCGGCATGACCTCATCGGTAAATAAGTTTCAGCGGATTTTGGGGCTAAAGAACAAAAGTTTTGTTTTCCAGAACCCCAAGGAACGTCCAGTAGTATTTATAACCCATATGGAGCACCACTCCAACCAAACCTCGTGGTATGAAACCATAGCCGAAGTAGTGGTAGTTGAGCCCGATGAAAACCTTTTAGTTTCACCGCAAAATCTAAGGAAAACACTTGAAAAGTACAAAGACCGCCCCATGAAAATTGGTTCTTTTACTGCGTGTAGCAACGTAACCGGAATAAAAACATCCTACCATGAACTGGCTAAAGTGATGCACGAAGCTGGAGGATTATGCTTTGTGGATTTTGCAGCATCGGCGCCCTATATCGAAATAAATATGCATCCATCGGACCCACTGGAACGGTTGGATGCCATTTTCTTTTCACCCCATAAATTTTTAGGAGGACCCGGCGCCTCTGGTGTATTAATTTTCAACTCAAATTTATATAAAAACAGGGTACCCGACCATCCCGGAGGCGGAACGGTTGATTGGACAAACCCATGGGGCGAATACAAATACATCGACGACATTGAGCGGCGCGAAGACGGGGGAACGCCAGGGTTCCTTCAGTCCATCCGTTCGGCTCTTGCCATTAGGCTTAAGGAACAAATGGGCATCGATAACATTGTCCAGCGGGAGACGGAACTTGTTGAGCTAGCTTTCAAAAATTTACGAGGAATTAAAGGCCTTCACATTTTAGCCGATAACTGTCTCAACCGAATTGGCGCCATATCGTTCTATATTGACCACGTCCACTACAACCTTATAGTAGCCCTCCTAAGCGAACGTTACGGGATACAGATGAGAGGCGGTTGTGCTTGTGCTGGAACCTATGGACATTTTCTATTGAACGTTAGCTATGAACAATCGCACCGGATTACTGAACTAATTAATAAGGGCGATTTATCGGAGAAACCCGGATTTGTTAGGTGGTCGTTACATCCAACCACAACTAATGCCGAGGTAGAGTATATTGCCCGGGCGTTGGCCGAAATTGCCGAGAACGGCAAGGTATGGCAAGACGATTACACTTACTGCAAAACCACCAATGAGTTTTACAATAAAAATCCACAAGCTGCAGAGCTATGGAAGCGTGTTGAAAATCATTTTGAACTATAACACTAACTCCGATGTAGCTGAAATCTGGGGTTGATGAGCTGAAGTAAAACTTCATCTTCCCAACCCTTTGAAGTTTTTAGCCATGCCTTTTTTACGCCAACCCGCTCGAAACTCAGATTTGCAAAGAGCCGGAGGCTTACCTCATTGGTAACCGATATGTTGGCATAAAGCTGATTAAGCTGAAGGAAATCGAATGCATATGCAATTAAAATCCTAAGGGCTTCGGTAGCATAGCCCTTACGTCTATTTTCCTTGTTTGCTATTAATATGCCAACTCCGGCACGGGAGTGATAGGGGTCAAAATCGAAAAGATCAATCAAGCCAACGGGAACGTTCATAAGCGAATTCTGGTCCTTTGCCTCAATAATCAGCCGGAGCTCTTTGGTTTCCCAAATATCGAGATGCGAGTTCTCAATATACTTTTTAAGCAAAAACTTTGAGAAAGGGGTAAGCGTATTGCTCACCTTCCAAATTTCCATGTTATTTTCCCAACTGTAGAGTAAATCCACATCCTCGGGCTCAGGCGCCCGAAGCTTTACAACTGAGTTCTCCAAAAAGTTAGCTGTCATTTGTGTTTTTCCAACTTTACCAGAATGGCATTGGGGAAACCCAATGAATTGATTTTTTCGAGATGCTCCATGGCCATATTCCTATCGTTGAAAGCACCAAAGTAGTAGCGATATAAACCATCATCGCCCACCTCCTCGGTTACCATGAAGCCCTTAAAGAAATCGAGAGTGAGTGGAATTTCGCTGGTTGCCACCAGAATGGTAAACACGCTCTGTTTTGTTATTAGGTTTTTCCTAAGAGCAGCAACAAGGAGCTGCAACTCGTCCTCGTTTACCAGTGATGCCATGGTTAAACCCATATCGATGAGAGCATTAAGATGTTCAATGGCATCGGACTTGTTTTTGTAAACCTTCATGCAAGTGAGAGTTCTAGAGCCGATTACAAATTCGCGAAGCTTAATATCAAATGTTTTTTCAACTTTTTTGATCATCTCCGGCGATATCTGCTCTTCAATTGGGGCTAGCAAAATGGTATAGTTCGAACTTTGCGGTTTCAAATGTTCTGGTACATCGGCATACTCAATATTAATTTGTTTGTTAGGGTTGAAAACCCTGATACTTGCCCTACGGTTCAGTTTTCTACCATAGGGGTTATCAGTACCATCGGGGTTGGTGTTGGCTGCAAAGCTAACAAGAGAACCCATACCACGAACAACAAAGCGTTTTTCATCGATACCCTTATTAACCAGATACTCTACAACTGCATTAGCTCTGCGAGCCGAAAGCATCAAATTATACATGGGTGAGCCCTTGCTATCGGTATGTCCAATTACCTCAATGTAAAGCGACGGATAATCTATCATCAACTTGTAAACCTTCTCAAGTTCAAATAATGCATCGCGTTTAAGTGTATAGCTGTCGAAATCGAAGAGAATGTAGTTAAACTTGATAACCTCGGTAGAGGTTATGGGCTTAGCATCGAGACGAATATCCAAGGGATACTTTTCCTGATTGTAGGATATAGGAATATCAATATTTATTGGCGACATGGTGTAAAACTCACTATTTGCCATTAGGGTATAGCGACCGGGTTTAATGGTAAAACTGTAGGAGCCATCGGAGAGTGGAAAAGATAAAGCAACCATGTTGTTGGCAGTATCCCTAACCTCAACGGAAATGCTATCGGATTTAATGTCAGCATTATCGGAAAGATAGATTTTCCCAAAAACATCAATATTGCGCGATACCCCCGGGGGGTAAATACTCACCTTGTAAAGTTCGTAAAAGGTTGATCTATCGGTCTTTGCCATGGGCATGATTCCTGCAAGGGAATCTAATGGGAAGAAGAAGTACTCATCATCGGGAGTATTAAACGGATAACCCAAGTTAATGGGCGAAGCCCATGTATTACCGTCTAAGTTAATGGAATAGAAAATATCGAATCCACCCATGCTGTTGTGCCCCTGCGAAGCGAAATAAAGCGTTTTGCCATTGGGACCAAGCATAGGGGATTCCTCGTTATATGGAGTATTTATTGTAGGACCAAGGTTAACCGGATCAGACCATTTACCATTGGAAAGAAGGCTTGTTTTATAGATATCCATTCCACCATAACCGCCCTTACGATTTGATGTGAAAAACATCGTAGCACCATCGCTTGAAAGAGATGCGAATGTTTCCCAGTCCTTAGAGTTGATTGGAACAGGCAACTTTTTAACCGGTTGCCATTTACCATTAACCAGATTAGAAAAATAAAGGTTGCCCGATGTTATTTCGTTTACAAATATAATTAGGTAATCGCCGGTAAGATTAAGTGCAGTGGGGTACACCTCACCTTCGATTCGCAGATCAAGAGTTATGTTTTTGGGCCTCTGCCATTTCCCATCAACGTATGTTGCATAGTAAATTGCCGTGTAGAACTTTTCCTTTACAGAGAATACCATAGATTTTCGGTCCCCCGACAGAACCGGATAGTTGCAGTTTTTATTTTGTTCGGGGAAGATATCAAGATGTTCGGTAACCAAAGCAATGGGACGCGACACATACTCGCGGGCTACCTTACAGGCTTTTATTTGCTGATTTACGTAATCGAGGTTGTAAATATCTTTTACATCGAGTGTTTGCTTGAACTTTTCAAAAGCGATAAGGGCCTCATCGAATTTAAAATTAACCATATAGGTTTGGCCCAGGTAAAAATACACCTGTGGTGGAGCTGCTGTTTCACGGTAGTAGCCCTCACGGTAGCGGTTGTTAACGTTTTGACTGGCCTTTTCTAAATACGGAATGGCTTTATGCTTTAAACCCGGAATATTTAAGTAGCACATTCCCCACTTATAAAGAATATTGGCATTAGTAGAATCCAATTTGTTAAGATTCTGATACAAAGGAAGCGCTTCCTTGTAATCCTGCAGGTAAAAGTAGTATTCTGCATCGTTGAAAATCTGCTTGAACATGGGGGCCTGACCAGAAACCATATCGGATAGAGCTAAAGCAAACAATGCCAATGTCAAGCATGCAAAACGTTTAAAGCTCATCATAACATAAGGACAATAGTTAGTTCATTTTATAAAAATCAATAAGCAAATTTAGCACATATTAACCATAAAAACCATAAGTTAAAAACTTGATTGATAATTTTTTCAAAAAAAAGGCTGCTTAATAAAGCAGCCCTAAACTATAATCAATTAAAAAATTTAGACCTCCCATGTATCACCGCTGTTAAGCAGATCGTCAACCGATTTTATTTTGGCGTTTTTCATAACCTCAAGTACTTGGTCGCGAACGTTATCATCGTAGGTTGAATCCTTTACATTGCGGATAATACCAAGGGCAACGGGATAATCGGGATATTCCATGTTGGCCAGCATCATATGAACGCCAGGATTTGGGTTGTAGGCATCGTGAACAAGGATGTCATCCAAGGTGAAACCACCCTGACCAATTGTGACCACCTTAAGGCTTAGGCCACTAAGAATTAATCCCTTATCACGATTCTTGCCAAACACCATCTTTTCGCCATGGCGAAGAATGATAACGCGATCGTCGCGGTTCTCGCGATCGGCAATGTAATCGTGGGCACCGTCATTAAAAATTACGCAGTTTTGTAGGATTTCAACAACTGAGGTACCATCGTGCTTTGCCGCTTCAACCATAATTTCAGCGGTCAACTTAACATCTACATCCAGTGAACGGGCAAAAAACTTACCCTGTGCACCAATTACCAATTCACCCGGACGGAAAGGATGCTCAACCGTTCCATAGGGAGATGTTTTGGTTATGGCTCCCAGGGGCGAAGTTGGTGAGTACTGTCCCTTGGTTAAACCGTAAATCTGGTTGTTAAACAATAAAATATTAATGTCGATGTTACGACGAATGGCATGAATGAAATGATTACCTCCAATAGCAAGGGCATCGCCATCGCCAGTTATCTGCCAAACGCTAAGCGTTGGATTGGCAACTTTAACACCGGTTGATATAGCAGAGGCACGGCCGTGAATGCCATGGAAGCCAAAGGTGTTAACGTAATATGGGAAACGACTTGAACAGCCAATACCCGATACAAACACGTAACGTTCAAGGTTGTACTTCAACTGTTTGGAAACCTCAGGTAGCGCCTTTACAACGGCATTAAGGATGGCATGGTCGCCACAACCCGGGCACCAACGAACTTCCTGATCGCTTTTGAAATCCTGCGGTGTATAATTCATATATTGTTCTTCCATGGCTATTTACCCTCCAATATTTGATTAAACCTATCCACCAGTTCGGCCACTGTAAATGGCAGCCCCTGCACCTTATTATATTGTAAATAACTGAATTCCTGAAAGTTCATTCGAAGATGGTTGACAAATTGTCCCATGTTGAGCTCGCAAACCACCCGTTTTTTAAATCGACCAAAAATATCAGGTGTATTTTTGGGTAGCGGATTAATGTAGTTAAAATGGCATAACGAAACCTTTTTACCATTAGCCCGCATTTCACTAACTGCATCGTATAGATGGCCATAAGTTCCACCCCAGCCTATAACAAGCAGATCGCCTTCTGGATCGCCAATAACCTGTTGCTCTGGGATGAAATATTGAACGTGTTTAACCTTTGCAGCGCGGATATCAACCATCCGTTGATGGTTAAGGGGGTCATGAGAAACCGTCCCCTTTATGAAGTCCTTTTCAAGGCCGCCAAGTCGGTGAGAAATCCCCTTTTTCCCAGGAAATGCCCAACCTCGGGCTAAGCGTTCCTCGTCGCGGGCATAGGGTTGGTAACCCTCGGTTCCCTCGTGAATAATGGGGGGTTTAATTTCGGGGTAATCCTTCATGTTGGGAATTTTCCATGGTTCAGAACCATTTGCGATGTAGCCGTCGGTTAACAGCATTACGGGGGTCATGTGTTCCATTGCAATTTTCCCTGCCATAAAGGCATAATCGAAGCAATTGCTGGGTGTGCTGGCAGCAATAACAACTATGGAAGCCTCACCGTTGCGTCCCCAAAGGGCCTGCATCAAATCGGATTGTTCTGTTTTAGTTGGTAAACCAGTAGAGGGACCACCACGCTGAACATCAACCACTACCAATGGTAGCTCAGTCATCACCGCAAGGCCTAAGGCCTCGGATTTTAGGGACAAACCTGGCCCCGAAGTGGTTGTAACTGCAAAATTCCCAGCAAAAGAAGCACCAATTGCGGTACAAATACCTGCAATTTCATCTTCGGCCTGAAGGGTTTTAACACCCAAATCCTTACGCTTAGCCAGTTCTATTAATATTTCGGTTGCAGGGGTAATGGGATACGAACCACAGAAGAGGGGTAAACCAGCCTTTTCGGCTGCTGCAATTAAACCCCATGCGGTAGCGGTATTACCATTAATGTTTCTATACTTTCCCTTTGGTAGCGTTGTTGCCTCTTTAACCTTGTATGTATTTGGAATAGCCTGAATATTTGCCGCATAGTTATAGCCATCGTGCAACACCTTTTTATTGGCCTCAATAACTTCGGGTTTCTTGGCAAACTTCTTTTCAAAAAACTTTTCTGTAAAGGAAAGTGGACGATCGAAAATGTAGTAAACCATGCCAAGGGCAAACATGTTTTTGCTTCGAATAATGCTCTTGTTATCGAGCCCGCTATCCTTTAAACTTTCCTTGGTGAGGTTGGTAATGGGAGCAAAAATCACCTTAAAATCCTGAAGGTTAAGCTCAGTAATGGCATCAAAGGTTTTATAACCAGCCCGTTGATACCCCTTCTCGTTGAATTGGTCAACATCGGCAATAATTATACCACCCTTTTTTACCCATTTATCATTTGCCTTGAGGGCTGCTGGATTCATTGCAACCAACACGTCGCAGTAATCGCCGGGGGTATTCATTTTACGGCTACCGAAGTGAACCTGAAAACCCGAAACCCCACCAATGGTGCCCTGTGGGGCACGAATTTCTGACGGATAGTCGGGGAATGTGCTCACATCATTGCCAAAAAGTGCCGAAGCATCGGCAAACAGAGTTCCAGTAAGCTGCATACCATCACCGGAATCGCCCGAAAATCGAACAACAACCTCGTCCAGCTCCTGGACATTTTTTTGTTTATCCATAAAGATGCTGTTTAGTTTTTACAAAACCTGTAAGCATAATATATTGTTTTACAGGATTTTGATATCATTGAAACATTTTAATTACTGACACAAAATTAGGCTTTTTTATACATAGCAATCGATTTAAAACATATTTTACGACATGTTTTTATACCATTCCAAGAAATGCTATAGAATATTTCTAAACATCTTATTGATTCGAACAAAGTGAGGTCCCTCCCAGTAGATTTTCCCGCACCCCTTACACTTATAAAATTCACTGTAAATTTTGAAGGTGGTTTTGGGAACTAAATCCTTTACCGCTGCCTTGCTAACTGTTTCCACCGCTTCGTTACATATTGAGCAACGCGAAAAGGGACTGAAGTGCTGCTTTAAATTAAAATGGGTTGCCACCTCAATGAGTTGATATTTGGGTTTTGTTGTGCGAACAAAGTAACCCATCACCGCTTTACGGTTTTTAAGTATGCCAATATCTCGGGTAAGAATGATGCGCTGCTGCTCCACTGCCAGGGTTATAATCTGCTCATCGGAATAGGTTTTACTGTATAGTGTATCGATTCCTAATAGGCGAAGGTAGGCACAAAGCCTTCCTAAATGGACATCCAAAATATAACGTGGAGGTTCAGGATAAATCCTATAAATGTATCCCTCGGGTTTTGGAATATTAAAAAACTTAGGAAAACATGACACAAGGCTACCTGGCTTGATTTTAAAATCGAAATTCACCGGCTCTCCATCAACCTGAATGAAAAAAATTTCGACATGGGGCGCTCCCACTGCTTCAATAATATCTTTTACTGTTGGGGAACCCCAAAAGTTAACAGTAAATTCTGACTGACGACGGGCTTTAGGTAAAAAATCGTTAAGGTTTCCGTAAAGTCGTACCCTAACATATTTTGTGAACTCCTGGGGCACAATAATTGTTTTACAATAGGACTTATGTTAAATTTGCAAAAATTACAAAAAAAATGGCAATCATTAAACCACTAAGAGGCATAACCCCAAAAATTGGTAAAAATTGTTTTATTGCCGAAACGGCAGTGATTATAGGTGATGTGGAAATTGGCGATGATTGCAGCATCTGGTACGGTGCTGTTCTCCGGGGTGATGTTAACTCCATCAGAATAGGGAACCGTGTAAACATTCAGGATAACGCCGTTTTGCATACCACCTACCAAAAAACCACTATTAAGGTAGGCGATGATGTTTCCATAGGCCATGGTGCTATACTGCATGGTGCAGAGGTAAAAGATGGTGCCCTGCTCGGCATGGGTAGCACCGTAATGGACAATGCAGTAGTTGGCGAAGGAGCAATAGTTGCTGCCAATGCGCTTGTTCTTGAGAAAACGATTATTGAATCCGCTACGGTTTATGCTGGAGTTCCGGCAAGGTTTGTCAAAAAGGTTGACCCTGCGCTAAGCCGCGAAACCAACGAACGAATTGCCCGCAACTATCTGTTTTACTCGGGTTGGTATAAGGATATTAATCAAAACGACAAACAACAATAACCCATATATAAATTTTGGATATTGAATTTGAAATCAAAACCAATACTGTAACAGCAACAAAAATTTAAAACTGGCAAATCACTTCAGGTACCTTTTTAGGAACGCAGCGGTATAACCACAATTTGAGTTGACTACCTGCTCGGGTGTACCCATGCAAACCACGTAACCACCGCCAGCACCACCTTCAGGGCCTAAATTAATAATGTAATCGGCGGTTTTGATTACATCCATGTTGTGCTCAATAACTACCACCGTATTTCCTCGGTCAACAAGTTTATTGAGCACATCCAGCAATACGCGTACATCCTCAAAATGCAAGCCGGTTGTGGGTTCATCGAGTATAAAAAGCGTGCGGCCGGTATCGCGTTTAGCCAATTCGGTAGCTAATTTTACACGCTGTGCTTCACCACCCGAAAGCGTGGTGGATGATTGCCCGAGGGTTATGTAACCCAAGCCAACATCCTGCAGAGTCTTTAGCTTTTGGTGAATCTGCGGAATGCTTTCGAAGAATTCAACAGCTTGGTTAATAGTCATATCCAGCACCTCGCTGATATTTTTGCCCTTATACTTTACCTCGAGCGTTTCGCGGTTGTAGCGACGGCCAAAACAGTCGGGGCATTTAACGTAAACATCGGGCAGAAAGTTCATTTCAATTACCTGTAACCCTCCGCCCTTACAGGTTTCACATCGTCCGCCCTTTACATTAAATGAGAAACGTCCGGCTTTATACCCGCGAATTTTGGCATCGGGTGTAAGTTCAAATAACTTTCTAATATCGGTAAAAACATTGGTATAAGTGGCAGGGTTTGACCGGGGGGTTCGACCTATGGGCGATTGATCAACATCAATTACCTTATCTAAGTTCTCAAGCCCTTCAATTGTGTCGAAATCAAGTGGCTGAGAATATGAACGGTAAAAATGCCGGCTAAGAGCCGGGTATAGGGTTTCATTAATCAACGTTGATTTACCGCTTCCCGATACACCGGTAAGGCAAATGAACGTTCCTAAAGGGAATTCGACATTAATATTTTTAAGATTATTTCCGCGGGCACCCTTTACAGTCAAAATCTTCCCATTTCCCTTTCTACGCTCTTTAGGCACAGGAATAACTAATTCTCCCTTTAAATATTTTGCCGTAAGTGAGTCGGCTTGTAGTATTTCATTGGGTGTTCCGGCTGCAACAACCCTTCCGCCATGCCTCCCAGCGCGGGGGCCAATATCCACCACAAAGTCGGCAGAACGAATCATCTCCTCATCGTGCTCAACAACTATTACAGAGTTGCCCGCATCGCGAAGCTGCTTGAGCGAATTGATGAGCTTCACATTATCGCGCTGATGCAAGCCAATGCTGGGCTCATCGAGTATGTATAGGACGTTTACGAGTTTCGAACCGATTTGAGTAGCCAAACGGATTCGCTGGCTCTCGCCACCTGAAAGGGTTGCTGAACCCCGATTCAGGGAAATGTAGCCCAATCCCACATCGAGCAGGAAACGAACACGTTCGCGTATCTCCTTAAGAATTTCCACAGCTATGACACGCTGACGCGTGGGTAACCTATCCTCAAGTCCATCTAACCATTGGTTAAGATTCTCGATATCCATTGCTACCACATCGGCAATGCTTTTCCCATCGATTTTAAACCACAGCGATTCGTTCCTGAGTCGTGAACCATTGCACTGGGGACAAGTAACCTGTTTAATGAATTGATTCGCCCATTTGTCGCCCTTACCTGATATTTCATCATTATTCTGATGATTCTGCACATAACTTACCGCCCCCTCAAAACTAAGAAAATAGGAAGAATTAACACCAATCCCAGGATTTTTAAGTTTAAACTGCTCCTCAGAACCGTAAAGGATAACATTTAAAGCCTCCTCGGGGATGGCCTCAATGGGGTCGGAAAGGGTAAAGCCATACTTGGCAGCAATGGCTTCGAGTTGCCAGAAAATCAAGGAATTTTTGTATGATCCAAGGGGCTGAATTCCGCCACGCTTTATGCTTAGCTTAGGGTTGGGAATGATACGCTCAATGTCGGCTTCGCTAACATAGCCCAAGCCATTGCAGCTGGGGCATGCCCCCTTGGGTGAATTAAAGCTGAAGGTGTAGGGTTCAGGCTCATCGTACGATATCCCCGTAGTGGGGCACATCAGGTTACGGCTGAAGTAGCGGCTTTCGCCGCTATCCATATCAAGTACCATTATTATTCCCTTACCCACATTCATGGCTGTGGAAACGGAGTGGTTCAGGCGTTTGGCATCGATATCGCCCACCCGTAGCTTATCGACCACCAGTTCAATATGATGGATTTTGTAACGGTCGAGTTTCATTGCTGGACGAAGCTCCACTATTTCGCCATCGACACGGACATATAGGTAGCCCTTTTTTCGTAACTGCTCAAAAAGTTCCTTGTAGTGTCCCTTTCGGCCACGAACAACAGGAGCAAGAATGGCCGTACGCTTACCTTTAAATCGTACGTTAATAAGATCAATAATCTGGCTATCGGTGTAGCGAACCATCTCCTCACCGGTTCGATATGAGTATGCTGTTGAGGCACGGGCGTATAAAAGCCTAAGAAAATCATAAATCTCAGTAGTTGTTCCAACAGTAGAACGAGGGTTATTGCTGGTGGTTTTCTGTTCAATTGCGATTACAGGGCTCAAACCCGAAATCTTATCTACATCGGGACGTTCCAGTGTGCCAAGAAACTGACGGGCATATGCCGACATAGTTTCCATATACCTGCGCTGCCCCTCGGCATAAATGGTATCGAAAGCCAACGATGATTTTCCGCTTCCGCTCAAACCGGTTATCACTGTAAGCCTATGGCGGGGGATAGTGATATCGAGGTTCTTCAGATTATGCACCCGAGCCCCCTCAACTGTAATTTCCCCCTCTTCATTTGCATGAATAGTCAGTTCCGTTTTGCGATCCTTCATTTCCATTACTTATAAGCTCCCTCCCTAAATCCCTGTTTAAGTATTTTAATTTCATAGGTTTTGTTTAGCCTTTTGGGTAGGTAGCTTTCCCTTAACCAGGGATTCAACATTTTAACCATTTTGTAGTTTGTTCCAAGCTGTTGAGCAAACTGGGCAATACTATTAATTGCTGTATCGACGTTTACCTCTGAGTATTCAAAAGGAGGGTACAAGTCGTGATCGTCAAGGTAAAATCCATATCTTTTAGGGTTCTCAAAAATTACCTTTAGGGCAAGAATACGAAAAACATATCGTCCCGTCTCTTCTCCCAAGATCATATTATAATATGAGTTGCTATCCTGCCTGTCGATTTGACGGGTTATTCCATTTTGGCCAAAATTATACGAAGCGGCAGCCATGGTCCAACTACCATAATTCACGTATGCTTTTTTAAAATATTTGCAGGCGGCCACTGTCGATTTTTCTATATGGCAACGCTCATCAACCTCTTTATTTACCTCAAGACCATACTCCTTGGCGGTCGTTTCCAGAAGTTGCCAAAATCCAACTGCCTTAGCTGGCGAAATGGCCTGAATTAAACCGCTTTCGGCAACTGCAAGATACTTGAAATCATCGGGAACACCCTGATCCTTCAGTATTGGTTCGATAACAGGAAAAAAGCGATTGGCTCTTTTGAGCAATAGCACGGTTTGAGAATGCCAAAAGGTATTCACCTGTAGCTCCCTGTCGAGAGCTTCGCGGACATCAAAGTATTGAAGGGGCACCTCCTCGCCTGCAAAACTCAACTTCTCTGGAATGGGTATTGGGCTAATAATAGCTGACTGCAGCACTGTATCGCGCCAAGGCATTATATGTTTGTACCTATCGCCCCCAGGGGGTGTAGAAATAAACGAAAGTAACAAAAACAAAAGCGCTAAAAATGAAACCAAACCTAAAAATATATATCTCTTACCCTGCATTAAACTTCATTTTAAACAATGTAACGCAAAAAAAACTATATTGTTAAACAGTAGAATCACAAAAATACAATTTAGCGATAAAGGATAAGAGCTGAATAAGAAATATTTTCGTGCCTCATCCCATACGAGAATTAAAACAAATAATGCTCCGATTTAAACATCGTTTAAATTTTGAGTATTATCAGCATTTAACAATTTATTAAACTTAAATTTCACCTGTCAATATCTTTTTAATATTACATTAATATTTTTGCGGCAATAAAAAATTTACAAATGAAAAGTTTACTGGCATTAATCAATTTAACTTCATAGTCTATTACATTGCTTGGACAGTCAAGTGCCGATTCCTTAATCCTAAAGCAAAACCAGAGAATACTTCAACTATTCGAAAACAACTAGGTATCAACACAGATATTTCTGGGTTACCAGTACTTTGAAGAGGGCAAAAGTAACTTCAATGAATTTTTGGTAAAGCGTGGTTACATTACCTTTCAGAAAAAACTATACAATTACCTTTCGGGACGCCTAACACCCGATCTTACAATTGATAAGGAAAGCGACGGTGAAGGAGCCCTTGAAATGAGGCTTAAATACTGCTATATTGAATTAAAAAGTAATGAAACTTGGGGTATAATTACTGAACCTATAATTGCAAATTGGACAGGTGCCAACCCCATGGATTGAATTTGAGGAGAAGATAAATAGCTACCGTGTAGTTGCAAGCCATTTCCTTGATGAAACCAAAATATTTCCATCAGCCGATTTTGGCGCAAACGCGTCAATGCTCTTTGGTGGTTTAATTGATGAATCCTATCAAAAAAGAGTGAGCGCCGCCTACCCTGGCCGGTATGGTTCAATGGTTATTGGCGTATATAATGGCAGAGGGTATCATGCTCTCGGAAAAAACAACAACAAAACTCTACAGTGGCGAATTACGATGCGTCCACTTCCCGACCATGTTCCCGGAATGCAACTTTCGTACACAGGTGCATACGGGAAGGGGAATACCAATCTTTACCCGCAATGGTAAACCCACGCAGGAATGATTTCGTTTGAATCGTCAATGCTTATTGGCCACGGGACAGGTATTTACCTCTCTGGGCAACCATGAGGGAAGTTTGGCAGACGACACAGGCATTTCATTTCGCGCCAATGGCTGGAACGCCTTTGCTGAACTTAAATTTTTGAAAAAGAGGGTACGTATTTTCGGAAATTACGGCATCATGTGCTACGATGAATTAGGAACAAAAAAAGATACAATTAGACAGATTGTTGGAATTGCCTACCACATATTTAAAAGGAACAAAGTGGTGCTGGATCTGAATAGATACACCACCAATGCTATTTCAAAAGGAATAGTTGAAGTTATGTTTGAGTTGGCTCTTTAAAATATTTCGAGTATAAACGAAACCATTTTACTTAATATAAGCAAGAAAAAGGGGAGAATAAAACTCCCCATTAGATTCTTGCAAATCAATTATTTTAGAATAATCCAGAAATAATACCATTGTTATCCACATCTATTCTTTCTGCAGCAGGTTCATCGGGTAAGCCAGGCATTCGCATAATTTGACCTGTAATGGGGATTATGAAACCAGCGCCGGCAGCAATTTCCACTTCCCGAACGGTAACAACAAAGTCCTTTGGACGGCCTAAAAGATCGGGGTTATCGGAAAGGGATTTTTGAGTTTTAGCCATGCAAATGGGAAGTTTATCGAGACCAAGTGAGTAAACCTTTTTCAGATCCTCCTTGGCCTGAGCGGTGTAGTCAACAGCTTCGGCACCATAAATCTTTTTAGCAAGGGTTTCAATTTTAGCCTCAGGTGTCCAGTTCCAATCGTAAAGAGTTTTATGTTGGTAGGGGCAGTTCATGGCTAACTTATTCACAATCTTTGCCAATTCAATTGCACCTTCGCCGCCTTTGCCCCAAACATCAACTTCGGCAACCTGAACATCCAGTTCTTTACAGGTGTTTTTTATCTCCTCAATCTCTTCACTGGTATCTGTGGTGAAATGGTTAATAGCAACCACTGGGCAAATGCCGAAAAGTTTCATATTCTCAATATGCTTTTCGAGGTTCCCAATGCCTTTTTTTAAGGCATCAACATCTGGTTGGGTAATATCCTTTAACGATTTTCCACCATGATATTTTAATGCTTTAACTGTTGCAACAAGAACTACAGCACTTGGTTTTAATCCTGCATATTGGCATTTAATGTCAATAAATTTCTCCGCACCAAGGTCAAAGCCAAAGCCTGCCTCAGTTACAACAAACTCGCTAAGCGAAAGTCCCATTTTGGTTGCAATTACCGAGTTGGTTCCTTGCGCTATGTTAGCAAATGGTCCACCGTGAATAATAGCAGGTGTTCCTTCAATAGTTTGTACCAGATTTGGCATGATTGCATCGCGAAGTAGCGCAGCCATTGCACCTTCAGCATGCAAATTGCGTGCATAAATCGGTTTTTTATCGTAAGTGTATCCTATAAATATGTTACCTAATCTTCGTTTAAGATCTTCCATATTTTCGGCAAGGCAAAGAATAGCCATAATTTCCGAAGCAGCGGTTATATCAAATCCCGTTTCGCGAGGTACTCCATGGGTTGTACCTCCCAGCCCTACTATTATATGCCTAAGAGAACGGTCGTTCATATCCATCACCCGTTTCCACTTTACGGTTCGGGGGTCAATACCAAGCGAGCGTTTCTTGCTTTGAATGTTATTATCAATTAATGCTGCAAGTAGATTATGAGCCTTTTCTACAGCATTAAAATCACCGGTGAAATGCAGGTTGATATCCTCCATGGGAAGCACCTGCGAGTATCCTCCACCCGTGGCACCTCCTTTGATGCCAAAGACAGGCCCTAAGGATGGCTCACGCAGAACTACGGTTGTTTTTTTCCCGATTCGATTTAATCCTTGTGATAGGCCTATCGAAACGGTTGTTTTACCCTCTCCTGCTGGGGTTGGTGAAATAGCCGATACTAACACCAATTTGCTCTGCAAGTATTTTTCATTGTCAATGTACTTTAAAGGAATTTTTGCTTTGTACTTGCCATAATGAATTAAGTCGTTGGGGTCAATACCCAACTTCTCACCAATTTCGGTAATTGGCTTCATTTTCGTTTCATGGGCAATTTCAATGTCTGACTTCATATCATTAATTTTAAGGGTTGCTCAGTTTTACTAAAAGTAATAAATGTATTTTTAAAATACCAACACATCAAACAAGACAAAACTAAATTTGTTTAGCCTTAAGCCGACACAAAATTATGGTTTGTATTTAGCGCGCGTGAGAATACTCTGATAATCTGCAATATTAACCAAATTAGACAAATCAATTTCAGTATTACGTTCCATAAAACGCTCAACAATTCGGTAGCCCAGCCAAACCGCAGCTCTTCCTGGCGATTCTCTGGGAAAACCCGATGTAAAAGGGGCATCGTTAATCATCTTATTTATTTCAACAGTATTTGTGGTAAAAAGCAACTTATTTTCAATAAGGTAGGTCCACATGGGCTCCTCGTTCGATAAGCACCACTTATATTGATCGGGGGTAAACCCAAATATTAAAGAATCGGGCTGATGCGGCAGCATTCTTTTGGTAAGATACATTACCTCCCCCTCGTAAATCATGTTGCTGAGCAAATTGTTAATGGAATCGTTAAAGGGGAAAGTGCCATATAGCCAAGCCCTTACTGCATCGGAAGCAACCTTTGCAGGGTGCATCTTTCGTTGCTGGTAAACCGGAATTCCCAACAGAGCGTATTGGATGGTTCCCCTCCCTAAATATCTATCTAAACCAATGGCCAATAGGCTATCGTCAATAGCCAGCGATAGGTTGTAACCCGAAACATATGTATAAATTACGGGTAAAGTGTACTTCGGGAAAAAGTGATTAAAACGAGCAAAAGCGGTTTGTAGCTCCCGTTCAAAATCTGACTGCCCAATAGGAAAGCGTTGAGTTGCCATTTTATAGGCATTCCGTACCAGAGTATCTGTTAGGAAATTCCCAAGATAGGAGTAAAAGTTAGGAGAACCGGACTTTCCTATTCTAATTATTCCCTGAGTGAACATATCAGCAAATCGGCGATGTTTATTTGCAAGCAATGAAAATTTCGTTTCAAGGCTATCAATGGGCAGGCTAAACAGCGCCTGTTCAAAACGGACTATGTTTAATGGGTTTTGATTTGAAGTAGTAACAATGGAATCAAATCGGTTTTGCCTGCACGAGAAGAGAAAAATGACAAAAATTAAAGAAACAACGGAAAATGCAACCTGTTTCAAGTTCATATCAATATTATTTACACACTAACGTGGCTACTTGTATAAATTAATTGCACTATCAAATTTAGCAAAAGAAAACTGACTAGCATCATATTAACTCAATTTAATTTAGTTTATTTACAACTCCTATTTTTAGAAGGGTTCTTTAAGGTATTGAACAGCCACTCAATAGTATATTACTCAAAAATAGAGCATTACCAAATCGGTTAATAACTTGTTAGTAATCCAATTCAATCTGTGCAAAAAGAGGGAGGCAAACATGAGGTATTACATAATAAGCCAAGTAAATTTGCGATCAAATGCAGAACAGAAATGGCAGGAGAAAGAGCAAAAACAAATAAAGGATTCACCCCAGTTAAATCACTGGGTAGCGAACCCGGTAAAGTACCACCTCAGGCTATTGATATAGAGGAAGCGGTACTGGGTGCAATAATGGTTGAAAAAGATGCCGTAATAATAGCCAGCGAAATTCTTAAGCCAGAATGCTTTTACAAGGAAAGTCACCAAATAATATTCAAGTCCATTCAAGATCTATCAACCCGACTTGAACCCATCGACCTGTACACTGTTACCGAGGAGCTGCGCAGGCAGGGCAAACTTGAGGAGGTTGGTGGTGCCTCATATATTGCAAATCTTTCATCGTCGGTGGGCTCTGCAGCACACTTGGAGTATTACTCAAAAATAGTTGCACAGAAGTACATTCAGCGCGAGCTCATTAGAGTAGCCACCGAAATTGAGAAACGCTCCTATGAGGATGCTGTTGATGTTAACGAGCTACTCGATTTCTCCGAGATGGAACTCTTTAAGGTTGCCGAAGGAAATATTAAAAGCGATACGCAACCAATCAACAACATTGTGATTAATGCTTTTAAACAGATTGAGGAAGCAGGAAAACGGAAGAATGGCTTAAGTGGGGTTCCCTCAGGATTTACTGCATTGGATAGGCTAACATCGGGGTGGCAAAAATCGGACCTTATAATTGTAGCAGCTCGCCCCTCGATGGGTAAAACCGCTTTTGTACTCACCATGGCCCGTAACATTGCCGTTAATCACGAGGTACCGGTCGCATTCTTTTCACTTGAAATGTCGAACATTCAATTGGCAACCCGTTTACTGGTGGCCGAATCGGGTCTCCCCTCTGAAAAAATTCGTAATGGTAAGCTCACCCAAGACGAATGGACACAGCTTACTGTTAAAACCAAGCAGCTAGCCGACGCCAAAATTTTCATTGACGATACCCCTGCCCTCTCCATATTTGAACTCAGGGCAAAATGCCGACGACTAAAGGCTCAACACAATATTGGGATTGTAATTGTTGACTACCTGCAGTTAATGACCGGACCCTCTGAAACCAAAGGCAACCGTGAACAAGAGGTGAGCACCATCTCACGCTCACTTAAGGCCATAGCTAAGGAACTAGATATACCCATTATTGCCCTGTCGCAGCTAAATCGCTCAGTAGAAATCCGTGGGGGAAACAAGCGCCCCCAGCTATCCGACCTTCGTGAATCGGGAGCAATTGAACAAGATGCAGATGTTGTTGTATTCATCCACCGCCCCGAATACTATGGACAAACAGATATTAATGGAATTTCATCATTAGGGCTTGCTGAAATTATAGTAGCCAAGCACCGTAACGGCGCTATTGATGATGTTAACTTAAAATTCGAAAAGGAGCTGGCCAGGTTCACCGATTGGACAGAAACAGAATTCGACACCAAAATACCGCCTACTAATTTCACATCATCAACCTCAGTAACAACCTTTAGTTCAAAAATGAATAACGACCCTATTGATGACTTCTCTTACCGTCCAAATAACATTGATACCAGCAACATCCCCTTTTAAAGTAGCTACAAAACTCTAATTATCTCCTTTAAATCCCTTACCTCATAGGTGATTCTTTGATTGTGAAGTATTTTTTTAGGGTTGTAAAATATCTGGTCAATACCAAAATTCTTTGCTCCTAAAATATCAGCATCCAAATCATCGCCAATCATGATGCTCTCGTTTTTTCGGGCATTGGCCTTTGACAGGGCAAAACCAAAAGCCCGCTTATCTGGCTTATGATAGCCCGAGTACTCCGAAGTGATTACCCACCTGAAAAAATGATCGATATTTGACCGCTGCAACTTGGGAAGCTGCACTTCCTGAAATCCATTGGAGATTATATGAAGTATGTAGCGTTCCGACAAGTACTCCAATAATTCATGCGTTCCCGGGACCAGTGCCGTTTTCAATGGCATTATTGCCAAATACTCTTCTCCTAAGGCTTTTGCCAACGGAGTATTCTTGCAGCCAAACTGTTCCAAGGTCACCTCAAATCGTTTGTACCGAAGCACATCCTTGCTTAGCTCACCCTTAAGATACTTATCCCACAGGTAATGGTTGTTTCGGTCAAAACTTTCAATAAATGTTGTGGAATCGGGAAAAATGGAATCCAACTTATGCTCTGCAAATATATCGCGCAGCGCATCGCGCATGTTTTGTTCAAAATCCCACAGGGTTCGGTCTAAATCGAAAAAAACATGATTATAGGCATTATGCCGGTAAAAAAAATTGAGTATCATCCCAACCAATTTGCCCCAAAGTTACAGTTATTATATCCAATGAAAAAATGATAGCAATTATTGTTGATGACCCCAGAATGAAAATGAATGTTTAATAAGCATCTAATTAAATCATATCACTAATATTCAATCAATTCAATCAATTGCTAAGTATTATTATTCAATTAACAATAGATATATGAATGCATAACTTTGCAGTGTTAAATTTAAACGTATTAAAAAAGAGCAATTCAAATCCTACAATTAAAGCATTAATGATTGATGCATCAAATGGTTTTTACAGGGTGAATCGATATGATGTGGGTGTTTTTTGGGGCCTATCGATATAGGGATTCATTTGGCGCACAAGCATAATAACTTGAACATTGGTGTGGGCTTTTTAGCAGGCTCAATATTCCATGGTTCAAACAGATTGATTGTTAATGAGATATCGCCATACTGGCATGGTTTTTATATTTCGTCAATGGATGGAGCCGGATTGGTATTCGATAACCTGGGGATAAACATGTTCTCCATAATAGGGAAAGCACCCGCACCCTCTATTCTATATCTAAACCGAATACATGGCGAAGAGATAGAGGTTGAGTTGATTCCCGTTCGTCCCCGAAGCATTTGGGATAAGGGACGCGGTGGCGTTTACTCCATGATGCAGTACGCACTAGACACCTTTGGCTCACGTTATAAAAACGAACAGCACATACTGGCAACCGGACCAGCCTCAATGTATACCGATTTTGGGGCCATTGCCTCAGCGCCCATACGTTAGGGCAAAATCACATACGTTGATACCTGGGCCGGACGATGTGGGTTTGGCACCAAAATGGCACAGCAACACAACATTGTTGCCATTATATACGGGGGTACCTATGTAGATGAAGACTTCCGAGATAGAACCGTTGCCGAAAAATGATTTGAGGACAGGTACCAAAAGCGCCTTGCTGCCAAAGATATAGAAGCCACCACCAAATACCGTTTCGACCCAAAATTTGAAATCGGAGGCACCTTTGGCATAAACTACGCCACCATGAAGGGCGATATCGTGGCCTTTAACTATCGTACCATCTACGTGACCGAGGAGGAACGGCTAAAAACACATAACGATTTTGTTGTAAATCATTACCTCAAGCAATTCAACGAGGAGACCATTAAAACCAAGCAGCAGCGCACTTGTGGAGAACTCTTTGGAGCAGTTTGCAAAAAATGCACGGCGAATACAAAAAAGATTATGAGCCATACCAAACCATGGGCCCACTCTGCGGTATTTTTGACCAGCGTGCCACTGAAAAGTTAAATCACCATGCCGATATGCTGGGCTTCGATGCCATATCGGTTGGAGGCGTGCTATCCTGGTTGATGGAATGTATGACCGATGGCCTTATAGTCCCTGAAGAATTAGGCATTAAAGAGGGTCCCATCTTCTCCCCCAATGGCTTCCGTGTAGTGGAAGATTCCATGCATAACGCTAATATTGGTGTAGCCCTACTCGACCAAATGGTTAGCCCCAATGGTGCTTTCCATCTAAGAGAGGGAGCTCGGAAATTGGCGCGTCATCGGGCACGCCAAAAAGGTACTGCTGTTCTCGATAGTTTTTTTTTACATAGGCTTTGCCCATTCGGGCTGGATGGTTCCAAACCAGTACTGGACTCCCGGTGTGCTATCGCCAATGGCCATCATGGGCAAGTACTACATGTACTACGGAAAGGATTTTGTTCCGCCCCGTCAACTGGGAAGGGAAAATGCCAAACGTATGCTTAACGAGTTGGTTATGGATAACTTGGGTACGTGCCTCTTTCACAGGGCCTGGGCTGAAGATATCCTCCCTGAAGTAATAGAGTAGCTTTATGGCATAAAGGATAAATTCAGTCGCTCTATATTACTTACAGCAATCCGTATAAACAGCCGCAACGCATCCATTTTCTGGGAAAGCGAACGTAACATCGATTTTATTTATGCATTCCTTAAAAAGAAAAAGGAGATAGATAGGGTTAACTCTCCCGAACTCGATAGCTGGATTACCCGTTTTGAAACAGATAAACACAGTGCCGCCGGACTTTTGGTACGATATACATAAAGGAATTCATGAATCGCTACTAGAATTTCATTAAGTTTGTAAAAAGTTAAAAACTTATGAAGACGCTAAAGAAAATACTTTTACTTGCAGCGATAACAGCCATTGGCATACTGGCTTTTCTGTACTGGGGCTCCTACGAAGAAGGAGTAATGGCCGGCAGAATTTTAAGAATAAGTCAGAAGGGTGTTATCTTTAAAACTTACGAAGCCAAATTGAGTATTGAATCATTTGGAGCGCTACGCGGCACAAGTCCTATTGCTGAAACCTTCGATTTTTCAGTTGAACGTAGAAACGACGCTCTGGTAAGGGAACTGGAACAGATAGCCTTGTCGGGTGAACGGGTAAATATTCATTACATTAAGCGCTACATAAGGGTTCCTTGGCGGGGGAACACCAAATACTTTGCCATAAAAGTTGAGCGCTCAAAAAAGCAATAAAAAAGGCAGCCTGTGTGGCTGCCCTTTACAATATCTGCAAAATTGACTAAAAATCTCTTCTGCCTCTGTTTCCACCACGATTTTCGCGGTCGAAACCTCCGCGTCGTTCGCCACGGTCAAAACCACCCCTGCGCTCACGGTTAAAACCACCACCGTTACGGGGCCTATCGGTTTTGGGTTTAGCCTGCGACACGCTAATCACCTTACCGTCGTACTCTGCACCGGTTAGCTCTTCAATAGCTGTGCGGGCTTCATCGTCGTTAGCCATTTCAACAAAGCCGAATCCTCTCGAACGCCCTGTTTCCCTGTCGGTAATTACTTTGGCCGATGTAATTTGGCCATACTCTTCGAAAAGTTGCCTTAGGTCGTCATCGTTAATGCGGTAACTCAGACCTGACACGTAAATGTTCATAAAATAAAATTAGATTGTGATTGATAAATAATTATTTGTTAACTGAGGAGTGGCTTAACTGAAGTTTTGACCGGGAATCGGCTAGATGCGGTAAAATTTCCAAGTTGAAGCATATCTCAATTCGTTGCAAAGGTAATCCAATTATTTCAATAAACACCTTTTTACCAAATTATTTTACATAAACCTTTAAATTTAAACTATAAATATCTTTATTTATCTGGTTTACAATTTATCTCTTCACCTCTTAGGTTGATTAAAGAAAAATGGGGCTTTACGCCCCATCCTTCCAACATTTATCCAGAAATTATTTGGTTGCATCCTCAAGCCTACGCATAATGGAGAAGATAAATAGTGCCGAAAGAATACAGCTAACAATGAATATAGTCCATAGCTGCCAGAGCTCGATTCTTTCCCAGAAAAAGCTTCCCACAAATAGAAGTTTATTTCCAATAGCTGTAGCGAGCAACCAACCGCCCTGCATCAATCCCTGAAAACGTTGTGGTGCTACTTTTGATACAAATGATAGCCCCATAGGACTTAGGAAAAGTTCAGCAATGGTAAGCACCAGATAACTGCTTATCAACCAGTATGGTGAAACCCTGCCCCACTCAGTTAAACCCTGTGCTTCGATAGTTTTAGGTGCAACCAAATTTAGTGAACCAATTAAAACAATTACAAAGCCCAAGGAAGCAATAATCATTCCTATACCAATTTTCTTTGGAGTCGATGGCTCAATGTTTCTCTTGTTCATCCAGGCAAAGGCACCCATTACTGGGAAGGTAAGTACCACAATAAACAATGGATTAAACGACTGGAATACCTCAGGAGCAATAGGATTGGTTTGTCCAAACTTCTGAACTTGATAGTAGGTGGCAAAGCCAAGCACCAGGAACATCACCAGTCCTATAATCCTTTCACGAATCTTTTCACGTCCAAACATTAAAGCCAACCCAGCAATGGTTCCAATAAAGGTAAGCATCGACCAAAGATTAAAGAAAATATTGGTAAAAGGCCCCACCTCCTTAACGTTGTAGTCACGAGCAAACAGAGTAAGAGTTAAACCGTTCTGATGGAACGACATCCAGAAGAAAATTACAACTACAAATACCAGCAACAATGAGGTAACCTTTGGCAATTCCTCCTTTGTTGACATCATAAACATCAGGGCTACAAAGCCAAAGAATAATCCAATAGCCAAACCCAATGCAATATCAGCATCTAAAACCCAGAAAATTAGGCCAGTCAGGGCTACCAGTGAAATAGGAACAATGATGTTAAGCAAATTATTTTTATTATATAAAGTACTGGTTTTAGGTGTAGCAGAGACCTTTCTCTCCTTGTTGGGCAGTTTTTTATTGAAAACCACATAAACAAAGAGTGATACTAAGATAGCGAATGCAGCAATACCAAAGGCCCAGTTGTAACCACGGGCAAAGGCATCGATATACTTATGAGCAAAATCGGTTAGCTGCTCAGTACCTGAAACAGTGGTAGCTGATACCTTTGAGGCTAAAGCCTCAAATTTTGCAATTGAATCGGGGTCGGTTATCCTGCCATCAAGAAATGCATGGCAAAACGAGGGTAAACTGGCATCGTGTTCAAATCCCTGCGAGCGAAGGAACCAGTTTCGTATTCCTGTAGCCACATAGGGAGCAAAAAATGCGCCTATGTTAATACCCATATAAAATATCATAAAACCGGTATCGCGTACTTTGGAATACTGAGGATCGTCGTACATCTGACCAACAACTGCTTGAAGGTTTCCTTTAAACAAACCATTACCAAATGCTATTATGAATAGTCCGATAAGTGTAATGTTTAACGGCATGTCCGGCATGGCGATTAGGGTGTACCCTCCAAACATGATGATGATTCCAAGAAGAATAACGGTTTTGTACCTATTTGTAGCATCAGCTATTAAACCCCCAATGAGGGCTAATGCATAAATGGCAAAATAAAACCAGCTATAGTAGCCCCCTGCTTGCTCGGCCGATAAGCCGTACTTTGCTTGCAGGAATAGCACCAGAATAGCCATCATGGTATAAAAACCAAAGCGCTCTCCCATATTGGAAAAAAACGCTATGAGCAAACCTTTAGGATGATTCTTAAGCATACAATATGTTTTTTGGTTTATCTTCAAATTTTCAAGATTGACAAAAATAGTGTTTTAAGGTTTATTTCCAAACCCGTAAAAAATGTTGTATAATGTTTTTGTTAAACTTATTTTACCTAAACATTAAAAGTATTTACAGGTTTCCGGTGTTAATTTATTAATCGACCCAGCCCCATGCTTCAAAAAAGTTTTAACTTAGCTTTATACTAGACAATTATGAAAATATTTATAACCAGCCAGATTAAAAGTATTGATGCCTATACCATTAAGCATGAGCCCATTGAGTCAATTGACCTAATGGAGCGTGCCGCTTATGCAATTTTTACATGGTTTTCCAGCATATACAATGCTAATAGAAAAATACTCGTTTTTTGTGGCCCTGGCAACAATGGGGGCGATGGCCTTGCCCTCGCGCGCTTACTCCTAAATGCTGGGTTTAACGTTCAATGCTATTACCTTTATTCTAAAACTTTCTCAGAAGATTTTAAAATTAATTTTGAACGATTTAAAAAGGTATCTCCGAATATCTTTCAGTTGATTAGTCGGAATGATTTTCCGCAACTCGACTCAAAAAACATTGTAGTTGATGCACTGTATGGTTCTGGCCTGAGTAGGCCCATCGAAGGACTTGCTGCCGATTTAATTTCCTTTATTAACGCTTCAAGGGCAACCATTGTAGCCATTGATATCCCTTCGGGACTATTTGGAGAGGAAAACCCAGTTCCAAACAGTAACCCAGTGGTTAGGGCAAGCCACATCTTAAGCCTGCAGTTCCCAAAAATTGCATTTTTTATGGCCGAAAATGAAACCTTCGTAAAAAATTGGATCGTCTTACCAATAGGCTTACATCCCGACGCTATTGCTCAAGCCCCTTCACCCTTCTTTTATACCACACTAAGCGATATTTCGCCCAAACTATTTACCCAATCAAAATTTGCGCATAAGGGTAGCTATGGCCATGTTTTAATTATGGCGGGTTCATTTGGAATGATGGGAGCCGCTATTTTTTGCTCAAAAGCAGCAATACGCTCTGGGGTGGGATTAGCCACAATAAATATACCTAAATGTGGTTATGTAATAGCTCAAACTTCGGTTCCGGAAGCATTAGCCTTAACCGATAGCTGCGACTCTCATTTAACCGCCATCCCCGATATTAGCCGATATAGTGCTATTTGCATTGGTCCCGGTATTGGACAGAATCCTGAAACAGCTCAGATGGTTGCTAATCTTATTAACGGTTCGACCAAACCCATGGTAATTGACGCTGATGCCCTAAACCTGATTTCCAAAAATATCGATATATTACTTCACCTTAAAACAATCGCAATCCTTACCCCTCATCCCGGTGAGTTCGATAGGCTTTTTGGCAAATCATCTAATTCATGGGAGCGATTAGAGAAAGCTATTAGCATGGCTAAAAAATATGGGGTTATTATTGTTCTAAAAGGAGCCTATACTCGTGTTGTTTTGCCCAGTGGAGAGGTTCACTTCAACTCAACAGGGAATTCTGGAATGGCTACCGGTGGTAGTGGCGATGTTTTAAGTGGAATAATTGCCGGATTACTTGCGCGCGGCCTAGAGCCTCATGCTGCTGCAATTGTTGGAGTTTACATTCATGGTTTAGCAGGTGATCTCGCAACTGGCGATTTTGGGGTGGTGAGCCTATGCGCCACCGATATTCTAAACTATATTTGCAAGGCATTTCAACATATAAAAAACGATGAAGATTAAACCATTTGTTTTACTTTTTATTGCAGCTCTTGTTGGTTGCAGCAACAAAACCGTTGAGACCAGAACATTAGACAATCCTCTCAAAGGGGAAGAGGCAATATATTACTATCTTCCTCAAACCCTATTAGATATTGAAGTTAGCTGCAACCAAATAAATTACGTACCGGGACCGTATGCCGCTTTTGCACAAAAATACCTTGGCATAGCTGGGGTTAATACAAATGAACAAGTTGAATATACCATCGAAAGGGTTGATATACAAACACACAGCGAAGCTGACCTTAGCGCAATTTTTGCAGTTTACCCATCATTTAGGGGATACGGCAACTATCTGGCTTTAACCAATCAGGGTTTAGTACTTCCCGTATCAAGATTACCCGAGGGTACTAACCAAACATCAATCGGTCGTCAACCTATTAAAACAACCACACCATTCACTGACCTATCAACAGAACCGTTTATTGCCGTAGGGAAGGAAACCTTTTATGGACGTTCATTGCGCGATAGTGTTTATGTTAGAATTCCCGTGCAGCGCAACTTAACAATTGAAAAAAATACCGATGAAAAGGCCAGGGAGGCAGCCGATTTAATCTTTAGCCTCCGTAAAAAAAGGCTCGAATTTCTCTCATCAGATGTAGAGCACCCCATTGGGGGAGATGCGCTGAAAGTTATTTTTGACGAAATGCAACGCCTTGAAACAGAATACCTCTCACTGTTTATTGGCAAGTATTACTATCAAAAGGTTACCCGCACCTTAACCTTTACACCCAAAAACAAAGAGGGTGAAACTGCAATAATATTCCGTTTCTCAACAAGCAAGGGTATTTTACCACCATCGGACCTTTCGGGTAGCCCAATACTCATTGAAATTGAGCAACCCTCGTTTCCCAAAGGGTATGAAAGGATGAAAACAAGCCTCGACGAAATTTCCAAAAAGGCCAAACTCAATCAGTTTTACTACCGGATACCTGCAACAACCAATGCTCGTATTGTTGATGGCAAACAGATTATTGCCAGTAAAAGGGTAAATATATACCAACTAGGTGTTCTTACCCAAATCCCAATGGTTTATCCCGAAAAGGATTAAGGCTTTCCAACTTTGCTAAGTTTGCTTACAAAATGCATTCTGAAATCGTCCCATTTCATGGTTCTGTACGCATCTGATTCAATATAGGCAAGAATGGGCTCCAGTTGTTCAGGAGTTAGGTAACCTGCAATGTAGGTAATAAGATTATTTTTTTCATCCATGAAAACAATGCTGGGATACGATAGCCGCCCCTGAAGTATTGCAATGGCAAATTCGTGTGGCGAACGTTGCCCCTGCCCCTTGTTCTTGTAGATATAACCCTTATAAATTATATCGTCGGTTCCCTCTGCGTTAAACTTTACCGCATGGAATTTATTTGCAAGATAATCAGCAATCACGGGATTTGAAAAGGTATTCTCATCCATTTTTTTACACCATCCGCACCAGTGGGTGTAAACATCAATAAATATTTTCCGTGGTATTTTTTGGTTTAACTCAAGCGCCGCTTGTACATCACTCCATTTTACTGAAGTTGCCTGCTGTGAATATCCATTAATAACAGCAATAAAAAAAACAATATTTAAAAAAGTTTTCCATATTTTCATAAGTACCATTTTTGACAAAAATATCAAATATCATAAAAACTTGCAATCAACCCATAAACAAGTAAAAAAATGATTCAAAAACAAAACTTTCAATATTTTGGGCTATGCCCCAATCCCCTACCCATAAGTTTAAAAGGCCTGTCGGGTTAACCCAAAACATATCAGAAAAAAATGAACTCAAATAACACATTTAGCACACATCCGCATAATGCCCATTGCTGCTCACTAACTAAAAAAAGATTTTATGCAACAAACGCTTTTTATACAATGAAACATTTAAAAATATCCCTCGTTATACTAATATTTATTTTTGTCTTGCATAAGTATAACACTTTATATTAAGCGGATAAATAGTACTACTGCTAAAATAAATGAATTTTGATTACTTGTCAGCACACCTATGGAAACACTTAGAATTGAAAAAAGAATTGATTCCCCTTTGGTTATTGCCGACGGAGAATCAGGTTTATTTGAGGTTAGCGGAAAATCGTTACCCGAAGATGCAGTTGAGTTTTACAAGCCTCTGGAAAAGTACGTTTTGGAGTATGTTAAAAGCCCAAAATCCAAAACCGTAATCAACCTTAAACTGGAATACCTTAATACTTCGTCGTCAAAAAAATTGCTCGATATTGTGGGATACTTTGAAAAACTTCCAGCACAGGGTTACGAAGTTGAGCTGTACTGGTACTTTCACGAGGATGATCAGGACATGATTGACGAGGGCAATGAATTTGCCCATATGACCACATTAAAGGTTAATTTTGTAGCCGAGATATAGCAAATATGAATGCAATTAGGCTTTTAATACTGTATTTTCTTATACCTGCTCAGTTTTTGCATATTGGAGTAATTCCATCAGCAGCTATAGCACACCAAAAAGAGCAACAGGAAATTTTGGCAAAGGCCAAAGAACTTGAAAGTTCGGGCGACTATAACAATGCCCTAGCCTTATACAACAAAGCAGCTACAGCGTACTGGGTTAGCGGAAAAATCAACGAGGCAAAAGAGACCTATTTGAACGCAGCCGCCGTTGCCGAAAAAATTGGCAATCAAAATGCACTTAAAATAATTTACACAAATATTGGCATGGCCAGCCTAGACCAAGAGAACTATCCCGAAGCAATCAGCTACTTCGAGAAATGCCTATCAATCAACCAAAGACAAAATAATAAAAAGGAAATTGTTTCAACTCTACTAAATATTGCCAATGCCTATAATGAGCTGAATGATTTTAAAAAAGCAGTTGAATACGCCGAAAGGGGCAACAAACTTGCCCTTGAAATCAACGATGCCAAGTTGCTACGCAACTCATATTCCCTTTTAGCCGATATCCATGAGGAATTAGGGAACTCGGATAAATCGGCAGAATACTTCTCGTTATACTCAGCCTTTTCAAAAAAGATTCAACGCGAGGAGCAACTCAAAAAGGAGGCAGAGGCGCAAAAAATAGTAGAGCAGGCCAAAGGCGAGTTTAATGCCATAAAATCGGAAAAGGAACTAACTGAACGGGAGCTGAATGAAAAGCAAAAGGTTTTGGAAACGATATCCGACAGCCTTTCGAAAATTGAACAGCTAACCCACGAACAACAGCTTCAAATCAATTTGCTCAACAAGGAAAACGCCCTACGCGAAGTCAAAATCCGAAACCAAATACTGGTACGCAACATTTTTATTGTGGTGATAGTCGGAATACTTGGAATGCTGGGACTTATAACACATTACTACCTGCAAAAGAAACGTTCAAATGAGCTTCTTGCCCAGCAAAAGGCTATGATTGAGGCCAAAAGCCAAGAACTTATGCTAGCCATCCAACGCATCGAAAAGCAAAACCGCGATATTACCAGCAGTATAAAGTATGCCCAACGGATACAGCAGGCCTTGCTGCCTACATACGACCAACTGGTGAGAACCATAACCGATTCGTTCATACTTTTCAAACCCAGAGAAACCGTTAGTGGCGATTTTTACTGGTTTTGCGAATATGCCGGCACAAACGCTGCATCACATCAAAGCAATAAACAGGTTATTACCCTCTCAAATATCGACGCAAATGAACGTGGCTTTATCATTGCTGCGGTTGACTGCACTGGGCATGGTGTACCGGGAGCATTTATGTCGATGATTGGGCTGAACCTCTTAGAGGTTCTGGTTCGAAGCGGTATAACCCAACCCAACCTGCTACTGAACGAACTTCATCGGCTGGTTCGGCTGCTGCTCAAACAAGAAAACAACGATAGCCGCGATGGAATGGATATGGCCCTGCTTCGCATTAAGGGAGATGGCCACACCATTGAGTTTGCCGGAGCAAAAAATCCAGTCATTTGCATTACCAATGACCAATGTAACATCATAAAGGGCGACCCCTACCCCATTGGCGGCCTTCAAAAAGAGAGCAAACGCGAGTTCACCCTCAATACCGTCCACATCGATGCGCCAACCTGCTTTTACCTGTTCTCCGATGGATACATCGACCAGTTTGGTGGTACCGAGGGCTTAAAGTTCTCCAGCAAACAATTCAAAGAATTGTTAATAGAAATTCATCAACAACCCATGATTATGCAGCAGGAAATTCTGGAAACCAAATTCGACGAATGGAAGGCCAACGATTACAACCAAATAGATGATGTTCTGGTAATAGGTTTTCGTTTATCGGAAAAAACATTTAACATTACCAATTAATTTGATGATTACTTTTACTTATTTTGCAATAGTAAGTTGACAGCGATGAAGAACATTATCATCTGTTTTACACTATTTTCAATTGGCATAGCTTCAATGGGTCAAAGCTTGTCAGACAATATATTCATTAGCAATTCCGGTGAAATATTTGTTAAAGCCGATGCCCCTGTATATTTCTTTATCAGCCCTGAGGGGCAGGGAAACCAGAAAATATTAATCCCCAGTTCCGATATGGCCGCCAATCCCATGTATTTCGATGGCGATGGCCGGCACTACCTGGTTTACGAGAGCAAAGCGGGCAAAGAAAGATTCCTGATATTTGCCGATGGATTTGGTCCAAGGGTCTCCCTCGACATTACCAACGGTTTACTCTTTAAGCATCAGAACAGAATCTATGTTGAGGAAAAGGCAACCTTTAAGGTAAGCGCCAAAGATTTGAAATCGGGTGTTAAGCAAACCTACCTTTCCATTGATAACCTCCCTTTTAAACAAGCTGATAATGGCATTTCAATAGAACGAACAGGTGAATATAAAATCCGAATTTTTGGTGTGGACAATGTGGGCAACACTGGCGATACAGTTACCTATAGTATAGTTGCCGCCCCGGATGTTACCTTTAAGGTCAACAACATCTATTTTGAAACTGAAAGTTTCAAAATAACCCCAGAGTCCTATGATTACCTTAACAACATGCTCGATATACTTAAGACCTATCGCGAACTTCAAGTGGAAATAAGTGCTCATGCCGATACAAGAGGATCGAGCGAATACAATTTAGAACTTTCCCAAAAACGTGCACAAGCCGTGGTAACCTATTTAACATCGAAAGGCATATCCCCTGCTCGATTAAAAGCTAAAGGATACGGCGATACCCAGCCAATAAACGAATGCACCAAGGGCGTTAGCTGTCCCGACAGCAAACACAGAGTAAATCGCCGTGTAGTATTTAGGTTCTATTTACCCAAACAAAAATTTTAAAGTTGATTAAGTAAAATGAATAGGTTTGCGTTTATCATACTAACTTACCTCCTGCTCACAAACTTCCTATCCGCTACGGGTCAGGAAGTAGAAAAAAAGGCATTTTACATCGATTCAACCGGCAAGCTATTTGTTTCGCCAAACGTTCCGGTAAAACTGTTTATTGGCACCAAACCCGATGGCTCCGATGCCGTTCCCCTCAGAAAAGAAAACGCTAAAACCGGAATCCTTTACTGGAACGGGCACGGACCTCAACTCATGACACACCTCGACCTTTATAAGGGCCGAAAAATAAGATTCGAACTATTTGCCGATGGAATTTCACCAAAAACATCAATCATCCCAAAAAACATAAGCGTATTGGAGCTAAAAGAGGCAATAGTTATACAAGGAGGCTCCATTATTGAGCTAGCAGCAATTGATGAGAATGCTGGAGTCGAACAAATATTTTTTGCCATAAATGATAACAGTTTCAACGAGTACAATGAGCCCATTAACTTAACCGACGACGGAGAGTATGAAATAAAAGTTTACTCAACTGACCATCTTGGCAACACCGAACCAGGGGTTTACCGTAAAATTATTGTTGATGCCACCCCACCTATAACCGAAATTTCAACTAAAGGCGATAGGTACGAAGACATTTTATCGGGCAGGGCTGCTATAATTCTTACCCCAACCGATAGATTTGGCGTTGAATCAACCAAAATTATGATTGATTCGTTGGGCAAATGGTTTGAATACAAGCAACCCATACAGACATCGGCACTTGCCGAGGGATTACACAAACTTACATGGTACTCGACCGATAAAGCTGGCAATGTTGAACCACATAAAAGTCACACCTTCTTCGTGGATAAAACGCCCCCCATGGTGGTAGAGGAAATTGACGGTAACTCATACATGGTGGGCAACCGCGAATTCTCTTCGGGCCGAAGCCGTTTAAAGATTATGGCTGTAGATAATAAAGCAGGTGTTAAAGAAATATACTATTCGCTGAACAACAAGCAATTTCTGCTATACGAAAAACCCGTTTTGCTCTCTGACATCTTAGGAACGGTAAAATTGAAAACATATGCAATCGACAATGTTAATAACCGGAGTAACTCCGAAGCCAACTCACAATCGTTTACCATGCCAACCATCGATATCACCGGTCCCAACCTCGACTATCGGTACATTGGAAAAAACATTACTCTAAGAGATACCATCTGGATTGGCCCTGCTACTAAAATTGAACTCATTGCAACAGACAAAGAGGCTGGAGTAAATCGTATTGAGTACTCTCTCAACAGAAGCGAAAATCGCCAGTACCTTGAGCCCTTTGTAATTACCGAAAATGATTTCTATACTATGGAATTCACTGGTTACGATAATGTGGATAACCTAAATGCTAAAGCGTTTAGCTTTGCAGTTGATAATCAAGCACCAGAAATTTACTGGCATTTCAGTGTCAAACCCATTGAGAGAATAAAGAATGACAACGAAGAAATAGCTGTTTACCCCACCAATACTATGATTTATCTTGGCGCTTCGGACAACATAACGGCAAAATTATCAATCACTTACAGTATAAACGGTTCAAAATTCCAAGAATACTCAACGCCAATTAGTAACCTTAAATTCGGCCTTAACGAACTTATAATTACAGCAAGCGATGAACTAAATAATACCACTAGTATTACTGTAAAATTTTTTATTAAATGAGTGCCTCAAATTTATTAGTAATATACGTAAAAGGCTGTCCATAGGCAGCCTTTGTTTATAGGGAATCAACATTCATTTTCAGGTGAACCTCATTTTTCTGGTAAACCTCTTCATCACCATCATTTCCCTCGGGTAGCTCTACATATTTTTCCTTATCAAGGTCAACGTTAACCACAAATGCTGGTACACCTACCGAGGTAACCCATACATTTCCATTTCGGTAAATGTAAACCCTGCGAACATTATCCCAGTAGAAATTGTACCTCAGGAAATAAATCCATCGACGGTAAAATGCCTTTTTAGGAGCCCAACCGGGATGGTAGATCACAACTTTTTTAGGAGGCGTCTTACGATGTTTTACTACAACTACCTTGTGAGCGGGTTTTGTTTTTACAACCCTTTGTGCATTTGCATCAAATGTTACAAAAAGTAACATTATTAGCATGGGAAATACAAAATTTATACTCTTCATATCAAAGTAATTTTATGTCGTTTAAACATAATACAAAACAAAGAACGAATACCCTAAATAAAAAAAATTCATGTAAATATTTATTTAGGTTTAACTTAAAAGTAAACTTGGATTAACCACTACATGTAACTCAAAATTTAATTTTGAAAAAAGAATAGAACATGAACTTAAGAAAATATTCCATCCGCCAACTTTTGAAATTCACCGGTTTTCTTGTGGTGCTATCGCTAGTAGTTTTTACCGCAATTTTCTTAACGCAGCAAATCAATTCCCAGCATTACAGAGAGGCATTGCTTAATCTTGAACACCTTCACCAACTAAACCTGACCCTGCAAAAGAATAAATTCGATTTCCTCTTTATTGATATGAAAAGCATGCAACTTTACCGCTTTGGCTACTCAAAATCAACTCTTCAACACGATAGCCTAATTAAAATAACCAACGAAGAACTGATCAAATTAGAGCAGCAATTTAAACATGTTCAGACAATTGACATTAAAACGTTAATATCGAAATACGACAGACAGTTTCAGGAACTCAAAGATTTAGTTATAGAAAGAGGCTTTAAGGACAATGGGTTAGAGGGGCAGCTCAGAGAAAAAATTCACATGGTAGAGGAAAATGTGAAACAGCTAAGAGATTTTAGGTTGATGAGCCATATGCTAATGCTGCGAAGGCATGAAAAAGATTACATTATTCGACGAGACTCAACGTATATAAAAAAATTTGACACGGAATACCAGGCCGCCCAAGACTATGCTACAAAAATTAGCAACGGAAATAAGTTTGAAACATTAAAATTACTCAAGAATTATAGCAACCTGTTTCATTCATACATAGAAATTGACAAACGAATTGGAATAAATGAAACTAAAGGAGCCCAAGCTAGGTTAAACGAACTATCGATTGACCTTAGTAAACGCATTGATGAACTTCGGACCGAACTCACCAAAAAGTTGAATGCCAATAGCCATAAAATGTATGTATCAATGCTAGGGTTAATATTCATTACCTCAATTCTACTGATACTCATTCTTGCCAAAATAATAAAACACATCACCAAAACAATAAAATCGATTCAACAAATCCTTAAAAGGATGGGTAAGGGCGAAATTCCAGAACAAATAAATATCAGAGGTAAAGATGAATTTAGCGGTATTGAGCATTCCGTAAATGAACTTTCCACAGCACTCCGTAATACACGCGACTTTGCCATTGCAGTAGGGAAAGGTAACTTCTACTCAGAGGTTAATGTTTTCAACAATTCTGGGGAACTGGGAACCAGTTTGATTGAGATGCGAAAGCAGCTCATGACCGTAGCTGAAGAGAGGGAACAAAATTTCAAAATCAATGAGCAAAGAAACTGGCTAAACGAAAACCTTGCCAAAGCAAGCGAACTACTGAGAACAAAATTTGAAAACACCACCGAGCTTTGCTTCCAATTCATCCGCTTTATAGTAAAGGCAACTGCTGCATTACAGGGTGGAGTATATTTAATTAAAATCGACGAAGAAACCAACGAGCAATTTATTGAGCTAAGTGCTGCGTATGCACTAGATCGGCGCAAATATCTAAACCATAGGCTTGACATTCACGAAGGGCTACCTGGTGCTTGCATCTATGAAAAAGATATCATCTATATAACCGATATTCCTAAGGATTACACACATATTACAACAGGCTTAGGCCACTCAAGTCCTTCGTGCATAGTATTAGCCCCTCTTGTAACCGATAGGAATGAAGTATTGGGCTGCATTGAAGTAGCAAGCTACAACATACTGTCGTCTATCCAGGTCGAATTTATAAGTAAAAGTTGCGTAAGCCTTGCTTCGGCAATCAAATTTATCGAAATGATCAATTTTAATGAAAGAGTAATTATAGAAATGAAACAGAAAAACAACGAGCTACTGGCCAGCGAAGAAGAACTCAAACAAAACATGGAGGAACTGAAAACCATTAGAGAAGACATGGAACGTAGAGAAGAGGAACTGCAACGTGAAATAAAGATATTGCAAAACAAACTGTTTAGTCTTGAAATTGAAAACAAACTAAATTAAAAAGTTTATTCCTATCAACCAAGAGAAAAAGTTAAATTTTGAATCTACTCCTCAAAACTGCCGTGGAATTGAAAAATTAATAAAGGGAGAGAAAAATCAATCGCCCTATAATTATAATTTAATTCAAAATGTACAAGTAAGTATCAAAACACCCATGCTAGCAGCGTGGAATTGATTCATTAAACATTTTAATAATAGCTATAAACGAATATCAATCCATGAAGAATACGGATATAGCTCGCAGTTTAACTTTGTGCCCAAAATTTTATCATTTACCAAGGCTATGTGCCATTCAAAACTGGAGTACATCATGATCCTTTTACAAGTTGTATGACGCAGATAAGTTTAATCAGTTCTGAAAAACAGTGTAGTAGTTTAATCTATCGCAATAAAGGTTTCCAGCATGGAACGAATTCTGTAAACCATGAAACAATAGGTAACCAGTTTAAATTCTCCTTGTACACCTCCTGCCGTTTATGCTTTTAACACATTAATAATCGGTTAAATACATAATGCCAACGTTCCTTTTGTATTGTTATTTAACAAATTAACAAACTTTATGACACAATGGCCACAATTTAACAGGCTCCTCAAAACCTTATGAAACATTTTATGTTATTTTTGTTTCCATAGTTTACATATAGATATGAACGAAGAACTAACAAAGATAATACTCAGGGTAAACGAGCTATATACAAAGTATGGTATTAAAAGCATCACCATGGATGATGTTGCCCGTCATCTGGGTATATCAAAAAAGACACTTTACAAGTATGTATCCGATAAGGATGACCTGGTGGGCAAGGTTATTGATTACCAAATTGAGCAGCTTAACAAGGGCATGAAGTGCCCAAAAACAAGCTATAATGCCATTGAAGAACTTTTGATTGTAAGTAAAATTTTAAATCAGAAAATGAAGGAAATAAACCTTGCTACCATTTACGACCTTCGCAAATACTATCCTCAGCACTATGAACGATTCACCAAGGCACGGCGTAAAAAAATGCTTGAGAATGTCATTGCAAACATTCACAAAGGACAAATTGAAGGATTATACCGAACCGATCTCAATCCTGACATAATTGCACGGCTTCAAATATTACGCATTGAGAGCATTGTTGAAAACGATGTATTTAGCATTGAAGAGTTTACCTCCGATAAGTTTTTTTACGAAATATTCATTTACCATATCAGGGGGATGGCCAATCAAAAGGGAATTGACTTCCTTGAAAACGAACTTAAAAACTTTGATATTAACGACTTAAACTTTTTGCAAACAAAATGAAACAGCTAATTTTAAACAAATTTGCTATTATCACAGCCTGTGTTGCTATACTGGCACCGGCAGCAAGCACACAAGATACCGTTCTGTCATTAAATCTTAAACAGGCACAGGATTATGCCCTTGCCAACAACCTGAAACGCAAAAATGCAGCGCTGGATGTTGACATTGCAAAGAAGAAAGTTTGGGAAACAACTGCCCAGGGGCTTCCGCAGGTAAGCGCCGGAGTTGATTTTCAGTACATACTGAACGATCTGCCCAAGTTAACCTTTCCTGGACAAAACGGGCAGCCTATTGAAATTGAAGTAGGTGAAAAGGCTAATGCTACCTATAGCATAAGCGTTTCCCAACTGGTTTTCAATGGTCCATATATTGTAGGGCTTCAGGCTGCGCGGGCCTACAAGGCAATGTCGGAACAGGCTCTTGCCAAAACCGATCAGGAAATCAAAGCCAATGTTGCGGCTGGTTACCTTACTGTGCTTCTGCTCCAGGAAACCACCTCAATAATGGATTCAAGCTTAGAAAACCTGCGACGAATAGCACTTGATACGGAACAGCTTCATAAAAATGGTTTCGCAGATAGAACTGGGGTTGACCAGCTAAAGGTTTCGGTTTCGCTGCTTGAGAATTCCTCAGTGGAAACCCGTAAGCAGCTAAACACTGCAACAAGATTACTGAAACTTCAACTTGGGCTACCCGATAGTGCAAATCTAATTTTAAGTGACAACCTAAAAAAAATGATTGACTCCTACAACCCGCTTAATCAATCAGTTCAATTTGATGCTAACCGTAATATCGACCTAAAAATTTTGGATAATCAGGTAACAATAAATAAACTTCAGTTAAAGTTGAATCAATCATACTTTCTTCCCAGCATATCAGCGTTTGTAAGTTTTCAACGCCTACACAAGGAACCACAAATCAATTTTACACCCAAAGCTCTGCTTGGTGCTAAACTTACGCTTCCGATTTTCTCCTGCGGTATGCGGTTGTCGAAGGTACAACAGGCAAAACTTGAGCTAAACAAATCCATTAACACTTACAATGAGGTTCGCCAGAGCGTAGAGATGGACTTTGCTGATGCAAGGGCAAACCTGTCTGTAGCTTGGTCAAAGTACGAAACCCAAAGCAAAAACCGGGAACTGGCCTATAGGGTTCTGGAAGAAATCAAAATAAAACACAAAAACGGATTGGCTTCACAACAAGATGTGATACAGGCTAACGATAAGCACCTGCAAGCAGTAGGCAATTACCTTGCTGCTATTGTTGATCTTATCAACGCTAAGGTAAGATTGGATAAGATAACCGGAAACATTTAATCAGGATAACTACAAAATTCTACATATCATGAAACGATTTTCAATAGCAATTATAGCATTAATAGCCCTTATGGGCTGTAACAGGCAGGAAACACCTGATACTTTAAAAGTTAAACTTGCCAAACTTAAGGAGCAATCCATTAAGCTTAACCATGAAATAAAGGAACTAGAAAGCCGAATAGCCCAAATGGATACTCTTTCCAACGGTAATGGTTATGTTAAGGTATTAGTTGAAACTATTGAACCTGCACCTTTTTATCACTACTTTTTAGCAAGTGGGAAGGTTGAACTTGAAAACGAAGCAAATATCAGTCCCGAAACTAATGGACAAGTAAAACAGATACATGTGGCAAAAGGGCAAAGTGTCCGAAAAGGAGATGTACTCATTTCGCTTAATACCAGTATAATCGAAAGCAGTATTGAAGAAGTAAAAATTGGTCTTGAAATGGCCACCAGCGTTTATGAAAAACAAAAGGCTTTGTGGGAGCAAAATATTGGCACTGAGCTGCAGTACCTGCAGGCAAAAAACCAAAAGGAAAGCCTGGAACAGAAGTTTAAAACCCTAAACGCCCAGCTGGACATGTCTATTATAAAAGCACCCTTCGATGGCATAGTTGATGATATATATATTAAAGAAGGAGAACTTGCCTCACCCGGCAGAACAGTTGCCTACATGTTTAATCCCGATAAGCTAAATATAGATGCTGATGTTTCAGAGACTATCCTAGGCAAGGTTCACCCTGGCGATAAGGTAAGAATAGAATTCCCCTCCTACCCCGACGTGTCAATTGAGGCTCCCCTATTTAGAGTAGGCAATTTAGTCGATTCCAAAACACGTACCATAAAAATTGAAGTTCACTCTAAAAACCCCAATAAATTAATAAAACCTAATCAAGTAGCCACTCTTTACATCAACGATTATTTCAATCAAACAGCACTAAGTGTGCCTAGCATCATTCTTAAGAAAGATTCAAAAGGAACCTTCCTCTTTAAGGTTGATTCAAAGGATGGAAAAAGCGTAGCTACAAAAGTTTATGTTGTACCAGGAATAGCATATAACGACCGTACCGTAATTGAAAAGGGATTGAACTCGGGCGATAAGGTAATTACCTCAGGTTACAACATGGTAAGCAATGGCGTCACCATTGAACTGGCAAATTAACTGATTATGTTTAAAAAACAACAACCAACTTGGTTATGGACGACAACAAAATCATCAGAAACTTTAAACTAACCACTTGGGCTTTAAAAAACAAAAATACCGTTTATCTGCTATCGTTTATTATTGCCCTTTTTGGAATAATTGCATACAAGGGACTCCCCAAGGAACTTTTTCCAGAGGTTTACTACCCTACCATAATGGTTCAAACCATTTATCCCGGAAACCCACCTATAGATATTGAGAACCTTATTACCCGTCCACTCGAAAAGGAACTTGAAAACGTAAAGGGTCTCAAAAAACTATCCTCCTCATCGCTGCAGGATGCATCGATGATTCTGGTGGAATTCAACACCAACACTCCCATTCGCGATGCCTTGCAAGAAACAAAGGACGCTGTTGACAGGGCAAAAAGTGAGCTCCCGAACGATCTTCTAACAGACCCAGTGGTTAACGATATTGATTTCTCAGAATTCCCGATCATCAACATAAACCTATCGGGCGATTACTCACTACAGGAATTGAAACGTTTTGCTGAATTTCTGGAGGAAGAAATTGAGACCATTCCTGAAGTATCAAAGGTAAACATTCAGGGTATAGAGGATAGGGAAATTGTTATCGAAATTGACATGATAAAAATGGAGGCGCTAGGCCTAAGTTTTGCAGACATTGAAAACGCCATAAGGTTCGAAAACGTATCCATGTCGGGCGGAGATATCCTTATTGGGAATAATCGCCGATCGATTCGTATAATTGGAGAATTTGAAAGCGTTGACGAAATTGAGGGCATTTCAGTTAAACGTGAAAAGGATAGGACCATTTACCTACGCGATGTTGCTGAGGTAAAGGATGACTTCAAAGATGCCACAACAATTGCCCGTTTAAACGGCAAACCAGTAGTATCGGTACAAGTTGTTAAAAAGAGCGGCGAAAACTTGCTAAACGCAACAGATCAAATCTTTGCCATTCTAAAAAAAGCACAGGAGAGCAAAACCATACCGTCAAATCTTGAAGTGACCATAACCAACGACCAAAGCGATATCATCCGAAAACAGCTCTCGAACCTGGAAAACAGCATGTACTTTGCCATTATTCTGGTTGTGCTGGTTCTCTTCTACTTTTTGGGTACCCGTAATGCGCTCTTTGTAGGTCTCTCAATACCCTTATCCCTGTTGCTTTCGTTTGTGGTTATCAACCTGATTGGCTACAAAATCAACATGATTGTTCTATTCTCCCTTATTCTTGCTCTGGGTATGTTGGTGGATAATGCTATTGTGGTGGTGGAAAACATATATCGTTTTGTTGATAATGGGTTCAAGCCCTTTGAGGCGGCTCGTTTGGCAGTGGGAGAAATAGCTATACCAGTAATTGCATCAACTGCAACTACACTGGCAGCATTTTTACCCCTGGCTTTTTGGGAGGGCATTACAGGTGAATTCATGAAGAATCTTCCTATTATACTAATAATTGTGCTAACCTCATCGCTTATTGTAGCCCTGACAATTATACCGGTTATTACAGCCACATTTATTAAACACGGAGAAGAAATGCACGACAACACCCCCAATAAAAGGAAGGCTAACAGAACAGCGGCTGTATTGCTTTTAACTGCAATTCTTTTTTACACAATTGGTAACTATTTGATTGCAAATATTCTTGCAACTTTTGCAATTATTGTATTCCTAAATGCCCTATTCTTTTATAAGGTTGAAAGGTGGTTCAGATATCGTTTCCTTTCCTGGCTCGAGCAAGCATATGCTAAAACTCTCTCCTACAGCCTTCAGGGCCGACGGCCAGTTTGGATAACCCTTGGAACCTTTGCCCTTTTGATCCTTACCATTATTTTCTTTGCGGTCAGAAAACCAGAGGTCAAGTTTTTCCCATCCAGCGACCCCAATTACATCAATATTGTTGCTGAGCTCCCAATTGGTAGCGATTTAACGGCAACAGATTCCGTAATGATGCTCATTGAGCACGATATCGACAAAGTTCTTCAACCCTACAAGCATATAGTTAAATCAATTCTTACCACTGTAGGAACAGGAGATCCAGAGAAGTGGATGTTTACTATTTCGCAGTACAACAAAGGACTTACCACAATAACCTTTGTCGATTATAAGGATCGAAAGGGGATAAACACATCAACTATTATGCGCAGGGTAAATGAAGAACTGTTAAATAAGTATCCCGGCGTAAATATTGCGGTAAGTCAGAACACGATGGGACCATCAGCCGGTAAGGCAATCAATATAGAAGTTAGCGGCCATGACTTTGAAACACTCATAAGTACAGCCGACTCCATCATCAGCTATATTAATAGCCAAAAGGTTGATGGCATTGAGGGATTGAACCTTGACATTGAGCTCGGCAAACCTGAACTCATTGTTAAAATAGACCGGGACAAGGCCCGTAGATTTGGCCTGAGTACCATGCAAATAGCTTCAACCATACGAACCGCCATTTATGGTAAAGAAATATCAAAATTTAAAGAAGGTGAAGACGATTATTCCATCCAACTCAGATATGCCGACAAGTACCGTTACAACCTTGCAAACCTTATGAACCAAAAAATAGGATTCATAGAGGAGGGACGAATGATTCAAATTCCTCTTTCATCGGTGGCCACATTTGAATACTCCAATACTTACGGATCGGTTATGCGCAAAGACAAGAATAGAGTAGTAACCATTTATTCCAATGTGATTAAGGGCTACAATGCCACTAACATTAACAATCAGTTAAAAATGATACTAGCCGACTTTAATTTACCTGAAAACTATACCATTTCATTTACCGGTGAGCAAGAGGAGCAACAAAAATCGATTGCCTTTTTAACTAGAGCCATGCTAATAGCCTTATCGCTAATTCTTTTGATTCTGGTAACTCAGTTCAACTCACTTATCCAACCTTTAATTATCATGACAAGCGTATTATTCAGTACCATAGGCGTACTGGGAGGGTTAGCCACATTCAAAATAGATTTTGTTGTGGTAATGATCGGGATTGGGCTGGTATCGCTTGCCGGAATAGTGGTTAATAATGCCATTGTGCTCATTGACTATATTGGACTACTAAAGGAGCGTCGTAGAGTAGAACTTGGGCTACCCGAAGGAGCATTCCTACCCACTGCCGATGCCACCGATTGTGTTATTACAGCTGGAAAAACAAGGTTAAGACCAGTTTTACTAACAGCAATAACAACAATTCTGGGTCTTATTCCCATGGCTATTGGAATGAACCTTGACTTTTACGGTGCATTTAGCCAATTTAATCCCGACCTGTACTTTGGTGGCGATAATGTAATTTTCTGGGGACCAATTTCATGGACTGTAATTTTTGGGCTTACATTCTCAACTTTCCTTACTCTTGTAATTGTTCCTGTAATGTACAGGCTTACTGTTAACCTCCAGCGAAAGTTTATTATTTGGACTGGTCAAAAGGAGAGGTTACACGATTAAAACACTGTTACATTCACTAATAGGGGGCTTACTGCCCCCTATTTTATTTTGCTATTCATAGCGGAAACTTTTAAAAATACATGTATTTTTGCAAGTTGCAAAAAAACAGATAAAACAATGGCTTTATACGAAGAACTAAGCGAACAAGAGATAATCCGTCGCCAATCGCTTGAGGAGCTGCGCAAGTTGGGAATTGAGCCCTACCCTGCTGCCATGTACCCTATTTCGCATGGCGCTGCCGATATTCTTGCCGATTTTGAAAATATGTGTTCCAACCAGGCAGAGGTATGCATTGCAGGACGAATAATGGCGCGCAGGATAATGGGCAATGCTTCGTTTTTTGAGTTGCAAGACGAAAAAGGAAAGATTCAGGTTTACGTAAAACGCGATGATATTTGCCCTGGAGAGGATAAAACCCTTTACAATACGGTCTTTAAAAAGTTACTGGATATTGGTGATATAGTTGGTATTAAAGGGTTTATTTTCCGGACCAATATGGGAGAGGAATCGGTTCATGCCAAGGAACTGACTGTATTAGCCAAATCGCTCCGTCCGCTTCCCGTTGTTAAAGAAAAAGACGGAAAAGTTTTTGACGCCATTACCGATCCCGAATTTAGATACCGCCAGCGATACGTTGACCTAGTTGTTAACCCAGGCGTTCGCGATGTTTTTGTAAAACGAGCCAAAATCATCAACACCATGAGGGAGTTTTTCAACTCAAAGGGATACCTTGAGGTTGAAAGCCCAATTCTTCAGCCCATTCCCGGAGGAGCAGCAGCCCGTCCGTTTGTTACCCACCACAACGCCCTTGATATTCCCCTCTACCTTCGCATTGCTAACGAACTTTACCTAAAACGCCTTATTGTTGGTGGATTTAACGGTGTGTACGAATTTGCTAAAGATTTTAGAAACGAAGGCATGGACCGTACGCACAACCCCGAGTTTACCGTAATGGAAATTTACGTTGCCTTCAAGGATTACTTCTGGATGATGGATTTCACCGAGGAGATGCTTGAACGAGTGGCCCTTGCGCTGCACGGTACCACAAAAATCACTTTTGGTGACAAGGAGATTGACTTTAAGCGTCCGTTCCGCCGAATGACCATGACACAAGCCATAAAGGAATACGCAGGAGTGGATATCACGGGCAAATCGGAAGATGAGCTCAGAGCCATATGTAAGCAACTTGATATTGAGGTAGATGAAACAATGGGTAAGGGAAAACTGATTGATACCTTATTCGGTGAAAAATGCGAGGAGCATCTCATTCAGCCCACCTTTATCATAGACTACCCAATTGAGATGTCACCACTTTGCAAGCGTCACCGCAACAATCCTGAGCTAACCGAGCGCTTTGAACTTATTGTTGCAGGGAAGGAACTTTGCAACGCCTACAGCGAGCTCAACGATCCCATCGACCAGTTGGAACGATTCCAGGAGCAGCTTCGCCTAAGCGAGCGTGGCGATGATGAGGCCATGTATATCGATATGGATTTTGTGCGCGCCCTCGAATACGGAATGCCCACCTGCTCGGGAATGGGTATCGGAATCGATCGCTTAACCATGTTCATGACCAACCAGTCATCAATTCAAGACGTGCTTTTCTTCCCCCAAATGCGGCCCGAGAAAAAGCCACAAAAAGACCCGGTTGAGACTTATGCACTAAAGGGCATTCCTACTGAATGGGTACCCGTACTACAAAAAATGGGCTTTGTAACGGTAGCATCGTTAAGCGGGGCATCGGCAGGGAAACTCTTTAACGACCTTTGCGGTCACAATAAAAAGAATAAACTTGGTTTAACCAATCCCAGTATGGATGATGTCAAGAAATGGGTTGAGTAGTAATTCTTAAATCTAATTTTAACAAGGGCCTTGTTTTCTCAAGGCCTTTTTTTTACTCCTTAGGGTCAAGGGCATCGCGCAGGCTGTTTCCCAGCAGGTTGAAGGCCAGTACAAGTAGCATCATGGCAAAACCGGGGATTAAGGCCAGATAGGCCTTATCCATGATTATGTAACCGTAATGGTCGCGAATCATTGTTCCCCAGGATGGGGCAGGAGGCTGAACACCTATACCCAAAAAACTTAATCCGGCCTCCAATAGTATGGCCGTTGAAAAGTTACTTGCTGCAACAATTATTACCGGTGGTAAAACATTGGGTAGTATGTGACGAAAAATAATACGAGCCCTTCCAAGCCCCAGAACACGGGCTGCATCAACAAACTCCTTTTCCCTAACACTAAGCACCTGTCCCCGAACCACACGAGCCATATCCACCCACATGGTTAGGCCAACAGCCACAAAAATCTGCCAGAAACCCTTGCCAATTACCATGGTTAATGCTATGACCATCAGCAGCGTGGGAACCGACCAAACCACATTAACCAGCCACATAATAACCTCATCGGCAATGCCACGAGCAAAGCCGGCTATTGAACCCAAAACAATTCCAATTATTAAAGCTATACCTACAGCCACGAAACCAACAGCCAACGAAATGCGCCCTCCAATAATTAAGCGGCTCAGCATATCACGCCCAAACCTGTCGGTTCCCAAAACAAATAGGCGGGAAACAACATTCGATTTCAGAATCCGCTCACGGGCATCTTTCAACGAAACTCGTTGAATATCGCCATTGCTTAAATGGCTAACTAGCGTATCGTTAGCTAAGTTAAACTTTACACCTAAACTTGCCGGAAACAACAAATCATTTAAGTTATGCTCACTTACAATGGGCTTGGCCTCCGGAATTGGATTATATTCAACCGCATAAACCTTTGCTCCCACAAAGTATATGCTATCAATAGGAACCTCGGAATACCGCGATTCCTGTCCGAAAAGCATGCGTCCAATAGGATTACGAAGCTTTACCTCATGCTGCTTAGGAATTAGTAATAGCTTCACCCTTGTCCCCGGTCTGAGTGTTGCCAGCTGCAGATGCTGATTATTGGCATATGGTGTGCTATCGGGTGTAATCAAGTAGCCCAAAAGGGTTACCAGCGCCATAACGGCAATAAACAAAAGTGAAATTAAGGCCAACCTATCGGCAAGCAATCGGCGCATGGCAATACGCATGGGCGAGCCACTTCGGACAAGTTCAACTAACCTATCGACCTTCCTTTCCAAGACGTTCCCTTTATAAATCCAACAATAGCTGATGCTGATATGTAAAATGGATATAAGACCTGTAAAAGTATAAAAACTGACAACAGTTTTAGCTGTTTGGTCCGATACAAGTAGTAGGCCATAAAAGAAAAATCAACTAAGCCTTTAGCAAGCCAAACAAAAAACAGCAATAAGGGCTTAACAGTTCCTGCAATTGTTAGCATCAGCAAAACAACTAACAGTAAATTAATGGATAAAACCAACAGCCCAAGCAAAATGGTTTGCAAATCGTTATAAGCCAACGATTTTGATGCCCAACGGCTTCGCCGCCTGAAAAAGCCAATTAATCCGCCATCGAAACGAGTATGTGCTGCAATAGCACTACTCGATGCAAATCCTATTCGTAGGCCTTTTAACCTTTTGGCATGGTGCAGCAAGAACATATCATCGCCGGAAGCAATATCTGTTCTAAGCGCAGAGGCATCAACATAAATCTTTTGGCTGTTAAATACCATGTTTGCCGATGAGGCAATCACCGGACACCCCAACGAAAACGAGGCAGCAGAAACCGCCATAAGCGAAACATAGTCAAGAGCTTCAAACATCGACAATAAATTACCCGAATCAACAACGGGGACTACCTCACATTGCAAAAAATCATGATGCTCCATTTGGGCTGCAATAGTACTAAGCCACTGAGGCGAGTGGGTGCAATCGGCATCGGTAAAAACAATTATGGAATACCGCGCATGGCTAATCCCGTAAAGCAAAGCCTGCTTCTTTCCCATTTGACCCTTGGGCAAACTAAGTAATCTCAAATGAACATCTGATTTTAAATTCTTCATTTGCTCTGCACTACCATCGGTTGAGCCATCATTAACCAAAATAATCTCCCAGAATTCTCGAGGTAAATCCTGACGCATCAGCGAGTTAATTAGGGCCGGCAAGTTGTTGCGTTCATTTCGGAACGCAACAACTACTGTAATGCCTGCTGCATGTTTGAAATCAGGCTCGTCATTTGCAATCCATCTTCCTGAAATAAGTCCAATCAGCAAAAAAGTTATTGCTGCTGAATACAGAAAAATCAGAGTAAATGAAAGAATGGTCATCTATTATTTCTAATGAATTGGGCGATATGAGTTGATGCTGACGAAATTTCATCGATAGGTCGTGCCACATTAAAGCGTATCCAATCAACCTTATTGGGGCTAAAATGCTCGCCGGGGATAACGGCAACGCCTGTCGATTCGTATAGATCCACAGCAAAATCGAATCCATCAGTATGATCTTCTGGTAGCTTAGCCCAAATAAAGCATCCACCATCAATCCGGGGGATTCTGAAACCCAAATTGTCAAGCGACTTGCTTAGCAACCGAAATGATTCAACCACATTTTGACGGAACTCGCTCATGTAATCCTGCCCATAGCTATTTGCTGCAAGGTAGCGCGCCAGCGCTTCCTGCTGTACACTGGGAGCACACAGCCCTATATAATCGTGAACCGCACGTAATCCCTTTGTGTGCGATTCGTGATGTATGATATACCCCACCCTCCAACCGGTTACACATAACGATTTTGAGAAGCTGCTTACTATAAACAGTTTATCGGTTAACCTATCAACCGGGATGTATGGTCTTTCATTGAAATAAAGCTCCTCGTAAACTGAATCAAAAACCACATAAATGTTCAGATTCAACGCAAGATCAAGTAGCCTGACAACCTCATCGATACTCCAAACCCTACCATAGGGGTTTCCCGGCGAGCTCAAAAAAATCAACCTAACATTTTGTTTTTTTACAACATCAGCAAGTGCATCATAATCAACTACTTCATCATTAATAAGCGGGAATTCAAGAAATTTATGTCCAAAAATTGAGGGGAGCCGGCTATAGCTTTCATAAGCGGGTTCAAACGACAAGGTAGCAAAGTCATCATCCAAAACACCTCTCAAATAGGTGAACACAAGCGAAAGCCCTTCGGTTGCCCCCTGAACCATGAGTAGCTGATTGGGCTTAACACCATGCCGCTGCTCAATTAATAACCTTAGATTCAAATTTCCAATACCGGGCGCATACTGATGATAATTCTCTTCAGCAACATTCTTTAGTGTATTAATTAGCTCAGCAGGGGGTTGAAATCCAGGTATTCCCTGAGCCAAATTTATCCCCCCCTTTGTTTTAACAAGGTTGCTGAAGTAGCTAATAAATGAACCCTCCGGTTTAGCTCTCATAATAACATTATTAGCAAAATAGATTATGCAAAAATGCAAATAATAAGTATCGTTTTGGTGCAATGTGAAGGCTAAATTGTAAAGTTTCCTAAATTTGCATGAATTTAAAAAATATAACTTCGATGCGATTCAGGAATTTTTTAGGACTTTTGGCAATTGTGTTTATTTCGGGATGTTCCAGCAGGGATGCTGTAACCATTAGCATTAGGGTGAAAAGCCCCGAAAAGGATGTTATAACATTGAGCAAAATTGATTTCAACAAAATAATTAAAATCGATTCGGTTAAAATATCATCGGGCGAAGATGAAAAGCGTTTCAAGATAAAACAAGGCGAAGAACCAGAGTTTTACAGCATCAGCACAAAAAGCGGTAAGGCCATTACACTATTAGCCTCGAAAGGCGAAAGAATTAATGTTTCTGTGGATTTAGATAAGATTCTCGACTACCAGGTGAGCGGTTCAGAAGGTTCGAAAAAAGTTCAATGGATAACCAAAACCTTTGCCAAATCGAAAAGCAAAGTTGATGAACAAATCAAAAGATACCTTCAAACTGAAACAAGTACCGAACGCGAAATCATTAATAATGAATACAATATTGAAAAACAGCGAATTAAAGATGAGCTCAACAAGTTCATCTGGAAAAACCCAATGTCCAAAGCCAGCATAATGGCGCTCTACCAAAAATATAACGATAACCTTTTTATTTTTGACAGCTCCGATGACCTACAACTAATTAAAATGGTAGCATCGGCATGGAAGGCCCTTTACCCGGAATCAAACTACACCAAGGGTATGCTTGAGGATATTAAAAATCTGGAACGCACCATTACCAATGCAAAGCTGCAGCAACTTATTCAAAGTTCAGAATTACCCATTCCCGATTTGAGCATTCCCGATAGATTTGGAAAAGAGATTAAGCTTTCATCACTCAAGGGCAAAATCATCCTTCTCGATTTCATTACAAGCGAAAACTCAACAAGTTTACTCGACAACAGGGAGCTCATGGAAATCTACAAAAAGTATAAAGGCAAAGGCTTTGAGGTGTACCAGATATCGTTTGATAGCTCACGTGACGGGTGGATTAACTATGTTGAAAACTCCTCAATTCCATGGATTTGTGTTAGAGAAAACGAGCCTTTGAATTCAACGGCTGCCATGATGTATAACGTTCGCCAAATACCTTCGAACTATTTAATTGGCAAAGACTTTAACATTATTGCCAAAAATATTTACGGCGATAATCTTCGGAAAATTCTTGAGCAAAAGTTGAATAATTAACTGGGAAACATTAGGTGAAAAAAATTTACTTTGCATCGGATTTACATTTAGGTTTGCCCAACCATGAGCAAAGTTTACCCCGTGAAAAACTATTTATTAAATGGCTTGACACGATAAGTCAAGATGCAGAGGAAATCTATTTGTTAGGAGATATTTTTGATTTCTGGTTTGAATACCGAAGGGTAGTTCCCCGCGGATATACCCGTTTTTTAGGGCGAATAGCTCAAATAACCGATAGTGGCATTCCGGTACATTTCTTCACGGGCAACCACGATGTATGGATGTTCGATTACTTTGAGAAGGAGCTCGGTGTTTCGGTTCATAGGCATCCCATTGAAAATGAACTACTTGGCGCCCATTTCCTGCTGGCTCATGGCGATGGTTTAGGACCGGGGGACATTGGTTATAAAATTCTAAAAAGAATTTTTACCAGCCCAACGCTCCAGTGGCTATTCGGATGGCTTCACCCAAACTTTTCGCTCTGGTTTGGAAACCAGTGGAGTGTCGGCAGCCGTTATTCCAAGGAAATTACCCATAAATTTCGGGGCGAAGATGAACAAATTACCAAATATTCCCGTAGTGTATTGGCTGCCAAACACTACGACTTTTTTATTTATGGGCACTGGCATTCCCCAATCATCTACCCTTTAAGTCCAGAGTCTAATCTTGTTATTCTCGGCGATTGGCTGGTTAGCAACACCTACAGCGTATGGGACGGCAACAAACTTATGTTGATGCGCTTCAACCCCAATAGCAGCAGCGATGTTTTGGACATCGCTACACTAAACAAAAGCAATTAGATAGATGAACTTTCTGGCGCACCTTTACCTCTCGGGAAGCAACGCCGAGGTGAGGCTGGGTAACTTTATTGGCGATTACGTAAAGGGCAATCGGGTTAAGCTGTATCCGCCTAGGGTTCAAATTGGCATTATGCTTCACAGAACCATCGACCAGCTTACCGATCAGCATAAAGGATGGAAAACCTGCAGGGATATTCTACGCCCCAGCTACGACCGATGGGCTGGAGTTGCAGCTGATGTTATGCTCGATTATGTTTTAGCCAACGAATGGGAGCATTATTCCATGAGGGGACTAAAAGAATTTGCCCGTACATTCTACTTTCAAATGCTACAACGTTACCATATACTACCAGCCAGGGTCAGAGGATTTCTGCCTTTTATAATTCACAGCAACCGGCTCTATTCATACCGTTTTGATGAGGGCATAATCCGTGCACTTGAAATAATGGACAATCACACCAAAGTACAAGGCGATCCACATCAAGCACTTTGGTTAGTAAAAACCAACTATTCTCACTTTAACAATGCACTTTTTGAACTTATTTCAGACTTGAAAAAGGAAATAGACAAAACTTACAAGCTTTAGTTTAGTAAGCGCCAAACCGTTCGGCATCGAACTTAAGGAGTATGAATACCAATATGGTGAAAGCCCACAGAGATGAACCTCCGTAGCTGAAAAAGGGAAGCGGAATACCAATAACAGGAACCAAACCTATGGTCATTCCAATATTAACCGCTGCATGAAAAAACAGTATGGACACAACACCATATCCATAAATACGGGCAAAATGTTCGGTTTGCCGTTCGGCAATTTTAAGTAGCCTTAGCAAGAAAAGTACAATGATGAAAACAATAATAGTTGATCCCAAAAAGCCCCATTCCTCCCCAACGGTACAAAAAATGAAATCAGTGCTCTGCTCGGGCACAAAGTTGAACTTAGTTTGGGTTCCCGAGAGGTACCCCTTCCCCCAAAATCCTCCCGATCCAATGGCTATTTTCGACTGGTTAACATTATACCCCCAGCCCAAAGGGTCGTTCTCAATTCCCAACAGGTCGTTGATACGTTTCTGATGGTGCACATCAAGCACCCGCTCAAAAACATAATCGGTTGAAAACGAAAAAACAATGCTCACTAAAAGAAAAATTGAAATGGTGTAAACCTGCTTCAACCTATTTGAGTAAGCATAAATCAAACCAACAAAAACACTTACCAATAATGGGATTAAAATCATTTGTGCAGGCTTCAACCCAATATGGAAAAACTCCGACACTAAGTAGATAATGGTACTAAGCCCCGCTAACCCAATAGTTAATCTTAAGGCATCCTTGTGCCTTCGGGTGTAAAACACAAAAAGAAGTATGGCCACAAAATATATTACGATAAGCATGGTAACCGTGCTATAAATTAGGGTTAAGATGAAAAGTAGCACCATGAATGCCGAAAAGGTTAAAAACCATCCGGGCAATCCCTCGCGATATAGCACAAGTACCAATGAACCAAACACCAGGGCAGAACCAGTGTCGTTCTGTAATAGTATTATCAAAACCGGAATTCCAATAATAACACCCACTTTTACGTACGAACCAAAACCATGAAGTTTAAAGCCATAGCTACTCATAAGTTTTGCCAACGCCAATGCAGTAGCCACCTTGGCAAATTCTGCCGGTTGGATACCCAGAGCGCCAAATGGAATCCATGATTTTGATGCATTAACCACCCTACCAAAAACAAGTGTAGCAATAAGCGCCAAAAGTATCAACCCATAAAATACATATGCAAAAGCAGGATAAATCCTATCGTTCGAGAATGTAATTATTAATGCTATAAGTATCGCAAATCCAATCCAAATTAATTGCTTACCATAGCGTTGAGAAAAATCGAGGATGCTCTGATGTTCATCGCTGTAAACAGCAGCATAAATATTAAGCCATCCCATTACCACCAACATTAGGTATAAGATCACTGCGTACCAATCGAGGTTGCGTAATATGCTATTTTTTCTTTGCACGGCGGTCTAATAAATTACCTTGAAGAACATACTGTTCCAAAAACGGACGCGAAATGCTATCCTTTAAATATTTCTCAATCATCAAACTGGCAATTGGGGCAGCCCAAGTGGCTCCAAATCCAGCGTTTTCGACATAAACTGAAATGGCAATTTTAGGGTCATCCTTGGGGGCAAAAGCAAAAAATACAGAGTGGTCAGCCCCATGAGGATTCTGAGCAGTTCCGGTTTTGCCACAAATCTTTATATCGGGTAATGCTGCAATTCGAGCAGTGCTTCCACTACCTGGCGCACCATTAACGGCCAAATCCATACCTTCAATTATATATACAAAATACTTTGGATCGATGGTAGTGGTATGCCTTTCCCTGTAAATGGTATCTATACTTAGGCCTTCAATCTTCTTTACAACATGGGGTGTAATGTAATAGCCCCTATTGGCAATAATGGATGCTAGGTTTGCCATCTGCAACGGGGTAACGGATAGTTCCCCCTGACCAATAGCTAATGAGATAATTGTTAATGAGTTCCATCCTCCTTTGCGGAAATACTTATTATAAAAAGCAACCGATGGAACAATTCCCTTAAGTTCATGTGGTAGATCGATATTTAACTTATTTCCATAGCCAAATGATTCAACATGCCTTTTCCACACCGAAAAGCCATTCTCAACCGAACCAAACTCCTTTTTATCAATTATGTTACGGAAAACATAGCAGTAGTATGTATTACAGGATACTTGAATTGATTGGATTAGATTGGTAGGCGATGGATGGATATGACAGCCCACCCCGCGTCCAACGGTATATCCACCGTGACAGCTATACCGGGTTTCGGGTGTCAATACCCCCTCCTGTAACCCAATCAGAGCATTTACCACCTTGAACGTTGACCCTGGTGGATATAGAGCCATTATCGACCTATTGAAAATGGGTTTTAACGTGTCCTGTTGCAGACTTCTAAAATTAGCTGCTCTATCACGCCCAACCAAAAGTTCAGGATTATACGATGGGCTTGAAATCATGGCTAACACCTCTCCTGTTCTGGGCTCAATGGCCACAATGCTGCCAATTTTGTTTTGCATAAGACGCTCACCATACTCTTGAAGTTTAGCATCGATGGTGCTGGTTATACTTTTTCCAGGAACGGCTACTGAGTCATACCTGCCCTGCTCATATGATGCCTTAATTCTATTGTGAACATCAACCATGAATATTTTTACACCTTTCTTTCCCCTCAGGTATTTTTCGTAGGAACATTCAATGCCGCTAATCCCAATATAATCGGCCTGTTGATAGTAGGGGTCGGATTTAATAACAGTCTCGTCAACCTCCCCTACATAACCAAACAGGTGAGCCGCAATAGGCATATTATAGGAGCGAACTGTTCGGGGTTGCACTTCAAAACCATGGAACTTATAAATTTTTTCCTGAAACCGGGCAAAACTTTCAGGAGGTATTTGCTTAAGTAGCACAACAGCCTTACGAGGCGAGTAACCCTTTTGTTTTTGTGCAAGCACAAAAGCTTCACGAACCTGCTCAACGGTTAATCCCAGTAACGATGCAAATTCAACCGTATCGAAAGATTGAACCTGTTTTTTTACCATTAGTATATCGTAAACAGGCTTATTAACCACCAGCGGGTTACCGTATCGGTCGAAAATCAATCCCCGAGCAGGATACTGGGTAATGTAGCGCAAAACATTGTTATCGGCAGAAAACTTGTAGCTCTTGTTTATTACCTGAATGTAAAACAACTTAAATATCACAGCCACAAAAAAAACAACAATAATGGCTGCAATTACAAACCTACGATTACTCTCAACACCTATTGCCACTACTTAAGCCTTTTTACGTTACGTACTCGAAGAATTTCAAAAATGATTATGAATGCTGATGATAAAATAGTGCTAAGTAAAATTCGAAAAATCGTTAAATAGAAATGATGAAACGTAAATGTTTCCAACATAAAAAGAACTGTGTAATGCAATAAAACGCTAACCACCACATAAATTGAGAACCATTCTAACGATACATTGGCCAAATCAGGATTGCTGTATTCATAGCGGACTGATTTAAAACTCCAGCGCTGATGAATAAATGGCCTTAAATAGGCTAAAACAAGAGTAGCCGAAGTATGCAAACCAATTGTACTAGAGAAGTAATCAACAACAAAGCCAGTAGCAAAGCCAAGCAACAGCAACAGCCAATGGGGTATATTGAAGGGCAAAAGTAACACCAAAAGTATATAGATGTATGGGTTTGCATACCCAAATAAATCTATGTTATTTAAAACTAGGAACTGTAAAAGGAATAGTATTACTGCCAACCAAAGGTATTTTATATAATCACTAACCATTACCTGTTCTCCGTTTGAATTTGATGAATCTCATTTATTCCTTTTGAATCAACTAAATAAACATAATCAAGGGTTTTAAAATCGGCAAATAGTTCCACAGTTATGGATAAAAAGCTGCCATCTTTATTGTAAAAATCAACCACCCTTCCTATGGGAATTTCTTTGGGGAATATGGTTGAAAATCCACTGGTTAAAATGGTATCGCCCTCGCTTACATTGCAATGCAAAGGAATTTCATCAAGTATTACCTTTCGGTAGCTAGTGCCATCCCATGAAATGGCACCAAACGAACCAGACTTCTTATGCTTAACCGAAACCTTTATGTCGGTATTGAGCAATGAGATTACCGAGGAGTAATTTGGCGAAGTAGATGCAACTATACCCACAACGCCATTTTGAGTTATTACACCCATTCCCTTATAAACCCCATTGCGGCTGCCAACATCAATAGTAAGAAAATTCTTTCGAGTGTTAATGGAATTATCAATAACCCTTGCCAATATGTAATGATTGATATGGGCTGAATCCAAAAAACTACTTCCAGAATCCTGCAGCTCTCGCAACCTTAACCTATAGGCTTCCATCTGGTTTCTTAACTTAATATTTTCTAGGGCTAAATACATATTGGTTTGCCTTAGGCTAAATAATTCTGTAAAGAACGATGTATGCTTATGCCAAAAACCCGATAATGATTTTGTTAGTAAACCAATCTGAGCCTTTTGGTAATAGGTGGTATTAAAATAGAGTGAAAGCGATATTCCCAATAAAACCAAGAATATCGCATGAGTATATAATCGTTTAAGTATTTCGTAAAAATTGTTCATGGTAAAAGGTTAGGGCACTACCTCATCAGGAATGGGAAATCAAGATTTTTAAGTGCGATACTGGTTCCCCTAGCTACTGCATGAAGCGGATCTTCGGCAACATGGAATGGGATATTTACCTTCTCGGTGAGCCTTTTATCAAGCCCCCTGAGCAGTGCTCCACCGCCGGCTAAATATATACCCTTTTGAACAATATCGGCGTAAAGTTCGGGTGGGGTTTGCTCCAGAACATTGAAAATCGCCGATTCAATTTTAGAAAGCGATTTATCAAGGCAGTAAGCAATTTCCTGGTACGATACGGGCACTTCAATGGGAAGGGCAGTCATAAGATTTGGTCCGCGAACAATAAAATCGGCAGGGGGATTATCCAGATCGGGAAGAGCTGATCCCACGTTAATTTTGATATCCTCAGCGGTACGCTCACCAATTTTCACGTTGTGCTGCTGACGCAAGTATGCCTGAATATCGGCGGTAAAGCCATCGCCGGCAATACGAACCGATTTGTTACAAACAATACCGCCAAGGGCAATTACAGCTATCTCGGTTGTACCTCCGCCAATATCAACCACCATGCTGCCTTCGGGAGCCATAACATCCAGGCCAATACCTAGTGCAGCGGCCATGGGTTCATAGATTAAGTACACATCTCTTCCCCCAGCATGCTCCGATGAATCGCGAACGGCTCGGATCTCTACCTCAGTGCTACCACTGGGAATACCAATAACCATTCTTAACGATGGTGTAAAAAAGAGATTTTTCGTATTGATCATGCTGATCATCCCTCTGATCATCTGCTCTGCAGCATTAAAATCAGCAATTACTCCATCTCTAAGCGGCCTGATGGTTTTAATATTCTCGTGGGTTTTTCCATGCATTGCCCTTGCCTGCTCTCCGATAGCAATCATTTTCCCATTCGATTGGTCAATGGCCACAATTGATGGCTGATCCACAACTATTTTGTCATTAAAAAGAATAATAGTGTTAGCGGTTCCTAAATCAATGGCCAACTCCTGAGTTAAAAAAGAGAAAAGTCCCATATCAACCTTTAGTTTACAATTTTATTATTAATGCTTAAAGTGTCTGATTCCTGTAAAAATCATAGCAATGCCATTAGCATTGCAAAAATCGATACTTTCATTATCCTTTACCGAGCCCCCGGGCTGAATAACCGCATTGATTCCAGCTTCGTAAGCAATTTGAACACTATCTGGAAAGGGGAAAAAGGCATCGGATGCCATTACTGCCCCGTTAAGGTCGAAGCCAAAGCTCTTGGCCTTTTCAATGGCATGGCGAACGGCATCTACCCTTGATGTTTGACCCACACCGCTGCCAATAAGTTGACGATTTTTTGCAAGCACTATGGCATTCGATTTGGTATGCTTAACAATTTTATTGGCAAACAGCAAATCATAAACCTGCTCGGGTGTGGCATTATGCTGTGTAACCAATCGAAGTTCACTTTCTGACTCCGTAACCGAATCCCTATCCTGCACCAAAACGCCGTTCAGCACGGCTCGGAAGGTTTGCTGGGGCAAAACAATGTTTTTAGCCCGTAAAATTATTCGGTTCTTCTTTGAAAGTAAAATATCTAGTGCAGATTTGCTGAAATCAGGGGCTATGAGTACTTCAAAAAATATTTTGGATGTTTCCGAAGCTACATCCATATCGATAGGCCTATTGGCAATAATAATCCCCCCAAATGCCGATACGGGGTCTCCTGCAAGGGCATCAATCCAAGCCTGGAAAAGAGCTGTACGCGATGCCATGCCACAGGCATTATTATGTTTAAGTATTGCCACGGTAGGTTCTGAAAACTCTCTAATTAAATTTACAGCAGCGTCAATATCGAGTAGATTGTTGTACGATATCTCCTTGCCACCCATTTGGTCAAAGATTTCATCGAAATTTCCATAGAAAACACCTTTCTGGTGGGGATTTTCGCCATAACGGAGCACTTTTGCCTCCTTGAAGCTTTTGCGGAAAGCCAACTGTGGAAAATCGGGATTGAAATAGTTGAAAATAGCGGTATCGTAATGGGATGAAGTGGCGAAAGCTTCGGCAGCAAAAACTTTTCGTTGCTCTAATGTGGTCTGACAATCCTGTTCGTCAAGCATTTGGTAAACCCGCTCATACTGATCGCGGTTCGAAACCACCAAAACGTCCCTGAAATTTTTAGCAGCTGCCCTTATCAACGAAATGCCACCAATATCTATTTTTTCAATAACCTCAGGTTCTGAAGCCCTTGACTCAACAGTTTTTTCAAAGGGATATAAATCCACCACCACTAAGTCTAGTTCTGGAATACTGTATTCCTGAAGCTGAAAAAGGTCGTTCTCATTCTCGCGGCGGGCAAGAATGCCGCCAAACACCTTGGGGTGCAGGGTTTTAACACGGCCTCCCAAAATAGACGGGTAACCGGTTAACTCCTCAACAGCTACGGCCGACACTCCCAAACCCTTTATAAAATCGAGCGTTCCGCCGGTTGAATATATTACCACATTATGACTTTGCAGCAATTTTACTATTCTATCTAGATTATCCTTATAGTAAACCGATATTAATGCCGTTTTAATTGTCTTATATTCGCTCATCTGTCTATATATCAAACATTTATAGTGTTTATTACATTATTCAAAGTGCTAGTAAAAATGGTTAAATCCATTTAAAAATCAATACTTAAACACTTTTTTTTTTGAACAAGAATTCATTAAAATTGAATTATCGAGGCAGCCAGCTCAATTTTCAACAATTCGATTAAACCATAATCGCTAAAAATATTCAAATTTGAAGTATTTAACACAGCAATTTAATCATTTATAAAACGTATGGCTAATTTTGTTTAAAATACGTACGGAATGAAATCGATTCGCCCCTTTATAATACTTATAAAATTGGCACGCGAGAGTATGCAATTTGCCTACCATTCGGTAATGGCCAATAAGTTGAGAACCTTCCTTTCGCTTTTTGGAATAACCATAGGAATTTTTGCCATTATTTCTGTTTTTACGATGGTTGACAGCTTGGAAAAAAACGTTCGTGAGAGCCTACAGGCTTTGGGCAAAAAGGTTGTTTACGTTCAAAAATGGCCATGGGGTGGTAACCAGGAGTATCCGTGGTGGAAATACCTTAACCGACCGGAACCCAACCTAAGCGATTTGGATGAAATTCGAAGGAAAAGTATGCTTGCCAATGCTGCCTGTTTTAACGTTGCCTTTCCAAAAACCATTAAGTACGAGGGCAATAGCATACCCGATGTAACCATATATGGTGTAAGCACTGATTTTGACCGCATACGTTCGTTCGATTTAAGTGAAGGACGTTTTTTCAACAATTTTGAAATTAACTCCGGGCGACCCTATGCTGTTATAGGTAGCGATATTGTTAAGGATTTATTTCAGGGTAGCAACCCTACTGGCAAAACTATAAAAATTGGAAACAGCAAGGTAACTGTCATAGGGGTTTTTGCCAAAGAGGGTAAATCGGCCATTGGCGAGAATAGCCTTGACAATATGGTAGTAATACCCTTAAACATGGCCAGAACCATGGTGGATTTGCGCAACTCCGGCCCATGGATAATGGTAAAGGCCAAAGATAATACCAGCGTTGAAGATTTGATTGACGAGCTCCGGGGTATTCTGAGGGCATTTCATCGGATTAAACCATTGGACGGCGAAGACTTTGCACTCAACCAGATTGATTTGCTGAAGGATAGCCTCGATTCCATTTTTGCCTCTATAAACTTTGCCGGTGGATTTATTGCGTTTTTTTCGATTATTGTAGGGGGATTCGGCATTGCCAACATCATGTTCGTTTCAGTCAAGGAAAGAACCAGTCAGATTGGTATCCAAAAAGCTTTGGGTGCAAAAAGGTATTTTATATTGATACAATTCCTTTACGAGGCCGTTCTGTTGGCCATAGTCGGAGGAACTATCGGGTTGCTTCTGATATATGCCGGGACTTTGGCCGTAACCTATGGCCTTGATTTCAATGTTTCTTTAACTTTGGCAAATATCATCAGGGGATTGCTCATATCAGCGGTAATAGGAATTGCATCGGGTTTTTTCCCTGCATGGATTGCCTCACGCCTCAGTCCAGTGGAAGCTATTAACACCAAGGGCTAAGCCAGTAATCGCTCAACCTCAAGCGTAAGTTCAACAAACTGCTCAACACCCAGTTCCTCTGCTCTACGTAAGGCATATTTTTCTCCAATCTCAACCCCACTAAAGGCAGCTCGTATGGAATTGCGAAGCGTCTTCCGCCGCTGGTTAAATGCAGCTTTTACTACTCTCTCAAACATAGGGTAGCTGCAACCCAGTTCGGCAACACTATTTCGGGTTAACCGAATTACCGCCGATTTCACCTTTGGGGGCGGCGTAAAACATCCCTCGCTAACAGTAAAGAGGTAGTTGATATTGTAAAAGGCCTGAAGCAGCACACTCAAAATGCCATAGGTTCTTGTTCCCGGTTTCTCGGCAATCCGTCGGGCCACTTCACGCTGAACCATCGCCACAACCTCACTAATCCGTTCGCGGTTCTCAATTATCCGAAAGAATATCTGTGAAGAAATATTATAGGGTAGATTACCAATTATGGCCACGCTACCATTGAACCGGCTACTCAGATCAATCTCAAGGAAATCACCATCTATGATATTTGGCGAAAGATCGGGAATATTTCGTTGAAGGTAGCCAACCGACTCGGTATCAACCTCAATGGCAAAAAATTTTTCTTTAAAACGTTGAAACAGGTTGCCCGTAAGCACACCCATACCCGGGCCAATTTCAATAATATACTGGCAGCCATCGGCCAAAAGGCTATCAACAATTCGCTGGGCCACTCGCTTATCGTTAAGAAAGTGCTGTCCAAGATGTTTTTTGGGTCGAACTTCGGGCATGGCTTAATCTACATCAGCATTAACTTTGATTGGTGCCTTGGCAACCGTCAACCGAAGGGTGGAATCAATAAAGGTACCAATTTGAGGGAAGGTCAAGTTCTTTGCCAGAACCCTACCGAAACGGTCAATTAACAGGTTGGAGGGAAACCTTGCAATACCCCAATCCTTATAAGTGGCTATACTGCTCCATTCAGGCTCTGCAACCTGGTACCACACTAAAGAATCAACAGCAGCACGATAAGCAACATCTGCCGAGTCTACACCAAATCCAACACTTACAATTACCAAGCCCTTCTGACTAAAAAGTTTATATAGTTCCTTTAATTCAGTTTTTTCGTAACCATTACTTTTATGCTTTGGACTCCAAAAGTCGATAAGTACCCATTTAGCCCAAACTCCAGGAACCTGTAACAGCTTTCCATCATAAGAAACAAGTTGCTTTGGCATTAGAGAGCTGCCCAAAGTTACAGCCTTCTCTATTTGATTTAGGCTGTCTTCATATTCTAAGTACTTAATAATTCGTTTGAGAGCTTGCGATAAAGTACCCTTTGGGTACAAAACAGCCATACAGCTATCCACCTTGTGGTATAACAATTTGTATATGTTATATGGAAGTAAGGGTTTGTTATTAAAAGTAGAATTCAGAATAAAAATAGAGGAAACATCATAGGGATTATCCCCCACAAGCCAATAGGCATCTTTTCTTAATTCACTTATTAATGAGTCCTTAATACGAGTGTTAATCTGTACAATAGAGTCCCTTTTTATAGTAGAAAGAGTGTCGAGGTAGATTCCTTCGATTTGTGCCAGTTTCTTTTCCGTTTCTAAAATCTTTTTCTGAAACCCAATTAATCTCGAACTTTCCAGTGATCCATCAACAAGCCATTCATTATTAAAACTGACACTAATTTTTCCTCCCGGATTAGCCACCAATAGCAAAGGATAGTTCTTTTTATCAATTGTAAAAGCCAAGATATGTGGTGATTCTACTCTGAGATCAATTTTGCAGCTGCCGTCGTTTTCAATTAGAATCGAATCGGATGATTCATCTCCTTTTGCATCAATAACCTGATAGTAAAGCCAATTATCCGACCATTCGGGCACATCAAATTCAATGGCTACCCTCTCAAAGGAGTAAAAACAACCACTACTGAAAAATATTAAAAGTATAAAAAGAAAAACATTTAACTTTTTTTCAAAATCAAAGATTTTTTTTTGCATCATCGCAAACGAATTATATCTGAAATATTGGAAAAATCAAGCGTCAAAATTAACAAAAAGCTAAACCAAAATTAGGTAAAAGTCAACTTTTTTAACTAACTTGGATGCAAATAAGTTATCAATTAATTTAACCGCTTTATCAATAACTACTCAAAATAAATATGGCTATGAAGTATTTAAAATTCGACAAAGAACAATTGGTGAACCTAGAGTACTCTTTGAACAGAGAGATACTCAGTACAAACCGTGCTGGGGGTTATTTCAGCACCACTATCATTCTTTGTAATACCAGAAAGTATCATGGGTTGATGATTCTTCCCATTGAAGAGTTCAACGGAGAGAACCACGTGCTGCTATCGAGTGTTGATGAAACCATAATACAACACGGCCAAACCTTTAATCTGGGCATCCATCGCTATCCGGGAATTTATGAGCCCAGAGGGCACAAGTACATAATTGACTTTGAATACGATCCAACACCCACCATTACCTATCGGGTAGGCGGTGTAATATTTAAAAAAGAGTTGCTATTTGTACACAACGAAGAACATTTCATGATTCGTTACACACTACTGGATGCCCATAGTCCTACACGACTAAGAATTAAACCATTTCTTGCATTCCGTAATGTACACAACGTTTCTAAGGCAAACATGTGGGCCAATACAATGTATCAACCCTGTGTAAATGGAGTAAAGTATAAGTTGTACACAGGGTTCCCCATGCTTCATTTACAAATTAACCGGAAAAATGAATTTGTTGCTTCACCCGATTGGTACTATAATATCGAATACATGGAGGAACTTAAACGCGGATACGAAGGGCACGAAGACCTTTTTGTCCCCGGTTATTTTGAAATACCCATTAAAAAAGGCGAGAGCATAATATTTTCAGCAGCCACTCAAGAACAAACCCCATCGGGCTTACTAAAAAAGTTTAACACCGAAATAGAGCGGCGTCCTGCCAAAAATTCATACAAGAACTGTATGGCCAACACAGCCCGTCAATTCATTGTTCAGAAAGGAAAAAAATGGGAAATTGTAGCCGGATACCCGTGGTTTGGTAGTTGGGGACGAGATTCCTTTATATCGCTTCCGGGCTTAACACTTGGGCTCGATGACCCCAAAATGTGCAAAACCCTTTTGGATTCGTTGAGTACTACGCTCAAAAACGGTTTATTCCCCAATATGAGAAACAACACCTCACAGGCATTTAACTCTGTTGATGCCCCTCTCTGGTATTTCTGGGCTATTCAACAATACTACGAATACACTAGAAATCACAAAGAGGTATGGGCTGAGTATGGAAAGAAAATGAAAACCATACTTAAGGGGTACCGCGAAGGGCTTGATTATAACATTAAAATGCATGATAATGGCCTTGTATGGGCGGGGAAATTAGGATATGCCGTAACCTGGATGGATGCAGTTGTTAGCGGCAAACCAGTTACTCCACGAATCGGCTATCCGGTTGAAATTAATGCCCTATGGTATAACGCATTGATGTTTACCATTGAACTGGCAACCAAAAACAGGGATTACCGTTTTGTTAAGGAATGGCTCCCCATCGCAGAAAGAACTAAGGCCTCGTTCAATAACATGTTCTGGCTTCCCAATTTGGAATACCTAGCCGATTATATTGATGAAGAGGGCCCAAATACTGATATTAGACCCAACCAGATTTTTGCCCTTTCCCTTAAGTACACGCCCCTGGAAGAAGATAAAATGACATCGGTGCTGAGAGTTGTCGAGAAGGAACTTTATACCCCCAAGGGGCTCAGAACCCTTTCGCCTAAACACCCCAACTACAGGGGACGTTATGAAGACGACCAAGTTTCTCGCGACACAGCATACCATCAGGGAACTGCTTGGCCATGGCTGCTTGGTGCATATGTTAAAGCCTACTTCAGGCTTAATCCACACCAGGCGGTAAATATTGCTGAAAATATTTTAGAATCGTTCAATGATGATATCTCCATACATGGCATTTGCTCGGTTGCTGAAATTTACGACGGCGACCCTCCGCAGCGTCCTAATGGCTGTATATCGCAGGCTTGGAGCGTTGCCGAACTAATCCGAATTCAGAAAATGGTTGATGACTACAAATCGGCTAACAAAAAATTATAGTATATGAGAGTTTTAATGTTTGGATGGGAGTTCCCCCCTCATATTACCGGTGGTTTAGGAACTGCCTGCTATGGTTTAACCCGTGCGCTAGCCATGCAGGGTGAAAATATAATTTTTGTTGTGCCCAAGGCTTATGGTGATGAGGATAAACGCAGGGTTCGTCTGGTTAGCGCTGAAGATATTGAAGTTTCATACTCATCGAAAAATCTGGAAGAATTTTGGAAGCATATCAAGTACCTCGAAATAAGTTCAAATATTGTTCCCTATGTTGACCCAGAGGAATACAGAAAAATAATGGAGCATTCGGAACACATAGGCGTTGAGTACAATAGTAATACTCTTAAGAGCAAATTTAAATTTTCTGGTAAGTACGGACACAACCTCATGTCAGAGGTTACCCGATATGCTATAACTGCAGCCACACTGGCATATAACGAAGAGTTTGATATAATTCACGCCCACGACTGGCTTACCTACCCTGCCGGAATAGCAGCTAAAATGGTATCGGGAAAACCCTTGGTAGTTCATGTTCATGCTACTGAATTTGACCGTAGCGGTGAAAACATCAACCAAAGCGTTTACAATATTGAACGCAGGGGCATGGAGGTGGCCGACGTGGTTATTACCGTAAGCAACCTAACCCGCAATATCGTAATAAACCGTTACGGAATACCCGAAAATAAAGTAGTAACCGTTCACAACGCCGTTCACTTTAACCAGCAAATCGACCAGGAATTTACACGGGGTGTCAACGAAAAGGTGGTTACCTTTTTGGGTAGGGTCACCTTTCAGAAAGGCCCCGATTACTTCGTAGAGGCAGCCAACAAAGTGCTGAAACGTACACAGAATGTTCGGTTCGTAATGGCTGGCAGCGGCGACATGCTCAACCGTATGATACGCCGTGTAGCCCAACTGGGCATTGCACCCCGCTTTCATTTTACAGGCTTCTTAAAGGGAGCCGAGGTTAACCAAATGTTTCAGTTTTCCGATGTGTATGTTATGCCCTCGGTATCGGAACCTTTTGGAATTAGTCCACTGGAAGCTATGCGCTCCAGCGTACCAGTAATTATCTCCAAACAATCGGGAGTTGCCGAAGTACTCAAGTATGCAATCAAAGTTGATTTCTGGGATATTGATGCCCTTGCCGATAGCATTTACGGGTTACTTCACTACGAAGCACTATCGAACTTTTTCATCAAATATGGTCAGGAAGAGGTAAACAACATGAAATGGCATAACGCAGCCACAAAGATTATTGATATTTACAGGAATGTTACTAACAGGTAAAAGAATTTTGCTATGAAAACCATCTGCTTTTACTTTCAGGTTCATCAGCCATTTAGGCTCCGCCGGTATCGTTTTTTTGATATAGGTAAAAACCACAACTACTTCGACGAGTTTTCTAATCGCTCCATTATGCGAAAGGTAGCCGAAAAATGCTACCTTCCCACCAATAGGTTAATGCTCGACCTAATTAAAGAATACGGTGCGCGTTTCAGAATATCCTATTCCATTTCAGGAACTGCCCTTGAGCAACTTGAACTCTACGCCCCCGATGTTCTGGAAACCTTTCAAAAATTAGCCAAAACAGGTAGCGTGGAGTTCCTGGCCGAAACTTACTCTCACTCCTTATCTGCTCTCAAGAGCCGCGAAGAGTTCTACCGACAGGTAAAAGTTCAAAACGAAAAATTAGAGAAACTAATAGGCTACAAACCCAAAACTTTTAGAAACACTGAATTAATATACTCCGATGAAATTGGCGCCATGGTTGCCGACCTGGGATTTACCACAATGTTGACTGAGGGAGCCAAGCATATACTGGGATGGAAAACACCAAATTATGTTTACGCCAACGCCATAAATCCTAAACTCCGATTGCTTCTCAAAAATTTTAGGTTAAGCGATGATATTGCTTTTAGGTTCTCCAACCGCGATTGGAGCGAATGGCCACTAACTACCGAAAAGTATGTTCACTGGCTCAACAGCCTCGACCCCAAAGAGGAAATTGTGAACCTGTTCATGGACTACGAAACCTTTGGCGAGCATCAATGGGCCGAAACCGGAATCTTTGACTTCATGCGCGCACTACCCGGCAGGGTGTTCAGTAGCTCTAACTTTGAATTCCTGACCCCATCAGAGGCCGCACAAAAACATCAACCCATTGCTCTTTTGCATGTTCCCCATCCCATTTCTTGGGCCGATGAGGAACGCGACCTCACCGCTTGGCTGGGCAACGAGCTTCAGGATAGCGCATTTAACGAACTCTACTCCCTATCGGCACTAGTTAACAAAATTGACAACCCTGATATTAAACGCGACTGGCTCTACCTTCAAACCAGCGACCATTTCTACTACATGTGTACAAAATGGTTTAGCGACGGCGATGTTCACAAGTACTTTAACCCCTACGATTCCCCCTACGAAGCTTTTATCAATTTCATGAATGTGCTCAGCGATTTCAACCTACGGCTAAAAAACAAATTAATGGAACAGCCCCAAGATGAAACTGACATTGACGATCTGGAAGAAGCTCAAAAACTAATTGAGTTGTATCAGGAAAAAATTAACGAGTTGCAAACCAGGATTCAAGCCCCCAAAAAGGCTCCTGCCAAAACTTCAAAACCTTCAACCAAAATAACAAAAAAATCCACGGCCAAAGTGGTTAAGGCCAAGGATGAAACATCTTCCCAAACCAAGGCAAAAACAAAGACTAAATCATCAACAACAAGGGCTGAAGCACAAAAAAAGAAAAGTTCCAACGACAAACCCAAAACCACAAAATCAGTAAAAACTACAAAAGCCAACAAGAAAAAATAAAATAACCAAGGCATATGAAGGAGAAATTACTTAAACCCGATTACCTCTTTGAGGTAAGTTGGGAAGTGTGTAATAAGGTGGGCGGCATACATACCGTGGTATCTACCAAGGCATCGCTGATTGAGGCAGAACTAAAAAATAACTACATAACCATAGGTCCCGATATCATTAAAGACACAGAACATAACTTTGAGTTTATTGAGGACAATAATCTATTTCAGGCATGGAAAAACAAAGCCCTTTCTGAAGGACTGTCTATTAGGGTTGGTTACTGGAATATTCCCTGTAAGCCGGTAGCCATTCTGGTTAACTTCACCGGTCTAATTTCATCCAAGGATGAAATTTTTAAAACCCTATGGGAAAAATTCCGCCTCGATTCGCTTTCGGGTCAATGGGATTACATAGAACCCGCTTTGTTTGGCTATGCAGCCGGAAAGGTTATTGAAAGTTTTACCAACTTTAACCTTAGCCTAAGGCATAGGGTGGTTGCTCAGTTCCATGAATGGATGACTGGAACCGGCTTATTATACCTAAAGGATGCCATGCCCCAAATAGGTACTGTATTCACAACCCATGCCACTGTACTGGGACGTAGCATAGCTGGGAATAATATTCCCCTTTACAACAACATCGATAAGTACGATCCGCTCAACAAGGCCAGAGAGTTTAACATTTTGGCAAAACAATCGCTCGAATCAATTACAGCACAACAAGCCGATTGCTTTACAACTGTTAGCGATATTACGGCACATGAATGCAAGTACTTCCTCCGCAAAGAGGTTGAACTCATTACTCCTAACGGATTTGATGGGTCCTTTATCCCCGAGCCCGAAGAGTTTAAGCTGCGAAGGATTGAAGGGAAAATAAAGTTTTTTGAGGTAGCCGAGGCCATGCTGTCACACGATATTGCCAAGGATAGCCTGGTTATTGGAATAAGCGGCCGATATGAGTTTAAAAACAAGGGTATTGACGTATTTCTGGAAGCACTTGCCAAACTTAACAATGAAAACAACCTGCCAAAGGAAATTTTGGCCTTCCTATTAATCCCTGCCGGACATCATGGCCCACGAAAGGATGTCTTCCATAACCTCCGCGAAGCAAAGGAACCCGAAAATTACATAATCCTCGACGATACCCACGTTACCCACTACCTGAACGATCCCGATAATGAACCCATTTTGAAAAAAATAAGAAGTTTAGGTCTCAACAATGCTTCATCGGATAGGGTTAACGTCTTTTGGGTTCCCTGCTACCTCAATGGCAACGATGGAATCTTCAACAAAACCTATTACGACCTGCTGATAGGAATGGACATGACCGTTTTCCCATCGTACTATGAACCATGGGGTTACACTCCCCTTGAAAGCCTCGCTTTTAAGGTACCCACAATAACCACTACTCTGTCTGGATTCGGAGAGTGGATTAATAAGCATTACAACAAACCCAAAGATGCTATAAAAATCATTCATAGGACCGACGAGAACGATTTGGAAGTGGTTGAACAAATTGCCTCACAAATTGAATTCTACATCAAACTTGAGCATAACAAGCAAATTGATATTGCAAATAATGCTGAGGAAATTGCAAAAATTGCCCTCTGGAAAAATTTCATCGATTACTACTGGCAAACTTATGATAAAGCTTTAAACCTGGTTGGAACCCGTACCAACAGGTATATGGAAACCGAACGCGAAGAGGTTTTGCCAAGCATTGAGCATAAGTTCCGTAAATATCAACCCAATTGGGTAAGGCTTATCATTCAGAAAAAACTACCCGAAAAGCTTAAGGCACTCGATGACCTTTCCCGCAACCTCTGGTGGTCATGGAACACTGAATCCAAGGAACTTTATGAGTATATCGATAAGGAACTTTGGGATAGATGTGAGCACAATCCCATACAGTTCCTTGAGCAAATAAGCTTGCCCCGATTCCAGGAATTGGAAAACGACACAGCATTTGTAGAAAAACTTCAGGCAACCTACCTGAAATTTACTGCCTACATGATGAAGCGCTACGAACGTAAAGGCCCAAAAATTGCATACTTCAGCATGGAGTTTGGGCTTCATAGCTCACTTAAACTCTACTCAGGGGGGCTGGGTATTCTTGCAGGCGACTACCTTAAAGAGGCCTCAGATCGAAATATCGATATGGTGGGCGTTGGATTACTATACCGCTACGGATACTTTACTCAAAACCTTTCGACATCGGGGCAGCAGATTGAGGTTTACGACCAGCAGAATTTCACCCAAAGTGTGGCCACCCCGGTTCGAGACGAGAATGGCAAATGGATTACAGTAAAAGTCGCCCTCCCAGGTCGCGATGTTTTTGTGCGGATTTGGAAAGTTGATGTTGGTAGAACAGAACTCTACCTACTGGACACAGATTTTGAGGAAAATAGACCCAACGACCGCACCATTACCCACCATCTGTATGGTGGAGATCTTGAAAACCGTTTTAAACAAGAAATGATTCTTGGTATTGGCGGTATCAGAGCTTTGCACGAGTTGGGCATTACATCCGATATTTACCATATCAACGAAGGACATGCTGCTTTTATTGGGTTTGAGCGGCTCCGCAAACTAATCTCCGACGACAAACTTTCGTTTCCTGAGGCACTTGAGGGAGTAAGAGCATCAAGTTTGTTTACCACTCACACCCCTGTGCCCGCCGGGCACGACACCTTCCCCGAGGAATTGGTTCGTTCCTATATGGCCCACTACCCCGACAGGCTAAAAATCACCTGGGAGCAATTTATGGATTTAGGCCGAATGAATCCCGGTGATAAATCGGAGCATTTCTCCATGAGCCATCTGGCCATCAAATTATCTCAGGAAGTTAATGGGGTAAGTTGGCTACACAGTGAGGTTAGCCGTAAAATGTTTTCCGGCTTGTGGCCCTGCTACTTCCCCAATGAGCTGCACATCAGCTATGTTACCAATGGCATTCATTTCCCTACCTGGACAGCTCGGGAATGGAAAGCTGTATTGGAAGACTCATCTGCATCAAACAATTTGGGCTACTCGCTTCCCAACTGGAATGCTATTGAGAATTTGCCGGATAACAAAATCTGGGACATTAGAAATAAGCTCCGCAGAAGGCTAATTAAATTGATTAACAAGCGACTGAGCAACCCTAACATGGTTCGATTCGAAAGCCCTCGACAGGTTATTGAGATTCAGGAAAAGATAAGCGATAAAATCCTAACCATAGGATTTGCCCGTCGTTTTGCCACCTACAAACGCGCATGGCTTCTGTTTAGGGATCTGGACCGACTCGATCAATTAGTAAACAACCCCGAAAGACCTGTTCAGATTCTGTATGCCGGCAAGGCACACCCCCACGATACAGCTGGTCAAGATTTAATCAAAAAGATTATTGAAATATCCAAGCAACCCCGATTCCTTGGACGAATTATTTTCGTGCAAAACTACGATATGGAACTAGCCCGAAGAATGGTTCAGGGTGTCGATGTTTGGCTCAATACCCCTACTCGCCCGCTGGAAGCTTCCGGTACCAGTGGGCAAAAAGCAGTCATGAACGGCGTTCTGCACTTCAGCGTACTCGACGGTTGGTGGGTTGAGGGCTACCGTGAAAATGCAGGATGGGCTCTTCCTATGGAGGAAACCTATCCCCAACCAGAATTTCAGGATGAACTGGATGCCGAAATGATTTACACAATACTGGAAAATGAGATTGTTCCGGCTTTCTATGAGCGTAGCGCTGATGATATTCCCACCAAATGGATTTCGTTTATAAAAAAATCTATGACACAGGTGGCATCTAACTTTACAACCCTCCGAATGATAACCGATTACCAGAACCGATTCTACGACAAACTTTACCAACGATTTAACGAACTCATCGAAGATGATTATGATCCAGCTAAAAAAATTGCTGCATGGAAACGACGGATTACAAGAAACTGGGATGAAATTGAGGTTATACGGGTTAAGCAATTCGACATGAATCGCGAGCCCATAGTCATGGGCAGGGAATACGAAGCCGAAGTTGTACTTGATGTTGGCCCCCTTGCCCCCGATGAAATTGGGGTTGAACTAGTAATAGTTGACCTCATTGAAAACCAAGAGGTAAAGGTTAAACGAGTTCATGAATTTGAACTCACCAGCGTTGATGGTTCACGCACTACATTTAATTTGAAGCTCATCCCAATGGAACCCGGAGCATTCGAGTGCGGTATTAGAATTTTTCCTAAGAATCCGTTTCTTCCCCACCGAATGGATTTCTGCCTAGTTCGTTGGGTATAATCCACAAAAGGAGGTGCTTGAGGCTTTTGCCTCTCCTCCTTTTTTTACCATAGAAAAATTAATTTTGGTCACAAAATATCGTTACTTTGTCAACATAAATCAGCTATTAATTTTGGAACATATTAAGGTGAAAATAAATTTTGCAAATTAGCCTGATAGATTGTGCATCACGTTATGATAATCATTCATCGCCCCAATCAAACCCGTAAAAAGGATTTGGCTCTTACCATGGGATTTTTCGATGGAGTTCACCTTGGTCACAGGGAACTTATTCGATATGTAGTACATGAGGCGGAACTACGCGGTTTGGAATCGGCTGTATTAACCTTTTGGCCACATCCCCGACTGGTGCTGCATAAGGATCCCGAAAAGTTGAGATTTCTCACCACCCTCAACGAAAAATCTAAAATCATTGCCAAGCAAGGAGTCGATTATCTTATTGTTCAGGAATTTACTAGAGATTTCTTCAATCTAGATCCAGCTAACTTCATTAAATATCTTGTTACTGAATACCATGTAAAGCACTTTGTTATTGGTACCGATCACCGATTTGGAAGGGAAGCTAGGGGGAATGCGGAGCTACTAAAGGAACTTTCTGTTGAGTTGGGGTTTTCGCTACAGGTGGTTAGCCCTATCATAATTGATAATGTTGATGTGAGTTCCACCAAAATACGCGAAGCTCTCCAAAAAGGTAACCTTTCACTTGCCAACAAAATGCTTGGCTATCCCTACCTAATAACAGGGGCCGTTCAAACCGGTAATCAGATTGGTAGAAAGATTGGATTCCCCACAGCAAATGTTCGTCCCAACGATCCTTTAAAAATGATTCCCAAAGAGGGCGTTTACGCCGCAATAATCAATGTGAACAATTCCATTCATATGGGTATGCTGAATATTGGCTTCAGACCCACAGTTGATCAGAACCGTAAGCAAACCATTGAGGTAAATATTTTCGATTTTGATCAAGACATATACCATACAGGCATTGAAATTGCCCTGGTGAAACGCCTACGCAACGAGAAACAATTCCCATCAGTTGAACATTTACGCGAACAACTCGTTATCGATAAAAAAAATGCTCTTGAAGCCCTAAAACACGAAAGCTTTTCTGACTATCAAAACTTATTCCTAACTTTGCGGGCCGAAAACAATAGCAATCATTAAAATAACATCAAATGGAACAACAAAATGTGGGCACCTTACCCTACAAGGTAAAAGATATCAACTTGGCCAAATGGGGAAGAAAAGAAATTGAAATAGCTGAAAAGGAGATGCCCGGATTAATGGCGCTCCGGAAAAAATATGGCCCTCAAAAACCCCTCAAAGGGGCGCGCATAACTGGTTCGCTACACATGACTATACAAACTGCAGTACTCATTGAAACCCTTATAGAACTTGGAGCTCAAGTTCGTTGGGCCAGTTGCAATATTTTTTCCACACAGGATCACGCAGCAGCTGCCATTGCCGCTGCGGGTATTCCGGTTTTTGCCTGGAAGGGCGAAACCATTGAAGAGTACTGGTGGTGTACTGCTCAAGCCCTATCGTTCCCCGATGGGAAAGGGCCCAATTTGGTAGTTGACGATGGTGGCGATGCCACCCTTCTCATTCACTGGGGCTATAAAGCCGAGAACGATCCATCCTTCCTGAACAGAAAAACTTCATCACACGAGGAAGAAGTCATTCTTAATATGCTACAAGATATTCTAAAACAGGAACCCAACAAATGGCATAACCTGGTTAAGGAATGGAAAGGTGTTTCGGAGGAAACCACTACCGGCGTTCATCGCCTTTACCAAATGTTGGAACGAGGCGATTTGCTTGTACCTGCAATTAACGTAAACGATTCAGTAACCAAAAGTAAGTTCGATAATCTTTACGGCTGTCGCGAATCGCTTGCCGATGGCATTAAACGCGCCACCGATGTGATGATAGCAGGTAAAGTGGTTGTGGTTTGCGGTTATGGCGATGTAGGCAAGGGTTGCGCCAAGAGCATGCGCTCCTATGGGGCCCGTGTTATAGTAACCGAAATCGATCCCATTTGTGCTCTTCAGGCTGCAATGGAAGGTTACGAAGTTAAAACTGTTGAGGATGCACTTAACGAGGGAAACATTTTTGTGACCGCAACTGGCAACCGCGATGTTATAACACTGGAACACATGCAGCGCATGAAGGATCAAGCCATTGTGTGCAACATCGGCCACTTCGATAATGAAATTCAAATGGACAGGCTAAATGCCCAAAACGATCTCAAACGGGTAACCGTTAAACCACAGGTTGATCAATACTATTTCCCCGATGGCCATTCCATTTTCATTCTGGCCGAAGGACGCCTGGTAAATTTGGGTTGCGCCACCGGCCACCCCAGCTTTGTTATGAGCAACAGCTTTACCAATCAAACCTTGGCACAATTGGAGCTTTGGACCAAAGACCTCAAGGTTGATGTGTACCGTCTTCCTAAACACCTTGACGAAGAGGTTGCCCGACTGCACTTAGAACAAATTGGAGTAAAGCTAACCAAACTCACACAAAAACAGGCCGATTACATTGGTGTTAAACCCGAAGGTCCTTACAAACCAGAACACTATCGCTACTAATACAACAATAACTGCCGGTAAAACCCCGGCAGTTTTTACTTTCTATCGGTTAAAAGGCTCGCCAGCATTTTAACACGTTCATAACCCGCTCGGGGAACAGGTGTTAAGCCAAACCACTCATTAAACTCTTCCTCGTTCATCTCGGCTAGCCTTGATGAATCAAGGCTTAACAAATGCTCCAACAGTTGCTCTCCATCTTCCACAAGTTTTGCCTTTTTGTTCCAGGGGCAAACCTCCTGACATATATCACAGCCAAAGCACCATCCCTGCAGCCTCGATGTCTCATCCTGATTGAGTTTATCCTTCTTTTCAATGGTAAGGTATGATATGCACTTGCGTGCATCAATTACACCTGGTGAAACAATAGCTCTGGTAGGACAGGCATCTATGCATCGGGTACAACTGCCGCAACGGTTACGCTCATCCACTTCCGATATTTCTATATCTATATCAACAATTAATTCCCCTATAAAAACAAACGAACCCAAATCCCTATTTATTAAGCACGAGTTTTTGCCAATCCAACCCAACCCCGCTCTTTGCGCCCACTCACGCTCCATTACCGGTGCAGAATCAACAAATGCGCGTCCCTTCACATCGGGATACCGCTCTCTTATAATTTCCAGCATTTTCCATAATCGCTTTTTCATTAGCACATGATAATCGACCCGGGTTGCATAACGTGCAATACGTGGAATTTTTGTATTTAGTGGCATATCTCCGGTATTATATGAGAGCAAAACACTGATAACCGATTTTGCACCTGCTACCAGTGCGGCCGGATTTAGCCTAAGTTCCAAATTACGAGCCATATATTTCATTGTGGCATGATTCCCATTGCTAAGCCACTGGGTATAGAAATTTTCAAGATTCGCCAACCTTTCAACGCTACTCACCCCACAGGCTTGAAAACCCACATCGTTTGCAATTCTCTTTATTTCAACTATTGATAACATCTACCTTGATTTCGGGCAACAATAAACTCATCAATTTAAGCCGAAATATAGCTTTTTTCACTAACTTGGGCACAAACGTTTTTTATGATTACATTTGAAATTGAAGACGATTTCATTAAACTCGACCAGCTACTTAAGGCGTGTCGGATAGCCAATTCCGGGGGCGAAGCCCATCAAATGGTTGATAATGGAATGGTAATGCTAAACGGCCAGGTTGAAACCCGTAGGCGGGCCAAAATCAAAGGCGGCGATACAATTCAGGTTGAAAATATAATTATTCAAATTATCCAAAAACAATCGAACCCATGAAAACTTTAAGAATATGTTTTTTTCTGGCATTGCTAATAGCTACTGCTGGATGTACTAAAAAGAACTCGCTTAACAGCGAGCTGCAAAAAAGCAGTCATATGGATTATCGAACCGAAGAGGCATCTACTGTTAATGACATTGCTTCGGCAGGAAGTAGCAGTTCGGCAAACGTATCTGCAACAAACGTTGTTGAACCCAAAATAATACGCACAGCCAGCCTCAGTATTGAGGTGAACGACTACCAATTAGCCCGAGCAAAAATCGATTCAATTATTACCCTAAACAAGGGATACATTGTAAGCGAATCGTTTCAGGAAACCGACACCCAAAAAGGTAATAGCATCTCCATCAGGGTGCCCTCCCAGAACTTCGACAACCTGCTCAAAAATCTTGCAGAAAGTGCAAAGCGGGTCGATTACCAAAACATTTACGCTCAGGATGTAACCGAAGAATACATTGATGTTAAAACCCGCCTGAACAACAAGTTGCAGCTTGAGAAAACCTACCTGAGCCTTCTACGAAAGGCCCAAAACATGGACGACATACTCAAGATTGAAAATAAGCTCGCCGAAATTCGATCCGAAATTGAATCGGAGCAGGGCCGGCTAAATTACATTGACCATCAGGTTAACCTTAGCCTTATATCGCTCTACGTTTATCAAAAAATCGATTACAAGTTTATTCCCAAGCAGCTGCCAGGTTTTTGGCAGAGAATTAAGGAGGGATTCCACTGGGGCTGGCGCGGGCTACTCTGGTTTGCCATTCTACTGGTGAAGCTATGGCCGCTCTGGTTACTTTCTACAATTGCTATCATCTCCTATAAAAAAATAAAAAGTTGGCTGAAGAATCGTAAGAAAAAAGAGAAAAAGGAAAAGAAACAGCAAAAAAAGAATAAGGAAACAGATGGATTACAACAGTGATAACGTCATTTTTAAAAATTTAAAATTTTCAAAATACCACTTCTCGCCAACAGAAAGTTTTTAATAGGCACAAATAAAAACAAAAGGGACCTTCATTTTTGAAAGTCCCTTTCCATTTTGTAGCGAGAGCCGGGATTGAACCGGCGACCTCATGATTATGAATCATGCGCTCTAACCAACTGAGCTACCTCGCCATTCCTTTTACAACTGCCAATTCAATCGCTAACGCGCTTCTGTAATAAATCGTCCAAAACTTTTAGCGGTGCAAAAATAGTATTTTTTTCATTACCCCAAAAAAAGTTTAGAGCTACACCGCTAAAACTTTTTTTATTCCATCATAGGATATCAACATAACCTGTTGATAAATAGTTGATTTTGCATGGCATTTTTTTTTGCTAAAGATTCTATATTGCATAAGGAACAAAATATTTGCTGTATGGGTAAGGTGAAAAAAGTTGAAAAACAGATAGAACTAGAGTTTCAGATTAACACATCGCCTAGGATTCTGTTTCAGCGATTAAGCACGCCTCATGGCCTATCGGAATGGTTTGCCAGCAACGTAAACCTATCGGGGAATATTTTCACCTTTATATGGGATGATGATGTTAAAAAGGCAGTAATGGTTGAAAAGAAAGAAAACAAGTATGTTCGTTTTCGCTGGCTTAATGGACATTCCGAAAACCAAACCGAAAAGCACTTTGCATTTAAACTTGATAGAGATGAGCTTACGGGCGATATTTCGCTAAAAGTTATGGAAGATGTTGGCGACGATGATAATCTCGACGAAGTAATTTCACTGTGGAACTACCAGATTAAAGAACTTAAAAGGCTCATCGGAGCTTAGCTACTCCATTTTACTCAATAAAACAACCCACTAATTTTTTTATAGCCTATTGGTTTGGCTATAACATTACATTTTGCGTCAATTTATTTGATGAAAAACATTACTTTTGCGTAACTAATTAAGACTGCTATTGTGAAAACACTCCATCGGTTTATACTAAAGTCCTACCTTGGGCCACTGGTAATGACCTTTTTTATTACCATGTTCGTTTTGCTAATGCAGTTCCTTTGGAAATATATCGACGATTTAGTTGGTAAGGGATTGAGCTGGGATGTTATAGCCGAGTTGCTGCTTTATGCAGCGGCAGGCTTAGTTCCTTTAGCCCTACCACTGTCTACACTGCTGGCCTCACTCATGACCATGGGCAACCTGGGTGAAAACAATGAGCTTCTGGCCATGAAATCGGCAGGCATATCCTTGCCCCGTATTCTTACCCCTCTTGTTTTTGTTACCATTTTAATTAGTATTGGTGCTTTTTTCTTTTCAAATAATGTTCTTCCGTACACCAATTTGAAAATATCAACCCTATTATACTCAGTAAAGCAACAAAAACCGGAACTGGTTATAAAGGAAGGTGTCTTTACCAACCTAATAGAGGGCTACAGCATTAAGGTTGCCGATAAGGATCCCAAAACCGGGTTAATGAGGCGAATTCTTATTTACGATCATAGCAAAGACGAAAGCAATACCACTGTTACCTATGCTGATTCAGGGTATATGAAACCCACTAGTGATCAGAAATTTCTGGTGGCCACTCTATACAACGGGAATTCATACAAAGAAGTAACCGATAACAAGAATCAAAAACGTACCCAACGCAATAAATTTCCTGCACAGAAACAGTACTTCGAAAAGCAGGTTATTATCTTTGAACTAAAGGGTTTTGGGCTGCAACGTGCCGATGAAAGTTTCTTTAAGGATAGCTATCAAACCTTTAATATTAGCCAATTAGCAAAAACTAAGGATTCGCTATCGCAAGCCTTTAACGAACAGCTGCGTTCTTTTTCTCAGAATGTGGTTCGAAACAGCATCTTCCGCAACCCATACTGGGGCAGGCGCCCTGTAAACCACGCTAAAACAAAACTCAACCCCGATTCGCTGTTTAATTCGCTAACCCCTTCAGAAAAGGAAATGGTGCTCGATCGAGCCATTGAGAATGCCCGTATCACCAAAAGCTACATCTCATCGTCAAAGGATGAATTCTTCTATAAACAGAAATACATTAATCGCCACATAATAGAGTGGAACCGCAAATTTACCCTTTCGTTTGCATGCTTTGTTTTCTTTTTCATTGGTGCACCACTTGGAGCCATAATCCGAAAAGGTGGGCTGGGCACTCCTGTTGTAATTTCAGTACTGTTCTTCATAATCTACTATATAATCAACATAACCGGTGAAAAATTTGCCCGCGAGGTAATCTGGAATCCTACACTGGGAATGTGGATTTCATCATTTATTCTTTTACCTTTAGGCATTTTCCTGTCATACAAAGCAACTACCGATTCTGTAATATTGAATGCAGACTTTTACATCGAACAGGTAAAGAAATTATTTAGAATTAAAGAGTTGTTTAAAAATTTAGCGGCAAAGCAAAGGAAAGAGAATTAAGAAACATATGGATATTCTCATTATTTCCCACAAACCCCCTTCCCCTCCTGTTGATGGAGGAACGCTTGCAACACTAAACATGTGTCTAGGGTTAGCTAAAGCAGGCAACAGGGTAACCGTACTTACCCTAAGTACGCAAAAGCATCCCAGCTCGCTGGAAAGAATTCCGGACGAGATTAAAGCACTCATCAACTTTGAATTTGTTCATACTAACATCCGCACCACAATTCTAGGGAACCTATTAAATTACATTTTTTCTCGAAGGCCTTACAATATTGAAAGGTACATAACCATTAACTTCAAGCGGCTGATCCGAAAGGTTCTCTCCAATGAAAAATACGATATTGTTCAACTCGAAGGTCTTTACCTTTACCCCTATATCAAAACTATCCGTTCGTGCTATAAAGGAGTTATAGCACTTAGAACACATAACGTTGAGCATCATATATGGCAAAAACTCTCGGAAAATGAAAGTAACAAATTAAAAAGGACCTATTTTCAGATACTTTCACACCGACAGGCACAGGTAGAATCAAAAATTTCAGATAAGGTTGATGTTCTTGTAGCCATAACTGAACCCGATAGGTTATGGTTTATTAATAACGGATTCAACAAGCCTTCAATTACCGTACCTGCAGGATATTTCCCCGAGGAGGTCCGTACCGAAATAGAACCGGTTGACTTTCCAGCGATATGCTACATTGGTGCGCTCGACTGGCTCCCAAACATCGAGGGTCTGATTTGGTTTATCAACTGGGTTTGGCCAAGAATTCAGGCCGAAATACCTGAAATAGAATTCCATATCGCCGGTAGAAATGCCTCTGCTGAATTAGCAGAACGACTAATGATGGAAAGAAACATCATTTTCCATGGACAAGTTGCAAGCTCATCTGCTTTTCTGAGCCGTTGCCCTATTATGGTTGTTCCTTTGCTTTCGGGAAGCGGAATACGAATAAAGATTGTAGAGGGCATGCACCTTCAACGGGCTATTGTTGCCACAAGTATGGCTGTTAAGGGCATCAATTTAGTTCATGGAGAACATATCCTGATTGCCGATACACCTGAAGAGTTTGCAAATGAGGTGTGCTCTTTAATTTTTGAACCCGATAAAGGTAAGCGCATATCGCAAAACGCCCAAAAAATGGCATTTCAGAATTACAATGCCATAAACCTAGCCCATAAACTGACTGAGTTTTACCAAAACATTTCCGGATGATAGCCCAATTGCTATTCTGGACCTTGGCTTTTACTATATTCTACTCATACTTAATGTATGCTATTTTGCTTTGGCTCTATTGCAAAACCATCAAAAAAAATAAGTGGGCAAATGATAACTTTGATCCAAACAATTTACCCGAAGTAACAATTGTTGTTGCAGCCCACAATGAAGAAGCGTTTATAAACGCTAAAATTCTAAACACCCAGAACCTAATATATCCTGCCGAGAAAATTAAACAAATTTGGGTTGATGATGCCAGCACAGATAATACCCTAGCAATTCTTAAAACGTTCCCGGGTATTACCCTAATTACAAATTTAAATCGTATAGGAAAGGCTTTATCAATAAATAAGGCCATGACGCAGGTAAGCAGCCCTATAACCATTTTTACCGATGCCAACACCATGCTCACTCCATATTCAGTAATTGATTTGGTAAAACACTTTACAAACCCCAATGTAGGTTGTGTAGCTGGAAAAAAAAGGATACTATGGCAAAACTCTGATATTTTGGCTTCTAAGGGCGAGGGCATTTACTGGCAATACGAATCATTTACCAAACGTATGGAATCGTGTAGCGGAACAACGCTCTCAGGAACAGGCGAACTATACGCCATCCGTACTCATATATTTACACCACTAACTCCCAATACCATACTCGATGATTTTGAAATTGCAGCTAATATAATTTTAAAAGAATACCAGGTTATATTCGAAGATAAAGCCATTGCCTCTGAAACCGGTTCTCTTACCACTGAAGATGAAATAAAACGTAAGGTTCGTATCGCCACTGGTTGCTTTCAGGTGCTGGCGCGCTACCCAATGTTGCTTAACCCTTTCAGAAATTTTGATGTGGCTTTTAAGTTTTATTCCCATAAAATTACTCGCTGGCTAATCGTTCCGCCATCCCTACTCTTTCTTATGCCCCTTTTAAACATCATCATCATTTTTCAATCTAAACCTCCCAGAATTTTCTACGTCTCCCTTTTGCTATTCATCACACTTTACCTTTTCACAACGCTTGGCTACCTCTTAAGGAATAAAAAGTGCATACCCTACTTCGTAACCCTCCCCTACTACGTTATGATGATGAATATATCAATGATTAAAGGCTTTCTGAAATACGTTAGTGGACAGCAAGGCGCCATATGGGAAAAGGCAAACCGAAAAGCTGATATTTAACATGAAATATATGAACTCAAAATACTAATTTTGTGCCGTAAATCTTTAAAAATTTCAGCAGCAAATGAAAAACAACGAAGAAATTATTAGGCTTAACACCATTGAAGAAGCAATAGAAGAACTTCGTAACGGCAAGGTGATAATTGTTGTTGATGATGAGGACCGAGAGAACGAGGGCGATTTCATTGCTGCTGCTGAACTGGTAACTCCAGAGATCATAAACTTTATGGCTAAGTATGGCCGTGGCTTAATATGTGCCTCGTTACCCGAAAAAAGATGCGATGAACTGGATCTGGAGCCAATGGTTGGCCACAATACTGCGCTTCATCATACGGCATTCACGGTATCAGTTGATTTAATTGGACACGGCTGCACAACCGGCATTTCCTCATCCGATAGGGCCAAAACCATTAAGGCACTGGTTGACCCTAAAACCAAACCTGATGATTTGGGTCGACCGGGACACATATTCCCCCTACGGGCAAAGGAAAAAGGTGTACTACGTCGCCCCGGTCACACTGAAGCTGCCATTGATCTAACCCGATTGGCTGGGCTAACCCCGGGTGGCGTTTTGGTAGAAATTATGAACGACGATGGCACCATGGCTCGTATGCTACAACTAATAGAAATAGCCAAAAAGTTCAATCTAAAAATTATTACAATTAAGGATTTAATAAGCTATCTCCTGCGTTTCGAAAGCATTGTTGAAAAAGGGGTAAAGGTAAAACTGCCCACTGAGTACGGCAATTTCTCTTTGATACCTTTCCTTCAGAAATCTAACGGACTGGAACATGTGGCGCTTATTAAGGGCAAATGGGAACCCGATGAACCCATTCTTGTAAGGGTTCACTCATCCTGTGTTACTGGCGATATTTTTGGTTCCTACCGCTGCGATTGCGGGCCTCAGCTCCATGAAGCCATGCGAATGATTGATAATGCCGGTAAAGGAGTACTGGTTTACCTAAATCAGGAAGGACGAGGAATTGGGTTATTTAACAAGATACACGCATACAAACTTCAGGAGGAGGGTTTCGACACTGTAGATGCCAACATTGAACTGGGCTTTCAACCCGATGAACGTGATTATGGCGTTGGTGCAAGCATTCTCAGAGAGGTTGGTATAAAAAACATGAGGCTAATAACCAATAACCCCAAGAAAATGATAGGCTTGGAGGGTTACGGACTCCATGTGGTTGAAAATGTTCCTCTGGTTATTCCCCCAAATCCCTTCAATTTGCAATACCTGAAAACCAAGCACGAGCGAATGGGTCATATCAATCTTTTTGCTTCACCCAAAAAGGAATCCTAATGTCGAGCAACTCATCGCCCCATATTATTTATATGGGCACGCCCGAATTTGCCGTTGAACCACTAAGGGCAATTCTTGCTGCAGGGTACAACGTGGTTGCTGTTGTAACCGTACCCGACAAACCAGCAGGTCGTGGATTAAAAATTCAGCAATCGCCGGTTAAAAAGTTTGCCAACCAAATGGGAATTCCAGTTTTACAACCATCAAAACTTAAAGACCCCAAGTTTATTGATACCCTAAAATCCTTAAAACCTGATGTTGCCGTAATTGTAGCTTTCCGAATGCTACCCGCTGAAGTTTGGAGGCTTCCCAAAAAAGGAACATTCAACCTACACGCATCATTACTCCCTCAATACAGGGGGGCAGCCCCAATAAACTGGGCCATAATTAACGGAGAAACCGAAACCGGATTAACCACATTTCTGCTCGACCACCAAATTGACACCGGGCATATTCTTTTGCAAAAAAGAATCCCCATTGGAGAAACTGAAATAGCCGGTGAACTTCACGATAAAATGATGCTTGAAGGAGCACAACTGGTAACAGAAACTATCAATTTACTCTGGAAAGGCAATTATAACGCAATACCACAGGAACAAATACCACTTCAGGGGAAAATTAAACCAGCCCCAAAAATTTTCAAGGAAACCTGCCGCATTAGCTGGAAGGAGCCCGTCATAAAGGTTTACAATCTCATTCGAGGGCTAAGCCCCCATCCAGCAGCGTGGTGCGAACTCAAAATTCGTCGAAATTCAGAAGAGTCCGATATCATTCTTAAAATAATCCGCGCCGAAATAGTTAAATCTAATTTAGCATCAAAACCAGGCGAGATTGCTACTAATGGTAAAACCTATCTGCATGTAAGTTGTGCCGATGGTTGGCTTAGCTTACACTCCATACATCAGGCAGGGAAAAAGGTCATGCAGATTGATGAGTTTCTGCGAGGCCTTCAAAACATTGAAATAGTTAAAATGCTATAGCGGCTTCCTTTTTCTCAGGTAAATAATTTGTCCAACCTCGGGTTGCTCACCAAGTTTCATCCGATTTTTTCGATACAGCGACTTTAACTTTACACCGTACCTTTGCGATATGGAATACATAGTTTCACCGGGTTCAACCGTGTGAACAGGGTTTGTTCGATCGGCACAGTAGCGCTTGGGCTGAATGTAGAGCTCCTGCCCCGGACGAATTACAGAATCAAGGGTTAGATCGTTGTACCGGTAAAGCTGCCAGGGCATCAGCTCCAGCTCATGGGTCAACGACTCAAACGTATCGCCTTCTTTTACAACAATATACCTAATTCGGTTACGAGTATATACCCTGCGCGATTTGTAAAGGTCGATTTCGTATAAATCCCAATCGGTAACAGCTTCTATTGGGGGCCTAATGGCCACCTCAATACCTTTATCAAAACGGTAAAGTTGGTTATCTTCTATAACCTTTATGAGCAACTCGGGATACGAAGGATTAGTAGCGTATCCAGCCTTTTTAAGGCCATGCGCCCATGCCCTATAATCGGTGGGATCAAACTCAAAAAGAAATGAGTATCGCTTGGTCCCCCTTAGAAATAGACTATGATCGGTAAATGATTGCTCAGCCGATGGATACTTCCTAAAACATTCATTTTTTTTGTCGTCGTCGTGGTAAATAGTTGGTCCGGTCCAGTTCTTATGGCACTTTATTCCAAAATGATTGTTAGCCTTAATGGCCAATGTGCTATTGCCATTATCACTTTCAAGCATTCCCTGTGCTAGAGCAATGCTAGCCGGAACGCCATACTGCTTCATGTTTCTTAAGGCAATATGGGAGTAAAGATTAATGTATTCGTCTCGGGATATTTTCTTCTGGGCAGTTGCCCCAAAGTTAAGGCAACAAAGCATAATTAACAAAACCGCTAGTTGTTTCATTACATCCAAATCTAAAACACCTATTCCAACTATTCCAAACCAAGTAGTAAAAATTCGTTCCAGAGGTTATCCTTAGGTGGAGGGGCTACAATGCTAACCTCTTCTCCATTAATGGGATGGGTAAAAGCAAATAAACGAGAATGTAGGTATATTCCACCATCCGGATTAGAACGCGGGTAACCATATTTTAAATCGCCCTTAATGGGACAGCCTATTTTTGCGAGCTGTGCTCTGATTTGGTGATGACGCCCAGTTATAAGCTCAATGCTAAGCATGAAGTAGTTCTGGGTTCTGCCCACCAGTTCATATCTAAGTTTGGCAATCTTTGAGCCATGGACCTCACGGCCATAAACAAATGATTTATTCTTATTATTATCCCTTAAAAGGTAATGCACCAGTAGGTCGGATTCCTTTGGCGGCTGATTTTTTACAATAGCCCAATACTTTTTAATGATTTTTCCCTCCTGAAACAGGTTGTTAATTCTACTCAACCCCTTGCTGGTTTTTGCAAACAGCACTACACCGCTCACAGGCCTGTCTATACGGTGCGTTACCTCAAGAAATACACGACCGGGTTTACCGTCACGTACTTTGATAAATTCCTTTACCATTTCAAGTAGCGACTCGTCGCCGGATTTATCGGCCTGAACAATATCGCCACATTGTTTATTAACAGCAATATAATGATTATCCTCATAAAGGATTTGATCAGCGGTGAAAGTATTCATAATTTACTAGTATTGCTCCCTTTCGTTAGGGAAATCCATTGACTTAACGTCTTTAATATATGCCTGAAATGAACCCAACATTTCGGCATATAAATTATGGTAACGACGTAGGAACCGTGGTGAAAATTCCTGTGTTATTCCCAACATATCGTGCGTTACCAAAACCTGTCCATCTACGCCACTGCCTGCACCAATTCCAATAACAGGAATCTTAAGTTCACTAGCCACCTGGGCACCCAATTTGGCTGGAATTTTCTCAAGCACTATTGAGAAACATCCAACATTTTCAAGCAGATGGGAATCCGCCACTAACTTTTTGGCTTCAGCCTCCTCTCGAGCTCGTACCACATAGGTTCCGAATTTGTGAATGGATTGAGGGGTAAGTCCAAGATGGCCCATCACTGGAATACCAGCCGAAAGAATGCGCTCAACGGAGTCAATAATCTCAGAGCCACCTTCGAGTTTTACACCATCGGCACCACTTTCCTTCATTATTCGAATGGCAGAGCGAAGCGCCAGTTTCGAATTGCCCTGGTAGGTTCCAAAGGGTAGGTCAACCACTACCAGTGCGCGTTTTACAGCGCGCACTACCGAACTGGCATGGTAAATCATTTGATCGAGTGTAATAGGTAGGGTCGATTCATGACCAGCCATAACGTTTGAAGCTGAGTCGCCAACCAAAAGCACATCAATTCCTGCAGCATCCAGGATACGAGCCATGGAGTAATCGTATGCCGTGAGCATGGCTATCTTCTCACCCCTCAGCTTCATCTCATAAAGCACATGGGTGGTTACCACCTTTACCTGACTTTCACTCGACATAGGAATCTAATTTTTTGATTGTACAAAGGTAACTTATTCTTAACAAATGCCGTGTTAAAATAATAAAATCAGCGGCTCCGTAAGCTAAATACATTACTGCCAATTATATCATCATCTTTAAGGCCGCTGGTATGGCAACACGAAAAATTGTTCAAACAGAATATGACAAAAAGACATATCTGCATTAAGAATATTTTTAATCAGAAACATTTAAGTTTTTTCTGACAAAATCGCAATCATTTCGACAAAACAACTGACACATTTTCCCCTTTTTCTACTTAATTTCTCATTGGCACAATCATTGAGTTAATGATATGGAATTTTAAAAAGAAAAACATAAAGTAAAACAATAAATTTTATAACAATGAGCAAGATAATTGGAATTGACCTAGGAACAACAAACTCGTGCGTTGCCGTAATGGAGGGGAACGAACCTGTTGTAATAACCAATAGCGAGGGGAAGCGTACCACCCCATCGGTTGTAGGTTTTGCCGAAAACGGTGAGCGCAAGGTAGGGGACCCTGCTAAACGTCAGGCTATAATTAATCCTCAAAAAACTATTTTCTCCATTAAACGCTTTATGGGTGAAACCTACGATAAAGTGGCTCAAGTTGAAATACCCCGCGTTCCCTACAAAGTGGTACGTGGCGATAACAACACCCCTAGGGTTGATATTGATGGCAGGCTTTACACCCCTCAGGAAATATCATCAATGGTTCTTCAAAAGATGAAGAAAACCGCTGAGGATTACCTTGGACAAGAGGTTACCGAAGCAGTTATCACCGTACCAGCTTACTTTAGCGACTCACAGCGTCAGGCAACAAAGGAAGCCGGAGAGATTGCAGGACTTAAAGTTCGCCGTATCATTAACGAGCCTACCGCTGCTGCTTTGACCTACGGACTCGACAAGAAAAATAAGGATTTAAAAGTTGCTGTTTACGACCTAGGTGGCGGTACTTTCGATATCTCAATTCTTGAACTTGGCGATGGTGTTTTTGAGGTAAAATCGACCAATGGTGACACCCACCTTGGTGGCGATGATTTCGACCAAATTATTATTGACTGGCTTGCCCAGGAATTTTTGAAAGACGAAGGAGTTGACCTTAGGAAAGACCCCATGGCACTCCAGCGACTTAAGGAGGCTGCCGAAAAAGCCAAAATAGAGCTATCGAGCACAACCACTACCGAAATTAACCTTCCCTACATCATGCCAGTTAACGGCATACCCAAACACCTTGTTAAAACCCTCACCCGGGCTCAGTTCGAAAAATTAGCCGACCACCTATTCCAGCGCACCATAGAACCCTGCCGCAAGGCCCTTGCCGATGCAGGTTTACAACCATCGGACATCGATGAGGTTATTCTTGTTGGTGGTTCAACCCGAATACCCTACATCCAGCAATTGGTAGAAAAGTTCTTTGGCCGCACTCCCAACAAGAGCGTAAACCCCGACGAAGTTGTAGCTATTGGCGCAGCCATTCAGGGTGGTGTGCTCACCGGTGAGGTTAAGGATGTGCTGCTGCTCGATGTAACCCCTCTCTCGCTGGGTATAGAAACCCTAGGCGGAGTATTTACCAAACTCATCGAGGCTAACACCACTATACCTACCCGCAAATCCGAGGTATTCACCACGGCTGCCGATAATCAACCTTCAGTTGAAATCCATGTGCTGCAGGGCGAACGCCCACTTGCCAAGGATAACAAAACCATCGGACGCTTCCACCTCGATGGCATTCCACCCGCCCCACGCGGTATCCCTCAGATTGAGGTAACCTTTGATATCGACGCTAATGGTATTCTTCATGTAACCGCTAAGGATAAGGGAACGGGTAAGGAACAAAAGATCCGCATCGAAGCCTCATCGGGCTTAACCGATGATGAAATCAAGCATATGCGCGAAGAAGCTAAACGCAACGAGGAAGCCGACCGCAGGGAAAAGGAACGCATTGATAAAATTAATGCTGCCGACAGCCTAATTTTCCAAACCGACAAGCAGCTGAAAGAGTTTGGCGATAAATTACCTGCCGATAAAAAGAGTGCCATTGAAAGTGCGCTTAGTCGCCTAAAGGATGCACACAAGAGTCAGAATTTAGCCGATATTGAAAGCGCAACTAATGAACTCAACTCAGCATGGCAAGCCGCTTCGGAAGAAATTTATAAGGCACAGGCCAATGCTGGTGCAGGCCAACAGGCCAACGCCAATGCTGGTGGCTCAAACGCATCGGGCAAAGACCAAGAAGTAACCGATGTCGATTTTGAAGAGGTAAAGTAAAGTAATAGAAACCATTTAAATAAAGTCGTCCAATTTGGACGGCTTTATTTTTTTACCGAATATTTTATTCCAATAATTTTGTATTAATTAGCATCGGCATACTATTTGTCAAATCAATGATAAAAATGTAATCTGCGTATGAAAAAAATTTTCTTATCAGTTGTTTTCATGGTGCTTTTGGTAAATTTGACAATGGCACAATTCAATGAGAAGATAAATCAGGTTGATACTCAAAACCGGAAACAGGGCTACTGGTGCAAGTACTATCCTAATGGTAAAAAGGCTTACGAGGGATGGTTCAAGAGCAACAAGCCAACCGGCGAGTTTAAGAGATACCACGAAAACGGAAACATAAAAGCAGTGTTAATTTATTCTGACTCTCCATGGGTTCAAACAACAATCTTTAACCCCAAAGGGCAAAAAATAGTTTCGGGTTACTATGTAAATCAACAAAGAGATAGCTTATGGCTGTACTACGACCCCGAAGGGAAAATACTTTTGGAGGAACGCTATAAAAACGGCGTAAAGAATGGTCGTACAAAATCATACTACCCCAGCGGAAATGTAATGGAATCAGCACCCTACCTTAACGGCCAGCGGCATGGTGTGCTCGTTCAATTTTTCGAAAATGGATCCAATAAATCGGTTATACACTATGAAAACGGAACAATACATGGACCAGTTAAGATTTATAATGCCAATGGTACAATCAGACTAGAAGGGGTATATAACAAAGGTTTAAAAGATGGCAAATGGAAATACTACTCCGAAGAGGGTAAACCCTTGCAAACCATAAAATTCATAAATGGTGTAGCTGAAAATAACGATGAATTGGTTGAAAAAGAATCGCGATTCCTAGAATCGTTAATTAGAAATATCGGAAAGATCAAAGATCCTACCATTGAGGATATTATGAATCAAACAGGAAATGGGTATTAAAACGATATTAAAATGAAAAAATTACTCGTTATTTTTCTTTCATTTGCTTCAGCCGCAAATTTAAGTGCACAATTCAAATATTTTATTGAATTTACCGATAAGGCCGGCACGCCCTATTCAGTAAGTTTACCGCAGAATTTTTTATCACCAAGGGCAATTGAACGCAGAATCAAACAAAACATACCAATAACTGAAGAGGATCTTCCTGTTACACCGGGATACATTGAACAGGTTCAGCAAAATGCAGCTAAAATTCATTATTCGCTTCGATGGTTTAACGGCGTTGTTGCCACACTCACCGACCAGCAGGTAGCAGCCATACAGGCATTCCCATTTGTGAAAACAATTACTAAAATTTTCGAACCGGTTAAATCAACTAGTAATTATGAAACGGATTACTCCGATTATCTAAAAACAGAGAGCTACCAGGTCAACCAGCTTAGCTATGGCGCATCTTATACCCAAATAGCCATGATGAATGGCCATATTCTGCACAATAATGGTTACCTTGGTTCTGGAAAGGTAATTGCAGTTTTGGATGCGGGTTTTAATTCCGTAGATACACACCCAGCATTTGACAGCTTAAGACAAAAAGGGCGAATACTTGGCACACGTGATTTTGTCAACCCCTCATCAAACATTTACGCCGAGCATGAGCACGGCATGATGGTTCTTTCCACCATGGGCGGCTACGTTGATGGTCAATTAATTGGCACTGCACCCAGAGCAGAATACTGGCTCATAAGAACCGAGGATGTAAACTCAGAACAAATAATTGAGGAATACAACTGGGCCGCCGGGACCGAATTTGCCGATAGCGTGGGTGCCGATATCATTAACTCATCATTGGGTTATACTACATTTGATGTAACCAGCCAGAACCATTCCTACAACGACCTTAATGGGAATACCGCACCATCAACAAGAGCGGCAAACATTGCAGCAAGCAAAGGGATAGTTGTAGTGGTAAGTGCCGGGAATGATGGTAATAGCCCATGGTACTACATATCCGTTCCGGCAGACTCACCAAAGGTCCTCACGGTTGGTGCCGTTGATAGCAATAAAATCAAAGCCGATTTTAGCTCATTTGGCCCCACCTCCGACGGAAGAATAAAACCCGATGTTTGCGCAATGGGCAAAGGCCCTGTTCTGGCAATTCCACCATCGGGCATAGGTTCGTCAAATGGAACTTCATTCTCATCGCCCATAATGGCGGGTATGGTAGCCTGCCTTTGGCAGGCAAAACCCACACTTACTGCACAGGACCTAATTGATCTTGTTCGAAACTCTTCATCTAATTCTAAAACTCCCAACAATGGCATTGGTTACGGCATCCCCGACTTTGCTCTTGCTACAGCATTAGATTCAAAACATGATGCCCAATGGTTGAACTTATGGCCCAACCCTTTTGACAGCTATATCAGAATTGCTATTCCCAACATTAAATCAGAAATTACTACCACAAAGATTTATAGTGCCACGGGGCAACTGCTATACAACCAACAAAAGCAAAGCAATGAATTTGGCATAATCGAAATAAACCTTGGCAATTCTTTTCCCAAAGGATTTTATACCATTACAGCAGAAACACCATTGATACTGTGTATTGGCAAAGCCATAAAAAAGTGAAGCAATGCAGCCCAAAGTGGAAACATACACCCTACTGGAGCTGAACCAACTGGTCAAGAATACCATTACCGAACACTTTTCATCGAGTTTTTGGGTAATTGCAGAAATTAGCGAAGTAAAGGAGCACTATTCAGGGCATTGCTATCTGGAACTTATTCAAAAGGCCGATAATTCCGACAATATTGTTGCCCGGGCAAGAGCCACCATATGGGCCTATACCTATCGAATGCTAAAGCCCTACTTTGAATCAACAACAGGGAAAATGCTTGTACCCGGAATGAAAATTTTGGTAAAAGCACAGGTTTTTTTTCATGAGGTTTACGGCTTTAGCCTCAACATCTCCGATATTGAGCCCACCTTTACCATTGGCGATTTGGAGCTCAAGCGTCGCGAAACCATTAACCGGTTAATTGCCGATGGTGTTTTTGACATGAACAGGGAACTTGAATTGGAAATGCTACCCAACCGGATCGCTGTAATATCGTCGCCGCAGGCCGCCGGATATGAGGATTTTGTTTCGCAGTTAACCCAAAACCGCTTTGGTTACCGATTCAAGATAACGCTCTTTGATGCAATTATGCAGGGTGCAGAAGCCGAAGAATCCATAATTTATGCGCTAGATAGAATATACAAGAGGGCCAATCAATTCGACTTGGTAGCCATTGTAAGAGGTGGTGGCGCCACAGCCGACCTATCCTGTTTTGATTCCTACAACCTAGCAAGCCACGTGGCTCAATTCCCTATTCCTATAGCTACCGGGATAGGGCATGAAAAGGATTCCACCATAACCGATTTAGTAGCCTTCAAATCGGTTAAAACACCCACTGCTGTTGCCGAATTTATAATTAATGTGGTTAACGATGCCGAAAATATCTACCTAAATTTAAGAGATACGCTATCAAGAATGGCATCAGAAAAACTTAATGATATCAAAATAGAATTACTAGATTTTGCCTACCGGTTAAACAACTCATGTGTCCTACAGATGGAAACCGAGAAGAACTGGTTGATTAAAACCACATCGGCTCTTTCATCTGCATCAAAACTTAAGTTGTATCAATCAAATTTAATGATAACCAATGCTGAAAATCAACTAAAAAGCCACTCCATAACGGCCATTAAAAATACCATTACAAAATTAGAAAACATGACAAAGAGCTTAAAGAGTATCTATCATCAAAAATTTGAAGTGGAAATACAAAAGTTTTCGTATATTGGAAAAATATTAGAAACATTGAATCCCATAAATACGTTGAAAAAGGGATTTAGCATAACACGGATTAACGGTAAGGCGATAAAAAGTATAAAGGAAATAAAATCGGGCGATACCTTAACAACTACATTTTGGGATGGCCAAGTAACCAGCCGAATTGATTAAATAGTTGTGTATATAGTTTAAAAGAATGTGAAAGGCAAAATTTATCATACAGGTAAAATTTTTCAAATAGTTCTGCTGCTTTTGTACACACAAATCCTATGGGCGCAGGGAGCATCAGCAGGTAGGACACTTGATAGTTTACGCAATGCCCTGATAAAGGCAAAAGGCGAAAAAAAAATTGATGTATTAATTGAGTTATCAGCATACTACTGGGAAATCAATCCAGACTCTTCATTGATATATGCCGATCTTTTGCTACAAGAGGCTAAAAGAGATGGCAGCAACGAAGCATTGGGCGATGCCTTCAATGCCATGGGTAATGCCTTTTATTATAAAAACCAACCCGAACAGGCTATTCATTACTATGAAAAATCAAAATACTATAGAGAAAAAACCGACAATCATGAAAAAATAGGCCACACCTACAACAACCTAGGATTACTTTACTCGGATTTGAAACAGTACAACATGTCTATTAATGCCCATACCAAAGCAGCTGAAGAGTATTCCAAAGCAAAAAGTTATTCCTATCAAGTTTCATCTCTTATAAGCATCTCTAATATTTATAATTTACTTAACGAAAAAAACAAAGCACTTGAGTTTGCATTTAAAGCTCTGAGTATTGTTAATGAACATAACTTAACAAGATCAAAAGCAAGTATTTACAACACAATAGGAGCCATTAATCGTGATTTAAAGAACCTGGACCTTGCCGAGAAGTACTACACGCTTGCCTTTTCAGATTGGGAAATGAACCACGACACAAATGGGCTTTCAAGCGGATACAACAATTTAGGTATCATTTTCGATGAAAAGGGCGAACTGGAGAAATCACTTATTTACTACAACAAATCACTGGAGCTAACTATTAAACTTGGTGATTCCATTGGAATGGCAACCGCTTTCAATAACATTGGATATCTATACGCTAGAATTAATGAACCCAATAAGGCGATTAACGCCTACAAAAAATCAATGGAAATATTTAGAAAATACTCACAAATTGAAGATGTTTTTAACACACAAAACAACATTGCTGCCATACACCTTAAAACGGGGAACCCTGCAAAAGCAGAAAAATATCTTAATCAAAACTTACAGATAATTAATAAAGTAACCAACTTAACATTTATCCAAGAAACCTATCATCTACTTAGTTCTCTTTATTCAATGAAGGGCAATTACCGCAAAGCTTACGAATACAAATCAATAGAACTGGCCTATGCCGATTCACTTTATACTCAGCAAAAGTTGAGCAGTATAGCCGAAGTACAAACCCGATACGAAACTGAAGGCAAAGAAAAAGAAATTCAACTACTAAAAAAAGATGTTGAGCTAAAAGAACTTCAGTACCAAAAACAAAAAAGCATTCAACAGGTTTTAATTGTCTTAACCCTTCTTTTAATTGTAATATTTATAGGTTCCATTCTCACTCTTTCTATCATTCGTAAAAAAAAACATCAGCTTGCTGAAAAGAACAAGGAACTTAACCTAATAAACAAACGCTTAAAAGAATCGGAAGAAAATCTAAAAGAACTTAACGCCACAAAGGATAAACTATTTTCAATCATAGCCCATGACCTCAAAAATCCCTTTAATGCGCTTATTGGATTTAGCGATATTCTTGAACGTAACTTCACCTATTTGACCGACGGAGAAAAAAAGGAATACATTTCAGTTATATCAGATTCATCTCAAAACCTTTACAAATTACTGGATAACTTACTACAATGGACTCGTACCCAAACGGGTACCATCAATTATATGCCCGAAAGGTTCAAAATAGATAGCCTCATAAAGCAAGAAATAACAAACCTCAATGCCAATGCTGAAAAGAAAAAAATCAATATTTCTTTAAATGCCGAAAGCAAGTTTTATGTTTACGCCGATAAAAATTCCATTGCAACGGTGGTTAGAAACTTAATAAGCAATGCCATCAAATTTACTGATATTGGAGGGCAGATTGATATTACTATTACAGAATCGACTAATTACCCTAACATGGCTGAGGTAATTATCAAAGATTCTGGTGTAGGGATCGACGAGAAAGACCTTCCCAAAATATTCATGATTGATGGTTCGTTCAGCACAAAAGGAACTGCAAATGAATCGGGTACTGGATTAGGTTTGCTGCTCTGTCACGAATTCGTAACCAAAAATAACGGCAAAATCTGGGTAACCAGTGTCAAAGACAAGGGTAGCTCATTTTATTTTACTCTACCTGCTTAACCTCAACTTTTAAGTTTGCAGCAACTACTTTTTTTCATTATTTTGCGTTGAACAATGCAAAACGCAATGTCGTTAACAAAGAATGTCATAGCATTAATAATTACCATATTATTCTCGTTTCAGGGGAAACCGGAAAATTCTTTTTCTAATAGAGTTAATATAGACAGCCTATGCCAGCTTGTAAAAATATATTCAACCGAAAATCCTGAAATTGCAGGTTTTGCCTGTCATAGACTAGCAGAACAAAGCCAAAAGGGATACAACGACTCAATTCGCATTATTTACCAGCTTGGCATGTCACAGTACAAAGCAGGTCAAGGACTAAATGAGATTGCCCTTGCTCACGTTGATACGGCCATACATATTAGTCAATACAAAACATATCAGAAGCTACATTTTGAAGCCCTTCAGCTAAAAACATTTTTACTTTTGAGCAATGGTAACTATAGCGAGGCTTTAAGAATAAATGAGAAATCAAGAATTATAGCTCTAAAAAGTAAAATACCCTCATTAATTGTAAAAGCCACCCTAATCCGCGGCGATATCTACAAGGAGTTTGGGCAGTACCTTGAAGCAATTTCCAGAAAGATAGATGCGCTTCAGCTGTCAAAAACATCACCAGAACTGGAAGCAGAATGCTATCAAAGCATTGGTAGTACATACTGGTTTTTTGGCAACTATCAGGATGCACTTAAATCGTACTACCAAGGGTTAATTGCTGCTGAAAAATGTTCCGACTCCCTTCGTATTATTCAGCTTACCAAGAACATTGGCCTTACCTATCGCGAACTAGGTAACTTTGATAAAGCAATCTCGATGCTCAATTCGGCACTACTTCATGCACAAAAGCAACAAATCAAATCAGAAATTTCGGATATACTAAATATTTTCGGAGGTGTTTACCTCAAATTTGGGCGTCCTGCTGATGCCATTAGCTACTATAAGCAGAGCCTGTCCGTTAAAAAAAGCATCAATTACTCCCGTTCTAGCATCAACACACTAAACAACCTGGCAAGAGCATACCTGCAGCAGAAAAATAATGAAGAGGCAATTCAATCGCTAAGTACGGCCCTTGAAATTGCCAATAAAATTGCAGACCCTTTGACCCAAGCTCGTATTCAAAACGAAATGGGCAACATCTACCTCAATGTCAATAACTTTTCCGAGTCGCTTCGCCGATACCTGCTGGCATTAAAACTGAGGCAATCGTACGGAAAGGAGGACGACATTGCCCGTACCATGGTTAATATTGCATTGGTATACAGAAAAATAGGACTTCATAAAAATGCACAAAAGTATGTTGAAGACGCCAAAAAGCTAGTTGAAAATATAGAAGTAAAATCTGATTTAAGGATTTACATATACCAAAACCTTGGTCATATAATGTACGACCAAAAAAAATTTGAAGAGGCCATTAAAACCTACCGCATAGCACTTGATCTGAGTGAAAAAAAGGGAGATGAAACTCAAATCGTGAAACTCTTAAAAAATATTGCACAATGCTCTCTTGAATGGGGAAAAATATCACAAGCCCGTAATGCCATTACCCAGTCAATAAAAATTGCTCTTCGAAACAACCAAAATAATGAGCTAGCCGAAAGCTATAACACATTAGGTAACATTGAACGTGCAGCAAAGAACTATCAACTGGCTATTTCGCATTTTAATCTGGCTGCCGAAAAATATCAAAAAGCATCGAACCTCGAGGGGAAAGCCCTATGTTTGAGGAAAATAGGAGAAATCCAAATCATTCAAAAAAATTATAAAGAAGCCCAAAAAAAAATTAACCAATCAATAAACATAGGAATACAGAGCAAGAACTACTACCTGGTATCCTTTGGGTACCAAACTCTAAGTGAACTTTTCAAAAAGCAAGGGAATTATGCTAAAGCATTAGCACTTTATCAGAAACACATTGGTATTAGGGATAGCCTTGAGAGCATTAAGCTAAGCGAGAAGAATATGGAGGCCCACCTCAACCTTGAATTGGATAAAACAAAATCGGAAATAAAGTTAATTGAATCAGAGGTTGAAACCCTACGAACTCGAGTAGAACTGGACAAGGAACGCCTCGATAGGCAAAGAACTCAGCGCAAGCTGCTTATTACCCTAGTAGCCTTTCTGCTGTTTATTGCCATTTCTGCACTTTTTCTATTTAACCAGAAAAAAAATCTTGCTCGATTACAACGCGAAAAATATGAGGAGGTAAGTAGAATAAATGATATGCTTGTCAAATCGCAGGCCGAACTTCAACAAACCATAAAAACCAAGGATAAGTTGTTCTCCATTATCGCACACGATCTTCGTAGCCCGTTTACTGCACTGTTAGGCCTGTCTGAGGTTCTCGCATCGAATGCCGAAAACCTCAAGGTTGACGAAGTCAAAGATTTTGCCTTGCACATTAATAAATCGGCCAACGAGGTACTATCATTGACTGAGAATTTGCTGAGCTGGGCCCGAAGCCAAACGGGCAAGTTGACACTTTCGCCAAAAACCACCAATCTAAAGGAACTTCTTAACAAAACTGCATCTATAGCACGTATTCCCGCTCAAGAAAAAAGCATTGATATTGAGATTTCCTGCAGCGATGATTTAACATTGTTTGTTGATGAGGATACTCTTACTACAACCATTCGCAATCTACTGAGTAACGCCATAAAGTTCACCCCGACGGGGGGTAAAATTACAGTAAGAGTTTTTAGAAACACTTCTGAGATAGCCATTCAGGTTTCTGACACAGGAGTTGGTATAGCTCCCGAAAACATCAATAAGCTATTTAAACTCGACGGATTTACAACCAAGGGAACCAATTCCGAAAATGGGACCGGCTTAGGATTAATGCTTTGCAAAGAGTTCACTGAGGCAAACGGTGGTACCATAAGCGTTCAAAGCATAATGAACCATGGCACAACATTCACTATCACTTTCCCATTAAAATAAAAATGAGCAATTATGACAAAGAAAGTTCAAAAGTACGGTGAGGCAATTGGTGAGATTGAAGAAATAATTAACCAAATTGAATCAAACGAATTGGATATTGATAACTTAACCGAAAAGATCCGAAGAGCCTCCGAATTACTAAAATTTTGCAAGGAAAAACTACATGCCACCGAAAATGAGGTTAAAAAAATTATTGAAGATCTTGAAACCAACAGCTAAGTATTTTCCCATTTGAAGAATAAAAAGTGCAAACGTTTTCAAAAAATGAGATTTTTCTATTTATTTGCTTTGATATTTAATTCAAAATATGCCCTATAAAATTCTGGTTGCAAGCGGAAGTGAACAGTTAGCCCATGATGTTCAAAAAATTTTGGGCCTAGCCGACGACGACTTTGACATAAGATTCATCTTTGATTCCGAAAAAATAATCACCACCATACTAGGCGAATCGCCCGATATTATTATTTACGATACACATTTTGCCCATAGAGCTGCTGCCGATGTTTTATACATTATCAAAGCCGATCCTTCAACCACTAACATACCCATTCTGGCCCTTGCCGATTTTCTACAGCCCGAACATATACAATTGCTATTCCATGCTGGTGCAGACGACTTCATCGGTTTACCATTGAGTGTTCCCGAACTCATACAACGAACCATGGTGGGCATTCAAAGGGGGCGCATGCTGAAAAAACTAAAAACGCTCTCCAATCAGTTTGATAGCGTTACCTCAGCCATAAGTCAAGCAGGTAATTCTGTTATTATCATTAGCAATACCGGCGAAATAACCTGGGTAAATGAGGGATTTAAGAGACTTTATGAATGTACGCTGGATGAATTCAAGGCATTGTTTGGCCGCAATCTTTTTGCCGAAAACATGAATGAAATTACTACCAATGCCATCCGTAAGTGCAAAAATGGAGAGTATGTGGTTTACGATAGTAAGTGGATTACCCCTCAGGGAAAAGAAAAATACATACAAACCAGCTTAACACCAGTTTTCGATGAGCTCCAAAATCTCAACTATATAGTGGCCATTGAGATGGATATCACTGAACTTAAAATGATTGAGAAAGACCTTGAGGATAAAAACGAGAACCTCCTAAGCATTACCGATAACCTGGAGCAGGCCAACAAAATACTTGAGGAACAGCAACTCCAAATTCAACAGCAATCGGAGCTACTTGCCGAAGAAAAGCAAAAAACCGAGGCATTGCTCCTCAATATTCTTCCCCGTGAAGTTGCTAATGCTCTCCAGAAAAAGGGGGTTTACAAACCCAAAAAATTCAAGGAGGTTTCGGTAATGTTTGCCGATTTTGTGGGATTCTCAAAGCTAAGCGTCACCTACGAAAATATTGAGGAGTTTCTTGATGTTTTGAGCAGCTACTTTGAAACCTTCGACGAGATTATTACTCAACGATTTATTGAGAAAATAAAAACCATTGGCGATTGCTATATGTGTGCAGGTGGCTTACCCCGAACAAACCACAGCCACCCCTTCGATACTGTTCTAGCAGCCCTTGAACTGCAGCGATATACCAAGCTAAGAGCTCAGGATGATATTCAAAATGGCCGCCCGGTTTGGTCAATTCGAGTTGGGATACATTCCGGTAGCGTAATTGCTGGTGTTATAGGCAAACATAAATTTGCCTATGATATCTGGGGCGATACTGTTAACGTTGCCAGCCGTATGCAAACCGCCAGCGATCCCGGTAGAATCAACATATCAGAATCTACATACTCCTATATCAAAGATTTTTTTATATGCATACCGCGGGGTAAGATTCCTGCCAAAAATATTGGTGAAATTGAAATGTACTTTGTGGACCGTATTAAACCGGAATACTCCGAGGACCCCGAGGGTTACATACCCAATGCAGCTTTGCGAAAAATTGTTGCCTCACTATAAAGATAAGAGCTACTTTGAGGCATCCCTAACATTAGTAAAACTAAAAGGGAGCAGCAAGCTGGCGTCATCAATTCTAATCACCTTCGATTTGCCCACCATTAATATTCTGTAAGGCTTAGCCCCAATGGTTTGGTATTCCAGCATAACCTGTCGGCATGCCCCACAGGGGGAGATTGGGTTTTGGGTTAAACCATCCTCGCCCGAAGCCACAATAGCAATTGCCCTTATGGGCACTCCAGGGAAATTTGCACCAGCATAGAAAAGGGCCACCCTTTCAGCGCACAACCCCGAAGGGTAAGCACCATTCTCCTGATTGCTTCCAGTTACTATCTGATTATTCTCAAGCAAAACAGAAGCCCCCACCTTAAAATGTGAATAGGGAGAATAACTCCCCTTCAGGGCTTCCTTTGCTTTCTCAATCAAATCAAGTTCCCAATCCTCAAGCTGGCTAAAGTCGGTTATTTCGTCGTAGTGAATTGTAAGCATAACCTAAAGTATTTGGGTATGGTTTCAAAACCAGTTGAAATCCATCAAATGTAAGGATTTTTTTTATTAGTGCTACAAGTTCTGCTTTCGGGGTTTCACCATATTTTCCGGAGCAAGAATTATATCAAGTTGCTCTTTGGTGAGCAGTTTCTTTTCCAAAACCAATTCGTAAACGCTTCTGTTGCTAACCAAGGCTTCTTTTGCTAGTTGCGTTGAAGCTTCATACCCTATATAAGGATTTAGCGCAGTAACTAAACCTATAGAATTGTAAACCATGTTTCGGCATCGCTCCTCATTTGCGGTTATGCCATCAATGCACCTGTACTTAAGCGTATTCATGCCGTTTTTAAGCATCTCAATCGACTCAAAAAGGCTTTGAACAATAACAGGCTCAAACACATTCAGTTCAAGTTGACCGCCCTCGGCTGCCAGGGTTATGGTTAAATCGTTACCAATTACCTTAAATGCTATTTGATTTACCACCTCAGGAATAACCGGATTAACCTTTCCAGGCATTATTGAGGAACCGGGCTGCATGGGGGGTAAATTGATTTCGTTAAAACCAGTTCTAGGTCCTGATGACAAAAGGCGAAGATCGTTCGATATTTTTGAAAGTTTAACGGCTAACCGCTTTACGGCCGATGAGTACATCACAAAGGCACCAGTATCCTGCGTTGCCTCTACAAGGTTTGTAGCCAGGGTTAAATCCAAACCGGTAATTTGACGCAAATGCTTGAGTACCTTCTCGGGATAATCGGGATCAGCATTAATGCCTGTTCCAATGGCGGTTGCCCCCATGTTAATTTCCAGAAATAACTTTACATTCTGGTTTAAACGCTCAATCTCCTCGCTAAGTGTTACCGCATATGCATCGAATTCCTGACCAAGAGTCATGGGAACCGCATCCTGAAGCTGAGTTCTTCCCATTTTAATAACTTGGGCAAATTCACGGGCCTTATTCCTAAATGAATCAATTAAAGACTCAAGAACCTTAACCAACTTGGCATTTGAGCGGTAGAGTGCAATTTTAACCGCAGTAGGGTAGGCGTCATTGGTCGATTGCGACATGTTGACATGATTCAATGGATGGCAGTGCTGGTAATCACCTTTGCTGAAACCAAGTATTTCAAGTGCCCTATTGGCAATCACCTCATTGGCATTCATATTTGTTGAGGTCCCTGCCCCGCCCTGTATCATGTCAACAACAAATTGATTTTGGAATCGGCCGTTGGTTATTTCCCTACAAGCAGCTACAATGGCATCTTTAATTTTGGGATCAAGCAGTCCCAACCCACTATTTGCCTCAGCGGCAGCTTGCTTGACCATGGCTAGGGCATCTATTAGATCGGGATAAAAACTAATAGTTACCCCTGAGATATTAAAATTTTCCAAAGCTCGTAGGGTTTGAATACCATAGTAGTACTCAGCAGGCACATCGCGCTCACCCAACAAATCATGCTCTCGACGGGTTGCCCCCGACTCGTATTGGCTGGCCGGATTTATCATTCGGTTATTGGCATGTCGCATTCTACGGTGCATTACCCGTGTAATGTTGGTCAAAACTTTTAAAGCAATGGTAGGATTACTATTCAAATCATCTACCTTTAAAAGAAGAACCTTGGTTGGCTCAAGTGCCCTTGCGGAGGTGGAGTGAGTTGAATCTGCAGCCCAAATTCCTTCGCCCAAAAAATCGCCTCGGCCAAAATAAGTTAACTTTAGCTCTACTCCGTAGGGATTACTTTTAAATAGTTCAACCCGGCCATTAAAAATGACTATAATCCCCTCACGCTTTGAATTCTCAACAAACAAGAGGTTCCCGGCACTGTACTCACGTTCTACTATACCATTTGCCAAAACAGAAAGTTCAGAAGCACCCAATCCCTGAAAAAGTTCAATATTTGAAAGGAAATCGATATACTCTTTTTTACTCATAACCAAATAATTTATTTTGAAACAACGCTTTTACTAAACACAAAAGTAGTCAAGTGGTTTTGTTGCTGTGCTAAAATTCACCATAGCCAGTTGTAATTTTATAATAGTTTAACATATAAAAAAGGGTGCTGCCCATACATGACAACACCCTACCAACCTATGAAAAAAACACTAATCGTTGTTTGCCCTAACCTCAGCCACATCATTAATATCGCTCATTATATTGGGTTGCATTAGTATGGCCAGCTCATTAAAATAGGTTACTATATGATCAAGCATTACTGCTTGTGTAATGCTGCTTGCAGTATGTTTGTAAATATTGTTCACCAACAATTTAATTTGGTTCTGGCTTGCAATCAAAACCTGAATGGGATCGATATCGTCTAACATGAATCGACCCTCTATTTTTCGCAGTTCCTCAAGGTTTGTATGGATGTAGCCAAGTAAATCCTGGTACGATTTGGCTACAGTGTTATTCCGGCGCGATACTATTGCTATCACCTGCATGGTTTGAGGGTCAATCACAGGAGCCCCGCTATTACCATAGCTGGTTAACCCATCAATTTGAAGATACCTAACACCCTGCTTTGAGGAAAAGGCCGACGAAATCATTCCTGATTTTATCGATAGATTCTGATGGCTACCATTGAACCCGAGCATTGCCACCTGCATTCCATAAGGATAAGACCAGCGCTCGCAAAGCGTAAGGCTTGGTATATCTTCAAACTCAACAAAATCAATATTAAATACGGCATAATCAGCATGATTGTTAGCAATACCAATCCTTAAATCATCAACTAGTTCTCTGTAATCGAGCCGCACAGTTGCTTTAGGAGTATTTCCGTCGCTCTCAACAAAACGGATTTCAACCTTTTGAGCATCTTTAACATAGAATACCTGCTCACAGGTAACCAGCGATTTTTTAATCTTAAACCCCGAGAGGGTATCAATAAGCACGCCGTGCCCATTGTAAAAGCTTAAGCAGCATACTGAAGCTGAACATGATTCCCAAACCTTTGCGTACATGGCTTATTGTGTTATTTTGTTAAAAAGGCAACGATTTAACTAGAGTGATTACAAAAATTAGGGTAACTATTATAAAGATGATAAATACCCCCACATCAATCTTTTGTCGTGCTTTTATTTTTTGTAGCATAACCTAACTTTTTTTCAAATATACGAGAACTGGCACCTTTAGAGTTTGTGTCAAACCTGTCATTTTTATTTAAAAAGTCGTTTTGTTTTTATATCAATTTTATGGCAGAAAACACCTATTTTTGAATGACATATTAATCCGGCATGATTTTACACAAAGAACTTTTACAGGATATCGAAACAAAATTTGGGAAGAAAGTTTCTTACCAAAGAGACTGTAAAACGTTGTCGGATAGTGTTTTTGAGGTCACACACGAATATATTAGCCCTGCCACCCTCCGAAGGTTATTTGGATTTCTGGTTACGAATTCTAAACCATCGCGTGTCACGCTTGATATCCTTTCGCATTACATAGGTTTTACGGATTGGCACCATTATGTAGAGCACAAAAAGAAATCAAAAGAGGGATCCACCTTAACCAAACTACCCAACCTTTGGGAGATGCTTCAGGAGAAGGCCTATAATTTGAATCATCAAGCACTCAAGACAATCCGTGGCAAATCGGGAATTCCTTTTGATTGCACCATCAGACGATTTGGCATTGAGGATCAACTCAATCAGTTCATAGCTTCTAAATCATCAGCATTCGCCTTAATTGGTCCGGGAGGATACGGCAAGACCACACTGATTGCTCATTGGTATCAAAATTATTTAAAAGAAAACCATAATAAAATTTTATCGTTCATCCTTTCAGCAAGTAAACTAGAAAAGCTAACACAATCTGATTTAAGCATTGGCGAATGGTTGTGGGAACAAGTGGAGATAGATATTAATTCGAACCCAAACATTTACAACGATTTGTCTAAACATACTGGCAGCATTCTTTTTATTATCGATGCACTTGATGAAATTGGGCTAACTGGATTAAAGTTGGAAAAAATACTTAAAAACATTGACGAACTGGTAACAGAATTTTCCATGTACTCTAATCTCAAACTAATTTTAACTTCGCGTGGGGCAACATGGAAACTTTTTAGCGGATATATAACAAATCCTCGGCTTTGGTCAAACATAGAACCATCAGACTTTAACTCTAATGGCGCCAATATTCCCCCCTTTTCCTACGAAGAAATGCAGCAGGTCCTCGATAATACTATAAATGCAAAAAATCATGAACGTATCCTAATTTTCGATTTACCCCCACAAACCCGACAAACTCTTTCTTATCCCTTTTATTTGCAACTATTCGTCAATGGTTTCAATCAAGGCAACATACAGCAACAGGATCCACAATCCATCATCAGCGAGTTTCTGAAAAAAAAAGTTTACCAAACCACAGGTTCTGATGAAAAAACCGATATTCTGAATGCAATTGTTGACCACTGGTGGCAAAATCAAAAGCCTATTGCTAAAAAGGAGCTAAAAAATACATACCCCATTCACTTAAAAACCGAGGGAAGCTACTACGATGCCTATCACGATCTGTTATCCTTTGGCATTATTTCAGAGGATAAGATTTTTAGTTCCCAAATAGGGTACGAAAGTCGGATTAGTATTTGTAATCCTTTAATTTCGACAACTATACTCTCATTTAATCTCATTAAAAAATATGGTTTCTCAGAACAACTTATTAAATCAACTGTCAATAATTACTCAAAAAACGAAAATTTTATAAAGCTAATCGCCAGTATATATAGCATAGCCTGCTCAGAAAAAAATATTCCTTTTCTCAAACACTTTCCTAAATACATCGATAAGTTTGATGAAATAAGCGAACTTGCTCTTATCATTCATGTTAATTTCAAAAGAGATCTTTCAATTTTACAGGAATTAGGACCACTTTTTTTTGCCCATCCTAAAATTAGCCATGCCTTAATTGTTGAGAATCCCGATTTCAATAGTCTTACTAATTCGTTTCAGAAATTACTTGAGTATTCATATTCTCAACCCCACCTTTCGGAAATTGCAAAATTTATAATTGATTACGGCAATCTTTTATCACTCAAATTGTCAAGCATTCAATTATCTCATATAGAAGGTTATAATCAGGAAACAGTTAAAAAACATGGTCCATTTGTAACGGGATTATGGTATGCACTAAATTTAACACTATGCAAAAAGCAGCAAAGAAATAAACTTGTTCAAGATGTTTTTGATTTGTTCAGCAATTTTGATGATAAAGGTAAAGCCGAATTCAGGGAAGCGCTTGCACCAATTGCTATTATCACTAACAATAAATTTAACCTACTAAACCTTTTTGATACAAAACTTAACGTCACGGCACACCAAAAATCGTTCGATTTTATTGTAAGCAAGTTTAATAACATTTTAAAGGGGAACCTTATACTTTCCGCACGTGAACATTCTCAGATTATGCAATGCTACGGGCAACTTAACCCTTTGCGAAGCAACTTTGGAATTGTAATAGGTGAGCTAAGCCGATCAATCTCATTTTTCTATGAGAATAAGCTTGAAATGTCTCACCGGTGCATACGAAATGCAATAGAGCTCTGCGGTTATTCAGGTTACAGGTTACCTGAAATGAAACTCATGAGAATGCTCGGGAACACTCTGATTAAATTTAATGAGAGGAAACAAGGCGAGAAGTTTTTGAATTACGCCCAATCCCTTACGGAAAAGTCTGGAATATATAGAATTACGGATTTATTTGAGAGTGATACCTAATTAGTTCATCTATTGGGTAACGAAGATACCGGCTCACTTTAAAGCTATTCTCCTCCCCAACCAAATCCAATATAGAGCTGAAAAGACAGCCAACAGAACCGGTAACACCAATGGGAATTTCATCAAGGTTTTCAAAAACACTTAGGTGATACTTGAACAATACCTGAAAAGTTTCCTTAACAATTGAGTAAATTGAGGGATTTTCCAAGTTCTCGAGAATAAAGGGAACAAACGAGGCCAAGTAAGCCGAAGGGCGTGGATTAGTGTAAACCATGTTAAGTATATGGCCTAGCTCAACATTAAACTGCGACCTTAGTTTATTCGAAATTTCAGGATCAAGGAGATTATATAGATAAGCCCTTAGCAGTAAGCGCCCCATGTAGGCTCCGCTACCCTCATCGCCAAGTATAAAACCTAAAGATGGGGTACGGGTTGAAAGTTTTTCCCCATCGTAATAGGAAACATTGGAACCAGTACCAAGAATGGCAACAATGCCCTTTTTGTTGCCAAAAAGTGCGCGAGCAGCTCCCAAAGCATCGGAAACTGCCTGAACCCTCGCATTGCTGAAAAATAAACTTAGATAGTGCGAAACATCTTGTCCCCGTTCGTGCACGCTACAACCGGCACCGTAAAAATAAACACTTAAAACCTTGCTAGGGTAAAGATCCTTAGGGAAATTTTGGTTTAAAGCGTTTAGGAAATCCTCCTGCTTATTAAAATATGGATTTAATCCAATAGTTTCAAACCGCCCTATGGTTTTACTATTCTCAACAATTCGCCAATCGGTTTTAGTTGCCCCACTATCGGCTATAACAATCATAAATTAATCATATTTACCGTTTAATCTTGATATTTTTAAGTTCCAGAAAATTCATAGGATTCACTGTCATACCCTCAATTCGTGTCGATACAAAACGAACAATCTTATCGTAATACAAGGGAATAACCACTGCATTACTTACCAGCAAAGAATCCATCTGCCTGTAGTAAGTTAACCTGTCAATGTAGCTGCTGCAAAGCATAGCTTTATCGTAAAGCTTATCATATAAAGGGTTGGAATACCGAATATAATTTGGGCCATTAGGTGCAAAACTTGAAGTGATAAAGCAAGCCATATAATTTTCAGGGTCGGGATAGTCAGCAATCCATGACCCCCTAAAAACAGTTAGTTTACCATTAGCAAGCATATCGCGATATGCAGCACCCGGTAAAACTTCAATTTTTAATCTTATTCCCAATTTCCCAAGTTGGTGCTGGATGTATTCAAATATATCGAGGTAATCGTCGGTAGTTGAAACAGTTATTTCGGGTAACCCCACTCCATTACTAAAACCAGCCTGAGCCAAAAGTTCAGTAGCAAGTTTTGGATTAAACCCAACACCATAGGTGGGGGTTCCAAAGCCAGGCAAACCAGTTGGAACAAATCCGTTATTAGCCGGAAAGCCAAGGTTGTTTCTGAGATAGAGCATCATCCGTGTTTTGTCAAAACCCAAAGCAATTGCCTTTCTAACCCTGGCATCAAGCAGAACGGACATTCGATCCTTTAAAAGAAGGGAGTCAGCTATAATTCCAATGTACTCGGTATTTAAATAAGGCCCAGTGAGCATATTAAGCCGCCCGGCATACTTAGGGTTAAGGTTTCCATTACGGGTTAGCAACTCATCTTTAGAGGCTGTATGAACCCCAGAAAGGAAATCGAGTTTCCCGTTCAGGAATTCAAGGAATTCCGATTGTTTATCGGGAATAAATGTAATAGATATACCTTCAATGTATGGAAGCCGCAGCCCAGAGCTATCACACTCAAAATACTTAGGATTTCGGCGAAGCACCAGCTTTTCACCATCACGCCATAACTTTTTGTAGAAGGGGCCTGTTCCAACAGGATTACGACCAAAATCTTTACCATAGTATAATACCGCTTCGTGCGGAACAACATAACAATAGGGCATGCTGAGCAACCCAAGAAAGGGTGGAAATGGTTTTCGTAGCCTAAGTTCAAGCGTGCTATCGTTCAATGCTCTGCATCCTTTGCTATAACTCGGGTCATCCACATCAAGAGCATTAAACACCCATAACCCTGTAGAAGCAGTTAATGGGTCAAGTATCCGATTGAAAGAATAAACAAAATCATGGGCAGTTACCCTTCGTCCTATTCCCCCTTTAAAAACCTGAGAATCATGAAAGTAAACATCATTTCGGAGGGTAAATGAATAGGTTAGTCCGTCATCAGATATTTTCCATGATTTTGCTATTGCCGGTTCAATGGTAAGGGAATCGGACAACTGCACCAGCCCATTAAAAATCTGGCTAACTGGCCAGATAAGTGCAAGGTTTCGTGCATATGCCGGATCAAGTGTAGTAATCCCCTTGCTCTCGTTGTACCTGAAAACTAAAGCATTGCCATTTTGCCGGTTTGGTTTACAAGCAATTACAAGCAGCAGCAGTACCAAAAATTGTAAGTTATTTTTACAAAAAAAATTCATGCTCGTGCAAAATCAACCCAAACCTACATTTTTTTTCCAATCAAAAAAAGTGAATCTATTATAAAGATAAAAAAATAAAGACGGAGCCGAAACTCAACTCCGTCCTTACACCCTAACTAACCTAAATCAACTAAACCTTAACCAACTATTAACCCTAAAACCCATTCTAAACTATTTAGTTTTATAACGGCAAAATTACACCCTTTGTTACACAAAATTCAGACCAAAAATGGTGATATAAAACATCTCTTTTCTTCTGCCCATCTATTCTGATATTTAAAACGATATGATCTAAAACATAAACATTTTTTAACGCTACTTAACCTTTAGCACATGTAAAAAACTCATAAATGCCTGAACGCTATTCAATGATTTAATAGGACATAGACCAACAAATTCTCTTGCCCTATTAACCATCTCAACATCAACATTCTGCTCATTAAAACCATAAAGGAACCTAAATGCAATGGCAACTTTTAATCCTGTAGGTCTACACCTAATGGTTAACGAGGAGTACCGCCCGGGATGAATGTGAATAAAATAATCGGAGCGATTTCCCAGCCTCAACACCCATCGTGAACCATCGCTCAAGAATAGGGTTCTATATGAATTTTGAGTTTTGCCAAGCCAATCTTTAAATACGGGAATGTTGTCAATTTCCCCCCTCCTCAGCTGCAACAATATTTCATGAGCTATTAGTTCAGGAGAAAGTTCGCCCATATAAAAATCGAGAAGTGTTCCGCCAATACAACAAAGAGTTTCCCTGAGGTCAAGGTTGCCGTACTCTCTAATTTTTGTTATCTGATTGCAAACAAAAGCCCTATGATGCTTCCATGGATTAAAAGCAATAGGTTTTATGGCGTCCATACCAACAAAATCTGTGCAAAGATGTTTATCAATCATCCCCCTAATTCTCTTTGCAAATCAATTTAGTCACTTTAAATTGAAAATAAAAGATATGTTTAAAATGATTTCAATGTCTCCCATTTTCAAAGGGCTCTCTGAAACCGAAGTTAAAGAGTTACTTGAAAATGTTCACCATAACATACGGAGCTACAGCAGAGGGCAAATCATTGCCCAGCGAGGCGAAGAGGTTAATAACCTCTATATTGTTGTGGAAGGGAGTGTAAAAGGTGAAATGGTTGACTTTTCGGGAAAAATTCTTAAGGTAGAAGAGATGCACGCTCCCATGCCCGTTGCGCATGCCTTTATTTTTGGGGAATACAACATATTCCCTGTTGATGTTATTGCACTTGATAATTGCAAAATATTATACATTCCTAAAATTGAGTTCCTAGAGTTAATGCAGCACGAGACAAGGGTGTTAATCAAATATCTGAATTCCATATCAAATAGGGCTCAATTCCTATCAAATAAACTTTGGTTACTCTCTTTTAAAACCATTAAGGGGAAAATAGCCCATTACCTGCTCAATATATCCAAAAGCAATACCCGAACAACCCTAATTTTATACAAATCGCATCAGGAACTTGCTGAATTTTTTGGCGTAACGCGACCCTCTTTGGCAAGGGTTCTGGCTGAATTGCAGGAAGAAGGAGTAATTTATGTAAACCGGCGCGAGGTAACAATTCTTAACCGGGCAAAGCTACTAGAAATGATAAAGTAACTTTTAATGATAAAAGCTTTTCATAAAAGCGCCCTGAGGCTTCTGTCCATATATAAGCCATAGCCATAAAGCATAAATGAAACCCAGACCATAACCGTAAAGTTGAACCCATGCGGCAACAATACTCAAAAGTGCCACCTCAAAATTTTTACTCTTAACTAGAGAATCTATGAGAATGGATAATGAGTAAAGCAATGGAATAATCAGAAATAATGGGGAAATGAAAGAAATCCCAACAATGGTTGTCATGAACAGCACAAAAACTGATGGCAACAAATGAACCAGCTTCAGAGTTCCAGGATGGTTTAGGCTAAGATTAATGCGAGCCATTCCTGAGTTAAAAACCTGTTTAAAAAACTTACGGAAATCGCTACGCCTCTTGTGATAAACATAGGCTTTAGGAAACAAACGGCTCTTGAAGCCATTTTCAAAAAGCCTAAGGCTAAGGTCAACATCCTCACCAAAACGCATGTTTGAGAATCCACCAACCTGTCGAAAGGCAGATGCAAGTATCCCCATATTAAAACTTCGGGGGGCAAAGCGCTCCAAACTTACCCTACCACCCCGAATTCCGCCGGTTGTAAAAAAAGATGTCATGGTATAACCTATGGCTTTTTGCACAGGACTAAAATTGGGATGCGTAGCATCGGGACCCCCAAAAAAATCAACGGGCTGATGCTGCATTTCACTCAGTACAACATCGAAAAAATTTTCAGGAATCAAACAGTCGGAATCAAAAAAAATAAGGTAGTCTCCGCTTACCCTTTCGGCACCAAAATTACGTGTTGGCCCCGGACCTGAATTGTCTTTAACATAATACCTTATATTTAAATTGCGGGAATACTTTTCTACCACATCCCTACAGGATATATCAGAACCATCCTCTACTACTATTACCTCAAAATTCGAATAATTACAAAGAGTTAGACTGGCCAAAAGTTCATCCACTTCCTGCGGCCTGTTATACACTGGAATTATCAATGAAAACCTCATATATTATAAAATATTTGCGAATATACATTAATGCTTAATAATGTTCATAAAAAATCATTAATATTGGAACCTCATAAAAAGCAAAAAAATCATTGACTACACAAAAACAACCATTCATCACCATAATCAAAAAATTTGTCATATGAAAAACTATTTTAGACAATAATTAACACTTATGGTTTAATAAATTGTAAAGAAAAGTATCATTTATAAATTTTGATATTATATTCAACGCATGAAAAAATAGTCTTTAACATGAGACAGTTAAAAATAGTTAAACAGGTAACCAACCGTGAAGCGGTGTCGCTTGACAAGTATCTTCATGAGATAGGAAAAGTAGATCTACTCTCCGCCGAAGAGGAGGTTATTCTTGCTCGAAAGATTAAAGAAGGAGACCATGAAGCATTGGAGAAACTGGTAAAAGCCAACCTCCGATTTGTAGTCTCAGTAGCCAAACAGTACCAGAACCAAGGTTTAAGTTTACCCGACCTCATAAATGAGGGCAACGTAGGTTTAATTAAGGCAGCACAACGATTTGACGAAACCAGGGGATTTAAATTCATATCCTATGCTGTATGGTGGATCCGGCAATCAATACTTCAAGCTCTTGCTGAGCAGGCACGAATAGTTAAGCTACCCCTCAATAAAATTGGCTCCATAAATAAGGTAAGCCATGCTCTGTCGGAACTGGAACAACGTTTTGAACGTGAACCCACTATTGAAGAACTTTCCGAAATACTGACATTAGCTATCGACGATATAAAGGAAGCCCTCAGGGGCAACAGCAGACATATCTCCATGGATGCTCCGTTAACAGAAGATGAAGATAGCAGCATGTACGATGTGCTTCTCTCGCCTGACTCCCCTATGCCCGATAAAGGGCTACTTAACGAGAGCTTGAGGAGAGAAATAGAACGGGCACTTTCCACTCTTTCGACTCGAGAGGCTAGCATTATCAGACTCTACTTCGGCTTAAACGGCAAACATCCGTTAACACTCGAGGAGATAGGCGAAGAGTTTGACTTAACCCGTGAGCGAGTTCGTCAAATTAAAGAGAAAGCGCTCAAAAGGCTGAAACAAACCACAAGAAGTAAAATACTTAAGAGCTACCTAGGCTAATATGAAACGACCCGCCAAGCGGGTCGCTTTTTTTTTGCTACCTTTGCACAAAATGTATGAAATATGGAACGTTTAGTAGCCCCATCGATGCTTTCGGCCGATTTTGCCAATCTAGCTTGCAATATTGAAATGGTTAATAAAAGCCAGGCCGATTGGTTTCATTTAGACGTCATGGACGGAGTATTTGTTCCTAACATTTCGTTCGGATTCCCCATAGTAGAACGCATTAAATCTTTAGCTGTTAAACCTTTAGATGTTCACCTAATGATAATAGACCCCGACCGCTATATTGAACGCTTTAGTGCCGTAGGGGCCGACTGGCTTACTGTTCATTATGAAGCATGCGCCCATTTAAACAGAACCCTCTCGCAAATACGAAAGTTTGGAATGAAAGCAGGCGTTGCAGTAAACCCACATACCCCTGTAGAAAATCTTATTGACATACTTGAATATGCCGATATGGTGCTAATCATGTCGGTAAATCCCGGTTTTGGGGGTCAAGGTTTCATACCAAACAGCATTGGGAGAATTGAACGGTTAAGCAAAATAATCAATTCAAAAGGGTTACAAACACTAATTGAGGTTGACGGGGGTGTTGGGCCGAACAATGCCAAACAACTTTACGAGGCAGGGGCACATGTACTGGTAGCCGGTAATGCAGTTTTCAAAGCCGATAATCCACTAGCAGCCATCGAGGCAATGAAAAAAGCCTAAAACCTCAACAACCAATTTTCAATAATCTTTAATCCCAAAGGGGTCATTACCGATTCGGGATGGAACTGAACCGATGCTATATCGTATTTTTCATGGTAGAGCGCCATGATTTGGTCCAAAAAATCAACGGCCGACACCTTTAGCTCACCGGGAAGTTGGTGAGGGTTAACCACCCATGAGTGGTAACGTCCCACCTCGATGGTATCGGGTAAGTCATTAAAAATATAGTGCCGCGGAGTGTGTAATCGAATAGGGGTTTGCAATCCGTGTAGCACCTCGGGTAAATTGATAAGCGTGCCTCCAAAAAATTCTGCAATAGCCTGATGCCCCAAACACACCCCAAATATCCTTTTGGTGGAGTAAAAACTGGATATCACCTCCATTGTTTTCCCCGATTCAGAAGGAAGCCCGGGTCCAGGTGATATAACAATGCCATCGTAATCTGAAATTTCAGCAACATCCACCGCATCGTTACGGGCAACATCAACCCGAAACCTTCTGAAGCTATCGATGTAGTGGTAAAGGTTATAGGTAAAGGAATCGTAATTATCTAGTAGGAGTATTTTGATCATTATCCAATGATTACCTGCCAACGCCTACAAAGGTATCCCTAAAATAGAAATGTTCATTTAAATGTTTAAGAAAACTCAACAATGAATAAAATTTATCAGTAAAATTTTTCATAAATGAACATATGTTTATTATGTTTACAACCTATGAGAACCAAGGATATAGATAAGGAGAAAAGAATGCTCAACGCCGCAATAGAAGTTGTATTAGAGTATGGTTTTTTAGGATTAACCATGTCAAGGGTCGCCAAAAAGGCTCAACTTGCCACAGACACCATCTACCTATACTTCAAAAATAAAAACGAATTACTCAACTCGCTATTTATTAAACACATAAGGAAGCGTTGAAAGTTTCATGCAGGGATACATTTCAGAATATCCCTTCAAAATATCGCTAAAAAAGGTATGGATTAACTACCTCAAGCATCGGATTGAGCACCACCAAACCAGTGTTTTTCTGGAGCACTATTTCAAATCGTCCTATATATCAAAAGCACATGTATTGTTGGCAGAGCAAATGAAGCAACCTGTTTACAAAATTATAGAACGTGGTAAAAGGGAGATGCTCGTTAAAAACGATGTGGAAACGCCTCTACTCTTTTTAGCGATGCTGGGGGTGCTAAGAGAAATTGCCGATGATCACTTCATGGGTTACAACACACTTAACGAAGAAAAAATTGAGAAGGCATTTGAATTATGCTGGGACATGATAAAAGCGTAATTTTTTTACTAAATAATGAATGAGCCGGGTCTAAAAAGCCATCAAAAAAGAACAGATAAAACACATCTGATTGATTTATAGTTTTTTACCAAGAACAATAAATTAACCCTATCTATTTAATAATCTGATTCTTGCAGGTTTTGGTTTGCTTTTTACAACCTTTTTATACGGAACTCATGAATTATTATTCATTTTAAAAATTTAAAGTTATGGAAATTCCTTTTTTCAGTACTTGGTATCCATGCCGCTTTACATCATCCTGTTAATGCTGGCCGTGTAATTTATGAGGAGGCAATACAGATTTACCGCCATTTTTTGGGTTTTATCCCTTTTCACTTTCCCATTCTGGAGCAATAACCTTGATGGTTGGTTTCGATGGGTAAAAACACTATCGGTATTACTACCAACCGCACTTATAGTTGGTTTTGCCCGAATTGCAAACTTTGATAAACGAGAGGGATGGTGGAAAATTTACAGAAAGGACTGGGTACTCTGATTTCTATACGCTATTCTGAGGCTAAATATACTGGAAGCCTCCATTAAGGATTTCACCATGGGCAACCATTTTAACGCCATATCGGGCTTAATACTAACAGTTACCATTCCATTGGTAAAATCAAGGAACACGAAAATGGGATGGAAAATTTTCGAGGAGAAACCCGGGGATTTAATTACATACACCGATACCATGTGGAGCTTTCTGTACACATAGTGGAATATCGCTTTTGTTTATGCCAAAAATCCAGTATACGCAGCAAGTTCGCTTTGCATCCTTTTAGCTGCTGAGCTATACCCAATTGTAAAGAAACTACCCGAACTTTACGTTCAAGCACGAGTTTATACTTTGGCCATACATCTACTTATAAGAGCCAACTACGATATCTTTACTCCGGTCATGGATTCATCGGCATTTGCCAATCAGAAGGTTGTTTTCTGGTGGGGAGTCATCAACTTTGCGCTACACCTTCCCTATCTGGTATGGTATTTTTATAAGTACAACAGAAAACTAGTTGAAGTTAAATTATAAAGCGCAAACAAAAGCAAACTACTTCAAAATGAAGTCAATAAAAGTTACTATATTTCTAGCCATCCTATTAACATGGCTACCTAAAGCTAATGCTTATTCCGAAAAGATAGCCTATCGTACCTGGCAGGGAATTGTTGATGGAAAACCATCGGAAGGGTCGTTCTTTTACCGATTTAACATTTTGAACGATAGCACAATAGAAATCAACAGGCAAGCTAAAAACGAGAATATAACAGAATTCCAAAATTGGGCTTTGCAGGGAAATTACATTGCAATTAAGAGCGACAGCACTTCCAGAATAAAGAAATTCAATGGTGAAAAACTAAAGTTTGTTGATAAAAAGAACATTTTGTATTCAAACGACTTTTACAGAACTAACTTTAAGCCATATTACAAATCATTCTCCTATACACAATGGATTCTTACAGTTTTCGTTCTTATAATTCTTAACGAACTCTTTAGAAAGAGCAAGTATTTCACCATATTTTTCTTCGTTATACTACCCATTATACTCACACCAACTATTTGGGTTAAACACGATGTGAACTATTGGTTCAAATGGGTAAAGCTCTACTCGGTTGTTTTAGCTGCAATTTGGTTCACTGCTATTCGCTATACCAGCCTAGCTAAATACACATGGGCTAGGTTAATTGCGGCGCTTTTTTTGGCAGCAAATATTGCAGAAGCAGTAATGTAAGACTTCACCATGGGTTACTTGCCCAATATATTCAATGGAGCAGCCGGAGTGTTAAATATTATCACACTTTTTTATGGATGGCGTGAAATTAGACCCGATAACTACAAAGAGCGAGACATGGTTTGGCCCAAAATTACTACCTTTTGGATTATCACTTATGATATATGGAATATTGTTTACGTTTACCTAAACTTCCCGGGCTCAACATCAATGCAACTTATATTTCTTTTATCTTGTACCATTCCTGCACTATTTATCAAAAAAGGAACCTGGCTACAGGCTCGTGCATTTACACTAGCAGCATGGTTTATGTACTACTTTACCATTCCCCGCTTTACTGAGCAAATGGAAGTTATGTTTCCTCGCAACTGGAAACTAATGGTACTAGTTGCCAGCATTAGTTTGATTGCCAATGTTACCTATCTTGTTGTCTATATTAACATGCTTCGAAAAAAGAGATGAAAGTGTTTGATTTTAAAATAATAATGCTTATCATTGCAAAAATGAGTTACTAAATTATGGCCATAATTAATAACAATTACTATTACCACTACCTCTTTGCAAATAGGGGCAGGTAATTGTTTTGTGTACATAAAACATCAAGATACAGCCCCGGGAATTAGGGGCTTTTTTATTAGAAAATGAAAACAGATAGAACAAATACAATAAAGACCACAACGGCTATATCTGTAATCAACGGCTATTACTATTACCACTTTCCCTAAGCATTGGGGCTGCAACCTACCATGTTATTGCACTAAAAGTGCAGCAAAGCCCCGGAATCCGGGGCTTTTTTATTTCATTCAACGTTGAAGCAAGCAAATTAAACAATTTTCAAGCAATGATAACTTATTCAAAAAATTCTACTCCCCGCATACATATGAAGGTTGGTATTATTGGACTGGGCCAAATAGGAGCATCTATAGCGTCTGGCCTTTCAGGCAAGGTAAAACAAACAATGGGATTCGATACCAGGGAGCAAAACACAAAGTATTGCATTGATACTGGCATTCTCGATAAGGTAGCTTCCATTGACGAAATTGCCCATTATACCAATTTGGTTATTATTGCCACGCCCGTAGATAGTATTGCAGCCATTCTTCACAATTTGCTGGACAAGCAAAATACAAACCTAATTGTTACCGATGTAGGCTCCACCAAATATGCAATTTGCCATTCAGTTCATAACCATCCCTCACGTAACCGCTACGTGGCATCGCACCCCATGGCAGGCAATTCTGGTACTGGACCGCAAAGCGCAACGGCAAACCTATTTGTCAAAAAAGATGTATTTATCTGTGATAGCGAGGCCTCTGAGCCTGCTGCATTAGGCCTAGTTCAAAGCCTTTGGGAAGAACTTGGCGCAAATGTCCACCAAATTGATTCCCAAAAGCACGATGAAATTGTATCGACGGTTTCACACATACCGCAAATTGCATCGCTTGCGCTTGCGCAACTGGTTGCCATTAAGAATTTTAACGAAATCGACTGGCTGAATGCCGCTTCCAGCGGTTTTAATTCCATGACCCGGCTGGCTGGGAATTCTGCTGAAGTTTGGATACCAATCCTAAACCATAACAAACAAAACATAATTAACAACCTAAGGTTACTTCAGCAAATACTATCACATATGGAGCAAGCAATTGAGGATCAACAGAACGACACACTTGCCGAATTGATTCGTTCCGCAAATAAAATCAGAAAAAAATTTGAGAACAAACTAATACTTCCTAAAAGCCATGAAACACACCAAATTAAATGAGATGCACGAAACGGCTAACCAAAAGCCACTGTCCCCACCACTAATTATAGCAGGGCCATGCAGCGCCGAATCGCCAGAGCAGCTCTTACAAGTTGCACTAGAACTAAAAAAAACCGGGAAAGTTAAATTCATGCGAGCTGGAGTATGGAAACCCCGAACCACACCAAACAACTTTGAAGGCTATGGTACCAAAGCTCTTGAATGGTTGAAAGAAGTTAAAAAGCAAACCAAAATACCATTTGCCACTGAGGTAGCAACGGAAAAGCACGTTTATGAAGCCTTAAAATTTGGTGCCGACCTGCTATGGATTGGAGCCCGCACTGCTTCGAATCCTTTTGCCATTCAGGAGATTGCAATTGCTTTAAAGGGTATTCAGGTTCCAGTTTGGGTAAAAAATCCTTTAAGCCCCGACCTAAAGCTATGGGAAGGAGCAATAACTCGTCTGAAGCAGGCTGGTGTAGCACAGGTTGGCGCAATCCATCGTGGATTTACGGCTTGGTACCCTTCGCCTTTTCGCAACCTTCCTTTATGGGATATTGCACTTAAACTGAAAGCCAACCATCCGGAACTGAGCATAATTTCGGACCCCAGCCATATATCAGGCGATAGCAGGTTTGTCGAACTTCTTGCCAAAAGAGCCATCAACATGGGGTTTGACGGCTTAATGATAGAAGTTCATCCAAATCCAAAGCAGGCGCTTAGCGATGCCAAACAGCAGCTTACAACAGAGCAATTTACCCATATAATAAGTAAGGAGCTTCACAGATCAAAACCCGGCGAAGAGCTGCTTGATGAGCTAAGAGCAGAAATTGACGCCGTTGATGAGCTACTTATATGGGCTCTCTCGAATCGAATGAAGCTGGTAACAGAAATTGCACAGGTTAAGTATGATTCTGGACTTGAGGCCCTTCAGAAAAAACGATGGAACGAAGTTTTAAAACAGGTAAGCAAAAAGGCTCGAAGCATGGGACTCAGCAACAATTTTATTGTTAAACTTTTCAATAGCATTCATCGGGAATCGCTACTGAAGCAGAAAAGGACTATTGAAAGCAAAAGCGATATGGTAAAAAATGGTTAACTTTGACAAAGTCATCGTTTTTAAATGGAATCAATAGAAATTAAAGGTAAAAGCAGAAACTCAACGCTATTAATCGGCGAAAAATTTGAAAATATTGGGAAATACCTTCCCCGCAAACCTATCTATATTATTACCGACAGCAACATCTTAAAATTTTATGAGAAAGATTTCCCAAATGGCAAGAGTTACATAATAAATCCGGGCGAGGAATCGAAAAAGTTAAGCCGGATTGAAGACATTTATCGCTGGATGCTGAACAATGACGCCAACCGTGGATGCTTTGTGCTTGGAATTGGAGGCGGCGTTGTTTGCGATATTGCAGGTTTTGTTGCAACCACCTACTTGAGAGGAGTTGAGTTTGGTTTTGTTTCCACCAGTTTGCTTTCGCAAGTTGATGCCAGTGTTGGAGGCAAAAATGGTGTCAACCTTGATGGTTATAAAAATATTATCGGCACATTCAGCCAGCCCCGATTTGTGCTTTGCGAGACACAAATGCTACGCACGCTCCCTAGAGAAGAATTATCGAACGGTTTTGCCGAAATGGTAAAACATGCCATAATATCGAGCAAGAAACTTTTTGGAGAGCTTGAGAACGACTGCAAAAGTCTCTTAAGTTTAACCGAACCCCAAGCCACATGGCACATTACCGAATCGGTTAAAGTTAAGGCCAGGATTGTGGAATCGGATGAAAGGGAAAGTGGTTTGCGCAAATTGCTAAATTTTGGCCACACCTGGGGCCATGCTGTAGAAAAATCAACAGGCATGCCCCATGGCAAAGCGGTTAGCATAGGTATGGAAATGGCCTGTCGGCTGTCCATGAAAAAAGGATTCATAAGTTCAGACACCTACCTTAGAATCACGAATCTTTTAAAATCTTTTGGGCTACCTATTCGTACAAATCTAAATTTTAAAACCGTTTTTGAGGCCATGCTGAAAGATAAAAAGCGCAATTCGAACTCAATTGACTTTATTTTGATAAAGGACATAGGCAGCCCTGTCATCGAAAAAATTTCGATAGCCGAACTTCAGCAACTTACTCTAAAAAACGATTAAAAGCATGGCAGCATTAGGACACAATATATGCGTTAGCATTGGAGGAATTGGCTACGAGGAAATACTATCGACAATAAAACTTGTACCGTTTGCCGAAATCAGGTTGGATTTGCTAACGCTTAGACCCTGCGAACAAAATAGGATATTTTCATCGCATAAAAACCTGATAGCCACCTATCGGGTTACCATGGGTGATTATGACAGGCAAATTAAACTGCTCATGCAAGCTATTGATTCGGGCGCAGCATGGGTGGATATGGAAATTGAAACACCTGAATCGGTTTTAGATAGCATTTTTACCAAAGCAAGAGCCAACCACTGCAAAACAATCATTTCGCATCACAACTTTGAAGCTACACCAACGCTGGTCGAACTACATCAAATTGCCGACAAAGCAAAAGGGTATCAACCCAACGTCATCAAAATAGCCTGTATGGCCAAGAACCAAAGCGATTGCTCACGAATGCTATCACTCTATCAGGGAAGTTCAAATCTGGTTGCATTCTGTATGGGGAAAATTGGCACCATAACACGAGTTGCAGCCCCTTTGCTTGGAGCTCCATTTACATACGCCGGCCTGCCCGGCATAGAAACAGCACCAGGCCAACTCGATTACATCAAACTGAATGAAATACTAAACACAATACCGCAATAGATTATGTCAACCTTTGCCGTTTTTGGAAAGCCTATTCTACACAGTAAAAGCCCACAGCTTTTCAATGCAGCTTTTCAGGAAATGAACGCAAATTCGTTCTACATCCGTATTCGACCCAAGAATGGTAAGGATTTGGTTGATATCATTAAAGCGTTTACAATAGCAGGGGCAAACATAACCACGCCCTTTAAAGAGGAGGTTTTAGGCTACCTCGATGAGCTAAGCAGTGATGCCAGTTGCATTAAGGGCGTGAACTGTGTCACTTATAACGGCAATACACTCATTGGATACAATACCGACCATTATGGTGTTACCCAATCGCTAGCTGAGGCAGGGATAGATGCAAAGGGTAAAAAAGCATTGGTTATCGGTGCCGGACCTGCTGCAGCAGCCGCTGCATACGGATTACGAAATGCAGGCGCTAATGTTTACATTATGAACCGAACCAAGGAAAAGGCAATAGAGATAAGCAAACGATTAAACATAGGCAACATCGACCTTTCTGAAATAAGTAAAGCAATAAGCCAATTTGAAATTGCCGTATCGGCACTGCTGCCCGACGCTAACCCGCTCAACAGCATTTCTATACCTGAGCACTTGGTTTTGCTCGATGCTAACTATCGAACTTCGGCATTGGGGCAACACATTATAAAGTTTGGCTGCAGCATAATCGGCGGGGAGCGATGGCTTATACATCAAGCTGTTGCCTCGTTCTTGACATTTACAAATAGTTTCCCTGATATTTATGTAATGAATGCTGCTCTAAAACAGGAGTTGAATAGGAATGCCATAAGGGCATTACAGATAGACAATGGCGTTCAGGAAAAGAATATAGATCAATACGATATACTTATTTCGGCAAGCAACAATAAAGAATTTATGCAGATTTTGAATGAAGAGATTAGTAAAGCCTTCGGTAGTTAAAGGGACTGTACAGGCTCCCGCATCGAAAAGCGTGGCGCAAAGAGCAATAGCACTTGCATCGATGGCAAATGGGCAATCGACCATATACAATGCGGGAACAAGTGACGATTGTCTGGCTGCCATTGAGGTAAGTAAAAGATTAGGTGCATCTATTAATGGCGATGGGAAAAAGTTAATTATTAACGGAAACCTAGCAGCACCCACTCAAGAATTAAATTGTGGTGAATCGGGCCTTGGAATCAGAATGTTCTCGGCCATTGCATCGACCTTTCAAGTTGAAGTGACGCTAACCGGGGAGGGAACACTCGTAAACCGTCCTATGGATATGGTAATTGATGGATTACAGCAGTTGGGCGTAACCTGCATCATGAATAAAGGGAAACTTCCAATTACGGTTCAAGGACCAATACGGGGCGGCACAGCAAGAATTGATGGCTCGCAGAGCTCGCAAGCCCTTACCGGATTACTAATAGCAGCCCCACTGGCAATCAGCAAAGTAACCATTCATGTTGAGAACCTCACCAGCCGTCCCTATGTTGACCTTACCCTGGCAATGATGAAAGATTTTGGCATCACCATCCAGCACCTACCCAACGATACCTTTGTAATTCCCGCTGGTCAACAATACGTAGCCCGTGATTATAATGTAGAGGGAGATTGGAGCGGAGCAGCTTTTCTACTTGTTGCCGGCGCCATTGCTGGCGAAGTTAAGGTTACCAATCTTAATTCCAGGTCGTTACAAGCCGATAGGGTTATCTTCGATGCACTGCTTCAGGCTGGGGCATTCCTATCGATTAGGGACGATAGCATTTTTGTTAAGAAAGCAAATCTAAAGGCCTTTGACTTTGATGCGCGAAATTGCCCCGACCTTTTTCCACCATTGGTTGCACTGGCGGCCAGCTGTAACGGACAAAGTAGAATTTTAGGCGTAAATCGCCTTAAAGTGAAGGAGTCCGATAGGGCTACTACTCTTCAACAAGAATTTGCTAAACTTGGGGTAACCATTGATATTGATGGTGATACCATGATAGTTGAGGGTGGGCAAATAAGATCGGGCACAACGCACTCACATGGCGATCATCGTATTGCAATGGCCTGCGCTGTTGCAGCGCTAAATGCCGAAAAAGTAGTTGAAATTGAAGGCGCAGAGGCAGTTAACAAGTCGTATCCCGCTTTTTTTGATGATTTACTGCATATACAGGTAGAGAAACTACTATAACAGAATATGAATACGTTTGGACGAATTTTCCGCATCAGCATATTCGGCGAGTCGCACGGATTAATGGTAGGCATCACCATTGATGGGGTGCCACATGGCATTAAGCTAAGTCCAGCCGATTTTGAGGGCGACCTAAGGCGTCGGCAGGCTGGTGCTAAAGGTACCACACCAAGGGTTGAACCCGACCTTCCCGAAATTGTATCGGGTTGGTTCAATGGCTATACCACCGGGGCTCCGTTAACCATAACTTTCAGGAACACCAATACCCAATCGTCCGATTACGATAAACAAAGGGCCATTCCCCGCCCTGGACATTCCGATTTTGTAGCCTATAAAAAGTTTGAGGGCTTCAACGACTATAGGGGCGGCGGCCATTTCTCGGGTCGGCTAACGCTGGCACTTGTGGCGGCAGGAGTGGTTGCCAAGAAGGTTATTCCGCAGATAACCATTAACGCAAAACTTATTGAGGCAGGAGGAATAACCGATATTGACAAGGCAATTGAAGAGGTTCAAAGGCAAAACGACTCCATAGGAGGTATTGTGGAATGTATTGCAGATGGCATTCCCATCGGGTTGGGTGAACCGTTTTTTGATTCGGTAGAATCAGTTATCTCCCATTTAGCATTTGCCATACCCGCAATTAAAGGCATTGAGTTTGGAAGTGGTTTTAAGGCATCCCGTATGAAAGGTTCTGAGCATAACGATACAATTATTGAGAACTCCGGGAGAACTGCCACTAACAATGCAGGAGGTATAACAGGTGGTATTACAAATGGGAACCCCCTTATTTTCAGAATTGCAGTTAAACCCACTTCTAGTATTGCTAAACCTCAACAAACCCTAAATGTCAAAACGGGAAAAATAGAAACACTTGTAGCTAAAGGCCGTCACGACACCTGCATCGCCTTAAGGGTTCCGGTTGTAGCCGAGGCCATAACGGCCATTGCATTAACCGATTTGCTGTTAATTGAAAAAACAAGAAAAAACCGGTGATGAGCTCACCGGTTTAATTTTACTCATTTTCCATCGAGATAATCCTGCAGGTAGGAATACCGTGAGGTTAACTTACCATCACGGAGAATAGTAGCTCGCTCAATTACCCCCTCACAGTCGTCGCATAACAGGTGCGGCAGCACCTTATCGATAAGCAAGCGGCCAAAAAACTCGCTGGCATCGCGTGGTAACTCCCCAGGAAGATTATCGACTGACATCACCGTCACATTCTGTTTTGAACCAAAAGGAGGTTCCTCTAGCCCCGTATATGGATTAAAATCGAAAAAAGGATCGGCAATTGTTGTTGCCTTAATGGTTGATGGTATTGGGCCTGGAATGTCGCAGCTAACATCGGCTATAATTGAGATTCTGAAGTTGGGGCTCCTCATATCCTCAATAGCAAAGAAATTGGGGGATCGATAATCCCAGTAGTGGCATGCCACAAACACATCGGCAGTATGGGCATAGGGTAAAAAAGAACTTTCATGATCGGCAGGATTACTTACCCAGTATTTCCAATCAAAAGGCTTGCCATCCTTACGTTTTGCATAATGCCAGGGATCTAAACGCGTGAAAACTGGAAAATCGAAATCGTTTGATAAGAACTCATCCTGTGCAACCTCTTTCACTCCCACCTGATTAAGCACTTCTGTTGCGCCACCGGCAACCCTTCCTCCACCGGTTAGTACAAATTTTAGATTAGGCAACCTTACACTTTTTAATACTTCCTTCAACTCATTATAATCGTGTAGGGTATGTGCGGGAGCAAGTTCACCAAGTTTATGTTTCAGGTATATTGCCCTGATTGCATTATACGCACCAACCACACCGGCCCAATGGCCAAAAGCAACCAATCGAACGCCATTTTTATCGGAAAGGTATTCATAATCAATAACCGTGTTACGATTAGCGGCAAATGCCTGTATTAGCTTCTGGTTGTGGGGCTGCTTTTTGGCCACATGGGCAAACTCCATGTAGGTTTTTCCGGGAATGATTGTGGGTATTTTGGTTTCCTTAACCCCAATTAACAAGTTACAATCCGACAAATCATCCTGCATCTTTATTCCCAATTCGGCATACTCGTAATCGCGATAGCATCGTAAATCACTTTTCTGCACCACAACATCAACATTGTCAAATTTTTTAATCACTTCAACAACTTGAGCAGGAATTAAAGCCACGCGTCTATCGGGGGGCGTTTTTGTCTCCTTTAAAATTCCGATTTTAAAATGTTTAGGCATATGGTTTGGTTTTAACTTTTTTTAGCAAAAATTGAATTTTGCGAATCTAATAAAACGAAATCAAATCATAAAAATTTTTTTCCCATTTAAATCATAGTTGTTAATACACTAACGATTAGATTAAAGTTATATTAAAAAAGTTACAATTTGAAACAAGAACATCAGCTACAAATATGCTATCTCAATAGTTTTCAAACCATTAAATCGTTATGGCATCAGTTTAAATTGTTGTAAAGCATGAATAAAGTCAAGTTATTGTATTAACTTTGCACGGGCTTAAAAATTATTACTAACCATCATAACAATCAAACTGAAATGGGAAAAGAAAAAAAATTCATTACTTGTGATGGGAATTACGCCGCTGCACATATAGCATATATGTTCAGCGAGGTTGCTGCCATTTACCCCATCACCCCATCATCCACCATGGCGGAATATGTTGACGAATGGTCGGCATTTGGTCGTAAAAATATATTTGGCGACACCGTTAAGGTGGTTGAAATGCAAAGCGAAGCTGGAGCTTCCGGTGCCGTTCACGGCTCATTACAATCGGGGGCATTAACTTCAACCTTTACTGCCTCGCAGGGCTTGCTGCTGATGATTCCCAACATGTATAAAATTTCGGGAGAGTTACTCCCAGGAGTATTCCATGTTTCGGCTCGTAGCATTGCTGCACAAGCTCTATCCATTTTTGGTGATCATAGCGATGTTATGAGTACCCGTCAATGTGGTTTTGCCATGTTGGCTACAAGTAGCGTACAGGAGGTAATGGATTTAGCAGGTGTCGCTCACCTTGCAGCAATTAAAACAAGAGTACCCTTCCTTCACTTCTTTGATGGGTTTAGAACCTCTCATGAGATTCAGAAAGTTGAAATACTTGAAAACGAAGATCTTGCCCCACTCCTCGACCAAAAAGCTCTTCAGGAATTTCGTAACAGAGCATTAAACCCCGAACACCCCGTTACTCGTGGAACTGCTCAAAATCCGGACATTTACTTCCAAACACGTGAAGCTGCAAACAGATTCTATGATGCTGTTCCCGATGTAGTAGAAGAGTACATGCGGGAAATCACCAAATTAACTGGACGCGAATACCACCCATTCAACTACTACGGCGATCCTAACGCAGAGCACATCATAATAGCTATGGGTTCGGTTACCGATACCATCAAGGAAACAGTTGACTACCTGAGGGCAAAAGGGGAAAAGGTAGGAGCAATTATCGTTCACCTCTACCGCCCATTCTCCGCTAAGTACTTCTTCAAGGTAATGCCTAAGTCAGTTAAACGGATTGCTGTACTCGATCGTACAAAGGAACCAGGAGCCAATGGCGATCCCCTATACCTTGATGTTAAGGATCTCTTATACGGTATGGATAACGCCCCGCTTATTGTTGGCGGACGCTACGGTTTGAGTTCAAAGGATACCACACCGGCTCAAATGATTGCCGTTTTTGAAAATCTCAAATTAAAAGAGCCCAAGAACCAGTTTACTGTAGGTATTGTTGATGACGTTACCTTCAAGTCACTTCCCGTAGGTGAGGAAATCAACCTTGCACCCAAGGGGACCTTCCAGGCCAAATTTTACGGTTTGGGTTCCGATGGTACCGTGGGAGCCAATAAAAACTCCATCAAGATTATCGGCAATAACACCAACAAATACTGTCAAGCCTACTTTGCCTACGACTCCAAAAAATCGGGGGGTATCACCATATCTCATCTTCGTTTTGGCGATGATACAATTCGCTCCCCATACCTTGTTAACACTCCCGATTTTGTTGCCTGCCATGTACAAGCATATCTTGGCAGATACGATATGCTAAAGGGTTTACAAAAAAATGGAACTTTCCTGCTAAACACCATTTGGAGTCCAGAAGAAGTTAAGGTAAAACTACCGAACTCGATTAAACGCTATCTTGCTCAAAACAACATTAACTTTTACATCATCAACGCTACTAAAATTGCTGAAGAGATTGGTTTAGGCAATAGAACCAATACCATCATGCAAAGTGCTTTTTTCAAAATTGCCAACGTAATTCCCTACGAACTGGCAGTTAAAGAAATGAAAAAGGCCATTGAAAAATCCTATGGTCGTAAAGGGGAAGAGATTCTGAGGATGAACTATCAGGCTGTTGATCGTGGCGGAGATGTTATAAAAATTGATATTCCAGCAGACTGGGCTACCCTCGAACCCGAGAAACAGGCCGAAACTACTGGGGCACCAGAGTTTATCAACAAGGTTGCGCTACCCATTAACCTGCAAAAAGGCGATGATTTACCTGTTAGTGCATTCATTGGACGTGAAGACGGCACATTCCCTGCAGGGACAACAAGGTACGAAAAACGTGGTATTGCCGTTAACGTACCCGAATGGATAGCAGAAAATTGTATCCAGTGCAACCAGTGTTCCTATGTATGTCCTCACGCTGCAATTCGTCCGTTCTTGCTAACCGACGAAGAGCTAAAGAATGCACCCGAAGGAACCAAGACAGTTCGTGGGAATGGTGGCATAAAAGATTACAACTTCCGCATTCAGGTTAGCGTACTCGACTGTACCGGTTGCGGAAACTGTGTTGATGTATGCCCTGCTAAGAGTAAAGCCCTTGTAATGAAGCCCATCGAGACCCAAATGGCCGAAGCCGAACGTTTCGAGTACATGCACGAAAACGTGGGCTACAAGGATGTTCTTGGTAAAGAAAAATCGGTTAAGAATAGTCAATTCGCACAACCACTATTCGAGTTTAGTGGTGCATGTGCAGGTTGTGGTGAAACACCCTATATCAAAGTCATCACCCAACTCTATGGCGACAGTATGATTGTAGCTAATGCAACTGGTTGTTCCTCAATCTATGGTGCATCGGCACCCTCAACCCCTTACTGTGCTAATAGCGAAGGTAAAGGTGTAGCCTGGGCAAATTCCCTTTTTGAGGATAATGCTGAGTATGGGCTTGGCATTGCAACAGGTGTTGAAAAAATTCGCGATCGGATTGCACTTAGACTAAAGGATGCACTAAATGGTAGCTTTGCAGCTGAAACCAAACAAGCCATGCAGGAATGGCTTGACGGTAAGAACAATGCAGAGCAATCAAAAGTTGCATCAGAAAAACTTATTGCGGCACTTGAAAAGGAGAACAACGACTTTGCCAAAGAAATATTAACTCTTAAGGATTACCTCATCAAGAAATCGATATGGATTTTTGGTGGTGATGGCTGGGCTTACGATATAGGTTATGGTGGGCTCGATCATATTCTTGCTTCGGGTGCTGACGTAAACGTACTCGTACTTGACACTGAGGTTTACTCAAACACCGGTGGACAAGCATCAAAATCAACGCCTACTGCCGCAGTTGCCAAGTTTGCTGCAGCTGGCAAGCGCATCCGTAAAAAAGATCTTGGTATGATGGCTATGTCTTATGGTTACATTTACGTAGCCCAGGTTGCAATGGGTGCAAACCACAACCAGTACTTCAAAGCTATCAAGGAAGCCGAAGCCTACCCAGGACCCTCAATTATAATTGCTTATGCCCCATGTATCAACCATGGTATCCGCAAGGGAATGGGTTCAACCCAAAACGAGGAAAAACTCGCTGTTGAATCAGGTTACTGGCAACTATACCGATACAACCCCATGCTGGAAGTTGAAGGGAAGAACCCATTCCAACTCGATTCAAAAGAGCCAGATTGGAGCCAATTCCAAAACTTCCTTAATGGTGAGGTGCGCTTCACATCGCTTAAACTCTCATTCCCTAAAGAGGCTGAAGAGCTGTTTAAAGCTGCTGAAGAAAATGCCAAATGGCGTTACAGCGCCTACAAAAGACTGGCAGGGAACGAATAATACGATAGATTCTGCAAAAAAACCGCCAATTGGCGGTTTTTTTTTGCATTACCAACTTCTAACTAAAAGAAATTTAGCTATATTAGCATTTATGAAACATCCATGTAGGGCAGTTTACACATACGCAAATGAACAAACGAGTGCTTTTTACGAGTTCGGCAGAACCCAAAAATGGGCGTACCATCCAAGCGTTAGTGCATGTTTAAGGGGAAACACAACTTTTTGGCATTCAACTATATTCTAATTTTTGTACGGATGAAAAAAAAATACCCCAAACATCAACTTCGGATTAATCCCCTTTCATGGGTTATTTTACTCGCAATACCATTCCTTTTATCCGTAAATGTATTCGGCCAATTCGATCCTATTTACCGTAACTTTACCGTAAACGATGGCCTTGCAGGGAATGAAACCTACCATGTATTTCAAGATTCTAAGGGATTTATTTGGATAGCTACCAACAATGGCGTCAGCCTTTTTGATGGTAATAACTTCAAGAATTTCGACATACAATCAGGACTAGTCGATAATATCATTTTTGAGGTTTATGAAGACTTTAATGGAAGGATATGGTTCATTTCCTTCTCGGGGGCACTCTCGTACTACGAAAACGGGAAAATAAAAGCCTACCCATTTAATGATAAGATACGACAAAACATGCCTGCTAATTCAAAGGGTCCAATGAAATCATCGTTTTATATCGATAGCCTGAATAGCATTTACCTTGGAATTAGAAATTATGGAATAATGCATATTAGCCCTGAAGGTGTTTTTAAAAAAATTGATGGATTATACACAGAAGGGGAGGTTGTTTTATTTGAACCCTGCAAGAACAAAATACTGGTATCCAATCCTGAAAAGCCCCTAAACCATGACTTTATCATCAAATCAGGTGTGAAAGTTTACCGTTACAAGCTAAAAGATATCAGCAAAACTGAGGCATCACCAAATCTAGTATTTGCCATTAGAACCAATGATTCGCATGTAGTCACTTCAATTGAAGGAAGCCTTGTAATGTTACAAAACGGAAAAGTGAAATGGACAAACAGCTCCCTCTCCTCAATAATATGGGTTAGTAAAAACGATGAGTATTTAATGGTATCAGATATCGATGGAGGGCTATTCCTTTCCCCAATCGGTAATCAGAATAGCTTTTCACCAATAAAAATACTAGGCAACTACCAAATAACCTCTACCCTCAAGGATAAAGAGGGCGGATACTGGTTATCTACATTGAATAATGGAATAATTTATATCCCCGACATACACATTCAATCCATTACAACCCAAAACGGTTTAAGCGACCCAAGAGTAAAAGCAGTTTACACCGAAAAGAACAGGATTTACCTAGGCTACCAAATGGGAAATATTGATTTGATTGAAAACGGGAAGGTTAGAAAAATTAATCTCACACCTGATTCAGGAAATGCATCGTTTGTTAGATCATTTTTGTTGGATAAAGAAAACAACAAGTTCTGGACTTGCTCATTTGGCCATCTAAGCTATATGAAAAACGATGTTTTTCATATAATTCAATATAAAAATACCATTTACCCCCGCAAAATTGTCAAAAGCAATAAAAGTGATACCTACTGGCTTGCCACCGCCAATGGCATTATGAAAATTCAAAACGACAGGGTAGTGTATAGTTCACAGGATGATGGTTTTAAGGCCATGGCGTTAGCCATTGCTGTTGATAAGAATGAATCTGTATGGTTCCTGACCTTCAATGGGTTATGGAAATACTCAAATAGTGTATTTCAGTACATGGGCGAAGAGAATCCTCTGCTAGCCATAGTTGGCAGCTCGCTATACTATAATCCAACCGATGAAACCCTATGGATTGGCAGTAATGGTGCCGGTATAGTAATTCTGGATAAAAACGGGAAAACCACACAAATAACAACCCAAGACGGATTGGTTTCGAACTCAATAACTAATATCATTATTCATAAGGACAAGGTTTGGGTTGGAACACGTCAGGGACTTTCCATTTTACAAAAAAAAGAAAAAAGATACAGCATACAAAATCTTACAAACAAGGATGGATTGATTAGCAACGATATATCAGCGCTATATGTAAACGATACTGCCACATTCATTGGAACGTCCAACGGGTTATCAATCATAAAAACCAAATTACTAAAACAAAACCTAACGCCTCCTGCCACCCACATTTTATCAGTTCAGTTTGAAGATAGTACCCTTACAAACCCTTCTGATACGATTATTAAGTTACCATATGACATTAAGTTCGCCATAATAAACTACTCAGGGCTAACCTACCGAAATATGGGGGAAATACCATATCGTTACCGTTTAATGGGATTAGATTCCAACTGGGTTTATACCAAATCAATCCAATGCCTGTACAGTGTTTTTAAACCCGGAACCTATCGGTTTGAGGTGCAATCTCAAAATTCAGGAGGCATATGGGGCCCCTCGGCCATTTTAAACTTTATTGTAACCTCACCCTACTGGCAAAAAATTTGGTTTATAGTTTTGTTCACAGGGCTAATTGCAGTAATCATTTATACAATATATCATATCCGAATGACTGAATTGAAGCGACGCAACGAACTTATTAACAATATAAACCTTTACAAGCAGCAATCGCTTAGGCAGCAAATGAACCCCCATTTTATCTTTAATACCCTTAACTCTATTCAGTACTATATTTTAGAGAAGGATACCATAAGTTCACACAAATATCTTACCAAGTTTGCCCGACTAATGAGGATTACACTTGACAATTCGCTCCACTCCGCTATTCCCCTCCGCGATGAGCTCGATGCCCTTAGGCTCTACCTTGAACTAGAAGCCTTACGACTAGAGGGAAAGTTCACTTATAGTATTGATTACGGGGGAGAGGAATCAATTCTGGAAACTAAAATCCCCACCCTAATGATTCAGCCCTTTGTGGAAAATGCCATTTGGCATGGCATCATGCTAAAATCCAACAAAACCGGTCACGTTCAAATTACCATCCGCAACACCGACACCATGGTGCTATGCACCATTGAGGACAACGGTGTTGGTAGGGATGAATCCCGTAAAATTCGAGAATCTACAAATAAAGTCCATAAGTCAATGGGATTTCAAATTACACAACAACGCATTGATCTTCTAAACTCAATGTACGGGCAAAAATTCAACATTAAAGTTACTGATTTATACGACAGTAATGAAAAACCTATGGGAACCCGGGTAAGCATTAGTATTCCAAAAGACATTAACGTCGCGTAACATTCTGTTGCTATTCAATAAATATCTATATATCAATCGATTTAAATCGTTTTTTTCTATTTCATTGCTTACATCCATATATATTTTCCATTATTCACACAAATAATACCATATTCGTACTTGTTCCGCAATAAATAATAAATTTGCACTGTATTAATAAAATTAATTATGCTCATTAATTATTTAATTATTAGTAACCCATGAAACGATTTTATTCATTCTTTATAATTGCCGCAACCGTAATGGCCTTTTATGGATGTAATAAGGAACTGCCAGTAGCGACACTTAATACGACAGATGTAACAGAAATTACCAGCACAAGTGCATTAGGCAGGGGAAGAATCAATGACGATGGAGGCTCAAAAGTATTAAATGTAGGCTTCTGCTGGAGCACAAACAGCAATCCAACTATTAACGATTTCAGAAGCATAGAAAATGCTATTAACTCGGAGTTCACAACCGTTATTAAAGGGCTAAAACCGGGTACAACCTACTATGCTCGTGCCTATGCAACAAATGCAGATGGTACGGCTTACGGAAATGTCATTTCATTCACAACGCTCCAGGCACCTCCAGTGCTATCGGAAATTGCATTTAGTTCTGTATCTGAAGAATCTGCAAAAGTTAGTGCTAGCATTATCTCTGATGGTGGCAACGGAATTATATCACGAGGTTTTTGCTGGAGTAAGTCCCCCAACCCAACCATAAACGACAGTAAAATTGAGCTATCAGGAGGAGTTGGCCTTTTTTCTGCTGAAGTTAATGATCTAGAAGCAGGTACCACATATTATTTCAGGGCATTTGCTACCAGTACTGCCGAAACGGCATACAGCCAACAGCAGGCTATCACCACCGCTTCGGATAAGCCCGCAATAGTTGATAACGACCACCTGCTGCTTGGTAATCCAAGTTATGCGGCAACAAATATCCTTTTTGCAAACAACTACTTTATGATTAAACACCAGTACTGCCTTTCGTACAACAACTCAAAGCGCACTGCAAACTGGGTGGCCTGGCATCTAAACACCAGCTGGTTGGGAGGTGTATCGAGGCAGAATGACTTCAGAGAGGATAACACCTTGCCCAGCTCATGGTACCGCGTTAGCGCATCGGATTTCTTCTACTCACAATACGGGTTCGATCGCGGACACATTTGCCCAAGTGGCGATAGGACAGCAACCGTAACCGACAACTCAGCCACTTTTTTAATGACCAACATGGTGCCTCAGGCGCCAAATAATAACCAAATAGTTTGGGAGAACTTTGAGAGCTACTGCCGCGATCTGGCAAAGAAGGGTTCTGAACTTTATATCATTGCTGGACCATATGGAGAAGGGGGAACAAGTGCAAAAGGAACATTTACAGTGCTTAAATCGGGTGTGGTGGTTCCAGCTTTGGTGTGGAAAATTGCTGTTGTACTGCCTAACGGCAATAACGATTTGGAACGCATTACTACCTCTACCCGAGCTATAGCCGTTGTGATACCCAACAACCAATCATCATCGGACTATATATGGACCCACTACAGGGTAAGCATTGATTCCATTGAAAATCTCACCGGATACGATTTCCTCTCAAATGTACCCAAAGAAATACAGGATGCGATTGAGGCACGTGTGGATAATCTATAAAAAGCATTGTGTAGCGATAAAAACAATAAATCCCAACCGTAAGGGTTGGAATTTATTTTGTGGAGCTGGAGGGAATCGAACCCTCGTCCAAACAAGGAACCAACTTGCTTTCTACATGCTTAGCCCTTCTTGATTTTCGGGATTGGCCAGGTGAAAGGCAACCGAACTAATCCTTAACCTTTGGTTAGTTCATCGGTGCTTAAAGGTGTCGCCCCAACTATCCCTGTTTGATCGGTGCCCCATATGCCGGAAACAACAAGGCGGAATTTCCGGCGAGACATCTCGTCCCCGCACATCCTTGGCGCAGGAATTAAGCCTTAACTCCTTGAGTTATTAGGCAGCGAGAGCGTAGTTAGTTTCGCCGTTTATTGGTTTGTGCCCGGGATTTACGAGCCGGCCTCACGACGCTCGGCATGCTTACAAGCCCATTCTACTTGCTGTCAAAACCACGTCAGCCCCCTGGCTGATGTTTTGCAAATTTAAAAATTTTCATATATATGTAACGTATGTATCAGAAAAAAGTTTCGTATTCTGCGCTATCTTTGTCTTATTGCAATACTGTAATCGTCAATTAGGAACTCACCCTTACGCTTGTTCCAAAATCCGCATTTAATGTTTGCCTCTTTACCCTCTTTAGCAACCTCGGGCAGCATAACGGTAAACGTTACCCGGTTCCATTCATCGGGATTAACCCTTGATGGAGAGCCTACCTCAAAAAATTTTCGGCTACTTCCTTCATCAGATATAACCTCAATAAAAAAACGAAGTTTTTCGTCGGATGTTTTAGTGAAAAGCCTCAAATCCCCCTTAATTTCAACTGGATGACAAATAGAATCGGGTTGTATATTGAACTGGGTAACCAAAAACTCTTTCTTCTTAGGGGGTACACGGAAATATGCCGTCGGGTTAATATTTGATCGGGCAATTAATTCTGTATCGTTTCCCGGAAGATTACTATCAAAATCAAAAATAGCTACTGTAACAAAAATCTTGTTTTGACCATCGAAAATCATTTTATTTTTTGAAACCGTAGAACTATCGGGTTGAATCTTTTCAAAAACCAAAACTTTAAACGGTTTCCCATGATGCATGGTAGGAATATCGGTATCAAATACACCAAGCAGCTGTAATTCCGGCGAATTCAATAATGCATTAGAATTGATGCCTTTAATTTCGCCAAAAACCACATCATACACCAGTAGACTACCTACCCCAATGTTCCGAAGTTGCAATACACTCTCTAAAACATTTAATTGGCCAACATTGCTTTTATTGTCAACATAAAATGAAAACGATGGATCGGTAGTGTATATTTGCCGCTGGCTTAAATTATTCTGATTTATATAATCGGCGGTCATTTTCAAAGCTCGATCACTTGAAGAGAGACGAACCGGGTAGTTTTGCAGCACAAAGGGGATATGAATTATTGAAGCAAATCCAATAATCAACGCGAAAATTCTTACCCATTCGCGTTTAAAAAGGATATAGAACATCTTGGCAAATAGATATAGTCCGCGAGTACCCATTACAGCCATAAAGGGAACTATTGCTGCCATATAGCGCGAAATACCTTGGGATTGTCCAATACCCAACCACCATGCAAAAGAGTGCGCAAGGAAATAGGTAATAAATGGGAGAACTACCAATACAAATTCTCTTGTAAACTCAAGGCGTTCGCGTATATACAGCCAAATCCCGGCCACTAGCCCGGTAACGAAAAATATCTCATTGGGGATACCAAAGTAACCAGGACTGCGAACAGTGAACTGATAAAATGAACCACTGCCAAATACTGATTTACTCCAAAATTGGACTCCCTGGAAAAGCCAGAACAAGCCCTTACCGGCAATAAATCCCACCAAACTATAAAAAATCAGACCGGAGAGAAGCAAGAAAGTGTATCGAAATTTTTTACGCCTCATCAGGTAAATGGCGTAAATGGGCAATACAATTAAACCATCGAGCCGAATCAGCGGAAGCAGGGAAACAACAATACTGGCATATACATAACGCTCTTTAAGCATCAAATAGGTGCCCAGAATGGCAGTAAAGGCTAACATAATTTCGGTTGTGCCACCGAAAAAGTTAACCATAAAAACAGGGGTAAAACTGCAAATTACCATTGCAAAAAGCGGGCTTTTCATCTTCAACTCACGCGAAACCAAATACGCAAAGTATCCGGAGAGGATCCCAAAAATAATATTCATGAGCTGCATCGACTTAAAACCCAGGAGAGCAAAAGGTGCTGCCACAAGTGTAAATAAAGGGCTTGCCCAACCGTTTAGCAGATTATCGGGGTTTGTGAATGCCTCCCGCGCATATTGGTAGTGCATCAGGGAATAGGAGCCGCCGGAAAATCCTTCGCTTAATACCAATATGGTCATATTAATTATCAGGATTACGGCAATCAGAAAATACATCAACCGTCGCTCCTTAATGTCACCTAAGTTTTTGATAAAGGAATCAAAGTTCATGTTGCTGTAATTTAAATATTTAACTACGGGTGTTCTTTAGGATACAACCCACATCGAATCCGCCCGTAAAAATAGCACTATATGCTGAAAAACAAAATATTCCCGTTTAACAATAAAATTCTGATTTCTTATACCACTTTGGATATATGGAACTTTTAGAGAGCTGCCAACCAAAATCATAAAACAAAACAGCATCGTCAACAACTCCATTCAGCTTATCACGATCAGCGGTATATTCATCGGATGGTTTGTGATAGGTATTCTTCCAGTACCTGTTAATCAGTTCCCGGGTTTTATCCCTTCCTAAATCGACCTGATAAGTATAACCCTTGGCAAATACTGCGGGAATCCCAACTTTAAGGAAAGGAAGCTGATCGGAGCGGTAGAACATGCCATTTTCTGGATTTGGGTCAAAATCGATATACCTTTTATGTTTACCTGCAACCACCGCCAAAAGGCTATCGAGATTCGAATGGCCATAACCGGTAAGGGTTACATCGTTGAACCTACCCAGAAATAGCACCACATCGTAATTTATGCAAGCTATTCCTTTCGAAACATCAAAGGGACAATTTTTAGCAAAATACATAGAGCCCAATAGGCCTGATTCCTCAGCAGTTGGGGAAAGAAAAATAACTGAGCGTTCAGGATTAGGATTATTCTTTTTAAATGCATTTGCAATGGCAAGCATCCACGCTACCGCTGCCGCATTGTCGGAGGCACCATTATAAATGGAATCGCCATTGATGGGTCTTCCAATACCCAAATGATCCCAGTGAGCTGTATATACCACAAACTCATCGGGCAAAACGCTTCCCTTAATATAACCTGCAATATTACTTGATACCGAACGTCCACTGGTATTCTTTACTGTTAGCTCCAGCTTGGCCTTAAGCTCAATGGACTTAAAATCTTTTTTAAGGGCACTTTGCTTTATATCATCATAGCTAAATCCGCAGCGTTCAAACAACTTTACGGCTGCATTGTGGGTTATCCAGCCATTTAGCAAACATTTTGGGTTTTCGAGCTCAGGGCTATCCAGATAGAGAATTGAGCTGTTGCTCTTGCTGCCAGCCACCGACCATGGATAACCAGCTGGGCCATCTTCGTGAACAATAATACAATTCAGTGCGCCCTGGCGCTCGGCCTCCTCGAACTTATATGTCCAACGCCCGTAATAGGTCATGGCTATCCCCTTAAAAAACGACGAATCCCTTAGGTAGTATCCCGGATCGTTCACCAAAACCACAATCACCTTACCCTTAACATCCATTCCCTTGAAGTCGTTCCACTCATATTCGGGTGTGCTAATCCCAAACCCTGCAAAAATCAGGGGAACGTTATCAATCCTAACCTCACTTTTTGTTGTAGGCGACCAAAGGCAAATATCATCATCAAGCCTAAGGGCTAAAGTTTCGTTTTTGGTTTTAATTGGCACCTCCGTAGGCAGATGCGACGTAATGGACACCATGGGAACACCCTGCCGGTAGGAACCATTAAATAGGGGTTCTAACCCAATTCCCTTCATTCTGCCTTCGATATAGGAAACAGCGCGTTGTTCGCCAAGTGTAAAAGGGGCGCGCCCCTGCATGCTATCGGCCGAAAGGACCATAATATCACGCTCAATTTTGGAATATGAAATGGCACTATAATCAGTCTTGCTCCCACTCCTGCATGCCGATAGACCTAAAATAACGAGAAAAATATTAACTTTTTGCATGGCATACTATTTTGAGCAAATGTAAAAATTATCTTGGTCTAAGTGAAAATTAAAAAGTTAAACGTGAAGCGTTATAGGCAAAGTTTTAAATGTTAAAAGTTGAACGAGTAAATTTTTTTGATTTGATAAATTAAAAAAGATGATGGGGGAAAATCATCATTTGGTATTCAACCAAATGCTAACTTTAGTGTCAAAATTTTATAACCTAAACCAAAGCACCATGAAACAAATTGTAAAACCAATCTATCTTGCTGCTATGGCAATAATTATTGGCGGTTCGGGTTGCACCGATACCGAAAAGCAAACAAAAGAACCCGTAAAGATTGACGTATCGTTAACCCAGGAAGAAAAGGATAAAGGCCTTCTGACCCCTGAGATTATGTGGAAATTTGGCAGGGTAGGCAATGCCGCCCTATCACCCAACGGGGAATTGCTAGCATACACCGTGACCTACTACAATCTACGGGAAAACAAGGGGGTAACCAACCTGTACGTTGTGCCCACCAACGGCGGAGAACCGGTAAAACTCACCGATGAACTGGGTTCGGAATCGAACATTCAGTGGTGTGCCGACAGCAAAACCATCCGTTTCCTATCCACAAGAAGCGGTAAATCACAGATATGGGAGACTAAAACCGATGGCAGCAACCTTAAACAGCTAACCAATTTCGATTTTGACATCAACAGTTTTACTTTCTCGCCTGATGGTAGCAAACTGGTTTATGCCAAAGATGTAAAAATGGTTGATCAGGCCGAAGATATCCATCCCGATATGCCCAAAGCAAATGTCCGTATTATCGACGATTTGATGTACCGTCATTGGGATACCTGGGAGGATGGCAAGTACAGCCATCTATTTGTTGCCGATTTCACCGATAATGGGGTTGAGAATGACATCGATATTAACGATGGTGAAAAATGGGATACCCCTATGGCAACTGACTACGATATCGAAGAGGTACAGTGGAGCCCCGATGGTAAAAAGATTGTTTATGCATCGAAAAAACTCTTCGGTAAGGAATATGCCATGAGCACCAATTCCAATATCTATCTGTATGACCTGGAATCAAAACAGACGGTAACCCTTACCGAAGAGAATAAAGGTTACGACCGCTATCCACGTTTTTCACCAAATGGCATGTATATCAGCTGGTGGAGCATGGAAACACCCCTCTACGAAGCTGACCAAAAGAGATTGTTTGTCCTGAATACATCAACCAACGAAAAAAAATTCCTAACCAAAGGATTTGACCAAAACGTGGAGCACTACGTTTGGGATAATGACAGCAGGAACATCTATTTTACAAGCGGAATAAAAGCAACTGAGCAAATTTACAGGATTGATGTTGAAACAACCGAGATCAAACAGCTAACAGTTGGAGTACACGATTACACATCATGCCAGTATGCTAATGGAGTTCTCACTGCCAGCCGAATGAGCATGAGCATGGCAACCGAACTATTCCGAATTAATACGAAAAATGGGGAGGCAACCCAGCTAACCCATACCAACAAGCATATTTATGACAGTATCAAGATGGGTGAGGTGCGTGAACGTTGGGTTAAAACCACCGACGGCAAAATGATGCTGGTTTGGGTTATTCTTCCTCCCGATTTTGATTCTACCAAAAAATATCCTGCCCTACTATACTGCCAGGGAGGACCACAAAGTACTGTTAGCCAATTCTGGAGCTACCGTTGGAATTTCCAAATTATGGCCGCCAATGGCTACGTGGTTGTTGCACCAAACCGCCGTGGGTTACCCTCGTTTGGTCAGGAGTGGAACCGTCAAATTTCGGGCGACTATTGCGGACAGAACATGAATGACTACCTAAGCGCCATTGATGATGTTAAGAAAGAACCGTGGGTTAATGGGGATAAACTGGGCTGTGTAGGCGCAAGCTACGGCGGTTACTCGGTATTCTATCTTGCCGGACACCACCAGAAACGCTTTAAAGCGTTTATTGCCCATTGCGGTATGTTCAACCTTGAATCGTTTTATCCGCAAACCGAGGAGCTTTTCTTCCCCACTTTCGATCTTGGAGGGGCACCATGGGAAACCGAAAATAAGGTTGCTCAACGTAGCTACGCCAACTCTCCGCATAAGTTTGTAAAGAATTGGGATACCCCTATTATGATTATTGTTGGCGAGCACGATTACCGAATACCCTACACCCAAAGCCTTGAGGCGTTTGGTGCTGCTCAACTTTTAGGAATACCAAGCAAGTTGCTATTCTTCCCTAACGAAACCCATTTTGTATCAAAACCACAGGATGCTGTTGTTTGGCAGCGCGAGTTTTTTGGATGGCTCGATAAGTGGTTAAAGTAAATACTAAATCAAATCCAAAATTAAACGGGAGTTCCTTAAGGGGTACCCCCGTTTTTTTTATTTTTACATGATGTAAATATTTAAAATGCATAGTAACAGGAAAGATTTTTTTGGGTTTGTAGTGGTTCTTACGGTATTCTTTATCGTATTTTGTTCCATATCGCCAGTAAACCACTACCTGTTTCGAACCTATGCCCTTGATTTAGGAATGTATAATCAGGCACTGTTCAATTTGGCACATCTTCAAAAACCTATCTTTACGTTAAACCCTGTTGGCCGGGAAATGCCCTTTTTGGCCACACATTTTTCTCCAATAATTTTTCTTTTTACGCCATTTTTCTACATTTTTGGTTCATACACCCTTCTTTTTGTTCAAATTATAGCCATATTAGCAGGGAGTATTGGTACCCATAAACTCTCACAACACTTGCTAAGCCACAAGAGCAATCTCCCACTTATTATTTCTATTCACTTTTTAAGCCTTTGGGGTGTTTATTCAGCTCTAACCTATGATTTTCATGCCAATGTAATAGGTGCCATGATGGTGACATGGTTTGTATATTTTATTGAAAAGGACCGATTGGCCTATGCATGGCTAATCCTATTAATGGCACTGCTAACCATGGAAACCATGTCTGTTTGGTTTTTCTTTATCTGTCTTGCCCTAATTATAAAGAAGAGAAAAAAAGATGCAGTAGTAAAGCTGCTGCCATTTCTGGTTGTTCCATTTTTGTTTGGAATACTAATTATCAATTTGGTTATGCCCTGGCTTCAGGGAGTAAATCAGAATCTACAACTTAACAGGTACCAGTATTTAGGCGATAACCCCTTGAGCATCATTATAAATCTTTCTGAAAACCCTAAGTTGATGCTTCAAGCCCTATTCACCAATACCATTGGCGATACAACTTACAACTATATAAAACTGGAATTTCATTTGATGGTTATGATTAGCGGTGGTTTGCTATTCCTGTTTTCTCCCTGGATAGTAGTAATGACCATACCCTTATACCTACAAAAAATGCTTCCCAACGATTACAACTTTTGGGGTATCAATAATCAGTACTCCATTGAATTTGTTCCCATGCTAAGTTTGGCATTTATTTACTTTTTAGTTAGGATTAGGGAAAAAAGCAGGCCTATACTGGCAGCAATAGCCGCTTTACTAACCATTGCGGCCACCCTTTACACCATGGAGCATAGGGTTTCAAAATGGTACGACGGCATAAATACCCGGTTCTACCACGCCGACCATTACAAGAGCAACATGGATTTAGTCCATCTCAAACGGGCTTTAAAATTAACAACTAGTGCAAAAGCGGTTTCTGCAAGTTCACAAATTGCTCCCCTCCTGGCTGCAAATAAAATTTACCACTACCCCGTTGTAAAAGGTGCCGAATACATAGCCATTTTAAAAAAGGGTAGCCACTGGCCACTCCTTGATGAAGAATTTCAATTTAGCATCGATACCCTAAGGCAAAGCAAACGATATGGATTGATTTTTGAGAACCCCGATGTACTGATTTTTAGGTTAATCCCAAAATAAGCAACAGAAGATTATAAAAAGAACTTGCTATTGCTTATATGAGGGTAATTCCCATTTACATATTGTTCGAAGTTTTTTATATAGTTCTGAATAGCAAAAACTTAATAAAATGCGCAATATTTAATGCTGATTTTGGGGTAAAGTAACATTACGGATGGAAAAAGCTTCCGGGAGAAAATTTTAAAAATCTTTGATTACTATTTTAGCTGCTGTTGAACAATTCAGCTAAACTATTCACCACTTCCAATAGCTATTCTTTCCCCTACCTTAATTTCCTTATAGGTAGAAGGGAAGGCATTACGAAATGCTGTAATACTGGAATCACAGCTATCGTGTGCCGAGAGCCCCACAACCCCAGGGTTACGTTTTTTCAGAAAATCAATGTTTGCTTGAACAACATTCATTGTAATTGGTCGCCACGGGAGCCTGCATATTCCCACATATTTCTGTATCTTAATGCCCATTATCCTAATTCTTGAATCTGTAACAGGATAATGAAGACCTCCAATAATACCGTAAATAGGTTCTTCAAACAAAGTCTCAGCACGCTCTACAATTTTGGGTAAAGTTTGATGACCACAACCCACAATAAGAACAATACCCTTTCCCTCAACATTAACGGCCAATGCCTGTTCAGCTATCCAGCCTAAAAAGAAATCGTGGTTTGGTATGGTACCAATGGTTGCAACCCCATTTGCAATAACAGTGGGATTTTCTGTGCATATGGGATTAAGACCTGGATAGGAGATAGGTATAGGTGTATAGATTGACTTTTTTTTCAAGTCGATTTGGTGATTAGTTAAGGAAAATGACTTTTTCCTCTGCCATTTCATTCCCCCAACATGGTCAAGATGATTGTGCGAAATTACAATAATATCAAAATCATCTATAGCAATTCCCAATTGTTTCATATTATGTAGCAAAGGCGAAGGGTTGCTCTGCTTAGCATTGAACCCAACATCAAATAAAATTGAATTCTTATCGGTTTTAATCAGGTAGGAAATACCTGCTTCTCCTTTCAAATATTTGGTATTCGAATACCAATCAATAAGGGGAAGTATCTCGAGAGATTTTGTTGCTCCAAAGCCCCCAATCTTCTGAATAGATGCCCGTTGCCACTGCAGCTCTGCCTTTCGTTTCCCAATCATGAAACGAACCATCAAATACAACATCAATATAACAAGAATAAGTAATATGGCTAAAATTGAAATTATCACTTGAAACATTTTTCCTCCTTCATTTGTATTAAAACCTTATTCATTGGGCCACCGTTTTGCTCAACGGTTATATGTGAAGCATTGATAATAGTGAACCGTTCCCCTTTCAACCTAAATCCATGTTTAAAAAAATAAAATGCTTATATTACCATTGAAACACTTACTGCATATAGCATTTTCAGCGTTGCTATTTACTCCCTATAAAATAGTCTTCCCGTTATCAATAAACCAGCAAAAACAAATATAGCAAAAACAAAGCTACTCAGGGCAAATTGCATACCCCCCGAAAGTATATGTCCGCTGGTGCAACCGCCCGCCATTCTTGCTCCTAATATAATCAAAAATCCGCCAATAAATGCCCAAATAATTCGATTTACCTTTGAGATTCCCTTATGGTTTTTCCAATTTTCATTAATTAAAATTAATTTGAAATCTTTACGAACAAGCGAAAATAAAAAACCAGAAGCTAATGCACCCGCTAAAAAAATCAATTCCCAGTGTCCGGGATTTTGAATTTTTTCGAAGTAATTGTTATGGGTAATTTCCAATATCGAATCGATGGCATAAAGATATGTGGTTGATGCTCCAATAGGGCGGTCTAAAACGGATTGCAATACAATAACAGCATTTAAAACTGCCAATGCAACACCTGAAAAAATCCATCTGTTGTTTTTATACTTTTCTTTTTTGTTTATCCAAAACGACAGCGCAATTAATAATCCGGTAACCATAAAAGTAACAATATTAAACAGCAGAACATTCTGGGTAAGTACTGTTTTTAAGGTAATATTACCCAAATCAGGTCCTAAAATATGTGTAATATAAGGCATTAAAATAGTGTAAATAAACCCACCAAATAATCCCCCTGCAATTCCAATCCACGCATCTATTGAGCCTTGTCCTGCCGATACAGGGAGCGTTCCAGGGCAATAGCCCAAAATGGCCATACCTGAGCCAAAAATAAGTCCACCCAGTACGATCCCTCCTAAAATAAAGGGTTTTGTGTGATAGTTTGCCAATCCTAAAGCAACTTCAATATTAATAAGGATAGCCCCCACACCAATTGCAATCAAAATTGCTTTAGCAACAGCAAAATCTTTTCGTAACGCCAAACCGCTAATGGTGTTGAATCTATTAAGGTTTGCATATTGCAAAATTGCACCGAACAAAAGTCCAAAAATAAAGATTAAGGTAGTCATATTCTTTAGTTTTAATTTTAACTGTTAAAATGGCCTTGCAATGAACACTAACAAATTGGTGGTATAAATTGTTGCCATTTCCCATTCACAAAACAATTTTCCGGCAAAGCACTTGTTACTGAGCGCAAATGTTAACCCTAGAACCACCAAATTTTTTGAACCTTTGATAGTGGCACACGCTTATTTTGGTTTCAATGAAGCAACTTATCATGTTGACAGCTATTGCTTGTTTTTTTGTACGTCATTAAACCTATCATTAATAAAAAAGCAGTAAGAAGGATTACCTGTGTAATAAGTGATATATTTACAAGTGAAATAGTTTTTCTGGGTTCAATAGATATGAAAAGTAAAATTGTAATTAGTCCTCTTGGTGCAATAAACAATAGTGGTTGTAACGGGAGATTGGAAAGTTTGAGCTGAATTGTACGAAAAAAAAGAATGAAAAACACAACTGTTAAAGACCAAAAAAAAGAGTCAGCATTTAAAATTTCATTTGTCTCTATTAAGTAACCAAACAGAAGAAAGAATAATGATCTACCCAAAAATGTAAATTCAGATGTCAACTCCTTTAATTTTATTACCTCTTTGTTTAACTCGTCAGGGTTTAATTTGTGAAGCCAGCTAAATCGTTTCAACTTATCAAGATTACCTATAGATAATCCAAAAAACAAAATAAAAATCAGTCCCGGAAGATGATAAATTTCTGACAGTGTGTAAATTGATACCACAAGTAAAATTATTGGGATAAATTTTATATGATGTTTAATTTTGTTTAACAAAAATGAAAGTCCAATTGTTGCGACAATAGAAACAACAATGATAATAAGAAGCTGCAAGGCAAAGTGTCCAAATGAAAATTGGTTAATTGTATCGTTAAGAAATAGAAAATTGAAAATGAAAACCCCTAAAATGTCGGACAATGTGCTTTCGTAAATCACAAAATCTTTGTTGGTAGATGAAAGATTTCTAACACTTGAAATTGCAATGGCACTGCTGATTACACAAAATGGAATTGCATTTAGCAAATTATCCTTAAAGTTTATATTTCCGTGCCTTTGAAATATAAATGCTAGAAGAAATGCAAGAGCAAGCATTGATATTAAAGCACCCAAAAACGATTTTCTGATTAGATGGAGCTTGTATTTATTGAGTTCAAGTTCTAATGAGCCTTCGAGAACAATAAGAATTAATCCGATTGTACCTAAGATTGGAAGAACGGGTGAAAAGTCAGGAAGCTGAATGTCAAACCATATGACCATTTCTTTGATTGACCAACCTAAAAGTAGTAAAAGAACCACCGATGGAACTTTTGTTCTGGACGACGTCAGATCAAACACATACGCAATGAGCAATAAAAGGCTTAATATTGTGATAATAATTACAGTCATTACTGTAAATGTAATTTTGTTCATTGTTGTCTGGTAAAAATACAAAAAGGGAACATCTTGTAAAATATCAACTGCTTAAAATCATTTTAAAATGATAATTGAAAAGTAAGCCCCCGCGAAGCAAGCAATACTTTACTACTTGTTCTTTCATTTTGCCAATTTATATCCCGATTTTCTATAAATCGCTACTATGGATGCAACTAAACAAATGATTTTTGCAAAAAACAACCAGATTCAAGAACACCCTCGCTCTCTTTAGGCTCTACGGTATAACCGTCATATTGGCAGAACGACGATAAAACACTATAAATCTGTATTTTGATTGCGTTATCGTTGTCGACTCAAAAAAATTATAGAGTTTTTATTTGGTGTAAGTATTATATTGTTTTTATATCTTTTTTGTTTGTACCTCAACGATATTGTTGTTTCTTTAAACAATTTCATAGTAAAAAAACAATAATAGTATTAGATAATCTATATAGTCATTTTAAAAAATAATTTCATCCGTACAAAAATTTTAATATTATTAAATACCAACAAGTTATGTTTTTAACTTAAACACACTTATGTATAACATAGATATATTTGTGGGTTGGTGGCATTGCATGGTTGCATTCAGGACTTAGATTGCAACACTAATCTTCTAGATTGATATTTTTATCTTTTTTGAAAATATGAATTGGGACAATCTATCAATTTTTGGATGATAACCATTTTATTTGCAAAAAATGAATTTTAGATCATTTTCATTTTTATTCATGTTGGTGTAATAGATTGTAGATTTGTTTTCAAAGTTAAACGGTTAATCGGCATAAAATTAAATCCAACTTTTCGCTTAAAGGCATTTCGCCGGGGATCCAGTTTATGGTAAATCCCTTACGTTCCATGCCCCTGAACCAGGTCATCTGGCGTTTGGCAAACTGGCGGATGGCAATAAATAACTTTTCAAACATCTGGTCGTAAGAATATTTGCCCATGAGGTATTCGGTAATGTACTTGTATTCAAGCCCGTAGTATAGCAGGTCTTCGACCTTTAAGCCCGAACCTAACAACGTTTTCACCTCGTCAATCATTCCCGATTCGAGACGTTGGGAAAGACGTTGGCGAATGCGCTGCATCTCTGCAGCGCGTTGGTACTTAACACCAAAAACAATGCTGTTTATCTGCGGAAATGTTTGGGGATCGACAGTTCGGCTTCTGTAAAACTCCTCAATCTCTATTGCCCTGATGGCTCTCTTTCGGGTATCCAAATCGGTAGTATTGTGCAGTTTTTTGTATGATGCAAGAACAGTAGCCAGTTCTTCATCTGTCTTAGCTTCCAGTTCTCGTCGGAGTTCTGGATTTTCCGGAACTGGCAATAACTTGTATCCCCGCAGCACCGCATCAATGTAAAGGCCGCTACCTCCGCACAAAATGGGTAGGCGTTTTCGGGGTCTTATATCCTTATAAACATCAATGAAGCGTTGCTGGTACTCAAAAACGTTGAACTTATAGCCAGCATCAACAATATCAACCAAATGGTAGGGAATTGGGTTGCCATCAACAACGTAATCGTCCAGATCTTTTCCGGTTCCAATGGTCATGCCACGGTAAACCTGACGGGAATCGGCACTAATAATCTCTCCATTTATGCGTGCAGCCAAATGGGCTGCAAGCTGTGTTTTACCGCTTGCTGTTGGCCCTAATATCGCAATCAGATCATATGAAATGGAATGCATTGGCAAATAGTAATTGACCAGTAAAATTAGCTAAATTTGCAAACCTAAACCCAAACAAAATGGTAAAGCTACGGCGTCAGGTTCACCATAACAGATTAAATCAGATTAACCGTCTGATATGGTATGGTTTGCTGCTGCTTACCGTTGAGGCTGTTACCCTATTAATTTCAACAAACTTCTTCAGGGAGCCAATGCTCACATCTGGCAACCTAATGCCATTTCTGCTCTTAATTGTTCTTGCGGTAATTTACCTTGCAAGTTGGATTAGGTTTATAGCCGGAATTAAAAAGCAAAACAATGAAAACCAACAATAGCGTAGTCGTAAAAAATAAGAAGGCCACCTTTCAGTTCGAAATTCTGGAAACATACACCGCCGGAATTGTACTAAAGGGAACCGAAATAAAATCGATACGGCTGGGGAAGGCCAGCTTTGTGGATTCGTACTGCCATTTCATAGGCAATGAGTTATGGATCAAGGGGCTTCATATTGCAGAATACGCCTGGGGGACATACAACAATCACGACCCCAAACAGGAGCGAAAGCTCCTGCTTACCCGGAAGGAGCTCATTAAGCTCAAGCGTCGCTCCGAGGAAAAGGTGCTTACCATTATTGCGCTCAAACTCTTCATAAACGAGCGGGGTCTGGCTAAGGTTGATATTGCCCTGGCACGGGGTAAGCAGCTACACGATAAACGCGAGGATCTAAAGCATAAAGATGCCCGGCGCGAAATGGACCGGGCAATGAAACAATAGTATTAGGTTAGATGCTATTTAATCAATCCTAAGCCCTCTTTTGCGCTCGAACTGGATGGATCGTAAAGTAAAGCCTTTTGGAATAGTACTTTAGCCTCCTTCACCTTACCCAACTGATAGTTGGTCCACCCCAGCATTAAAACGCCATAATAGTCGAAGGGGTAAAGATTTACAACCTTACTGAAATAGTTATAGGCCTTGTTATAATCCTTGTTTTCATAACCGATTAGACCCATACGATAGAGAACAAGGGTATTATTAGGATCGATTGAAAGAATTTTATTGTAATGCTCAACCACAGCACCCCAGTTGCCCATAGCCGATTCAGGCAATACTATGCCAAGACGAGGTTCAATGGCATAAGGCATAAGGTCAATGGCCTTTGAGTAGTAACCAATTGATTCACTAAATTGCCCCTGCATGTAGGTTAGCCAACCCAAACGCAAATTGACCTCATACGATTTAGCATCATAATAAGCTTTCAACTTTTTTGCAGCATCAGCATAGTTGCCTTCCTTTTCCTTAGCGTAGCTGGAGGCAAACGCAGCCGATAATTTGCTAAAATCCTGTGCTATCAAGTTTAATGAGAGCAGCATAAGCACAAGAAGAATAACTTTTTTTGTTTTCATGGCTATATAAATTTTATGGTTAGCGTTGCATTTATTCCAAACGAATTTAAATCCTCCCTATTGATTCTGACATGATTATCTAAATCCCACGAATAGTTGTAAATTTTAGAGGAATTTGCGCTTATTCTAAGTGAAAATTTTTGTGCAGGAATAATAATAGAACCATAAAAGTTATTTACAGGGATGATGTATGAGTTATTAATAATCAACCCAGAGTTACGCGAGTAAAGGAATGAATTTCCTGTCATAAAACCTGATTCTACCCATAAATATTTAAATACTTTAAAACCCAACTCGAGATTCAATTGGTATGTATTTCCCCAAACATTATCAACCTGATAGTAACCGCTTAGCGTTGAATACAGGTTAAGGTTTGAAAAGGGAAGGTAGGTAATGTATCCTTCGGCAGCAAACTGTTTTGAAATTCCATAACTACTATAATTCAATCCCATTCTATTTCTAAGATACCAACCGTTGTACAAGATACTTAAACCAACCAATGATTCGGTTGAAAGTTCAAGATACGAGGAGCTTCTACGTCCAAAGGTCGAAGTATTATTTTCGGTTGTAAAAAACGCCAAATGGGTATAGCCAACTATTTCCCAACCCTCGGAAACTAAAGTTTTAACATTTAGGTATATTTGATTTTGGCTTGCATTACCATGTGTTCCCGTTGGGTTATTAGCGGAATAAAATGTGGCTACTTTTTGCATATTTGAATACTGTAGCACCCCCCGAGTTCTATTGGAAAAGTTAAAATCAAGTCCAGCACTATATACTGTCATGTTTTCAATGGCTTCGTAGTTCAGAGGGTTGGTTACATATATTTTTTTATCATACCCTGCAAATGAAAAGCCCAGGTTAAGTTCAAGATCCTCTCTCATTGAAAGTGTTTTAAGATGATCGTTTTTCTGATTTTCGCTTAGTGAGCGTAGAAACTGTTTTGCATCTGCTGCTCTACCAGCAAAGTAGTAGCTGTAGTAAACATACTCGTCGATAGTGGTATCGAAAGGATTGAACTGTTTGGCTCGGGTAAAATTTTTATATGCCGATGAATAAATTTGTTTATCATACCCAACTATTCCCAGCCTCATCCTAAGGTAGTAGTAATCGTTACCCTGCTGCAACAACTTGCTTGCAGTCCTTTTCAGATTTTTATAATCTTTATGGAGATAATACTGATAGGATTCCTTATCGAGTGTTGCAAAATTGGTTTGTGCATTTACCCGACAGGCCATAAAAATTAAAGCGGAAATGGAATAAACTATAACTCGCATACCCCAAGAATTTTATTTTCTGGTTCAGTTAATTGAATCTTATTGGGTCGAATTTCAATTTCGAATTTTTCAGACCGAAGTTTTTTTCTGAAAAATCTGCTATCGATGATTGCAGTTATACGATAGCCTTCGGTGTCAAATTCACTTCCTAAACGAAGAACAGCCATTTTGTAATCTGTATGTATAACTAGAAGGAATGGAGCAATAAAATCATGAAGATAAAGTATTACGCCCCTGAATGATTTGTTAACAGGTATGGAGTCGTTAACCTCAATTCCATCAAAATAGGTTAAAGGTATCCTGTTTGCGGCAAGATAAAACTTGTAAAGCAAAGATTTTCTGCTGCCCTCAAAATGCTTAATGTAGAAATACACATCATCCGTTTCAAAAAAAACTTTTGATTTAGTATTGTTACATCTTATGAAAAGTTGGTTCATATATGTAATTCCTATCTCCCAACTAAGGGTTTGAATGGTGTTATCATGCTTAAGCTTCCAGTTCAAAACCTGGCCTGGTTTAAGGTTCAACATGTTTTTCAGCAATGGATCGGGTTCCACATTGCTCACCATTTCATCAAGTTGGGGATAATCAAATGTTTTTAGCCTGCTATTTTCTACAATAAAAGACGATATTGGGTATTTGAAAGTTTTTGAACCAATATATTCATTTGCCTGAAATTGAAAGTGTAGGTGCGGATAGGCCGAACGACCAGAATTTCCAACCTCCCCTATTTTTGATCCAAATTTCACCCTATCGCCTACCTTTACAATTATTGAGCCCTTTTTTAAATGAGAGAGCTTTGAGTAAAGGCCTACAGTATGTTTTATTATTACTGTATTTCCCCAGTTCTTATTAATATTGATTTGTCCAATTGGATTATCCTCTATTCCATCATCAATTTCAACCACCTCGCCATCGGCAGGGGCAATAACATTTTTACCATAGCAATAATAATCTGTTACTACAAGCCCATCGTTTTTAAACGGTTTACCATTAGAATCAACAACCACAAAATCCCATGCCTGAGCCCAATCCCCTTTATGTGTATATTCCCCGTTGTGAGCCTGATTTACCATCCATTGGCCAAAGAAAGGCAACCTGATTTTTATCCATCCCAGATTGGGAAATCGACTTGCAAACGACTGATAGGAATAAAGATTGAGTTCGGGTTTCCCCTCCTGAACCACAACTTCTCTTAGTCCTGAGCCTTTTAACCGGAATCGCATGGAATAAATGAACATAAGTACAACCATATTAAAGGGCAGAGAGAGGATTGGCATTCCGGTTGATTTAAAAATCGGAATTAGTCCTGTGGTTATCAAAGCAATTACAGGAGTTACTGCAACAGCCCAAAAATATGAGTTAGCAGAGGGGATATAAAAATAACCACCAATTGCAATTGCACTAAGTATAAAGTTGAAACCGATATAACTGTATCCTAACATGGTTAAATCCAACCCAAACGTTAGGTAGGCAAAATAGGCCACGCTATAACCAATTATTGAGAGTAAAAAGGCAATCCTTGAATAGGCTAGTAAGGTTATAGCCACCAAAACGCCTGCCAAAATATTAAATTGAAAAAAAATTGATCCCAGCGAAATAAAATATCCATTAATAAAATTTGATTTAATATGATTTATCCACCAATCATGAATGGAAATAAATTTTATTCCACCAATCCCAAACACTTTGTTTAAAAGATAAACGCTACTCTCATTAACGTGCATAGAGGTTAGCTGCCATGATGCACTCAAAACTAGCCACATGCAAATTACAAAAGGCAAAGAAAGAAATGGAAGGTAGTACTTACCTAACACCCCTTGCAGAGTAATATTCACAAGCAGGGTTAAAAAACCTGCTATGGCAACCAACAACAAATATGTAATGCTAATATCATAATAAAATCCAATTCCCAAACCAATCAAAAGTGCATTAAAGCCATAATAACCCTTTGCAATGGTTTCCCTATCCAAATCTATAAGGTATGATATTCCTACAGCTACTAAAGCCGATACCAAACCAGCAATGCCTATTGATGGGTCAATAAATGTAATTAGAAGTAGAACTATTGCAAAAAAATAGTCCGTTGAGAAAAAAATTTGCGAGTAGCTTCGAATCAGGCCCTTTAGAATTATGTGATCTCCCTTAATCAAATGCATATAAAATTTCTTAGAATATTAATTCCCAATATCTACTGTTTTTTCAAATGTTCAGGTACGCTTTCATTTGAAATGATATTATCTATATTTTCAGATTTTCGGATTATATGAGTTTGCCTGTTGGTATCTATCAGAATGATATTTGGCCGCATGGTAATAAATTGCAACCATTGGGTGTTATTGTATGCCCCTGTACGCGAAATCACAAAATGCTCGCCCACCTTAAGCGGGGGAAACATCAACGATGGTCGTATTACGTCGATATTCATACAGAGTGGCCCATAAATGACCGTTTCCTCAATAATTCCAGAATGCTCCTGAGTGGGATTAATTTTATGATCGTACCAAAACGATGTAAAGAGTAGGTTTACACCCACATCAACGATTAGTGCCCTCCGACCATCGGTAAGTCGCTTATTAGCAAGAACAGTGCCTGCAATATATCCGGCATCGTCAATGAGAGCTCTGCCCGTTTCAACAATAATGGTGGGTAGTTTATCGGGTTTAATCTGAGAATTAATAATGGCTGATGTAATGGCATCGGCATAGTCATCGAACGAAGGGGTGGTATCCTCACCCGAAAGGTAAGCCCCCCTGAGGGTATTGCGCGAAGCAAAACCTCCTCCAATATCGATATAGGCTATGTGGTGATTAAACTTTTGTGCAATTGATGCTGCAAGTTCCGACAGTTTTGAGGCTGCAATGCGGTAAGCGTCGGCTATCATGATGTAAGTCCCAATATGCGTGTGCAACCCCATCAACTTTAGCCGCGGATTAGCCATTATTCTATTAATAGCATCCCAGGCCTCTCCATTCTCAAAGTTAAAACCAAATCTATCCCATTTGGGGTATATACCCACGTCCATGTTCACTCTTATAGCAACCCTGGCAGTTAAATTATTGTCTTGACACACATTTGTTAGTAAGAATAATTCATCAAAATGGTCGATATGAATGTACGCTCCCTCTTTTACGGCCTTAAGTAAATCATCCTCCAATTTACCCGGTCCGTTAAAAATGATATGCTCGCCCATAATACCATTTCGACGAGCTTTATCATACTCAAAACCAGAAACTACTTCGGCCCAAGAGCCCTCTTGGTGAAAAATCTGACAAATGGCATCGAGGTAATTGGTCTTATAGCTCCATGCAATTTGTACTTTTGGGTACCGCACCGTGAAAGATCGCTTAAGTTCTTCAACATTTTTTCGAATTACCGTTTCAGTAAAAATATACAATGGAGAACCATACTTATTAAGTAGTTCATCAACACTTAGTCCTTCAATATACTTTATGGGTGCTACTGCGATTCCAACTCCATGCTTCGATGGCATTCCCGGAGTGAGTTTAGTTATAGTTGGTCTCTCAAAAATTTTCTTTTCCACGATTTCACTAGTTTATATTTTACAATTCTCCTTTTGTTACTAGTTTCGAGAACATATCAATATCTACAATCAAATCCCAAGAGTAACGAATAAACATTTTACCTATATCGTAGGATGAGTATGGTTTTACATCCATGCCCAAAGCTAGTTTAACGAGTGCTTCTGGGAGATTTTGACCTGCACCCACTGCCAGATATACCCATGCAGGGATACGTGGATTGATTTCAAGAATGAAAAGTTTATTATCAACTGTTCGAATCAGCTCCAGTTCCATACCTCCCCGCCATTGGGTTTGAGAAATTATCCTGTGGGTAAGTTCCAGCATTGACTCATCGGAAATGGTAACCCCACCCCAGGCTTTACCCTTATCGGTAATGTACTGTTTACGCATCGCAACAGCCGAAACAACGTTGCCCTTACCATCGCCCAATGCAATAACGTTTACCTCTGTACCATCAATATATTCCTGAACAATAACTGGAAAGCCCCATTTAGCCGATAATTTCGAAAAATAGGCCTGAGCCTGTTCCTGCGAATATGCTTTATAGGCATCGTAGTACTTGCCCTTAACCATGACCGGATAGGAAAATGAACGTAATATATTGAAAAGATCATTCATGCTAAAGGCTTCTTCACTTTTTGGAACGGTTACTCCATATTTTTCCCCATATTTAGACAGATTCGATTTGTGACGTTCTTCAAACTGCTCCATTGAGGGGAGGAAAGTCTTAATGCCAAGTTGTTCAATCTGTTTCTCTAACTTGATAAACGAAAAAAGTTCAGCATCGAAGTTGGGTATTATCAGATCGAAATTTTCTTTTGCATGTATTTCTTTTATCCTTTCCAGTAATGCATCCTTGCCTTTTGATGGATAGGGAATCATGTAGGTCTTATCGACCCATTCTTTCATATAGATTCCTGGTTCAAGGTGATCGTAGGCAAGGCCTATTATACGTGCATCGAAACAGGATGATTCCTTAATTCCTCTTATTACGGGCATACCGGGTCCAGGACTGTCGATATTGTTGAGTCCGGTAATGGCTACTACAATTTTTTTCCGTTCCATGACCATTACTCTTCTATTAAGTTATTCCTTCTCAAATCGCTAATAAAATCATCCAGATATCGTTCCAACACAAGGCTATCCACATCGTACTCAGCAGAGAGCTGTTCCTTAACATCCTCAACATTTTTACCGGATTTTAGCATTGACAAAATTTGCATGCCGGTATTATTTAATGTAAACGAGTCACCTGTAATTGGGTTGAAGACAAACCCACTTTCACTCATAGCTATACTTTGATTGAATCTCATGGCTTTTTTATAAATTTAGTTACTTTAAATACAACTCCATATGAATTCACCCTACCACTTTATTAATTATTTTTCAATTTCCCTTTAATACACTATTTTTGAATGTTTTAAAACCATCCCAATGCACTTTAAGCTATGAACGTGATAAAAATTATAGTTTTAGCCTTTTTGATTCTTGTCATTAACAAATCATGGTGCCAAACCGATAGCCTTTCTACTCAGCAAAATGGTAGAAATAGGCAAAAGTTATTGGCTGATTCTCTGATAATAGCAAAAAATTATGTAAATGCCATTCCGCTGTATTCTGATTTGCTCAGCCAATATCCCCGCGATGCCGAAATTCAATATCGCCTGGGTTTATGCTACCTTAATGGGACAAGAAACATTCATCAGGCATTAGGATACCTGAAAGAAGCCTCCACAGCAGAGGTAGATGCCATGGTTTATTTTTACCTTGCCGAGGCGTTAAGGTTGACGTACCAGTTCAACGAGGCAATTGATTACTACCGTCGATTTGTGGTTAGCGGCGGTACGCCCGAAATAAAACTTGATGAGGTTGAGCAACTGGTAAACCTTTGCGAAAACGGGGCTTTCCTTACCCGATACATTTATACACCAACAGTTTATGATGCCAAACAAGCCACTGTTAAAAACTTTTATGACTACTACACAACAATTCTTCCAAACGGAAGGTTTGTTCCTGTTCCCGATAATCTCAGAACCCCGACCGACAGGCGCATGGAGTATCAACCCGTAATGTTTTACCGCAACGGTATTAAGGTTGGCGATTACCTGTACTATGCCAGTTACGGTAATTCAACATCTTGGGGTTCCGATATCTTTCGCATTCAACTACTTGAGAATGGCAACTGGAGTAAACCCGAAAACCTTGGCGATGTCATTAACTCATCGCTCCATGAAGATTACCCGCTGATGATGTCCGATGGTGTAACCCTATACTTTGCATCAAAGGGACATTATGGCATGGGGGGGTTCGATATATATAAATCAACATACAACTCTCAACAGAAGCAATGGAGCACTCCGGAAAATTTGGGTTTCCCTGTCAATTCCCCATTCGATGATATCCTTTTTGCAACAGGAGCCAACGACACGCTGGCCTGCTTTTCATCGAACCGGCTTCATATGCCCGATACGCTAATGGTTTACCTGATTCGTAACGAAACAAATCCAACTCGTCGTTTCTTAACCGATTACCTTGAGGTTGATACCCTATCGAAATTGCTGCCGCATAAAAGTACAAATTCCACTACGGCAGTAAGGGATAGTGAAACAGAACAAAACGAAATCAAAAACACAAATAATGTTGAAGAGCAAAAATCCACAAAACCCGTAGGGTTTAATGCTGTTGAAAACGACCCTGAGTACTCAAGGGTTCTTTCCAAGGGCTTTGCAGCCCAAAAGTTTGCCGACTCCTTAAAAATAAAACTTGAAGACCTTCGAGGTCGATTCGATTATGTTACCACTGCCGAGCAAAGGATAAAACTCGAAAAAAGGGTTACCAAGGTTGAAGACGATATGCTTGCAGCCCAGAAAGAGGCCGATCAAATGTTTGCTCGTGCCAGTCAAATTGAACAGGAATACCTAACCGGTAAACGCACCCCAAAAGGTGCCGAAAATTCTACTTTCACATCCGATAATCCAAACTACATATATCAAGCACAGTTTGCCCCAACCGTATTCAGGTCCGATGAGATTTCGAGGCTTGCAGAAATCGAAAAAATTTCACCCCAACTGGGCAAGGCCCGCGAATTGGCCATTGAAAAAAGAAACACGTTTAACCAATGCCTTATCAATAGTTCGGGCGATACACTGTCGTGCGGCTCGGAATACTCACAAATGATTCAAGCCGCAAAGAACTACAGCAATACATTGGCTAAATATTTTGAAAAAAAGCATCCCATTTACAGCGATTGCATCGAGGTGGCAAGAGTAAAAAGCGGAAACCGCAACGAGGAAGTAAAGCAGTTGATTAGTTCAGCCAATAAAAATATCAGGGCAGCAACAGCCATACTTAATAATTTAGCCCCGGGCAGCGAGAACGAAAGCATTTTCGAAGCATCACTATTAAGAAACCTTGGGCTACTTCAGCTCGACCTCGCCTTTGCTAAAATATGGAGGGTCCAGTACCTGGAGCCCCCACTGCAAAGTCAAATAATAAAACTTGAAAAACATATTTTTGGAAAAGTTACCCCAACTCATATATCAACAGCCCAACAGGGGGCAAAAAATGAAGCAAAGCAAAATGCAATGACCCCAACGCTTCAAAAAAATGAAACGTTAAAAAATTCCCCAATTATTAAAATGGTTGAAGAAATACCCTCCTATTTTGTTATTACCGACAAGCCCATCTACAACCCGCAAAACCCCATACCAATAAACAGCCCACTTCCCAAAGGAGTGGTTTACCGAATTCAAATTGGAGCCTTTTCAACCCCACGCGAACCATCTTTTTTTAAAAATATGGCTCCCGTTTACGGAATTAAAACCGGAAAAATTACACGATACTATATTGGAAACCTAACCCATTATGAAGATGCAGAAAAAGCATTGGCCACTGTTAAACAAAAAGGATTTAAAGATGCTTTTATTATAGCCTGGTATAATGGGACACAGGTTACAACTCAGCGGGCCCAACAGCTGGAAAATTCATCTACCCCTTCCAATAAGGCAACATCCGACGGGAAGCTATACATTGTTGAGATTGGCCGTTTTGAAAAACCCCTTTCGGATGTTGAACTAAACACCGTTAAAAACCTTTCACAGGGGAAAGAAATTCTGCGCCAACAGAATGAAAATGGTAGCTACGTTTTCACCGTTGGAAATTATGAAAGCATTGATGAAGCCAACCGCGTTAAGGAGAATATGATTGCCAGTGGATTTTTAAAAGCTGCTGTTATATTAATAAATCCGTAAAAAAGTGCTATATTAGCATACAAATAATTCTATGATCTATGGGAGTAGAAGAAAAGGTTCTTAAGAAGGGAGATACTTCGCCATTAGCGGAAAAGGAGTATGTATTAATCCTACACAACGACGATGTAAACACCTTCGATTTTGTTATTGAAACCCTAATGGAGGTATGCCAACACGATCAGATTCAGGCTGAGCAATGTGCATTTATCACTCATTACAAAGGCAAATGCGATATTAAACATGGTGAGTTTAGTCTTTTAGAGAGCATGATGAGCGAGTTGCATCGAAGAGGCCTGTCCGCCAGTATCTCATCAAACTAAAATCTTTTTAATAATGTTTTGGATAATCGCGCTAATAATACTTGGGCTTTTTCTTTTGGTCGTTGAGTTTTTTATGATACCCGGAGTTACCATTGCTGGAATAGGGGGTTTTGCTTTAATTGTGTACGCTGTTTTTATAGCCTATACCGTGCATGGTGCTGCAACAGGACATATCACGCTTCTTTTTACTGCAATTGCTTCTGTGGCAACATTAGCCATATCGCTAAGGGCTAAAACATGGAAAAGAGTAACATTGGACAACAGCATCGACTCAAAGGCTGTTGAGGATTTCGAAAATAAAATACAAGTTGGCGATGAAGGAATAACCCTGAGTCGTATAGCTCCATCGGGAAAGGCTCAGATAAATGGAAAAGTAATAGAGGTTTCAACGCTAGGCGAATTGGTTAATCCAAACACCCCTATTGTAGTACTAAGAGTTGAACGCAGCAAAATAATCGTTAAATCTAAATAAACCAACTATGGAAATAGGTGCACTACTCGTAATTATTGCCATAAGCATCGTAGGCTTATGGATTATATTCTACTTTGTACCGGTAGGATTATGGTTTCAGGCACTGGTATCGGGAGTAAGGATTTCGCTTGTGCAACTAATATTCATGCGCTGGCGAAAGGTTCCGCCCCGTGTTATAGTTCAGGCTATGATTGAGGGGACTAAAGCGGGCTTAACCTTAAACCGCAACGAAATGGAAGCCCACTTCCTTGCCGGTGGGCGGGTATCAAAAGTGGTTCACGCTTTGGTTTCGGCACAAAAAGCAAATATCCCTCTTGATTTTAAGATGGCTACGGCCATCGACCTTGCCGGTCGCGATGTGTTTGAGGCCGTTCAGATGTCGGTTAATCCAAAGGTAATAAACACTCCTCCCGTAACGGCTGTTGCCAAGGATGGTATTCAGCTCATAACCAAGGCACGAGTAACCGTAAGAGCTAACATCAAGCAACTGGTGGGTGGTGCTGGCGAAGAAACCGTTTTGGCTCGTGTAGGCGAGGGCATAGTAACTGCCATTGGTTCATCGCTTAGCCACAAAGAGGTTCTCGAGAATCCCGATAAAATATCAAAAACCGTTCTCGATAAGGGACTCGATGCTGGAACGGCATTCGAAATCCTTTCCATCGATATTGCCGATATTGATATAGGTCGAAACATTGGAGCCGTGCTCCAAATGGACCAAGCCAATGCCGATAAAAATATTGCTCAGGCAAAAGCCGAGGAACGTAGGGCTATGGCTGTAGCCCTTGAACAGGAAATGAAAGCTAAGGCGCAAGAAGCTCGTGCAAAGGTTATTGAGGCCGAAGCCGAAATTCCTAAGGCTATTGCAGAGGCTTTCCGTTCGGGCAATTTAGGAGTGATGGACTACTATAGGTTGAAAAATATTGAGGCCGATACCAATATGCGCGACAATATTGCAAAGTCGGGTAATGAGCTCAAGAAAAAGTAAGAATTATATTGATATTAAAGCATAAGAGGGGACAGCCCCTCTTTTTTTTGTGCAATAATTTTGCACATACAATAGGATTTTTTACTTTTGTCATGCCTTTAACGAAAGGAATTGTTCAGTTAGCCCAAATCCGGAGAGGTGGGTGAGTGGCTGAAACCAACGGTTTGCTAAACCGTCGTACTCCGCAAGGGGTACCGGGGGTTCGAATCCCCCCCTCTCCGCTATCCAACACCTTAGTTCGGGGTGTGGCGCAGTTGGTTAGCGCACCTGCTTTGGGAGCAGGGGGTCGTGCGTTCGAGTCGCACCACCCCGACTAAAAGAGAGACCATACGGCCTCTCTTTTTTTATTCTTTTTTTCAACCCAATTTAAAATATCCAATTAGAAAGAAAATCTAATTGATCAATTAATAAGCAGGTATTCATTAATTAAACTAAGCCTACCGTTCAGAAAAAACAAAAATCTTTAAAATCACCTAAATTCAAGTAATTAATGCAACTTTTTAAGAGGGCTTTGTAAATAAATATTTTTCAAGACAAAA
>DYKO01000014.1 GCA_020722565.1 Rikenella microfusus
AAAATAAAGTTTTACTGTATAAAATAAACCAAGTTTTCATAAACAACCTTGTGAAACTTGACAGTTAAATATAAAGATTTAAGAACTTGTCCGGTTTTGGTGGATTCAAGATTTAGATTAGAAAAAACATTTTTTAATTGGAGGGTTTCAATCTTACGATTTTAATTTTAGGTGACAGCAGAATAGGTGCTTCTGAAAAGTATATATCGTGAAACCTATTGTTGCTTTCAAGAAACAATCAATAATAAAATAGTAAATGGTAGTGATTTTTTTCTCCTTCAGTATATGTGTAATTCTACAAGAACATGCTCAATTTTGTCTCATTCATACTCGTAGGATTTTAGTCAATGTAAATTACCTGCTACTGAAAGTCGTAAACAAACTTCATGTTAAACAATGGCCATTAAACCAGATAAAATGTTATTTTTGGTAAAAATGTACTAATTTTAACAAGTAATAATGAACGGTTATAAAAATTCAAAAGATTTTCAATAAATTTGCCTGCTTAAATTGATAAATATAATAGTTTTATGAGAATTCGGGGCCTTTTATCATTAAAAAGCATTTCGTTTTTTTCAACTCTCATGGCAATCGCCATTCTTTTTTCCTGTAGCGGATTTGAGAAAGTGCTCAAGAGTAAGGATTATGAGTATAAATATAAAATGGCTCTGGAATACTACAAGAAAAAAGACCACTACCGGTATGTTACTCTATTGGAGCAGCTTCAGAATGTATACCGAGGTACCTTTAAAGCCGATACCATTGATTTTTATTTGGCACAGGGCTACTACTATCAGGGCGATTACCTGCTAGCAGGCCATCAATATGATATGTTTCGTAAAACCTACCAGCGAAGCGCATTTACCGAGGAGGCCGAATTTATGTATGCCTACTGTTTCTATAAATCATCGCCTCGCCCTGAACTGGACCAGGAAAATACCATTGCTGCAATTGAAGCTTTTACTGAGTATATTTCACGATACCCTGATTCCCCCAGAAAAGCAGAGGTTAACAGAATAATGACTGAACTTCAAGATAAACTTGAAGAAAAATCATATCTGAGTGCAATGCTTTACTACAAGATTGGCGATTACAAAGCTGCTATTGTAGCCATTCGTAACAGTTTAAAGGATTATCCAAATAGTAAACATCGCGAGGAACAAATGTTTTATCTTTTTAAAGCGTCGTACTTGTTGGCAGCCAATAGCATTGAGAGTAAGCAACGGGAACGTTACCAAAATGCTGTTGATGAGTACTATTCATTCATCAGTGAGTACCCTAGCTCGGAATACATGAATGAAGCTAAAAAGATGTATGATACACTAATGAAAGTTTTGCAAAATCTTAACTAGTTTAGAATATGGATATCAAGAAAATTAATGCTCCAACAACAACAGTTACCCGTGATTTTGATAAGCTGAACAAGGAAACCGGCAACATTTACCAAACCGTTCGTATTATTGCAAAGAGGGCAAATAAGATCAGTATTGATATGAAGCAGGAGCTGAATCGTAAGCTTGAGGAATTTGCTTACTATTCCGATAACTTAGAAGAAGTATTTGAGAATAGAGAGCAAATTGAAATTTCGAAATTCTACGAGAGGTTACCCAAACCAAACCTAATTGCTATTCAGGAATTTTTAGAAGAGAAATTGCACTTTGCTTTTAAGGAACAGGCAGAACAAAACGTTCAGGGTGAGGCTTAGTGGCAAACATATACTTTTAGGCATTACGGGGAGTATTGCTGCCTATAAATCAGCATCTTTAATTCGTTTGTTGGTTAAGGATGGGGCTGAGGTCAAGGTGGTAATGACCCCGCTGGCCAAGGAATTTATAACCCCTCTTACTCTTGCCACACTTAGTAAAAGCCCTATTTTAGTTGATTTTTTCAATCCAGAAAATGGCAATTGGAACAGCCATGTGGATTTAGGCCTTTGGGCCGATTTATACCTAATAGCCCCTGCATCGGCTAACACAATTGCAAAAATGGCAAATGGCATAGCCGATAACCTATTGCTTACCTCTTACCTCTCGGCACGTTGTCCGGTAATGGTTGCTCCGGCAATGGATCTTGATATGTATAGCCATCCCACAACGCAACGTAATCTCAAAACCCTTGAGGGTTTTGGTAACTTGATTATAGAAGCAGCAACCGGTGAGTTGGCCAGTGGACTTTCCGGAAAGGGGAGGATGGAGGAACCTGAAAAAATACTTGAGCAGGTTGTGGCGTTCTTCTCAAAAGGAGAACGGTTCAAGAATGTGAGGGTTTTGGTAACCTCAGGTCCCACCTATGAGCATATCGATCCTGTCCGATTTATCGGTAATCATTCCTCCGGCAAAATGGGCAATGCCATTGCTTTAGAATTTGCACGTCAGGGAGCCATTGTTGATCTGGTTACAGGACCCGTATCGAGTGTTCCTGTTCATCCTAACATAGGGGTTCATCACGTGGTTAGCGCACGTGAAATGTTCGATAGGGTTTTGCAACTTTACGGCGAATCTAGAGTAACGGTTTTGGCTGCTGCTGTTGCAGATTTTACCCCTAATGAGGTGGCAGATAAAAAACTTAAGCGTAAGGGCGATGAACTGGTTCTGGTTTTGCAGCCCACCTCAGATATAGCTGCGCATTTAGGAACCATTAAGCGCAGCAATCAATTAAACATTGGATTCGCATTGGAAACAAACGATGAGTTATCGAATGCCAAAGACAAGCTCAAGCGTAAAAACCTCGACCTCATAGTACTTAATTCCCTTAACGATCCAGGTGCCGGCTTTGGTGTTGACACCAATAGGGTTACCTTTATCAAAGTCGATGGTACAACAATACCGTTCGACCTTAAACCAAAAGAAAAGGTGGCCATTGATTTAGTTGATACCGTTTACGATATGATTTCTTAGCTTCTTGGCCATGTTCAGAAAAATTATTTTTGCTATTGCCCTTTTACCATCAATTTCCCTGTCACAGGAATTGCGGTGCAATGTATCGGTCAATTCCCAACGCATTCAGGGAACTAACCGAACACTTTTTCAGAACATGCAGACCGCCATTTACGAATTCATGAATAACACAACATGGACCAATCATGTTTATGGATTCGACGAACGCATTGAGTGCAGCATAATGCTTAATATTACGGAGCAGATTGGCTCCGATGAGTTCAAAGGAACACTTCAGGTACAATCGCGTCGGCCAGTTTTTAATTCTTCCTACAACACCACCATGCTGAATTTCCAAGATAACAACCTTCATTTTCGCTTCCACGAATTCGAAAAGTTGGAGTTTTCTGAGTCGTCGCACCTGGATAACCTTTCATCAATTTTGGCATTCTATGCTTACATAATTCTTGGTTTGGATTACGATTCCTTTTCTCGATTGGGAGGTACCGAATACTTTCAAAAGGCCGAAAGAATTGTAAATAATGCCCAGAATGCCGTTGAACGCGGCTGGAAAGCTTACGAAGGAAATCGAAAAAACAGATACTGGATGATTGAGAATCTTCTCAATCAAAAGTATCAGCCCCTTCGTGAGGTGCAATACCGGTACCATCGGCTTGGGCTTGATGTGATGAGTGAAAAAGTGGCCGAGGGTCGTAACGAGATTGCCGAATCGCTTGTCCTGCTTCAACGGGTTTACCGCGAGAAACCCGACCCATACCTGTTTGCCCTGCAGCTCTTTTTCGATGCCAAAAGCGATGAACTTGTAAATATCTTTTCCGAATCATTCCCCACCGAAAAGGCAAGGGTAGTTAACATTCTTACTGAAATTGACAACCCCAATGCCAGCAAGTACAAGCGTATTTTAGAGCAAACGTCAAACTAATGACATCGAAGCATGATACGCAAGCTTTTCATACAGAACTACGCAATAATTGATGAGCTTGAAATTGAGTTCAAACCCGGTTTGAATATTATTACCGGTGAAACGGGTGCTGGTAAATCTATACTTTTGGGTGCACTTTCCTTACTATTGGGGCAAAGAGCCGATTCCTCGGTACTTAAAAATAAGGAAAAGAGTTGTATTATTGAGGCTGAACTTGATGTTCGCGATTATGACCTTGCTAATTTTTTTAACAATAATGACATTGATTCTGAAGAGGTTACCATTGTTCGTCGCCAGTTAAGCGATAACGGTAAGTCTCGCGCCTTTATAAATGAAATTCCGGTAAACCTCAACCTACTCAAGGAACTTGGTGAAAGGCTAATTGATATTCATTCACAACATCAGAATCTTTTATTGGGCAATTCCCGATTCCAGTTGGATGTGCTCGATTCCCTTGCCCTCTCCAAGGATATTTTGCTCGATTATAAAAACGATTACGAGCATTATCGTAGGCTAAAAGAGGAGCTAAACAAGCTCGAGGAGCTGGCCAGAAATGCTGGTAGCGATCTTGATTACCTAACCCATCAGTTAAACGAGCTCAAGGTTGCAACGCTTAAGCCGGGTGAACTACCAGAACTGGAGGCTCAGCAAACAAAGCTGACCCATGCCACCGATATTAAGGCTGCATTGCTACAATCGTATGCTACACTCAGTGCCGATGAGAACTCTATTATTTCAAAGGTAAAGGAGATGGAGGTTTACCTGAGGCGTGTTAGCTCGTTTTATCCACAAATTGAGGGGCTCATCGAGCGGTTGGAGAACTGCCGCATTGAACTTAAGGATGTCTCCGATGAGCTCGATTCCATGAACTCAGCTGTTGAGGTTGATGATGAGCAGCAAACGGCTGTGAACAGGCGCATCGACTTAATATATGGATTGATGGCAAAGAATAGGGTAGGCACTTACGATGAGTTAATTAAGCTACGTGACACACTTGAGGCAAAAGTAAATGAAATTGAGAAATTGGACTTTAACCTCGATGATAAACGTAAGGAGTTGAAACAGGCAGAAACAGTGCTTTTACAAAAGGCAGAAAATATTAGCCGGTTACGCCAGAAGTCAGTCCCTGCCATTGAGAAGTACATATCTGAAATGCTTCAGCAACTAGGAATAAAGCATGCTACCTTTAGGGTTGAAATTTCCAGATTCAGCGATTTTCAACCATGGGGAATCGATAGGGTTACATTTTATTTTTCTGCCAATAGAGATGTTGCCCCACAGGAGCTATCGCGAGTGGCTTCGGGGGGGGAACTGTCAAGGCTGATGCTTAGCCTGAAATCGTTGCTGGTTAGGTCATCGGGATTGCCAACCATAATATTCGATGAAATTGATACCGGTGTATCGGGTGAGATTGCCGATCGCATGGGCTCTATAATATTTACGTTGGCCAAGGGCATGCAGGTGATTAATATCACCCATTTGCCGCAAATAGCCGCAAAGGGTAGCACCCACTTTTTGGTGCACAAGTCGACCGCCAACAGCACGCCGGGGATTAAGCTTCTATCTCCCGATGAGCGTGTTATTGAAATAGCCAAGATGCTCAGTGGTGAAAAGGTAACGGATGCAGCTCTTTTAAATGCCCGCGAGCTACTTGGGTCAAACGTTGGTTCAAATTAATTAAACCATTTCGCATCAATTTTGTTTATCTTTGATGGTTTAATTTAATAATGTATTTATGGAGTACAATTTACTTAAAGGTAAAAAGGGATTGATATTTGGTGCCCTAAATGAGAAATCCATTGCATGGAAAGTGGCCGAACGAGCCTACGAAGAGGGAGCAGAGGTAGTGCTATCCAATACTGCTGTAGCTCTTCGTTTTGGTAATGTTCAAGAACTAGCAGAACGCATGAATACGGTGGTAATTCCTGCAGATGCCACTAATATTCAGGATTTGGAGAACCTTATTGACCAAACCATGGAGCGTTTTGGCGGTAAAATCGATTTTATCCTGCATTCAATAGGAATGTCGCCAAACGTTCGTAAGGGAAGAACCTATGACGATTTGGATTACGACTTCTTCCTTAAAACATTAGATATTTCGGCAATATCGTTTCATAAAATACTACAGACCTGTTGGAAGAAAGATGCTATTACCCATGGAGGCTCTGTTGTTGCTCTTTCCTACATAGCGGCTCAACGTACGCTATATGGTTACAACGACATGGCCGATGCCAAAGCGCTTTTGGAATCAATTGCCCGCAGTTTTGGCTATATTTACGGTCGTGAGCGCGGGGTGCGAATCAATACTGTGTCGCAATCACCAACGGAAACTACTGCAGGAGGGGGAGTTATGGGCTTTGATGCCCTTTTGGACTTTTCCAATAGGATGTCGCCCCTTGGCAATGCCGATGCTCTAGATTGTGCCAATTTTTGTATAACACTTTTCAGTGATTTGACCCGTAAGATAACCATGCAGAACATTTACAACGATGGAGGTTTTTCGAGTATGGGTATGAGTAACCGTGCCATGGCTATTTACAACCGAAATCTCGAAGAGTGTAAAGATTGTAAGGAATAAGCAGTTGTAAAAGGGAAAGCCCGTTGAATGGCGGGCTTTTTTACTATCCTAGGTACGATTTAAGTAGCTTACTACGCGAGGTGTGACGCAGTCGTCTTATGGCTTTTTCCTTAATCTGGCGCACACGCTCACGGGTTAGCCCAAATTTCTCACCAATCTCTTCAAGGGTCATTTCCTGGCATCCGATACCAAAGAACAATCTAATGATATCGCGTTCTCTTTCAGTGAGAGTAGCAAGGGCACGTTCAATCTCCTTGCTGAGCGATTCGTTTATTAATCCGCGGTCGGCGCTGGGCGAATCGTTATTAACAAGGACGTCAAGCAGACTGTTATCCTCACCATCAACAAAGGGGGCGTCAACCGATACATGGCGGCCGCTTACCCGGAGGGTATCGTTTACCTTTTCTTTGGGCAGCTCCAACAAATTGGCCAATTCCTCTGGCGAAGGAGTGCGTTCAAACTCCTGCTCAAACTTTGAAAATGCTTTGTTTATTTTGTTCAGTGAGCCAACTTGATTGAGCGGTAAACGAACAATGCGCGATTGCTCTGCTAATGCCTGCAGTATGGATTGACGAATCCACCATACAGCATAGGAAATGAATTTGAATCCCCTTGTTTCGTCAAACTTTTCTGCTGCTTTAATGAGCCCAAGGTTTCCTTCGTTAATAAGGTCAGGTAAACTTAAGCCCTGATTCTGGTACTGCTTGGCTACGGATACCACAAAGCGAAGATTTGCACGGGTAAGTTTTTCTAATGCGGCTTGATCCCCCTTGCGGATTCGCTGCGCAAGTTCCACTTCCTCTTCAACGGTGATTAAATCTTCCTTACCGATTTCCTGTAAATACTTGTCTAGCGATGCGCTCTCCCTATTGGTAATTGATTTTGTGATTTTTAACTGTCTCATCCGACACCTCTATTTTATTGCAAAATTAGCATAATAAACTCTTTAATTCAAGTTTTTAAAAACATGTTATAGAAAACAGAAAATTATCCGGCTACATTATAACATGCCTTGTTAAAACGTAGCCGGAATAAAAATGTTACGTTAGTATAGCAAAAATCTCATAAATTTTAATTTACCCCTATGGCATAGTATGCCACCACTCCGTTGGGGTATACACCCTCAATAAGTACTCCTCCCGACGAAATGCTGAGCACGCGCTTCAGGTCGTCGATGTTTCTGATTGGTGTGCGGTTCATACGGGTTATAATAAATCCCTTTTTAATACCTCCCTCTTTGAGTTTTCCATCGCGGATATCTACAATTTGTAACCCGTATCTGATGCCTAAATCACTTTTTTGCTTATCGGTTACTTCTTTAAACTCTGCTCCTAAACTGCTAAGTATGTCGTTGGTTTTAACTAAGTCGAGCCCGCCCTTAAGGTTTCGAAGTGTAACCTTAAATGGGTTACGGGAATTATTGCGGTTAACTATAACATCAATTTGCTGATTGGGGCGGTAGCGGCTAATTTGCTCCTGAAGTTGAGCGGTACTATTTACTTCAAAACCATTAATCGAAACGATAACATCGCCTGGTTTAATGCCTGCGGCATCGGCTGCACCGTCTTTTTCTACGTCATAAACATAAACCCCTTTAATTTCTTTTATTCCATTTTCTTTGGCCAGATCGGCGGTAAGTTCCTGAATTTTTACACCTAAAATGGCTCTCTGTACCTCGCCATACTCAATAATATCGGTTACAACCTTTTTAACAATGTTGGAGGGAATAGCAAAGGCGTAGCCGGTAAACGAGCCCGTATGGGAGGCAATGGCTGTGTTAATTCCAATAAGTTCTCCTTTAAGGTTTACCAATGCGCCTCCGCTATTTCCGGGGTTTACTGCAGCATCGGTTTGAATAAACGACTCAATGGCAAATTCTCTTCCGTTTAATATATTGATATTACGGGCCTTGGCACTCACAATTCCTGCTGTAACGGTTGATGTAAGGTTAAATGGATTACCGATAGCCAGAACCCATTCCCCAATACGGATATTGTCTGAATTTCCAAATGATATGAAGGGTAAATCGGTGGCATCTATTTTAAGCAATGCAATATCGGTGTTCGGGTCTGAGCCAACCAGTTTAGCTGTAAATTTTCGCTTATCGTTTAATACAACTGTTATTTCATCGGCCTTTTCAACAACATGGTAATTGGTAACAATAAATCCATCGTGGGTTAGAATAACCCCAGAGCCTGAGCTCTGCACCTTTTGGCTGGGCATCATATCGCGGGGTCCAAAGAAAAAGTCGAAAAGAGGATCACCAAATGAATAATTCTGTTGTTGGCTAAATTCTGTTGTTACGTGAACCACAGCATCAACTGTTTGCTCTGCAGCCCATGTAAAATCGGTTGATGCAGAATCGGGTTTAAAGGTATTCGCAACCCGTATGGGTGTTGCAGCAGGCTCAGCATTGTTTACAAAATTATTGGCTAAAAATTTATGACTGATTCCTAAAGCAATAAGCCCACCTAGTGTGGCATAAACTATTGGCATGAATATTCTGTTCGCTTTCATAGACATTTAATTTTTTTGATTACGCTAATATAACGTTCAAAAAAAATACTTCAATACATTGATTAACAAATGTTAACAACTTGTACGCCAATTTTTCACTTATTAAAAGGAAAGTGTGACAACTTAAACATGAGTTAAATTGCTCATGCTGAAAAAGTGTCATTTAAATTAGGTTTTTTAGTAGGGAATAAATTTGAAGGGAACATGAATTATTTCGGAAAAAGTTTCTCCGGATTCAAGCATATCTTCATCTATACTATGGTAGTACCAGTTAATGGTAACGTTTTTACCACTTTTATGTATTGCTTGAAGAATGCTAAGAATTTCGAGTAATTTTTTTGAAGCCGCGGTGTTAAAGTAATCGAGCTTAAATATTGCATTCGTTTCGTTAATGGCTTGGTTTTGGTATTCCCTCAACCATTCCAGAATTGGTTCAAAAAATTCTTTCGGATTTTCAGGCATAATTTTTCCGTAGAACTCGAAACGCCCTCTATCTTTATCAAGGGTTACCTCCGGGCTATCGCTGGTTTCCAACAGTTTCAAGGGCTTCATTACGGTATCTTTTAATAAGATCTTACTAATTCAGAATATCAGCTATTCAAAAATATAACAAATTTTATAAAAAATCACTATTAATGCCTATTACACCTTCAAAAACTTCCTGTGCAGGACCTTCGAGCCAGATATCGGTAAAGGTATTATTGTGGCGATTAAAATACACTTTTAATATCCCGCCAAGGGTTTGCAGTTCAATAGGCGATTGGTCAAAATCGAAGTAATGGGAATAGGCAATTGCTGCGGCAGTAGAACCGGTTCCGCAGGCAAGGGTTTCGGCTTCAACTCCCCTTTCATAGGTTCTGATTTTTAATTTCCCGGGTTGAAGCTCCTGAATAAAGTTTACATTTGTTCCTCCTTGGTTATAATTTACGCTTTGACGAATTAATTTGCCCTCTCGGGCTACATCAACGGCATCAACATCCCTTACCAAGGTTACGTAATGTGGGGACCCTGTGTTTAATAAATAGCTGTCGTCAATTATCTCAATTTTATCTACATCAATCATTTTGAGTTTGATTGATCCATTGTTATTGTAGAGGGCTATATGATAACCGTCGATTCCCAGGAACCCAAAGGTGGAGTCAGAAATTCCCATTTTTTTTGCAAAGGCAGCAAAGCATCGGCCACCGTTACCACACATGGTGGATTCATTACCATCGGAATTAAAGTAACGCATAAAGGGCATATCGTTCTTTTCCTCCAGCAGAATAAGGCCATCGGCTCCAATACCAAAGTGTCTATCGCAAAGGCGATGAATCAGTTCGGCATTAGGAATAAAACTTGATTTGCGATTGTCGATAATAATAAAATCGTTGCCCGCTCCCTGGTACTTATTAAAACTGATTCGCATATTAATCTTTAAAAGAATACCAGATACAATATTCAGGAAAAAAAAGTTGCCATGCAACAAATGGGTTATGTTATTTTAGAGTAGAAAGCCTACTATTAAACATCGAACTTTATACTAATAAAAAGATTATCAATGCCATAAATTATGGATGAAGTTATTTGTTAATGGGAAAAAACATTTGAGAAATTATGCAGTAACAGGACCATACCTAAATCCAACCACCAAAATATCGTCAACCTGTAGGTATTTGGTACCAAGCCAATCTTTAAGGGTATTTTTAAGAATTTCGCGTTGCTGTTCGGCTGGGAGGATTGCAATGCTACCCAGCAGGTCAACAAAGTTTTTAATCATAAATTTTCGGCCATCTGCACCCCCAAATTGATCGATAAACCCATCGGAAAACATGTAGAACCATGTAGGCTGGTCAACTTTAATGGTGTGGCTGGTAAACTCATTTTCCATGTAACCCATCCCTCCTCCAAGGGATTCCTTATCGCCCCTGATTCTGAAAACTTCGTTGTTTACAACATAAACCAAGGGATTTTTTGCACCTGAGAACTCTACCACATTAGTTTTGGTATCAACAATGCAAAGGGCCATATCCATACCATCGCGGTTATCTGTTTCGTCTTGTCGGAGGGTACGGCGAATGCCGTTATTGAGTTCCTTAAGAATTGCTCCAGGTTTATAAATTCCCCGGTAAACGATATCGTTAAGGAGATTGTAACCAATCATGGACAGGAATGCCCCGGGAACGCCGTGGCCTGTACAGTCAATGGCAGCAATAGCAATTTTCCCTATTTTTTCAGTTGAGTCATATCCTAAGGTCAACTCTTTAAACCAATAGTAGTCGCCGCTAACTACATCGCGTGGTCGGAAGAATATGAATGAATCGGGGAGTATCTCTTGAAGACTGGTTTGCGGAGGTAACAGAGCCTTTTGAATGCCCTGGGCATAGTTGATACTCTTGCTTATATTCTCGTTTTGCTTTTGAATATGGTCGCGTTGCTTTTGAATCTCAATATTTTGAAGATTAAGTAGCTCGTTGGCTTTTTTCTTATCGTTGTAGTTTTTGTAGATTGTAATAGATGAAACCAATAGAACCAAAAGGAATACCACAGCAAATAAAATTATTATTAGTTGGATTCGCGATTGTGCTTCGCGTTCGCGCAGTTGAGCCTCTTTGAGCATTCGGTCGGTGTTAAGCAGGTCAATTTCGGTTTGTTTCCGCTGGGCATCTTCTTCAACTATCTTAAGGCTATCCTGCTTGCGCATTACAACAAAATTCAGGGAGTCCTGCATGGTTTTATTTTGTAGCTCTCTGAGGCTCATTAGGAGCTCTTGCTGAGTACGTTGCATGCGTTCGCGTTCTGCTTTAGCCTGTGACTTTACAACCTTGGTTTCGTACTCAGTTTTTATCTGTTGGGTTGCGAGCTGGTGTTCGTAGGCATTTGACATGCCAAAGTACTCGGTGGCTTTGGATTTATTGCCCAAGTTATCGTAGTTCTGTGCTAAAAGTTTTAAGGAATTTAGAATTAGCCGTGGATTATTTACCGAACGTGAAAGTTCTAATGCCTCCTCTAAAAGTTGAATGGCTTTTTCAGATTGGTTAAGGGCAGTATGAATGTATGCTACATCAATTAAACCTGCGGCAAGTTCTGATTTGTTGTTTAATTTTTTGCGAACCTCCAGACTTTTGTAAAAGTATTCAAGTGTAAGGTCGAGCCTATTGAGGTCTGAGTAAATCAAAGCGATATTACTATAAACTGCTTTAATATCGTTTAAGTTGCCCACGCGTTCATTAAGGGGGATTGTTTCCAGAAAATAGTTAATGGCTTGCTTAGCATCGCCGTTTTCCCAATAAATAAATGCAATTTTATTTAGGTAGAATGCCGCTTGCTGAAAATTATTGGCTTGTTTATATCGTACAACAAGCTCCTTGTATCTATCAACATCATCCTGCTTTTCTTTGGGTAGAATAATAACCTGCTGGGCTAACAAATGTGAGCCTGCAAATAGATTAAAGGTAAAAATTAATGTTAAACTTAAAAGTTTCAGCAATGCCAAATATTTTATTCAAACTTAACTAATTTTTTACTACAATTCAAATAGTATAAATTTTTTTATTGATATTCAGAAAAATTAAATCACTTATTATGTTAATTATATGGATACATTAAAAACATTAATAAAAAATATTTTGCAAATTGTTATTATATTTGAATATTGTAATTTAAAATGAATAACTTTTTTAAATTATGGGACTAAGAACCATAAGTATAATAGTTGCAGGGGTTTTACGTTCAACAATTTTGCTAGCTCAGGATTTTGAAGTTGCACCTGTAAAAATGGAGTTTGATGCTGAACCCTCTACCAGTCAAACTAGAGTATTATCGGTTAAAAACCATGGTAGTCAGAGAACTTCCTATACAGTTTCATTTGCCGATTTTTTGCCTTCATCGTCGGGTGAGCGTAATATATTGCCTCCAAATTCAACAAAGCATTCCTGTGCCAATTGGATCAACGTTAATCCAGCCTTTTTTGAGTTAAATCCGGGAGAGGATATTCAGTTACAGGTTACCATGTTGGTTCCCGGCGAGGAGTTCGGGTCGGCATGGTGCATGCTATATGTGCAACCCACAAGGGAGCAAACCAGTTGGAGTGCCGATAAACAATTAGCAGCAGGTATAACTGTTAGTGGAAGGATTGGTGTTTTGGTTTATCAGTCGCCTAAGTCCAACCAAAACTACTCCATTAAGGTAAGTAACTTTCAGGAAATAACTACAACCAATGATACTCAACGTAAATTCTCAGCTGTAATTGAAAATTTAGGCGATAAGGTAACCCACTGTAAGGTGTTCCTTATGGCTTCAAATACGGTAACTGCAGAGGAGACTCAATTTCCCCCTCAGGATTTTGAGGTTTTCCCTAAATTAAGCCGTACTGTAGAATTGTCTCTTCCAAATAGTTTACCTCCTGCCACATATGCCCTTGCTATAATTGTTGATTATGGCCCCCGATTCCCACTTGAGGGGTCTCAGTTAGTTATAGAGGTAAAGGGCGATACAAGAGTTACGGTTCCGGATACTTCGACCATTAAACCAAATTAGTTATCAGTTGTTAAGTAAATTTAGAATTTTAACTCTTTCGATTTTCGCGAGCGCCTTAAGTATTGGTTGTGCAAGCGCTCAGCAAACATTCGTTTTTGTTGAGCGATTGGGTCCTAACGGCTTGGTTAAGGAAAAGTTTCAGGGAACCATAGTAAATGGCGATACTATTAGACAAGGCCGCTACCTATACTATTTTGATGATGGCGTTTTACAGCAAGAAGGTTATTACAGGGATGGAAAGCCCGATAGTGTATGGATAACATATCATCCTAACGGAGCCAGGCTTAGCTTATTTCATTATGCTAAGGGTAAAAAGGACGGAGAGTTTATATTTTGGAATTCAGATGGTACAGTTTACCAGAGAGGTCCCTATAGGGCAAACTTTCTGAATGGGGAGCTTTTCACCTTCTTTAGTAGCGGTAAGGTAAGCGCCAAATCGACTTACCTTAATGGGAAACTCAGCGGAAGGAGTGAAGTTTATGATGAGCTAGGCCGATTAAGGTTGCGTTGTGATTATTTGAACGATACTATAAACGGACTTTGGGAATCTTACTATGATTCTGGAGAGCTAAACTATCGGGGGACGAAAAGGAGGGGACAATACCATGATACCCTATACACCTACTACAAGAATGGGCAATTAATGCGTAAAGTATTCTATCGGAATGGAAAAATTGATGGCATACTGCAATCGTACCATGAAAATGGAGCACCTCAAATAGTATCGATGTACAAAAATGGCAATCAAGATGGCAGTTTTACTGAATATCATCCAAATGGTCAGGTAAAAGAGAACGGTTTATATAAAAACAACCTAAAAGAAGGTGAATGGATTAGTTTTTACCCCAATGGACAAATTCATGGTAAAGGACAATTTATAAATAACCTGCTGGAAGGAGAGTGGGTTTTTTATTGGGAAAACGGGAACTTGAAACAGATTGGGAATTACTGTAAGGGGAAAGCCTGCGGCCGGTGGAGATATTTTAATAATTTGGGAGTTTTGATTGTTTATGGCTTCTATGTTGATGACAAGCAGTTCGATATTTGGACCACCTTCTATCCAAATGGAAGATTAGCCGCTCGGATTTTGTATGTTTCAGGTAAACCCACTGCAGCTAAATGGTTGTACGACGAAACCGGAACTTTACATCGAAAGTGGGTTGTGGAGGGGTTGTCCAAATAAAAAAGCCGGATAAAATCCGGCTTTTATGTTGCTATGCATCAATGTTGGCGTACTTGGCATGAGCTTCTATGAAATCCCTTCGGGGCGGTACTTCATCGCCCATTAGCATGGAGAATATGCGATCGGCTTCGGCTGCACTCTCAATGGTTACCTGACGAAGAATCCTGGTTTCGGGATTCATTGTGGTTGTCCATAATTGCTCTGCATTCATTTCACCCAAACCTTTATATCGTTGTACGTGTACGGAGCCATCCTTGCCTTTTCCAAGTTCCTCTACTGCCTTTTGGCGCTCCTCCTCGTTCCAGCAGTATCTTTCTTCTTTTCCTTTTTTTACAAGATAAAGAGGGGGTGTAGCGATGTAAAGATGCCCCTCGTTTATAAGGTCGGTCATGTAACGGAAAAAGAAGGTCATTATAAGAGTTGCAATATGGCTTCCGTCAACATCGGCATCGGTCATTATAATTATTTTGTTGTAACGAAGCCCATTCATATTCAGGGCTTTACTATCATCTTCGGTACCAATGCTAACCCCAAGAGCGGTGAAGATATTTTTTATTTCCTCGTTTTCGTAAATTTTGTGATGCATGGCTTTTTCAACATTCAGAATTTTTCCCCTTAATGGGAGAATAGCCTGAAAGCTGCGATCGCGGCCTTGTTTGGCGGTACCACCAGCAGAGTCACCCTCAACAAGGAATATTTCTGATACAGTTGGGTCTTTTTCGGAGCAATCGGCAAGTTTACCGGGCAGGCCAGAGCCCGAAAGGACTGTTTTACGCTGAACTAGTTCGCGAGCTTTGCGGGCAGCATGTCGTGCCTGTGCTGCCAGAATTACCTTTTGCACAATATTTCTGGCATCTTTGGGGTTTTCCTCTAAATAATTGGCCAGAGCTTCGCTAACCGCTTGGTCTACTGCTATGCGTACCTCGGGGTTACCCAATTTAGTTTTGGTTTGACCCTCAAATTGGGGTTCAGCAACCTTAACAGAGATAACCGCTGTTAAACCCTCGCGGAAATCGTCGCCGTTGATATCGAATTTTAGTTTGCTAAGCATTCCGGTATCTTCGGCGTATTTCTTCAGCGTACGGGTTAAGGCGCTTCGGAATCCAGTTAGGTGGGTACCCCCCTCAATGGTATTTATGTTGTTAACGTAGGAGTGAACATTCTCGGTAAATGAGGTATTGTATTGCATAGCCACCTCAACGGGTACCTCGCCCTTATCGTTTTCAATGTAAATGATGTTTTCCGTTAACTTCTCACGGTTTTGATCGAGGAATCTGATAAACTCCTTGAGCCCTTCTTTGGAGTAAAACTCGGCAAATCTGTAATGGCTTGAGCCATTTTCGATAAGTTCTCTCTTATCGGTAAGGGTAAGCTTGATACCCTTATTCAGATAGGCTAGTTCCCTAATCCTCGATTCTAATATCTCGAAGTTGAAAACAGAGGTTTGCGTGAAAATTTGGGAGTCGGGCAAAAAGGTGATTACGGTTCCTGTTTCATTTGTTTCACCAATTACCTCAAGGTCGGTAATGGCTTTACCCCTTGAATACTCCTGTCGATAAATTTTGCCATCGCGTTTCACCTCGGCAATGAGTTTGACCGATAGGGCATTAACACACGATACACCTACACCATGAAGCCCCCCCGATACCTTATAGGAATCTTTATCGAACTTCCCCCCGGCGTGCAAAACTGTTAGTACAACCTCGAGCGCCGATTTTTTTTCTTTTTCATGAAAATCGACCGGAATACCTCGGCCATTATCGCTTATGGTTACTGAACCGTCTTCGTTTATAACAAGGTCAATTTCTGTACAATAACCGGCTAATGCTTCATCAATGGAATTATCAACTACTTCGTAAACCAGGTGGTGTAACCCCTTGTTTCCCGTGTCGCCAATATACATGGCTGGGCGCATGCGCACAGCCTCGAGCCCTTCGAGTACCTGAATGCTATCGGCTGTATAGCTATTGTTGCCATTGCCGTTCTTAATTTCCTGCTCTTTACTACTCATAATAATCGCTGTGTAAAAACGCTTTTAAATAACCTTCAAAGGTAGCTATTTTTTTCGTTTTATGGAAAAATTGGAACACTTTTTTATTGATTAATTAACAGATAATCAGCAAAATAGATTTCTGTTTATGCCCTCGATTTTGAAACGATTTAAAACTTGTAGGATGCCCCGGCCAGCATATTAAACCTCTGTGCTGGATATAGGTACCATAGTTGGTAACGTGCAGAGGTGATGTTGTGGGCATTCACAAATACCGATAAACGTTTATTGTAGGTGTACTCAACACCCAAGTTGGCATCAAGGTAATCGTTCAACCTAACTGCAGTGGCAGCGGGGCCTAATGCCCAACGTTTACCTACTGCAAATAGGCAGGCCATCAATTTAAACTTATTACCAATATAGTACCTAACTGTGGCATTTATATTATATTCAGGCAGATGCCAAGGGTACTCAACATTTTTCGTTTTGTACTGAAAGTATTCGGCAGTTAGGTTGATGTGAAACTTTTTGTTGGGGTCAAAGGCTAATTCGCCCTTAACCATTGTTTTTTCCACATTGTCGTATATAATGCTGAACCTGTTGTTCAAGGGATTGGAAACGTCAATGCTGGTGTTGACAAACAGGTTTAAGCTATCAATTATGGCGTACGAAGCTTTTACGTGATATGAAAGTGTTGGGCTAAATTTGCCCTTTATACCACCACCAATTACCATTTTATAAATACTGTTCCATGCCGTTGTCCCGGGAAATGTCCATGGGTTGAGCGATAGCAAGTAATCGTAGGGATTTTCCTGAATGTAACCGTCAATCTCGATATAGGGAATTATGTAGTGGCTAACAATATCGTATGAGAGGTAGCCTCTTGGAAAGAAGTAGGTGTTATTGACATTGCCATTGGCATCATAAATCAACGAAAGACCGGCAAGAGCGTGCCATTGCGTGCCAAAGAAGTGTGCCCACGGTTTAAGTTGAAAAATGGTGTTGTTTTGTGTACCAAGGTTTTTATTCCTTCCGTAGTGGGTGAATGAGATTTCGCCACCAATCTGTTCTTGTCTTAAAAACTTGTTTAAATTGAAAGTTCCGGATATGGTATTTTCCTGCATGTCGAATTTATCGGAGAGATGCTTAAAGCGAGCCTGCGCCTCGTAGTTGAATTTGGTAGAGTCGTTATGTGTGGTGTTGAATTTAATATTGGCACCAATTCGGTTAACTGATTGTTTGTCATTGGTAAAGTTAAGTCCTGGTGTATCGAACTGGTAACCGTAGTAGTTTTTGTTTACCCTGTTATACTGAATATCGCTCTGGATGATTTTTTGCTCAAACATTCTTTTGCCGAAAACGGAGAAATCTAAAGTGGATGAGGGCGCCTTTACCTTGACATTGTTGTCCAGAATAACCTTTGCATTTGTACTGAGTACCCTAAACCATGCACCGTATTGGTATTCGTTGTTTCTTTTGCTTGCCAGATAGGCTTGGGCAAAAGGAATAATTGTATTACCGAACCCAATACTCAAGAAACTTTGGTGCAAATTGGGCAGGGGTTCTGCAACCATTCGTGCGGCAGCAAGGGGTGTTGGTGTAAAGTAGGTGTTTATGGGGCGTTGAACTATGGAATAGCTGAAGTTAGGATTTACCTTTACAGTGTCTGCTATTTTAGGTTGCAGATTGATTTTATTGGCATCGGATATCGATGGTTCATAGGGTCGAATCACCTGTACCTCTTTTTTTAAATCCTGTCCATTGGACGACAGATAAGCGCCAGTAGTGAGCGCAATGGTTAAAACAATAGGAATTTTGAAATATCTCATGTTTATCATGGTTACTCTTTTTCTTGATTTTATTTTGTTGTCTGGCGTTCTTTTTCGGTTTTAACCAGTTGATTTAACTTATTGGTGGCCTCATCTATTATGCCATCTGTTGTACTTCCATAACCATCGAGTACGCTTTGTAGCGTTGCTTTTGCCTGGAAGAAGTCGTTTTGAGCAGCGTAAACATCGGCAAGCAGAATGAAACTTTTTGCTAACCAGTATTGATGAGGGGTGTTTATCTCGGCAAATGAGAAAACTTCGCTCTCAGCACGGTTGTATTCACTCCGTTGGAAATATATTAGTGCCTTAAGGTACTTAGATTGGGCTCCTTCAGCGGTTTTTAAGTCTTGTGATATCTTTGAGAACTCAATTAGCGCATTATCAAGGTTGTTGAGTTTTAGATAGGCTTGGGCAAGAGTAAACCGGGTTTCCCTTTCAATTTCAGGGGAGAGCTTATCGGTTGACAGAATAGATGCGGCAATAGCAGGTACCTCATTGGTGTAACCCAGCGCACTGGCGCTTCGTAATTTCCCAACACGGGCACCCAGCAAATTGCTCTTAACCTCGGCTAAGGCCTCCAGCTTTGAGTAGGCATCGAAGCTTTTATCAAATAGTTTTTGTTCAAAATATAAATTACCAAGCCTTAGTAGGCTTTGTTCGGTAAAAATATTTTTGGGGCGATGAACAATTTGCTCAAAGTTCTCAACGGCCATATCAATATTATTGCTTCTTACAAAACAATCGGCCATGTAGTAAAGTGCATTTGTGGTAAAGTTACCCTGCGGATTTTCCTTAAGGTATTCAGAAAAGGTTTGGTTCGACTTCTCGCAGTTACCGGTAAGGTAAACCTTTTCGGCAGCAATATAGCTGAGCGAATCCTTTTCGGCTACGCTTAGGTTAGCGATGTTGCCAACCTTTGATGCATAATTAAAGTAAGTAGCGGCATCGCCTTTATCAATATAAATATTTCGTATCCCTATTAGCGCATTTTTTGCCTCCTGCGAATTGGGGTAGCTTTCAACTACCTTTTTATAGTATGCCAGAGCATTGTCAAGGTCTCCGGTATTGTAACATATTAATCCTAGTTGTACTAATGCTTTGAGGTAGTAGCTGTTACCGGGGTACTCATTTTCAACTCTTTTGTAGTAGTCTGTAGCCAATGAAAAATTTTCAATAATATTGTATGCCTCAGCAATCTCAAATAAGGCGTCATCGGTATAGCTCGATTCGGGATATTTAACCAGAAGGTTTTTTAATGATTCAATTTTCTTTTCGGGGCGGTTAACCAATCCCAAAGAAAAACCGCGTTGAAACAGAGCATAATCGGCATCGAGAACATCGATATTGGCGGCTTTTTCGTAGTAATCAATTGCAGCCCAGTAGCGGCGCTGAATAAAAAAACAATCGCCTATTCGGTTGTAGGAATCGGCCTCGTAGGATGTTTTGGCATCATTAGTTAAGCTGGTGTACTTACGGAACCACGTAATAGCCGCATCATATTGTTTAAGTTTGAAGTATGTGTAGCCTAGGTTATAATGTGCCAATAAGTATTCTTCCAGATTGAAAGCCCCGGGGGTAAGAATGAACTTCTCGAGATCGTTGGCTGCATTTGTAAAATCACCCATCCGATAGTAAGCCTCTGCACGCCAGAAAAATGTTTGCGCAGCAATTTGTTGGTTGTAATCCGAATGCTCCAGCGATTTGCTGAACATGTTTACTGCATTACTGTAGTCGAGATTCTGGAATAGTTCTAGTGCCCTAAAGTAAGCTGCACGTTGAAGTGCTGTTTTAATGGTGGCATCTTTGTTTTTAATTTTTTCAAGCGATTCAACGGCATCCTTATAGTTTTTGGAGTTGAGGTAGGCTAATGTTAGGTAGTTATAGGCCTCATCAATTCTAGGCGATTTTGGATAATTGCTGATGTAAAGTTTAAAAGCCTCTATGGCTTCGTTAAAAGGGGCATAAAGTTGCTCATAGGTTAACTTAGCAAAATTAAAAAGGGCATCCTCTTTAATGGTTTTATCAAAATCGAGCTTCGATGCTAAACCAAAGGCTTGACGGGCACGGTTCTTATCGTTTAGCTCAAGGTAGCAGTGAGCTAGGTGGTAATTGGCATTTTGGCTAAGTGAATCATCGGTTGTTGCAATGCGTTCCAGGTACTTTGAAGCTTCGGCATACATTGCATTTTTATAATAGGTGAAACCGAGCAGATAAATATCTTCACGGTTTAGCTGTTGTTTGTTTTTATTTTCGTATATTTTGAGGTAGGTGAGGGCACTATCGTATTGCTTAATCTTGAAAAAGGCATCGCCAACAAGTTTTGCAATTTCGGGAGCTCGCTTATTTGAGTTATCGCGGGCAAGTGGTGGTGAATAGGTAGCTACTTTTTGGTAATCGGCCTGAAGGTAGTAAATGTGGGAAAGGTAATAGGGCACGAGAGGGGCAAACACCTCATTGTTTTTTAGCTTCTCAAATCCCTTAATGGCAGTGGCATATTTTTTTTGCAGGTAGGCAATGTGGGAATAGTAGTAGGTTGCAGCATTGGCAAACTTGTTATCAACATCTTTTACCTGAAAAAAACATCGGTTTGCCGATTCATAATCGCTATCCATAAAGTAGCAGTAGCCAAGAATAAACATCCATTCGTAACGCATATTGCGCTCAATGCCGTTTTTATCAACCTTGGTTAGCCAGTATATGGCTTTTTTGTATTTCTTAAGTTGGTATTGCATTTTGCCCATGGCAAAGTAGGCCTGGTCAATAAGTTGGCTTTCGGGGTAGTTTTGAATGAATTGACCAATTAAATATTCTGCATCCTTGTTGTTTAGCGCAATGGCACACATTGCCCTGTAGAATTCTGCCGAAGATTTATTCTGTGCATAGCCCTTTGGCATTTTATTCAAAAAGTCTTCAAATGTTTTTTGTGCATCGGCATACATTTCTTTTCTATACAAATCAATTCCGGTTTCGTAAATGCTGTTAACCGAGGTGTACTGATTTGTTTCCTGAGCCGCTAAATCAAGGTAAGCAACAAATGCAAACAGGATAACAAGTAGCAATGTCTTTTTCATGCCTGGTTCACTATTATAATTGGCCTAAAAATAGCAAGAATTAACCTTGCGCCAATATTGATAATGTCTATTTTAATTAACAATTAAAACAATTTATCAAATACCGACTTGGAAATATTGAACCTAAAGTTCGAAAAAATCGTTATATTTACGGGAGTGATTATGTAAAAAAGTAATACCATGATTACCGTTAAGGCAATATATAAACCGCTTGCAATGGTCGAAGGCTCTGGTGTTAAAGTGCAAAGAGTTTTTGGATATAATACTCGTTTCGAAACAGACCCTTTCCTGCTACTCGACTTGTTTGGGTCGGACGACCCAAAAGATTTTCAAGCCGGTTTTCCCGATCATCCGCACAGGGGGATTGAAACCATAACCTACATGCTCCAGGGGAAGATTACCCATACCGATAGTACTGGTGCCAGGGGAACCATTGAACCCGGAGAAGTTCAGTGGATGACAGCCGGAAGCGGAATAATTCATAGCGAAATGCCGGAAAACGACACTGATCCATTATTAGGTATTCAATTGTGGATAAATCTTCCGCAAGAGCTGAAGATGGTCAAACCAGGCTACCATAAATTAGGTACCGAAGCAATACCTGTAGTTGAAACCAATGTTTCCAAGGTTAAAATAATTTCGGGTAAGTATCGTAAACGAGAGGGTGGTTTAACTAATCCTTTAAAACCTGTCGATTTATTTGATATTAAGCTTTGGCCTAATTCTGTTTTTGATGAGGTGATTACACCTGATTTCAGAAGCTACAAGTATTTTTTGTTTGTTTATGAGGGGCAGGTAAGCATAAAGGGATACAATGATTCTATTGTTGCGCCGTTAGGGGTGGCTCTTAGCCAGGGTCATGTAATACAGGTAAAGGCAGGGTTAAAGGGTGCCTCGTTCATTTTGTTTGGAGCCGAGCCCAATAATGAACCCATTGCATGGCAAGGTTCTATTGTGATGAATACCGATTCCGAAATTCGTAAGGCATTGGAGGAGTACCAAAATGGAACATTTATAAAGAAGGAGCACTAATATTATTCTTTTAGAATGATTTTTTGAATGAAAACAAATAATATTGCCATTGTAAACCAGCATGATCAGGTTATTGGTTACAAAAGTAAAGAAATGGTTCATGCTGAAGGATTACTCCATAGAGCATTCTCTATTCTTATATGTAATGATAGGGGGCAAATGCTCATCCATCAACGAGCTCATGACAAGTACCACTCACCCGGTCTATGGACAAATGCCTGCTGTAGTCATTTAACCGAAGGCGAACATATGGAAAGCGTAATCTACAAAAGATTGCTTCACGAAATGGGTTTTCAGTGTCCTTTGTCCCATCAGTTTACATTTCATTACAGGATTGATTTTGATAACGGATTAACTGAAAATGAGATAGATTGGGTTTATATCGGCCTTTATAATGGTAATCCCAATTCAAATCCCGAGGAGGTTGCAGCTTGGAAATGGGTTGACATAGATTGGTTAATCAACGATATGGAACAAAACCCATTGAACTACACCTATTGGTTCAGACATATTATGAACCAATACAGGCATCAGATTATTGATGCTTTCCAGAAGTGCCGTGCTGCTTAACTTTCTTGCTTTAGGTGTAGCAAAACACTATTTGTAAAAGCCGATACAGAGCTAAATGCCCATGGCAAGTGCTGCTATCATCGGGTCTGCTAAAATACCTGCAAAAGGATATAAAACACCCGCAGCAACAATAGCAATTAGATTGTATATAAATGCCCAGAAAACATTCTGCATAATATGTCCAACTACTCTCGATGCTGGCTGTGCATCCAGTGTACTCCATGTTTATTAGGGTATATTTCCGAACTGTTGTAGTTTTGTTTGCTGTTTGTGCTGTTAAGGTAGAACTGTAGAATTTTTTAACAAAAAACTTTACATTGGTTATAAAACAAAACCGGCCTCAACCATTTGAGGCCGGTTATTAATTACTTAACGGTAACTAAATTTCCTCTGTTTCAACAACCTTTGCCAGCAAGTCGGAGTAGGGAATTAAAAGGTAGGTTTTACCTTCGAATTCAACTTCAGTACCCGAGTACTTTTTAAAAACTACAAGGTCGTTTACTGCTATTTCAGCGTTTTCGATATTGCCTACGGCAATAACTCTTGCCCAAATAGGTTTTTCTTTGGCTGTATCGGGAATTATAATACCCGAGGCGGTTACCTGTTGTGTGTTATCCTCGCTTAAATCGAGGACTACATGTTGGTTTAATGGAACTAATTCTTTCATATCGCAGAATTTATTGGGTTTGTATATTAAGTAATCGCTTAATTTTTTGTTGGTCGAATCCCACAACCCATTCGCCACCAATATTTGCCTGCGGTACACCTTGCTGCCCTGTTGCGGCAACCATCTGGCGTGCAGCTTCGTGGTCGCGGGAAACATCAATATCAGTAAAGGCAATACTGTTTTTCCTTAAAAAACTTTTTAATGTGTTGCACCATGGACATGAGGGGGTGGAGTACACCGTAACACTCTTTTGCTGAGGATTATCCTTCACACGTTGAGCGTAAACGGCATTCTCAAAAAGTTGGGTAAAGAATTGCTTATCGTGGCAGCCCTTAATTACATCCTTGAGCACTCCTCTTTCAAATACAAGTAACGAGGGGGCACTTGTTATACCGTAATGCTGATGAATCTCTGGGAAACGCGGAGCATCGACATAATAAATCTCATATTTTTGAGAGTTTTCCGATACCTCTTTAAGCGTACTAAATGCACAATCGTTTACTGCATTACCCTTTTTATACACTAACAAGTATGCTTTTGTTTTGTTTGACAGCAATTCCTGTAACTCTTTTAATGCTTTTGCTTCTTTCATAACCTTGTTTTTTTAAAAACACATCAAAAAAAATGCCATTATGCAAAAATGTAAATATGTCAATATAGGTTATGACAATTTGATAAAATATGTAAATTTGTCAGCACTGTTAAGAGTGTGTTTATATAAATAAAATTGTCATTCACCCAATCCAAACCGTGATTTACATAAAATTTTATGGGAACTGAATCAATAAACAGATGGTTTCGTAATATATTTTAATAAAAGTTACGAATTTTCTTTATAGCTATGAGGTTAATTATAAGCATATTCGTACTTATCAATACTTCAAAGAGCTTACTTTCATTTCCTGCTATTGTTCCGCAGCAGGATAAAACTGTAAAAGAATTGATTGCTCTTGCTGAAGAAAGCGAGAAATCGGGTAATGCTAATCAGGCTGTGTACTACTACGATAAAGTTGCAAATATATACTGGAAATTAGGGGGATATAATAATGCACAAGTATATTTTGAAAAGGCACTCGAAAATGTTGTAAAGGTAGGGAATAAAAATGGGGAAAAGGTTTTATATACCAACCTTGGTTTTCTATTTGTAGAGCAATCAGATTACCCAAAAGCCATCAAAAGTTTTGAAAAAGCATTGGGTATTGCAAGTGCAATGGGGAAGAAGTTGGAGGTTGGTCAAATACTTTTGAATATATCCAATGCTCAGATAGAGCAGGGTGAATATCAGATGGCTATTGCTAAGTTAAACCAGGCTCAATCGATTGCTCAGGAGGTTGGCGATTTGAAACTGCTACGAAACATCTACTATAACTTTAACAGGGCATACGATAAGTTATCGAATCCCGAGAAAGCGCAGGAATATTTTAATTTTTATGCAGCACTTACAAAAAAGATACAGGCCGAAGAAATAAGACAGAAGGAACAGCTGGCTAAAGCCATGGTTGATAGTGCGGGGAGGGTGGTGCAGCAGTTTGCACAGGAAAAGGATCAAACCGTTAAGAAACTTGCCGAAACCAGTAAGGAGCTTCAAGCGCGAAAGCAAACCCTTCAGGATGTTGAGAAGCAAACCCGCGAGCAGCAAATGCAAATTGATTTATTGAATGCCGAGATGCAGCTGCGCGATGTGGAAATCCGCCATCAGAAATTGTTGCAACAGGTTTACATTGGAATAATCGTTATATCATTGGTCATTGCAGCCGTAATCTCCTATCTCTATATTGGAAAACGGAAAGCCAATAGGATGCTGGCCAAGAAGAATGCTGAAATTTCGCAGCAGCGCGATGCCATTAGCCGTCAGGCAGAAGAACTTCGTGAATTGAACGCACTCAAGGATAAGCTGTTTTCCATAATTGCCCACGATCTTCGTAGCCCGCTTTTCTCGCTTATTACCATGCTGAATATTGCAAAGGAAGGTCACTTCTCTCCCGAAAATTTTAAGCAAGTACTCGATGAGCTATCGGTTAACGTGAACCATACCACTGCCCTGCTTGAGAACCTGTTGACTTGGGCTAAAAATCAGATGCAGGGAACCAAGGTGAACCCTCAGAACTTTGATTTACATGAACTGGTAAACTCAAAAATATTGCTGTTAAATGATGCTGCTACATCCAAAGAGGTAAAGCTAATCAATAGCGTACCTGAGGGTGCCATAATTTATGCTGATAAGGACATGACCGATATAGTGGTGCATAATCTGATATCGAATGCCATTAAGTTTTGCAATGCCGGCGATAAAATTAATGTTTGGAGCTTTACCGGAGGCGGTACTGTAACGGTTTGTGTTGAGGACACCGGAATAGGGATGCCCCCCGAAGTAATGGAAAAACTTTTTGGTTCCCAGATTACTTCAACTCCAGGTACTAGAAACGAAAAGGGAACCGGTTTGGGATTAATACTTTGTAAAGAGTTTATTGAAATGAACGGTGGTGAAATATGGGCCGACAGCCAACTTGGTAAGGGCAGTAAGTTCTTCTTTAGCCTTCCGGCTATTAAGGTTTAACCCGTTGAATGAAAGAATATAAAAGGGATGGTTTCCGGCAACCATCCTTTTTTTTGACTTCAAGTCGTAAATTTCTTATATTTATGCATTACAGAAAATGTTAGCAAATGAGTATTGCCCTTATTAAATACCTTTCAGAATGGGGGAAGCGACCCAGCGATAAGTATAGGGAACCCGGTCCTGTAGTCACCATTTCCCGTGAAATGGGCTGCCCCGGTAAAATGCTGACCGATCTTTTGGTTCAGGAACTTAATAAAAAGTATAGGTTGAAGGATGAGCTGAGGTGGAAATGGCTAGCTAAGGAGAAGATACTGGAAATTGCTTCGGCACGATTAAACCTGCCCAAGGAGGAAATCGACTATGTTTTTGAGGCCAAGCGTAAGGGGATTATGCAGGAGATACTTGAATCCATGTCGACCAAATACTACAAAAGCGATAAGCACATCCAGAATACAGTTAAAAACATTATTCGATCAGAGGCCTCAAAGGGGCATGTGGTAATACTGGGTAGGGGTGGGGTTGCTATAACTCGCGACATTCCCCGTTCCCTCCATATTCACTTGGAGGCTTCTTTTGAATGGCGAGTTATTAGGGTTCAGGAAATGTACCACTTTGAACCCAAAGAGGCAGAGCAGTATGTAAGAGAGATTGACAAGAAACGTGAAGAAATTCGAGTTTACTTTGGAGGGAAGGACACCGATTACACCCGGTTCGACCTTACCTTTAACACCATGACACTCTCGGTACAGGAGATTGTTGATATAATAATTTATGCCATGGAGGTTCGCAACCTTATTGTTTAGATCATATTGAATGCTCTATTGCAATTTTTAAACCTATACCTATTAGGATTAGGCCTCCTATAATTTCCATTTTTTTCCCTATTAAAATACCTAATTTTTTACCAAAAAGCATTCCTAACATAGCGATAAGGAAAGTTGTAAAGCCTATAATGATATAGGCAATTAAAATATTTATATTTAGGGCAATAAAACTCATACCAATTACCAAAGCATCGATGCTTGTTGCAACTGCTAATGTTAGCATTATTCTTATATTCAAGGGATCAAAATTCTTTTTTTCATTCTTTTGTTCAAAAGCTTCAGTAATCATCTTTAGGCCGATGATTGAAAGGAGCGCTAAGACAATCCAATGATCGATGGGCTCAATAAATCGCTTTACTGATAAACCTAATGCCCATCCAATAAGTGGCATGGTTGATTGAAAAACGGCAAAAACGAACGCTATTTTAATGGCTTCCCAAAAAATGATATGCTTACGGGCAACTCCACACGAAATAGAAACTGCAAATGTATCGAACGATAAACCAATGGCAAGTAGTATTAATGTTAGTACCGACATCCATGCAAATTTTGAGCAAAGATAGATTATTGAAAAGAAACCTTGAACCCTAAAATTTGAATGAATCTAAAATATATGTTTCAATAAGAAAAAATAGAAAGGATGGTTTTGATTAAATAATCCAGCGAGAATAAGTAATCAACCCAAAAGTCAATAAAAGAAACAACTAATGAACTTCATTCATTTTATGGTCAGGCAAATATTTAGCACAAAATATTTGGTTTTTACTTTTCAATAACCTCAATTTCAACCCTACGATTGAGGGAGCGGTTTTCCTCGGTGTCGTTTGGTGCTATCGGAACGGTGTTGCCAAAGCCCCTTACCTGAAGGTTGCTAAAGCCATTCTCAATCAGGTAACGGGCTACGTTCTTGGCACGTTGTTCGGCTATTTCAGTATTGCCGATAGCCTCAAGGTCGTCGGAGTAGCCCTGAACTTCAATCTTTATACCGGGGTTTTGTCTTAAAATATCCAGCAGCCTATTTAGTTCTGCAACCGCTTCTGGACCAAGGTCTGCCTTGTTGATATCAAAGAGAATATTTAGCTCAAGTTTTGAACCAATGGATATGGGTTTAAGAAGTATGTCGCGTGTTACGTTCATGAAGGTGGTAACCTGATTCAGGTTCAGGTTTTCGGCATAGTACCAGTAATCATCGGCAACAACCTCTAATGCGTAAATGTCATCGGCAAGGAACGACAGGCCATAGTCGCCGGTTAGCGGGTTGGAGTAAACCGAGGCCACAACGCTGTTATTCTTGGTGTTGATCAGGTTAACCCTTGCCCGCATGGGCTTCAATGTGGTGGCATCCTTTACGGTTCCCCTTAGGTTGGTACGGCGCACCTGCATAACGCCCTCTGAGGCAAAATCCTGAGTGGTTGGGCTAAAGTTAATGCGACGAATCTTTTCATCAAATACAAAGTTTACCTCAAATTGCTTGTAGCCGTTAAACTGAACCCTAAAGTTGTTCTGGCGCAGATCAAAGTTTTCGTAGAAAATGTTGTTTATGGATACGATGTATTCATCGGTTACCGGAGCGTAAATTATAAATTCTCCATTTTTATCGGTTAGGGTTGAGTAGGTATTGCCATGGCTATCGATGGCGGAGATTCTAATATTGGAAACATCAATCCTCCCTAAGCCAGAAAGTTTGCTCCGGTTAAGAATGATGCGCCCAAAAACCTTGTTTTTCTCAACAAAGGGAACGTAAAGGGTCATATTTTTATTGAAGTTGAATTTTACCTCAAAATCGGCTTTAGAAAAGGTGCCCGCCTCATTACCTACTGGGTTGTACGATAATTCATAAACACCTGCCGGTATATTTTCATAAATAACCTCACCTAACTGATTGGAAAGGAGCTCTCCCGATGTAAAATCAGGAAATTCCATCATTTCCCTATCTGTTCGTTGAATGTTAACGAGCACATTTTTAATTCCGGGTTCATTCTCGTTCATTATTCTATTTCCGTTATAATCCTTAAAGAAAACGAGTTTTAACGTATAGAATTTTAAATGGGGTTGCTGAATGCCAAACTCTTTTCTAACGCTTGCCTCAAAATACATATTCGAATAGCGCTCAACCGCTTCGGTTGGGGTAACCCTTGACTGGATGGTATATACATTTAGGAACCGGATTTGCCAATTTTTGGGTAAATACCAGAATAGCTGCGATGTAATATTTGAATAGCTCGATTTGGATACCAAATCGTTGGAGTATGAGATATTGATTTGGAGTCGGAGCTGCTCTTTATAGATATAGGAATCAAAATAGGGCATAATTCGGAGTATCCTGTTAGGCCTTGAACCGTAGTACCAGTTAAACTGTTCATAAATTGAACGTGGCCCGTTGGTGTACATTGCCTGAAAACCCCAACGGGGTTGTCTTAAGTTTAATGTAAAGTATTGGTAGTTGAATCGGTATTTGGTGGGAGGAATGGCAAATGTAGAATCAACAAAATGGGTGGGTTTATGCGCAACGTTAACGAAACCGGCAAATACCTGTGTGGTTAATGAGCTACCGGGACGTTCACCCTTAAAACGGATTCCTAAATTGTAATTCAATACCAGCGTTGAAAAGTAGTCTTCGCCTTTATTAATAACCGGGAAAATATCTGAAGAGTTAAATTCAAAACCGGGGCCAGTAAATAGGTGAATTTTATTGTTGGGGTAGTAACCCCATGTAACCAATTGTTTGTGAAAATTGGTGTATGGTTGTTTTATTACTCCATATGTTCTATAATCGCCGGGGTTGTTTCGGTTATCTATAGCATAGTATTGTAAAGAATTCTTTGCATTGACTGTATAAATAGTTTGAGCAATAAACTCTGAACGCCCGTTGTAGCTGGAATTTAGGAATGGTTGACCAGATTTAAATCTTACTAAAGTGTTTAGTTTTGGGGTACTATAGTTTAAATATGCCGTATTACCGTATGCAGCTTTAGAAAAGGTAGAATCAGCTGATTGTCCAAAATTTAATTGATTATATGCAAATTCATAACTAATTCGTAAATTTTTAATAGGGGAAAACCGTAATCCTACGATACCAATTTGAGATTTGAAAATCTCATTGAGCGTTTCGGTGTACACACCTCCGATCTTAATGCCGTAATTTTGAGAAAAAGAGTAGTCAAGTTCAGCACCAAAATTGTTTTGTGGATTAATAACACGTTGAGTGGCAATTGCTTCGATATGTAATTTCGAAATATTAGCGCCTATATGGCCTCCACGGCCGTACAGGCTGCTCTCTATGCTTTTATTGATATCGCCAACCTGTACAAAATATTTATCATTTTTAAAACCCAGCCACATCCTGTTATAACGGTAAAGATTTTCGGTGGGGGTAGTGTTATCGTTATTATAAAAGAAGTATAGCTCTCTTTTTTTACGGAGGAGAATGCTTCCTTGAATGATTGAGGCATAAGCAGGCTTGGCGTAATTGGAGAATAGCCCTCTGGCAAATAGCTCTGCAACTAAAACCCTTTTCGATTCAGGGATGTAGTTGGTATAGGAATAGGATAGGTTTTTTAACCAGCAGGTGCTTTGAAATGTGGAATCAATGGTTTTTGCTTTTATGTTTAATCTAAACAAATCGCGAGTGGTTTCAATATCTTTATTCAGAAAAACATCAAACACTACGGTTGAGTCGGTGTAGGGCGGAACATTAACATCCTGAACAAAATTTTTAAGTCGGGCAGTTCCCAGTCCCGTGTAGTTATCGGCTTCCAGCAACAGGCTTACCAATTCCTCGCGGTTGCCCCTGTTCTCAATTCTTACCCTAATAGGGGCATAGCCGGTTTGTTGATCAAGATATTCAAAACGTGATAGGAATTTGATTCTTACATCAACATCGCGGGGTACTTTTACAAAGCTGTACTCGTTTTTAATGAGGTTTCCTCTGGAATCGGAAACCGCAGCAATAATAGAGTATCCTATATCCCCCCTAACATTTTCACCTACTGCAACCCTAATGGGTATTAGTGTGGAGTCCAGTGGCGGTAGGGATAATTCAAATTTTTCATTACCCAGGATACGCCAACCGGAGGGGACGGTTAGCTGAAAGTTAAATGTTTGGGCCTGATTGGATTGATTTATAATTTTTACAACGTTGAAAATGGTTTTCCCTTTAGTAGCCTCAACGCTGTGTTTAATAAACTTAATATCGATTTTTGGAGGTTCGTTATCGTTAAAGAAAAGGTATTGTCCCCTTGTTTGTAGGGAACAAAAGAAGGCAAATAGAAGAGATAGTATAAAAAACTTTTTTATGCTCATTCCCTAAGGAATTTCGGCCAGTGTAAAAATAAGGTCAACAAAATAGTAATCGGGTTCTCTCCCCAGCAATGGTGTTGTGGTTCCGCAATCGTAGGTAATAACAATTTCGCCGGTAACAGTTAATGCTCCAGGGTCTCCTCCTTGTACAATGGTTTGGTTGGCATCTGTTAGCACTATGTTGGTAACAGTAGTTCCGGGTATTAATGTTGTTGGTCTTATGTGAATGAAGGATAATGGTATATCAGCGGCCGCACCATCGGATTGGATGGCCGATGAATTTGCCCTAACCATAAGCTTCCAGCCAGTACTCGTGCCATCGCCGCCAGCATCGGTGGTATCCTGAAACTGGATATTCAAGCGGGACCAATAACTAAGTGTTTTACCACTTGAATACTCAACCAATGACTTAAAAATAAAAGAAACTGAGCCCCCGGAAACTACCCTGACTCTTTTAGTGATATTTTGGGCATATATATTATTAGTTGAGTCTAGGAAAGCATTGGTTAACAATATAATACAAATTAACGCAAATTTAAACGCTTGCCTATAACAGGTCATTACCATTTAGTTTGATAGGTTTGAAAAAAGATAGGGCGTAATGCCCTATCTACTATTTGGGGACTAATTCAAGGAATACGTTGGTTATGTACCTGTCGGGTGTTAAGCTTTGTGCAAGAAGACTTGAACCATTCATTGCTCCTTCGCTGGTCCCCAGGCGCCATTGAATGGTGAAGTTGTTTTTATCAGCACCCCCGGCTGCTGCTCCTGTAGCACCAGTAACTATATTTTGGGATGCATTTGTGAGAGCTAACACAGCGGGGGGTAATGCCCAGTTAGTTGGGTCAACACCCGATCCAGATTCTGTAAGGTCAAGACCTACATTGTTAAGAGGCATGGTATTGGCAGAATTGTCTTGCCCAATAAAAGTTGCATCCTCTGCACGTATGGTTACGTCGAAGTCCTGCGAGGCTGATACGGTGAAATTAGTTTGGTATCGGGCATCTCCACCTCCACTATTTATTCCACTGGTGTACTGAGCGATTGTATTAACAACGAAATCGATATTACCACCCGATACAACAGTTAGCCTTAAAATTGAGTTTAGGGTAACCGACACGGGTATTATTGCCTGGTCGTTTACCGCTTGTCCAAAGCCCGCTTGCCCTAATAGCAGTAACGAAGCTGCAAAAATTAATTTTCTCATAGCTGTAAAATTTAAGTTAGTAAATTGTGTTAGAATACATTTATGCCAAACAATTAAAATATTATTTAAAAATAATATTTTTAATCTGAAATATGCAAGTGTTTGTTGATAAAAATTTTAAAAATGGGGCTTAATGGGGGGGAGAAGGGGGTGAGTGGCAAACATAAAACGTAAGGTGTTAAACCTTAAGGGATAAAGGTAAAAGATAGCGTCGATCAGTTTTAACGTTTAACGGTTCACACCCCTTTTCGAATTTTGAATTTTGAACCTTGAATCTTATATTCGTCTTTGCCAGACAAGCCCCTTTGAGTTAACGGTTGGTGGGAAACGTTATTTGTTATTTGTAAAAAAACCATTGCGTCCCTAGGGGACTTGATTGGAATGATGATAATACTTATTATACCAATATTTTGTCCCTAACGGGATCAAAGAGAGTTTCGTTGTCCCTAAATCGCTGATTGAAATAGCTTTAAAGCATAACTTGTTCTCTTGTTTCAAGTTTTAACATTATACATTTCACGAACTCCCCCTAATAATCTCCATCATCCAGTCCTTACTCGTAGCGAAGCGCTTCAATGGGGTCGAGTTTTGATGCCTTTACGGCAGGGATATAACCGGATGCTAAACCTACCAGAAAAGAGATTACCAGCCCCCCGACCATCCAATCCCAGGGTATAATAAAAGGGCTGTTGGTTAGCATGGAAACCAGGTTTCCAATTATGATTCCCAGAATAATACCAAGAAAACCTCCCAATTGACAGATAAGAATAGCTTCGAATAGGAACTGCTGCTTTATTTCCTTCGATTTGGCGCCAATGGCCTTACGGGTGCCTATTTCGCGGGTTCGCTCAGCAACCGCAACCAGCATGATATTCATAAGGCCAATTGCAGCACCAATAAGCGTGATTATTCCAATAACAGTTGCTGCAATGGAAACAAATTTCAGGTTTTTAATCAGTAGATTGGCCAGATTATCGCTTTTTTCAATATGAAAATCGCTTTCATCGGTTGCTGTCAAATTTCGAACCAGTCGGAATACCCCTTCGGCCTCGCTAATTGCAGCCTCAAGTAGCTTTGGGTCGCGGGGCATAACGCTTATGGAGTAATTCATATTAGGGCGGGAGAAATACACGGCCACGTTGGTGTATGGGAGGTAAACGGTTCGGTTGGGGCCACCCCCAAACCCTGTTCCCTTGTTTGCCATAACACCAATAATCCTGTATTTACCACTTCCAACGCTTATTATTTTATCTATTGGGTCCTCGTTCTTGGAAAACAACTTGCTGGCCACCTCGTGCCCAATTATGGCAACATTACGGCTATCCTGGATATCGGCTTGCGAAAAGTTTCTCCCCTTGGCAATATCTACACCGGCAACCTTTACAAAAACCTCATCAGCGCCCCTTACTGCAATATTGGGGTTGGTCTTTTTAGATGCATACTTTATGGTGCTGGCACCTGAAGCATATACTGCAACTGAAACATCGGCAGGAAAACTGAACGTTTCCCTAAACTGACGGGCCTGTTGAAGCGATATGTGCGAATAGTTTTTTTTGCGGTACCTGTTTCCGGCAATGTTTACGTTCATACCCCGGCTTTGAATGGTAAAGGTGTTTGCACCCATATTGGTAAAGGAGCTGGTTAAGCTGCCCTCTATCGATTCAATTGCCGTAAGTATGCCCACCAGTGCCATTATCCCTAACGATATGATTAGTATGGTTAGTATGGAGCGAAGCTTAGTGGCCATTATGGAACTAATGGAAATACGAAACATCTCTCCATATAGGGTAAAAAAATGTTTCATTCGAACTAAATATTTAGTTGCCTAATTATTAATACTTTATATGCTCAATTTTAACTGTCTTTACTGGGTAGATAAACATCCATAATTTGTACGTTATTTTTTGTGCTGGTTAACTTACTGGGTATTTCATCTTTTCTAAATGTTTAAATTTTTAGTAATAATCAGTATTCTATGCATTAGCTACATTTGCGTAACTTTATATGCAACCTGAACGCTGATTTTTCAAAATTAGTATTTTCCAAATACCTAATGGGTTTATAAAAGCTAAATCATTTAAACATAACATAAAATAGATTAGGTTTGTATTGTGATTTCAAGTTAGACATGGAACTTAGCAAAAGGATTAAAGCATTCACTAAACTTGGTGAAGAGATGTTGGTGGCTATTGGTAGCCCCAACCATTTATTGGGTAATTCAGCCATTGAAGCGTATTATCTAAATCCATGGTTTACAAAGGATAATGTATCCAGAGCCATTGAAGCCATTGCTAAGGAATGGTTGAATGAAGAATCGCTTGGAGGCTGGATAGCACAGTACCCTTCCAGTTATTTTCCTCCAGAACATCCCATGGATGTTGGGGTGATTATGGCTGGAAATATTCCTCTGGTTGGATTTCATGATTTTTTATGCGTGCTAATTACGGGCAACCGGATAAGAATTAAGCTATCATCGAGGGATGGAGGGCTTATGAGTGCTATTTCCCAAATGCTTTGTAATATTGAGCCCAGGTTTACACCTTTGATTCAGGTGGTTGACGGCACACTAAAGGATTTTGATGCTGTGATTGCCACCGGAAGCGATAGCTCCGCCAAGTACTTTGAATACTATTTTCGTAATCATCCGGCTTTGATTAGGGGGCATAGGAATGGAGTGGCGCTGCTTACCGGTGATGAAAGTTCTGCTGAACTGGAGCTGCTCTCCGATGATATTTATAGCTACTTTGGACTTGGCTGCCGGAATGTGTCGAAGCTGTTGGTACCCAAGGACTATAATTTCAGCTCACTTATCGATGGCATGCAAAAATGGAGGTTTTTAATAAATCATCATCGGTATGCCAATAACTATGAGTATGCACGAACCATCAATCTTATTAATCAGACTGTGCACCTCGATACCGGTTTTTCGCTGATTGTCCCTAATGAGGACATTGATGCGGGTATTGCTACTATTAACTATCAGGAATACTCAAATATACAGGCGGCACTCAGCTATATCGATGCTAATGATGCTAAAATTCAGTGCTTGGTAGCGCAGGATGGTATTATTCATCCCCGAAGAGTTAATTTTGGAGAAACTCAGCAACCCAAGTTGAACGATTATGCCGATGGCATTGATACCATTGAATTTTTGGGTAAATTAAACAGATGATTGGTGGTTTGGATGTTTTGTGCTAATTTGATGCTAACTTTGCAAAAAAATTATCGGGTTATGATTTACAAGTTCAGGATGATTTCAGGCGAGGATAAGGCTTTTCTCAGGGATTTTGAGGTTGATAGCGAGCTAACATTTTTAACTTTTCATCAGGCCATTCAGGAGAACCTTGGTTTTGACCCGGGGCAATTGGCTTCGTTCTTTCTAGCCGATGAGCATTGGAATAAGGGCATGGAACTTACCCTGATTGATATGCAGAACGATACCGATATGGCTGCCATTCCCATGGACAAGATTAAAATTGGGGAGCTGATTAAAAATCGCTGGGAGCGTTTGCTATATGTTTATGATATTTTTACTGATAGAAACTTATTCATTGAATTAATTGATATTACTGAACCTGACCCAGCAAGCACCTATCCAATTTGCACCGCATCGGTTGGTGAGCCCCCCGTACAGCTGGCTGAGGATTTTGCTTTTGATGACAATTTTTCCAGGGAGGATTCCAATGAGATTAATGAACTCTTCGACGACTTAAACGAGGAGTATGGGGGTGAACTTCCCCCTGATGGGTACGATGAATAACCTACGGCTAACCGTTTGAATGTTTTAACAAATGGTTAACTCTAAAAAGTATCTTGTAGTTCTACTTGGACCAACGGGTGTGGGTAAAACCGAACTTAGCCTACTGCTGTCCAAACATTTTAATGCCCCAGTAATATCGTGCGATTCTCGACAATTTTTTCGCGAAATGCGAATTGGCACTGCTTACCCATCGGAACAGGAACTTGCCCAGGTAACCCACTATCTGATTGGACACAAATCGGTAACCGAGCGCTACAGCTGTGGAATGTTTGAGCTGGAGGCTCTTGAGCTGCTTAACAGTATCTATATAAATAAAGATATTGCTTTACTGGTGGGCGGTTCAGGTCTTTACATTGACGCCTTACTCAATGGAATTGACGATTTTCCTACACCCAATCCTGAACTTAGAAAATCGCTTCAGCATCAGCTTAAAACTGATGGGATTGAAAGTTTAACGCAGCAGCTAAAACTTCTTGATCCCGATTACTACAACCGTGTTGACTTGAAAAATCCCCAAAGGGTTTTAAAGGCCGTTGAGGTATGTTTGCAAACCGGACGAACATTTAGTTCCTTTCTTTCCCAACCCAGTAAATCGCGTCCGTTTATACCGGTAAAGATAGGATTAACCATGCCCCGCGAGGAGCTCTACGAGCGAATCAATCGGCGGGTTGATAAAATGATTGAACAGGGGCTGGTTGACGAAGTAAAAGGATTATTGCTCTTTAGGAATTACAATGCATTGAACACTGTTGGTTACAAAGAAATTTTTCAGTTTCTCGATGGAGAAATCAACCTTGAGCAAGCTATTGAGCTAATCAAGCGTAATACCCGCCGCTATGCTAAGCGCCAGTTAACATGGTGGGCAAGGGATAACGATATCAAGTGGTTCCATCCCAAACAACAAACTGAAATAGTTGAACATATGGAGAATATATGCAATCTGAAAATTTAACACAAAAGCCCAATTCGGAAATTTTTCTGGAGGTATTTACTGAAATTGAAAAATGCCTGAAAGAGATATGTTCTAACGATTATGCCCAAACCTTTTCGGAACTGCTGCAAAGGGCTAAGCAGAAAAATCATGTGGTAAACCATTATGCTGCCGATTTAAAGGAATATGCGCAGCTGCGAAATGCAATTGTACATACCCGCCGTAGGAATTTTATCATAGCCGAGCCCCATACCGAAGTAGTGCAAGAGGTTATTCATATAAGAAACTTATTAAAAAATCCACCCAGGGTAAAGGAGGTGATGAAAACCAATCCATACCATGTAGCATCTGGAACATTGGTTAGGGAGGTGCTAGACACCCTTGCCCAAAAGGGCTTTATGCGATGCCCTGTTGTTGATAATGGCGTAGTAGCAGGGTTAATTACAGCCAAAACAATGGCCCGATGGTTGGTTAGCGGCTCAATAGAGATTGATAGCTCTCATGTTGGAGACCTGCTCAATTTTGTTGACCCACAGGATTACTGTATAGTTTCAGAAAGCTCCGATATCGTTTCGCTCCTTGGCATTTTTAATAGTTCTGTTAAAAATGGGGCATACATGCAAGCGGCACTTGTTACAAAAAATGGAAAAAGCAATAGTCCTTTGGTTGGGATTATTACGCCCAGCGATTTCCCATCTATTATTGGGCATTTAAAAGTTAAGCATTAGATTTGTCAATATTAGGGGAAAACCCCATTAAAACCGTATTAAGAAAAATAATAAAAACATGGAGCAGAATAAGAAGAAACGTGAATTTCCGCATACCTATGTCATTATCTTTATCTTAATTGTATTTGCTGCAATTCTTACCTGGTTTGTACATGGTGGGGAGTTTGCCCGAGAGATAAAGAGTGTAAATGGAATAGACCGCGAGGTTCTTGTTCCGGGTTCCTTCCACAAGGTTGACAACCAACCGCAAACCTGGCAGGTTTTTACATCAATCTTCCAGGGGATGAGGCGTACCTATGATATCATTTTCTATATTTTGATGATTGGCGGTGCATTTTGGTTGCTCAATGAGAGCAAAGCGTTGGATGTGGCAATCTTATCTTTTCTAAATTTTACAAAACGCATTGAGCGGTTTAAACCGCTTAAAATGATTGGGGTCGATAATTTGGTTATTGTGCTTATAATGATATGCTTCAGTTTTTTTGGGGCTGTAATAGGAATGAGCGAGGAGACCATTGCCTTTGTGGTAATTTTTGTTCCACTGTCCATTAGCATGGGCTACGACTCCATTGTGGGAATAAGTCTTTGTTTCCTTGGCGCAGGACTTGGTTTTGCCAGCGCCTTGCTCAATCCATTCACCATTGGCATTGCTCAGGGTTTATCAGGCATTCAGCTGTTTTCAGGGATTGAGTATCGGTTTATTGTATGGTTGGTAATAAATACCATAGGAATTGGTTACGTCCTGTGGTATGCCCGTCGAATAAAAAAGTATCCCAAATTATCTCCTGTATATGAAATAGATGAATACTGGCGGCATAAGGCGGCACATGAGGAGAATGGTACAAAAACAAAACCAGGGGAAAGCGCATGGTTTATCTTCGTGGGTTTGGCCATTGTATTTGCCATTTTCTCATTCTTTTATCCCATTAGCCATTTGGTGATAGGGCAAAGCACTATTTCTGTTCCAATAATTCCAGTTGCTACAATTGTTTGGGTTTTGGTGGGAATATTGGCATTAAGGCACTCAGTACAGCTTTTCATAGTAAATATTTTGCTTTTTACCATAGTGTTTCTGATTGTAGGGGTTATGGGATATGGCTGGTATATCAAGGAGATAGCCACACTGTTTTTGGTAATGGGCCTAATGGCGGGGATAGCATTTGGTAAGAGTGCCAATCAGTTGGCGCGCTCATTTATTGATGGAGCTAAGGATATTATGTCGGCAGCACTGGTTGTGGGATTAGCCAGCGGTATTGTGGTCATTCTTGAGCAGGGGAGGATTATCGACTCATTGCTAAACTATTCAGCCGAGGCCATGATGGGCTATGGTAAGGTTACCTCAATGGCCATTATGTATGTTTTTTACAACTTGCTAAACCTGATTATTGCCTCGGGTTCTGCTAAGGCAGCGTTAACCATTCCGCTCATGTCGCAATTTTCCGATTTGATTGGAATAAGTCGCCAGACCACCGTAACAGTGTACCAGTTGGGAGGGGGCTTCACTAACCTGATTACCCCGACTTCGGGTGTTATGGTTGGGGTGCTGAGCATTGCCCGCATTCCCTATAACAAATGGTTCCGTTGGTTTTTACCCCTTATGGTAATACTCATCATTGCTGGCTTTTTGTTGCTACTCCCAACTCTATTTTTACCACTAAGTGGTTTTTAGAATGGTAATTAGATGATGTCAGTGATTGAGGGTTGAACATCGCTTCAACTCTCTTATTGTATATTGTTTGTGTTCAAATACCTTGAACATGGTTTTGTAGATTAAAAAAATCTTATAGCTTTGTTGTAACCTAAACTAGTTACCATGAAAAAGACAATCATCCTAGTATGCTTATCGATGCTGACATTGGGTGCAATAGCCCAGGAATCAAACGGTAATAAAATCGAAAAAGTTAAATCGGGTTGGAACGTCGGCGGGTTGCCTGTTGTATCGTTCGATTCCGATTTGGGATTCCAGTACGGGGCCTTACTTAATATTTTTAACTATGGCGATGGAAGTATCTACCCAAAGTTTAAGCATAACGTTTACTTGGAGTGGTCGCGGTTTACAAAGGGAAGCGGAATAAACCGAATATTCTTCGACACAAAGTATTTAATCCCCGGAATACGGTTTACCTCCGATTTAAGTTTCCTTACCGATAAAACCTATGATTTTTACGGTTTTAACGGTTACGAGTCCACGTTTAATATGGATTGGACCGATGATGAAAGTAACGATTACATGTCAAGGGTATTTTACAAGTACGATCGAAAGTTGTTTCGTTATACGGTTGACCTACAGGGAGGATTACCATTTGAAAATTTTGGTTGGGCTGCAGGAGTGGGGCTATATAATTACAAAATTAGTAGAGTTGATATAGAAAAGTTAAACGAAGGAAAAGACCCGGAAGATATGCTTCCCGATACCCTGACACTTTACGACCATTATGTTAATTGGGGAATTATTGATCCAAATGAGAAGAATGGCTCCTTTGTAACCTATTTGAAGGCCGGACTGGTTTACGATACTCGCGATAACGAACCCAATCCCATGAAAGGGATGTGGACCGAGGTCGTTCTATCATATGCTCCTTCATTTATGGGAGTAGGTAAAAAGTACGAGCATCTGAAGCTCTCATTAACACATAGGCAGTACTTTACACTGGTTCCCGAGAGGTTATCGTTTGCTTACCGTTTAGGCTACCAGGGTACAATCGCCGGTACATGTCCTTTCTATCTACAACCCAATATTACTACTCTAATTCTGAGGGGTGCAACATCTGAAGGGTTAGGTGGTGGAAAATCGCTAAGGGGAATAATTCGCAATAGAGTTATAGGCGATGGAATTGCCTACGGCAATTTTGAACTTCGCTGGAAATTTGCCCGGTTCTACTTTATCAAGCAAAACTTCTATTTATCGTTAAATACTTTTGTTGATGGGGGTAGAGTAGTTCAATCCATCAAGTTCAGTAAGGATAATGTGAACCCAGCAGATGTGGGAGTTGGCATAACCTCCGATGATCTTTTTGCTAGCGATAATGAAACCCTTCATACCAGCTATGGTGCAGGACTTAGAATTGTGATGAACCAAAATTTTATTATCGCTGTTGACCATGGTAGGCCGTTTGATAAAAGGGATGGTAGTAGCGGAACATATATTGGTCTCAATTTCTTATTCTAAGTCACCATTATTAATTTACATGTCGCGTTTTATATCTTTCTAAAGGCATTTCTTAGAATTTATTTGCATTACTCTAAATATTAATAGCAATCCATTATCCATTTCTTGAACCATGAGAATTAAATATCGCTAGTACCCATCAGTTCCCTGTCTGTTCATATCATATTGATAAAGGGTTTGTCATGCTATATTCTCAGAGAATGTTTTAATACCCCTAAAGGAAGTAAAATCACCCTTTAATACATTAAAATTTCTATATTATTATCCTTATAAAGTCAGTATTGCTCTACTTTTCTTCAGATTGAATCAGCAAACTTATTGGCTGAAGGCAAATCGAAACGCCGCTAGAAAAAAATAAAGTCCCAGTTGCTAACAGCGTATTTATTTCATTTGGGTTGATGATGAATTTGGAATTATTATTGTTTTTTGGTAATTTTCATTCATGTTGATAATTATGTTGTTTCAATTCAACAACCATCAACATACCTTTATTATTATTGTAGCCAATTATTAAATAAGTGGCACTAAAACCAGAAGAATAAATGAGGAAAAGAATTGTCATTATAGGTGGCGGATTTGCAGGAATTACTGCAATGCATACCTTAAAAAAACTGTTGAGGCATGAGGTTGATGTAACCCTAATTGATTATCGGTCAAATACTCTAAACAAACCACGACTACCCGATGTTGCCATAAAAGGCGAATCGGTAGAACATGCTCGTTTTTTAATGAAGAAAGCAGTTAAACATGATGATTATCAACTTATTCAAGAAACAGTAATTAAAATTAATCCTAAGGAACAAAAAATTTTTCTAAAAGAAGGGGGTATTGAAGGTTACGATTACTTGATTCTAGCTCCAGGAGTAGAAAAATATTATGCAGGCATTGAAGGCTTTATAGAATATGGTTATTCTGTATGTGATGATATTCAGGCGCCCCGTTTGTACAGGCGGTTACAAACATTTAAAGGCGGTCCTGTTTTTATTGGTTCTATGCCGTACGAATCAGGCATCCGAGTTGATGCACCTAAATTAATAGCCCCCTGTGAAGGCCCGGTAGGCGAAGTTATGTTTATGTTGAAAGAATTTTTAAGAAAAAAAGGACTTAGCGAATCTAGCCCAATTACAGCATTTACTCCGGCTAAAATCTTTTTTGAAGACGTTGGCGATGACGTACGAAATGCTGTAGGAGCTATTATGAAAAAAGAGAGAATTGGTTTACTAACAGAAAAAATTGTATCAAAGATTGATTCTGAACGTATATACTTTAAGGATGGAACAAGTGAATTGTGTGCTTTGCCCATTATTCTCCCACAATACAAACCCTATGAGTTTCTCATGGAAGCAGGGTTAACCGATGAGGCTGGTTTTATTCCTACCGATAATCAAATGCGACATCTTGATTTCAAAAATGTGTTTGCTGCTGGCGATGCTACCGCTTTGTCCGTACCAAAGCTTGGTCATATTGCAGTTGTCCAGGCTGAAATTGCAGCAAAAACCATAGCTTCAGATTTAGGGAAGAAAGTAAGAATACCTGCTTTCGAGCCTGCTATTCTATGTGTTATGGAACGATCCAATATGCAAGCTACCATGATTTATTCTAATATATTATATGGCAGAAATCTCGATGAAACCTTAAACGGCCATATGGCTTTTATTATGAAATGGAGCTTTGACTTTTATTACAATTTTACCAGGGGACATATGCCCCCTAAATTTGCCGAAAATCTACTGGTAAAATACCTATCAAGAAAGTAAAATATTTTGTTTCAATTAGTGTTCTGAGAGAGTAAAAAAAGAAATAATAGTTTAGGTGAACAGTTGCCCGAGAAAAATTATAAAAGGCCAAAAGTATTTGGCCTTTTAGGGGTTTAGATGTGTAACTTTGTTTTATCACAAATAAGGAGTTAAGCTGAATAAAATTATACACTCATTTTGACAGTCGGCTTTCTAAAAATTGATTTTTTAAACGATCACTGCATTATTTTAAAATTTGAAGAGCAGTTCTAGTTTTTGATCAATTTGTTAGAGAACAGACCCGATTCTGGAGCAGCCATATTGAAGTTAAAATGGCACATAGATCTGCTATATAGCTCAACCAGAACTTTCCTCTGACATAATTTATTGGCAACAACAACTGCGAAATAAAAATACTGATTTATTGCGCTTTTATTGGCAACATCTTGAAGCAATTACATAACAAAGCGTAAAGACAGCATGGGTGTTCTCCAATCTGGTCAGCTTTTGAAAAATCCATTAGTTCAACTATATCCATTTGCTGTAATTTCAAGAGAATCTGTATGGGGACTGGCAAAAAAAGGTGGAACATGAAGTAGAGTATAGCCTGTTTTGAAGGGGGGTACTTTTAAAGAAATCAATTCACATAGTCTAACAAGTTGTTAATCGGTTTGGATTTTGCAGAACATTGCTATTTTGTATTTTTACAAAACAACAATGATAATAAAACCTAAATCTTTTAACTTTTATCTTGAACCTTGAACCTCAATTACCTCACTCATCTATAATTTAAACTGCATTGATTTTGTTTATGTTATTAACTCATATTTTTCAAAATTTCCGCAACGGCAAATCCAAGGTAGTTCCCCACGGCATAACCAATTATACCTGCTGTTATACCCGTTAAAATTACCCTGCGATTGTTAATAGCAGCAGCTACCACCGGAACAAATGGGGGAGAACAGATTAGGGCTGTAGAGGTAATGATTGTTGTATCAACATCAATTTTAAAAATCTTCCCCAAAAATATCTGAAGAAGCAATGAACCAAATACTGCAAGCGTTATATATCCAAATAAGCCTGGAGTTAATCCGGCAAATCGGCTTATATCGGCCATGGAGGCAACAACAATGCTGAAAATGAGGATTAAATACATCCCCGATTCGAAGGTTTTTTCAATGCTGTTTATCTGCTTAAAGGTTGATGCTACTATGCTCAATGTGGTTATGGTGAGTATAACTACAACCACTTGACTGTTTTTTGGAAAAAGCATCGACAGACCTCCTGCAATAACAAAAATTATGATGGTGATCCCATAGGCTTTAAGGAGCGGAAAAAATACTTCGCGCCTGAAAATTCCCCAGAATGGGTCGGAACCATTAGTATATTCTATTTCTTCCATTTGTTCGTTGCTAAATTTTGGAAGGAATAGGGAGAAAAATCTTTTGCCAAGGGTCATCAGAAAGGCCAGGTAAACTGTTGATACCACCATATCATAGGTATGGGTTAGTATGTAGATGTCGGGATCAACCTTAAGCATAATTTTTAGCGATGCCAGATTCGGAGTTCCGCCGGTATAAACACCTATTAGCATTCCACTTATCTTCCATAAATCCTGCAGGCTCATTCCGTTGAAAAGGAAATAGCCAATTATTACAATTAGTGTTATCGAAATGATTCCAATTATTAATGCTATCAGGGCTTTTCCGGCCATGTTTTTCCATTGTTTAATATTTGCCGAAAAAAGTAGTAAGGGAATAGCTAATGGAATTGTTATTGTTGTTATGGTTTCCTGTATTTTTTGGGCCCAAACCTGCAGTATTCCTACGTTTCCTGCAACAAGTCCAACCAGGTAGGCTATAAAAACAGCGCCCAGTTTGTTTACAAATGGAAACCTATGACATAGGTGGAGTATAACAAACGGGGTGAGCAGATAAAACAGAATGAGTAAAACTTGACCCATAATTTCTATTTTTAATAAAAACATCGTTCAAGTATATACTTAAATTTTGATTTTTCAAAAGTTGGCTGTTGATAAATATTTTTAATGGTATTGTTCAATTAACATATTTTAATTAATTTGCCTTGTTTTTATATAATACTGCAGTTACTAATTGTTGAGTAAATTGTTACAACGATGAGAGTTTTTTACTTTTCTATCATTCTGTTCTTATGCAGTTTTACAGGGTTTACTCAGGCACAAGCACCGGCATCGTTATATAACAAATCATTAGCCGATTCCCTGGGTGCCGATGAGTATGGTATGAAGTGGTATGTAATGGTTATGCTTAAATCTGGCAGCAAGCAAATTAAGGATAGGGATTCGCTGAGTTGGTTATATAAGGGGCATATTGAAACAATAAATGAATTGTCGAAAACAGGATTTTTGATTATTACCGGGCCCATGGGTAAGAACGATAAAAATTTTCGGAGCTTCTATATATTAAACACCAACAAAACCGATGAGGCCCAAAAGGCAATTTTAAATAATCCTGCGGTAAAATATGGGCTATTCGATGCTGAATATTTTTTCTGGTATGGTCCTGCAGCCCTACCTACCTATAAGCGTTTTCAGCAGATGGTACAGCTAAAGGAGCCCTAAGAAAGTACTAAAACTATTGCTTCCCCATTACTTCTGATATTACAATCGTTAAGAATTGCTGGAGCTTTTATGGGTTTATCCTGTTCATCAGATATTGCATTGCCCAATATAAGTAGGCACAATGATCCCGTGTAGCGCTGTTTTTCATTGGCTTTAATGATGTGCAACGAAGCGTTATTAATGATGGTTTTAAGTTTTTTGGGAGAGAGCTCAGCATAATGCTCATGTTGTTTTAGGAGAATCATTGCCATATCTGCAGCAGCGGCAAATGTAAAATATTTGCTGGTTTCAGGATATTTTGATAACAGCGAATTTATTGTAGTGCCTCCAATTTTAACTAGGGTAACGGGAGTTTCGGCTTTATATGTGTAAAAAAATCCTGATTTTGCAAGCCATTCATATGATCCAAAAACATTGGCTATTTCTTTTACGCCAATTAGTTTGTTGTCATTATAAATATTAACTGTGCCGTTAAGTATGATGAAAATACTATCCGGATTCGTTCCCTGACGGGCAATTATGCTATCGGCTGGGTAAATTTTTGTTTGGCTCTCTGATATTATTGCTTGAAGTTGTTCTCTGGTTAATCCACTTAGTCCTGTAATGGAACTTATGATTTCAGCAATTTTAGAGGAGGCTTCTTCCTTAATCATCGATTTATCCATTAGTAGTTTCATAGAGGCATGAATTTGGGCTGCAATTCTTTCTGACTCATCGGGTTCCAAACGGCCCTGCCTTTTTAAACGGTTCAGCATTTCTTCTTGTTCGTTGAGGAGCGTGCGCGATGCAAGTAACGTTTCAATATTTCTGCATATATCGGGATACTTTACTTTTAGGTTGCGAAGAAACGTTTGACCAGTTATGCGGTTCTCATGTATTTCGTCTTCGAGTGTGCTAAGTATTTCTGTCTCGTTAGTGCCACCACTTTCACCAAGCGAAAAACCAATAATAAGGCTTGATAGTGACTTTATGCATTCATCTTGGGCTACAACAAAGGCCCGCGCACAGTCGTAGCTGATGGTTAAACGATTGATAAATCGTTTTTTCCATAAAACGCCAACCAATGGTAGGTTTTGAAGAACCGCTATTGTTTTGGTAGTTTTCCAAAGGTTTTCGATATCCTGACGTTGTGATAGCGGAATTTTCCCTCCGTAATCGAGAAGCGTATCAATCCGGTCGGAGAGTAGGTGAACGCCATCGGAACTTAGCAATCCCTCGCTAAACTGACGCCAGTAGCTCTCCTTTTCTTTCTGTAACAGGCGTTTACGGGTTTCAGCAACAGCTTCTTGCATATCAAAACTTTGGGGCTTCTGCTCAATGGCATCAACATTTAATAAAAAGCTTTGAACACGGTTCCAGTCTGCTCCCGACATGTAGCGGCCTCCCTTTAACTTTTCTATTTCCTTCTCCCCGCTTAGCCTTATTTGCTGTAGCGATTGCATTAATAGACCAACTTTAATATCGCCAATTTTTGATAGGCCAAGTTTATCGATAAGCCAGCGCACAGTTGTGGCATTAATTAGCGAGGTAAGCACCACAACACCTGCAGTTAGCGATAGCAACTGGTTTCTCACATCAAATGGCATGCGAGGATCAATGGCTACAATAAGGGCAAGCGCCAATGCTACTGCGCCTCTCAGTCCACCCCACCAAAGAACAATGGAATCCTTGAAGGTGATGCCGTAACCAATTTTTTGCATTATGGGATAAAAAACATAGATGGTTCCCAAACGGGCAATATGTAGGGCAATGTATATAAGGATAAGCACAAATAGGTCATTTAGCGTATAGCTAACCTGTTGGGCAATAACAACACCTACAACAATAAATATCAGTGTATTGGCAATGAACGCTGCCAATTCCCAGAATTCGTGCAGGAAGTGCGATACCCCCGGACTGATTCGTGTTTTTCCGGGACCGGCCATGGATATACCCAGAGTAACAACTGCAATAACACCGGATACATGAAAAACGGATTCGGCAAGAAAGAATGAAAGATATGCAGCACCTATAACTACGGTTATTTCAATCAATGCATCATTAAAAACTCTTTTTAACCAAGAAATTATAGCCCAACCAATGGCTGCACCTATCAATACTCCCCCCAGGGCAACCCTCAAAAATTCAATCAGGGCATTTTCGCCAGAGGCCTCACCAGTAATGAGCCCGAAAATGGTCATGAAAAACACGATGGCGGTTCCGTCGTTGAGCATCGATTCGCTCTCTGTAATGGTTGATAGCCGCTTGCTGGCACCCACCTCTTTAAGAATGGCCACAACAGCCACCGGGTCGGTGGCGCTGATGATGGAACCAAATAGCAGAGCCATTAGTAGTGTCCATTCGTTTAGGCCTATACCCATTGCTTTGATTAGTAAAACAAAGAAAGCTGTAATGATAATGGCTACCATTATTCCGGGGACTGCCAGTATAATCGCATTACCCAACGATTTTTTAAAGGTGTGCAAATGAAGGGCATATGCTGCTTCAAAAATCAGTGTTGGCAAAAAGAGATATAGAATTAGGTGTGGGTCAATGTTTCCTGCCCATTCTATGGATTGCCCTATTAAGTTGAGTCCATTGCTACTAAAAATTTCCAGCCGGGTGAGTATCCCAAAAAGCAATCCGAATATAAGTAGTAAAATGGTATAGGGTAGCGGTCCACGGCTAAAAAGGTGCCGGGTGGCTGTACCTATAAACAGAGAGAGAACAATGAATAAAAGCGGTGCCAAATTCAAACCGTGGCTTTGATGCTCTTCTGCATTATGGTTGTTATTGCGTTCTGCAACTATCGCCTCATTGGTATGGCTTTCCGATACTGAAATGGTATCGCTTCTAACATTTAACTCATTGGCGGACAATGGTATGTATGCTATTGTCGAGAGGGCAATAATTGCAGCTACCGATGTCCTTTTCAGATAGTTTATCATGGTTCTGAATTTTATTAGAGCAATTTACGAAATATTGAGCTTTATCCAAATTTCTCTGCGGGTTTATCGATGAAATTCAGAATACTAATTTTTAGCATCGAGGTTTTGCACTTTAGTTGGATTGATAAATATCAACCTTAAATCTTTTAAAAACCGCATTAATTGTAAAATATGTTACAATTGATGCTATGGGGGTAACCTACTTTTGTCAAGGATAATATAATCGATAATAGGTTAGGTACCTAAAGTATGAAAAGAGACTTCATTAAAATAGATAGGGATAAATGCAATGGCTGCGGTTTATGCGTTAGCGGATGCCATGAGGGTGCACTGCAGCTAATCGACGGAAAGGCTGTACTGATAAGTGAACTTATGTGCGATGGGCTTGACGCTTGCATTGGTGTGTGTTCTGTGGAAGCCATTACCATTGAGCAGCGCGAGGCTGAGCCTTATGATGAGGTGCACACCATTAGTAAAATGGTTGTTAATGGAAAGAATACTGTTATTGCACATTTGAAACACTTAAAGGATTACAACGAGAAAGAATACTTGCGACAAGGTATTGAGTGGCTGCTGGCTAACCGCGAAAAGATTTCGTTTAGTGTTGATGAGGTGTTGCAGGATTTAAATAGCCATACCAAAGAGGCCTGTGGCTGCGGAACCGATGAACCCAAAGTAAAATCTCAAACCATGCATCATCCTGGAGGGGGTTGTCCGGGTTCGGCTGAACGCAGCTTTGCGAATAACGATGGCAGAAACAAATGGATGGTTTCAGACAAATCGGAACTTACACACTGGCTGGTTCAGCTACGTCTTATTAATCCTTACTCAGGACACTTCATAGGGTCAAACCTTTTACTGGCAGTCAACTGTGTGGCTTTCAGCCATGGAAATTTTCACAGTAGCTACCTGAAGGGAAAAACATTGGCCATGGCATACCTCAAACTCGACAGTAACAAGGAGGTTTATGTCGATAAGATTACCGCACTAATTGATGATTCCCAGGTTGATACCATTACTGTAATTAAAATGGAGTTTCCCTGTTGTGGGGGGCTTCAGATTGCACGCATGTCTCGATAACATGCAAACCGCAAGGTTCCCATAAAGGATATTACTGTTGGCATTCAGGGCGATATTCTGGAGACAAATTGGGTGTAAATAACAATAATTCAATAATTAATTCTTTAATCTATTTACTTTAATTTTTAATTTTTTAAACTATGAGCATGTTTTGCTACCAATGTCAGGAAGCAGCTAAAGGAACCGGCTGCACCATTAAGGGTGTATGTGGTAAGAGCGATGATCTTGCGAACATGATGGACCTATTGCTTTTTGTAACCAAGGGCGTATGCGTTTATAGTAGCGCCTTGCGCGAGCAAAAGGGATACGAAAACCCAATCGTAAACAAGTTTGTTTTCGATAGCCTTTTTGCCACCATCACCAATGCCAATTTCGATAAGGCTTCTATTTCGCGTCGGGTTTCCAAAGCTTTGGAGGTTCGTAATATGCTGCGTGATGAGGCAAAAAGATAGGGTGTGGCTGTGAATACCGATTTCGAGGGTTGCATCTGGGAGGGTAAGCCTGAGGAGTTCGAGCAAAAGGCTGCAACTGTAGGGATTCTGAACGAAACCAATGAGGACATCCGCTCACTGAAAGAACTTATCACCTACGGCATTAAGGGTATGGCCGCATATGCCGAGCATGCCTACAATCTTGGCTTTGAGGATACTTCAATCTATGCATTTATGCAGAAAACCTTGGCCGACATTACCCGTAATCATAGTGTTGACCAGTTGGTTGCGCTTACCCTTGAAACTGGTAAGTATGGCGTACAAACCATGGCGCTGCTCGATAGGGCAAATACATCGAATTATGGTAATCCCGAAATAACCAAGGTAAATCTGGGGGGGCGAAATAATCCAGGTATTCTCATCAGCGGCCACGATTTGAAGGATATGGAGGAGCTATTGGCTCAAACCGAGGGGACCGGTGTTGATGTTTACACCCATAGCGAGATGCTTCCGGCTAACTACTACCCTGCATTCAAGAGGTACAAGCATTTTGTTGGCAACTATGGTAGCAGCTGGTGGCACCAGCGTGAGGATTTCGAAAACTTCAACGGGCCTATCCTCTTCACTACAAATTGCATAGTGCCACCACTTGTCAATGCAAGCTATAGGGATAGGATTTACACCACCGGATCATCAGGTCTTGAGGGTGCAAAGCACATTCCCGATCGTGAAAATGGTAAACCCAAGGATTTCAGTGAGATAATTGAGCATGCCAAACGTTGCAAGCCCCCCGTTGAAATTGAAAAGGGTGAGATTGTAGGTGGCTTTGCCCATGAGCAGGTTTTTGCTCTTGCCGATAAGGTTGTGGATGCTGTAAAGTCTGGATCTATTCGTAAGTTCATAGTAATGGCCGGTTGCGATGGAAGAATGAAGGATCGTAACTATTACACCGAATTTGCAGAAAAACTTCCCAAGGACACCGTTATCCTAACCGCCGGTTGTGCCAAGTATCGTTACAACAAGTTGCCCTTAGGCGACATTGGCGGAATTCCCCGCGTACTAGATGCCGGACAGTGTAACGATTCATACTCGCTGGCTGTTATTGCTCTCAAGTTAAAGGAAGTGTTCCAACTAAATGATATTAACGAACTTCCCATTGCCTATAACATTGCATGGTATGAGCAGAAAGCAGTTATCGTTCTTCTTGCATTGCTTTACCTGGGAGTTAAGAATATACATTTAGGCCCCACTATTCCAGCATTCCTTTCGCCTAACGTGGCCAAGGTGCTTGTTGTGAACTTTGGAATTGGTGGTATTACCAATGTTGATGAAGATATCAAGTTAATGGTTGGCTAATGTTAAATCACACTGGCAGGGTTACAAAACCCTGCCAGTGTTTAAAATTTATAGCTATGACTAACGAGTTCCCATAAGGAGTAAAATTCAATTTTGTTAACGAAGTTGATTGCAACACTGGCGGTATTGTAAGTGAAAATGTGCTTAAGCGAAGCACCGGTAATATTTCACTATTTGCTTTTGATAAGGGAGAGGGTTTAAGTGAGCACACCACCCCTTTTGATGCTGTGGTACAAATAATTGAGGGTAATGCTCGCATATTCATCGACGGGAACCCTCACGATTTAAGGGCAGGAGAATCCATTATTATGCCCGCTAATGTTCCTCATCCCCTTCAGGCAATAGAGCGCTTTAAAATGGTTTTAACCATGATACGCAAGTGATAAGAATCGGTATTGTTTTTATCTACTGGTAAATTTTATTAATTAATTTTGAAGATAAGCCTTTGATATCTATGAGTGAATTTGTTTTTCCTAAATAAATTGAACTTTTATACCGATTGTTAAGTAAACATATTTTTTTTGCAAATGCAGATTTATATTTAGTTTCAGTAGACATCGATTTACAATTAAAATCATATTAAGTAACTAATGCCAATCCTGCAGAGCGTTAGTTTTCTGCCTCGCATATTATGTACAGGTTACCTTTTGTCAAAATTGTCATGGCAAGTGAATCAGCCTTAGAAGTTTATTATTTAAGTGCAATTTTAAATTAAACCCAATGGCTACTATGGTAATGGTTTACCTCGGTGTTGCCATTCTTATGTTTGGTATGCCTTTAGTTTTCTTTTAACCTAAGTTCGACCGGGAAAATTATTGGGCTTGACATCAAAAGGGGGTGTGGGATTAAATACCTTGTTTATTTATTTGGTTGTAAATTAACTTCTTAGGCTTTTACCAGAATCCCAAAATATTCTTTCACGGCGGTTCACATTACTTTTGCAGTTTACTGATTCCTCGGCCGCGTTATAAAATACTTGCCTTTTGCATCTCTGGTTTTATAGTAAATTGCTGTAGAATGATAATTAAAATCGATTAAAATGAACAAACCGGTTACACTAATGGATGCCCCAAGGGTTTCATTCAACTTCAACGGTTGTATAATGTTCACAGGACAAAAGGTTGAAATAGTCCATCTCTCCCTTATGCCAGGAGAGGAAGTTCCTTTACATAGCAATCCCTTCGATGTGGTATTTTATCAACTACAGGGCAATCTAGAACTAAAAGTTGATGACGATACGCTAATACTTATGCCCGATACTGCTATTTTGGCTTTGGCAAATCAAAGTCGCGGATTGGCAAATAAAACGGAGGCTTTAGCCAGAGTACTGGTTATTAAGATATACAAGTAAAAAATGTTTGTTAAGTCTTTAAATCCCTCAATAAATCCATAATTGAAAGCACCCAAGGTCTGCTCAAAAACATAAAACTTAACATGCGTAAAATCCTCATTTTTTAGCGTGGATTTTAGTTTATTGGCTATATTCGAACCCTGAATTTGAAGTTGATAATCATGCAAATACTCATTCTTAACATCAAAAAACTGGTTCAGGTAGAGGACAAACCTTTGGTTTGGCGCGCAGGTAAAGATATGGCTAAGGTGAATTCAATCGATAATGCCTTTCTGCTAATCGATAACGGATTGATAGCCAGTTTTGGGCCTATGGCAAATGTTCCCGAATTTTCATCGCTTTCGGGAGATGTTCTTATTTACAATGCTCATGGCCGCATAGTTTTCCCTTCGTTTTGCGATTCACATACCCATTTGGTATATGCAGGAAGTAGAGAAATTGAGTATATCAATAAAATTAAGGGGCTCTCCTACGAGGAAATTGCAAAGCGTGGGGGTGGAATATTGAATTCTGCCCGTTTTCTGGCACAAACATCTGAGGATGAACTTTATGAGCAATCACTTACACGGGTTAACGAAATAATATCAAAAGGCACAGGTGCCGTTGAGATTAAAAGTGGTTATGGTCTGACCATTGAAAGTGAGCTGAAAATGCTTCGGGTTATTCGAAGGCTTAAGGAAACCACTCCTCTCACAATAAAGGCAACATTTCTTGGTGCCCATGCCGTTCCTGCAGAGTATAAAGGTCGTCAGTCCGATTATGTTGACCTTATCATTAACGAAATGATTCCCATGGTGGCCGCTGAGGACCTGGCCGATTACATAGATGTGTTCTGCGATAGGGGATTTTTTACCGTTGAGGATACCGAGCGCATACTAATGGCTGGTATAAAGTACGGCCTTAGGCCGAAGCTGCATGCCAACGAGCTTGACTATTCTGGCGGCATTCAGGTTGGGGTAAAGTACAATGCCCTTTCGGTTGACCATTTGGAATACACCGGCGATGCCGAAATAGAAGCGCTGCTGGGCTCCGAAACCATGCCAACTTTACTTCCGAGCGCCGCCTTCTTTCTGGGCATGATTGACCCACCCGTGCGTAGAATGATTGAGGCAGGTCTGCCCATTGCTTTAGCTTCCGACTTTAATCCCGGCTCATCACCATCGGGCGATATGAAATTTATTATGTCGCTCGGATGCATTAAGCTACGAATGCTTCCCGAAGAGGTTATCAATGCAGCTACCATTAACGGTGCTTATGCCATGGGGCTTTCCGAAACTCACGGAAGCATCTGTAAGGGTAAGGTAGCCAATGTATTTATAACTAAGCCCATACCTAGCATTGAATATTTACCCTATGCCTATACCTCCGATTTAATTGAAACTGTTATCCTAAATGGTAAAATCATTAAGAATTAGCAAAAGCATAACGGGAACATCTGAATAATCATTTTCAATAAGGTGGTGTAAATGAAGCAATGTTGCAGGACAAATTAAAATTCAAGGCAGCTATTACTATTAAATTTTAGAAGTATGAAAAAGGCATTAGTTTTTACTGTTATCTTAGGTATAACTTCTTGTGCAGAGCTCAAGTTGCCTGCAAATTTTTCACTTCCTCAAGTTCCAACCAGTAAACCTTTATCTACCACTGAGGTAATTCAGGGCCTTAAGGAGGCTCTAACAATTGGTGCTAAAAACTCAACGTCACTTGCCTCACAGGTTGATGGGTTTTACAAAATCCCAAAGATTTTCATTCCATTTCCACCCGAGGCCGAAAAGGTTCGTAAAACCTTGGTCGATGCCGGATTTTCTAAGCAGGTTGATGAGTTTACCCTTACCTTGAATCGAGCCGCTGAAGAGGCGACCAAAAGGGCGCTGCCCATTTTTAAAGATGCCATCGTCAAAATGACCATATCCGATGCCATGGGTATTCTGAAAGGTCCCGATAATGCAGCCACAGAGTATTTCCGAAAAACAACATCAGAACAGCTATTTCTGGCCTTCAAACCGGTTGCTCATGATGCGATAAAGCAGGTAAAGCTAACCTCTTACTGGGAACCCATTGCATCAACCTATAACCGTTTAGCTATACTAACTGGCGGCAGAGCCGTGAATCCTAACCTCGAGGAATATGTAACCCAAAAAGCAATCGATGGGCTATTTATTCTAATAGAGCAGGAGGAGCATAAAATTAGAAAGGACCCCGCAGCCAGAATAACCGATATACTTAAAAGAGTATTTGGAAGTAATTAATAATCAAATATGATTTTTTTTACCTTAAATTTTTTCCCTTAACCTTTAATTCTTTTTCGCCAGACATGCCCTTGATTCTTGAATTTTGAATCTTAATCCTTTAACCTTTGATCTTTAACCTTTAAATAAATATCTATGTCACAAAAAAAACTGATAGAGTGCGTGCCCAATTTTTCCGAAGGGCGCGATATGGCTATCATTAAGCAAATTACCGATGAAATTGAAGCCGTTGAAGGGGTTAAGTTGATTGATGTTGATCCGGGAAAGGCAACCAATCGCACTGTGGTAACCTTTGTAGGTACTCCCGAAGAGGTTGTTGATGCTGCATTTCGGGCAACTCATAAGGCTATGGAGCTAATTGATATGAGTAAGCATCATGGAGCACATCCGCGCTTTGGAGCCACCGATGTTTGCCCGCTGGTTCCTGTAGCCAATATCACTATGGACGAGGTGGTTGAGTATGCCCGTAAGTTGGCCAAACGCATTGGCGAAGAGTTGGGGATTCCCGTTTACTGTTACGAGTTTGCCGCTTTTGAAGAAAAACGGCGAAATTTGGCCAACTGCAGAGCTGGTGAGTATGAAGGCCTGCCTAAAAAGTTACAGGACCTGGCCTGGCGGCCCGATTTTGGACCCACAACATTTTTACCCAAAACTGGAGCCATTGCAGTGGGGGCCAGAAACTTTCTTGTGGCTTACAATGTCAATTTAAATACCACATCTACTCGAAGGGCAAATGCTGTCGCTTTCGATATTAGGGAAAAGGGGCGCCCAAAAAGAATTGGCAACCCCGTAACGGGTAAAATTGCCACTGATGAAAATGGCAACGAGATATGGATACCCGGTTCACTAAAAGCCTGTAAGGCTATTGGTTGGTTTATCGATGAGTATGGTATAGCTCAGGTTTCCATAAATCTGACCGATATCACTGTAACTCCCATTCATGTTGCCTTTGAGGAAACTTGCAAAAAAGCAGTAGAACGAGGGTTACGCGTTACCGGATCCGAGATAGTTGGTGTAGTTCCCCTCAGTGCTATGCTTGAGGCAGGTAAGTACTTCCTTCGTAAACAGCAGCGTTCATTGGGTATTCCTGATAGAGAAATTATTAAGATTGCCGTAAAATCCATGGGAATCGACGAGTTGTACCCCTTTGATCCCGATAAAAAGATTATTGAGTACATTCTTGAGGATAAGAGCACCAAAAAGTTAATTGATAAAACCCTAGAGGGTTTCACTCAGGAAACAGCATCGGAGTCGCCTGCGCCTGGTGGTGGTTCAATTTCAGCAGCAATGGGAGCATTTGGTTCAGCTCTTGCCACCATGGTGGCAAACCTCTCATCGCATAAGCCGGGTTGGGACGACCGCTGGGAGGAGTTCTCTAACTGGGCTGAAAAGGGCAAGTACTACATGGAACAGCTCATTAAAATGGTGGACGAGGATACCGCAGCTTTCAACCGTATTATGAGTGCTTTTGGTTTACCCAAGGGAACTGATGAGGAGAAAGCAACCCGCACAAAGGCTATTCAGGACGCCACGTTGTATGCCATTGAGGTACCATTTAGGGTAATGAACCTTTGCTTTGAGAGCATGGAGGTTATACGGGCAATGGCTGAACATGGAAACCCCAATTCGGTATCCGATGCTGGAGTGGGTGTCCTGGCTGCCCGCTCAGCCGTTATGGGAGCTTACCTTAATGTTAAAATAAACGCTTCGGGACTTAAGGATAAGGCTAAAGCCGATGAGTTTATCAGCAAGGGTGCTGAAATTGTGAAAAAGACCCAGTTGCTTGAAGTTGAAATATTAGAAATTGTTGAAAGCAAGATAAAAGCCTAAATCTGAACTGCCAAAGCAGTAAAGGCGCCTCAGGGCGCCTTTACTATTTTTTTATAGGTGCATATTAGAATCTGAAACCCAAAGTGAGCAGTATTTTGTTATCATTTATTTTGTTTGTAACCTCTGGCAGATTGCTATCGTTGTAGAACAAGTATTTAATTTCCTGCAGGGTTTTCAGATAGGCCAAATCTATCGACATGTTGTCCGTACGGTAGCCAATTCCTCCGGAAAGTTGTTGAATGTTCGATTTATTGTTCAAAAATTCGGACTTGTAGGGTGACGGGTAGTAGGCGTATCCAGCACGAAGGGCCAAATCACCCATTTTATATTCCCCGCCAAACTTTAGGTTGGTTACGCTTTTAAAAGCATTGTCCATTTGGTTGTTTAAATCCCAGAAGGTATCGCCATCGGCACCGCGGCGGAAACGCATACTGGAGTAGTAAACATGTTCAATCTCAATGCTTATCAATCCATATTGCTGCAAAACTATAGCTAGGCTGCCAATCAGTTTCATGGGCGTTTCAAAATGGTAATCGTATCGTCCAAGGGGACTATTACTTTGGAAATAAACTGGTGTAGCGGAGGTATCAAAATCACTAAGTAGTGATGAAGAAAATGCATCGTCTAAGCTATAGAAAGTGGGAGTATGAAAAGCTAAGCCAATACGCAAAGAGGGTATTGGCGTATAAATTCCACCAATTTTAAGATTGTAGCCCGTTCCCTTTGTTTCTAGGTATTGCTTGTATTCCAAACTGTAGAATCTATCTCCATTGGCTCTTGCTGGATTACTTGGTTTCGCCTCTTCGGCATACATTGAGTTGAATGTGTAGTTAAAATCGGTAATACCCAACGATGCACCCAGGTAAAGTTTGTTGGAAATATTCACACCTAAGGCTGAGGAAAATTCGCCTGCACCTCCTTCGGTTGATATGATGTTTTTATAGTTTACTGAATCCTCAAGAAAAATGGCGGGTTCGTAGCTCCCTGTCCCGGAATCGTAATTGTACAATAGCCATGTATTCCATGCCATTATTGGTTCCCATGCTCCAGCGCCTAGAGTGTTGAATGGATCGTAGCTACTGGTTGGTTCCAGCTGTAAAGGGCTATATTTGCCGTTGCTAATAGTTGAAAAGTAATCCATTATGGAGTATTTATCGTAGCTACCAATTGTGATGCTGTTTGAATGGTAATCGTTTTTACGGGTATATCCAAAGGCAATATTGTATGCAACAATGCCTTTTTCTTCCTTTTTAAAAGGTTTAAATGACATTACAAATCCCAAATTATCGAGGTAGAGTTTATTCTTGTTGTCGGTGGCCGTGAGCCCTATAAATGTTGAGTTCACTTTTTGGGTTTTAAATGATGGCGAAAAGGTGAATTCACTCGATTTATAAACTCCAAGCCCGGCGGGATTGATGCTAATTGATGAGAAATCGGCTCCCAATGAGCCAAATGCTCCGCCCATCGATACGAAACGTGCTGTTCCGTGATTAATACTTTGGCTAAACCTTAGTCCATCGGCAAGCGTTTGTCCGTTAGCAGAACTAAGTAGAAAAAAAATACCTGTGGCAAGTGTTATACTTTTTATCTTGATAGTCATGTTTTTAGGTTTTAATGGTTAAAAAATTAGGGAGAGGCTAACCTCTCCCCTTGAGGTGCATTATGTTTACCTTTTTCTGGAGCCAGTTGAACTTGAACTGCTGTTGCTTGATGAACGCGAACCATTTGAAAAACTTGAGGTGCTGCTGGATGATGCCCTGCTGTTGGAGTTGCCTGAACCATATGAATGGTTTGAGCCACCCGTTTCTCTTGAGCGATAGGTGTTACTTGAAGGACTGCCAGACGAAGAAGGTGTGCTAACCCTATTGGGTCGGTTGTAGGTTGGAGCTGTTGAACGAGTATGCGGAGTAGGGGAAGGATTACGACTTATTGTAGAGTTCGTATTTCCCGGGCGTTCAACCCTGCGCGAATAGTTATAATCGCTATTACCCGATGTTCTAGGCCATTCATAGGTAGTCCCCGAAGTTCTACGAATGGGTTCTGAAATTCCAATTTCACGTGTTGGACGATTTGTTCGCCCTGTCTCATTGAATGTACTTTCGTTTGTTGTTCTGGTTCCAGAAGTGGTTCTTTCTCTTCGAATTAATACCTGTTCATTGTTATTGCTGGAGCCATCCCCTCTGCGTGTTTCATAACTTGGAGCAACCCGTGTTTGAGTACTCCGTGTGGTTACAACAGGATTGTTTTCGGAAGTAGCAACATCTGTTGTTCGGGTTCTTCGGGTTTTTACTACTTGACCATCTTTAGAAATGGCTGTTTCTCTGGAGCCAATATGCTGATCGGTATTATAGCCTCCGGTTGTTGATCTCCGGCCGTAGTAGTAGTTACTATTGGGAGTGTACCTATTCCAGTAATAGGTGGCATCGTTCCAGCCCCACCAGTATGGGGAATTTGCATAAAAATAGGGATTGTAGTACCATGAACTATAGTACATGGAATTATAGTACCATGGATTCCAATAGTAACCTACATACCATGGGTTATATCCCCCGTCAAATCCATATCCAAATCCAAAATAGAATCTGCTACGGGGCCACCCAAACGAATTGTATATATACCAGGGCTCAACCCAAACATTGCTCCCCATCACAACAATCCTGTAGTACGATGGGTCGTATGCCTGTGCATATCGGTAGTCATCTGAATAGTATATGCTCCAATCCTCAATTCCGTATCTGGGATCCTCGAAACCCCTCAAGCGCCTTTCATACGATTCCTGGTAGCTATCGGACAAAATTCTACGGTAGGGATTTGTTTCCTGAGACTTATATATTACTGTATCTACATTGCTACTGTCATTTAAAGCCTTAAGTGCTTCAGTATACTTCTCATCAAGTTTACTGTACTGCTGATTCTTAGTAGATGGGGTAGGGCTTTTTTCTACCACCTGGTTTTCAGCTGCTGTTGCTTTAGCGTTGTTCCCCGCATAAATCTCATCATCCCATGAGGATGTTTTACTCGTTTGCAGGCCAGTAGAGCAGGAAACTGCCAGTAGTCCTGTTAAGTAGAGTGCCGCTAATTTCATTTTGGTTTTCATATGCACCTCCAATATAATTGGGTTTATTATTCAATTTTATTCGTTACTTTTGCCAATGTTTTGCTAAAGAATAGTAACAAAAATTATTCCAAAATCATTGTATGGCAAAGGAAATTACTAGTAGGAACGAGAATTATTCGCAGTGGTATAACGACATTGTGGTTAAAGCAGGGTTGGCCGATTATTCTGCCGTTCGTGGCAGTATGGTTATTAAGCCCTATGGCTTTGCCATTTGGGAAAAAATGCGTGATCAACTTGATCATATGTTTAAGGAAACTGGTCACCAAAATGCTTATTTTCCATTATTTATACCAAAATCATTTTTTAGCCGTGAAGCAGCTCATGTTGAGGGTTTTGCAAAGGAATGCGCTGTAGTTACCCATTATAGGCTTAAAAATGACCCTAACGGCAAGGGTATTGTGGTTGATGAAGATGCAAAACTGGAGGAGGAACTGGTGGTGAGGCCTACCTCCGAAACCATAATTTGGAACACCTATAAATCATGGATTCAATCGTATCGTGATTTGCCCATCCTAATTAACCAGTGGGCTAATGTGGTGCGCTGGGAAATGCGTACCCGTCTTTTCCTTCGAACTGCCGAATTTCTATGGCAGGAGGGGCACACAGCTCATGCCACCAAGGAGGAAGCTGTTGAGGAGGCTGAACGAATGATTAATGTTTACTCCACCTTTGCCCGTGAATGGATGGCTATGCCAGTTATAATCGGGAAAAAATCGGAGTCAGAGCGTTTCGCCGGTGCGGTTGATACCTATTCCATTGAAGCTTTGATGCAGGATGGGAAGGCGTTGCAGGCTGGCACATCTCACTTTTTAGGACAAAATTTTGCCAAGGCATTTGATGTTAAGTTTCTAAATAGGGAAAGCCAACTTGAATATGTTTGGGCAACCTCATGGGGAGTTTCAACCCGTTTAATGGGTGCTCTGGTTATGACCCATTCCGACGATAACGGTTTGGTGCTCCCTCCAAAACTTGCTCCTACTCAGGTTGTTTTTGTCCCCGTTTATAAGAGCGAGGAGGAACTTGCGGCTGTTAGCGAGGTTGTTGCAAAACTCCGGGTTGAACTTCATTCAAAAGGGATTACCACTCATTACGATGATCGCGATAACTATAAGCCTGGTTTTAAGTTTGCCGAGTACGAATTGAAGGGTGTTCCTGTTCGGGTAGCCATTGGCCCAAGGGATATCGAAAAGGGTACCGTCGAGGTCGCCCGTCGCGATACGCTCCAAAAACAATTTGTTTCTCAAAATCAACTGGCAGAAACTGTTGTTTCGTTGCTCGATAATATACAGGCCAACCTCTACAACCGCGCTCTTGAGTTTCGAGAACGCAATACTACCCGCGTGGAAACCTACGATGAGTTTAAAAAGGTTATTGCCGAAAATGGAGGTTTTGTTTTAGCCCATTGGGATGGTACTCCCGAAACAGAGGCCCTCATAAAAGAGGATACTAAAGCTACCATTCGTTGTATTCCTCTTGATATGCCCGAGGAAGACGGTAAGTGTATAGTTACAGGCAAACCATCAAAAAAACGGGCAATTTTTGCATTAGCTTACTAAGCATAATTTTTTTCTTATAATAAAAATGGTTGCCATACTGGCAACCATTTTTATTGGTTTTATCTATCGTTTAATGTATATTTGGGAGTAATTCTAAATTGATCTTATTATGGATGAACCAAATACTCAGGAAAAAATTCAAAATCTACTTAGAGAAAAGGCGGTTATTAAGCAGAAAATATATGATAATACCCTTGAGGTTTTCAACATGATTAAGGATGTTCTCAGGGACATTGAAGAGGATTACAATAATTCATTAAAAGGTGTTGATAAACGCGTTCGGCTAGAGTATAACGATAGGGGAAAGTATGAAGCAGAGATTAGGGTTGCCGGCGATTTGCTAATATTTAGCATGCATACCAACGTTTTTGAGTTCGACCGCGATCATAGCATCTGGAAGCTATCGTACGTCCGCGATGAGGTGCTTAACTCATACTGTGGTATAATTAACATCTACAACTTTTTAGCTGATTCATTCCGGTATAACCGTATGGAAGACCTTGGCTACCTGATTGGACGTATTTTTGTGAACCGGGAATATAACTACTTTGTTGAAGGCAAACGCCAAATGGGATTCCTTTACAATAATTTCGGACAGGCTAAAATTGATAAACCTGCCCTGAGAAGAATCATCGAAACGGCTATTACGTATGCCCTCGAATTCGACCTTTTAGTTCCACCCTATGACGTTGTAAAAATTGCTTCAGTTATACAGCTAAATACCAAAATTGAGAATGCCAAATTGCAAACCGGTAAGCGTTTGGGCTTCCGGTTTAACTCCGATGACGTTTTAGAAGAAAAGTAACCCAAAATCATTCATAGTTATGATGAAAACAACATTAGCTATTTTTACGATTGTCCTGATTACCATTTCAGGCTGTAAAACCGACAAAAAAAAGCAGGAAAGCATGATGCAAAAAAAGGTTAACGAGTTTGCCCTCGTAGAGCTTAAAGCTGATATCATCAACCTATCGGCAAACGAGAAGCAAATGCTTCTCTACCTGTTTGAGGCCGCTGAAATTATGGATGAGTTGTTTTGGCTGCAAACCTATGGTGATAAGGAGGAACTTTTATCAAAAGTTACGGATGATGCTACCCGTGAGTTTGTATATATCAATTATGGCCCATGGGAAAGGCTAAATAATAATGAACCTTTTATCGAAGGAATTGGCCCCAAACCTCTTGGTGCACGTTTTTATCCTCAGGATATGACCCGCGAAGAGTTTGAGGCCTTTGCTGCACCCAACAAAACTAGTTTGTATACCCTTATAGTCCGAAATTCTGAAGGGAAATTGGAATCGGTTCCCTACCACTTGGTGTACAAGGAAAAAATTGACAAGGCAGCGGAATTAATTAGAAAGGCAGCAGAACTCGCCGATGATGCAGGTTTAAAAAAGTATCTTACCCTACGTGCCGATGCCCTTCAGTCCGATGATTACCTGGCTAGTGACATGGCATGGATGGATATGAAAAATAACAGAATCGACTTTGTGGTTGGACCAATCGAAAACTACGAAGATGCTCTGTTCAACTATAAAGCAGCATACGAAGCCTATATCCTGATAAAAGATATGGAATGGACGCAAAAAATAAATCGTTTTGCGGCATTGCTACCAAAGCTGCAGGAAAGCCTACCTGTTGAACCCTCCTACAAAAAGGAAAAGCCGGGCATTGATTCCGATTTGGGAGTTTACGAAGTGATTTACTATGCAGGCGACTGTAACGCAGGGAGCAAAACTATTGCCATAAACCTTCCCAATGATCCAAGGGTACATCTAGAGAAGGGAAGCCGTAAGCTTCAACTCAAAAATGGCATGAAAGCAAAATTCGACAAAATTTTGTTACCCATCGGCAATATACTTATTGATGAGGATCAACGCGACCATATCAAATTTGATGCATTTTTTGAGAATGTTATGTTTCATGAGGCAGGCCATGGCTTAGGTATAAAGAATCTGGTAAAGGGGAAAGGCACAGTTAGAGAGGCCTTAAAGGAAATGCATTCTGCTCTAGAAGAGGGAAAGGCAGATATACTTGGTCTTTTCATGGTTTCACAGTTAGCCCAAATGGGAGAGTTACCCGAAAAGGATATGATGGATAACTATGTAACATTTGTTGCAAGCATTTTCCGATCAGTTCGATTTGGGGCAGCCTCATCTCACGGAAAGGCTAATATGGTTTGCTTTAACTATCTGCTTGAACGTGGTGCTTTTGAGCGTAACCCTAATACTGGAACATATAGGGTTAATTTTGATAAAATGACCGAAGCAATGAATGCGCTAGCTCATGATATTTTAACCCTGCAGGGTAATGGCGATTATGAGGGCGCTAAGAAATGGTTTGCTGAAAAAGGATTTATATCCGAAGAGTTGCAGGCCGATTTGAAACGCATTGCTGAGGCCAATATTCCTAGAGATATTCGCTGCATTCAGGGAAAGGAAGTGCTTGGTTTGTAACTGTTTTGGGTTGGGAGCAATTTCCGACCCATTACTATTTAATATTTTATATTAATCATCTTTAAAACTTAACTAACATATGAATCTAACATTCAATTTCATCAAGTCAATATCAAACATCTATGACGAGATGATTGATAATGGATTTTCTCTTGTATATTTAGGAGAATTCAGTCATGAAATAACAAAAATGTTTACCTCTATGGCTGAATCGGATATGGAAAAAAATAGTGAGGAGCGTTCGGTGCAACGGAAGGTTTATCATGTAATGGTTGAAACCCTGCAGAACATGAACAAGCATTCTGATGAGATTCAGGAACGAAATATTGGAAAGGGCCTTTTTATAATAGGGAAGAAGTCCGATACCTACTACATTATCACCTCGAACAGGGTGGCTCGTAAGCATAAAGATCACCTTGAAAATGCCCTTATAACTGTTAATAAAGCTACACCAGAGGAACTTAAGGAGATGTACAAGCGCCAGATTCGTGAGGGTAGCCTTTCTGATAAGGGGGGAGCAGGCCTTGGTTTGATTGATATTGCCCGAAAAATCGGCGAGCCATTGAACTACCAGTTTCTCCAACTCGACGAGGAAAATTATTTCTTTATACTTAAGGTTGAAATAAATGCAAAGAAATTTTCTAAGGATTAAGGATGCTCTGAGATAAATGTTTAAATCAATTAATTTATCTATTCAATTACTTAAAACCATCATTGCTTTTGTAATGATGGTTTCTTTATCATTTCTTACCAACAAAACCTTTTCTGGGAATAATGCATTTTTAGATATTGTTTGGCCCGACTCTCTAAAAAATAACCTCTCTACAACCATGTATAAATGGTTTGGACGAAAGAATCGAATCACATCGCCAGCATATGATAATCAGGTAGCCAGCAATAAGTTTATGGCCTATGAGGGGAAGACTATCGCTCAAATTCTTTTTTTGAGGCTTTCACCCTTCGGCTACTCGGTTTTTGACTCAACACAAGGACCGCAGAATAGAGTTGAACGCTTTGGAAATGCTGTTCATTTCCCCACTTGGAAAGCAATTATTCGTAATTCATTAATTTTTTCGGAGGGCGATAGGGTTATACCCTATGAAATGGCGGAGGCCGAGCAGCTGCTCCGGCAACGAAATCTTTTTGAAGATGTTAATATTGTTTTAGAAACCCTTGACGACACCAATCAGGTAAGGGTTACTGTTATTACAAAAGAGCAATGGACTACCTCCGCAGGAATGCAATATAGCTCGCCTGAAAAGATGAAGTTTGTACTTTTAGAGCGCAATTTTGCCGGGTTAGGCTTAAAAACCAAAGCCACAGCATACTACGATAAGACATTTTTAAGCCCATGGTCGTACCAAGGCGAATTCGATGTGCCCGATTACTTTGGTTCATACATATCAAGTACATTTTTTTTAAGAAATGGACATGGTTATGAGACCTATTCCGTTAAGTTTAATCGCGATTTTTATGCATCAAGAACACAATATGCCGGTGGAATAGAGTTAAAATTCTCTGATGAACCCTATCGAATCTTTACTAACGATTCAGTTATTCATATTAGCTATCGATTGCAGGATTGGTGGATTGGCCGTTCAATTCGCGTTAGCCGTCGTTCCCCTTCGGTAGCTCCGCTGAATTTGGTGTTTGCCCTCCGATACTATCAAAAAGATTTTTTCTCGCGTTTGCCTGTTTCAATGTATGTAAACCCTTATTTTCATTCATTTCGCGATTATGTAGTATCGGTAGGTTTGTCCAATCAAAATATTTATCGTTCAAGTCTTTACTTTGGTTTTGGATCCACTGAGGATATTCCTGTTGGTTACAAGATTCAACTAACCAGCGGTATTGAGCAAAGCGATTTTCAGCGTCGCTTTCTGATTGGCGGAGAGATGTCGGCTGCTGAGGTAACCCCCATTGGGTATCTTTTCCTTTCATCACGCTTAGGCGGATATTTAGCCGAAGGGCATAAAATTGAGCAAGCTGTTATTAACATTAGGGCTCAATACTTTACCAAACCTTTTCATTTAGGACGTAGTAGCATCCGCCATTTTGTTCGGTACGATTTTACCCGTGGTGCTGCCCGTTTTAAAGGAGAGCGAGAGTACGTGGTACTTCAGAACAACTATGGTATTCGCGGACTTAATAGTCCTGAACTTTGTGGGCAAACCCGATTAATGTTCAATTTTGAAACCATGATGTACTCTCCCCATTACATATGGGGCTTTAGACCGGCATTTTATGTTTTTGCCGATTTGGGTTTGATTGGACAGGCTGATGAGTTAGTTTATTTAAACCCAATGTATAGCGGTTTTGGGCTCGGTTTGCGTTTAAAAAACGAAAGTTTAATCTTTCCTACTTTCCTTTTTCGTTTTGGTTACTACCCTCGTTTACCACAGAACGCAGAGGTTGCATACTGGTTGATTTCAACGGAAGCGCGTAAGAACTTCGAAAATTTCAGGATTAAGGGACCCTACATTTTACAGTTTTAGCTGCTCTAAACTTTTGTGATAATATTTTGTTTGTATCCCAAAAATATTTTACAATGCAAAAAATAATTCTTGTCACCGGAGGGAACGGATATATTGGCTCGTGGGTTGTAAGGGAACTTTTGGAAAATGGTTATAGGGTTAGGGTGCCTGTGCGCTCGTTGGCACAAACTGATAAGTATAAGCACATGAGTAACTTACCTGGTTCCAGTAATTTGCTTGAGTTCTTTGAGGCCGATTTACTTGTTGATGGTTCATTCGATAATGCTGCCGAGGGTGCCCATGCTATTATTCATATGGCATCGCCTTTTACCCTTCGTTTTAGAAATCCTTTAACCGATTTGGTTGAACCTGCCGTTAAGGGAACTCGAAATGTGCTGAATGCTGCAAGTAAATCGTCAACGGTAAAAAGGGTGGTGTTCACCTCGAGTGTGGCCGCTGTTCATGGCGATAATATTGATATGCACGAATTGGGACTAACTGAGTTTACTGAGGATAATTTCAACAAAACCAGCAGCCTATGGCATCAACCCTATTCTTTTTCAAAGGTAGAAGCAGAAAGGGAAGCCTGGATGATATACAAAAGCCAGCAAAAATGGAACTTGGTGGTAATTAACCCTGCATTGGTTATGGGACCATCACTCGCTAAGAAATCTAACTCAGAGAGCCTACAGATTATGAATGACCTACTTTCAGGTAAGTATCGTTTAGGTGCACCTGAACTCTTCTTCGGTTTTGTTGATGTGCGCGATGTTGCTCATGCTCATGTATTAGCCATGGAAAATGAAACTTTAAATGGTCGCTTTATTATTGCTGAACGTATTGCTTCTATAATGGACTTGGTAAAGGTGATTAATCAGAATTTTCCACGACAGTTTAAGCTACCTAAAATGGTTGCACCCAAGTTTCTGCTTTATTTGGTCAGCTGGATGTTTGGACTGTCGCCTAAATTTGTAGCACGTAACATCGGATTCCGTATTGCCTATAACACATCTCGAAGCCGCCGGGTACTGGGCCTTCTCTACACACCTTTAGAAAAAACAATAACAGATATGGTTAATCAGTTTAAATCAAATAGATAAAACGACCAAGTTACTGGCATTCATAATAAGACTTTTAAATAGTACAGCAATAACTTAAGACATTCTGAGTTTTTTCAGTATGTTTTTTACATAGATGTTGTTTTTTGGAAAAATTTACATTCGCCTATCTTACACATATCACAATTGCCTAATTTTGCGCCTATGCGCAAATCATTTATTCATAAGCCCCGGAGTATCCAGCAGTTTTCGAAGAATCTTGCTCATGTAGTGGCAGATTCAAATATTGGAGTTCTCCTGCGCGGTAGCGACAGTTTTACAATACCAAAAACCAATGAATCATCACGGTTTCAACTGGCTGCTGCTATTGGTGCAAGGAAGGTGTGTTGCCCCGTTTCACATCATTTTGATGAATTGGATTCCTTTCTAATCAATGCCAACGATTGGGTTTTTGGTTACTTTGGCTACGACCTGAAAAATCAACTTGAAAGGCTATCCTCATCAAACCCCGATTCAATTGGCTTCCCCGATATGTTTTTCTTTTATCCATCCATTGTAATTATTTGCAGGAATGATGTTGCAGAGTTTCTTTATTTCCCCGATGAAATATCAATTGACGATATCCAAAAACTAATAAAGATAGTTGAAGATGAGGTTTATATCGATGAAATAGTTCAACAGTCAATATCTTTTAATTCTCGATTCAGCAAAACCAAGTACCTGCAAACCATAGAGGAGGTTAAACGCCATATCGCGCGTGGCGATATCTACGAAATGAACCTTTGTCAGGAGTTTTTTACCAGCAATGCTACCATTTCACCTGCTGGAGTGTTTAACAGGCTTTACGATAAATCACCCACACCATTTGGAGCATTTTTTAGGTACAACGAAAAATATTTACTATGTGCCAGTCTCGAGCGTTACCTTCGTAAATCGGGGGCGCTATTAGTCAGTCAACCCATTAAAGGGACTGCTCCCCGCATGAAAAGTGAGCCCGACGACATAAAAGCAATGGAGCGCCTGAGAACCGATCCAAAGGAGCGTGCCGAGAATGTTATGATAGTTGACCTTGTTCGTAACGACCTGTCAAGAATTGCCAAACGCGGAAGCGTCAGGGTAAACGAGCTTTGCGGAATATACAACTTCCCGCAGGTGCACCAAATGATTTCAACCGTATCGTGTGAGCTGGCCGATGGGCTTCGCCCAACCGATTCAATTAGGGCTACGTTTCCAATGGGCTCCATGACCGGAGCACCAAAGGTTAGGGCAATGGAACTGATTGAGCAATTCGAACGGTCCCAACGAGGATTGTACTCCGGGGCAGTGGGCTACTTTGCCCCAAATGGCGATTTTGATTTTAATGTAGTTATTCGTAGCTTGCTTTACAACTCTGCCAACGGTTACCTGTCGTTTACGGTTGGCGGTGCAATTACATTTAAGTCGATTCCGGAGGCAGAGTATGATGAATGTTTGGTCAAGGCGCGAGCCATTTTGGATACACTAAATGCAAGGTTGAATGTTGCAGAGTAGGCTAATAGATTTCATGCGCAGCCATCAAATGGCTTCGGATCAAGATAAAATTTTGGTTGGGGTTAGCGGTGGCATCGATTCCATGGTGCTTTTACACCTGCTAATCCATACGGGTTTAAGTGTGGGTGTTGCACATTGCAACTTTAGCCTTAGGGGCGAGGAATCCGATGGCGATGAACAATTTGTTCGTTACTACTGCCTGATGAACGGCATTCAGTTTCATTCCATCCGATTCGATACCATGGAGTATGCCAAGGAAAATGGCTTTTCCATTCAGGTTGCCGCACGTAAGCTACGCTATGCCTATTTTGATGAGCTTTGCAGGGAACACAAGTACACACGGATAGCCATTGCCCATAACCTAAACGATTCCGTTGAAACTGTGTTGTTAAATCTATCCCGGGGAACCGGACTAAAGGGCCTTACAGGTATTAAACATGTAAATGGAAAAGTTATTAGACCGTTGCTTTTTGCCCTACGTTCCGAGATTGAAGAGTACGCCAATGCCCATAATATCAACTATCGCGAAGATTCAAGTAATGCTACCACCAAGTATAAGCGAAATTTTATTCGACATAAGGTTCTTCCCCTTTTACAAAACTTAAATCCATCAGTTTATCAATCTATTGCATTAACCGCTGCAAATCTTAGTGAGTCACAAGTTTTGGTGGATAGGCAACTTGAGCAAATTCGAAGCACCCTTGTTAGGGGCAAGGGTAATAGCTTCCTGCTCAGCCTTTCGAAGCTAAATGATGTGCCTGCAGCGCAGCTCTTTCTTGTTGAGTTTCTTGCCGATTTTGGTTTTACCCCTTCACAGGCTCGCGAAGCCTATAATCTTATCCATTCAATTTCTGGGAAGTTTATAGAATCTGAAACACATACGGTTTTTCACGATAGAGAATTTCTTATTGTTCAGCCTAAAATTAGAACTGAGGATATTGATATAGAAATTTATCCTGAAACAGAAAGCATTGATGAGCCGCTAAAAATGATTTTTCAAACCTTTGATGCAATCATTATTAATATTGAAAAAGACACCAAAGTGGCGAATCTCGATTGGCAAAAACTTAAGTTTCCACTACGAATCAGACACTGGCGCCCCGGCGATCGCTTCATTCCTCTCGGAATGAAAGGTTTTAAGAAGGTAAGTGATTTCCTGATCGACATTAAATTGCCTGTAGCCGATAAGCAGAAGGTTTTTGTTCTAACCTCCGGCAATGATATTGTTTGGGTAATTGGCTATAGAATTGATAACAGGTTTAGGATTGATAATGAAACACAAAGGGTATACAAGGTGATTATGCTGAAATAAATTACGAATCAAGTTCGCTTAACTCGAGCCAGCGCAGCTCTTTCCCTTCAATAATTTTTGAAATTTCATTATAAAGGCTCGATTTTTCCAATACCTGTTCAGGGGTTAGGCTACAGGTATTTAATAGGTTTTCAATTTCTTTTTTTTCTTGTTCAAGTTTTTCCAATTCAATGGTTAGCTGTTCCAGTTCCTTTTTTTGCGAATAGGTTAACTTATTCTTTTTCTTTTCGGATTGTTGCCTTTGCTGTCTTTGGGTTTTATTTTTTTGTGGCAATTTATTTTCGTCTTTTATTCCCTGTTCCTTAACCCATTGGCGGTATTCGGTATAGTTGCCAGGAAACCCACTTATCTCGGAATTGCCTTCAAAAATGAGCAGACCGTCAATAATTTTATCCATAAAGTAGCGGTCGTGTGAGGCTACTACAACTACACCCGGATAATTTATCAGGTAATCCTCCAACACATTTAGCGTAAAAATGTCAAGGTCATTTGTAGGCTCATCTAGAATAAGGAAGTTTGGGTTTTGCATAAGGATGGTAAGCAGGTAAAGCCGGCGCTTTTCGCCGCCGCTTAGCTTTCGAATGTAGGTGTACTGTTTTTCGGGAGTGAAAAGAAAATTGTTTAGAAACTGCGATGCAGTTATGGTTTTGTCATTGGCAAGGGTAATAACATCGGCAATTTTCCTAACAACATCAATAACCTTTGCATCATCAGGAAACTCCATCCCCGATTGCTTGTAATAGGCAATTTTAACGGTAGCACCACAATCGATGATGCCGGAATCGGGTTGTAGATTTCCTGTAATAAGATTCAAAAAAGTGGTTTTTCCGGTTCCATTGGCTCCAATGATTCCAAGGCGTTCAAATCGGTTAAAGGTGTATGTAAAATCTTTAATTATGGTTTTATTATCAAAAATTTTGGTAAGGTTTTTAACCCCCATTATTTTTTTCCCCAGTCGTGATGCGCCTGTTGAAATTTCAACATCTTCTGAGCCAATTCGTTGCTGGGCGGTTTCCCTTAATTTATAAAAGGCATCAATCCGGTATTTTGCTTTTGTTCCCCGAGCCTTTGGCATGCGTCGCATCCATTCTGTTTCGCGACGTAACAGGTTGTTGGCCCTATCAATTTCGGCTTGTTTTGATCTTATGCGTTCATCGCGCTTTTCAATAAAATAGCTGTAGTTCCCATTGTAAGTGAAAACCTGTTTTTGATTCATCTCAATAATTTGGGTACATACCCGATCTAAAAAGTATCGGTCGTGGGTTACCATTAGCAGGGTCTTCTGCGAACGGATTAGGTAATCCTCGAGCCATTCCACCATATCCAAATCAAGGTGGTTGGTGGGCTCATCAAGAATTAAAAGATCGGGTTCGCTTATGAGAACCGATGCAAGCGCAACGCGCTTTCGTTGCCCTCCCGAAAGGTATGCCACTGGTTGGTTAAATTTGGTAAGTTGCAGTACCGAAAGTATTTGTTTTGCCTTGTGTTCTCTATCCCATATGTTTAACCGGTCAATTTCGTCAATGGCCATTTGCAGCGTATCCTTATCGTTAGTTTCGGTCGCTTTTTCGTAGTAACGTATAGCTGATGATACCTCATCATCTGCAGTGAAAACATTTTCAATAATACTTTTTGATGGGTCAAGCAGGGGTTCCTGGGGCAGATACCCAATCCGAATATCGTTGCGCAGGATTACCTTTCCCGAATCAGGTGCATCATATCCGGCGAGGATATTAAGCAATGTGCTCTTTCCTGTACCATTCTTTGCCACCAAGGCGCTACGTTGCCCCTGAAATAAGCTCAGCGAAACATCGCTTAGAACCTCCAAATCGCCAAATGACTTAAATATATTTTCTGCTTGCAAGTATATTAGTGCCAATGTAGAAAATTTTTTATTGCAAAGGTAGCAAATAGTTTCAGTGTTAACCATTGGGGAATAGCTATGTAAGGTCAAAAAAAATTTATATTTGATGGTCAAACCATCTTAACATGTTGTCCAAAAAAGACCTGTACCATTTTGTAATAGAATACTTTTCGCGTACCCGTCCCATAGCTGAGACCGAGTTGCGCTATACCAATGCCTATGAACTATTGGTTGCTGTTATTTTAAGCGCGCAGTGCACCGATAAGCGCGTAAATCTTATTACTCCCGAATTTTTCAAACGTTTCCCCAATGCTCAAAGCTTATCAGTTGCAACTATTGAGGAGATTTTTGAGTTGATTAAAAGTTGCTCCTATCCGAATAACAAGGCTAAAAACCTGCTTGGAATGGCACAAACGTTGGTGAAAGAGTTTAACGGGGTTGTGCCAGATGATATTGAACAGCTTCAGCGCTTGCCAGGGGTAGGACGAAAAACCGCCAACGTTATCCTATCGGTAGTCTTTGATAAACCCGCAATGGCAGTTGATACACATGTTTTTCGTGTAGCCAATAGGATAGGTTTAGTTAGCAATGCCGAAACCCCGCTGGCTGTAGAAAGGCAGCTAATGGAAAATATCCCTGAGGAACTTATACCAAAAGCCCACCATTGGCTTATCCTGCATGGGCGATACGTTTGTAATGCTCGTAAGCCAAAGTGTGTAGAGTGTGGTCTTACTTCGGTTTGTAAGGAATTTAAAAAATTAAACAAAAGTAAGAAGGGAATGTAAAAAGGAGCGTCGAAGGCATTCTTTTTAATACTATTGTTGCACAAACCTAACCTTTATACAGGGGTATAGTTTGTATCTTAATAAGTCAAATACGTGCTTTTGTTATTTGAATTCAGCATCTTAAGAAAATCTACTCGTAGTAAAACGTTATATTTATTGTCCTGAGTTGCATTTAATGTAACTCGTAATATAATACACTTTTCGATTAAAGAGATGAGTGCTATCAAGGCAAGATGCCTTGTAGATTTTTAAAATTTATCTCGGCTAACAGAGATTTATTATTTTTGGGTATTTATGATTTGATTGATAATGGTTGGTCTAAAGGTAATCATTAGATAGCTCCAAATAGGGACCAATTTACTGTCTCCACCCTTGAGAAATTCCATGCTTGAAGTGGGCAACATATAAGCAATTTCAAAATCTAAAGTAGTAAAATCATTGATTTTGTATTGAATGGAAAGGTCGTTTTCAAATCCTAAATAAGCGTCTATCGGATTCGCGTTGTTATCCAATACAGTATTTTGCAAAATAAAAACATGTGCATCTACTTTTATGCTTACTTTTTTGTTAATTCCATATTGCAAAAACAGATATGGATTAATTAAACCTCCATTATTTACGTTTTTAGGGAATTTAGTAAAATAATCCATATGTCCCATAAAGCTGTGAGCAACACCGTAGAGTGGCACAAATGAATTTGAAGAGGAAGATACTTTAGCAACATCGTCGCCGCTCATGTATTCCATACCTAAGCGAGTGGTCAGCTTATTGAAATTAACTCTTAATTCGGGCTGAAGATAAAAAGCACTTATTGCTTTACTATATTGTAATTGTCCGTATTGGTAATATCCACTTAATGTAGCTGAAACCTTTTTATTATGCCAAGTCAATCTACCCCCGGAGGTGCCTCTTACATATAATACTTCTGGGTTGGATAAACTTTGGTATCCATCATAGGCATTGATTGTCAAAACATACAATGACTCTGATAATTTTGCTTTAAAATGGTGGAGCCCTAGAAATTTGTAACTTGAAAATCCTGTTGGGGAATAATTAGTGCCAAAGTTTGGCGTTGATGTCTGATTAAAAAAAAGCATTATTTCAGATAGTAGTTTATTATTTTTAAATACTAAATTAAATCCATCATGAGCCCTACTATGTTGATCCCAATTTGCTTTTGAAAAAAGACGTTTATTATCTAACTCTACTGCTTGGCGTCCAATGCGTACATACAAATTATTGCTGAGGTAAGTATCAATATAAACTTCAAAAACACTTAACGAACCAGCAGTTGATTTTTGACCATATTGCCCAAAAACACGAACATCCTGAAAAGAAGTATGAAATTTAAAGTTTTGTTGCTTGTAGGTGATGTTTATTCTACTTCGGTTAGTGGTAAAAAATGCTGGGGAGAGCGTATCATTTCGTAATTGCTCATAACCATATCTAAATTCGGTTCTCGGTCTAAATTCTAGGTCAATTTTAATTTGTTTAGTTGAATCCGTTTGTGCATTCGCTTTTAAAAAAATTAAGGTAGAACAAACAATCGATGTAAGCAATAAATGTTTTTTCATCCGTACAAAAATTTTAGTATTATAAAATATCAGTAAGTTATGTTTTTAACTTACACACACTAACGCTCGGATAGAACTCCCATATTTTTGTCAATTTGAGTATGTGGCTGCCATAAATGAATGTTTTATACCATTATATTTTAACCTAAATTCAAGTAATTAATGCAACTTTTTAAGAGGGCTTTGTAAATAAATATT
>DYKO01000025.1 GCA_020722565.1 Rikenella microfusus
TTTTTCAGGACTGGCTATTATCGGTGGTTTAGCCATATTTTGCTTTACCAAAGTATTTAGCATCATTTTTCTTGGAATAGGGCGAAGCGACAAAACAAAAAATGTTACCGAAGTTGAATCGGTAATGCTCATCCCAAATTTTTTGATAGGCTTTTTAATCCTTCTTATTGGAATGGGTTCCTTTATCATTGTTCAGCCACTGGCGAATGTTTTGGCTATTTTTACCCAAAATGCATCAATACTTTCCGAAATAACACCCGTTTTGAATAAAATTAGTCTTTCGTCCGGTATTTTTATTACAATAATCGGACTATTTTGGTTACTCAGAGCCTGGCAACAAAAGCGACATCAGGTTTCAGAGAATGATACTTGGGGTTGCGGATATACTGGTGCAGATCCGGCATTACATCAATATACGGCTACTTCATATGCTGATAATTTTGTTCAATTGTCGTCAAAATTGGTGAATGTTAGAAAGGAATTTAAAGATTTTGAAACTGCAGAGATTTTTCCTAAAGAAAGAAGTTTTGAAACACATTCGAGCGATATTTTTGAGGATAATTTAGTTGTCAATCCATCAAATAAAACGCTTAACTTTTTTGAAAAAATTGCTGTCTTTCAAACAGGTAAAATACAACACTATCTGCTTTATGCGCTTGTTTTTATTATGGTTATAGGGTTACTAACTTACTTAAATTTAATATGATTAGTTTACTATTAATAGTAATATCTGCACTGTTTTTTGTTGGAATAATAACAAAAATAAAAGCAAAAATTGCAGCTCGTAAAATGCCATCGATACTGCAACCAGTTTACGATGTTATCCGATTGTTCCAGAAAGGGGCGGTTTATAGCTCAACAACAAGTATTATTTATAGAATAGCACCTATTGCTTATTTTTCATCGGTACTATTGGCTGTATTTTTTATTCCTTTTGACGGAGAAGCCGGACTATTATCGTTTCATGGCGATTTTGTTTTCTTTGCCTATTTAATAGCCATTGGAAAATTCATGATGATAATAGCAGCTATGGATACCGGTAGCAGTTTTGAAGGGATGGGGGCTAATCGAGAAGCGTTATACTCCATGTTGGTTGAACCAGCGTTCTTTATAATAGTTGGTTCCGTGGCACTGTTTACAAACAATATATCTTTTCAGGAACTTTTTGCAAATTTTCACATCGGAAGCAATTTATCATATGCTATAAGTGTTGCATCAATTTTTGTGCTGATATATATTGCTATGGTAGAGAACTCCCGAATGCCGGTTGACGACCCCAAAACACACCTTGAACTAACCATGATTCACGAAGTTATGGTATTGGATAACAGTGGTTTTGATTTAGCTTTAATTCATATTGCTACATGGTTGAAATTTGCTATGTATGGAGGTTTAATTGCTAACTTTATTATAAAAAGTTCATGGAATTTATACGAAAAAATAGCAGTTTATGTAGTTGTTCAGTTGATTTTTGCAAGTTTAGTTGGAATATTAGAGGCTTTTAGAGCAAGAAACAAGATGAATAAAAATCCGCAATGGATTATTGTATTATCTGCCATTGCAATTGTAGCATTTTTAACCACTTTAATTATTACACAAAAAATAATTTTGAACTAAAATGACCTATTTATTTATTATCATATACGCAATAAGTTTAATCTATTTTGCTTTTTCCGAAAGAGTAAAAAAGTTTGTTTGGCTTTTAGCCATTCAAGGATTCACATTATTCGGCATGGTTTTTTCCAGTTTAAAGGATATTGAAATTTTTGATTTAATCTTTATCCTTACGGAAACCATAGTGGTAAAATCAATTATTGTACCATGGTTTTTAAACAAAGTTAGAAAACATAATGGTTTAAAACGCATACACGAACCATCAGTGCCTGTTTTTTATTCGGTTATCATTGTCATACTTATCCTAATATTATGTTTTATTTTAAGCAACAATACATTAGGAAGCGGAATGCATACTCAATTCTTAACAGTTGCTTTTGCATCAATTATTTACGGTTTCTATTTCATTATCATTCATAAAAATATCTTTTCGCATGTTGTGGGATATCTAATTATTGAGAATGGCATATTTATGTTATCGCTGGCTGTTGGCAATACCATGCCTTTACTGGTAAATTTAGCGGTACTACTTGATGTTATAATGGGTATTCTTGTGTTAGGTATATTTATAAATAAAGTGGGAAATACTTTTCAATCCGATAGGGTAGATGAACTTACTGAACTAAAAGATTAAAAAGCATGTATTTACTATTTATTATTTTATCCATAGCAATCAGTTTAAGTATTTTTCTTTTTAAGAAAAAAAGTGTAATTGCTATATTATCTGTTTTGTTTTTATTGTCATTGGTTATTACGGATTCGTATGCTTATCTGAATATTAATAGCATCGATAGTACTTTCTTTAAGTTCGATAGCTTGGGTGTACTTTTGTCATTTGTTTTAATCATCTTGAGCATAGCTACCTTTTATTTCAGTAAAAATTATTTAAGAGAATTTGACTATAGCTCAAGAAGAGTTTCGATATACTACTCTGCATTAATCATGTTGATAACAGCACTGCAAACAGCCTACTTTTCAAATAATATTGCTGTGTTATGGGTATGCATCGAGGCCACAACAATTTTTGTATCCATACTCGTTTTCTTTGAACGAACCAAAATTGCCCTTGAAGCTTCATGGAAATACCTATTCGTTTCATCCATAGGTATTGCACTGGCTTTTGTAGGAATTTTACTGTTGAGCATTGCTGTGAGCGACAATGGTCTCACAAATTTAAATTTTGATACGCTTAAAAGTTTTGCATGGAGCAGCAATCCTTTTTGGCTAAAAATATCCATCCTATTGATAATTACAGGGTTTTCGGTTAAATTGAGTGCTTTCCCGCTATATGCCGTAGCTGTTGATGCTAAAACCATTGCGCCTTCGCCAATCAATGCATTAATGTCTACCGTTCTGGTGAATGTTGGTTTTATAGCCATTTTCAGAACATTTGCAGCTATAGCTCATTCCAACATTGTTAGCTGGACACAAAATTTATTATTCATAGTGGGGCTTTTTTCCATTTTTATTGCATCAATTCAATTATTGCGTGTAAAACGATTGAAACGAACCTATGCCTTTTCAACCATGGAACACATGGGAATTGTAACCTTAGGATTAGCAGTTGGAGGGATTGGGTATTATGCTGCAATCCTACATGTTGTTTTACATTCCTTTGTGAAAGCAGGATTGTTTTATCAAATCAATCAAATTCATAATATCTTTAGGTCCAAATGGTTGGATGATTTTTCGGGATTTTTTAATATAAATCCACTTGCAGGAATAACCATGCTTGTAGGATTGGTAAGTATTACAGCAATTCCTCCCTCGGGCCTTTTTGTGAGTGAGTTCTTGGTTTTTAAAGCTCTGTTCCTAGGACATCGGTATCTCATTGCCGTAGTTGCCCTAATTTTACTTACTGTAATTATGTACATTCTTGGAAAGATATTTTTAGGTGTGCTCTTCGGAAATGTACCGGATAAGATAGAGACATCTCAACCCAACTACTTAGAGAACATTATTCAGTTAGGTTTCTATGGATTTGTTATGTACCTGGGAATAAACCCACCTACATTTTTTGTCGATTTAATCAACAATGCAATTTCAATACTTAATTAACGCCTATGATTGAATTCAATAAAATAACGAGTATTCAGAATAACCAATCTATTGATATAGAATGTATTGGTATTTTCCCGTATTCGGATTTCTACCAAAAGGTTGTTGAGCTGCTTAAGCAACCCCAAAGGCATTGCTTAAACTACTTTGCTTATAAAACCGCCAAGGGTTTACATTTTATTATGGCTATAGGCGACGATAAAAATCATAATATTTTATTGCTTTCACATTTTCTGAAACCTGACAAGAAACCCGAACTTGCATCATTGAGCAAAGAAGTATTTGCATTACATATTTTTGAAAGGGAAATTCACGAGAATTTTGGTATCAATTTCATTGGACACCCGTGGCTAAAACCCGTTCGCTTTGCACATAACCGTGCCAATAAAGAAATGCAAATAAACGATTATCCTTTCTATTCCATAAAAAGTGAGGAATTGCACGAAGTTGGTGTTGGGCCTATTCATGCCGGAATTATCGAGCCCGGACATTTCCGATTTATTTGTAACGGCGAAAATGTATTGCATCTCGAAATCCAATTGGGCTGGCAACATCGGGGAATAGAACAATTGTTTTTAGAAAAAGAAAATAATTTGCAGCGTAACCTGTTAGCCGAAAATATAGCAGGCGATACCGTAATTGGCCATTCTACTGCTTTTGTTCAAACTTTTGAAGCCCTAGCCAATAAACAATTAAGCGAACAACGACACATTGAACGTGCAGTAGCTTTAGAATTGGAACGAATTGCTATTCATACCGGCGATATTAGCGCATTATGCACCGATATTGCCTATCATTTTGGCTCTAATGTTTTTGGTATTTTGCGTACCGCCATCATAAACTTTACACAATTTTGGTGCGGAAACCGATTTGGCAAAAGTCTTATCAGGCTTGGGGGAACCCATCTCCCTTTTACCGAAGAATTGAAAGATGAATTACTAAATGTGCTTGCAAAATACGAAAAACAATTTGAAGAAATGGTTGACATTACTTTCAGGCTGCCAAGCGTTCAAAATCGTTTTGATTTTGTGGGAACGGTTACAACAGAGCAAGCCCAGAAAATTGGAACTGTTGGATTGTCGGCCCGTATGTCTCAAATCGAAAGAGATATTCGCGTTAGCCATCCGAATATTGCCTATCAAAAATTTGCTTATGCAACTGTGACAACTGAAAGAGGCGATGTTTTTGCTCGTTTCCTACTGAAAAAGAAAGAGATTCGAAAATCGATAGCATGGATTAGGGATGTAATGCAAAATTACAAATTTGATGCTTCTTCAAATGAAAAACCAAATTATCAACTTGAATTACAACCAAATCGTTTTGCAATATCATTGGTAGAAGCATGGCGGGGCGAAATCTGCCATTGTGCCATAACCGATGAGGCCGGAAAAATAAAACACTACAAAATAAAAGACCCATCTGTGCATAATTGGAAAGCACTGGAATTATCGTTGAGAAATGTTGAAATTTCTGATTTCCCTATCAACAATAAAAGCTATAATTTAAGTTACTGCGGACACGATTTGTAAAATTAATGCTATGATTAAGGAAATAAAAGCGATGTATCATAACGGGAAACAATATATTCCCGATGTAAGAAATGTGAATTTACGTCCGCCATTTCGTGGCCGACCCGAAATAAACACTGCTAAAGTTGATGAGCAAGTTCTGGCACAAATTTGCCCTTTGGGTGCTATTGGCACAAACCCTATCAGCATCGATATGGGGAAATGTGCTTTTTGTGGGGAATGTGCTTTTGCGTTTCCCGGAAAAATAAAATTCACTCAGGATTACAGAATAGCTACAAATATTAGAGAAAATTTAATTATAAAAGAAGGGGAAACCAATCCTATACGAGTTGATGTCAACGCTATCAGAAAAGAGGTAAAAAAGATATTTGGAAAATCCTTAAAATTACGACAGGTCTCGGCCGGTGGCGACAATTCCTGCGAATGGGAGCTAAATGCAGCAGGAAATGCCAATTTTGATATGAGCCGTTATGGTATCGAATTCACAGCCTCACCCCGCCATGCCGACGGTATAGTGGTTACAGGCCCTATAGCTGAAAATATGGCAGAACCATTGCGTATTGCTTATGATGCTATCCCCGAACCCAAACTATTTATTCTCTGCGGTATTGATGCAATAAGCGGTGGTCTTTTTGCCGATAGCAAAGCCATTAACCGAAGCATACTTAAAGATATTAAAGTAGATTTATATATTCCCGGGAATCCGTCGCATCCCTTAACCATTGTAAATGCTCTATTAGACCTAACAAGACCTAATTTTAAAGGCAAATAGGGTTACTACTCATTAATTGGGCTTTCCCTTTTAACCTGTTGTAAATTTTTACTCGCCATGGAAAGCACGAATAATGTAGTATCCTTTTTAGTACTTAAAATATTTGGATCTACAAATACGATGCTTGGCATATAAACGGGTCCATTCCTAAAAGCATGTTTGGAGAAATAAAAGAAAATGTTTCATGAACTACTTCAGCAAAACATATAGCTCACTTTATTAACATAAAAATAAGTCTTATGGTTTTCGTAGAACAATAAAAGAAAATGTAGTTTGAGAAAAAATTCAAATAAAGAAGCACCTGCATCAAACAAACTGAGTGAATTACTAGCAAATCGGCTGAACCATTCCAGTATTGGTATGAAATATTTACCTATGGAACCAAATCGAAATGCTACCCATTATTAAATCTATTTGCTTATGAAATTAGTAGAAAATAACAAAGGGTAACTTTACAGTTACCCTTTGTTTGGCTTAATAATCAATTACTTTAATGACTTAATAATAGATTTGAGCTCCTCAATCTCATCCTTGAGGGAGTTAATCTGCTTTTGTTGCTCTATGATTTGTAGCTGAAGATTTTCAACCGTTTCAACGGTTTCGAACTGCATACGGGTAAGGTTTATGCCATTCTTTTCATCTGAGGCTTTAGTCATCCAGGGTAGGTGGCCATTCTTCTTAATAAACAGGGCAACCTCTAAAGGATTAAACGCGCTGCCGTAATCAGAAGTAAAAACAAAGTCTGGCTTGGTGTATTGGTCATTACCTATTCCATAGTAAATATCACCGGTAATACGAGCATCGCCAACCACATGTAGTTGTTTATCGGGTTCTGTGGTACCAATTCCAACTTTTGCATTAAAGGTTAATGTTTGTTGGTCGAACCTACCATAAATAAGGGTTATAGTAGAGTCACCAGCATTATTTGTGATATAAAGTCTATTATTAACGTTGGTTGCATTTAAAGCCGCATGGTATCCAATAAAAACATTCCCACTTCCTTGATTAATATATCCAGCCTGATGCCCTATTATTACATTTTGTGATCCTGGTTTTGAACCAGTTTGTTGGCCAATGTAAATATTATAATAATCATTATCTAGTCCATTTCCACTAGCATAACCTATACAAATATTATAACTTGCTGTATCTTGATTTAAATGGAAACCGCTTTGTGTACCCAAAAAAGTATTATTATTTCCCTCAATATTATAACCAGCAAATCTACCAACCATAAGATTGCCTATACCACTGATTATTCCCTTACCTGCACTTGCTCCAAGAAGTGTATTTTCTCGGCCATCAATATTGGTTGCTCCAGCTGCTTGACCCACAAATGTGTTTTGTAGTCCTGTTGTATTTCCCACACCAGCCATATCCCCAAGAAAAGTGTTATCAAAACCATTGGTATTATGGTAACCCGACATGTAGCCCATGTAAAGGTTCCGATAACCTTCCGTATTATTAAACCCGCTTTTAAGCCCAAAGAAAGTATTTCCAAATCCAGCAGTATTTGAAAAACCGGCGCTATCGCCAATAAAAATATTACGATTCCCGGTAGTGTTGTTTTGACCAGAACTACTCCCAATAAAGATATTGTTATATCCCTGGGTATTGCTATAACCTGCCATAAAGCCAATGAATAAATTTTTAAAACCTAAGGTCGTATTAAATCCAGCAGATTCGCCAATTACAATGTTTTGTACTCCATTGGAAGCATTCCCACCGGCTTTACTACCAATATAAACATTTCCACCTCCAGTGGTATGGGCCTTACCAGCCTGATAGCCTATAAAGGTGTTATCGCTACCAGTATTTGACATACCCGCCTGATAGCCAATAAATGTATTCCAGCTACCTATAGTATTGGATTTACCGGTTTGAAAACCCAGAAAAGAATTATAGATTCCCGTAGTAATGGTGTCGCCAGCCTGGTACCCAATTAAATAGTTATCTTTCGTTAACCTAAAGAGTTTTGATGACTGAGCCTTGGCTAAATTGGTTAGTCCGCCAACGGCAAAACCGCCCTTGACACCCTTACTTGGGTTCTCATTGATATAAATTCTGGCCGAATCGGGATGGACAAACAGCAGGTCTTGAGCAACAACCGTTTTGGTTTGGTTGGTCAATCCCCCCACGGCAAAGCCGCCTTTTACCCCTTTAACTCCGGTATTCTGCTTTATGTAGATGCGGGCACTATCAGGGGTGATGCGCAAGTACTCCACTGGGCCTTCCTTGGTCTGGTTGGTCAAGCCTCCCACGGCAAATCCTCCCTTGGCTCCCTTGGTTATGTTGCTATCAGGGATATTTACCCTTACCCCCTCCTGGTAAACGCCAAAAAGAACATCCCCCTTGCTGTTCTTAACCTCAAATATAGGGTCATCGGGATTGGTGGGTTCGTTGCCCACCACCACTAGATTGCGTGAAAAACGCAGGTTAATACTATCCGCATAACCAGCCCGAGCCGCCGAATCGGCGAAAAGGGAAATAGTACTCTCGGCCGATCGATACGATACCCTAGAGCTATCCGAGAAGATAGTATACGGTACTGGTTGTACTGCCTTAGACCCCATATCACTATAGTTAACCCCATCGGTACTCACCTCAACATGTAAATGGATGGTTTGGGTTGACCATGGAACATCATCAAGCCCTCCAGATAACACCGTCCCTCCGCCAACGGTAAGGCTTACCACACCCTGGGCAGTAGTCTGGAGTTCATGGCTCTCTGAGTAGTATATTGTTGAGCCGCTGGCATTGACCAAACTCAACTTGATGATTACGTTCTGGTTGGCCAGCACCTGCCCGCTACTGTTGCGGAGCACGGCCTGGTAGCTGAACCCTGTAGGTTGCTGCGCTGCAGTAGTTATTGTAACCACCGTAAAAAACAGCAAAATCTTAAGTCTATTCATCCTCTTTTCAATTTAGTGTTATTACTAAAAGGCAGAAAAATGTTTAATCTCACAAGGGAGAAGACTTAAAAATATCTTTAAAAAAATATTTAGGGATAAACCTCAGTTCTACTCATCCCTTTGAAAAATCATTTATTCTGTTTTACTACCTCAATCAAAAGCCTTTGTAGTTTAGTAATTTGCTCCTGCAAGTTATTTATTTGCTGTTGCTGTTCTTTAATCGATTCTATTAAAACCGGAACTAACTTAACATAATCGACCGATTTAAACCCGTTTTCATCGGTTTGAACTAGTTCAGGAAAAACTTTCTCAACATCTTGAGCTATCACGCCTATCTGGGGCCCAACAGGGAAATTGAACTTTTCAATCTCTTCATTAGACTCTTTGTTGGAAATAATTCCCTTTATTTCCTCATTACTCTTCCATTCATAGGTAACGCCAGTAATTTTACTAAGCTTTGCCAATGAACCTTTCAACGGACTAATTTTGTTTTTCAATCTCACATCCGATGGATTTGTAAATGTCCCTGATACATACACATTCCCGGAAAAATAACCGGCATAATTGGTAGTTCCATTTGCACCAAAGCCATAAACACCGTATCGCTTTCCTGTGCCGGCTACACTTGCTATACCGTAAACTCCTATATATCCACCATCGCCTTTTACGCCTATTCCCCAACCAGTAGTGTTAAGTTTATGTACCCCTAGAACAGCAGGATCGTTAACTGTATTAGTTCTATCGTCATAAGAATAAAGTTTGGAACCGATTGGATCAACATTAACCCCAATATTTGCATTTAACTTTAACTTTTTATTGTCAAATTCGCCATAAATTAAAGGAGAGTCAGGGTTAACATCGGTGCCAATAACAAGAGCATTAGATACGTTCTGGAATGTCCCATAGCCAATTTTGTGTCCTATAAAAACATTTTTTGACCCTGTGTTACTCCAACCGGCTGAAGTTCCTAAGTAAATATTTCCTGATCCAGTTGAGTTTAATGAACCTGCATTTGTGCCAATTATAACATTCTCATTACCTGTTGTTAGCGAACCACCGGCTCCACCACCAATGAGTATCTGTTGGTATCCTGTGGTATTGTTTTTCCCTGACCACCTACCTATCATAATATTAAAGTAACCTTCAGTATTATTCTCTCCAGCCGATGTACCAATGAATATATTTTGGCTTGAGGTATTTTTATATCCAGCTAAATCGCCAATAGCAATATTGTTCTGGCCCGTAACACATGAATAACCCGCTTTATTACCAATGTAAACATTATTATAACTGTTATTGAAGCGACCTGCTGCAAAACCAATGAATACATTGGTAGTTGCATTAGTAGATGATGTTGAGTATCCAGTGCTATCGCCAATAAAAACATTGTACTGAAGATTAGTACCTGTGTATCCAGCAGTTTTTCCCAAAATAATGTTACTAACGCCAGTTTGATTGGAATAACCTGCATAGTCTCCTATAGCTATATTAGAGTTTCCAGTAGTATTACTCCGCCCACTCTGGTTCCCTATAAATACGTTGCTATTACCTGTAGTATTAGCTCTACCAGCATAATTGCCAAGAAATGAGTTATTAGTGCCGGAGGTATTATACCTGCCGCTTTCGTTACCTATAAATACATTATTACTAGCTGATGTATTTGACATACCAGCCTTTAAGCCAATAAATATGTTATTTGAACCATTAACATTTGCATATCCGGACTGGAAGCCCAAAAAGGTATTATAAGTACCTGAAGTGTTTGCACGTCCAGCTTGATAACCTACAAATAGGTTGTAACTAGCAGTATTTGAGTAGCCAGCATCAAAACCAAGAAAAGTGTTGTAGTTTCCGGAAACATTGCTCAAACCACTGCTTGTACCCAAAAAAACATTGTTTGAACCAGTTGAATTATTAAAGCCACTTCCTATACCTACAAATACGTTGCTGGAGCCTGAAGTGTTGGCTCTACCCGTTGTAGTTCCAAGAAAAACATTGTAGTTCCCGATTGAGGTTGAGTATCCTGACTCAAACCCAATAAAGACATTCTTTAAGCCGCTTACAATTGAGTAACCGGCTGACTCACCAATGAAAACGTTTCGTTCACCGTTTGTGGCATTGGAACCTGCCTTGCTCCCAATGTAAACATTCCCACCCTTGTTGGTATGCGCCATACCCGCCTGATAGCCAATGAAGGTATTGTCGCTCCCGGTATTATTCAACCCTGCCTGGTAGCCAAGAAAAGTGTTCCAGTTCCCAACATTGTTCAACTTGCCAGTCTGGTATCCCAGAAAAGAGTTGTATAGCCCCGTGGTAATTGACAACCCCGCTTCATATCCAATAAGGTAATTATCCTTGGTTAACTGTATCAACTGTGGTGACGACGCCTTTGTCTGATTGGTTAGTCCACCCACCGCAAAACCGCCCTTTGCACCTTTGGTTGGGTTCTCGTTCAAGTATATCCTTGCCGAGTCGGGGTTTATGAAAAGTAAATCCTGAGCAATTACCGTTTTAGTTTGGTTGGTCAATCCCCCCACGGCAAAGCCGCCTTTTACCCCTTTAACTCCCGTATTCTGCTTAATGTAGATGCGTGCGCTATCGGGGGTGATTCTTAAGTACTCCACTGGAGTAATTTTTGTTTGGTTAGTAAGTCCCCCTACCGCAAAGCCACCCTTGGCTCCTTTAGTGGCTTCATCCCCTATGTTTATGCGTACCCCTTCCTGGTAAACGCCAAAAATTACATCGCCGTTGCTGTTCTTCACCTCAAATATTGGATCATCGGGATTTGCAGTGGGATTACCCACCACAACCAGGCCTTGGGCAAACGTAAGGTTTGGAAGGTTTGTGATGCTACTTGCACCGTTCCACACCGCCATCTGGCCGTTTACGCCGCTCCCTGTCACCCAGTTAGGGGTTTGCCAGACCACCCCACTTGTCCCTCTGCTAAGGTACTGTCCCGATGTACCGGAACTATTACCGTAATCAACAAGTAATCCCCGCAGCCTCATATTTCCATTAACGTCGAGGTGCTGGGTTGGTGTAGTAGTATTTATACCAATATTTGTGGCGTTGTTATATATTAGACTACTGGCCGACCAAGACGTCCCATCATGTCTTAGGGTTTGGCCTGTAGTTCCGGCAACAAGGGGGCCAGAAGGACCCTGTTCACCATCCTGCGCTAGCACTTCCCACGAATCGCCATCCCAGATGTATGCTTTTTTGTCAACGGAGTTATAGTATGCCTGGTTGGTTGAAGGTGACGAAGGGGGTAATGGAAGGGTTCCTATCCACTGGATTGATATGCCATCCTGGCCAGCGGGGCCAGCCGGAGCCTCAAACTCCACCCAGTGATCGAGGTCCTCACGGGGCTGAAGGGTAGAAAGGTAAGGCGAGGAGTCCTCTAGAATCCACATACTGTTTGCAGTACCGCCCGTGTTTAACGCAAATACGTAATCCCCTGGATCATAGGTAGTTCCGCTTACCCAATCGCCTCGATTATTTAAACCCGTACCTGCAGGTCCCTGAGGGCCTTCTGGACCCTGAGGTCCCTGAGCGCCCGGTAAACCGTCCTGGGCAAGAATCTCCCACGAATCTCCGTCCCAAATGTACGATATCTTACTGGTAGTATTATAGTAGGCCTGATTGAGCTGTGGGGATGCTGGAGTGCTGGCGAGGCTGCCCAACCACTGGACTGAAATTCCATTTACGCCGGGATCTCCCTGAGGGCCTTGTTCTCCTTGCGGCCCCTGGGGCCCAATGGTACCATCCTGAGCTATAATATCCCATCCTACTCCATTATAAACGTACGATTTCTTCTCGGTACTATTGTAATATGCCTGATTTATACTTGGATTAGAAGGCGCATCGGCTAAAGTTCCTAACCAAATCAACGAAATACCATTTGAACCCGGTAACCCTTGTGAACCCTGTAATCCTTGAGGTCCTTGGGGGCCAACTGGCCCTACCTCGCCGTCTTGAGCAATAATTCCCCAAGAATCGCCGTCCCAAATATATGATTTTTTGGTAGTAGTGTTATAGTAAGCGTTATTCAAAGTAGGTGCAATGGGTTCATTATCAAATGAACCCAACCAAACAATCGAAATGCCATCTAACCCAGGTTCTCCCTGATCGCCCTTTGGCCCTGCAGGTCCTTGGTCGCCCTGAACACCTGGAATCCCAGGCAAACCGTCCAATGCCAGTATTTCCCATGAATCACCATCCCAAATGTATGAAGCCTTGTTCATAGTATTGTAGTATGCCTCGTTACGCGACGGAGATGCTGGAGGGTTTGGCAAAGAGCCAATCCAGTTCATCGATATACCATCGGATGCAAATAACGCATAGGGGACTGATAATAACCTCTGTATTCCCATATCAGTAAATCCTGCAGCACCCTCAGGCATTATCTCAACTTTTAAGTAGATATCTCCACTTTCCCATGGAATCTCTGAAAAATTTCCTTGAATAATATCACCTAAACCAATTGGAACGTTTACAATGCCCAGACCATTTGTTACTGAAATACTGCTCTCTGAGTAGTATACTGTGCTGGCATCATTATTTGTTAAGCTAAATCTAAATGTTACCTGTTGGTTTGCTAAAACTTCTCCACTAGAATTTCTTATTACACCTTGATAATTGAATGCTCTTGGAGATTGCGACATTGCACTAATGGTTATCAAGAAAGATAACAATACCATTCCCCTATTTTTCATGGCTAAAAATTTTGGTTAAACTTTTAAAGGCATTAATATGGAGAAGTTACTCCTTTACCAACTTGACAATCCGATTCAAATTATCCTTATCGAATGTTACTTTTAACAGATAAATGCCTGAACGTATCTCCGATAGATTTAACTCAGAGGATACCGATTGCTCAACATTCATCACCTTTGAAATAACCTTGCGTCCAGTTATATCAAATAAATCAAATATTGCTTTACCGCTCGCATTGGGTATTTCAAATTTAACTTTTACGTAATCCCTGGCCGGATTAGGGTATATAATAATGTCGTTTTGTGTAATCCCAGGTTTATCAACCGATGTTGTAAATAGATTTCCTTGCTGAAATCCTTGCGTTAAAATATAATTTTGAGTGGTTAGAGTGGTGTATGCAACCTCTCCTAATGTCCAACTAATTGATACCCCCGCATTGGTGTTTTCAAAGTATCCACCAGCTGCAGCAATTACCTGCAAGGGTATATCCTGTGCCAACCCATTTAAGGTGGATAGCATTAATGTTAGCATGTAAATCTTTTTCATAGTGTACAACATTTCATTTGATGCAAATTACTATTTGTATTTATCAATGTCAATTTTTTTTTTTTAAGGTATGTTATTTTTCCTTTAAAGTATAGTTTAAAATGATAAAAAGCAATTGCTCAGATTTTTAAATGCAGGAAAGATAGATATTTCACTTTTAATGATAATTTTGCAGTAAATTATGGATATGAAGCAAATAGTAAACTCATTAAATGCACAGTTTAAGGGGCAAAGCCCTGAAGTTGTAATTGAATGGTTCATTAATAAGTATAAGGATAGAATTGCCTTAGCTTCGAGTATGGGTGCTGAGGACCAGGTCCTAACCGATATGATTGTAAAAATTGATCCCAAAGTAAGAATATTTACCCTTGATACTGGTAGGCTATTTTATGAAACCTACGATCTAATTGAGAAAACATCAATCCGATATAAGAAAAAAATAGAAGTCTTTATCCCATCACCCAGCGATGTAGAAAAGATGGTAAATGAAAAGGGTATCAATTTATTCTACCAAAGCATAGAGAATAGGAAGGAGTGCTGCCATGTTCGAAAAATAGAACCACTAAAAAGAGCCTTTAAAGGACTTGACGTTTGGATTTGTGGTTTAAGGCGGAGCCAATCGACCACACGCACCGATAACCAATTGGTAGAATGGGACGAACCCAATGGGTTGATAAAGTTAAATCCACTCATCGATTGGTCGGAGAAAGATGTTTGGAATTATATAAAGGCTAATAACGTGCCATACAATCCATTACATGATAAAGGTTACCCAAGTATAGGTTGCCAACCATGTACTAGGGCTATAGAACCAGGAGAGGATATTCGTGCTGGCAGGTGGTGGTGGGAAAATCCCGAAACAAAGGAATGCGGATTGCATAACCGTAAGAAATAGCAAAAGCCCCAAAATGGGGCTTTCTGTTTTGAGGTACCGAGCGGATTCGAACCGCTGTACGTGGTTTTGCAGACCAGTGCCTAACCTCTCGGCCACGGTACCATTTTGCAAGGGCAAAGTTACAAAAAAATTCGAACCTACAAATTTTTATTACCTAATCAATAGCATTGCTCTAGCGTTACGCTTACCCTATCAATTTTGCCCCCCATTGGGGGATTTATTTTTGATACCTTTACCCTAACCCTGATAACCTGTGGAAAATTTGCAGTTATTGCACCAATGATTCGATGAGCAACGTGCTCAAGCAGTTTTGATTTTTGCTGCATCTCAGCTGCAACTAAATTGTAGATTATCTGATAGTTAATTGTATCGTTAAGATTATCGGTTTGCTGAGCAGCCTCCGTGTGTGCCTCAACTAAAATGTTCACTTGAAAATGGTTGCCCACTACCTGTTCCTCTTTAAAACATCCATGATAGGAATAAAACTCCATATTCTCAATTTCAATTATTGCCATATGTTATAGCTTATGAGAAGTAAATAAATGAAATAAATCGCACTCAATAAAAAGGTAATTCCTTACTGTGTAAGCAACCATGCTTTTTCGGTTAGCTGAAGGGAACGCACCCGCTCCAACTCGCGTTGGGCCCTTTCATGGTTGGAGAACTGGTATATTGATACCCTGTAAACATTTTTACCCGGTACTTCTATAGGTTTATAACCCTTTGCCGCTAAATTTTCTATTAGAAGTTGTGCATTTTGCTGATTGGAAAAGCTCCCAACAATTATGTAGTAAGTTTTAGGCTGCTCATTAACCTTTTCCTGATATGAAAGCGCTGTTTTTTTATCGATAGGCGCCGGTGCGAAATCGGAAACATGTATAGATGTTTGAACCTTATCAGTTTTTTCAACAATAGTTTTATCACTCGTGGGAGCATTGCTCTGCTGTGATTGCGAAATTTGCTTATTATTTTGTTGTGTTAGAGCAACTTTCGATGGTTCATCTTTAATATTTGGCTTTTGGGGTTGGTTGGTTAGGCTAATTGTTTCGATTTGTTGCATTTTATCCCAAAATCTTACCTGGGGAATAAAAATAATAAGTGCGACAAAACCCGCAATAAGCGTTACCAGAACAATTGGTAATATAAAATTTTTATTTTGCTTTGACGGGGATTCAATTGAACTTATTGAGGATTCTACCACCCCCCTAATTTCGGTAGGGGTGGGTTCAATCTTTTTTTCTTCAAAAGTTTGAGAAACCTTACTGTTACCATCATCTTTAATGTTACGAGAATCAATCTCAATGGGACTCAATCCAAAAGTAGAGGAAATGCTATCAACCCCAACATCGAGCATTGGGGTACCATCTGCTGATTTTTTTAAAAAACCCAAGCCGTGAAATTCTATTTGTTGGTTACCTTCCAACTTGTTTTTTACCTGTTGGCAAAACTCTTCTATTATTTTTTGTGCCTCGGAACGTGATATATTTTGATGCTCAACCAAGAAATTCTCAATGGCTTCATCATTAAAAACACGGCTGGTATCAAAAACAAAATATTCGCTTGGAGGAAGTAGTGATTTACCATCTTCGGCTATACGGGCCGAGCTGTACCGCCTAACAAAGCTACCCAACCCAGGCAGGCTAACAAAATCGTTAGTATACAAAATTTGTTGTAAAATGGCGCTTAGTTCCAAGGTTATAGAATATTTGGGTTTAATAAACAAATGTATAAAAATATTTAGGTTATTTCAAAATTTCAGGCTAATCTCATTGTGAAGGAATGTTAGCAAAATAAGAAAGGGCTGTCAACTTAAAATTAACAGCCCCAAACTTATCAAAAGAAAATATTCCTAAAACTTGTACCAAACGCCTATACCCATTGAATATGAGGCACCATTTTGCAGTTTCTGCTCAAATGGGGCAATCCACTGGTCTGAAATGCTCAACTTGCGCTCTTCGGTTGCTAAGCCCAACTGAAAACCTAAATCAATACCCAGATTTTCTTTTACCTTAAATCCAACTCCGGTGTTCAACCAAATAGAGGTATTTTCGAATTCCATTTCGGATTGATACTCCTTTTTCATTTTATAGGGTGCATAGGTAAAGCCTAAGCCCCAGTTAACTTTATCGTTAACCTGGTACTCCGCTGCAAGACCAAAATCAATGCCATTCTTATAGTAATCGGCAATGTCAACTCCTGTAAGATCTTTATCAAGGTTAAGCATTGAGTAGAACGAAACGTTCATATTGTAGGCGAGCTTTAATTTCTCATTAATGTCGTAGGCAATACCAAGGTTATAGGTTGGAACATAGGTCGATTTAAGCTTATCACCATCGGTAAAGAGTCCACCACTCTTGTTATCGTTTACCTTGGTTTTGAGTACCATCTCGGTGAAGTATCTGAAAGTGTTTGCAATTAACAGGTTTGGTAAGGGCTTGATATCTAAACTTCCAATAAAGCCAAAGCTTTGGCCGGTAAAATCAACGTCGATTTCGGTACGGGGAATGGGAACTGCTGAAGGTGAAGGATTGTAAGTGATGTCGAGCCAACCCTCCTGATGGTTCATTTGGCGGGAATAGACGAAAGCACCACTAGCCGATGCCCAGTCGGTTAAGCGGTAAGCAGCACCAACCCAACCACCAACACCATAAGCAGACCCCTTGAAGTTGGTTTTTACAGTATAATCGGTTACAGGATCAGGCAGCGTTCCCGCATTTATGCCCATCATTACATTAAAATATCCCAAACGCTCAAAAAGTGGCAATCCATCGTTATAGTCACCAGCGCCGCCACCATTGGTTATACCTACAAACATGAACACTGAAAATCTGTCCTTTTTATAACTTGCGTTTAAAGCAGGGTAAAGCAACGAACTAGTCCTGCTCTCATATTTTATATTAGTAGCAGTAAAGTTACCATTGTCAAAAACGGATTTAGTTGAAAAGAAGGGAATGGTAGAAAACTCAAATGTAAAACCATCGTTCCCCAAAACCGTTCCAGCGGGATTGTAAAACGGGGCATCGGTTGTGGTAGATGCATTCCGGTTTCCTGTTTTCATTTTTGAAGCGCTTCCGTTGTTAGCGGGATTGTAATCGGCAAGTAGCGATAACGAACAAAGCATAAAAATGCCAGCAAAAATTTTACGTTTCATAGCGTTTCGAGTTAAGTTAGGTTTATAAAAAATTCAAATGAATGTTTTTGTTAATATGCGTTAACAAATTTTGATGTTTTGCCCATTTAAATCGTTCGAGAAATACTTTGAACACCTAAAAATTTGTTCCTTTAAAATTTGAACACATAGTTTTAAGCAAGTAAATCAGGTTAGTCTAAAAAAAAGAGGTTGCACATTAGTATGCAACCTCATCAACACAATACAAACCAAGTTAATTTAAAAAACTATTAACAAAACCAAAAGCGCAATTAACTATGTATGAGTTAGGTTAGCTGTTCAGCGCCATTTCCTATAACACAGGTTATAATTTGAGGGCTTTGACCCTCAGGGGTTTTGTACCTCGAATTAATCACCTCAACAAAACTATCGATGTAATCGTTTTTAACAAGGTTAATGGTACATCCACCAAAACCTCCTCCCATCATTCGTGCACCAACTACATAATCAAGTTCCTCCGTAATTTCGACTAACTGATCGAGTTCAGAACAGCTTACCTGATACTTATCCCTTAAACCATAGTGCGATTGATACATTAATTTGCCAAAAGTGGCAAAATCATGGTTTAGCAAAGCATTACCTGCTGCAATAACCCGTTCGTTTTCCTCACCCACATATGAGCATCTGTTCCAGACCACATCATTAAATTCGAGTTTAAACTCATTAAGGTTATTTAGGGTAATATCGCGCAGCGAGCTAACCACTGGTAAGTGTTGCTTAATTACCTCTACACCTGTTTGGCACTCATTCCTCCGTTTATTATATTCCGACGAAGCCAGTGAATGTTTAACACCTGTATTCACAAGTATTATGGAATGTTTGGCCATATCTAGCTCAAAAGGAACATACTCCAAGATACGGCAATCGAGCTGTAGCACATGGTTTTCCTTCCCATGAAGCGATGCAAACTGATCCATAATTCCACAATTAACACCAGCATATTGATGCTCAGCCATTTGGGAGATATGAGCAAGTTGCATGCGCGTGTAGCCAAGATTATACATGCTATTTAGTGCAAATGCCAATCCGCTTTCAATAGCTGCCGATGAGGACATTCCGGCTCCCATGGGCACATCGCCACCAAAAACGCAATCGAATCCGGGAATATCCTTACCGTCGGAAACCATCTGTGCAATAACCCCCAGCAAATAATTCGCCCAATGGGTTTTAGATGGGTTAATTTGATAAATGTTGGTTGTATAATCTTTTTTAAAATCAAAGGCATGGAAGCGGTACAAATTTTGTCCATTTGGTTTTACTGCAAAATAGGCATACCTATTAATAGCAGCGGGCATAACAAAACCATTGTTGTAATCAGTATGCTCACCAATCAAATTTACGCGACCCGGTGCTCTAAAAGCCAAGGGTTTGTGTCCAAACCGCTCCATAAATAAATCAATAATCCTCTCAATCATTTTACTCCAAAATTATCACCAGTCCACTACGAGGTTTTACCTTAACCCAACTTGAAAATTCGGTATAAATTGCAAAACACTCTCTTTTTTAAATATTTGATTATTTGTATGTTATAATTATTAACAAATATTAACACACATAATTGACTTATAATGAGTATTATACTGTTTTTATCGTGAAATTATCACCCCCATAAAACCCAACCCGTCTAATGTAACCTGTTGTTTAGCAATACATTACGGTATTGCTTAATGTATATCGTTTATTATCTAACATTTATATAAATTCATGTTTTTACTAAAAATATTTTTCTTATCTTTTCAATATTATCAATTGTAGCAATAGAATCCATTATCCGTTTTATTTAATTTTAATTTAAGTAATAACAAAATTAGACTCCCAAAATACAAAAATAAAACGTATATTGTTTATTTATAGATATTTACAAACACGAATTTTCAAGTTGGGTTAACCCGGATCATCCGGCGCAGCCCAGCCTGCACCCGTCTCCAAACGCCCGTTA
>DYKO01000026.1 GCA_020722565.1 Rikenella microfusus
TTACAAACATTTTAATGTTGGTTTAAATTTAAGAGCTTATCAGTTTTATGTTTCCGATTTTATTGAATGGTTTATCGGATATAAATATGATCTGAGGCAGAAAGGTTTTAAATTGAAGATACCCTAAAGTGTATAAAAAAGTTAATAAGAAACAATATTATTATGCTACTAAAATTATAAATATAATTTTTGTACAATTTTTTCGAAAAGTTGGAATCAATTCATAAACGAAACTTTATAGTTAAACAAATTTCGATAAAAATATCACTGTTGCCTAAAATAGAATTTAAAGTGGCAAAAAGCTTATGACCTTTTAGTTTTTGATTAATTGTTTTGGAATCTTTAATTATGAAAGATATTGATTTTTATATAGTTGATTTCTTTTTTAGATAATAGAATTATATCAAAAACATGCAATAAAATCAAAACCGATACCTACATTATGCGTTTTACCATAAAAGACCAACAGCTTAACACGCTATTTTATTCCCTTGCAAGTTGTTTATTGCGTAGTTGGAAGTTAGGGACAATGCTCTGTTTGCTATTGAAAAACAAAGTATTTTCAGTTTCAACATAAACGCAAAAGGAGCATACTATTCGGATACTACCAAGCGGTGATACTCATGGGCTCATGGGCTATTGGAAACAATTTGTAATAAAATACTTAAAAAATATTGTTACTCTTTGTCGTCCATTTTTTAGCGATTTTTAGAAAATCCGGTTAAGGAAATTTTTTATAAAAATTTTTACTTATGTTAAAACAAGTTGTCAATTGGAGGCAGCTATTCAAAACAATGTATTTATTTAATTTTACTACAAGTATGGATTTAACTATAATGCAAAACTCAATCGATTTTTTGTACATTTGAAAATCTTTTTTTAGAAAATGGCGAGGGAAAATGACAGGGTTTTATGGTATGCTGCATATACCAAGCCCCGAAATGAAAAGAAGGTTTATAGCCGATTGGTTGAGAAGGGAATAGAAACATTTTTACCACTGCAAAAAATATTAAAGCAATGGAGCGACCGAAAAAAAATGGTAGAGGAGCCCTTGTTCAGGTCGTACATTTTTGTGCACATTCCCCTATCGCGTTACTACGATGTCCTTAATACCAGTGGTGTTGTAAGGTATGTTACTTTTGAGGGGAAAGCAGTACCAATACCCGAAAAGCAAATAGAACAAGTAAAGCAGTTACTTTTGCAAGATATTGAAATTGAAGCATTAGAAGGATACATTGAACCCGGCACGCGAGTTGAAGTTCGTTTCGGAACATTAAAGGGAATAACTGGAGAATTGGTGGAGCATACTGGGAAAAAAAAGGTAATTGTTCGCATTGATCACATTAGCCATTCGTTGCTAGTTACTTTACCCAAGGACTATATTGTTACTGCGAGGGGATAAAAAAACGGGCAGTATTGCCCGCTTTATATAAAGTTTGGCTACTCAAACAGAAAGTCCAAATCGTCGTCTGGAGAAACTTCGCGAGGGGGGTGTCCCTTTTTGAAAATACGTGCCGTTTTTGGACCCAACAATGAAAACTTAACATCTTCGAGTAGCAGCATACAGCTTTCGCGAAGGCCTACCACATAAACATCGGGGTCCATTTCAAGAAATTCCATTATACGCTGCTCACGGGTTTCACCGGCATGACCCTGTGGATGTGTATCGAGATAATGTGGATTGATTTGGAAGCGAACCAAACTGAACGCATTAAAACTATCGGGTTCACAAATGGGCATATCATTTGTAGTGCAAATGGTGGGGCAGGCTACATTTGAGCCTGCGCTCCAGCCAATATATGGAGTTCCACTAAGTACTTTATTCCGAACGGCTTCAATAATATCGGTTTGTTGAATGGTTTTTAGAAGTTTAAAGGTATTCCCCCCACCAACTACTATGGCTTGTGCTTCTTGAACGGCAAGTTTAGCATTGCGATGATGGTGAATTGAATCAACTATAACTCCGAATTCACTAAAGCGTTCCTGAACTTTGCTTTCGTATTCATCGTAGCTGAATGTAACCGCTGCCCATGGGATGAAGAGTACCTGTCTTATATCGCCTAAAAAACGGCGAATTTCTTCTTTGGCATGCTCCAAATAGGCTTCACCAGCATTGGTAGAATTGCTTATCAATAGTAATCGAACCATATTTAATTAATTTGTTTGCCTAAAAATATTGAAAAAACTGATTACATCAAACTCTGAGGGCTAAAATAAATACATCGGTATTTAGCTCCATGGAGTGCAAAAAATTAACAGCTACCTCCTTTTGTTCATCAAACTCAATTAGGTCGATACTTTTAACCACCTTTCTGATTTCGTTTAACGCTTTTGGATTTGAGAAGTTTCCAAAAAGGTACACCACGTCGCCGGGCCTAAGGTTTACCCATTGGATAGTATTTGAAATAATGAACGAACCAAATTGCCGGAAACCTATGTTTTGTGGGTAAAGGTTGAGCAACCTGTTCCCTTGCACTACAAAAGGAAAAACTTGAAAATCATTTCGGTCCATCAATTTTAGGAGAGGATCGGTGTTAAAGAATTCAAATATTTTATGGCTCAATTCGTCAGCTACCTCTTTATTTTGATTTAGGTATTCTTTAACCAGTTTGTAGATATTTAAATTGATTAGATCGTTGAAGAGCCTTGGCTTAGATGTAAGTATCAGGTAGCAGAATGTGTACTGGTTAATGGAAAAGTGGAAAAAATACTTATTATTTTCGGGAGTAAAACTGAATGGAAGGAAGTTCCAATAATCGCTAAACAAGCCGTTATCGTCTAATCCGCTTTTTACAAGTTCAAGAGAGTTAAGGTTAGCGGAAACATTTTGCAACATGTAGCTACGAACCTCTTCGAGTTGTTTGATGGCTTGATTCTTTTTTCGGTTAGTTGCTACAAGCAATTCGATGCCTGTTCCGCTAAAAATTATGAAAACCACGAGTAAACCTATAAACAGGTTACGGTTTTTAAGTTTGCCTTGCATTTGGTTAATTAGTAGTTCTTGTTTGTCTCTTTCGTACTGCGCCTGAAGTTCTTCAATTTTTTGAACGGTTTCGGAGTTCAGAATGGAATCTTTAATTGCAATATGCTCCCTTAGGTGCTGGAGAGCTAATTGGTAATTCCCCGTTTTTTCATAACATGTAGCAAGAAGCTCATTGCCATCACGTTCAACATCTTTAAGATCGATTTTCTTAGCAGCGTTAAGCGCCTGTTTAAATTTGTCAATGGCCCTTTGAATCTTGCCCTGTGCAAGGTAAACCTGTCCTATGTTTTTAAGTGTGTAGCACATACGGCCAGTGGCTCCCAACAACTCAAATATTTCAAGAGCTTTTTGGTGGTAAAGAAGCGCATTGTCGTATTGGTTTTGCTTGTAGTAAAGCGAACCAATATTGTCCTGAATAATTGCAACACCTATTGAAACTTTGAGGGAATCGTAAATTTGCAGGGCTTTTAGAAAATACTCCAAAGATTCGTTGTATTTTCCAAGTTCAAGGTATGCGCTGGCAATGTTGTTGGATGCTCCAGCAACAGCTCGATAGTTTTCCAGTGTTTTATTGATGTTGAGGTACTCAACAAAAAATTCAATGGCCTTTGCAAGATTGTTTTGGTAGAAGTGTATTTGCCCAATGCTATTGGAAGCAATTCCTATCCCCTCAGCATTTCCAATGTCGCGACTAATTTGTAAAGCCATTAAGTAAAACTCCAGAGCCTTGTCGTACTTCCCCCAATTACGATATATGAGTCCCATATCGTTGTAAACGCCTGCAAGGCTTTTTAAGTTGTTAAGGTGCTGATAGATGCTTGCTGCATTTTCAAGGTTTTGTAACGATAGTTGAAATTCTCCCATTTTCATGTAGGAATAACCAATTTGGTGATAGGCATCGGCGACCTGGGTTCTAAGACCAACTCGTTCGGCAACGTTTAAAGCTTGTTTCCAGTATTCAAGGCTTTGGGCATAGCTGCTATCGGAATAGGCAATGGCCAGTTTCGAGAGAGTTTCAAATTTTCCGGAATCAGATGAGGGCTCTTTTAAAGCCTGCTGCAAGCTATCAATATAGGTAAGTTGTGCCAGAGCATTAAATGCAATGCTGGCCGTTATGAACAGCAGTAATATTGAAATCCGTTTCTGCAACAAAATTTTTTACAGAAATTTACGTAAAAATTCGCAAAAACGGACAAACAAATGTTTTTATTTTAGTTAATTTTTACCGGTAATTCAAGCCAATTTTCAAGTACCTTGGCAATGCTATCGCGCAAAGGTTTTGGAAAGTTTTGAATTCGGCATAAATGGGATCCTCCAGGGCAAACCATTTTAACAGCATTGGTTTTGTTGCCAGGATTAACGGCTGTAGCACTCCATGCATCGTTCTCGCCATAAATGTACAGCATGTAGTTTCCAGAATCCCTGACCCATTGGTAAATATCAAGCATTGATGATGAATCAAACCTTGCCTGAAGACCTTCGGGAAGGGTAAACTCAAAGGTGATGTTACGTTTATCGGGTAAATACTGCTTAAACGGTTCAATGTTGTAACCGTACATGCCTATTTCAGTCATGGCTTGAACAAAAAAAGGGCGAATTCGTTCAATTTCATTTTCATCAAAAAAGGGGAAAGGGTTAACCTTGTTCCAGTGTTCAAATAGCCTGTTAGCCAAAACATTTGATTCAGGTATTTCGGCACAACTGTAACCCCATTGCCAGAATGAAAATTCGTATTCCAAAACACTAAGGTCGTAAGCCCTGTCGATACCCATTTTAAAAGTCCATTGATTTACTTTAGCTAAGCTGTCGAGTTTTGGCAAAAGAGCTTTTTTGTTTCTAAAAAGGGCCAACTGGTAATCTCTGATTTTTTTGCGGCATTCGGGTGTTCCTACGTTATTCAGAAATTCATACACGCGTTTATCTTCACTTGAAAAATTCAGTGGTGCCACATAGGGTATGCTTACATCAACATCGTTGGGATAAAAGCGACGATGGAAGATTGTGGCTTGCCCGCTTTTACTAATGCCAGTAGATATCCATTTGTTTGGATAGTGTGGTTTAAACGATGATATGATTAGGTGGGCATCGGCTGCAGCCTGACGAATATTCAAGTAGCTCCACGGAATGGAATCCTTCGGACGGCTTTTGTAGAAAAAACGATGCTCTATTGTAAGCTGGTTTGCCTCAATTATTCGGGTAACCTCGTTTGGATTAGATGTGTACATGGTGTAACCATCAATAACCACCACTATTGGGCGAGTAAAGCTACGGTGTGAGTAATATCCCCTGAGGGGAAAAGTGGGGCTATTCGGATTGCTGTGGTCAAGGGGGATCTTAAACCAAACCTCGTAGGTGGATTGAAAAAGGGCATCGTTATTGATTGGCCTGAAGCTATCGACTATCGGAATCGATTTGAGCACTTGCTCGGCTATTGGGTTTTGAACCCGAAAAGATAAAAGTGTGTAAAGTGCTAATAAAATAGCCGCTGAAATGACATAGCGATAAATTTTCATGGATCAGAGAATTTACTCAAAAATAGGAATATTTAAACTATTTCATGTTCGGTTCGGCGTATGATTTCGTTTTGAAGGGCTTCACCCAGGTCGTTAAAGTAATCGGAGTAGCCCGCTACCCGAACAATCAGATCGCGGTACTTTTCAGGATGCTTCTGTGCATTGCGAAGAGTATGTGCGCTTACCCCGTTAAACTGGATATGGTGTCCGTCAAGTTTAAAATAGCTGCGAATAAGCATAACCAGCTTGTCAAGGCTTTCGTCGGTGCTAAAGAATGATGGTGAAAATTTTTGGTTCAAGAGAGTTCCCCCTGTTTTTATATGGTCAATTTTAGAAGCTGAAAGAATAACGGCTGATGGCCCATTTTTGTCGGATCCCTGAACGGGGCTTATTCCCTCACTGAGTGGCTCAAAGGCCTTACGGCCATCGGGCATAGCACTAATTTTGCTACCAAAGTAAACGTGGCTGGTAGTAGGCAGCATATTTATACGGAATACCCCACCACGATAAGAGGGACGGCCATTTACCGCTTTATAGAAGCTGTTGAAAACCATAACGGCATGCCTGTCGGCGTAATCATCGTTATTACCCCACTTCGGGGTTTCGTAAATTACCTTGTAGCGCAAATCGTCGTATCCATCAAAGTTCGATTTGAGCGCAGAAAGCAGCTCTTTTATTGATAAGTTGCAGTCTTCGTAAACATGTTTTCTAATGGCGGTGAGGTTATCGGTAATGCTACCGAGGCCAACGCCCTGAATATAACTGGTGTTATAGCGAGCACCTCCGGCGTTATAGTCGGTGGCATTACCTATGCAATCGTCAATTTGCAGCGAAAGAAAAGGAACAGGCATGTTCTGTGCCCATTCTCGTTCCACAATAAGATTACCATCTATTTTGATATCGATGAAATAGTTTAGCTGACGCTCGAAAGCATCGTAAAGTTTCTCAAATGAGGTAAAATTTTCTGGGTTTGCTGTTTCAAGTCCTATTCTTTTTCCTGTAATGGGGTCGATTCCGTTGTTTAGTGTAATTTCCAGTACTTTATTCAGGTTGAAGTATCCGGTAAGAAAGTATGCCTCGGTTCCAAATGCGCCGGTTTCAACGCAACCGCTGGCTCCGCCATTACGGGCATCGGTGAGCGATTTACCCTGGCTAAGCAGCTGCTGAACAATGGCATCGGTATTGAAGAAAGAGGGTTGCCCAAAACCGGTTTTGGTTATGCGAACGGCGCGCTTTACAAATCTGTCAGGATTTTTCTTGCTTACCTGAGCCATGCTGCTGGGTTGTAAAAGTCGCATCTCTTCAATGACATCAAGGATAATGTAGGAGAGTTCATTAACTACATCGGAGCCATCCTCTTTAACACCGCCAAGGTTTATAAGAGCAAAGTCGGTATAGGTATTGCTTTCCTGGGCGGTTACACCCATTTTTGGAGGTGAGGGATGGTTGTTGAATTTTACCCAAAAGGCTTGAAGCAACTCTATGGCTTGTTCAGGGGTCAGTGTGCCTGAAACAATATCGTTTTGGTAAAAGGGAAACAAGTGCTGGTCGAACCTGCCGGGATTAAACGAATCCCATGGATTAAGCTCAGTAATAACACCTAAATGAATAAACCAGTAGTGCTGAAGTGCTTCGTGAAAGGTTGCGGGGGCATGAGCGGGAACCCGACGGCAAATGGATTCCATTTTCAGTAGCTCCAAGCGGCGGTTTTCGTTGGTTTCGGTTTTGGCCAGTTCACCCAATGCGTCGGCGTATCGATTGGCAAAGCCAATTATGGCCTTGGCCACAATGCGCATGCCCGAAAGTTCAAAGAGTTTTGCTTGTAGGTCTTTATCGCCTTTTGCTTTAAGTATGGAAATGGTTTTATCAATTTCATCAATATAATCGAGCATGCCCTTTTGGAACAATTTTTTGCCAGCTACCGTATGGCCGGGTGCACGTTGTTCCTGAAACTCTGTAAATACACCCGCAGAGTAGGCCTCTTTCCATTCATTACTAAGCGAGCTAAAAATTTTTTCGCGCAGTGTTTTGCCTGTCCAGAAGGGTATAATAATATTGCGGTAGGCCTGTCGGGTTTCGTCATCAACCTTAAACGAAACCTTAGGACGGGAATGGATTATCTCCAGATCATCGAGGCTATGAAGGCAAACTTCGGGGTAGCTGGGTGCGACCTTTGGCGCTGGACCGCGTTCGCCCACAATTAGCTCTCCAGAATTTATGCAGATTTTTTTTGTTTAGCATGATATGCTCAAAAGCCTTTGCTCTCAGAATGGGAGCGGGTAATTGCCTATCGGCATTGCCGTAAAAATCGGTTACCAAGAGAGCACGTTCTGCCGATAGGGTATTAATAGCATAGAGACTCTGTTGGCGAAACTGCTTTATTCTTTCAGTCATCATGGCTTATTTGTATTTATCCACCAATTGAAACTTGTTTATCAATACCAGAAAAAAGATTTGCAATTTCTTTTAACCTTTCAGGTTTATAGGGTTTCAGATTCGATAGGGAGTAGGGGATATTCAACCGCCTATACTTATCCTTGGCCATGTGATGGTAGGGTAGCAAATCGACATGCCTTACGTTTTGGCATTGTTCCACAATGCCTTTTATGGCAAGTAGGTTATCGGTGCTATCCGTTATTTGGGGTATAAGTGGAATACGAACAATAATGCTGGCCTTCATGCTGTCGAGCCAAAAAAGATTTTTTAAAATTTGTTGATTATCGGCACCAGTATACTTATGATGCTGTGAAGGATTTATCAGCTTAATGTCGAAGAGAAGAAGGTTAGAGTAGGGTAATATTTTTTCGAAAACATTAGCCGAACCATATCCACAGGTGTCAACAGCAGTAGGTATTCCATTAGCCATACATTTTTTAAGTAAAGCTTCCAGAAATGTTGGCTGCATCAGTGGTTCACCACCTGAAAAGGTAACACCTCCACCTGATTCGTCGAAAAAGGTGATGTGTGTTTCAATTTCATGAAACACTTCGGAAACGGTCATCTGTTTCCCTATAATTTCGGTTTGCCGGTATTCCTTTCCATCGAGGCGATTGATTCGAGTTGAGATTTCAGGAAGGGGGTTTTGGCTTTCAGGATTATGACACCAAGCGCATCGTAGCGGACAGCCTTTTAAAAACACCGTGGTTCGTATTCCGGGGCCATCGTGCACTGAAAAATGTCGGATATCAAATACTATTCCTTTTTCCATTGTGATATAAAAATGAATAATTGGGTTTAAGTTGACAACCCTTAAAAGTGATACATCGAATAGAATGGAGCAGGGAAAAAATCAGCAAATCCAGCAGGAGAATAATCCCTTACCGTTGTTGTGGTAAAGCGTTGACGGAGGTTTGCTGAACATGTTTATTTTTTGCTTTAGTTATTTAAAGCAAAGGGATGTCACAATAATGTGAAAAGCAATGAGAAATATCAGTAAAAACTTAAAAGCACATTAAAATTATTCTCCTGTATGCTTTGGATAATCAATGGAGTAGTGCAGGCCTCTGCTTTCGTGCATGTTTTGAGCGTCTTTAATTATCAGATAGCCCACGTTAATCATGTTTCTTAGTTCGCAGAGTTTTTGTGTTAGAATCGATTTGCGGTAGAGCTCTTCGGTTTCGCGGTAAATTATTTCGAGACGAATAAGTGCGCGTTGAAGGCGTAGGTTAGACCTTACAATTCCCACGTAGCTGCTCATTATTTGCTGCATTTCGCGGTAGCTTTGGGTAATCAAAACCATTTCTTCGTTTTGAATTGTTCCCTCGTAGTCCCATTCAGGAATGGAGCGGATGTAATCTTTTTCCGAATAGGTTGAAATGGCATGCTTGGCAGCCCTATCGGCATAAACTATTGCTTCGATAAGTGAGTTTGAAGCCAGACGATTGGCCCCATGAAGTCCGGTAGAAGAACACTCGCCAACAGCATAGAGCCGCTGAATGCTTGAAAGGCCATTCATATCAACCTTAATACCCCCGCACATGTAATGGGCAGCTGGAACAACGGGTATCATGTCTTTTGTAATATCGATACCGATCGAAAGGCACTTTTGGTAAATATTTGGGAAATGGTCGATAATTTGTTTAGGGTCCTTAAAGGTTACATCGAGGTAAACGTAATCGTCACCACGAACCTTCATTTCATTATCGATGGCGCGAGCCACAATATCACGGGGAGCCAACGACCCCCTGGGGTCGTACTTGTGCATGAATTCCTTTCCATTGATGGTTTTAAGTACGCCGCCAAAGCCACGCATGGCTTCGGTTATCAGAAACGATGGACGCTCCCCTGGATTGTAAAGCGATGTGGGATGGAACTGAACAAATGCCATGTTCTCAATTTGTCCTTTTGCCCGGTAAACCATGGCTATGCCATCACCGGTGGCAACAATGGGGTTGGTGGTGGTATTATAGACGTTTCCAGTTCCTCCGGTAGCCAGAACTGTTGCCATGCTCAGGAATGTATGTACCCGCTGTGTTTTGAGGTCTAATACGTAGGCACCAAAACAGGTGATATCGGGGTTTCCCCGTTTAACTTGTTGTCCTAAATGGTGCTGCGTGATAATTTCGACAGCAAAATAATTTTCATAAATGGTGATATTGGGATGCTTCCGTGCCCGTTCGCTGAGGACCTTTTGTATTTCAGCACCTGAGTTGTCCTTATGGTGAAGGATTCGATGCTCGGAATGGCCACCCTCGCGGGCTAAATCGTAACGACCATCGAGGGCTCTGTCGAACTTCACTCCCCATCTAATGAGTTGTTTTATTTGCTCGGGGGCTTCGGTAACAATCATTCGTACCACCTGCTCATTGCAAAGACCATCGCCACTTATCAAAGTATCGTGGATGTGCTTTTCAAAATCGTCGGGGTCGTAGGTTACAGCCGCAATACCGCCTTGGGCATAGGCTGTATTGGTTTGCTCAAGCGAATCCTTGGTAACAACAACAACCCGAGCATGGTCGGCAACCTTAAGTGCAAAGCTGAGTCCGCCAATACCCGAACCAATCACTAAAAAATCAGTTTCTACCTTGCTCATTTTATGGTAATAATTCTTTGCAATTAGCAAAGAGGTGACCCGGCAAAGCTATGAATTGTGATTAACTATTCCAAGCTTACTGCAACGATAAATACGAACGTTTCTTTTGGATAAATGTAACTATTTGTTTGTATCCAATTGATTTTATAATATTTACAGCCTCGTCGAAGTATTGCCCGATATTTTGCTCCACATGGGCATCGGAGCCCAGGGTTAACGGAACATGGTAGTGGTGGAGTATCTCCAAAAAGTTCACCGATGGGTAAAACTCTTTACAGGGTTTATTTTTGCCACTGGTGTTCAGCTCAACCACTACGCCGTAATCGCTGAAAATTCGGGCGCACTGCTCAAAGAGTTTTTCAAGCCGAAGTTTAGGGTAAATGGCAAATTTTTTAGCCAAATCGGCATGGCCAATAATATCGAACATACCTGTTTGTGCGGCTTCGCCTATTAGTCGGAAGTAGGTTCGGTAAAAGGCATCAATATCGATGCCGTCATAGCCATTGATGTCGGTATCAAAGTTCCAATCTTCAATAAAATGAACCGAACCTATGGTATAGTCGAGCGGTAACGATTTTAGTAAATTGCCGGTTTGGGTAACTAAGTCAGGAATAAAATCGACTTCAGCGCCAAATCGAACTGAAACGCTATTGGAACGTCGCTGCAGATGGTCAATTACTGCAATAAGTTTCGGTATCTTTTTTAAATCCATTGCCCAGCCCACTGGTTTCAAGGATATATGGTCGGAAAAACCGATTTCGGGAAGGCCAAGCACCTCGGCGGCATAGAGCATCTCTTCGTGAGTATGGTGGCCGTCGGAGAAATGGGTGTGCATGTGGTAATCGGGATACATAGCGAAAGCGTTTAATGCTTAAACAAATCTTTTAGTATTCAGGTTCATATCAAAGTTATCACTTTATTGTTATAATTGTCAAAAATTAGGGATGTTAGCTGTAGCAATCATAATGGGTGCAGGTATGCTGTTGGGATTTCTGCTTAAGGCCAAAAAAAAGACCGTAGTGGTTAATGAACGGCTGATTGGCTACGCCATATATTTGCTGCTTTTTCTGCTGGGGGTTAGCATTGGTTCTAATCAGGAGATAATGAATGCACTTAGCACACTTGGCCTTGTGGCGCTGGTGGTAGCGGTTGCTGCTGTTTTGGGCAGCATTGTGGTGGGATGGATTACCTATAGTTTATTTTTTAAGAAATAAGATTATGCGAGGCAGTATTACCATACTAATGTTTTTTACCTTAGGACTTATGGTAGGTAGATTTACATCATTTGAGCAGCTTCTTTATGGCATCGATTACAGTTCCTGGGCTCTTTACCTGCTAATGTTTTTGGTTGGCATCAGTATTGGTGCCGATAGCAGGGCCTTAGAAATGCTCCGCACCATGAACCTGAAGATTTTGCTCATACCCATCTCAACCATACTGGGAACAACATTAGGAGTTCTATTGGTATCGGTTGCCATAAAGCAATTCAGCTTAAAGGAACTTATGGCTGTTGGAGCCGGGTTTGGATACTACAGCCTTTCCAGCATTATCATAAAAAATATGCACAGCGATGCGCTTGGTGTGGTGGCGTTGCTGACGAATGTTATTCGCGAAATAACTACCCTTCTTTTGGCTCCGCATATAGCCGTTTACTTTGGAAAGATATCGCCAATATGTGCTGGCGGTGCTACCAGTATGGATACCACATTACCAATAATATCGGTATCCAGCGGGAAGGAGTATGCTATACCCTCGCTGGTTCATGGAATAATACTAACCATTGCCGTTCCGTTTGTAGTTACCCTGATACTTTCTTTGTAGGAAGGGATAAAAGAGTAAAGATCAAAGGATAAAGATAAAAGATAAAGTTGAGGATGAAAGATAAAATAAAAAACTGGATTTAAGCATTGATACCTTAATTTTGTAGGGAGTTTTAAATCCTGAATCTGGAACATCGATTAATAGCATATGCTACAGTATTTAATGGGTATTATTTTCATCCTTAAATAATTTTAAATTAAACAACATCAGTAAAATAAAAATCAGAAAAAGAGATTAAAAAATACATCCAAATGCATGATATACATGTAAATATGACTACTTTTTGATGTTAGCTTCATCAATCGCGTTAAACCATTTTTATTAACTGCTTTTGCTATGTTTTTGTTTATATAGTTTTTATTACATATGCTCCAAGTAATTTTTCGTACCTATAATAATTCTAACAAAGTTTTCTGAACATTTCCTTGTTTATTATGTTGTGGAGTGATTCACAAGCTAACTATGTCCTATCGCCAGTAGTGTTTAGTTTTTACCCAAAGGTGTACCTTTATGTTTTCGAATTATGCCATGCATTGACAGCCAATATGTAATGAGAACAATACAGATTACCCATAAACTGTCGGATCATTTCATTTATCCATTGGTTACTATATTGTTCTAAACACACATCTCATTCCTTCAAAGTTCTTATTGTTATTTAGGGCGTAAGGCTTTCAATTTGAATCTTATTGACCATTATTTACTTTAACTGTAGCATTAAAATGGTGTACATTAAACCTAAAACCATTTTCTGCAATTTATTTTTATTTAATCGTTTGGTTTCCTGTATGTCTATGATTTTATTAAATTGAAATCATAAATAAATAGTTTGGGTATGAGGGGGACTTTCGTTTTCATGCTTGTGTTTTTTCATTTGTGGATCCCAAAAAAGTTGTAAATTTGATATTGTGAGAATAATTCATTTTTAATGATTTTACTGGTAATATCCGACCTGCATATCGATACCGGAGGTAAGTTGGGAACCTTTGGCTGGAAGGCCAAACGCTTTATGGAGGCTCTTGATACGGTAATTGAGCATTACTCGATTGATAAAGTAGTGCTCAACGGTGATGTGTTTGACCTTTACAAGTATTCGTATAGCGATATTGCAGGTGTTAATGATAAAATTATTTCCTATTTCAAAAAGAAGGGTTTTGTGCTGATACGAGGTAATCACGATTTATGGGCATCGCATTCGCTCGACCATTACGATATTACCAATAGTGCTGGGCAGGTTATCCACATTGAGCATGGTCATAAGGCCGATTTTCTTAATGGAACCCGCTTAGGTCGTTCGTTTAGCCTTATCATGTATGCTATTCTAAAGGTTCTGGTTCGAATCCGGTGGGTTGAACGTGTATTCTTTCGTGCGGTTAACTATTTCGATGATGTAAACCGAATACCCCGCAAGTATAATACCTTTAAATATCTGCTTTACGCACTTAAACTGCTTAAAAAGTACGATATGGTAATTTTGGGACATACGCATAAATTGGAATCGCATAAAATATACTACCTGAATCAAAAGAAAATTTATATGAACTCTGGTACCTGCTCTTTAGGACGATTTCAGGCTGTGCTGGTTGATACCGAAACCCTTCAGCACGAAACCATTAAGATGGGTCGGAAAACAAATATCGATTCTTCAACATTACCAATATTTAAACCTAAAATGTAGTTTTACTGTGTGCCATTCTTAAGGCCTACAACTAATACAACTAAATTTAACAATTCGATTTGCCCAACAAATCGATATTAAACTAATTTCGTAAAAATAATCATTAAGGGTTACAGCAATATAGTTCCGAAACTCGTCATTATTAAACTAATTACAAAAAACATAGTCGTATTTTACGATAACCTATCAACGAATGAAAAGAATTACCTTTATACTTGCGCTAATTGTTATTTTAGCGGATTTTCTAAAAGCTCAGGAACCATGGACGTTAGAGCAATGCATTGAATATGCACTGGCTAATAACCTTCAGGTTAAGCTACAGGAGCTAACTGTAGCGACCAATGAGATTAACCTTAAGCAGTCGAAACTCGATGCTTTTCCATCGCTAAATCTGAACGGCAACCATTCCTACAGTTTTGGGTTAGTTACCAATTACATTACCAATACCAAGGAGAGTCTTAAAACACAGGCTTCGAGCTTCTCGTTGAGCACGAGCCTGCCCATTTACAATGGTTTTCAGCTGACCAATTCGCGTAAGCAAAATCAATTTAACCTTATGGCATCGGTAAGCGATGTTGAAAAGGTTAAGAATAACATTGCTCTTGCGGTAGCTTCGCTATACCTTCAGATTCTTTATCAGGAGGAGCTGGTGGCTGTAGCTCAGCGACAGGTTGAACTTTCGCAGCTTCAGCTAAACCGAACCAAAATACTGGTTCAGGCTGGAAGCCTGCCGGAGGGTAACCTTTACGAGGTGGAGGCCCTTTTGGCTGCCGATGAGCTTCAATTGGTAAATGCTCAGAATCAACTTGCCATTTCATATCTGAATCTAACACAGCTGCTGGAGTTAAAATCGGTTGAGGGATTTAGAATAGCCAAACCATTAATACCCGCTATTGATAGCACAAAACTAATTACCGAAAATCCTGCTCAAATTTTTGGAATAGCAGAGGGCGTAATGCCCCAGATTAAAAGTGCCCGGTTTAAGTTGCAAAGTTCCGAAATGGGATTAAAAATTGCTCGTGGAGGTTTGCAACCCCGCCTATCGCTTGGAGCCAATTACAGCTCCGGCGCGCAGTATCGCATTCAGGATAACTACGATTTTACCGGCGACCCGTTTGTTACCCAGATTAAGAATAACGCCAGCAAATCGGTAGGACTAAGTTTGAGCATACCCATTTTCAATGGACTTAATGCCCGCAATAGGGTTTCGTTAGCCCGAATTAACTTAATGAATTCGCAGCTTGCATTGGAAAACGAGCGTAATACCCTTTACAAGGATATCCAACAGGCCTATGCCGATGCCATAGCTGCCGAAAAGAAGTTGGTTGCTTCGGAAAAGAGTAAGAGCGCCGCTGAGGAATCGTACCGATATACCGAAAATAAGTTTAACCTTGGTTTGGTAACGGTTTTTGATTATACCACTGCCAAAAACAAGTTAGCTAAAGCCGAAACCGATTTGCTACAGTCAAAGTACGAGTTAATTTTTAAAACCAAGATACTTGAGTTTTATAAGGGCTTACCCCTGAAACTATAGCTTTAATAACCAAAACATTGCTAAAAAATGAAAAAGGGAATTCTTAAATACCTACTTGGAGCACTTGTTATTCTTATTATTGTGGCTGTTGTTGCCAAAAAGAAGGGCTGGGTTGGGAAACCCCAAACCATTGCTGTTTATGTTGAGAGGCCTTCAATAAGAACTATTACCGAGGCAATCTCTGCCAATGGAAAAATTTTACCCGAGATTGAGGTTAAAATCAGCTCCGAGGTTTCTGGTGAAATTATTGAACTACCTGTAAAGGAGGGCGATTGGGTAGAAAAAGGAAAGCTTCTGGCACGTATCAAACCCGATACATATATTTCTTTAAAGGAACGTTCCATTGCTGCTGTAAATTCTTCGAATGCTCGTCTGTTACAGGCAAAAGCTCAAATGGCGCAAGCCGAATTATCGTTCAAGCGTAGCAAGCAACTTTTTGAGCAAAAGGCCATATCGGAGTCGGAGTTTGAAACAGCCCAAACCAACTTTGAGGTAGCCCAGGCCGAGTTAAAAGCTGCCAACTTCAATGTGGAGAGCGCACAGGCATCGCTGCGCGAAGCCGAAGAAAATTTACGAAAAACAACCATATACGCACCCCTATCAGGAACGGTTTCAAAGTTAAACGTTGAACTTGGCGAACGGGTTGTAGGAACCATCCAAATGACCGGAACCGAAATTATGCGTATAGCTAACCTTAACCGAATGGAAGCTCGAGTTAATGTTAACGAGAACGATATAGTGAAAGTAAAAATAGGCGATACCGCACTTATTGAAGTTGATGCCTACCTGGGTCGAAAGTTCAAGGGTATTGTTACCCAAATTGCCAATACTGCTAATGTACAAGGAATTACGACCGATCAGGTAACCAATTTTGAGGTGCGAATATTTATTCTTGAAGACTCATATAAGGATCTTCGTAATGGGATAAATAATAGTCCATTTCGCCCTGGAATGTCAACTACCGTTGATATTCTCACCAATACCAAGTCGAATGTTCTTACCATACCCATACTTGCCGTCACCACACGGATTGATTCGCTAAAGGGTAAAGGCGAATGGGAAAAGGTTAATAAGAGCGCTGGTCAAGATGAGAAGAATAATGTAAAAACGGATAAGCCTAAGGAAATTGTATTTATTACCCGTGGCGATACTGCCCATATTGTTGAGGTTAAAACCGGTATTCAGGACAACTTGTATATCGAAATTACCAAAGGCTTAACTGGCGATGAGGATGTGGTTACGGCACCCTATAGCGCCATATCGCGGAACCTAAAGGATAAGGCTCTGGTTCAGAAGGTTAAAAACAAGGATGAGCTTTTTAAAACAGAAAAGTAGAATAATTTAAGAGAATGCCAGTAATACTTTGTATTGAAACCGGCACCGATATTTGTTCAGTTGCCGTGGGTAGTGAGAATGGAACTATTGGGGTCTGGGAGGTTGCTGACCCCAAAGCGCATTCCACCCAGTTACCCCTTCTCATTGATGAGGTTCTAAAAGCATCAGATCTTACCCCCTCGCAGGTAAGCGCTGTTGCGGTAAGCAAGGGGCCAGGCTCTTATACTGGGCTTAGGATAGGCGTTTCAATGGCCAAGGGCCTGTGCTACTCCATGGGAATACCACTAATTGCTATTGGAAGCCTTGAGGCTATGGTTCAAGGACTACTGGCTACCCCAAAAAAGTTCCCCCAAAATGCGCTGCTCTGCCCCATGATAGATGCCCGCCGAATGGAGGTTTACACTGCTCTCTACAGTAACAAAGGGGAAGCGTTCACCCCTGTTGAGGCTGTTGTGGTAACACCAGAGTCGTTTATGGAATACCTAAACGATAGACCGGTTGTTTTTTTTGGAAATGGTTCGGCTAAATGTCAATCCGTTATTTCTAATACAAATGCTATTTTTATAGCCAATTTTTTGCCATCGGCAAAATTTATGCTACCCTTGGCAATAAAAGCGTATAAAAATGAAAATTTTGAGAATACAGCCTATTTTGAGCCTTTTTATCTTAAGGATTTTATTGCCACAACCCCAAAAAACAAAATTCTACCGTAGTAGAGTTAGCCTTTTTGTCCCGTTCCTTACAATTTTTATTTATCATCTATCGGTTTATCCTTTGCTGGCACAAAATGGCAAAAGGGCTTTTATAAGTGGCGAAAGCCTTAAATATCAAATTTACTATGGGTTTATTAATGGCGGCGAAGCCGTTATGCAGGTAAACGAAAAGGTGTTCAATGGCAAGCAGGCCTATCATATTTACCTTAATGGGAAAACAGTGGGCATAGCTAATACCCTGTACAATGTTAACGATACCTACGAGAGCTACACCGACGTGCAAACGCATTGGCCATTGTTCTCCATACGCAACATTCACGAGGGCCGTTACCGTCACTATAGCACCCAAACATGGGATCATTGGAATCGACCCGATTCGTCGATTGTAATTAGTTCCAAAACAGGAAAGGTGGTAGTGGTGAAGGGATGCCAGGATATACTGTCGTCGGTTTACTACCTCCGCAACCAGATGCTAACTATGCCCCCTTTGAAAATGGATCAGACCATTACGGTGCACACCTATTTTACCGATGAGAAATATCCGCTTACCGTTCGATTTAAGGGTTATGAAACCATTAAAACCAAATTTGGCAAAGTGCGATGCATGAAGTTTATGCCGGTGGTTATCACAGGCAGGGTTTTTAAAACCAAGGACGATATGACCATTTGGTTCTCCAACGATAATAATTTTATACCCATCCGCATTAAGTTCGACATATTTGTTGGATCCGTTAACTGCGATTTAATTGAGTATAAGGGCCTGGCCAACGAGTTCAGCGCAGTGGAGAAATAGCCGCTGGTACTCTATGCGGTAAGGGATTGTGTAGTAGTTTCCTGTCCACCGACACAAAAGTTTATGCGGGGCAGAATGCTTGAATTACC
>DYKO01000015.1 GCA_020722565.1 Rikenella microfusus
TCAAATATTTATCTGAAATTTTCAACTCTTTTACCAGTTCAGAAGCAGAATACAGTTCATGCTTTTTTAAAGCCATGTAACTTATGGCTCTAATTGCATATTGTGCTGTATTGGATAAATTCATACTCCTAATTTATTGACATTGCAAAGATAAAAAGAAGTTTTTAAAATTGCAATACATTTTTGTAGTATTTAAAAATTTCTTCAATCTATTAAAAGTCTTACTTTTAAGTTCTAATAAACTGTGTACTTCATTTATTTAACATACTTAAAGGGTAAATAGCTCAATTAGCGGAATCTTACGTTGATGTTTTTGAGTTAAATTAACCTGAGTAATTTACCAACCTTGATATTAGACCTGCTTCACCTACTTATTATTATATTTTGTTCAAAGTAGTGGAACGTATCCATAATCTCTAACTAAATAATGCCGCCAAAGCAATAAAAATTTAAGTCCCCAAAAACCAACTGTCATGATTTCATGCCCTAACGCTGATAGAAAACTTTTCAAGTACTCTTTCAAACCCAAATGGCATAGTTTTACCTCAAAAGTCATATGCCCACCGTAACTTTATACTAATGAATCGCATTAACTTAATATCACAAACAGCATGGTAATAAGGTTCGTCCAACTTTTAAACACCTTTTCTTTTATAGCGCATTTCGCGACTAAGGTTTATTACAACGGAACTTGTAATGATTTTTTCAAGTGGGTTGAAAACCAGTTTGAAAACTAACTTCCCGACGATGTTTTTCCATTAATCCTTGATTAGGCATTAGGAATGTAATGAACTAATGCTTAGTTTGTTGGTTGCTCAATGGGTATCAGGGTAATCTCCATAAACTATTGATTTAGTTGGCCTTTAGGCAAAATTACATTAGCTAATGCGTAATTTGGGTTAATCGTACCAATGGTATAAAGTGTTTTTGATATCCAAGTTATCACTTTGAATTTAAAATATAGTCGAATGGATAACTCATCACTTTTAATTTTGCAGAACACTAGGGAGTTAAAAAAGATAATATATTACATCTATCTGATATTCATTTTTTTATAAATTTTAATAGAAAAAAATATCATTTTTTGAACAATGAGTTTAATTCATGTGTAGATTTGGAACGAATTTTAACAACCTGTTAAAAAATAATTATTAACCCAAACATTTCGATTATGAAAAAGACAATTGTACTTGGTTTTGCAGCCCTCACAATGGTTGCTATGCTTTCGAGTTGTGGCAAAGTACCACAGGAAAAAATTGATGCTGCCAATGCAGCTATTGATTCTGCTAAAGTGGCTGAAGCCGATGTATATCTTGCTGCTGATTTTACAGCTGTGCAAGATTCTATGAGTGCTGTAATGGCCGACATCGAAGTTCAAAAATCAAAACTTTTCAAGAAGTTTGGTCCTGCCAACGAAAAACTGGATCGTATTCTGACCATGGCTCAGCAACTTAAAGTAAATGCTGCTGCTAAGAAAGAAGAAGTTAAAAAGGAAGTTGAAGGCTTGATGACCGAGGTTGCTACCATGATGGAAGAAAACGGTAAGCTTATGAAGAAAGCTCCTCGTGGCAAGGAAGGCGCTGCTGTACTTGAACAAATGAAAGCCGAAATGACTGCTATTGAAGCTACTATTACTGAAGCTAAAGGTCTTTATGACAATGGTAAGTATATGGATGCTTCAAACAAGATGAAAGCTGCTAAGGAAAGCGCCACCAAAATTAATACTGAATTAAACGATGCCATTGCCAAAGTTAAAGTCAAAAAGTAATCGAATTTTTAAGAATTTTAATCCCCGGAAGCTCTAACCGGGGATTTTTTTATATTTGTTGAATTTGTTTAAAAAACATTGACTCTGCTGTTTGTATTCATTAATTTTAGCATATTAAATGGATTTTAAAAAATGAGGCCTTTTTACAAATACATTCTTCTGACCATTTCAATTTTTTTGATTTTAGGAGGTGGGGTTTCGCTATTTTATTACTCAATACCTACACCGCCGGTTGGTGAAGTTGAGTATGCCTTAGCTTCACTTCAGCAAGCATCCCAATCAAAAGCTCAGCGGTACTCCAAAAAAACCTACAAGAAAGCCAAAGCTTGCTTTGACTCTGCAATGAAGCATTGGAACTATCAAAATAAGCGCTTCATTCTGAAACGCGATTACCAAAAGGTATCATATTTTGCAAAAAAATCGGCCAAACTGGCCAAAAAGGCTACCAGAAGCTCATCAAACCTATCCAAAAACCTAGTTATAACTGTACGGGAAAACATAGATAAGTTATCAGAACTTATTGATAACATGAATCAGCTATTCCATCGGCTACCCCTACCCGAAGACTATCGGAACAAGATATCCAAGGGTAAAATTCTCATAAATGAGGCAAATGTTGAATTCAAAAAAGGCGACTACCTCAGTGCCTCAGAAAAGATATCAGTAGCCGAGGAACTGATAATGGGCTCCTACAAAAAGAGTTTAGATGACATGGAGGAATACTTCAACTCACAGCCCTACTGGAATAAACTGGTAAGAAACACCATACGAAACACGGCTAACAATAACTCCATGGCAATAGTTGTGGATAAGTTTGCCCGTAAACTTTACATTTACCAAAACGGCTTAAAAAAATACGAATTCGAAGCAGAGTTCGGGAAAAACTGGATGGGGCGCAAACGACTAAAAGGCGATAAGGCCACACCCGAAGGGATCTACCTTATTAAAAGTAAAATTCCTGCTAAGAAAACAAAGTACTTTAGAGCATTGCTACTCAACTACCCCAATGCAGCCGATATTGCCTACTTTAATCAGGAAAAGGCAAAGGGACGAATTCCCAAGAATGCCCATATAGGCGGTTTAATTGAAATACATGGCGATGGAGGCAAGGGAACAGATTGGACTGATGGCTGCATAGCTCTTACCAATGCAGATATGCTTAAGGTTTACAAAATTGTTGAACCTGGAACCCCCGTAGTTATAGTTGGCTCAATAGCCGATTTTAATACCGTAGCATCGAATTTAAATATTAAACGAAGCCACACTAAAGGTTAATTATGTTGAATAATAACTCTGACTCAATCGATAATCTGATCCCCAAGGGTTTGAGTAAATCCTGGAGGATATTTATATACGTCGATGTCATTCTTTTGGGACTTATTTTGCTTTTTCTATTCTCCCTTTATCTTACTCAACCATTGGTTGATGTACTGGTTAGGAATAAACTAAACATCTCTTCAGTTGACTCAACGGAAATCATCACCCCAAACCCACAAAAACTAAAAAAAGAGGTAACCAAATATAAACAAAAATTTTTAGCACTAACGCCAGTGCAACCTTACATTGTGGTAAATACCACATATAACCGCTTTAAACTCTACAAAAAACGCAAGCAAATTCGTGAGGGTTTCTGCAGTACCGGAAGTTACACGCTTTTAAAATCACGCGATAAAAGGGAGTGGATTTTCCATACCCCTAAGGGTATGTATAGGGTTCTGGGCAAAGTAACCAATCCGGTATGGCGCCGCCCCGACTGGTCGTTTGTTGAGGAGGGGCTTCCTATTCCTCCACCAAACCACCCATCACGTTGGGAGGCAGGCGTACTCGGCGATTACGCACTAAGCATTGGCAATGGTTACCTCATTCATGGAACCATCTACAAGCGATTCCTTGGCATGCCGGTAACACACGGCTGTATTAGAATGAACGACGAAGACCTTGAGGCCGTTTTTAAAACGCTGGAGATAGGATCAAAAGTTTACGTTTACTAATAACCACCATGAACAGAAGCATTAAGATTTTAATAACATCGACCTTTTCAACAATTACGGTTTTAGCCATCGTTTTTACCACCCTTAAAACCATTGCATACCGTAAAGCGTTAAACCAGTTTGAAAACTATTTCCTAAAGGAAGCTGAAAGAAGGAAGGATAAACTGCTCTGGACTAATAGGCCCGACTCTGTAACATTAACACTACTAAAAGATAGGGCTTACTACTCTGCGCAGTTTGAGGCATCGAAATCAGACTCCATTTGCCTAATAGTAAATATACCCGACAGTACTGTAGCCCTTTACCTTAAGGGTGTAATGGTGCATTCGGCAAAATTGGAACATTTCAAAATTAGTCCACTATTTAAAGCAATTAATCCGGCAATTTCAAATTACGCAAAATCCTTACCTTTTAAAGGGATGGGTCAGATTTCAACCATTCGAAAAATGCCCCTGATGGTTAAAATTGCCCCTCGTGATACATCGGAGTACACGCCCGATGTTGTGCCCGATACCACTGATCTAGAGCCGGTTAATTTCATCATTGAGCTAAAACCCAATGTTCAGCTATACTTCTACGAATCAAACTCATCGCAATCGTCCGATGGCTTTAGCCATTTTAAATTCGATTTAAAGGAAAGAATTCGCACCCTAAAACAGGACTTTAAGCGAATTTCAAAATTTAACTATCCTGTTTATAAACCCTATATTCGAATACGTATAAATAAAAGGGATGCCAAAATTATTTACAGAGCGCTACCCAATAAGGGACAGGTTATTCTAATGTTAGAATAAAAAAAGGCTGAGAGCACTCAGCCTTTTCTTTTGGTCGGGGTGGGGAGACTCGAACTCCCGGCCTCTACGTCCCGAACGTAGCGCGCTAGCCAACTGCGCCACACCCCGAAACCGCATTTAGGAGTGCAAAATTACTATTATTTTATTTTATAAAAATTTTATCAACTTGTTTTTTGGATTTTTTTTAACTTGGGTTAAAATAAAAAATATTGTGTAAATGCCATGGAAGAGTTGCTGCTTCATTTTATCTGGAGGTATCAGCCCTACATACTTAATGGACTAAAAACTGTTAACGGTGAACCTATTGAAATTATCGATCCCGGACTATACAACACCGATTCGGGTCCTGATTTTTCTAACGCAAAAATTCGTATTGGTCAAACCCTGTGGGCAGGTAATGTTGAAATGCACATTAAATCATCGGACTGGTTTAACCATAAACACCATAGCAATAAGGCATACGACAACGTAATACTTCATGTTGTAGTTGACGCCGATAAAATTGCCACCAACACCAGTGGCACACCCCTTCCCACGCTTGTTGTACCCTACCCCTCAGATTTAGCTCAAGAGTTCCATGAACTTATACAGTCGCAAAACTGGATTGCATGCTCCCAGAAGATTAAAGAAATGGACACCTTGCTAATTAGTTCCACTATCGATAGAATGCTATCCGAAAGGCTCGAAGCCAAAACTACTAGGGTTATGGAACTGGTTGAAACATCTTGCAATAGTTGGGAGGAAGCTTTCTACCAAGATTTTGCCAGATCAATTGGCCTTAAAAACAATGCCCTACCCTTTCAGCTGCTTGCCAGATATACACCTCTGAAAATACTTGCTAAACACAAGAACAATATATTTCAACTCGAAGCCTTGCTTTTTGGTCAATCGGGACTCCTAAACAAGGCTAAACCCGATGAATACGCTGAAGCTCTCAAAAAGGAATACAGATTTCTGCGAAATAAATTCAATCTAACCCCCATAGATTATAGCCTTTGGAAGTTCTTACGACAACGCCCTGCATCATTTCCTACCATCAGAATTGCCCAACTAGCCCAGATTATTTTCAGCTCAATGGGACTTTTTGCCCAACTTATGGAAGTAAATTCGTTTATAGATATTGCAAAACTTTTAAAAGTTAGTGTTTCAGATTACTGGAAGGGACACTACACATTTGGAGAAAAATCAAATCACACCCCAAAACATCTTGGCATTGAAACTATTAAAACAATCACCATAAATTCAATCATTCCCTTTATGTTTGCCTATGGAAGATTGAGAAACAAACAACATCTGGAGCATAAAGCACTTGACCTCTTACAGGCTCTACCCCCAGAGAATAACTCTATCATCAAAAAATTCTCAATATATGGTCTAAAAGGTATAAATGCCTATGATACCCAGGCGTTGCTTCATCTTAAAAGCCACTATTGCGACATCCGAAAATGTATTTATTGCCCAATAGGTGTTAGGATTTTAAGAAAACTACCTTAAATTTAACGCATCTATAGAAAATGCTATGGACCATAAGGGTAAACATTCTTTAATCTTTGCAATTTCAATACTCATTTTAATCATCTCTATTGGCATATTAGGATACACCCAAATTGAAGGGTTTTCATTTGTTGAAGCCTTTTACATGACAATAATTACCATAGGGACTGTGGGATTTAGAGAGGTTCACCCGTTATCCATTGAAGGAATGCTTTTCACCTCCTTTCTTATCATTATAAGCATCGTTTTTTTTGCCTATGGAGTCTCATACCTAGCCCGATATTTTTCAGAGAGAATTTTAACCCGTTACTCAAACAGGTACATCATGGAAAAACAGATTTCAAAACTCAAGAATCATGTCATAGTTGTGGGATATGGGCGAAACGGTTCGCAAGCAGTTGAGGAACTCCTAGCCCATAACATACCCGTGGTTGTAATTGAGAACAGGCCCAAAGTTGTTGAGTACATCAAAGAAAATCCCAAAATACTATACATTGAGGGCGATGCCACGGAAGATAATACACTAAAACTTGCAGGAGTAGCCCAAGCAAAAGCACTAATAACTGCATTGGCAAATGATGCCGATAACCTATTTGTAGTAATCACAGCACGAGAAATCAACCCGGATATCCTAATTATTAGTCGTGCATCGGCCATTGCAAACGACAAGAAGCTTAAACTTGCAGGAGCAGATAATGTAATTCTCCCCGACAAGGTTGGCGGGCAGAAAATGGCCAAGTTGGTCATTCAACCCGACATACTAGAGTTTGTTGAGAATATCATGCTTAAACGAATTGGAGAGGTTAGTCTTTTTGAAATATCTTACGAATCCAGTAAAAACATCAGCATTAAAACCATACAGGAATTAGGCTTAAGGGAACAAACCGGTGCCAATATCATTGGTGTAAAAACTTCGCTTGGCGAGTACATCTTAAACCCTTCCCCAAACTACACGCTTACCCCAAAAACCATGCTTTTTGTCCTGGGAACCAAAGAACAAGTTGAAAACCTAAAAAAAATATTATCATAAGATGAGAGTGCTTGTAACCGGTGCAAATGGATTGGTTGGGAAAAAAATTGCCCAACAACTTTCAAAAAATGGCAATCTAGAGGTTTACGCAACATCCTTAAAAAAAATCAATCTGGACGGAATTACCGCCTTTACATCAAACCTTCTCAATGCCAATATTAACCAAATGGTTGAAGACATCAAACCCGATGCGCTTATTCACTGCGCAGCCCTATCGAGCCCCGACGCCTGCGATGTTGACCGTTTTGCAGCCAAGCGAATGAATGTTGAGCTTACCCAGCGCATTGTATCCGCCTGCGAGGATTACCATGTACGCTTGGTATTTCTTTCCACTGATTTTGTATTCGATGGGCAAAAGGGAAGCTACATCGAAGATGATACTGCAAATCCTATAAACTACTACGGAGAATCGAAGCTGGAAGCAGAAAAAATTATACATAAAGCAAACATTCCATCGGCCATTATCCGAACCTCATTGGTTTACGGATATGAACAGAAGCTATCGCGTCCTAATATTCTAACACAGGTTATCGAATACCTTGGGAAAAACCAAACCTACAAGGTACCCACCGATCAAATACGAACTCCCACCTATGCCAAAGATTTGGCAATTGCCATTGAACAAATATGTCTTAATGATGTAAATGGACTATTCCATGTTTCCTGCGACGAAGTTATTTCCGTTGCCGATTTTGCCAAAACCATAGCAACAACCTTTGGTTTTAGTACCGATTTGCTCCAATCGATTAAATCTTCGGAGCTACCTCAGGCAGCTCTTAGGCCCAAAAACACATCCCTTGTTATAAAAAAAATCAAAGACGCCATAAATTATACACCAACACCCATTGAATTAGCCCTAAGACAAATAAAAACAAACCACAACCTATAATTGGTTTTTTCATTATAAATTTAATTGTACTACTGCAACTTATAAAATAATATAAAAAAGATAATTGAAAAAAGGTAGAGTTAAATACTGATATTGAAAAAAAGGTTATATCTTTGCACTTCAAATTAAGTAGTTAATCTACCCACTAATTATCAGTGTTATGAACTATTTGACGGCCGAAAAGAAACAGGAAATTTTTGAGAAGTACGGGAAGTCCAATACCGATACTGGCTCACCCGAGAGTCAGATTGCGCTATTCTCCTACCGTATTAACCATTTAACCGAGCATTTAAGAGTACACCGCAAGGATTACGGGACTCAGCGTGCCCTGTTAAAATTGGTGGGTAAGCGTAGGAGGCTTTTGGATTACTTGAAAGAAAACGATATTGAAAGATATCGATCGATAGTAAAGGAGTTAAATCTCAGAAAGTAAGAACTAAAAAGGCAATTACTAAAATTGCCTTTTTTTAATCCATGCCAACTCTAGGGGGTTTTAAAGCCCTCTAGGGTTAATTGTTTAAGCAAATAACTATTTCAATTATTATACTATCATTTACCATTTAATTTAAAGTATGCTTAAAGTTGTAAAAAAAACGATCGAACTGAGCGATGGCCGCACCATTACCATTGAAACCGGAAAACTGGCCAAACAAGCTCACGGTTCGGTTGTGCTGACAATGGGTAAAACCATGCTTCTCGCTACGGTTGTAAGCGCTCAGGAAGCAAAAGAAGATGTTGATTTCATGCCGCTTAGCGTGGAATACAAGGAAAAATTCGCTGCAAGCGGTCGATTCCCTGGTGGATTCATGAAACGCGAATCCAAACCCTCGGACTATGAAATTCTGGTAGCCCGACTGGTGGACAGGGCGCTTCGTCCCCTATTCCCCGAGGATTACCACGCCGAAACCTTTGTAACCATCAACCTTATTTCTGCTGAAAAAGATATAATGCCCGATGCTCTTGCTGGTTTGGCAGCATCAGCAGCGCTGGCTGTTTCCGATGTCCCCTTTCATGGCCCCATTTCAGAGGTTAGGGTTGCACGAATAAATGGCCAACTAAAAATTAACCCCACCTTCAAGGAAGTTGAGGAAGCCGATATCGATATGATTGTGGGCGCCACCTACGACAATATCCTAATGGTTGAGGGAGAACTCAAAGAGGTATCTGAAACCGAAATGCTTGAGGCCATTAAGTTTGCCCATGAGGCCATTAAACCACAGTGCCTAGCACAAATGGAACTTGCCAAAGAACTTGGCATTGTTAAACGTACATACTGCCATGAAACCAACGATGAAGGACTTAAAAAGCAAGTACACGAGTTCTGCTACGACAAGGTTTACCAGGTAGCCAAATCGATGCTCCCTAAACAGGAGCGCACTGCCGCTTTCGAAACTATAAAGCAGGAATTTATTGAAACCATTCCCGAAGAGGAGCGCGAAGCCAAACAATTCATGGTAAATCGATACTACCATGCCGTTGAGAAGGAGGCTATGCGTAACATGATTCTAAACGAGGGAGTTCGTTTGGACGGACGTAAAACCCACGAAATTCGTCCCATTTGGTGTGAGGTTGATTACCTGCCTATGGCACATGGCTCTGCCATTTTCACCCGTGGCGAAACCCAATCGCTAACAACTGTAACCCTTGGCACCAAACTCGATGAAAAGATAATTGATGAGGTGCTGCTTCAGGGTACCGAGAAGTTCACCCTGCACTACAATTTTCCCCCATTCTCGACCGGTGAAGCAAAACCCTCGAGGGGCATCAGCCGACGGGAGATTGGGCATGGAAACTTGGCACACCGCGCTTTAAAAAATATGATTCCCGAAGCGCCTGAGAACCCCTATGCCATACGTGTAGTAAGCGATATTTTGGAATCAAACGGTTCGTCGTCGATGGCCACAGTTTGTGCCGGGACACTTGCACTCATGGATGCTGGAGTTCAAATAAATAAACCCGTATCGGGAATAGCTATGGGGCTCATCACCGAAAAGGGAACAGACCGCTACGCTGTGCTTTCCGACATACTTGGCGATGAAGACCATCTGGGGGATATGGACTTCAAGGTAGCCGGTACACGCGATGGTATTACTGCTACCCAAATGGATATCAAAGTCGATGGTCTTTCATACGAGGTATTGGCAAAGGCACTACAGCAAGCTCACGAGGGTAGAATGCACATCCTAAACATCATGCTGCAAACCATTCCGGAGCCCCGTCGCGACTTTAAGCCACATGCTCCACGAATTGAACAGTTCAACATACCCCGCGACACCATTGGTGCTGTAATAGGCCCTGGGGGCAAGGTTATTCAAGAAATTCAGCGCGAAACACAAACCACCATCACTATCGAAGAAATCAACGATAATGGATTGGTTAGCGTGTTTGCTGATAGTGCCGAAAACCGCGATGCCGCTGTTAAATGGATAAAAAGCATTGTTGCAGTCCCCGAGGTAGGCGAAGTTTACTTGGGTAAAGTAAAGTCAATCATGCCCTTTGGTGCCTTTGTTGAGATCCTTCCTGGCAAAGACGGGCTGTTGCACATTTCTGAAATCGAATGGCGCAGGCTCGAAAAAGTAGAAGAGGTTCTTAAGGAGGGCGACGAGGTCCAGGTTAAGCTAATTGAAATTGACAAAAAGACTGGCAAACTAAAACTATCCCGAAAGGTTCTCCTTCCTAAACCCGATAAGAAAAAATAGTTGGGATTACAAACAAAAATTTATAGGTGTTTCAGCAATGAAACACCTTTTTTGCTCATTTTACATTTATTTTTGATAATTTCGTAGTTGCACAATTTTATTGTATTTTTGTTTTTAATATTTTAATAAACTGAATTACGATGAAAAGGACAGCCATACTTTTAATTGCCGCTTCCCTAATACTCACTGCAATGTCGTGCAAAACTTCAAAAGTAAAATATCCTGAAACTCGAAAGGTTGATGTGGTTGATACCTATTTTGGTACCAAAGTTGCTGATCCCTATCGCTGGCTCGAAGATGATAAATCTCCTGAAGTTGCCGAGTGGGTAAAACAGCAAAACGAGGTAACCTTTACCTTCCTTAATTCAATCCCCTACCGTAACAAAATTAAGGAAAGGCTTACCGCCATATGGAACTACACCTCGATGGGTGCACCCTTTAAAGGAGGCAATAGGTACTTCTTTTTCAAAAAAGAAGGGCTTCAGAACCAAAGTGTACTTTACATGCTTGAAAATCTGGAGGCAGAACCTAAGGTTATACTTGACCCAAATACTTTTAGCACCGACGGAACCGTTGCATTATCGAACGTAAGCCCATCTCGAGATGGAAAATATTTTGCTTATTCTATTAACGATGGAGGGTCCGATTGGCAAAAAATTAAGGTTATTGAATTACCCAGCGGTAAAGAACTCCCCGACGAAATTAAATGGGTTAAATTTTCATCCATTGCGTGGCAAGGTAACGGTTTTTACTATAGCCGGTACGACGAACCCAAGGAAGGCTCGGAACTGTCGAATATCAACAAAAATCACAAAGTATATTTTCATGTAGTGGGTACCCCTGTTGAAAACGACAAACTTATCTTCTCCAACAGCCAGTACCCTTTGCGCAACTATAGCGCTCAAACCACCAATGATGAAAAGTACCTAATAATTTATGAATCAGAATCAACCTATGGGAATTCAATATATGTAAAGAATTTAAAGGATCCTAAAGCCAATTTTTCGAAAATAACAACCGGTTTTGAGTTTGAATATCAGGTACTCGATCATATAAACGATAACCTTATTGTGCTTACTAACTACAAAGCCCCAAAATACAAGTTGGTAAAAATTAATGTTAATAGCATGGATATTGGCAACTGGCGAGATATCCTTCCCGAACGCAAGGATGTGCTATCGAACTGCACACTTGTTGGAGGAAAAATAATTGCCAATTACATGGTTGATGCCAAAAGCCAAGCCGAAGTTTACAATTTAGAGGGGACAAAACTTACCGATATTGAGCTACCAACATTGGGTACCATTTCTGGCATAAGTGGCGAGATGAACGATAGCATTGCATTCTATTCATTTTCATCGTTCACCGTTCCACCTATTGTTGTAAAGTACAACATTAATTCCAACACATCTAGTGAATTTTTCCGTCCCAACATCGATTTCAATTTTGATGATTTTGAAACCAAACAGGTATTATACACTAGCAAGGATGGCACATTGATACCCATGTTTATTGTTCATAAAAAGGGCATCAAACTTGATGGCAACAATCCCACACTTCTCTACGGGTATGGCGGTTTCAACATCAGCCTACTACCCTACTTTAGCACAGCACGCCTATTCTGGCTTGAGCAGGGTGGAATTTTTGCCATGGCAAACCTGCGAGGTGGTGGGGAGTATGGTGAAAACTGGTACCGTTCGGGCACTAAGCTTAATAAGCAAAATGTATTCGACGATTTTATTGCAGCAGCCGAGTACCTTATAAAAGAACGCTACACCTCACCCAAAAAATTAGCCATTCAAGGGGGGTCAAATGGTGGCCTATTGATTGGTGCGGTTGCCAATCAGCGGCCCGATTTGTTTAAAGTAGCAATACCTCAGGTAGGAGTTATGGATATGCTACGCTATCATAATTTTACCATTGGTTGGGCCTGGGCCAACGACTATGGAACCAGCAACGATTCCATTCAGTTCCTAAACCTTTACAGCTACTCCCCCTTACATAACATTAAACCTCGAACCAACTACCCTGCTATACTAGTAACCACAGCTGATCATGACGATCGTGTAGTACCCGCCCACTCTTTCAAGTACATTGCCACCATGCAGGGAAAAAATCCTAATCCTAAAAATCCCGCCCTAATACGCATCCAAACCCGCGCAGGTCATGGCGCTGGCACACCCACTTCGATTATAATTGAAGAATATACCGATATTTATGCTTTCATAATGTACAACATGGGATTGAACTACTAACCATGGTTGTTAATATCTTCACGAAAGGTTGGGTTCAATACCCAGCCTTTCTTTTTGGCAGTAACCCGCTAAATTTTTACCTTAGCGCAACTAATGCCTTTTAAAATGCACTATCTGGTTATTGAAGGGAATATTGGCGCTGGTAAAACCACCCTAGCCACCATGTTGGCCCACGAGTTAAATGCTAAACTCATACTGGAACAATTTGCCGATAATCCCTTTTTGGCAAAATTTTACAAGAATCCTGAGCGTTACAGTTTTCCTTTAGAACTTTCGTTCCTTGCTGAAAGGTACAGCCAGCTAAATTCAGAGCTTCGCTCTACTTCAATTTTCCACACACTTACCATTGCCGATTACTTTTTTATGAAATCGTTGATTTTTGCCCAAAACACACTTTCAGGAGACGAACTTCAGCTGTACAAACAAATTTTTTCCATTTTTTATAGTACGCTTCCCAAACCCAACCTTTACGTTTTCCTCCATTTGCCCACTTCGCTACTCCTAAGAAACATTAAAAAACGCGGTCGTGATTATGAACAATCCATCACAGCTGAGTATCTCAATGGCATAACCGAAGGGTATTTCGATTTTTTCAAACAGCACCCCGACTACACCTTCCTGATTATCGATACCTCAAACATCGACTTTGTGGAAAATCCAGAGGATTATAGACGAATCAAATCGGTAATTTTTGGCCAAACATACCCCCGCGGTGTTAATCGGCTTACTCTTTAAAGTGAATGTATAATTTTACTATATATTTTTGATTTTTTTATTAATATGTAGTATGTTTGTGATTACATTTTAAAGAACTGCTTAGCAGGACTAATAACTAACCAACTCCTATATGAAAATGAAAGGCTTAAAACTATCGATTATTGCTTTGGCCGGCCTTCTTTTGGCTGGTTGTGCTGGGGTAGAAAAAATGAAAGAACTACCAGCGGGTTTCACATTAAAAGTAACCCCTAACCCAGTAGAAGTACATGCTAACAAGGTTAAAGCCACTATTGAAGGCACTATACCAGCAAAGTACTTCAACAAAAAAGCCATTGTTGAAATTACTCCAGTAGTAGTTTACAAGGGTGGCGAATTAACTCTTCCATCAAAATTACTACAAGGAGAGGATGTACAAGCTAACAACCAGGTTATTAACTACGAAGCTGGTGGTAGCTGGAAGCACGATGTTGAATGGGATTACAAAGATGAAATGTTCAACTGTGAAATTGAACTCCGTTTTGTAATTACTTACAAGGATAAGAAAATTCCCTTTGATGCCCCTCAAAAAATTGGTATTGGAACCATGGCAACCTACAAGTTGGTTGACATTGACCCCAAACCTGTAATGATGAGCGACAAATTTGTTCGCATCACCCCAGAGGAAAAGGAAGCCCAAATTAACTTCGTAATTCAAAAAGCAGACATCCGCAAATCGGAACTCACCAAGGATGAGATTAAAATGCTAAACGACTTCCTACTCGAAGCCGCTCAAACTAAGAATAAAGAAATCAAAGAACTTAAGATTTCTGCCTATGCTTCACCCGATGGTCCTGAAAAATTAAATGATAAGCTCTCACAAGATCGTGGCAAGAATACTGATAAATATCTCGCCGATTTATTTAAAAAAGCCAAATTAGAGGGCATAACCCCTTCTGTAGAGTTTACTGCTGAGGACTGGGAAGGTTTCCAGAAAGCTGTTCAGGCTTCGGAAATTGAGGACAAAGAGCTTATTATTCGAGTTCTTTCTATGTACTCCGATCCTGTTGTACGTGAAAAAGAAATTAAAAACCTTTCAAAGGTTTACAAGGTATTGGCTGAAAAGATTCTTCCCCAACTCCGTCGTTCAAGGATGATTGCCAAAGTTGATGTAATTGGTTACTCCGACGATACACTACGTTACATGGTAGAAAACAATGCTTATGATAGCCTGAACGTTGAGGAAATGCTATACGCAGCAACCCTTGTAAATGACGTTAACAAGAAGATTGAAGTTTACATGAAAGCAGGTGAAAAATTCAACTGCGCTCGTGGCTATAATAATGCTGCATACCTACATATCCTAAACAAGGATGCTGCTGCTGCTAAAGTTGCCCTTGACAAAATTCCTGCCGACCAAAAAAATGCAGCTATTACCAATAACATGGGTTGTGTTGCATTGCTTGAGGGTAAAATTGATGAGGCAGAAAAACTATTTGCTGATGCTGCCGATGCCGGATCTGCTGTTAAGTACAACCTTGGTATCATTGCCATCATCAAGGGACAGTATCCTGCAGCTGCCGATTACCTAGCCGGTAACGATTCATTCAACCTCGGTCTTGCTCTGCTCATGGCAGGAAAGGTTGAGGCAGCTAAGAATACCTTTGATAAGGTTGAAACAGCTAAGAGCTACTATGGTCGTGCCATTGTTGGTGCAAGACTTTCAGAAGAAGCTACTGTTCTTAACAACCTTCGCACCGCCTTTGGCAAGGATGCCAGCCTGAAGGATCGTGCTAAGGAAGATGTAGAGTTCCGTAACTTCCTACAAAACGAAGCATTCAAAGCATTATTCTAATAAATCCAGATTCACAGAAAAGGCTGCCAAATGGCAGCCTTTCTTTTTTATGTTACCGATTTAACTTACAGAAAAAATCCCAGAGCACTATTCCTGCCGATACTGATATGTTAAATGAATGCTTTGTCCCCAGCTGAGGTATTTCAATACACTCATCTGAAAAATCGACCACATCCTGCGCCACGCCTTTAACCTCATTCCCAAACACCAAGGCAAAGCGAGTATCTTTTGGCGGAACAAAATCATTTAGAAATACAGATTTTTCAGCCTGCTCAATCGATATTATCTTATATCCGTTTTCTTTAAGAAGGTGAACAGCGTTAATTGTTTTCTCGATATACTCCCACTCAACTGAGTATTCAGCACCCAGCGCTGAGCGATGTATTTCGGGATGAGGCGGCGTACCAGTAATTCCACACAGGTAAATTTTCCCAACAAGAAAAGCATCCGAGGTTCTAAAAACGGAACCGACGTTGTTAAGGCTTCTGACATTATCCAGTACCACAACAATGGGCAGTTTTTCTGAGGCCTTAAACTCATCAACCGTTTTACGGCCCAGCTCCTCGTTCAATAACTTTCTGTTTTTAACCATTTCATTGAAAAATTTAACAAAATTAATCAATCCTTTTTTTGTATTTTAGCACAAACAAAAACATTTTTTATCGATATGAATTTACATGAATATCAATCGAAAGAGATACTCAGGCAAGCAGGTGTTCCTGTACCTGCAGGCTTAATAGCCTTTACCCCCGACGAAGCGGGAAAGGCAGCTGAAACCGTAATAAAATTAACTGGGACCGATACCATTGCCGTAAAAGCACAAATACACGCAGGTGGTAGGGGCAAGGGAGGTGGCGTAAAGATTGCTAAATCGTTGGAAGAGGTTGCTACCTATGCTTCAAACATTATTGGAATGAATTTGGTAACCCACCAAACTGGTCCACAAGGTAAGCTGGTACGTAAGGTGCTAATAGAACAGGGAATTTACCAGCCTGGCCCATCGGAAATAAAAGAATACTATGTGAGCATTCTGCTTAATCGCTCTACTGGCCGGCACATGATTATATACTCCCCCCAGGGAGGTATGGATATTGAGGCAGTTGCAGCTCAAACCCCAGAACTCATTTTTAAAGAAGAAATACATCCTATTGGAATTCAGGCCTATCAGGCACGTAAAATAGCATTTAACCTAGGGCTATCGGGTAAGGCTTTTCAACAAATGGTTAGGTTTGTTCAATCGCTCTATGAGGCCTATATCAAGAACGACCTTTCCCTGCTCGAAATCAATCCTGTTGTAAAGACTTCAAATGATGATATTTTAGCTGCTGATGCCAAATGCAGCATCGATGATAATGCACTATACCGACATTCAGAATTAGCAAACTACAGAGATACTAATGAGGAGGATCCCGCGGAAGTTGAGGCTGGTGAACACAATCTCAACTTTGTGAAACTCGATGGTAATGTAGGCTGTATGGTAAACGGGGCAGGATTAGCCATGGCTACCATGGACATCATTAAACTATCAGGTGGAGATCCGGCTAACTTCCTTGATGTTGGAGGTGGGGCAAATGCTAAAACTGTAGCTGCCGGATTCAGAATTATACTTAAAGACCCCAACGTAAAAGCAATACTTATCAATATTTTTGGTGGCATCGTACGCTGCGATCGCGTGGCACAAGGCGTAGTTGACGCATATAAAGAAATCGGAAACATACCTGTTCCGGTCATTGTTAGACTTCAGGGTACTAATGCACTGGAAGGGAAGAAGCTAATTGATGAATCGGGGCTTAAGGTTTACAGCGCCATATCGCTTCAAGAAGCAGCGGACCTTGTAAAACGAATGGTTAACTAGAAATAAAAAACGGGGTGAGACCCCGTTTTATTTTTTTTCTGTCATCAAACAGGTTGATATTCCTAACATTGAATACAATACGCAATTTCCGGTAAGCGCTGTTACAAGTGGCACTATTGCTAAAAGCCCCCACCAACTTTGGTAGTAAATACCCACTGCAGCTATAATCAAGGCTATAATAATTCTAACAACCTTGTCGATTTTTCCAACATTATGTTTCATAACTAAGTAATTTTTTTCAATATGTAAACAATCATAAATGCAAAATGTTCAAATTACCATTTTACAGGTTTACGCTTAAAAGGCATTGTCATACATCTGGCTCCACCTCCACCGCGAGGCAACTCACTGCCATCGAGAGTAACCACAAACCTATTATACGAAGCTAAATCAACCTTTTCTGCAACAATATCCTTGGCGCGAACAATTTCAAATCCATCCCTTTGCATTTCGTCCAGTGTGTTGATATTTCTACCATAACCAATCACTTTACCAGGGCCAATGGCAACAAAATTAGCACCGCTATGCCACTGCTCCCGCTCCTGAACCCAGCGATCCTTTGTTCCCCCACAGCATATGGGCTTCAAATCAATACCCAAATTTTTTAATGCCACCAAAATATTATCAACAGTTTTAATTTCCCTAACCTTACCATTATCAATGGTAATTTGAACAGTCTGGTACCTATTGGGTTGCAGAATAATTGGCTCATAAACCATACACTTGTCGTAATCGAGCATGGTGAACACCATGTCGAGGTGGATAAATGACTCGGGTTTGTAAGGAAGTTCCTGAACTAAAATGTACCGCCTCTTTTTTTCATCGCTGGCTAAGAGCCTGCTCAGTATAAAGTCGATGCCATGGGTGTTGGTTCTAATACCATTACCTATCAGCAAAATATCATCGCGAATTACAAGCACATCACCACCCTCGATGGTCACATTTTCGGTTTGGTTGAAGGTGGTAGGATTAATTGTTTGCGTAGCGAACACGCTCGATTTAGAAAAAATAGACTCCATAATAATGCTTTCTCTGTCCCTTACAGCATTGGCCATTTTTGCAATTAGCACATCCTCGCCTATGGCTATTGATGCATCGCGGGTGAAATAGAAATTGTAAAGTGGAGGCAGCGCAAACCTGTCGCGGCTCAAGAAGTTGGTCAGGGTATTTTTAATAAGGGGTACCCCTTCAATTAGCATACGTGCCAACTCGCGAGGTCCAATATCTAAAAGGTAATCGTAAAGCGACATGGCATTTTCGTGTCGGCAAATCTTTTCAAGAAGATACTCTTTTGCATGGCTGTTGGATAGAACCCGCTCCAGTAAATCAATCACCTCGTAGGTTTTGGCCACTTTTGATAGTACCCCACTCAGTTGAGCATACTCCTTGCGGGCAACGTTAAGGTTTAGTATGTCGCTGTATAATGCTCTTTGAGCATTTTCGGGGGTCATGTTCTCGACTTCTGCACCTGGGGTATGGAGTATTATCCCCTCCAGTTCACCTATTTCAGAATTTATCTGCACCTTTTCCATAATCTAATGTATAAATTCACCGCAAAGTTAAACCTTTACTTTCAAACGTTAAAAGTGTTAAGAAACATAGATTTTTCGAATGCACTTAATAAAAAAACTCCCAGTAAAAACCGGGACTTTTTTATCTGAATAAGCTATTGCTACATGTAATCCTCAATAGGCGCACAGGTACAAACCAGGTTACGATCGCCATAACCTGCATCAATTTTACTAACATAGGGCCAGAACTTGTTTGGCAATACCCACTGAAGCGGATAGGCTGCCTGTTGGCGACTGTAGGTATGCCTCCATTCATCAGCTGTAACCTCAGGTGCAGTGTGGGGTGCATTGGCAATGAGGTTATCAGTCTTATCGGCCTTCCCGTTCTTAATATCCTCTAGTTCGCCCTTAATGGCAATCATCATTTCCACAAATCGATCGAGTTCCTGCTTCGATTCGCTCTCGGTAGGCTCAACCATTAGGCTCTCATGTACAGGGAACGAAACGGTTGGGGCATGATACCCATAATCCATCATACGGCGCCCCACATCACTAGTATCTACACCATAAGTCATTTTAAAATGATGACAATCTAAAATCATTTCATGGGCCACTCTGCCATTTTCGCCGGTATAAAGAATTTTGTAATGACCCTTAAGACGAGCGGCCAGGTAGTTGGCATTCAGAATGGCCATCTTGGTTGCTTGGGTCAACCCTTCGGCACCCGCCATAAGTATGTATGCATAGGATATAACTATTATACTAGCACTTCCATAGGGGGCAGCAGCAACAGCATGTATAGACTGTTCCCCACCTGTTTTAACTACAGTATGCGAAGGGAGGAACGGAGCTAAATGTTTTGCCACAGCAATCGGACCAACTCCGGGACCGCCACCACCATGGGGTATGGCAAAGGTTTTATGCAGATTTAGATGACAAATATCTGCGCCTATTTCTCCAGGGCTAGTTAATCCAACCTGAGCATTCATATTTGCACCATCCATGTAAACTAAGCCCCCATTTTGATGGACAATGTCAATCATCTCCTTAATCTTGCCTTCAAACACACCATGGGTAGAAGGATAGGTGACCATGAATGCTGCCAAATTATCTTTTAGCTGTTCTGCCTTTGCTTTTAAATCATCAACGTCGATATTGCCTTTCTCGTCACATTTTACCACAACTACTTCCATCCCTGCCATGGCAGCACTCGCAGGGTTTGTACCATGAGCCGATGATGGAATAAGAACAGCATTCCTATGCCCCTCACCCCTACTTATGTGGTACTGACGGATAACCATCAGGCCTGTATATTCACCAGCAGCACCAGAATTGGGTTGCAAGGTAACTGCATGGAATCCGGTTATTTCAGCTAGGTACTGCTCTAACTCTTTAATTACCTGTAAATAGCCCTCTGCTTGATCGGATGGCACAAACGGATGTAAGCTATTCCATTCAGGCCAACTCAACGGGAGCATGGTAGTGGCTGGGTTAAGCTTCATGGTACAGCTACCCAACGATATCATGCTATGGTTGAGAGCAATATCACGGCGCTCTAGTTTCTTGATGTAACGCATCATTTCAGTTTCCGAATGAAAACTGTTGAATATCTTATCGGTTAAATAGGTTGATTTACGGCGAAGATTTTCAGGTATGCGGTTTTGTTCACCTACCTCCTTAATTTCGGGTGTGGCTTTCCCTGTAGCTTCAGCAAATACAGCCAAAAGATTGTTTACGTCTTTAATCAAGATGGTCTCATCAAAGCTGATACCTATTGTTCCATTAGCCTTATAGTTAAGATTGATTTGACGGGCAAGTGCACGCTTACGGATATCCTCAACGGTTACACCTGATGGCAATCCAATTTCAAGAGTATCGAAGACGTTCTTTACGTTTTGGGCATAGCCCAACTTGGTTAGTGCCTGGGCAACAGTAATAGCAAGACTATGAACGTAGGAAGCAATTCGACGAATACCTTCGGGGCCATGGTAAACGGCATACATACCGGCCATGGTTGCGAGTAATGCCTGAGCTGTACATATATTTGAGGTAGCGCGTTCGCGCTTGATATGCTGCTCGCGGGTTTGCAAGGCCATGCGCAAAGCCTTATTGCCATGTCTATCAATTGATATGCCAATTATACGGCCAGGCATGCTGCGCTTATACTCATCCTTACAGGCAAAGTATGCAGCGTGAGGACCGCCGAATCCCATGGGAATACCAAAACGCTGGGTAGAACCAGCAGCAATATCGGCACCCCACTCACCCGGGGGAGTTATAAGGGCAAGACTCAAAATATCGGCAATGGCAGTAACAACTGCCCCTGCCTCATGAGCTTTTGCAGCAAACGAAGAGTAATCGCGAACGTTACCCTTGGCAGATGGATACTGGACAATGACTCCAAACTCCTTACCGGTAAAGACATACTCACTGTAGCAACCAGTAACCACCTCAATACCAAGAGGATTGGAACGCGTAATAATTACATCGAGAGTTTGAGGTAAGATATCCTGGTCAACAAATATAACATTTCTACCGGCCTTAACCGCTTCACGGGAGCGTAGATTGTACATCATGATCATGGCTTCAGCTGCAGCAGTTGCCTCATCGAGTAGCGAAGCATTGGCAATTCGCAAACCGGTTAGCTCAATCACCATGGTTTGGAAGTTGAGCAGTGCCTCCAAACGTCCCTGACTGATTTCAGCCTGATAGGGAGTATATGAAGTGTACCACCCTGGATTCTCGAAAATATTCCGTAAGATCACTGAAGGTATGATGGTGCCATAGTACCCCATCCCAATGAAGCTCTTGTAAATCTTATTCTTTGCGGCTATGCTACGAATATGATTCAGGTACTCATACTCCGACATGGGAGATGGAAGGTTCAAAGGCTTTTTAAGCCTAATATTTGAGGGTACTGTTTGGTTAATTAACTCATCTAACGAAGCAACACCAATAATCTTGAGCATTTCTGCTAACTCATGATCTCGCGGTCCGTTATGCCTGGTAATAAATTTATCGGTATTCATCACTATATTTTAATTAAAGTTTGAAACAAAATTATGATTTTGACCTATTTATTATCATTAAACAACTTTATTTTACTTATGTTCTTTAACATTTTTTACTGATTTATGAAAGGGTTTGATTTCCTTTCAAAACCGATAGTGGTTTTATCTCCATGACCGGGGTAAACTACAACTTTATCGGGCAAAATTAGCAAATACTGATTAATACTATTTATTAATGTCTCGAAATTGCCTCCGGCCAAGTCAGTTCGTCCAATCGACAAGTTAAATAGGGTATCACCGGATAGTAAAAATTTTTCATTTTCAGCATATATGCATATGCCGCCGGGTGAATGACCCGGAGTATGAATTACCCTTAGGGGATGTTCACTAATTGTAAGAATATCGTTGTGGTTTAATGTTTCATCGATTACGGGAATCCTGTCGAGATACAAACCAAACGCCATGGCATGGTTTGGTGCCATCTGAAGCAGCGGTAAATCATCGATGTGGGCATATGCCTTAGCTCCAAATCGTTCTTTAAGCGATGAGATGCCCAGTATATGATCGATATGGCAATGGGTGTTAACCAGGCACTTAATAGTAATCCGCTCACTTTCAATAAATCCGATTATCTGTTTAAACTCCTCATCGGTTGAGCAACCCGGATCGACAATAATACCTTCACCATCTGGAACATAGAGCAGATAAGTATTTTCCTGAAAAGGATTGAAAACAAACTGTTTTAGCTGTATCATGAAAAAATAAAATTTACTTAGCCCTACCCTTTAACAATGGAACAAAGATAAAGTTGCCATGTGCAGATTTTTTAATAGTACCATCATCCAATTTTTCAATAAGCATCATGGTTTGGCCAGTATCATCGCCAACGGGAATAACCATTTTACCGCCTGGAGCAAGTTGATCTACAAGTGCCTGGGGAACTTCAGCTGCTCCTGCCGTAACAATAATCCTATCGAATGGGCTATATGCCGGAAGGCCAAGGTATCCATCACCGTAATGGAAGCTGGGGCGGTATCCCATTTCCTCCAGTAGTGCTTTGGCTGAAAGGAATAGATCTCTATGTCTTTCAATAGTGTAGAGCCTAACACCCATCTCCATCAGAATGGCAGCCTGGTAACCCGAACCTGTACCAACCTCAAGAACTTTATGCATTGGGATTACCTGTAAAAGCTGCGTTTGGAAAGCAACAGTAAAGGGCTGCGAAATGGTTTGCCCGGATCCAATAGGAAAGGCCTGATCGCGGTAGGCAAAAGTTAAAAAACCGCTATCCATAAAAAAATGACGGGGGACCTTAAGCATTGCCTCCAAAACACGGCTATCGGTTATGCCCTTCGATGCCACCTCCTCCACAAGTTTCCTTCGTAAACCCTTATGTCTTATACTATCGCCCTGTAGCATACAAAACTTTGTTCTTCCTGCAAATTTAGACTTTACAACGGAATTTTTGGGGATTGTTACAAAATCGTGAATAAGTTTTCGTTCTAGGAGAACCTTTAAAAGTAATTATATTCTATAATTGCAATGTAAAAAAGGAATCGTCATCAAAACCTATGGTTAGTTCATTTTCTTATCAAACACTTACCAATAGCGAAAAAAATTTTGACAAGTATGAGAATAACACATATAGCACGATACGATAAAAGACAACATTTCGCCCACTCCCAAAAAGTATTCGATTACGAACTTTATATTGATGAAGATAAATTAGAGACCATACTTTTGGATACCCTTGACCCCGCAAGTGTTACAGCTAATTTGTTTAGAAAAACCGATTTATTAGTTTTTGATCTAAATAGCCCCTTTAGCCATGCTTTTATTTCGTTGGCGCTGAGAAATGGCATTCATGTTTTATCGCCATTACTATTACAGTATAGTGCCGATGAGTTAAAAGGACTTAAAGCAACCGCCATGGAAACAAAAACTATGTTGGGATGGATACCCAATTCGCAAATTCATGGTGTACCAACTGCATTTCCTGCCATAATTGATTGTATTAGAAATAGAAACAATGAACAACAGGGGAATCAGTCTATTCTTCGCTCACTACTTACCGATTTGAGCATATTGCTTAACCCAGTAAAATCTGATATTCGAAAGGTGAAAGTTTACTGGTTGCCAATCTACGGCAAACAGCCAGCAGCAATAAAACTAATTATTGACTTCTGCGATAACACTGTTATTACCTACCTAGCCAGAATCAGTGAGTCCCCAACATCGCTAAAAATAAATTACATATCTACTGAAAGCGATTACACTACTGAAATTAAAGAAACTTCAAATAATTTAACTTCAACCCAACAGGCCATCAACTACTTAGCCCAAATCCAGGCAGTAGAATACCCGGTAGAGACCCTTATGAAATCGAGATACATATATGAAACTACAATGAAAAAAATTGGCATTCAGCAATAAAATTCAAGTTCGTTAGTTATAATTGTAGCTTTCAAAAATTTTACCATTTTGAATAAAAAAAAACAAATACTCAAATACCTTTCATTGGATATTCTGGGTAGCGCATTTGCATGGTTTTTTTTCAATCTCTACCGAAAAAATTCCATTGAATCAGAGATATTTGGAGTTGCCATTCCCTTTGAAGCAAACCTGAAGTTCTTCTTGGGTTTATTGTTTTTTGTACTGTTTTGGGTATCGCTATTTGGGTTGGTAGGTTTTTATCACAACCCCTACCATAAATCGCGTTTAAAGGAATTTGGTATTTCAATTACCACAACCCTAATCGGTTCAGTTGTTTTATTCTTTATACTAATCATCGACGATTACGTAGCTTTTTACCACAGCTACTACCACACCTTAGCTGCCATATTTCTTCTGATTTTTCTGTTAACCTATACTCCCCGGGCCTTTATTACCAGCCAAACCATTCATCGCATACATAAGCAAATAATTGGCTTTCCAACGCTAATTATTGGCTGCGGCAACAAGGCACAATCACTATTTAATGAACTTAATCTTGAAAAAATCTCCCAGGGATTTAATATTATTGGTTTTATAAATCCAAATAGCAAAAAGTGTACACTACCTGAGGATATCTCAATAATTGGTAATTTAAAAGATCTCCCTGAAATAGTTAGCAGGCATGCCATTGAAGAAATTATTCTTGCCCTTGATAATGATGATCCTATAACCATTAACCAGATAATCAACAGCCTTACCCCTTTAAACTTAAGTATTAGAGCCATTCCCGGAATGAATGATATCCTTTTAGGGCGGGTTAAGCTTAGTAGAATTATTGGAACCACTCTGGTAAATGTTTCGTTTGATCTAATGCCTACATGGCAGGCAAATATCAAGGAGCTACTCGATTACCTTTTTGCCATTGTCGGGTTGGTACTATCAGCGCCCATAGCAATTGTACTTGCCCTAATCATTAAGTTTACGTCGAAAGGTCCAATAATCTTTAAACAAGAACGAATTGGGCAGCATGGCAAACCCTTTAAAATATACAAATTCCGAAGTATGTACATCGATGCCGAAGCCAATGGCCCAGCGCTATCAAACCAAATCGATCCAAGGGTCACACCCATTGGGCGTTTCATGCGTAAGACCCGGCTCGATGAAATTCCAAATTTTATTAATGTTCTTAAGGGTGAAATGTCGATTGTTGGCCCACGTCCTGAGAGGAAATACTACAGTGACCAAATAGTAAAATTGGCACCACACTACCTGCTACTGCAAAAGGTGAAACCGGGTATCACTTCATGGGGTCAGGTAAAATATGGGTATGCCGAAAACATTGAGCAGATGGTGGAACGGCTCAAGTACGACCTTCTCTATCTGGAAAACATATCACTCTACATTGATTTTAAAATCATGATATACACCATACTTACCATTTTCAAGGGCAAAGGAGTTTAAAAGGGCTCCAACTCAAACACATGTAAGGGGACATAATCTGGCCCTTTGGGGCGTAAAATACTTTCATATAGAACCAGCCTTTTAAACTCAAACTCTTGGAAAATAGTTGATTTATGATCCTGCACTATCCTTGATAGTTTGTCGAATTGATGAAGAAATTTTATTCGTCCTATAGTAAGGTGCGGTTTAAAGGATTGGTCAACTTCAGAAAAACCATAGGGTTTAAATATCATATCGATATCGTTCTTTAAATCTAGTAAAGTAGCAGAATAATCAACGCCAATCCATACCACCCGAGGTAACGGGCGACCGAATGTGCCAACACCCTTCAGGGTAAGTTTCATTGGGTGGTACTTGGATGCCAACGTTGTTAAATCTTCAGCAACTGAATCAATTACAGGAGAGGGAGTGTCTCCCAAAAAAAATAGGGTAAGGTGCAGGTTATGGGGTTCCACCCATTTAATGTTGTCCATTCGAAAAGTTTGGGTAAGCCGATCAATAAAACTAGTAAGTTTTTCATTTAGCTCAACATCGATGGCCAGAAAGGTTCGCTTTGTTTCCATTTTTTAATACTTGATTTTGCTGAACTGCAAATTTGTTAGTATATTGATGCGCAAATTTAAAACGTTTGCGAGAAATGAGTGATAAAAAAAAATTTGCCGTAATCCTCTCAGGCTGTGGAGTATCTGATGGAGCAGAAATACATGAGGCTGTAATGACCCTATACGCCATTGCTAAGCATGGCGCAACCTACGATATTTTTGCTCCAAACATAAAGCAGCATCACGTAATCAACCACCTCGATGGAAGCGTAATGAACGAAACCCGAAATGTTTTAATTGAATCAGCAAGAATTGCCAGAGGCAATATAAAACCTCTTAATGAGTTTAACCCTTCTCTTTTTGATGCCTTAATCTTTCCCGGAGGTTTCGGCGTAGCCAAAAACCTCAGCACATGGGCATTTGATGGGCCAAACTGCACTGTTAACCCACAGGTTGAAGGGGCTATCAGGGCAATGCATAAGCTGCATAAACCCATTGGGGGACTCTGCATTTCTCCTGTTTTGTTTGCCAAAGTTTTGGGAAATGTTACTGTAACTATTGGCCGTGATGCCAGCACCGCACAAGCAATTGAGAACTTAGGCGCCAAACACCTGCAAGCTGGACATGCACAGGTGGTGGTTGATGAAAAAAACATGCTTTTTACCACACCTTGCTACATGCTCGATGCCAACATTGTTGACATTTCTAACGGAGCTAAAGCAATTGTTTCCGAAATTCTAAAATGGATTTAAAATGCGAACCCGCATATTCATATTCCTAGCAATTCTTTTCCTATTCGGCCTTCAGGGATGCATAGACAAATGTGACTACGACTGCTTTACTCCCCCGCTGCCCCTTTGGTTCAAGATTGTGGACAGTACAAATGGAAAAAATCTGCTTACTGAAAATTACTATTGCCGAGACAGCATCAAAATATTCTATATTGACGAAGGTGAGCAAAAATTTGTTAATATTCAATTCGTGGGGACATTTAGGGTTAACGATATTATTGAGACAAATATCACCCCACACAGCTCCCAATCGATCAAATAAATACGGCATACCTTTACTTAAATCAGTTTGACACCGACACTATTATGTTTAGAGTTACTAAAAGCAGCGATGGTTGCTGCACATCGTTTCCACTTGATTCTATTTCAATTAATGGGAAACCCGCTAAGGTTGATCCTACTGATTTTTCTTTCCTTATTGAAAAGCAGGGGCTAAATTAACCCCTGTTCGTAAAGGAATATCAACTCGTTTAATATCTTATCTTCACCATACGGATCAAACTTGGTTTTGAGGTTTGATCCAAATAAACGTGCAATACCCTGCCAGAATGTAGCCGAAAAACCACCTTTTAACTCTTTGACCAATTCATAGGAGGTTCTTCCTGTTTCCCTGTCAATTAGTTTAATAAGCATTTTCCCCTGTGAAATGGTTAACTTTGTGAGCTCTTTCTCAAATCGATTTCGAAGCGCTTTCTCGATTGCGTTAATGTACTCCTTTCGCTCCCTATCTGTTTTGATCGTTTTTAGGTGCTCGTTCATTTCCAGAAAGTTCTTTTTTGCAATTTGTGCATAGGGATAAGTTTTTTTTAGGTTGTATATCAACCGGTAGTACTGTCTCATTTCCCGGCGGTTACGAAACTTCCGTTTCCTAATCTTTACTACGTCCTCTATTTTTACATGGGGAATATACTCTCCATCGAGCATTACGGTGGGAAAAATATTTAAACTATCGGCCATTGCAACTTGCCCAAATATGCAATTAGGCGAAAGTATGATCACGAAAATTGATATGATTAGGATTCTTAGCACAACTTTACCGGTTTAAACGCAAAAATACATCATACTACTAACAATTTTTATGCAACTATGGTCAGTTTTGTTTCATTTTTAGCATTACTTTTCGGATTTAAGAAACTTAAATACAAAACTTTTGTATTTAGCTAACTACATTAGAGTATAACGCTATCATAACAACTTCATTACAGGTATAAATTAATATGAGTTTCAAATTCAAACAGGCATCTAATAATTCTTGCATCGATATCAAAATTAATAATCAAAAAACTATAATCTTTTATATATATGAATCTTACAAATAGCCACAAAGCTATTGATGTACTTTTGTAGGGGTGATTCGAAAACGTTTTCGGAACATGAGAAACTTTTGAAATTAATTTGTGAAAGGCAAGTTGATGCCTAATAATTGAATTCTGTTAAAAAGTGTTTCATCTTGCACAGCGAAAACAAATCCTAAACCTATGTTTATATGAAAAAATTCCTTGTTTTAATTATTCTAATCCTTTGGTGCGGTAGCACGTTCGCTCAGGAGATTACAGTGAGCGGAACCGTTACTGCAAACGACGGTTCTACGCTACCAGGAGTAACTGTCGTGGTAAAGGAAAGCCCCACAAAGGGTGTTGTTACAGATGCAAATGGGAAATACACCATTTCTGTATTGCCCAATCAAACACTACGGTTCTCGTTTGTGGGTATGCAAACCCAAGACGTACTGGTTAATGGACAAACCACTATTAATGTGGAGATGACCGAATCGTCAGTTCAAATTGAGGAGCTGATTGTGGTAGGTTATGGCGTTCAAAAGAAAAGTTTAGTATCCTCGTCGGTATCCAAGGTGTCAAGCGAAGACATTGAAAAAGTGGCACCCGTCCGAATCGAACAAGCCCTCCAGGGAAGAACTGCTGGGGTACAGGTAATTTCAAACTCAGGACAGCCCGGCGAGGGTTTTACAGTTCGTATCCGAGGTGTTGGGACAAACGGAACCTCTGACCCCCTCTATATTGTTGACGGAATGCCTGTAGGCGGGATTGATTACCTTAACCCCAACGATATCCAATCAGTTGAAATATTGAAAGATGCATCGGCTTCAGCAATTTATGGAGCACGTGGAGCTAACGGAGTAGTTCTTATTACCACCAAACAGGGTGAAAAGGGTAAATTCACAGTTAACTACGACTACTCAATGGGCTTCCAAAATGCATGGAAAAAGGTATCGCTCTTAAATGCTAGGGAATATGCCATTATCATGAATGAGAGCTATGCAAACGATAACAAGCCAATACCTTTTCCCGACATGGCTGCCATTGACTCTTTAGGAAATGGAACCGACTGGCAAGATGAAATTTTCTACAAAAATGCTCCAACCTACAACCACCAGTTCTCAGTGAGTGGGGGCAATGAAAACTCTACTTTCATGTCGTCGCTTTCGTACACATATCAAGATGGTATTGTAGCTAAAGGGAATTCCAATTACGAAAGATATACCTATAGGTTAAATTCAACACACAAAATTGGTAAGTTCAGCATTGGCAACAGCATTGCCTATAGCAATAAAATAACAAGGGGTATTGAGCCTAACGCTGAATTTGGAGGTCCACTTTCTAAGGCAATTAACATGGACCCAATTACTCCTGTTAAAAATCCTGATGGAACCTGGGGCGTTTCAAACTATGCAACTCAGGAAGTAGTAAACCCAGTTGCCTACCTAAGCGTACTTAACTCAAAGTACGTTGAGAATAAGGTTGTAGGAGGTGTTTGGGGCGAACTGGAAATCATCAAAGGTTTAAAAGCAAAAACCAACTTTAATGTTGACTATGCAAATGGTTCAAGCCGGGGTTTTGTGCCATTATATAATCTGGGGGGAAACGTTTACACATCAACCTCAGAAGCAAATGGAACCGTTAATAAATGGTTCACCTGGCAAAGCGAAAACACACTTACTTATACGAGGACATTTGGGGATCACAACCTTAGCGTTATGGCAGGCATGACTGCCAATAGGTATTACCACGAATATATAGGCGGCAAAAAGAACGATTTACTATTTGACGACTTTGAACATGCATGGATAAATAATGGTACCGACGAGGACAGCTATAAGGCCTGGGGGGGTGCCGATGAACACGCCCTACTTTCATACTTTGGTCGTGTTAATTACGATTTCAAAGGCAATTACGTTTTTGAGGGAGTTCTTAGAGCCGATGGTTCATCAAACTTTGGTTCAAACAACCATTTTGGATATTTCCCTGCCTTCTCAGCAGGATGGTTGCTCTCAAAAGAAGATTTTATGCAGAGTATTCCAGCCATATCGTTCCTGAAGCTGCGTGCCGGATGGGGACGTAACGGGAATGAGGCAATTGGTGCATTTAGATATACATCCCTTATTGGTGTAGGTAGCAAGTACACCTTCGGCACCAATGAGATTATAACTGTTGGTTCAAATCCTACTGCAATATCGAACCCCGACCTGAAATGGGAAACCTCTGAACAAACCAACATTGGTGTTGATTCACGTTTTTTCGCCGATAAGCTAACCGTAACAGTTGACCTATACAACAAGCTCACTAAGGACCTCCTTGTTGTTGCACCTATTCCTTCATTTATTGGGAATGCTGCACCATACGTAAATGGCGGTTCTGTAAGAAATAGAGGTATTGAGTTTGAACTGGGATACAAGACGCTCGTGAATGGTATTGGGATCAATGCTAATCTAACAGGTTCTTACAACAAAAATGAAGTAATTAATATTAATAACAGCGAGGGACGAATCTATGGAACATCACTTGCAGTTGGTATGTATAACATTACCATGATGGAAGAGGACTATCCAATAGCCTATTTCTGGGGTTATAAAACCGCGGGGGTTTTCCAAAATCAAGAGCAGATTCTCAACTACAAGTCTTCTGACGGAACAGTAATTCAACCAAATGCACAACCAGGCGACCTAATTTGGGTTGATAGTAATGATGATGGCAAAATTGACGATAGCGATAGAACCATGATAGGAAATCCATATCCTGATTTTACACTTGGTTTTAACCTCGGTTTAAACTGGAAGAATTTCGATTTAAGCATGTTCTTGTATGGAGCATTTGGCCAGGAAATATTTAATGGAACCAGAAGATACGACCTACCTATGTCGAACTGGAACTCATCCATTCTTGATCGATGGACTGGTGAAGGAACCAGCAATTCGCATCCTAAGGTTACCATTAACGACCCCAACCAAAACTACTTTAAGGTATCTGACTTTTATGTTGAAAATGGCTCTTTCCTCCGTTTAAAGAACCTTACCCTTGGCTATACCCTGCCTACATCGCTTAGCCAAAAAGTTAAGATGCAAAAGCTAAGAATCTTCATAACGGGAACCAATCTCTTAACATTCACTAAGTACTCTGGATTCGATCCTGAAATAGGCGCAAGAAGTTCGCTTGATATTGGAATTGACAGAAATATCTATCCACAGGCAAGAACTTTTCTATTTGGTGTAAACCTCAGTTTTTAATCTAAATGATTATAACCAATATGAGAAATGTTAAAAAAATATCGATAATCCTTTTTCTGGCAATTGGGATTGTTGCCTGCACTAAGGATTTCCTAGATTTGGAACCTCTAACTGACAGAACGGAAGCAAACTTTTACAAAACAGAAAAAGATGCTTTCGAAGCTCTGGTTTCAATATATGATGTACTCCAATGGCAAACAGGTGGTGGATATCACCCATGGGACCTCACTTGTAACATTTTATCCGACGATGCCTTTGCTGGTGGTTCAGGCCCTGGTGATCGCCCTGGCCTTGTTCGTATGGGTAAATTTTCAAACTACTCAAACGATGAAGAACCCCTTGGTCTGTGGAAAGATAGGTACTCAGGCGTTTACAGGGCAAACCTATTCCTTGAAAAGATAGAGGGCATAGAAGCAATAGAAAGCTCATTAAAAACACGTTTTATTGCTGAAGCTCGCTTTTTAAGAGCATATTTCTACTTCGAACTTGTTCAGTTTTATGGTCACATCCCTCTGATACTTAAACCTTTAAGTCCATCCGAAAATCAGCAAGTTGCTGCCGATCCAGCTGATGTATACGATCAAATTGCAACCGATTTATATTTTGCTTATCAAAACCTACCCAATAACATTCCTGCTGCAGAAAAGGGAAGGGCCTCAAAATGGGCTGCAGGGGCTCTTTTAGCAAGAGTGTACCTTTACCATAAAGGCTATGGCAAAGGCGTACTAGGGATTACTAGGGATCTTAATGTTGGTGATAAAATCCTTTCCGAAACCGACATTGAAGGTATAATTGACGATATAGTTGAAAACAGTGGCCATAACCTGGTGACAAACTTTGCCGACCTTTGGGGCGTTAATAACGAAAATAATATCGAATCGATTTTTGAAATACAGCATACTCAAAAGGCCGACTGGGGCGATTGGGTTTGGAGAAACGGTACTGAAGGTAACTGGACGGTAGTAATGACAGGTTTTCGCGGTGTTGAAGATCCTATATATGACATTGGATGGAGTTTTCAGCCTGTTAGTAAGTCTTTAGCCGATGAATTTGAAACAGGCGATTCACGCTATTCAACTTCAATTCTTGATGCAGCAGCCGAAAACTTAGTTTATAAGCCTCAAGATTGCTACCAACACACAGGTTACGCTTTCAAAAAATTTTACCCACGGAAAGCAGATAAACCAGCTACCAACGACCCTCTTAACTGGCCATACAATCGTCCGGTTATTCGCTTTGCGGATGTCCTTCTAATGGGTGCAGAACTCTACCTAGATAACAACCTGGCAAAAGCACAAGATTATTATAGCCGTGTTCGTAAACGTGCATTTGGCGACAGCCATGTGGCACCAACTCTTACAAATGACCAAAGTGGACTGGATCTAATCTATAAGGAACGCAGGGTTGAATTTGCAGGTGAAGGTCTTCGTTACTGGGATTTACTCCGAAGAGGACTTAACTATGCTGAAGCAAAAATTAATGCAGCAGCAGGTGCTTCACCACTCGACGAAACCTTTAACCCAGCCACATTAGGGTTACTACCTATTCCACAAACCGAAATTACATTATCGGGCAATAATTTAACACAAAATGCAGGTTACTAAACATCATCTACTATGAAAAGGAAAAACATACTAATAATCGCTCTTGCTCTAATTGGTTTAACGTGGTACGGATGTGAGCCAATGGAGCCAGATAAACCCTCAATTGGGAATGCTCCTACTGAGGATCAATTGGGCTTTCAAATAGTACCGGGCGATGATGCATTCCATTACATTGTGGTAAACACATCGAGTGTGCCTGGTGTCCCCAACTGGGATCTTGGAAATGGGAACAAATTTGTTGGCGATTCTGCCGTGGCCTACTATCCCAGTGCAGGAACCTATACCATTAAGCTAACACTTTACGCTAAAGGAGGTTCAACCACAATCGAAAAAACACATGAGCAAACCGAAACAGATTGGGCTTATTTTGAAAATCCTTTAATTACTGCCCTAACAGGAGGCATTGATGCAACCAATGGTAAAACCTGGGTAATCGATAGCCTTAGCAATGCCCACTTAGGTATTGGCCCAGCCGATTCCTACTCTCCTGTATGGTGGGCTGCTACACCACTTGAAAAATCTGGCCACTACCTTTACGACGACGAATTTAACTTTAACCTTGTTGGCTTCACCTATACCATAAATACCCATGGAGCAACCCAAGTAAACCACGATGGTAATGCTGATGAAGATGGGATTTCAGGAGGTTACTATACTTCTTCAATTTGGAACGATGCCTACGACATCGACATGAACACCAACGATGCAGCCCGTGGACCGTTAACATGGTCAATTAGTGAGGAAAACGGAAAATCCTATATTAAAATTTCAAGCCAGTCAGGTAATATCTCCTACGACGATGGGAACCCTCGGGTTTACGAAATTCTTGAATGGAACCAAAACTTTTTACATTTACGTACTGTTGGAGGGGCCGCACGATATCATAAGCTGATACCCAAAGGTTACGTTAAACCGACCATTTCGTACGATCTAGGGGTTACCGCAACGGCTAATGCAAACGAGTACCAATTCACCCTTAATAATCTTGACGTTCCAAGTAATTTTAGCATTACAAACATTGTTTACACCTTTGGCGATGGTACTACCTATGAAACAACAAATTCTGCCGAAGCCGTTTTACACACCTACATGCGCAAAGGCACTTATGCTGTTACAGTTACTGTTTACGCAAATAATCAGGAATTCACAAAATCAACAACGGTAACCGTTGCTTCCAATCATCCATCGTACCAGGAATACCTGCTCGATGCCATGGTAATGTACAACGATTTTGGCGAAACCACCCTGGTGCCCATGCAGGTTGATCAGTCCGACGGCGGAGCAACCCTCGAAATTGTAAATAACCCTGATAACAGCATGTACCCAAATCGTAGCGCGCACTGTGCATTGTTCACCAAGTATAATGCTCAATGGGCAAATGCCTACACCAAACTACCCGACGGCTACAGATTCGATCTTACACTGCAACCGGTATTTAAAGTTTTGGTTTATGGTAAAGCAGGCGACATTGTACTGCTGAAACTTGAGAATACCGATCGCGGGGGTAATGCATGGCAAACCAGTACGCACGACCTTACCTACACCATACAGCGGGATAATAAATGGGAAATTGCAGAATTTAACTTTGCTGGTGTAGGAGCAGGTTGGGATTGGACCGGCGATATTTATACAAACGACGTGACAACCGACCCCAATTTCAATAAAGATTTTTACAATGTTGTTCGCATAATGGTAAACCCAGGTGACAATAGCAACACCTTCTCGGTTTATCTTGATGATCTTGCTGGCCCACACGTTGAAGGGCTTAAGTAAATCGATAATTAACAGGGTAGCCTTTAATACGCTACCCTATTTAAATCATTAAAATGAATTCTAATGAAATTGAAAATAATAGCAGCAATCCTTTTATTCGCTTCCTGGTCATGCGTAAACAAAAAAACGGCTATAGTTGAGTCAAGTAGCAAACTAGGAAACGATCTAGTAATTGAACAAAAAGTTGACTCTGTCCTTAAGCTTATGACCATCGATGAAAAGATAGGTCAGCTAAACCAGCTTACTGGGAATGGAGAGGTTACCGGACCTGTAAGTTTTGCAAACGAGTACCAAGAAGCAATAAGAAGAGGCGAGGTGGGCAGCATGCTCAACGTAAATGGAGCATCGTACACCTACAAAGTTCAAAAGATAGCTGTAGAAGAGAGCAGGCTTGGGATCCCACTAATTTTTGGTTATGACGTTATACACGGCTATAAAACAATTTTCCCAATCCCTCTAGGCGATGCCGCATCATGGGATTTAGAATCCATAGAGAAATCGGCACGTATTGCAGCTATAGAGGCTTCTGCTGCTGGTCAACATTGGACATTTGCACCAATGGTAGACATTGCTCGTGACCCACGCTGGGGGCGCGTAATGGAAGGGGCAGGCGAAGATCCCTATTACGGCTCACAAGTAGCAATTGCACGAGTTAAAGGATTCCAAGGAAACTCATTGGCCGACCCAAACACCATTGTTGCCTGCGCCAAACACTTTGTTGCCTATGGTGCTGCTATGGGGGGTAGGGACTACAACACTGTCGATATCTCTGACCGAACCCTGCACGAGGTATATTTGCCACCATTTAAAGCCGCCGTTGATGCTGGCGTGGGAACATTCATGTCATCATTTAATGAACTGAACGGAATTCCGGTTACAGGCAATAAGGGAATGGTTAAAGAAATTTTGAAAGAGAAATGGCATTTTAACGGATTCATAGTATCGGATTGGGGTTCTATTCGTGAAATGTTAGTTCATGGTATTGCTACAAATGAGTACGAGTCAGCTGAGTTGGCCATGAATGCGGGTATCGACATGGACATGGAAGGACACATCTATATCAATCAGCTAAAAAAGTTACTTGCCGATGGCAAGATAACCGAAAAGCAGATTGATGATGCCGTACGCCGAATCCTACGTATAAAGTTTATGCTTGGGCTCTTCGACGATCCATACAGGTACTGCGATACCGCCCGTGAAAAAGAACTGCTTTTAAATCCACGTCACCTTGAAATTGCCCGCGAGGTTTCGCGCAAATCAATGGTGCTCCTCAAAAACAACAATGTCCTTCCGTTTAGCAAAAATGTTAAATCGATAGCAGTTATTGGCCCTTTGGCCGATAATCAGGATGACATAATAGGAACATGGTCGGCACGTGGCGAGGGAAAAGATGCCATTTCAGTACTTACCGGAATCAAACAAAAAGTTCCTACAGCCAGGATTAACTATGCTAAGGGCTGCGAAATTACAGATGAATCAAAAGTTGGTTTTGCTAAAGCAATTGCCGCTGCAAAAAATGCAGATGTAGTATTGGTAGTGGTGGGCGAAGCCGCCATGATGTCGGGCGAAGCGCTTAGCCGTGCATTCCTTGACCTGCCAGGGGTTCAAAAGGATTTGGTACTTGAAATCAACAAGTTAAATAAACCCATGGTTGTTGTTCTTATGAATGGCCATCCGTTAACCATTGAGTGGATGGATAAATCCGTTCCGGCAATACTTGAGGCATGGCTGCCAGGCACTATGGGAGGCCCAGCTGTTGCCGATATTCTCTTTGGCGACTATAACCCCTCCGGAAAACTTCCCATAACCTTCCCCCGAAACGTGGGACAAATCCCCTTGTTCTACTATCACAAAAACACCGGAAGACCAAGGGTTGAGGCTGAACGCTACACATCAAAATATATCGACAGCCCCAATACTCCGTTATACCCATTCGGTTATGGCTTAAGCTACACCACCTTTGAATACAGCAATTTTAACATTAGTGCCAATGAAATTGGCATGAAGGATACTTTAAAAGTATGGGTTGATATTACCAATACCGGCAAATACGATGGTGAAGAGGTTGTTCAGCTATACATCCGCGATTTAGACGGGTCAGTTACACGACCCGTTAAAGAACTCAAAGCGTTTAAAAAAGTATTCATTAAATCTGGCGAGAAAGTTAAAACTGAGTTTACCCTTACCGCAAACGACCTGGCTTTTTATACACGCACCATGGAATTTAAGGCTGAGCCTGGCGATTTCAAGGTGTTTGTAGGTGGCAACAGCCACGACTTGCAAGAGTTGAGTTTTAGGTTAAAGTAATCGCTGGTTTAAGGCTTTCGGGGTTTCGTCCACTGAGATATTTAAAAAAATGATTTTGGTTAGGTTAAGGACAAATCACGAAAGCCTTTTTCTTCTGTACCTAATTCAAGAGCATGGCTTCGATAAAAAACTAAAAAGAAGCTCTTAAAGTAAAAGTGAATGCATTGAATCAAAACAAAATCGCTAAAAATGACAAAAAAAATAATCATCAAATTAGTATTGCTTATTACCCTGCCACTTGTTTCTCACTCCCAAATTAAAGTTTTGGTTTGGAACGACGAGTTCGAATACTCTGGTCTACCGGCCAGTGATAAGTGGGGATACGATGTGGGCGGAGATGGTTGGGGTAATAATGAGCTGCAATACTATACGGAGGCCCGTGCTGAAAATGCTAGAGTTGAAAATGGTAACCTTATTATTGAAGCACGCAAGGAGCAGTATGGGAGCAATGAGTACACCTCTGCCCGATTGGTAACCCGCCACAAGGGTGATTGGCTTTACGGACGAGTTGAAGCATACGCTAAGCTCCCTTCAGGAACAGGCACCTGGCCTGCACTATGGATGTTGCCCACCAACTGGGTGTATGGTAGTTGGCCTAAAAGCGGAGAAATTGACATCATGGAATACGTTGGTTTCGATCCTAGTATCGTACATGGGAGTATTCACACCGAAGCCTACAACCATGTAATAGGCACACAAAAAACGGCAACCTATTCGGTTCCTGATGCCGAAACTGCATTCCACCTTTACGCGATGGAATGGACCCCAGAAAAAATCGATATCTTCGTAGATGATATCAAGTACTTCACCTTTTCCAATGAGCATAAGGATTATACAACGTGGCCATTTGACCAGTTGTTCCACCTGATTCTTAATATTGCAGTTGGGGGTAACTGGGGAGGCATGCAGGGTGTTGACCCTAATATCTGGCCACAAAAAATGTATGTCGATTACGTAAGAGTTTACCAGTACATTCAATCCGATCAAATCAAAATATCGGGTCCTAATTTTTTATCACCCAACCAAATGGGGGTTAAATTTTCTATTCAGAACATAGCAAATGCAACCTTTAGCTGGGAAATACCTTCCGATGCTACTATAGTTAGCGGACAAGGTACCAATTCAATTGTCGTAAATTGGGGGGCAAATGCCGGTAATGTCTCGGTGCAAATTACACACCCCCAGGCAGGAGGAACATACACCCTTGAGGTTAAAACATCTGTTGTACCCACCGGCGACCGATTTAGCTTACTGGATATTAAAAATAATGGACTTATGGGTTGGGCTGGGCTAAACACCAGCCCCAACACCATTACCCTTTCTCAAGCCGATACCCTTTTAAGGGTTGACTACACCATTACCAAACCCGAAGATTTTCCCTACTTCACATACACCTTCCCAAATCCTGTTGATATGAGCACCCTAACCGTACTCAATGTTGCAATGAAAACCTACAATGAAAGTAACTCAGTAGTACTCAGAGCTGATCCTTTTGACACCGATGGGCGACTGGCCGATGTTTCACCCGTTTTTAAATTCTTTCCTGTTGCACCAAATGAAGAGTTTCACTTTTACTCGTTCGATTTCAACAATAAATGGGGCTCCGATACGCCCGAATATGGGAAACAGGTTAATTACAAGCAAATAGCAGGAATCCGATTCTACGTAAATTATGGAATATATGGGAAGGCAGCCAGCGACTCCCTCTGGATATCTAACATCATCTTGAGCAATATTTTACTTAAAAATATCCCTTTGAAATATAAAAATGTTACAATATTCCCCAATCCCGCCTCTAATTTTATTAAAATCAATTTTGAACAACTATACCAAAATGCCCTGAGAATTCAAATCATTGATATTTCGGGGAAACAGATAAAAGATATATTACTCGATAATTCTATGGAAATTCCAATATCCGACTTGCCTCAGGGTTTCTATACTGTTAGATTAACATCAAAATCCTCTTTAATTGCGATTGGTAAATTTATAAAGTGTTAGCTATAGCTTAAGCATGAAATCCACCAAGTTAGTATCGGTTTCAAGATTTAACTTTTTCCTTAACCGGTAACGGCTTATTTCAACTCCTCGCACACTAATATTCATAATTTGGGCTATATCCTTGGTGGTCATGTTAAGCCTAAGGTAGGCGCAAAGTCGCAACTCGGTTGGTGTTAAATCGGGGTAAGACTCCTTGAGTTTTTTAATAAAACCGGTATGAACCTCGTCGAAATGTTGCTCAAAGCGCAGCCATTCCTTATCCATTTTTATATCGTTATCAATATTTCTGATTAGCTCCAAGACCTCCCTTTGCGAAACAGGGTTAATAGCCTTTGCAATGTTTTCGAGCCTATGCTTAATTCTCTCCAGAAAATCGTTTTTATGGGCAATTTGAAGTGCAATTGCTGCCAATTCTTGGTTTTTATGATCAACCTGTGCCTGAAGGTTTTCTGATTTCAGCCGTATAATCTCCCGCTCAGCCTCCAATACCTGACGTTTATGCTCCTCTTCCTGGATTTTGAACTCCAGATTTTTCTGTTCCCTAACTCGAGCTGTAGCGCGCTGGACCTTACGCCGTACCAAAAAACGCAATAAATAAAATCCTGCAACAAGGAGCATGGCATATATTACGACAAAAAACCACGATAAGTACCAGGGTAGCCCTATTTTAATGTGAATTATTGCGGGTTTAGAAATTCGACCCATAGCATCACGAGCAATCACCCGTAACTCGTATTCGCCAAAAGGTAAACCGCTGTAATTCTTTATATTGCTCCGCGTCCATTCCGTCCAATCCGATTCATAACCCTTGAGCCAAAAACTGTAGTTAATTTCGCCAAAAGAGTAAATTGGTGCGGTGGCTACTATTTGTATTGAATTCTCACTATGGAGTAAATATATATTCTTGTTCCCAGATATACCATAATCGTTGAAAATTACATGATCCTGCCTTCCTAAAGAGGATAAGTTTTTGACCATACAAAAGAAAGGTTCAACGTCAGAACCTGAGGAGTATTGAGGATTATAGCAAATCAAACCATTCTCAGTTCCTACAAAAACGGCGTTTGATTGATGTAAATAGATATTTTCAAATGCGGCCACAAAGTTCTCACCAAATCGGCTTACTGGGGTTTGGGTTACGGTTTTGGTTCCTTCGGGATGCTTGATTAGCTGAAGCAAGCTATTGGATTTTAGTATCCAAATGTTTCCGTTATCATCCTCAACCATCTTTCGTATATTGGTTGCGTTGCCAATCAGGTTGTTCAGCTCTACATACGGCTCCATTCTATCGGTAAGGGAGTTATAGCGGTAAACACCTTGCATTGTAAGAAACACTATTTGATTTCCAATTTTTTCAATGTTAACGCCAACGCGTTCAGGAAATCCTCTTGAATCATCGTAAAGGGTTACAAATCGAACGCTATCCTTGGTTCGGTTAAGAATGATTTTAAATATTCCCTTATACCCATGGGCCATCCAGATGCTCTCATTTTCATCCTCAACTATCATTCTTGATGACTCGTCGAAACCTGAAATCTTTTTGAGGTACCTCCAGCCAGCGGTTGTTTTAGTATAAAGATTTAGCCCCTTGTACTTACCAACAATCATGTAGCTGGGGTAGCTGCGTAGGGGTAAAAAAGTCCATGATCCCTCCTCGGTGGATATGCGACTAACATTTTGGTTTTTGTCTATAACAAAGGTTCCAAAGTTATGACCGCAGTATAATCTCCCATCATCTTCAAATAACGACCATACCTGTCCCTTTGTTTGTGGTACAAGCTGGAAAGGTTTTTGTTGTCCAATACCAGCGGGAATAGGCCAAGGAGCAACATATAAACCCTGGTTGGTGCCAACAAATATCTTCCCATTAAAAATTTTTGCAGCATACACAACACCTTCAAGACCAAGCCCTTCGCCCAAAAAACTAAGTGGTGAACTGATTTCTACATAATCAATCCCATTATCAAGCCCGAGCCAAAGGTTTTTAGTCCTATCGACAAATGTACTTAGAACAGTGTTGTTGTGCAGTCCCTTTGATTTATTGATTAAATTAATCAAATTTCCCTGCTCATCGGTAATAATCAAACCATTCTGAATTGTACCAAATGCAACAACCCCATCGGGAGTTCGAGAAGCAGAGAAAATCTGGTAGGTTTTGAGAAGTTCATTGGCCATCCCTTTCCATGGGATGAATGAATTCCCATCGTAAATCCAAACCCCATCGTTTATAGTTGCCAGTAAAATTGTACCATCCGAAAGTTTTAAACTTGACCAAATCTGTTTCCCTTTAAAAATGCCCTTGTCTTCGAACTTTTCATAATTTCCATTATGGTACGAATAAATAGTTCCCTCTTTTCCTTGTACATAAAAGTTTTTGCCCATCCTAAACGAAAACTGCAGCAGTTCGGGAGCCTTATGGGCAGAAATCTCTCCTATACGGTATTCTATAACATGAGTAAAGGTTTGAAAAATTACAGTTGTCCCTATCTTGTATATTCTCCATGCTTCATCGAATTTCGCATCTTGCCTTGGAACTAATCCCATCAAAGAATGATAAACTAAATCCAACTTTTGGTCGTAGGTAAAGTAACCAATTTCCTCAAAAGCACCAACATATATGGTATCGCCACTGCACATAACAGATCGTACCAGTTGGTTGTTGGGCAATGAGAACAGATTCCATTGGCTCCCATCGTAACGCAGCAATCCATTATTATTGGCAATGTAAATAAAACCCCTGGAGTCCTGTGTAATAGACCAGTTCTGTCTTCCGGCATTATAAATCGATTTTGAAAAATGACGTATTAATGACAAACCGGTTTGATTCAACTGTGCATTAGCTCCCAAGTAATAAAAAGTAAACAGTATGGATATCAGGTATTTCATCCCTAAAAAAAGTATTTAGTAAAGCATCTAAATTTACAAATAAATAAAGAAGTGCAAAATATACTGATTTTGTAATACTTAATGTAATGCACCTATAAATTTCGTTTAATTGTAAACGTTTTCGAAATATTCAGGACCAAAATGCCCAAGTTAAACTATAATTATGGTCAAAATCGATAACTTTGCATGTTTTAAACATTTCGCACCGCTAAACGTTTTTGTATAAAGGTTACAATAAACACTTCAATTATGAAAAATAACAAAGTTCTTCTGATGATTCTCGATGGTTGGGGAATAGGAAACAGGGATAAATCGGATGTGATTTTTACAACCCCAACTCCAAATATCGATAGGCTAACAGCTAAATATCCCAATGCACAGCTGCTTACCAGTGGCGAAAATGTTGGGCTACCCGATGGTCAAATGGGAAACTCAGAGGTTGGACACCTAAACATAGGGGCTGGTCGAATAGTATTTCAGGATTTAGTTCGTATAAACAAGGATATCAAGGAAAATAGATTCGACAAAATGCCTGTTTTAGTGAACTCAATGGAGTATGCCAAGCAAAACAACAAGGCAGTGCATTTTATAGGTTTGGTTTCCGATGGTGGCGTTCATTCACTTGATAAACACCTCTACAAGTTATGCGATGTAACCAAAGATTATGGGCTTAACAAGGTTTATATCCATGCCCTAACCGATGGGCGTGATACCGATCCAAGGAGCGGACTTAACTTTGTAAAGGCACTTGAAGAACACCTAAAAACAAGTAATGGCATAATTGCTTCGTTAATTGGCCGTTACTACACCATGGATCGCGACAAACGCTGGGAGCGCATAAAGGAAGGATACGACCTAATGGTTCACGGGAAAGGTAAGCCTACAACCGATGTTGTTAAATCCATTGAGGAATCGTACGCCGAGGGCGTTACCGATGAATTCATCAAACCCATTGTACGTGTTGATGCCGATGGTAAACCCGTTGGTCTTATCCGCGAGGGCGATGTGGTTATCTGCTTCAACTTCCGTACCGACCGCTTGCGCGAAATCACCATTGTGCTCACCCAAAAGGATATGCCCGAGTTTGGCATGCAAACCATTCCTCTGCATTACGTTACCATGACCCGCTACGACGACACTTTTAAAAATGTAAACATTATATACGAAAAGGATAACCTGGTTAATACATTGGGCGAAGTAGTTAGCCAACATAACCTGAAACAACTTCGTATTGCCGAAACCGAAAAGTATGCCCATGTTACCTTTTTCTTCTCTGGTGGCCGCGAGAAAGAGTTCGCCGGCGAAAGCCGTATTCTGATTCCATCGCCCAAGGTTGCTACCTACGACCTGCAACCTGAAATGAGCGCCCCTCTTGTAAAGGATGCCATAGTTGCAGAGCTCAATAAGAAAACCCACGATTTCATCTGCCTAAACTTTGCCAACGGCGATATGGTAGGGCACACAGGTGTTTACAGTGCCATTCAGAAAGCCGTTCAAACTGTTGATGCCTGCGTGGGCGAAGTAGTTGATGCCGCTACAGCCAATGGCTATGAAGTGGTTATCATTGCCGATCACGGTAACGCCGATTACGCCCTAAACCCCGATGGCTCCCCCAACACTGCTCATTCGCTCAACCCGGTTCCCATCATTCTGGTTTCCGATAGGTTTAAACGGGTAAATAACGGTATCCTTGCCGATGTTGCACCCACCATACTCACCTTGATGGGGCTAACCATTCCCTCGGAGATGACCGGAAAGGTGCTCTGTCAGTAAATCATCTATAGCATGATGATAGAAATTGACGACAAGGTGGTTAGCAGCGAAATCTTTGAGCAACATTTTTGTTGCAACCTCCCTCGTTGTTTGGGAATGTGTTGCGTTTACGGCGATTCAGGAGCACCACTCACTCCCGAGGAAGCCATTACTTTGGAGCAAATCCTTGAACGGGTTAAACCCTTTATGACCCCCGAAGGCGTTTCTGCAGTTAATGAACAAGGGGTATCAGTAACCGATAGCGATGGTGACCTGGTTACCCCTTTAATCAATGGAAAAGAATGCGCATTCACCATTTTTGAAAATGGAATAGCAACATGCGCCATAGAAAAGGCCTGGAACGATGGCAAAATTAATTTTCGCAAGCCCATCTCCTGCCATCTATACCCCATTAGGGTTAAAGAGTATTCATCCTTTACGGCCATTAACTACAACCAATGGGATATCTGCAAGCCAGCAAGAGAACTTGGCAACAAGTTGGGAATACCCGTATATAAATTCTTAAAAGATGCCCTCATTCGAGCCTATGGCAAAGAATTCTACCATCAGCTGGAAGAGGCCGAAAAATTATTATCTTCACAATCAAAAAAGTAAAATAACTAAAAAAATAAAATCCATGGATACGATTAAAGCCTACATCGAAGAGAACAAGCAACGTTTTCTGGACGAACTTTTTGGACTGCTTCGCATCCCTTCAATCAGTTCAATTGCTGATCACAAACCCGATATGATTAAAACTGCTGAGTATTGGCGTAACTCTTTACTCAAAGCGGGGGCCGACAAGGCTGAGGTTATGCCAACAAAAGGGAATCCTGTAGTTTATGGCGAAAAAATAATCGACCCCAAACTCCCCACCGTATTGGTTTATGCGCATTACGACGTAATGCCCGTTGATCCCATTGAGCTTTGGAAATCAAAACCCTTTGAACCAGAAATCCGCGATGGCAAAATATACGCCCGTGGAGCTGATGATGACAAAGGTCAAGGATTTATGCATGCCAAAGCCTTTGAACTCATGGTTAATACCAACACCCTCCCCTGCAATGTGAAATTTATGATTGAGGGTGAGGAGGAGATTGGCTCACCAAGCCTTGGTAAATGGTGTCAGGACAACAAAAAAATGCTTAAAGCCGATGTTATACTTGTTTCAGACACATCTATGATAGGTAAAAACACACCATCAATAACTATTGGGTTGAGAGGGTTAGCCTATGTTGAAGTTGAAGTTACCGGACCAAATAAAGATCTTCATTCCGGACTATTTGGCGGTGCAGTAGCCAATCCTGCCAATATTCTTGCCAGAATGATTGCCTCGCTTCATGATGAAAATAATCGCATTACAATCCCGGGTTTCTACGATGACGTTCTTGAAGTTAACCCCGATGAACGTGCTGAGATGGCTCGTGCACCATTTAATCTTGAAGAATACAAAAAAGCACTTGATATTAATGAGGTACATGGAGAGGCTGGTTATACCACCACGGAACGAACAGGAATTCGTCCAACTCTTGACGTAAATGGCATTTGGAGTGGTTACATTGGGGAAGGAGCCAAAACCGTATTACCCTCAAAAGCTTATGCCAAAATATCTATGCGCCTTGTTCCAAATCAAAACCACGAAAAAATCGCCCATCTTTTTAAAAAACACTTTGAGTCTATTGCACCAAAATCGGTTAAGGTTAAGGTTACCCCTCTCCATGGCGGTCAGGGTTACGTTGCCCCAACCAATACCTCTGCATATAAAGCAGCCAGCAGGGCAATTGAAGATGTTTACGGCATTAAACCCATCCCCTTCCGCAGCGGCGGAAGTATTCCCATTATCAGCACCTTTGAGCAGGTACTTGGGATTAAATCAATCCTTTTAGGTTTTGGGCTTGAGTCCGATGCCATTCACTCACCTAATGAGAACTACCCGCTCGAACAGTTCTTTAAAGGTATAGAGGTTATCTCACTTTATTATAAACACTTTGCAGAACTTTCAAAGTGAATAAAAGGGCAATGAGCCCTTTTTTTATTCTATTAAAATTACATTTACACCAAATTTCTATGTAAATTTACCTAATTCTTATTTCCACCAATATATCTTGACAAACGTAATTACGGCTAAAAAAAATCAACAGCATGTATGTCATATCATACCCTAAAAAATTAAATTTTATTATGATGAAGATGCTTAAAATAAAAATTGGAACTATAGCATCAATTTGCATAATAGCAGCAATGTTGCTCTCATGCAAAAGTGAGACCAAGAAAGAACCAATGGATTCAACTCAAAAGGCACTGGTAACCATCCAAAAATGGGTCGAAAACCACTCAAGCGATTACCCTCACTACACACCCATGGAATTTGGAGCATTAACTCCCCGTTATAAATTTAATAGTAGAACCCACCAAATACTATCAAGCCTTGAAGAAGAAAAAACAAAAGATACTCCCAACTGGCGCCTAATTGATAGCCTTCAGCTATTACTCGATGAGAACAAAACCGATCTCTTGGGATATACCATTGTACATAGGTTCACTACAAAAGCACTGAATGGAGAGGTTTCGGAAGAAGAGAAAATCTTCTTCCTCGATACGCTTTACCGTATGGTAACAGTGCTAAACGCCGATTCATGGGATTTGATAATGGACAAGGAGCTCTTTTTCAATCCCGAAACACCCGATTCAAATGAACAAAAATAACAAGCCCCCGTTTCCGGGGGCCGTGGTGCCACGTGGAATCGAACCACGGACACAAGGATTTTCAGTCCTTTGCTCTACCAACTGAGCTATGGCACCATCGCTCAATTGCGGTGCAAATATATAAGCAATTTTTGATTCCTACAAAACTTGAATAAAAAAAATTAAGCAAAACGAATAGATGCCTAATTTTCAAAGAATTCAAAAACAAAAATTTTAAAATCCGCTTAAATCTTTCTTGAATTATTTTTTCTAATTATAAATTAATTATTAGCACGACAAATATTATTTAGTATGAAAAAGTTACAAACCATCGGCATTCTGCTGATAATCATTTGGAGCACCACCAACCTTAATGCCCAGGATAGCAATTGCAAGGTAATTTTAGCCGAAATTTCGAAAAATTACGAAGGTAAATGCAAGAATGGACTTGCCCATGGCAAGGGCATTGCCTATGGGAACGATAAATATGAGGGTAAGTTCAAAAATGGACTACCACATGGGTATGGTACTTACACCTGGTCAAATGGGAATATCTACGAAGGGTTCTTTGTAAATGGAAAAATGGAAGGAAAAGGAATTTTCAAAGGGAAAATTGATGGAAGAGATACCGTATTTACTGGCATGTGGCACCATGGAGAATTAAAAAATGTCATCCTCCCTCCAAACTACCAGGTTTTGTTTACCAGAAATGTTACGCGATATACTATAATGAAAAACGGGAACTCAAATCGCATACTATTCGGCTTTATTCAAAACGGAACTACCAATAGCAGCATAGTAAATCTTCAGATAGTTTGCGATACAGGAAACTCGTTTAGACTGGGAGAAAAGGTTGGTTTTGAGAATGTTATATTCCCAGCTAACTGTAAGGTAACCTATACAACCCCAAATGCACTCCGAACTGCATGGTACGATGTAACTTTTGAGTTAGTAATAAACGAAAAAGGGGAATGGTACGTAACCCTTTTCAACTGACATTATTAAATGTTTGGAGTTATGCTCTTTACAATTCCATTTTTTTAATAGGTTTGCAATTATTTTTGCATAATGGATTTTGAACTGATCACTCTTAAAAACGGAATTCGGATTGCCCACAAAAGAACCTCCTCTCCGGTTGCATATTGCAGCCTGATGATTAACACGGGTTCACGCGATGAACTTGAACATGAACACGGCCTCGCCCATTTCATCGAACATGTAATTTTTAAGGGGACAAAAAAACGCAAGGCGTTTCATATTATGAGCCGGCTGGAGGATGTGGGAGGAGAGCTAAACGCCTACACATCAAAGGAGGAAACGGTTATACATGCCACATTTCTTAAAGAAGATCTCGCCCGGGCCATGGAGCTATTAGCGGATATATTGTTCCATAGTACCTTCCCCGAGAAAGAGCTAAAGCGGGAAAAAGAGGTAATTATTGATGAAATTAACTCCTACCACGACAGCCCGGCTGAACTTATTTTTGACGACTTTGAGGAACTGATTTATCCCAATCATCCCTTCGGAAGAAATATTCTTGGATCGAAAAAGAATTTAAAAAAATTCAACCGTCATCATATTCTGGATTTCACATCCAGAACCTATAACACCGACCAGATAATTTTTTGTTCCCTTGGAAATGTTCCCATGAGCCGAGTTGTAAAGATGGCAGAAAAATACATGGGGAGTGTTACCAATTCGCCCAGACAGTATAAACGGCAACCCATTGGAAACTATGTTCCACAATACCTAACCATTAAGAAATCGACCTATCAATCGCACTGTATTATAGGAACCTCGGCCTACAGTCTTCACAACCACAAACGAATACCCATGCACCTGCTCAATAATATACTGGGAGGGCCAGGGATGAACTCCCGGCTTAACCTGGCGCTTCGTGAACGACATGGCCTTGCTTATAATGTTGAATCAACCTATACCCCATACAGCGATACCGGAGTGTTTACCATTTACTTTGGAACCGATAAGGCTGATACACAAAAAGCCATAGACCTGGTAAAGCATGAGCTTAACCTACTTCGACATAAAAAAATGGGAGTAATGCAGCTATCAAAGGCCAAGCGCCAACTCATTGGGCAATTGGCAATTGGCGCCGAGAGCGGCGAAAACCTTATGCTATCCACTGCTAAAAGCATTCTGGTTTATGAAAAACCCGATAACCTTCAATCCCTTTTTGAAATGATTGAAAACATAACCGCATCAGAAATTATGGACGTTGCCAACGAAGTTTTGGACAGCTCTCGGTTATCAACCCTAATTTACAGGTAGTATGGATTTTGGCACAATAAACCACGAATTGGAACAATACTTAAACCAGCACACCTCGTCACTGGGTACGGTTTTAGATGAACTAACCCGGCATACCTATCTTACCACTTACAACCCCCGCATGATTAGCGGACCAATTCAGGGTATGTTTTTACAACTAATTTGTAGAATGATTCGCCCTAAACGAATCCTGGAAATTGGCACCTTTACAGGATTTACAACTATTTGTATGGCAAATGCGATAGAAGAAGATTGCACCATCGATACCATTGAAATTAATGATGAACTTCAGGAAACCATCGAAACATTTCTGGAAAAGGCACAGGTTAGCTACAAAGTTAACCTGATTATTGGCGATGCCCTAACCGAAATTCCCCACCTACCCGATTTGTATGATTTAATTTATATTGATGGAGAAAAGGAGGAATATCCCGGTTATCTAAAACTTTGCGTGGAAAAACTAAATATTAATGGCTTCCTGATCGCCGATAATGTGCTATGGGGAGGAAAAGTTTTAAGCTATGAATTTATCGATTCAAAAACAAACGCCATTAGAATCTTCAACAAAATGATACAGGAGGATGAAACACTTGAGAATGTTTTACTTTCTATCCGAGACGGTATGATGATTGTTAGAAAGAAAAAATGATAAATTCGTTAAACTTTTTGCCTTTTTTCTCGTTAAATGTGTAAACATTTTTAGTAGAAGAAATGGCCCCCTACACAATCAAACAAATGGAGCTGCTTTCAGGAATCAGAGCATCTACCATTAGAATGTGGGAAAAAAGGTACAACATTTTTTCGCCACAACGAACCGACACCAATATCCGTAGGTACAACGACAATGATGTAAGGTTTATCATCAACCTGTCGCTGCTGCTAAAGCGGGGCTTTAGAATCAGCAAGCTGGCATCTATGTCGTTGGATGAGCTATCCGATTTAGCCGCTAAATTTGTTACAGACCATAAAATTGGTTACATTAACTTAGAGCCTTTGATTACCGCCACCATTCAGTACGATGAGGAGGAGCTCCTTAAGCAGCTTAACGAATGGTCCGAAAAACAAGGTATTGAGTACACATTTGAAAATTTAGTTCTACCCTACCTGCAGCGGTTGGGCTACCTATGGCAAACAGGGGCAATTTCAACCACTCACGAACACTTTGCAAGCAATGTTATTCGCAATGTGTTAAGCCATTTATATAGAACCTGCAAACAACCCTCGATAGGAAAAATCACCCCGATTATATTCTTCCTGCCCGAAGGCGAATTCCACGAAATAGGACTGCTTTACTTTGCCTTTGTGGCCAAAAATAATGGCTACAAAACCATTTACCTCGGTCAATCCACCCCAATTGACGATGTTATAAGGTGCGCCAAGGACTTGAAATGTAAAATGGTATTTACATCGCTTTCATCGTTTGTTAGCGCCGATATGGACGAAGTTTTCGAACCTCTTAAAGAGGAACTTCCGGATTTGGAAATTATAGCTACCGGTCATGCTTTTGCAGAAAAAACCGGCCCCCAGTACCTTTCCTATGTCTCGTCAGCTCAGGACCTACTAAAAATTATTGCACGAATCGATCCCACCATTGTGAAATAGTTCCAGTAAAGTTAAATAGTGTTACCCTACCCGCTTACCGCGGGTTTTTATTATTTATACACATCCGAAAAAGTTCAATAAAATCGAGCCTCACAGAGACGCCGTTATTTAGAGTTCATTGGAGTTGTTGATGTATTGATAAATATCAACCTATGAGTTGTTTAGTTTTATTCTATATTTGCCTCAATATTTTAATTAGATTTAGTCTAAATAAAAACCAAATCATATGTCACAGCAAGAATTCAACCAAGCATTAATAGAACTGGAACCTAATCTAATAAGGTTTGCCTACAGCTTAACTGTAAATCATGAAGATGCTCACGATTTGCTTCAAGAAACTTACCTTAAAGCGTTAACCTATAGGGATAAGTTTGAGGACAACACCAACATCAAGGCCTGGACGTTTACCATTATGAAGAATACCTTTATCAACAACTACCGTAAAACAGTTAAGCAAAGCACATCAAACGATTCCAGTACTAATCAGTTTTTGCTTAACAGCAAACCCGACGGCTACGGACCAGATGCCATGTATTCACATAGCGAAATCAGCAAAAAGATTGATGCCCTTGACGAAGATTTCCGTATCCCATTCCAGATGCATACAGAGGGTTATAAGTACAAAGAAATTGCCGAGAAATTGAACCTTAAAATTGGTACAGTTAAAAGCCGAATCTTTTTCTCCAGACAAAAACTTATGAATACCCTAAAAGATTACGAGTAGAGTCATAATGATTTTTAATTAATAAACGCCACTCTTGTGGCGTTTATTTTTTTAAAACGCCCCCTCGTCAATTAATTATGTTCATGTATCACCTTTTATTTTTCAACTTAATGATTTTTTATTTTTACCTAAAATTTCAAATTCATTTATATTATGAGAAAAATATCTGTAATTCTAATGTTGAGTGCATTGGCATTCAGTTTTTCATCTTGCGAAAGCGACGAGAGTGAGAATTATGATAACTCCATAACCATTACCGGAAGCATTACCATGGATGGTAAAACTTACACAAATTCCACTTTTAATATGGGTACTTCCATGGAAGTTCAAGGCTTTACCTACCTTGTTGATAATCAGAGCGGTCAGTTTTATTATACCCAAATCAATCCAAGTGTCGAAATGATTGATGTTGGAAATGGAATTGGCATACATTACTCTTTAGTATTGGAAAAAGCCACTACTGGCACTGGTGGTTTAACCGGAATGATCATGTTCCACAAGAATGGTGAATTTATTTATGGTCTTGAGTCAGCGGATGTTCAAGTCAACATCATAAAAATGGATCCAGTTGGTGGTTTTATTGAGGCAACCTACACGGGGACCTTTCAAAATTTTGATAATAACCCCACCACCTTTACCGTATCAGGCAAAATTAAAGCAAAACGAGTAGAAGAACCCCTAAAAAAATAATCAAAAGCCGGGAAACCCCGGCTTTTGTTTTACTCCACGATCACCTCATCGGCAAAGAGCCAGGTAGGAGAACCTGAAGCCGGGTGCCACGCGGGCAGGGGCCGGGATTGTGGGCCAAAAACCGAATGTACCGTCCTTTGAACGGGTTATTGAATTTCCCTACAAATCTGTAAATAATCGTGCTTTCATATTTAGCCCCTTCGGGGCAGTCCAACCGGGCAAATTGCTCAAAGGTTTTATTATCATCAGAAATAAAAGCATCAATCCATAGAGGTAAAAATATCCATGAGGGGATATTCTGAAGAAACCCTAAAGATATACCATGTACCAGCTGCTCCGAGCCTAAATCAATAGTTACCATCATGTCCTCGCCCTGCACGGCTTGCCAAATGCCATCGTTATACTGAATAGTTCCCAATCGTCCATCCACAATAGCATTCGGACCTCCCCCTAAGTACTTTCCTGATGATTTAAAACCCAACTCAATGGGCTTATCCAAGTTCTTTGATACAACAAAGATTCGTTCAAGAACCTCACCCACACGAGCTACATTATTAAAGGCTGCTGCCTTTATTGTTTTAGTAGAACTTAGTTCCAATGGCCTACGGTATAACGTACTATTCAGGGTGGGTTCCACTCCGTTAGTGGTGTACCGAACCTCAAGGTTTCCCTTCCCCCTCTCCAGTTCTACAATAATTGAATTTCCTTTATCCCCTATGGCTGATTTGAACTCGATTGCCGATTTCTCAAATCCATAGTTAACCCCCATCGCGCTGAGACGCGAATAGTGAAACCACACACGGTTTAAAAATTCAGGGTAGCTACGTTCAATTGGATAAGTCCACAAAACTTCGGAAATGGCAAGCAAACGGCGAAAAACTTTGGAATCAACTGTTTCCTGAGGTGCTCGTTCGGTCCACATGTTGCATTCACCCCCAATTACCAAGGGTTGAAGTTCTGGCAAAATTCCTTTAGGGATAGGGTTAAAACCATATACCTTTTCGAGACTGGTTACCTCAACAGGGTAATCGAAGTAGCAGTGACTGGTTGGCGAAACAATGACTGGTGCGTTGGCCTGAAGAGCAACAGCTACCCTATCGAGTCCTCTCCATGCCTGAATTGTAGCATTATGAGGGCGTCCGCCCTCAAGGATTTCATCCCATCCAATAATAGTTTTACCTTTAGTTTCAAGGAACTTAGCAATATGGCTAATAAAATATCGTTGTAGTTCCTCGTAGCTATTTAACCCTTCGTTTTTCAATCGCACCGTACACTTCGGGCAATTTTCCCATCGGAATTTTGGGGCCTCATCGCCGCCAATATGAACATAGGGTGCCGGAAAAAGATCGGCCACCTCGAAAAGTACGTCTTCAAGAAACTGAAATGTTTGCTCGCTGCCAGCACAGTAAATATCCTTAAAAACGCCCCAATTGGTTTCAACCTGAAGAGTATCGCCGGTGCACGATAACCATGGGTACGATGCAATTGCTGCAACCGAGTGTCCGGGCATTTCAATTTCAGGAACAACCATTACATGCCGCTTTGCGGCATAGGCCACCACCTCACGAATATCATCCTGCGTATAGAACCCTCCATACCGTGTACCATCAGGAAGGGTTCGCCAAGCCCCTACCTCGGTTAACCTTGGATATTTTTTAATTTCGATGCGCCATCCCTGATCCTCGGTTAAATGCCAGTGCAGCACATTCATTTTATGGTAGGCTAACAAATCGATATAACGCTTTACAAACTCTTTGGTCATGAAGTGCCTACAGCAGTCGAGGTTTAGTCCACGCCATGAAAAACGAGGCTTATCAACAATGGTTAAACAAGGAAGAGCAACCGAACCTGCATTAAAATTGTCCTTTTCAAAATTAGCTGGCATTAATTGCCTTAGCGTTTGAATGGCGTAAAAGAATCCGGCCGACCGGTTGGCTCTAATTGTTATTCGATTGTGTTCAATATCAATTGCATAACCCTCATTGCCCAGACTATCGGGACAGCCATTTTTAGTTAGCTCTATTATTCCCTTTGCGCTACTGTTTATTTGCGTTGGTAAAAACCTACAACCAATTCCCTTACTGTTTAATAGATCAACAAGAAGTATAGCATTTTGAGTTGATGAGCTATCGGTACTATCTGCAAAAATAAGGGTATTACTGTCAATTTTAAATCGACCATCATGTTTTACCATGTTAACCGGTTCAGGAATAAGGACGCTTTTTGGGGATTCGCTGCACGATAAAAGCAATAGGGTTGCGTTGAAAACCAATAGCAATCTTTTCAACTTCATATAGGTTACTTTATAATAATTTCATCAATAAAAAGCCACGATGGTTTGCCAGCGCTTTCGTGCCATGATGGTAGCGGGCCAAATGCCTTGGCATAAACCCTAACATATCGAGCCTTAGCATTAACATTTACGAAAAAGTCCTTAATAATAGGTTCCATTTTATTATCGGGGATATCGCTCATTACCGCTCCAGCAGCAGTAAAATTTTTACCGTCGACCGATAGGGCAAAACTTACCTCACGGGGCATCATTATCCAGGGGCTTGGATCCTGCAAAAATCCTGCTGAAACAAAGGTTATTTGTTTTTCTTCGCCCATATCGATAACCGCATCAAAATCCTGCCCCTGATAGCCCTGCCAGTTACCAATTCTGAAGTTTTTGTTACCTCTAATACCATCAACCAGCCCCATTTTGCCACCGGCAGTGTAAAGATTACTGTACTGCCCATTAATTTGAACATCAGCAACACCATTAACCTTCCTGAATACACCCTCTACTATGGCACTGGCTTGCCCATTGGGCAAAATTGCATACGTACGTACCCTTTTGCTATCGCTCAGTTTCACCTTGTCGCCCTGAATCCATTTTGGAGTTGGTAGGGGTGCGTCAATGGGTTCTACAGAATAAAATACCTGAGCCTGGGGCTGCACAGTACAAATTGATATGGAAACCGAATCGGTAAATGCCTGTTTAGAAGGGTTAAAATACGGTGCCACGGTAATGGGATAATCGTCAATAACTGTGAAGGGTAAATCATTCTGTGCTGCCCCCCAATTTTTATTAGGCACGCTATCCATTGCCAAACGCAATTCACCACCAGCCATTACCTCGTGGTAATCAATCCAACTGCGGGGAATAGCGCTACCGTTCAGGTATGCAGCCTTAATATAGATATTCCTTTCCGAAACATTTTCGGCAATGATAGTAAACTGTTTTCCGCTCTCAAGATTTATAATAGTTTTTGGGAACAAAGGCGAACCAATAACCAACTGGGTAGAACCCGGACAAACTGGATAAAATCCAATGGAACTGAGTATGTACCAGGCACTCATCTGTCCGCAATCCTCATTCCCACAAATTCCATCAGGTTTATGACTATACATTTCATTCAAAATCTGCTTCACAATCCGTTGTGTTTTCCATGGTTTACCTACATAATTGTATATATAGGCCATATGATGACTTGGTTCATTACCATGGGCATACTGTCCAATCAATCCGGTAATATCCACCTGATCTCGGCCAGAAAGCTGCGAGGGGGCAGAAAAAAGTTCATCGAGTTTTGCATCAAATTTTTCAGCACCACCATGCAAATTAATAAGGCCCTGCAGGTCATGGGGAACATAGAAGCTGTACTGCCAGCTGTTAGCCTCGGTAAAATGCTGGTCAACCTCTGTTGGATTGAAAATCTCCTTAAAGCCACCGTTCAAACGGGGGCGCATCAATCTGGTTTCAGAATCGAAAAGATTTTTGTACGATTGCGCTCTTTTAATAAAAATTGCGTAATCGTTGGTATCACCTAAACCATTGGCCATTTGGGCTATGCACCAATCGTCATAGGCATACTCTAATGTTTTGGAAACCGACTCGTGCTCCCTATCGCCTGGAATAAAACCCAGATGCTTGTACTCCCTTAAACCCAAATGATTACGATTAGCGTTGTTTTTCATGGCTCTAAGAGCATAATTGGCATCAAAGCTACGTATTCCCTTTATCCATGCATCGGTAATTACCGAAACAGAATGGTAGCCAATCATGCAATTGGTTTCGTTGGCAGCAAGTTCCCAAACAGGTAACCCTCCGCCATAACGGTAATGCGTGAGAAAGGTATTAACGTAATCGCCGGTTCGCTTGCGATCAATAATAGTCATAAGCGGATGCCATGCGCGATAGGTATCCCAAAGCGAGAAAACAGTATAGGGGGTAAATCCATCGGCCAAATAAACGTCCCCATCCATTGCACGGTATAAGCCATCGACATCGGAAAAAATATTTGGCACCACCATGGCATGATACATTGCCGTATAGAATGTAGTTAGCTGCTCCGGTGTACCACCTTCAACCTGAATTTTAGACAGTTCTGCATTCCAGAGATTTTCAGCTGAATGAACCACCCCATCGAAATCCCAATGGGGAATTTCGCTTTCAAGATTTTTCAATGCTCCTTCCTCGCTAACAAAAGAAATGCCCACCTTAACCATCAAAACTTTATCCTTTAACTTTGGAAATTGAACCCACAGCTTTAACTTGGTTCCCTTTACCTCAACCGATCCATCCTCGTTGGGCTGCGAGGACATTTCGCCGCTGTCGTCAGTAAATTTTGGGCCGGCAACAAAAGGTTCAGAAAATCGGGCCACAAAAAAGATTTTTTGGTCCTTGGCCCACTGCGATGATCGTCGGTAACCCCTGATCTCATTTTTGCCGGTAACCCTTATCCACGACTCCAGTACCCTGTCACGATGCGCTAAATCTATTACCAAAGCCGGGGCATCAGCCCTACTATAGGTGTAACGGTGAAAGCCCACCCTTGCCGTGGCCGTTAACTCAGCCTTAACCCTATATTTATCTAAGTATACAGAATAATAGCCAGCTTTTGCCCGTTCGCTACTCTTTTTAAATGAAGAGGAGTATTCCTTGTTATCAAAAATTGGCTTTTTCCCGGTAACCGGAGCAATAAGAATATCAGAGTAATCGGCAACGCCTGTACCGCTAAGATGGGTATGGGAAAAGCCATATATTACATTATCGGAATAGTGATAACCCGAGCATCCATCCCACCCGGTGAGCCGGGTATCAGGGCTTAGCTGTACCATTCCAAAAGGAACAGTTGCTCCAGGATAAGTATGGCCATGAAAATCGGTACCAATAAATGGATTCACATAGTCGGTTGGTTTCACCTGTGCCCAAAGGACAAAGGAATTTACCAGCAACACAAGCAATAATATACGCTTCATAGTATTAGCTATTTATTGTTTAACTTTATTCTAATTCGTTGTACCATTGGATAATTAAGAATTGCCGGATGTGGATGTTTTGTAAAATAGTAAACGCTTTCGAAATGGAGTTCATTGTTCACCTTGCACATAAGCTTTAGGTAGATATCGTTACGGGCAAGCCAATCGATGGGTAATTTAAAACTATCTACATCACAGGCAAGCTTTGGCTGAAGCAACACATCTTTTTCAAAACCATACAGAACATTTCCATTTATATCGATAATTTGAACCGAAACATAGGCTTTTGTGGCGATAATTTTATCGGAAACCGCTTTTACAACAATTGCGGTGCTATCGGTTAAGAATGCTCCGGCAATAACAGGTTTATATAGATTTTTAACATAATGCTGCATCATTTTCCAATTTCCAGCATAGTCGATGCCCGACCATGAAACCACGGGCCAGCAATCGTTCAGCTGCCAGTAGAGCGTTCCCATACAATAGGGGGATGCTAAGCGATGCGACTCAATGGCATGAGCGTAGCCCTGAGCCTGAGTCCTTTGGCTAAACTCTACCCATTCTGAAAGGTTACGGGGTTTAAATCCCTCACGCATCATGTATTCATCAATAATTTCGTATCCAACAGGATGCTTTTGATGACAGCGCAGCTGAGCAGAATCGGGCAAACCACCCCTTAGGCTAAACATGTTAAGCACCTGTTCTGAAGGTGCACCCTGAAAGCCACACTCGCTCATGAAACGGGGAACCTTTTGAGCGTAACGCTCAAAGGGCTCACGCCCCCACCAAACACCCCAGTAATGCGAATCGCCATGGGTCATGCTCTGAGTTTTGCCCCAACCGTATAGGGGTGATGATGGCCAATAATCGCGACCCGAATCGTACCGTTTTACGACCGATGGAGGCAATTCATGAAACAACTTCCGATAACCATTCCAAATGGAATCACCAGCACCCGTGATGGAGTCAACCTGTGCCATCCAGCCCCAGTTATGCCATCCCTCATCAATCTCATTATTTCCGCACCAAAGCGCAAGACTTGTATGAGCCCTCAACCTTTTAACCTGCTGAATGGCCTCTTCTATTACATTTGCAAGAAAATTGTTGTTCCAAGGGTACATGGAACAGGCAAACATGAAATCGTGCCAAACCATAATGCCCCTTTTGGTGCACTCCTGCATAAAGGCATCGGGAGCATACACTCCACCGCCCCATACCCTTAGCATATTAAAGTTACTTTCAGCAGCCACCCTAACCAATTTTACCCATGCCGAGTCGTTAATGCTATGAACAAAGAAATCGGAGGGTATAACATTTGCTTCCTTGACAAATACAGGAGTTCCATTAATCTTAAAATAGAATGACATCCCAATACTATCGGGCTCCGCTACAAGCTTTAATGTTCTGATGCCCACTTGATGAACCAAATCATATAAAACACGTTTACCGTATTGAACGTAAACCCTGAAAGGATATAGATTTTGAGCGTCCATCCCGTTAGGCCACCAAAGTTTAGGATTAACCACACTAAATTTTGCATCAATTTCAGGGCCAACAACCTGCAAAACTGTATTAATGTAAACCCAACCACTTTCATCATTATAGACCCTAACCCTTATAGGCGACATAGCTTTACCTAATAAATCAAAGTTAAGGGCCATAACAGCCCGAGTAGAATCAAGCGAAAGGGTGCCGATTGATAGGTTTACCACCTCAGCATCAGACTTGCACCGAAGGGAAAGGGGTTTCCATATGCCGCAGGTTACAAAGCGTGGACCCCAGTCCCAGCCGAAATGATAGGCAGCCTTACGACTGTATGCCCAATCGCCTCTAGGTAATCGATAGGGTAGTAAATTAACTAAGGGATCATTTTTTTTACAGAAGATCGAAAGATGACTATAATCTCATTCTTGCCCCTAACTAACCAATTGGTGCAATCAGCAGCCCAGCGTCGAAACATGTTATCGGTGCTCAAAAGGTGCTTACTGTTGAGGTAAACCTCTACATGGGTATCGAGCCCTTCAAACACCAACTCGTATGCCTCACATTTACATATTTTTTGATTAAACTCAAAAGTTTTAGCATACTCCCAGTCAACCGAATCGATCCATGCCAGCTGCATGTTGGTGCACCCCTCATAAGGATTGGCAATAATACCATTGGTCAGCAAATCGGTATGAACCGACCCGGGAACTTTTGCTACCATCCATTTATCCTGTGTGCCCTGCTTTCGGAATTGCCATGAACCATTGAGTAAAAGTTTTTGCTGTGAACTTCCAGCAAATGCTATCACTAAAAAAAAATCGATTAATAGTGTTTTTTTCACCCCGTTTCAGTTTGTCTTTTTTAAATATGATGTGAAGACCATGCATCCGTAGCAAAATCAATTTATAACATTACTTTGAAAAAAAATTTTAATGTTGTAATACCCTATATATTCTTATCAATCATGCTCAGTGCATAAGCATAGGCTCCAACAGCCACGGCGTGGCTTGTTCCCAACCGCGAAAGTCCAACACCAATTCGTTTTATGGGATCGTATATCACCCTACGATTCGAAAAAGGCACATCTATTAGCCTGTACTCGCCGGAAATAAAAGCGGAACGCTGCGAGAAATTTTCTAAATCAAAAGCCTTTACCTCCAGCCTATCAACCTTTGATCCATCGGTACGAGAGATGGTACCATTTAGCTGATTTAACATAGCTGCGGCAAGATATTTCCATGCATTGGCTAATCCGCCTCCAACTGCCACAAGCGAGTCGGTAAGGGTAACAGCATTAGCAAGCGCATCGCCCAAAACAACCCCCAACGATTGAAAGGCCAAACGTGCCGCTACCATATCGCCATTGCGCTTACCCTCCAAGATTTCGAAAATTTCCTTAGAGCTCAAAAGTTGTGAATGGTCATGCTTGGCATGATTATGGTAAACGCGTTGAACAGCACGAATGCTCACTCCCTCCTCGGCAAAGCAATCGGGGTCGATGACATTGCGTACCAACCAGATTTCAGCTCCAGCGGAATTGTCACCTAAATAAAGCTTCCCATCAACCACTAATCCCGCACCAAATCCTGTACCAAGTGTAATCCCTAATAAATTACGGTAACGTTTAGGTCTGCCTGCAGCTTCAAGCATTTGGTTTACCTCGGGCAGCAATCCGGCAATAGACTCACCATAAGCAAATAAATCGCCATCGTTATTAATGTAAACAGGTAAATTAAACCTATCGGCCAACATGGGACCAAGCGCTACCCCACCCCTGAAAGCTGGCAGGTTGCCCAAATCGCCTATAATTCCATTGGGATAATCTGCAGGACCGGGAAATGCAAAACTTATAGCAACTGGTTTTTGCGAAAGTTTTTCGAGTAATTCATCAAAACCCCGAATAATGTTAGATAGACATTTTTCAAGATTATCGCCATTGCTTGGAAGGCAAATGGGGTCGGTTACGCTCTTCGTTCCCTGTATGGCAGAAAATACAAAATTGGTGCCGCCAGCATCGAGGGTTAAAACAACCCTATTATCGTCTTGGTATAACAACATAAATCTAACTGTTATTTAATTGATAAAACTTAGGCTTCCATCTTTTGGGTTCCCGTTAGCGAGAGTATCAAAAGATATACAAAGCAAGCGGCTGGAACAATAAACGAAAGCGTATTCATTTGCATATCAACCATTTTACCCATAACCAAGGGAACAATTGCTCCTCCGGCAATAGCCATGCACATCAATCCGCTCAGCTCATTGGAAGCCTCAGGCTTTTGCTCAACAGTAATGGAAAATAGCAAGGGCCATATATTGGCAAAACCTAATCCCCCTATAATAACACCTGCAATGGTTAGAATTGGATTCCCTAGCATTAAGAGTACAATCCCCAGCAATCCCCAAAATGCTGATATTCTGAAAAAATTTCGTGGCGTTACAAAGGTGAGCACAGCCCCACCCACCAAACGACCAATGGTTAAAAGCAAAAAGAATAATGGTGCACCATATTTTGCGGCATCCTCAGGTGACATACCAACAGTTCTATTCAAAGGGAATAAAAACCTTGCTATACTAACCTCGGCACCCACATAGAGAAAAATACCAATAACTGCCATCAGAAAAATAGGTTTATTCAACAGTCTCAAACTTGACCCAAAGTTTGGTGGAACATCGGCTTTTGTTTCCCCCACCCTAACAAAGAGCACCGATATAAATGTGATTGCCATCAGCAAAAAGAAAACTGGAAAAGCAGCCCTCCATCCCAAATCCTTAAAAAAGTATAGGGTTGCTACAGCGGTTACCAGATATGCCGATACCGTACTACCTAACCCCTTTATTCCCTGGGCAAAAGATAGGTTACGGCTGTAAGCTCCTGCAGTACTAACATCGCGCATTATGGGATTTCCGGCAACCTGTAAAAATGAAGTACCTATCCCCAGAACTAAAATACAGGCTAAAAGCAAGAAATAGCTGGGCGAAACCAATGTAGGTACCAGCAACGCCAATGAATTCATACCCAATCCTAACAGCAAAAGATTCTTTTTTCCGATACGAGAAGCCAAAAGCCCTCCGGGCAAGCTAAACAAAGCAAACGCAATAAAAACGAAGAACGGCAAAAGAGTAGCCATTACATTGCTTATCTGAAACTGATTTTTCGCCGCATCGGACATTGGCCCCATTGCATCGGCAACGCCCATGGTAAGAAATGCCAGAAAGATTGGAATAGTTTTCTTATTCATAAGGTTTAGGTTTAGTTGTAATTATTTGTTTTTTGATTTTTTCTGGGTCGATTCCCTAATATTCAATTTAACGGGTAGCTCAAAAATATTTGATGAAGCCTTAACCCTTGATCCATCAATTTGCTGTTGTAGCAAATCAAAAGCCAAATTACACATCTCGCCAACAGGCTGCTCCACGGCTGTTATGGTTGGTTTAATAATAGAAAAATAGGGCAAATCGTCGAAGCATACCAAACCCATTTTTTTAAAGTTCTTAATACCCTTGGCCCTAAATGTGCTAAGAACTGCAGTAGCCAGATTGTTATTTACGGCAAACAAGCAATCGGGTATTACGGAAAGGGTCTGAAGATTTGCCAATAGGTTTCCGACATCATATTGAAGCGTGTTAAAACCTATGTTTCGCAAGGTACATGCAATCCGCTCTCGTTTAAACTCTTCCACAAAGCCTTCAATTCGTTCGGCTACTGATGATATATGAGATGTTGAAAGCCCTAATACAAGGGGACGAGTAAAACCCTGTTCAAGCAGATGCCGGGCAAGCATTGCCCCACCCCCTCGGTTTGCTGCTACAACCGCATCCAAAGCATCTGGACCTAAATGCCTGTCGATTAATACTAGAGGCGTGCCGCCATCCCTCACGGCCATTAACCATTCCGCATCACGCTCAGATGTTGATACCACCAACCCATCAACCTGACGGCTGCTCAGCATGGTTGCAAGACGACGCTCCTTCACCACATTCTCATCGGTGCTGCAAATAAAAACATTATAACCCTTCGCAGTAGCCAAATCCTCAAATATTCGGGCCAGCTGCGCATAAAAAACATTTGATATATCGGAAACCAACAAGCCAATAGTTCCAGTTTTTCCGGTGCGCAAGCTGCGTGCTGCTTGGTTAGGTCGATAATCTAGCTCCATGGCTGCCGCCACAACCCTGTCGCATGTTTGCTTGGAAATCCCGTACTGCTGTCCCTTTCCGTTTAGCACCAGCGAAACAAGTGTTTTGGAAACTCCAACAGATTGTGCAATGTCATCTAATGTTACCCTTTTCACCATAGGTTATAAATAGGGGCAGGGTAAAGTTAGATAAAAATCTAAATCGTTTTAGTTTTAAAAGAAAAATTTTAATATCAAGTAAAAAACCGCCCGGAACTCGAGCGGTTTTTAATTTTTTCATTGTTTTTTTGTTGGCTTTTGGTAACACCTTAGGTTACTTTTTTTTAATTTAATGTTAAATGATTAATAGGCACTCATAGCAGTTTTATCAAATCTTGTACCAAAATATCGCACTTAATTTTGGTTGGTAGCTTTTTTCCACAAAATAGGCAACACTAATCAACATAACCTTATTTTGAGGCTAATAAAAATCAAACCCAACAAATCAATATAATCTAATTACAAATCTGTAAAAATCTAAACCTCTTCACTTTAATAAATTCTTCAAACGTTATCGGGAAAATCATTTGGTAAAACAAATCAGTTTTCTAACTTAGATAGCTGTAAACCAACCTATACACCTAAAACCAAATGGCCAAAAAACAAGAGCCCGGCAAGCATTTCGACCCACATAAGAACTACCGGGATACCCAAAAGGCTATCGGATACGTTAGTCGAGCCGAAACTACCCGTAAAGATTATGAACGCATTGGGTTTAAATCGGGGCTTGAGGTCCACCAGCAGCTAAAGACCAAACAAAAGCTCTTTTGCCGCTGTCCGGCAGGCCTCTTCCACGCCGACAACGACTACCATGCCGAAATCATTCGCCACATGCGCCCAACGTTAAGCGAAATGGGCGAATACGATGGCACTGCTCTTATGGAATTTAAAACTCGCAAGGAAATTGTGTACCGAATTAACAACAAAACCACCTGTACCTACGAAATAGATGATACCCCACCCTTCCCCATTAACCGTGAGGCCCTTGAAATTGCTCTTGAAATTTCGTTGCTCTGCAAGTTCAATATTGTAGGTGAGGTTCACATTACCCGAAAGCAGTACCTCGATGGGTCTATCCCCACTGGTTTCCAGCGAACCGCCATTCTTGGAGTTGAGGGTGGAATTCAACTTAAAAATAAAAAAATCGGTCTCATACAGCTGAGCATTGAGGAAGATGCCTGCCGGGAAATTTCGGATATTGGTCATCGACGTATATACAAAACCGATAGATTGGGAATGCCCCTAATTGAAACCGTAACCCATCCCCATTGCCTTACACCCGATGAGCTACGCGAGGCAGCCGACTATATTCGCTTCCTTAACCGGAGTACAGGTAAGGTACGCACTGGAATTGGTGCTGCGCGCCAGGATACCAACGTAAGTTGTGAGGGTGGCACACGGGTTGAAATCAAGGGAGTTTCCCATAATAAATGGCTTCCCGAACTTTCACACAACGAGTGCTTCAGGCAATGGGCTCTACTTCACATCCGTGAAATTCTTCTAAAACGCAACCCGTTGCCCGATAAATGGACAATGCGCCATATAGAAATAGACCCTTTTGCAACTAATCTGGAGCATCCCGTTGCCCTAAAGTTTTTCGAGATGGGCTACCGTATTGTAGCGCTTGCGCTTCCATTGTTCCACGGAATTTTATCGCACTTCACCCAGCCCGGCAAGTGCTTCACCAATGAGCTATCCGACAGGTTAAAAGTTATTGCTTGCATTGAACGGCCCAACATTACCAGTAATGAGGATCTTGAAATGCCCCTATCGGAGAACGATACCACAAAATTGGCATCGTTGCTAAAAGCTTCACCTGATGATACCATTGCTCTGATTTGGGGACCAGCTGATGATATACCCACGGCACTGGAAACCATTGAGGAGCGTTGCCGCATGGCTTTCGAGGGCGTTCCCCGCGAAACCCGCCGTCCCTTACCCGATGGTACAACCCTTTTTGAACGTGTTTTACCCGGTGCCGATCGTATGTACCCCGATACCGATTCTGCACCAATTCCACTAGAAGAGGCTTACATTGAGAAGCTACGCGATAGGCTGCCTACCGATATCTGGGTACGTTACCAGCAGCTGGCCCAGCTGCAAATACCTGAGGACACCCATGCATTTTTACTGCGCCGGAATCTGGTTCCCATTATCGAAGAAATTGTTGCACTGGGCTTTCCATCGCGTTTTGTAGGCACGCTTCTAGGGCATACCCTAAAAAGAATTGAAGGAATCCTTCCCCGTCATATCAACTTTAGCTATAACCGTATTGTCGAACTTTTTCGATTCATCAAGGAGAATAACCTCCATCATGCGCTGTCAAAGGTGATGCTACCGGTTATTTACCAACATCCCAATATGGATTTTAATTCAGTACTCACCAGCATCAACTTTAAACGCAAAACCGAGGAGGAACTCCTTGCCCCAGTTGATTACCTGATTGAAAAGTTTAAAGAGATAAAAATTGCCAAAAAGGACAAACCGGAAAACGTGGTTAACTGGGTAATGGGGCAGCTACAAAGACAAGCGCTGGGAAACATCGACCCCGCTGTACTTTTCAGTAAAATAAAATCAAAAGTAATGTAACTGTATCGTTTTATGTAACTTATGGAATATGGAAGACATTTTTCAGGGATATAAAGGGAAGGCACTGGATGTGCTTAAAAAATTTAACGTAAGGGTTTGGGGAAAAGTCGTTATTGAAACCACGCGCGGAGAATTTCAGGGAACAGTGCTACCTCGGGCTGAAAATGATGATGATACACATATCGTGCTTAAAATAGCCACGGGATATAATATCGGCATCGATATTTTTACCATTAAATCGATGAAAGAGGTGGGCTACTACAAGGCCACCTATAAGATACCCGAGAAGGAGTTCCCATATACACCTAACCTTCCAAAGGTTAAACTACTAGGAACGGGCGGAACAATTGCCTCGCGTCTTGATTACCGTACCGGTGCTGTTATACCGGCCTTCTCTCCGGGAGAACTTTACGGCGCCGTTCCTGAACTGGCCAATATATGTAATCTTACTACCGAAAAACTTTTTGCGGTTTTCAGCGAGAACATGGGACCTGAGCAGTACAAAGCATTGGCCATAGCCATTGGAAAGGAGATTGAAAATGGGGTTGACGGCATAATCATAGGGCACGGGACCGATACGCTTAGCCATACAGCTGCAGCACTTACCTTTATGGTCCAAAACTCTCCTATTCCAATAGTATTGGTGGGTTCGCAGCGTAGCTCCGACCGCCCCAGCAGCGATGCTGCGCTTAACCTGATGCACGCAGCCTATACTGCCGGACATTCCGATATTGCAGAGGTTATGGTTTGCATGTTCGGTCCCACATCCGATGAATACGGGTTTCTACATCGTGGCACACGCGTTCGCAAAATGCATAGCTCCTACAGGAGCACCTTCCGCACCATAAGCGATACGCCTCTTGCCACGGTAAATCTGAAGGATGGCGTTAGGCCAATAAAGGATGTTTACAATCACAGGCGTAAGGATAGAAATGTAAAAATATTACCCTACTTTGAGGAAAAGGTTTCCATTGTGTACTACTACCCCAACATGAAACCCGATATTATCGATTCATTGGTAGATAACGGATATCGAGGAATTATAATAGCCGGAACCGGGTTGGGTCATGTTAACAAGCCCCTTTATCCGGCCATTGAGCGTGCCACCAAGCGCGGCGTTCATATGTTCATGACCGTCCAAACCCTTTGGGGATACGCCCACATGTATGTGTACGATACCGGTCGCGACCTAATGGCCAAGGGAATAATCCCTGCCGAGAATATGCTGCCCGAAACAGCCTACATTAAGCTGGGCTGGGTACTGGGTCAAACCGACGACCCCAAAGAGGTGAAACGCCTGATGCTTACCCCAATTAACGATGAAATTACCCCTCGTGAACCCTACAATGGATACCTGATATACCAGGGTGGCGTTCCTGAGGTTGAAGAATTTATCAGAAAATTCCGTAAATAATTCTCTTTATCTTTCATCATTTGATGTACTGAGCATCCAAATTTCAAATTCAAAAGTCTCTTTGTTGGAACGGTTTACAAAAAACAAGCAAATATTTAAATACGTTCAATTATTTTTAGATTACTGATACAAACCGAATTTCCTGAACTTTTTCTGGATGAATTAAATTGGGAAATGCTCCTTTGAACCAATTTTCAAAAATGCTCTATGCCCTTAGCGTTTCATTCCACTGGTAAAAAAACTCTGCTCCGTTTACATCCGATTTCTAATTATCGCCTTTAACTCCTTAGCAGCGGGAACACGAATTGAAACCGCTACTTTTTCATTAATAACAAGAGCAGGTGTGCGCAACACGCCATAGCTCATGAAATCAACAATGTCCTCTACCTTAGTTATAATGGCACTGATGCTCAATTTACTAATAACATTTAGCATGGCTTGTTCAAGTGCTTTGTAAATTGAAAAACCGATTCCTAATACTTTAACTATTATAGTTCAAGCTCTACGTGATTAAATTATTAGAGCTTTTTATTTTCAAAGAAGCTGGCAAAAAGCCCTTGCGCTTCAGCCCAGTTCTCATTCCGAATGCAATACACCTTATTTTAGGTAGATTAATCTCCCCCTTAATTAAGCCAACTTCACGTAACTCGCCAAGATGCAGCGAAAGCGTGCTGCGAACAATGGGCAAATATTCAACCATATTGCCGCTATAGCAACAGTTTCGTGTTCAGAGTATTTGCAGAATCTGAATTCGAACCGGATGGTTCAAAGCCTTGGCGTAACGGGACAATTTTAGCTGTACTTCGCTATAGTGTCCGCTCATTTCAAAAAATATTTTATTGCAAAAATTTAGCATTTCGAATAAATACAAAATATTTATTTCAATATCACCTGATATAAAAATCGTTTTTAAGCGCCATAGGGTGTTTTCTAATACTGGCAAAAATTAGGATTCTGGTTGAAAGAAAGCATTGTTCGTTATTTGTGAAGAAAAAATTTGCCAACTTTTTACAGCTATCCTAAGAGCCGAACTTTTAGCACTTTACTGTATTTGAAAAACTATGCTCAATTAACCACCAAAATGTATTTGGAACATGGAACCCCGCCTTTTAGGCAGGTGCTTGTTACCTAATTATCCCTACCACTCATATGTTTTCTTTCTTGTATTCATATAGAAATTGACATATTAGCTAATAAAACTTAGAGCCTGTTTAAATTTTCTTTTTGAATTAGGCTTTTTGTAAATAATAATAATTAGAGTAAATTCGGGGCATAT
>DYKO01000006.1 GCA_020722565.1 Rikenella microfusus
TATCACAAACGAAGAGGTACAAAGGATTATTGATATTTTAAACAATCGACCAAGGGAAAAATTAAACTTTTTAACACCAAATGAATTTTTTACCTAAATCTGTCTTAAAAAAAAGTTGCATTTGTGACTTGAATTCAGCTCATAATAATTACAACACAATAAAAAATTGCATGTCCTAGCCGAGTTGGTATATCAAATTATGATTAGTTAAACTCATTTGCCTGGAATTTGATAATCTTCCCTCAGCACCCTAAACTCAGTTCTACGGTTGATTTGATGAACTGATTCTTTTTGATCCTCACTGGTTAAGGAGTCGATAAATTTCTTATCAAGCACAGTTCCAGGTGTTAGGAATGGGTATTGAGCGGCAAGGTTATTGTCAACAACCCTTGGTTGGGTTTGGGCGTAGCCTTTGGCTTTCAACCTATCGGTTGCTATGCCGTTTTCAATTAGGTAGTTTACTACCGCCTGAGCACGCTTTTGCGATAGTTCATAGTTATACTCCTGTGAGCCCCGACTGTCGGTATGCGATGCCAACTCTATGGTTATGTTGGGGTTGTCGTTCAGTATCTGGATAAGGTTATCAAGCGCTTCTTTTGACTCGGGACGAAGTTCCCATTTGTCGTAGTCGTAGAAAATGTTGGGTATTTCAATGGGTTTAGCCGTGGAGGTAAGTGCAAGGGTCATTTCAAAGTCATTACTTTTGGTGAGGCCCTTGGTGGATTCCCTACCCTTATTGTTGAGGTATCCTTTCTTTGATGCAACAACAACGTAATCGGTGTTGGGGATAAGGTTAAAGCGGAAAGAGCCATCTACATTTGTCTGCATGGTGGCAACGGTTCCATCGCTACCCACCAGTTTAACAGTAGCGTCGGGTATAGCAGTTCGAGTTTTGTCGTCCAAAACCTTACCAATCATGTTAAAGTTGATGGGAGGTAGGTAAAACATGTAGAGGTCGTCGGCGCCCCTGCCGCCATTCCTACGGGATGAGAAGTAGCCTGCTTCACGATCCTTTTCAAAAACGATTCCAAAGTCATCGGCTGGAGAGTTGATGGGGTAGCGCATGTTTTCCACCAACCATTTATCTTCATCGTTCTTTTTTGCCTTAAAAATATCTAAGCCTCCCATTCCGGGGTAACCGTTGGATGAGAAGTATAGGGTGCCATCGGGGTGTATGTAGGGGAACATTTCGTTTCCGGGGGTGTTTATTTGTGGGCCAAGGTTGATAGGTGCGCTCCATTCATCAGAACCTGCCTCGCGGGTAATTTTCCAGATGTCAAGGCCTCCGTTCCCGCCAGGTAAATTGCTAACAAAATACAGTTCAGTTCCATCGGCCGAAATGGCAGGATGGGCTACTATCATACTATCGGCAGCCAATTTAATTTCTTCGGGGTTGAGCCAACCGTTATCGGTTTGTTTTGTAACCAGAATCTGGCAGCCCAACTTGTTGCGTTTACTAACCTTGCATCGGGTAAAGAATAAGGTGTTACCATCGGTAGTTAGCGATGGTGTTCCTTCTTCGTATTGGGTATTAATGGGTTCTTCAAGAGGCTTGGGTTTGCTCCAAACCCCTTTGTTGTCGCGTTCGGTTATAAAAATATCTGAAAAGTATTCGCCGGTTACCGAACTGTTTTTCCCTCCTGTTGTACCCTGTCGGGAGCTGGTAAAGTAAAGGATGGTGTAGTCACTTGATGCGTATGTAGGGCTGAACTCGCTGAATTTAGTGTTTAACGCTCTCATGTTGGTAATCTCATAGCCAGAGGGGGTGGCAAGCCATTGCTTGGCCAGTTCACAAGAATTTATGCCCACATCGGCAAGGGGATCGTTGGGTACCATTACCTTGTACTTTTGGTACTGTTCAATGGCCTGGTCGTATTTTTCATTCATTTTCAGCATTTCGGCATAGAAAAAATACACCTTGGGATCGGGGCATTCCCTAAGAATGGCTTTTTCGTACCATGTTTCAGCCTGCCGTGCGTTGCCTGTTAATCTGAAACAGTTGCCCAACTTATAAAGGTAGAGCGAGAGCTCCTTTTTATCCTTAATTTTATCAATATCTTCACGGTAAAGACTTATGGCGTCGTAATATGCGCCGGCATTATAAAAAGCATCAGCTTTGGCCAACTTACTGCTATTTTGGGCAAAAACTGAGGTAAGACCAGAAATTATAAGCCATACGACAAGTGTAAGTATTCGCTTCATCTTTTGCTTTTTGATGATCTAAAATGTTCAACTTTTTATAAAAATATGGTAAAAATAGATAAACACAATCAAATAGTAAAGTTAATGATTTTTTTGTTTTATCATGGAGTTTTTAGCTTCAACCTAAAAATTTTTAAATATAAATGATACAGCAGCAATAATGCAAGATAGGCGGAATGCACTGAAACACTCCGCCCGATGTAAATCAGAAAGGTAATTTATTATCGGATAAACAACATTTCGCGATACTTTGGTAAAGGCCACATCTCGTCGTCCACTATCATTTCTAATTTATCGATGTGGTAACGGATGCTTTCGATGTAGGGTCTAACGTTTTTGTCATATAGGTGGGCTCTTTCAACGATATCATCAATATGATTGGCTTCTTTTCGATACTCAACCATTTCGTTTACCTGATGGCTAATTGCGTGAATATGCTCAGATATTTCCCTAATTAATCCCAGTTGGTGTTTTGCCAATTGTTCCCATTTGTCTGGGAAAAGTTCTTTTAATCCTTTGACGTTGCTTATCAGCGTGTTTTGGTATGCAATGGCAGTGGGGATGATATGATTTATGGCTAGGTCACCAATAACTCGGGCTTCAATTTGAACCTTCTTGACAAAAATTTCGTTTCGTATTTCGTAACGGGCTTCCAGCTCGCGTTTGGTTAAAATTCCATTCCCAGTTAACAATTTGACCGATGAATCCCAGAGGAATGTTTTAAAAGCCTCTAGGGGATTGCTGATGTTGGGTAAACCCTGTCGGGCCGCTTCTTCAATCCATTCCTGGCTGTAACCGTTGCCCTCAAAGCGAATTTTTTTGGATTCAATGATAACATTTCGGAGGCACTGAATAATGGCTTCATCCTTTTTAATGCCTTTGGCAATGATCTTTTCCACATCTTCCTTAAACCTCATGAGTTGATTTGCCACGGCTGTGTTTAGAACGATCATGGGCGAAGCACAGCTTCCCGAAGAGCCTACGGCTCTGAATTCAAAACGGTTTCCAGTAAATGCAAAAGGAGAGGTTCGGTTACGGTCGGTGTTGTCGAGGAGAATTTCAGGGATTTTACCAATAATTTCTAATTTCAGTTCCGTTTTCTCATCGGGGGTCATTTTTTGGTTGGGAACCTTTTTTTCCAGTTCATCGAGTACAGCACTCAGCGTTTTCCCAATAAACACCGACATGATAGCTGGAGGAGCCTCGTGTGCTCCCAAACGGTGCGAGTTTGATTCCGATGCTATACTGCCCAGCAGAAGCGCTGAATGGTCATGAACGGCTTTAATAGTATTAATTAAAAAGGTGAGGAATTGTAGGTTATTCTTGGGTGTTTTTCCAGGTGAGAGCAGGTTAACGCCTGTATCGGTCATCATTGACCAGTTGTTGTGCTTACCCGAACCGTTTATGCCCTTGAAGGGCTTTTCATGGAATAGCACACGGAACTTATGTTTCCGGGCAATACTATCCATTAACGACATGATTAGTTGGTTGTGGTCAACAGCTAGGTTGGCCTCCTCAAAAATGGGGGCGCATTCAAACTGGTTGGGGGCTACCTCGTTATGCCGCGTTTTGATGGGTATGCCCAACCTAATTGCTTCAAATTCAAATTCGTGCATGAAGGCCGACACACGTGCGGGGATTGAGCCAAAATAATGGTCCTCGAGTTGCTGATCCTTCGCTGCTGCATGCCCCATTAGGGTACGGTTGCATAGTGCAAGGTCGGGACGAGCATCGTATAGTGCCTCATCAATAAGGAAATACTCCTGCTCCCAGCCGAGCGTGGCAAACACTTTCCGGGCATCTTTGTCAAAGTATTCTAGTACCGAGAGGGCTGCCTTATCCAATAGTGTCAATGATTTGAGCAAAGGTGTCTTAAAGTCGAGCGCCTCACCGGTATACGAAACAAAAACTGTTGGAATACAAAGCGTGTTATCCATTATAAATGCTGGTGATGAAGGATCCCAGGCTGTATAGCCACGAGCCTCAAAGGTATTTCGGATTCCACCGCTAGGAAAACTGGAGGCATCGGATTCCTGCTGTACCAACATATCGCCTTTAAATATTTCAATGGGCTTTCCTTCCTTGTCTATCGATAGAAAGGCATCGTGCTTTTCGGCGGTTGAACCGTTTAGCGGATGAAACCAATGGGTGTAATGTGTGGCACCGCGCTCAGTGGCCCAGGCCTTCATTGCCGAAGCCACCTGTCCGGCAATTTTTCGGTCAATCTTTTTCCCCTCGTCAATGGATTGGGTTAGGCTCTCGTAGGCTTCTTCGGATAGATACTTTTTCATTTTGTCTCTATCGAACACATTAATGCCAAATATTTTGGCATTCAAAGTTTTTGTGTCGAAATCAAGTTTAACCGGTGTTCGTTTGGTGGCATCACTCAGGGCGCTAAATCGTAGTTTTGGCATGACTCTATGTTTTATTGATGCAAAGATGATAAAAAATATGAAAAATAAAAATAATAATATAAAAAAAATAAGGGGTGGCATTAAAAAAAGTGAAATATTATTACGCAATATGTAAAATAATAGGGGTGTAATAAAAAAAATGATATTTAAGTTGATGTTTATATTAAATCGAACAAACCAATATCTTTATGTGTTAATTTGACTAAAATAAAATCATGGAGAGCGATAACAGGAAATATTCGAATGATGAAATAACGGTATTTTGGAGACCCAGCGAGTGTGTGCATGCCTCAATATGCTACACCAAGTTGTTATCGGTATTTAATCCCCGGAAGCGACCCTGGGTAAATATGAATGGAGCCAGCACCCAGAGCATTATCGAAATTGTTAACGAGTGCCCCACCAGAGCCCTGACCTTTAAATGGAACGATCCTGAAAAAAACAGAATGGAAAAATCGTCCAAGTGTGAAAGGGAGTTTATACCTGAGGAAATTGAATCGTTCCAGGTGACACCTGTAAAAATACAGGTTATGCCCAACGGGCCACTTGTGGTTTCGGGCGATTTTCAAATTATTGATGCTGATGGAAAAAAGGTAAAATCGATGAAGATGGTTTCCATTTGCCGTTGTGGGCATTCCGGTAGCCAACCGTTTTGCGATGGCACCCATTTTAAAAATGGTTTTCGCGATAAAAATTAGATGTTATGGAGCAACCCATTAAAAAAGTAACAGCAAAGCTGCATTTAACCAAGGAAGGTCCAATTAGGGTAGAGGGAAAGTTCTTTCTTGTAAGCCTTGATGGTGATAGCTTAGTACCTGATGATACAAAAGAAGTATATCTTTGCAGTTGCGGAGCATCGCGCAACAAACCATTTTGTGACGGAAGTCATAAATCAGGAGCCAGAAAGCGCGATTAGCTTATAAAGGCTAAAATGATGAGATATAATAAAAATAAAAGCCCGCTGCTACGGGCTTTATTTGCTTTTTTGGGGTTAACATTCTTTGCTTTAGGAATTTTGGGTATATTCCTACCCCTATTGCCAACCACACCATTTATGCTACTTAGCGCCTATCTGTTCCTACAAAGTTCCAACAGGCTTTACTCTTGGCTTATTAATCACAAAGTTTTTGGCCGCTACATTCGGGATTATATTGAAAAGCGCAGCATACCTAAAAGGGTTAAATGGTACACATTGGCGCTGCTTTGGGCATCCATCATCTGGTGTGTAGCAATGCTGCAACTTAGTACACCTATCAGGGTAATACTCTTGCTTATAGCCGTTGGGGTAACCATACATGTTGTTAAGTTGCGAAGCAGCGAGGGCTAACGCTGGTAACGATGTTGGTATAGCGCATCTTCAATGACAAGCGTAAAGAAGTCGCGCATGTTTTTCCCCATGGCTCTAACCTGCTGGGGGATAATACTTGCCTCGCTCATGCCAGGAACGGTGTTAATTTCAAGGAAATAAATCTTATCCTTATTAACAATATAATCCACTCGTACCATGCCGCGGCACTGCAGTCTATCATAAATTTGTGAGGTGAATTTCTGAATTTTAGTGGAAAGGTCATCAGGTATTGGAGCCGGGGTGAGTTCCTTCGATTTGTTTAGATACTTTGCCTCATAATCAAAAAATTCGGTTTCAGGAACAATTTCAGTTACAGGCATAACAATAGCCCCATTCCGGTGCTTGAACACTCCACAGGTGAACTCTCTCCCGGGAATAAATTCTTCGAGAATAATAGATTTATCTTCAGCAAAGGCCTTTTCGATGGCAGGAAAAAGTTCGGCTTCGGTTTTTACCTTACTTACCCCGTAGCTGCTGCCGCTCTCGTTAGGTTTAACAAAAATGGGCAACCCAAGTGTTTCTATTATATTGCCAATGTGGAACTGTTGGTCTTTCTTGAGAAGGATGCCTTTAGCTAGGTTTACACCGGTTTCTTTTACCAGCTCCTTGCAGAAGTATTTATTAAAGGTAACGGAAGAATTCATAACACCGCCCGTGGTGTAGGGTATTTGAAGCATCTCAAAGTAAGCCTGAAGCAGCCCATTTTCGCCGGGGGTGCCATGTATGGCAATAAGCGCGCAATCGAAATGTATTTTTGCGCCATTAACGGTAGCGGTAAAATCATTCTTATCAATAGGTAGGGTGCCCCTTTGCGGATCCTCTAGGGTCCAGTCGGCACCTTTTACCTTAATGGTGAAGGCGTTGAAACGTTCAGGGTTGAGCCAACCAGCAATTTGAACAGCGCTCTTTAAAGAAATATTGGCCTCCGAGGAATTTCCTCCGGCCATTATAGCAATGTTAAGTTTTGTCTCCATAGTCGATTTAAATTCTCTGCAAAGCTGCAAGAATTTTGGGAAAAATAAAAGAGCCGTAGATAATAGCTACGACTCTTTTTATTAAGCATTTTAATTAGCGTGCATCGGAAAAGTACCGCATGAATTGCGCGCGTTCAAAGGCTAGTGGTTTAATGCTGTCAGCCTGACGCAGCTTACCGGTAATGGAACCAATCGATTCGAATCCATTTGAATCGAGCCACTTATTGGTTTCGTCAATCCATCTAATAAGGATGTTGGGACTTTCTTTATACATTGCAGAGGTCACCATTACTGCGTTAGCTCCCAATAGTATATCCTTAACAGCTGTTTCCCAGTTGTGTATTCCAGTAGATGCCGCCAGGTCGCAGGTAACACGGCCAGAGAGAATCCCAAGCCAGCGGCGTACCTCTGCATTTTCGTCGATATGGCTGAGTATGCTACCCGATGTTACCTTGAGCGTTTTAAGGTCAACGTCAGGTTGATAGAAACGGTTAAAGAGTACCAGTGCTTTGACTCCGGTTTTAGAAAGTTCCACAGCAAAATTTGCCATACCTGAAAAGTAGTGATGGATCTTCATGGCTACGGGTATGGAAACCGTCTGCGATACCTTTTGGGCAACATCAAGGTACCGTTTCTCAATATCGGCTCCTTTCTGGTTAACATCCGAAGGCATAATAAACATGTTGAGCTCAAGGGCATCAGCACCGGTTGCTTGAATATCACCAGCAAAGTCGATCCAGCTATCAGCAGAGCTGCAGTTGATGCTAGCAATCACTGGCACTGTTAGCTTTTGCTTCATTCCATCGATGAGTTCGATGTAGTTATTTAGTTCATGTTTCTTTGTGTAAAAAGCGATGTAGTCTTCGGCCTCGCTATAGGAATTAAACATGTTGTTCATGCGCTGAGCATCAACGTCCATCATAATTTGCTCCTCAAAGAGCGATTTAACCACTATGGCAGCGGCACCACTTTGCTCGAGAAGATATGCTTTTTCAACGCTGTCGGTTAGGCCCGAACTTGATGCTACAAATGGATTCTTTAAGGTGAACCCCATATATTTAGTTGATAGGTCTGCCATAATTTTTTAATTTTTAAGTTGATGTTAAATGTACTATTATGCTTTTTCTGAAAGGAACTTATCGATTCCATTTGCCGCCTTGTGTCCGTTTGCAATTCCATGAATAACATCTGGACCCTGAATGATATCGCCACCAACAAAGAGCCATTCCAAACTTGATTGAAAATATTCATTAACCAAAATTCTTCCTCGCTCGTTGAACTTAAGATTTTCTTTGATACTTTCAGAAAGGTAGCTAATGTCCATACCCTGGCCAATAGATTCAACAATCATATCTCCAGCAAAGAAATTGGTTTGTGATTCATCGAACTTAGGATTGAAACGACGATTCTCATCGAATACCGATGTGCACTTAACTACATGTAGGCCTTTTATTTTGTTGTTTTCAATTTCAATGCGAACGGGCCCCCAACCGGGAATGATAGTTGCCCTTTCCTCCCGTGCTTCGATAATTTCCTCGTGGTCGGCAGGCATTTCCTTTTCCGATTCGAGAGATGTTGTTATGATATTCACCTTGCCATAACGTTGATTTTGGATACGAGCAAGGGTACGGGTAATATCCATGGCAACATTTCCGCCACCAATTACCACTATGCTTTCAGTGGCAGGGATATCTTTACCCATGGTAACATCACGAAGCAAATCTACGGCTTGATATACATTTGGATGATCAGTTCCTGGAATACGTGTGCTACGCCCAAGATGCAGTCCTGTACCTACAAATATAGCATCATATTGTGAATGAAGTTCTTCAAGGGTTATGTCCTTACCAATTGTGACATTGCAGCGAATTTCAACTCCAAGCGATTTAATGTAATCGATATCTTTATCTAGCGCATCGTAGGGTAGGCGATACTCAGGAATGCCATATCGCATCATACCTCCAGGTTTGGGAAGTTTTTCAAAAACCACACACTCGTACCCCATTTGGGCAAGGTAATGTGCAGCCGAAAGGCCTGAAGGCCCTGAACCAACAATAGCTATACGTTTGCCATTTTTAGTAATTTTTTCGGTTTCAAGAATCTTCTTATAGTTTTCGGCTGGTTGCTGATCGGCAATGTAGCGTTTAAGCCAACGAATCGAAAGAGGATCGCCTTGATGTCCTACTGAGCAAACTGTTTCGCACTTGTGGGTACAAATTCGACCACAGATTTCGGGCAGAGGGTTGGTGTCGTAAAGAATTCTTAATCCTTCGTTAAGGTCATCATTACGAATTGCCTTGATGTATTCAGGAATTCCCATATGAGCTGGACAGGTTGCAACGCAAATGCCACATTCTACGCATCGGTCGGCTTCCTTCATTGCTTGCTCTTTGGAGTAACCACGAACAATTTCGATAAACGATTTGTCTCGTTCATCGGGTTTGAGCTCAGGCATGGGAACGCGCTCCTTCCCATAATAGCTGAAGTTTGGCCCCGGCTTAGTCCAACCTTTCTCCGAATTGTTCCAGGGTTTATCAACTACTCCAGGAATAAATCGGAATTCTTCGGGATCGTTAGTTGTCCAAATGTATTCGTTGGATAGTGATAAGGAATTGGTAGTGCAGACATCAACGCATAAACCGCACCAGCAACAACGTCCGTAGTCTACCATTGGACGAAGACCACTGTCGCCATTTTTGGTTTCGATCCCTTCAACAGGAACCATTACAATTGCTTCATTTTCGCAAATAGCTTCGCAGGTTCCGCAACCTATACATGTAGCAACGTCATTCTTATGAAATCCACGATAGCGTGGAGCGCCTTCTCGTTTTACGTCTTTAAGAGTGACGGGTTCTTTAAAAACGTTGCCCCATGCTTTAAATGGCATTAATATATCTTTTAAACTCATAGTTCAAATTTTCAAGTTAAATATAAAAACTCAAAGAGTAAAACATTACCTTTCGATTTCGGGTGGACAAACTTGCAATGAAACCATGATGGCTCCCACATCAGCAATATTAGCACCTACGAGTAGGTCTTCAAGTACAGCAATTCCGTTGTTGTACGAAGGTCCCCTGAGGTTAACTCGCCGAGGCTTTTCAGAACCGTCTGTTACCATATACATTCCGTATTCGCCACGGGAAGATTCTGAACGAACATACGTTTCTCCTTTAGGGATTCTCCAGTGCAGCACGTTTGGTGTTTCGGCTTTAAAATCGCCTTTTTCTGGCATTTTTGCCAAAATCTGACGAATTAAGTCGACAGTAGTGATTAAGTCGTGCCATCTAACCCGGGTACGGTTGTAGATGTCGGAATAGGTTGTTGTGTATGGTTCAAAGTCGAGCTGGTCGTAGATTAAGTAGGGGTAATTTTTGCGAACATCACGATTAAATCCTAAGGAACGGGCAGTAGGTCCCACTATACCATATTTATCGACCCAAGATGGATCTATTACACCAACGTCAACGGCTCGTTTTTTAAACACGGCGTTGTTAAACATTAGATTGTCGATATTGACGATAAAGCCATCAATTTCTTTTAGGGTTTCCTCCATACGTTTTTTAAAGCCAGTGGGAAGAGGGCCTCTGACACCGCCAGGGGTCATGAACATGTGATAGATACGACCACCGGTAAGTTCTTCAAATCGGTCAAGTACTAGCTCTCGCATGTAAATCCCCCATTGTACACCCACTCCAAGTCCAAATGTGCCTCCTTGTCCGGGGACAGCTCTCAGTAAGGATTGAAGACGTGCCATTTCAAGGATTAGGGCTCTAATCCATTTTGCCATTTCAGGAATTTCAATACCAGCCAATTCTTCAACGCATGAACAAAAAACGTATTCGTTGGAGTCGGGCTCTGCAACACACATTCTAATGCTTGTTTGCATTCCCTGAATGAATAGGCGACGCTCGAGTAGCTTCTCAAAACCGCGATGAAGGTATCCAACATGTGTTTTGGCTTCAACAACTTCGTCGCCAGCCAACGTTAATTCTACGGACATATTCCCCGTAACACCTGGGTGGTTGGGGCCTTGCCAAATCTTAACGTATTTGTGAGAGTCAAGATCGATTTGCAATTTCCCATCTTCACCACCCTGTGGGTATTTGCTTCTATCTGTTTTTATGCTAAAAAAACTCATGGTGTCAAATTTTAATTTAGATTACTCAAAATGAACAACCGAAAAATTAATCGTTCGGATACATTTTGGATTTCATATACTCTTTAGGATCGTTGGTTTTGTTCCTTGGTCTTGGGAAAAATGTCTCCTCGGCATATTTTTTCGTATCAAACTCTCTTCGCATGGGAGGGATATTGTCCCAGCCTTCAAGAACGAAGTTTTCGTCAACGCCAGGGCTGCCAGGGAAGTCAATGCCGTACATTTCTTTGAGTTCACGTTGGTAGGTAGCTATCTGCTTCCAGAGGTGATGAGCCGATGTCATCGTAGGGTTATTCCTATCGATAAAGCAACGTACAGCAATATCAATTTTGAGAGTGGGGTTGTTAAGGAAGTAGGTGAGTTGGAATGCGTTATCTTCGATCCAGTCGACACATGATAGCAGAACGAAATGGCTAAAACCCTCATAATCAAGCAGATTGGTGATTAGATTAAGGACATGCTCCTTGCTAACGGTTACAAATGCAAGATTTGGCCGCTGATACACTATGTCCTTAATATCAAAAGTTTTACCCAATTTATCTATTAAACTTTTCATTTTTTGTTTCAATTTAGAGTAAATTACCAGTTGTAATCAGGCATATTCCAGTCCTTGATTATCTTTTTTTGGTTGGCCTTGTACCAATCAAAGTTTTTAGCGTAAAGGTTTGCACCTTCGCCCTTTCCTTCGCGTATTAGTTCTTTCAATTTGTTAAAACCAGCAATTATGGCCTCTGGCCTGGGCATGCAACCAGCAATGTATACATCAACGGGAAGGTAATAATCCAAGCGGTTAATTGTATTATAGCTATCGTAATACATTCCGCCGTTTACGGTACAACTTCCAAGCGCAAGCACGTATTTAGGGTTTTGCATTTGCTCGTAGCTTCTGATAACTCTTTTTAAGGTTTTAACGGATAGGTAACCCGAGATGATAAAAACGTTCGATTGTCGAGGGGTTGGCCTCATCTGTATGCCAAATCGGAACACATCGAACCGGGGGGTAATAAGTGGAGGAATTTCTATACTTCCGCATCCTGTACCAAAACCAAGCACCCATAATGATTTGGAGCGTGCCCAGTTGAGGAATTTCTCAACTGCAGGAATTATATTGGGTTCATGGACCTTTGGTCGAGCATCGCAAAAGTAGTCATTCATAGGGTCAACTATGAATGACTTACCATCAGGCCCTATTACCTCACGTTTAGCATAATGTGGGTTATCGAATTTCTTTTTATTTTTATCGTCAACCATCATTTCAAGTTTTATTATTACATAAACATTACAACGGCAATTACACCTAGAACCAATGGTACTTTTAGGAACCAAGTAACCGATTGTTCGATTCTAAATCGTGGAAATACCATTCCAACAAATACAGACCAAAAGTAAATTAGGAAGGTTTTAACTATAAATTCAATCCAGTTGGTAGCTCCTCCAAAAAAGAGGTTCATGAACAGTGCTGCTTCAACCACATGAAGTATTGCACCATTGGATTGGAGCACACCTAGGAAAGTAGAATGATATTCAGTTGGGGGTCCGATGGGTATTTCATTGGGAGCCATTACCAGGTTAAATGGAGAGTGTCCCAATGTTCCCAATGCGGCTAGCATACCAGCAGCAGTGGCAAAGGGATTGGTCCACATGCTCCAATGCATAAAACCGCCTTGCTGAGCCCTAACAATATCAGCTAACGAAAGGGTATCGTACTGTATTGCTAGTGAAATAATTGCTAATGTAAGGGGAACCTCAATGGTTGTAAATTGCGATAGTCCACGGCTTATACCAATGGCTGAATAGGGATGTCCACCTTCGCCTGCACCCAGAGCCATCCCCAGCATGCCAAAGAACTGAAAGTACATGATTAAAACCAGGTCACCTTGAAATGAGTAATTTAGCCAATGGTCACCTGTGATTATCATTGGCATGAATAGGAAGATACCAACTCCACCGCTTAACCTAAAAATGGGGCCTAGGTAAAACATTAATCCGTGGGTAATTTGTGAGCGTATGGAGTAGTTTTTAAACAAATCAATCCAAGGTTGATGCCAAGGAATACCAATTCGGCGAGCCACACGCGCGCCAATTTTACGCATGAAGGCATTCATTAATAGCCCCCAGTTGAGAACTATTAGTAGTCCCAGTAGCGTAAATCCCAGCCTTTTTATGTCAAAATCCATTTGCTTGATACTTTTATAATATTAGAAAACCAAAAAGTAGATAATTACAAAGTAGCCTAAAATATAAATAAGGTATCGTTGCCCATTTCCGTTATAGATTAATCGGGTGAAATGGGCTAATGAGAGAATCCAATCGCTCATCATATTCCAAAACTCAGTAATCTTAGGAGCAACTATCCATCCTAATGCTTTATTATATCCAGCATACATATTGTAGGATTGATGGGTGGTTTCAGGGCGTTGAGGAGCTTCGGCAGCGTAAACAATGTTAAATTGTTTAACTTTTTGCGCTTTCCGGCTTAAAACTATAAGCCAAATTAAAATTGTTGTGAACATGATGCCTATAGTTATCATAACACCATTCCCATTCCAGTACCCATAGGTTGAGGTGGCCAAGCCTCCATTCCAGGCAAGGGCTCCATTAGGATACCATTGCGAAATCATTTTCCCTAAGGGTTGCAATAGCCATTCGGGTTTAGCCGAAATAATCATAATTCCGATTATCAGAATATATATTGGAATAGCAAACCATAAGGAAATATCGGTAACATGACGAAGATTGTCTTTAAGTTGCCCTAAGAATATCGAGTAAATGAGTTTATAAAGATACAGGAAGGCAACTATACCCGAAAAGAAAACAATAATACCCTGGAAGTACCAATGCTTATCGATAACAGCATTGTAGAATAACCACTTTCCGCCAAATCCTGAAAGCGGTGGCACACCCGAAAGGGCAATAATACCAATCAGTACAGCAATGAATGCTAAGGGCATATTTTTAATTAGACCACCCATTTTATACATGCTGTGGGTTCCAACCTTTAACACAACTGCACCAATGGTTAAGAATAGGATTGCTTTGTAAAGGAAGTGATTTATGGAGTAGTACATTGCTGTTAACCAACCTAAATGCGACATCATGGCCAGGGCAAAAAGGATATATCCGAGCTGTGCGATACTGGAGTAGGCTAATAGACGCTTAGCATCCTCCTGGAATGCGGCAGCCATATTCCCCACCAATGCGGTTAAGGCCCCTAACCATCCCAGGTAGTATGCAATGGTAGCGATTTGAGGATTGTTTCCCATTGCAATCATTAGAAGAAGTAGTCCAAAAACTCCAGCCTTCAGCAGTATTGCCGATACCATCGGCGAAACATCACTCTCAGCTTCAGCATGTGCTCCAGGTAGCCATATATGTAACCCTAGTGATGCCGTTTTTGTCATGAATCCAATTGCTAAAAGAATGAAAACTAACGGCACCATGTTGGATAATTGCGATAGCGAGGCAATTAGCATGCTTTGGGTTTCGGCGAATGTAATTCCAAAACCTGCCAGTATTGCGTAGGCCCCTCCAATGGAGAACAGCATGTAACTTAAGGCATGGTTTATCGATTTTTTACCCCGGATAATCAGGAAGTAAGAACCTGCGGTCATCAGCTCCCAGCCAAAGAAAAATTCTAGGGTTGTGCTAGCTTGGATTATGTATGCTAATCCGGCATACATTATGAGTGCTACCGGATAAAACCCCCTACGTTTCCCTTTATATGCGTAACCTGCAATTAGGGTAAGAATTCCACCTATGAGGAAAATCCCCATAAATATGAATCTTAGCATATCGGTGTAGTAAAGCTCAGGTAGTGTTAGCCATGAGTAAAAGGCTAACCCTGCAATCGATAGGGTATTTTTAATGTAAATGGGTAGCTCATCGATTAGGTAAATGAAGGCTATGAATATGAGCGGCCAGTAGCTCAGGCCTGAAAGCCCTTCCATTTCAGCACTGGCAACAACACCTGTTGCAATGAGTAGAATTCCCCATGTTAAGGTCGGCAAAAACTTGCTTATGTTAAGTTTGAATTCGGGGAGGTCCGAAAAATCGAGCTTAATTGCATAACCCAACCAGCGGAAAAGGTAAATTCCTTCAATGAATGAACCTATGAGTATTGAGGTTACTAACATGTATTGATTTCCCGCTGAGAGTTCCATTATTAATGACCATTTTCCAAAAAAAGAGGGGAGTGGTGGAAATCCAATCAGCGAAAAAATAAATACCCCGAAAAGAACCAGTAGGATTGGTTTTTTTCGCAGCATTGCCCAATCTTTTATGTCATCCCGGTTTATAATTCCCGAAAGCCAAAATAATCCTGCCTTTGCAAAGAAGTGTGAAATTAGAATGGTTAGGGCTATAAAAATAAATTTATCGCCTAGTAGTTGCTGCATACCTATTGTGGCTGAAAGCAGCCCTAATTGTCCTATTGATGAGTAGCCCAGTAATCGATTTGGGTTAGTTTGGGAAAGTCCAAGTAGGTTGCTGGCTACAAACGAAACTAGCCCAAGGGTTATAAGAATATCTGAGATGAAAGGGGCAACAGGAATCAGTTTATAAAGAACGAATAAACTGGTTGTTCCTGCAATGCCCGAAACCAGAGCACCAATTCCCGGATGTGCACTTTCGTATACATCCAGAGCCCAACCATTAGCAGGGAAAGGTTTGAGTTCCAAAATTACTGCGAGTATAACCATAAAAACAGCAACGGCACCACCCTTAACATACTGCAATGATGCTTGGCTAATAAAATCAATATTTAGCGTCCCGCTAAAATAATAGGCAAAAACAGTTCCCAATAGAAGGAAGCTAGATATTAAACCGGTTGCAATTACGTACTTGAATCCAGATGGAATAGATTTACGATTGGGGTCTAGAATAATTAAGCCTGCGAGTGCAATGCTTTGTATCTCACTAAAAACAAATAGGTTAAATAGGTCACGAGTCATTACCATTACATTCAACCCTAAAATAAAGACCAGGAAAATTAGCATCATGTTTTTCCCTGTTTTTAGTAGCTCTTTAGTAAGGTAAATTGCTCCCAAAAATCCTGCTACGTTAATAAGCAGAGTAAATGTTGCTTCGGCTAACCCCATTTGAAGGTTAATGGCAAAGGGTGGCTTAAAACCTCCGGTGAAAATTTGTAAGGGTTCTACTGAAGAGTTCAAAAAATGAATAAACCACCCAGCCGATATGGCAACCATGCCCGCTAGGGTTGATAATACTAATCCTAGCGATAGCTTATCTCTCTTTCCTAAAAATCCTAGCGCAAAGGCAACTCCAAGCGCTATGGAAACTATATGTATTGGATTTACCATTTCAATTCGTTATATGAGTTAATTTCAAGCGATTTCTTTTCCCTAAACATTCTCATAACATACGCAAGCATAAGTGCGGTAACTCCCAGTCCAATTACAATAGATGTGAGTACAAGTGCCTGAGGCACAGGATCGGCAATTTTACTAGCCGCATCCGATACCTCTACTGCTTTATCAAGAATTGGGGCGGTGCTATTTTTTACATACGATAGGCTAACTATCACGATGTTAAGACCTGTATCGAAAAGGCTAAAGCCAATTACTATTTTAAGCAAGTTTTTTTGGCTTATTATGCCCCAAACGCCAATAACCATAAGCAAAAAGCCGGTTAACATGGCAATGAATTCAACGGATAAATATTGGGTCATGGTTAAACTTCGTTTTGGTTTTCCTTAAGTGAATTAAGTATGCTTGTAAGTTCTGAGCCTACTTTTATACCAATAAAAACATATATAATAGGTATGGCACCAGCACTCAATATGTTCCCTAATTTGCCTAAAGGTAAAAAGGCATTGTTTAAAAATCCGCTTGCCAGAATAAGCCCCAATACCCCCATTAATACGAATCCGATACCCGATATGGCTTCAAGTATCGAAAGCAGTTTATGGTTGAATTCGGAGGTAGGACGGGCAAGTATTATCATCATTACACCAGTGGCAATAACTGCCCCACCTTGGAATCCACCGCCTGGGGTTAGGTGACCATTAATAAAAATGTAAGTCCCCAGCATGAAAATGGTTGGAACCAGAAGCGTTGATGCTGTTTCCAGTATTTCACTTGGTTTTCTGAGACTTGAGGTCCTATTATTGTTGGAATTTAAAATTTTCAGGAAGAAACCAACAATTGCGGCTGCTATAAAGAGAATAGTTACTTCTCCAAGTGTATCAAATCCGCGGTAGGTTACCACAACAGCGGTAACAAGATTAGCTGCACCAACTTCTGTAGGTCCGTTCTCGGCATAGTAACGTGCCAGAGGGTTAAGTTCAGAACTACCGCTAAAGTTGATGATTAGGTTGCTGATTACAACAACAAAACCTGCTAGTAGTAGTAAAAGAATTCCTTTCTTAATCATTGGATTGACGGATTTTATTTAGCACGTAAAAAAAGATAATGGTGGATAAACCGCTGCCTATTGATGCTTCGGTCAGCGCAACATCTGGGGCCGCTAGTAAAAGGTAGAGCACCGATGCAAAAAGCCCTACAGCGCCGCTAGCAATAATGGCAACCTTAATGTTCTTGTGGTAAATGGCCGCAAATGCCAGAATAAGAATGACCAAACCTAGAAATATTGCAAGTATTATGCTCATGGCTATTCCTCCCCGGGTTTATTTGATTTATCAACTAACAGGTCGGCAACGGTTTTGTCGGTCATCTTTATACCCCTAAAATGGGCTGCGCGTGAAATAACATTCGATGAAACCGGATTGGTTATTAGCACAAAGAATATGATAACCAGAAGTTTCCATATCCATGCTTCGTTTATAATGGCTAAACCGAATAAGCTAAGAATTGTTCCCAAAGTTGAGGCTTTTGTACCTGCTTGAATTCGGTTGAATAGGTCGGGCATTCGAACTATGCCAAGTCCTCCTAAAAAGATGAAGATGGATCCCAAAAGGGTTACCAAGGCTCCAATTATTTCAAGTGTTTCCATTACAACCCCTTTTCTATATATCTACCAATAGCTACAACGCTCAAAAAGCTGAGCAAACCATAAACCAATGCCACATCCAGATAAATGATGCGACCGGCAAAGTATGCAATTAGCCCAATTACTGATATTGAAGTAACCGTCATCACATCAAATGCCACGGTGCGGTCGGTAATATCGGGCCCTTTTATAAATCGGAACAACGACAGCAGTATGCCCAATACCATGAACACTCCTGCAACAATTAAAATGGTATTAACCATAAATCACCTCCAATATTTTTTCAAATTTTCCCATAATCTCTTGACTGGCGATTTCGGGATCGAGCGTTTTTACATCTATCCAGTGAATGTAAAATTCATCATCCTTAATGTCAATGGTGAGCGTTCCCGGAGTCAGTGTAATTGAATTGGCCAGAATCATTCGCCCCATGGGCGATTTGAGTTTTGTTTTAACCTTAACTATCCCTGGGTTTATGGGAAGTTTCGGGTTTATAACCCTAAGGGCTACATCTACATTCGATTTAACAATCTCCCATGATAACACGATGAGATAGTGTAACGAGTAAATGAAAACCTTTGGGGTTAACCGTAACTTCCCAAAAACATTGCTATTCTTCCCAAAAATAAGGGAGAGGCCACCTGCAATTACTATTCCAAGCAAAAGGCTTGTTAGCTCAAATGTGCCTGTGAGTAGCAACCAAATCAGGAATAGCAACACAAATAGGTTTGTTACATTTCTGATATTCATCGCTTTATTATTGATTTAACGGATTAAAATAAACAGATATTTAGATATGTAAAAGTAGACATGTTAATTGAATAACATATTTTAAATGTGATAACATATTAAGGCAAAAAAATTAAATTTGCAAAACTTTTTAATAAACATATGTTGATTGATATGATAATCTGTATCATTTTTTTATCCAGGGACATAATTTCCTCATTAAATGGTTGAACCACAAAAATCGTGTTTGCTGTGCACCAACAAGTCGGAGTGCTTCGAATTGTTAAACGATGCTGAATTGGAACTTGCTGATGGTAATAGGGCTGAAATTTCTTACCGTAGAGGCGAGATGATTGCCAAACAGGGCAATTTTTATACCCATATTTTGTATGTACAAAAAGGGATGGTTAAGGTTTACAAGGAGCTACCGGATGGTAGAAACCTAATCATAAGCATTTTCGGGATGGGAAGTTTTATTGGGTTGCCCTTTCTCTTTAAAAACCAGATATTAGATTATTCAGTGGCTGCACTTGATAGTTCCGTGATTTGTGCTATAGATCGGCACGCATTTGAGAGGCTAGTTGAAGAAAACGGAAAATTTGCAGCAGAGGTTATTAATCAGCTGAATAGCTGTAATATATATAATTACGATAGGTTGGTAAGCTTAACCCATAAGCAGATAAATGGTCGTTTTGCCGATACCTTAATATATCTTTCTCGGGCTGTTTATAAAAGCAATCCCTTTAACCTTACGCTCAGTCGTAAAGATTTGGCAGAGTATACTGGTGTTTCGGTTATGAGTATTATCAGAGCCATTAAGGATTTCAAAAGTGATGGAATTATACAAATCGTTGGCAATAAGGTGGAAATACTTGACGTTAACCAGTTGGAGCGAATTAGTAAGACAGGTTAAGGTCTCTTTTTGTTATTTTTTACCTGATATTTCCGAAGAGTTGCTTAAATACTTATTGTGTAAATCCTACCTTGGTTGAATCATCATACTATGGGGTGAACTACATTTAATGTTGCTGATGGGTAAGGCAATGCTTATAGCCTGTAGCCATAATTTTTTAGCGTGCGATTATCTTTTGTAAGATGGTGAATACTAGAGCATACAATGGTGACTGCAAAAATGTTTGCCTTATTCGGGGCATAAATTCATGTCTTATAATAAAATTATTTCTGCATAAACAACTATTTCTGGTTTCAAATCCCCCCTATTTCTCAGGCAAAATAGTTGGGGTGGGTTATGAGATATGAAGAATTATGATTAAGAATGTATTTTATCCTTTTTTCGTTTTTGATAAACTGTGAGATATACAAAATTATAATGTTTAAATATGAAGATTTTTAGCTATGAGTAGGGTTAGGTTCAGGCAAACTATTTCATTTGGTGAATATTTATAAATGTTATTTACAGGTTTAATTTTATGAGAGAATTGAGATTTATGAGTTAATAGTTAATAGATGATGAGCAAGATGACTGTTTTTAGTGTTGACCTGTTTTTGCCAGTTTGGCTATTTTATCGAAGTACATGGCAAACGAACGGTAAAGGAAGTGCATCCATTTTCCAAAGGGTACGATGATAAGTGCCCATTGCGCCAGCACGGTAATATGTATAAGATAAGCCCAAAAGTAGCGTTCAAGCAGGTTGAAATCTAAAAATAAACGAACCGTAAAGGCTGAGAGCCCCATCAAAAACAACCATATCACAAAAAACCAGTCGGTAAAATGAGAAAAGGTGGTTTTGGTAGAATCCTTTTTTACTCGGCGGAGAATAAAATCGAAGGTTACTACAAAAATTATGGCGCTAAATAGGTAGCCCATGGATATAACAACGAGGGATTTTGTTCCAAACCAGTTCAAAAATACAGTAGTAAAGAGCAAAGAAAGATATCCTATCACCAGAATAAAATGTTCAAACCACCAAACCTTGTTATCTTTTTCATCGTTACATGCTAAAGTTCGTTTTTGGGTAAACATGTGAGTGAACAAATCTTTCAACGCTATCCAGTAATGCTTTATATTAGCATTAATGTTTTTTGATAGTAGAGTAAAACGCCACATTCTTATTAGGTTTGGCAAAAGAATAATCAAAAATACCCCGCCAATGGCAATCATTTCAAAGTAGTGGCCCAAATGCATAAAACTTTCCTTGGAGAATGTTCCAGATAGAAATATTCCTACAACTGCAATAATAACCAGTAAGAACGCAATAATGTAAGCGGTTAGATTTTGGTAAAAAATGCTGCTCAACCCCGTCCAGTCGTAACGTGAAATTAGGTATCGGCGCAACGACATCATTAGTTCTCCTGGTTTTGCCTCCTGTGGGCAATATGTTGTGCATTCGCCACAGTAGTAGCAGAGCCAAGGTTTTAACGATGCTTTAATATCTTCGGACTGGCCTGTTACGCTTAAACGGATCATTTCTCTGGGGAATGAATCCATTTCAGTTGATAGTGCACAAACGGCAGTGCATGTACCGCAATTGTAACATGCATTAAAATCTATTGCTCCGTATTTTTTTAGTTTTTTACCAAATGTTAAATCTACCTTAGCCATTACTTTTTGATTTTATAAAAATAAAATTCATCCATATCGTCCATGTGGGTTGGTACCAGCTTATTGAACTTAACCAGGGTCATCACATAATATACTGCATCGGGATTACTTAGTCCGGTTTTTTCAGCTATTTGTGGGATGGTCAGTTCTTCTTCGCTGAAGGCATCCAATATGCGTTTTCGAACAGCATTAAACTGTTTGAGTTGTTCTTTTGCTTGTTCAGAAACTTTAAAGGTTTCGCGTTTTATTTTGAACGTTTCCTTGTTCCCCATTTTAGTATAGTTAAACCATTACAATTCGTTAGCTAAAACATCAATCATGCTCGCAATTTCGATGTCGGAAAAAGTTTTAAGTTGGATGGCATTGGTGGGGCAAACTGGCAGGCACATTCCACAACCTTTGCAAACTGTTTCGTTTACTTGGGCTACACCCTGTTCATTCTTAAAAATTGCATCAAAAGGGCATGCTTTGGTGCATTCATCGCACCATTTGCATAAATCGGGGGTAACCTCAGCCACCTCGGGTTTAACCATCAACTTATCCTTTCCAACAAAAGAATATGTTTTAATGGCAGCCGACAGGGCGGAATTAATAGATTCAACAACGTTTTTAGGTCCCTGACAAGCTCCAGCAATTGTAATACCATCGATAACAGTTTCCACTGGGCGCAATTTCATGTGTATTTCATTGAAAAAGTTATCGCGGCCCCGAGGCAATTTAAGGATATCGGAAATATTGTTGTTGGAGCGAGGTACCATTCCGGTAACCAGAACAACTATGTCTGCTTCAACTTCCAGTTCTTTTCGATTAGTTAATATATCATTGATTTTAACAGTGGTTTTGTTATTTTTATGTTCCACTCTGCATGGGTCGTCTTCGTATGACTGGAAAAATACATGTCCACTTTTTGATGCGTTGTGATAAAGTTGTTCCTGTTTTCCGTAAGTACGAATACCCCTTGTGAAATGAAAGTGATTTAGTTCTGGGAATTTATCATTTGATTTTAATGCTGTATTTATAGTAGCAGTGCAGCAGTAGCGGGAACAGTACTTGTTATTACCGTCCACTTGGCGGCTACCAACACAGTAGATATAGGCAACATTTTTAACAGGTTTATCATGCCATTGCAGTTTGCCTGGTTCGGAAAAAGCGAGTAAGCGTTTAAATTGCGATAGGGTAATCACATTGTCGATAACATTATAGCCAAATTCGCCTTCGTTGGGGGTATAGGGGTCAAAACCAGTGGCCACAAGAATTGAACCCACTTTTAATTCGAGGAATTCCTCTTTCATGTTGAGATCAATCTTATCGCATATTTCGGTACATTTTCCGCATCGTGTACACGAGTTCATATCGATAACAGCGGTTTGCGGATACTCAGCGGGGAAATTGTGGTATATGGCCCTTCGTTTGGTAATCCCAAAGTTAAACTCGTCAGGCACTTCAACAGGGCATGCGTTTATGGCTTTTTTCAAAATTTCTTTATCAATACATGTCTCTTTTACATAGCGAGGGCTGAGCTTTACCTTGGCAGTAAAATTACCAATGCTCCCTTTGCAATCGACAAGTTGAGCTCCTGTGTACAAAGCAATATTTTTGTTTGAAACAATTTCAGTATATAAGCGGCTTACCAGCTCTTTGCCGGTTTCATTGGTTAGGCAAAGTACATCCCATTGAGCTATTCTACCACCAATAAAAGGTTCGCGTTCTATTAGGTAAACCTTTGTACCCATTTTTGATAGGGAGATGGCTGCTTTCATACCGGCAACGCCTGCTCCAATAACTAGAACGGCTTGGGTGGTATCAACTTCAAGGGGTTCAATAGCCTCCGATAAGCGGACTTTTGCTATGGCAGCTTTTACTATCTGGATGGCTTTTTGTGTAGCACCTGCTTTATTATCGCTATGTGGCCACGATACCTGTTCGCGTATATTGGCGTGCACATAGTTGTACTTATTTAAGCCGGCACGTTCAACAACTGCTTTAAATGTTATTTCATGAAGTTTAGGAGAACAAGAAGCTACCACAACCCCATCGAGTTGGTTCTCTTTAATGTCCTGCACCATTCCCTTTTGGTTGGAATCGGCACATGCAAACATGGTAGTTTTTGCTATGAGCACCCCGTCGTTCTGAGCAACCGCCTCGCGCACCTTTTCTACATCTACATAATCGGAAATATTACCACCGCAATGGCATATATAAACTCCAATTCTTTGTTTCATTCACTTAAAGTTTTTATAAAATACCAAGTTGCATTTACTCTATAAATCAATTGAGGTTTGCTTTACGTAGCGGATAGCCTCCATGGCCGCCGAACCTGCACTTAAAATGCTATCGGGAATATCCATGGGTCCACTGGTTGTACCTGCAAGGAATACCCCTTCGATGCTGCTGAGCGATGGGGTGTAAAATAAATCCTTTTGATGCGCAAATGAGTATTCGTCTTTTTCCCAACCCTGAATTAATTTTTTGGGTTCATCATTGGCTAACACTCCAACAGAGAGAACAACTAAATCGTGTTTTTTTTCGATAACCTTACCCTGATTAATATCTTCGTACCAGAGAATCAGGTTGCCGTTGTCGGTTTCGGTTATTTTACCAACCTTTCCTTTTACAAAATTTACTCCCATTCCTTTAGCTTGCTCGTAAAACTCTTCGAAGCCTTTTCCAAAGGAACGAATATTGATGTAGTAAATGGTTACATCGGCCATGGGTAATGCTCCCATTAATAGCTGTGCCTGTTTAATGGAATACATGCAGCATATTTGTGAACAGATGGGGTTACCCACTGATAAATCGCGGGAACCGGCACAAAGAACATAGGCAATATTACAGGGTACTTGGCCATCGCCTGGGCGAAGTACATGATTGTACGGACGCGTTGGCGCCAGCAAGCGTTCCATTTGAAGGGCAGTTATAACATTTTTTGAGTTGCCATAGCTAAAACGAGGAATTTTCAAAGGGTCAAAAAGATTAAATCCTGTTGCCATGATAACGGTTTTGGCAATAATTTCATACTCCTTATCCTCTTGTGTAAAATCGATACAACCTGTAGGGCATGCCTTTTCGCAAGCACCACATAGCACACAATTGTCCATGTCAATAGAGGCGACTCTGGGACTTGCAATATTAAAAGGTATATAAGCGGCTTTTCGTCCCACCAAATCGTACTGGTATTGGTCCGGCACAACAACAGGACAGGCTTCTTCGCATAACTGGCAACCTGTACAGTCGCTTATGTTCACATAGCGTGCTTTTTCTTTTATTCGAGCTTTAAAATAGTTTTTATCCTGCTTTTCAATTTGCAGGATATTGGTATTGGTGAGAATAGTTATGTTAGGATGACGAGCCACTTCGGATATTTTAGGAGTGGTTATGCAGGCAGAGCAATCGAGGGTGGGGAACACCTTGCTGAGCATTATCATTTTTCCACCAAGCGTTAAATCTTTTTCTACCAGCAAAACCTTAAGGTTATTATTGGCAAGATTTAAAGCAGATTCAATTCCGGCAATTCCACCGCCCACAACCAAAGCATCGTAAAGTTTTTTACCAGCGAATGGCATTATTCCTTAGTTTTAAGATTAAGTAAGGTGTTACTAAAATTGTTAATCTGTTTGATAAAAGGTTCGCTACACACTGAGCAAATGGCAGCCATTTTCAAACGTATGGGGTCAATATTTCTCTCCTTCATCAGCTGGTGGGTTTTTTTAACAATTTCCCCTGTTTTTTCGGTGCATGATTCTCCATAAGGACAATCAGTGCCATCGGCTGCTATAAATACTCCATCAAAGTCTTTTTCCAAAGCCCGCAATATCCAGCGGGGCTTGACGGCGCTAGAGCATGGAACAGAAATTGTATAAACTTTAGAGGAATAGTGTAATTTTAGTAATCCTGCCATATCAATGGCAGGATCCGAAATCTTTACCGTAGAAAACACTAAAATACGTGGGTTTTCGGAGGTACTCATAGTTTAACCCTTTTTTAGAAAGATGCGGAAGTATCCATTCTCCTCTATGGTTCCAAGATATTCATGCCCCTGTTTATTGCACCACTTAGGGATATCTACTTTGGTTCCCTCGTCTGAAGATAATACCTCCATAATTTCACCCGATGCAATAGTCCCTATAACTTTTTTTGCCTCTAACAAAGGCCCTGGGCAAGATGTTCCCCGTGCATCAACGGTTTTATTTACATTAAGATTTTTAAGTTCTGAAGCATTCATGATTTTGAGATTTTTAGTTTTTGTTAAATGAATAGGTGTACATCAGCTTCTTGAGCAGCAGTAATATATTCGCTGATACCCACAATGTCATCGGCAAATTCAACAAAATCTTCAATTTTGTAACCACCCCAAATTTTACCTGCCAAGCCACAAATGTGAAATTTAACATCGCCCATCTCTTTGGCTTCTTTAAAGAATTCATGCCATTCTTTCACATTAAGATCCTTACACGATTTCAAAAATTCATCGCGAAGATTGGCGTTTTCGGCCATGTTTAACTTATCCTTGTTTTTTGCAATATTTTTAAGCATTGCTCTTGCTCCCTGTAGGAGTACATAAACGTCAATGCTCATATCATTAGCCACAGCCCCACTAATGATTACACCAGCAGCAGTAAGCTTATCAATACTACCGCTATACAATGCAAGGCACATTTTTGAGTTTTTCATAGTTAATAAATTTTTTCTTAACAAAAATATATCCCAGACGTAAAATATTCATTATTAAAGCTGTGAGATAATACATGGGGAAATGTGAAAATAATAACATATTTTTGTAATTTGAATCACACATTTTGATAATTGATAATATGGACATTTGTAAGTTTTGCCATCATAAGTCGAAAGCTTCTGAAAAGTTAAATGATTCAGAGCTATCCCTACAGTCAGAAAATTGTGCTGAATATCGTTTTAAAAAAGGCGATATAATTATTCGGCAGGGGGCCTTATCGTCTAATGTAATTTTTTTACGAGAGGGGTTGGTAAAATTGCATATGACTGGTCCTCTGCATGAACAAATTATTAAGATAACCTATGGCCCTGCATATCTGGGATTACCTAGCACCTTTGGCGATAAGTATAATCATTATTCCGTAACAGCCATTGAGGAATCGCTGGTTTGCTTCATAGATTTGAGCACTTTCAGAACATTCGTTAAGAATAATCCCGATTTCACCTACCAATTAATGATTGAGCTATGTGTTAATGAACTCGATTCCTATCATCGCTGCGTGAGCCGTACGCAAAAGCAGGTAAGCGGTGGCTTAGCTGAGAATCTACTCTTTTTTGCCGATACCATTTACCATTCCAACAAATTTGAACTGCCCTTGAACCGAGAGGAAATTGGCAATCTGATTGATGCATCAAGAGAAAGTGTTAGCCGAACATTAAGCAATTTCCATGATGAGGGTATTATAAAAATCGAGAATAAAAAAATTACTATTATCGATAAAGAACGATTACGGCTTATCAGTCAGTATGGTTAATTATTTGATGCCTTGAGAATACAGATTAAAAATCAATATCCGATACCTATTTGATGCTACTTTTATTCCCTTTCGTCAGAGGGTTTGTGCATTGAAAGAGTTCTACTACAACATTTTGGGTGATAGAACGGATTGCACCCGAGTGGCTTAAGTTTTTCAGAATTTTTCAACAGAAAGCGCTTCGCTATGGGTTGATAAATTTAGATTTGAGAAATTGTGGCGTTGAGTCAACGTATCCTGATGAGAGCGACCGCATAGCATTAACTAGAGTTGTAGTGTGGCGTTTTTATTCTGGAGCCGAAGTTTAGCCGTGTGAGGTTTAGTTGGATAGCAATACTTACAAGAGTAATGCTCCAAAATAAAGAATCGGTGGTTGAGGATAATGGAGTGGCGTTTAGAACAGATAATGGTGCAGGCAATCCCTATATGGAATTAGAGTACTGGCAATGGTTTATGGAAAAATGGGAAAAAATATCCATTGCTCAAAAGCATGTTAGAAAAAGAGAGCCATAGGCTCTATATTACCTGCTTGGATTTTGATTACAATAAATCCAAATTACGCATCAGCCCATGCGATTTTGCCTAAAGACCGAATAAATCAATCATTTGTCTGGATTAACCCAGGTACCCATTGAGCAACCAACAAACCAAGCAATAGTTCATTGCATTCCTAGTGCTTAATCTGGGATAAAGGTATAATAATCAATAGCACCGTTTGATAGATAGACTCAAAAAGGATTATAGGTGTAAAACGTGTGAGCCGGGTGCTTTGTCAAATCCATTGAAGATCTAAGAAGAAGCCAAAGGTTTGTTTCAATCCAAATTTCGCAATAGCGAACTAAGCATCATAATCTACAGTAACTTAACTAGTATTTTTTCTAATGCGCAGTATTCGGGATTTTTTTAAAATAAAATTGGTGTAATCCTTGCTATGTTATAGTTTCGGAAGATTTTCAATTTCACTTTTATCTTTTAATGTGTAATCTGGGTTCAAATAATGGGGAGTTGATTGTAACTTTTCTAGATAAGAACAGCTTACCGGGTAAAATAATGGATGGCGATAAGGTGCGTAGCAGGTTCTTCAAACCAATCTATTTACATTCCATTTCCGATGGGGTATGTATGATTGAGTCGAACGGTTTTGCAATTGTACTAATAATTCAAACGCAAGCCAATGCTTGTATGTAGGGTGTAGATGAACTTATGGAAGGGATTGGCAGGGGTAGCTTTGTGGTTAAAAAGTAATGATGGGTATGGAATTTAAGAGTTAATTAGAACGATATCGTCCGAATTGCAATACCTGCAATGTTTTGCAGGTTTCATGGTTATCATTACCTCTTTGCACTTTTCGCATTTGTACCAGTAATCGTCCGTAACATAATCGCCACCCTTTATAAGGATTACCTTCCCTTCGATAAAGGCCTTGGCAATTGTTCTATGTGCCTTATTATAAAGTCGTGTAAATGTAGGGCGCGATATATTCATCTTTACGGCGGCTTCATCTTGGAGTAACCCTTCATAGTCCACCAATCTAATGGCCTCGAGTTCCTCATAGAGCAGAATAACCGATTGCAAATCCCTTGCCGGGATTCCAAAAGGCTTATAGCCCTCCATTCTTGGAGGTACTGCTACTCTACGTTGTCGTTTTCGGTTGGGCATTAGTAAATTTAGCAAATAAACAGCGTGGTGGTTTTAGGGAATAACCCCATAAACCACCCGCCCGTTATTATCGGTGTCAAAAATAGGAATTACTCCTGTCTATTATCAAGATCGTTCAACCTTTTCTCAATATCTTTCAAGGTTTTGCTCAAACTATCGGCCTGCGCTTTAAGCATACTAATTTGCTCCTCACGGCTTGCCTCCGGTTTGACCGAAGATTGACGGAGCTCAACATAATCGGTAGGCGCCGTGTTTCTCCAACCAAAGCCGTACCCACGACCACGGCCACGACCACGACCAAAGCCAAACGCTCGGCCAATTCTCCCTCCAATATTCGATGCAAATCCCGGGGCATCGTAACCCGAACAGTAACCAAGCATTCTTCCGGTTCTGGAGCCTTGCCCCATTGGACCAGTTCTATCACCTGATGGCATTTTTTTTAAATTTAAGTTTAAGTTTAAGTAATGTTAATATATTAAAACCCTAGTAAATACAACGACAACCCAACAATTAACCCAACCAGCATATTGATTATTTTAACCCGTACAAAGTCCTTCTGCGACTCGGCTAGCAGGGGAAGCATTCCATGCCCATCTTGCACTATCGAATTGGCAATAAGTATACTGAATGGAATAAGGTTTTGCGAAAACATTGTAACAAAAATTAAATGCGGCCCGGACTCTGGAATAATTCCCACTAGTATTGATATAATAAGTATCCAGAATGTATTGTTCTCCATTATATTACTAAGAGACAAATTCGATTGGATGAGGTGAATAACGATAAACGTTCCCCAGGCCCACAGAAATATCCGGAGTAAATGCTTTTTAATGATGTGATTATATAGATGTTCCTTCAGGAAATGCTCTGGCACAGTAAAAAATACAAACAGGAGAAATAAACTCCCGGTAAGAAATGTTATTCGTTTCCAGTCCCAGCTGTCAGTTCCAATTTTACCAAGAATTAATAGAACGGTGAATATCGTAGTGAATAGCAGTAGAATTGAACGTTCGAAAGATATATTCTTGATCTGAGGGACAATCAAACTTTTAACAAAGCAACGGCACGATTGCTGTTCGTGAACCACAAAGCCCTGCACAGCCCCAAGCTCCTTTCCCTTTGTAAAAAGATGAACAACCCATCCCGAGGTAACTGCTACCACAAAAAGAATTGCATGGAGCAGAAGCGCCTTACCCGGAAACATGGCAAACATCACAAAGGCCTCATCGCCCGAAGTGGCAATCATCACAGTTACAAGCCCCGCCAGCCCCATCATTCTATGGGTATAGAGCGATACCACGGCAAAAGCACCCAAACAGCCAGGGCTAATTCCCAACAGGGCCGCCAGAATAATTTGCATAAAGGGCGATTGCTGCATTCGACTGGCCCAAATATTCCGGGTTTGCACATTAACGTACTCAATAACAACCATCATAAATAGCACAAAGGCTGTTATCATCAGGGTGTGCTTGAGAGTGGGTAGTATGAACTCAACCATCTGAATTAGAAATTTAGAACATCACCAGTTTTTAGCTGTTTAATATTAAATGCACTATGAAATGCCGATAACGCTGGGAGCTCAGTACAATGCGATGGATAAATGTGCTTCACATTACGACTTTTCAAAAAAGCAATGGTTTCTTGGGTTTGCCTATCATTCTTTTTGAGATGAAAACCACCCATAACACCACAAATTGTGTCAACTCCTGTAACTTTTTGGGCATACATCAAGGTATTCACAACACCCGAGTGGCCACAACCCGTGATAACGAACAGCCCATCGGGCAGTACTAGCGCAATGGCACTATCGTCCATCACAAAATCGGGCTCCCCATTGCTAAAAATAAAGGGGGTTGTTTGCGATTCAAAATCCGTAACCCGGGGTATCTCCCCCAAAAATATTATACCCTCCGAAACCTTATAGGGTACAGAAGTTTCAACCAAATCGAAACGCCGTGCCAGCTCCTGCTTTGTCATTTCGAGGCCTATATACGACTTATCGGTTTTCCGATACCTTTTAACAAAACTATCGGGATGACAAATAAGCATTTTCCCGCTGAGGTGTTTAAGGCCATCGCCATGGTCGAAATGCCCATGACTAAGCACAATAGTACCTACCCCATCGAGGCTAATGCCCATTTTAGAGGCATTTTGCAAAAACAGATCGCTTTGCCCGGTATCGAAAAGTACGCTTGTGCCATTGTGCTCAACCAAGTACGAGAGCCCATGCTCCGCCCGCAAATAACTTCCCGGCTTATTATCGGTAAGAATCGAAACGGTCATATAAAATATTTTTTACAAAAATAGTGTAAAAAATTTTAAAATGAACGCAAGTTCACTTAAATTTGTAGTCGAAATTTTAACCGCATGGCAAATCATATTGGAATAACAGTAAATTATATTGATGATCTTGATCAATTCTATCGAAATGTATTAATGTTCTCAACTGTACGTAAGTTCAATTTAGATATTGAATTATCACGATTACTATTCAATATGGAGGAATCGCCCGAGGTGTTTCTTTTGAATAGAGATGGAGTAGAACTGGAGGTTTTTATAAGCAAAAGAAAGCAAGGCCTACATGCACATATACCTAGAGTACATAAATGCTGAGAATGTTTACAACAATGCGGTTGAGCAAGAATACCGGGCAATTAAAAAACCGAATAGGAATGGCGGATTTACCTATTTTATATCCGACAAATCGGGGAATATCTACGAAATTAAAGAGAAAGCCTAGCCATGTGGAGCCTTTGGAAAATTTTAGGAATTAATAGAGGAGCTCACTACAACCCCGAAAAGAGCCATGGGCTATGCGTATGTCCCAAGTGCGGATACTGTGTTAAGCACGATATGGGACAACCCTGCCAATCGATAGAATGCCCAAATTGCGGTATTCCGTTGATGCGAGAACGAGAAATCATACGTAACAATAACTATAGTACTAACAATTTAAACGAGAACAAAATGGTTTATCCAAAAGTAAATCCGGATCTCTGCACTGGGTGCGGAAGTTGTGTGGATGCTTGCCCTGTTGGAGCAATTACACTGGTTAATGGTAAAGCCGTAATTAATACGAATAGTTGTGCCAACTGCCGTGTGTGCGGGAACGAATGCCCTGTGGGTGCAATAAGCTAATAACGCAATGAAGATATACTTTAAGGCATATCCCCTTTTAATTGCCATTGGGCTATTCCTCATCGCCATCAACATTTGGTGTTTAAATAGTAATGCAGCAGCGGGTTACAGGTATGCCTTGCTGGTTGCTAGTATTCTTCTGTATTTATTGGTGGTTCGATTTTTTAGAATTCCCCTAAGGGAGGTATCCAAGAATTGTGATTTGCTATTATCGCCTGCAGATGGGACTATAATTGCAATTGAAAATACGGTTGAAGAGGAATTTTTAAAGGTGGAGTGCCTTAAAGTATCTATTTTTATGTCGATTTTTGATGTACACCAAAACCGGATTCCCACCTCGGGCAAAATTATTTACACCAATTACCACAAGGGGAAATATTTAGTGGCTTGGAGCCCAAAATCGAGTTTGAACAACGAACGGAACACCGTGGTTATTGAACGAGAGGATGGTACTCGATTGTTAGTCCGCCAAATAGCCGGTTTTGTAGCACGCCGTATTATTTGCAATGTTAAACAAGGCGATAAAGTGGAGCAAGGCGATGAACTGGGTTTTATCATGTTCGGATCAAGGGTCGATATATTTCTCCCCCTTTCATTCAGGTCAATGGTAGCAATCAACGACAAGGTTAAAGGGAACCTTTCGGTAGTTGGTAGGTTTTAGTACAAACCGATGTGCGGTGATTGATGATTGGGATTTACCAATTCGCGGTACTTGAAAAAAATTTTTTTAAAATCCTCCCACGTATCGCGTTTTAGCGATGGATCGCGAAGCAACGCAGCCGGATGGTAAACCGGAATGGCTAGTCGGCCATTAATTTCGAGCCAAGTTCCTCTTTCTTTTGTGATTCTATGATTGGATCCTACCATATATTTTAATGCAGTTGCGCCAAGTAATACTAATATTTTTGGGTTTACTAGTTCAATTTGTTCCAGAAGGTAGGGCATGCATGCTTCAGCCTCATGTGGTGTTGGTACACGGTTTTCTGGAGGTCGGCATCGAACAATATTGCTGATAAAAACATGGTTGTTACGGGTAAAGTTGCACGCTTCCAGTATCTTGTCGAGTAACTGCCCCGATTTTCCAATAAATGGACGTCCTACTATATCTTCCTCATGTCCGGGTGCTTCACCAATAATGAAAATTGGAGCACAATAGCTACCTTCCCCAAAAATTGGATTATTCCTTGTTTTGTATAAATCGCACTTAGTGCAATTAAATATTCTGTTCTTTAGCGATTCCATTAATAAAAAGTTTGCAGAGTTGAAATAATTTTAAATAAACAAACAGATCCGAAAACAGTAAGAGTATCGGGTCTGTAAGGTGGTTTAGTTTAAGCCGTAATTGCCTCGGTTAATTTTTCAAATGCTTCAATTACCTGGGGATTGCTTTGGTTGTAAACGCTAAGTCCCTTTTCTGCAGCAGCTCCAACCTCGGCTACTAATGGTATTTGCACTAGCAACTTGGTGTTGAGCTCTTTTGCAAGCAAATCGCCACCACCCTGGCCAAATATGTAGTACTTTTCATCGGGGTGGGGTTGAGGTGTAAACCATGACATATTCTCAACTACTCCTAGAATTGGTACATTTAAATCGGGATTATAGAACATCGATGCTGCTTTTCGGGCATCGTTGATTGCGATTTCCTGAGGTGTTGTTACAATAATGGATCCTGTAACATTGAGTTTTTGAACAGTAGTGAGCTGTATGTCGCTGGTACCCGGAGGGAAATCGATAATCATATAATCTATATCATTCCAAACCGTGTTTTGGAAAAGTTGTGTTATGGCATTTGCAGCCATAGGCCCTCTCCAGATTAAACCCTGGTTTTGTTTTACGAAGAATCCGATTGACATAATTTTTACACCGTACTTCTCAATAGGGGACATTACTTCCTTATCGCCCAAGTGAGTTACCTCTGGTTGTGCGTTTTCGATGCCAAACATTCTTGGGATTGAAGGGCCAAAGATATCGGCATCAACAAGGGCCGTTTTTATCCGTTACGGGAAAGGCTAATGGCCAAGTTCGACGATACGGTTGATTTACCAACGCCTCCCTTGCCCGAGGCTATAGCTATGATTTTTTTAACTTCCTCTAGTTCAGTTTTTTCGATAGGATTCATAAAGCCTATTTTTTTATCATTTTAATAGCAATTTGTTCGGCAGCCTTGATAAGAGGATAGGCAGCAGGTGATGCGGTTAAGCATGGGTGGGTTCCTATTTGCATGGTTAAGAACGAGTTAACCGACATACGGTTTTGGATTGCCAATCCAATAACATTTGTAAGTTCGCCAGCCTCAAGACCACCAATAACTTCTCCACCCACAATTACTCCTGAGTTTGATGCGGCTATTAGTTTAACAATTTGCTTATGCGTTCCTGGTAGATTTCCAGGGTGCCTGTCAACCCCTTCAAATAAACCGGTAATTGTTGATAACCCTTCTTGCATAGCACGTAGCTCGGTAACCCCAGCAGTACCGAATCCTGTCTCTCCCATTGCCGTGGAATATATTGCTATGGTCCCGCTAAAAGTTTTTACTACGTGTAGGTTGAATAGGTTCATTCCGGCAATACGTGCCTCGGCGCAAGCGGTAGATGCTAGCATGGTGGGTACACGGCGACGTGTCACGAAATCGCGTTTCTGGGCACAGTCGCCTACTGCAAATACATCGGGAGTGTGGGTACGCATGTATTCATCAACGGCTATAAAATTATCTTCATCGATGTAAATACCTGCCTTTTTAGCCAGCTCTGTATTTGGTCTGTATCCCATTGAAAGGATAACAGCATCCATATTCATTTTCTGACCGTTTTCTAATTCAATGGCTTCTACTTTGCTGGTTCCATGAACTTTGCTAATTCCTACTCCGGTTAATACTTTTACTCCGCGAGCAGTTAGCATTTCGTGAATTTTGCTTGAAAGTTCAACGTCGAATGCTAAGTTCAGGATGTGAGGAAGTTTCTCAATTAAGGTAACATTGTATCCTCTTTTGGTTAATTCATCGGAGAATTCAACTCCAATAAAACCAGCCCCAATAACAGCGATATTTTTTACAGAGCCAAGTTTGCTCTTCATATCATCAAGGTAAACTCTGTCTTTAGGAATAACAAAAACATTCTCAAGGTCAGCTCCTGCAAGCCACTTTGGTTTAATAGGGTTCGATCCGGTTGCAATAACCAATTTCTCGTATTGAATTTTTTCGCCGCTAGCAAAGCTAACAACTTTTTCCTTGGTGTCGATATCGGTAGCTTCGTCAACCAGTGATTCCACGCCATTTTTCTGCATTGTTGCATCAACAGGCATGATGTTTTTTTCACTGCTTTCCAAAGTTCCAAAAATGTAAGGTATTCCGCAGGGGACCATAACATCTTTTTGTTTTTTAACCAGGGTAAAACTTTTCTCTGGCCAATGGGCTTTACCTGTTGTAGCAGCAACCATTCCGGCAGCGCTTCCTCCAATTATTAATACATCGGTTCGTTTCATACTATTATTATTAGTGGTTAGTATTCAATACCCTTACGGGCTTCAATTCCTTGGTTGTAGTAGTGTTTAATTTCTTTCATTTCTGTTACAAGGTCAGCGGCTTCAATAAGTTCTTGGGGGGCATATCTGCCGGTAAGAATTATCTCCATTTCGGGTGGTTTTTTGTTGAGCAAATCCAAAACCTCATTTACACTGATAAGCCTGTAGTATATAGCAATACAAACCTCATCAAGAACAACAATGTTATAGCTATTGTTTATTATTATCTTTGATATTTCATTAAAACCGGTTCTTGCAGCTTCAATATCGTTTTGTGTTGGTTTATTTACGATAAAACAATTAAGTCCATATTGCTTAACTGTGATTTCAGGGAAGCGTTTGAGCGAGACTAATTCGGAGTAGTGCATTCCTTTAACAAATTGGCCAATGAAAGAGTTCTTATTTGCACCAGCGGCTCTAACAGCAAGCCCTATGGCGGCGGTTGTTTTTCCTTTGCCATTGCCTGTGTAGAGGTGGATGTACCCAATTTGTTGATTACTCTGGTTCATTTCCTGTTAATGTTATTGTGCCAATTGGGAATTCTTATATTTTGCAATGGCATTGCTTACCTCTGACATGGTAAAGCCATATTTCTTCCTTAACCTACCAAGGCGTTGATATTGGTTGCTTTCGGGTATTCTAAGCTCTTTGCAGATAAAATCTGCTGGGACATTATATTGTTCCGATAACACATTTATTGTTTGAGTTCCGTGTACATCGTATTCTTCCTTGGCTTTATTGTGGGAGGAAACTTCAATTTCCTATTTTAAAGGCTTTTGAGTCACAACAATTACTGTTTTTTGTAATGTGTCTATTGTATTTGCTTCTTCTTCAGTTCTTTCAATTCTTACAGTCCTGTTCCTAAAGTTGTTCTCATGGCTTACCTGAACTGGGTTTACAAGGAATGGGCCAATAAATAGGGTTATGGTAATTATTGTTAATGTTGCTAAAAATAAGTTTCTTACTGTTTTACGAGGGATCATTTTATCGAGGATGCATAATATCATATCCCAATGAAGAATAATGTGCAGAATAATTAGGGCTATAAAGATTATGCTAATAATTAAATGGATATTACCCCACTGATGCCTATCCATGCCGAGGACCTCAAGGTTAATATTTGCTCCGAACTTGCTATTTCGCTGAATTCCTGGGAGTAGAGCATACTTGATGAGAAACCCAACCCCAGCCATTAGAACTAGAAGTACTAATAGTATAATGTCTATTATAATGTTGAGTTTTGATTTTTGTATTCCCTTAATCATTACATTTGAGTTTTAGTGAACTACTTGTTGAAACTTCGAACAATAAAAGTTTGCTTTTCGTAGCGTATCCTTTTCACTTTATTTTCATCAACAAGTTTTTCAAGGACCCAGTCGGCTGTTTTTGTTTTTGCCATCAACTCTTTAACCGCATCAATATTCATGGGATGAGTTGCCGTTAAACTAAGCAGGTTTTCTTCAAAATTGCCTGCAGGGGTGAACTCGTTTGCCGCATATTCAAATAGGTATTCAACGTTTAAGCAGTACCAGTAGAAAAATTCATATGCTTTAAGCAGGGTTTCTTCGCTTGTAGGGAATGTACCTTTGAAAGATGGTGGCTGAGAGGGAATTGATAGGTATGCAATATTAGGTTTTAAATGCTGTAGAAATTGTGCAGTGGCTTTTAGCTCCTCATCGGAATCGTTGACCCCTTTAACCAGCATTGTTTCTGTAGCAAGAATTCCATGATAGTTTTGCTTAAATGCCAAAAGGGCGTTTAAATTTTCGTTAAGTAATAACTTTTTATGGGGTTTATTGATGTGCTTCCATGTTATTTGATTTACGGTATCAACCTTAAATGAAATGTAACTAGCGTTCGATAAATCTTTTTTAACATCATCTAAATGAACAAGGGAGGAGTTGGTAATTACGGCAACAGGCAGCCCAAAAGTTTTTAGTTTAGTGATAAGCTTCCCAAGGTTAATATCAAGAGTAGGCTCTCCGTGGGGGACAATTGTTATATAGTCCGGGTAATCAGCATGGCTAGTCATGTTAAGTTTTTGTTCAACCTGCTTTACAAGAGTGTCTGGGGCATAAAACTCCTGACGCTCTATCTGAATTTTTTCCTCTTTACCTAGCTGGCAGTATGAGCAAGTGTAGGAGCAAACCTTGTGAGGTATATTGTTTACTCCAATACTTTTGTCTAGCCTACGTGATGGAACAGGGCCAAATACTAGCTCCTCCATTGTTCTAAATTTATTCTAGATTTCTTTCAATTCTCCCTTTAAATATTTATCATATGCTTGCTTTAGTGTTAAGTTATGAGCGTCAACGTAAATTTTCATATCAAGGTGTTTCAGTGCATTTGCGGCAGTTTCGCCAGGGCCATTACCAGTAATTAGTACATTGGGTTTTATTTCGTACATTTTTTGTGAGGTAGCTGTACCTGCTCCGTGTGCTTCGTTTTTTACAGCGCTGTTGTCAATGACTTCCAATTGTTTTGTTTCATCGTCAAAGACTACAATGTACTCGGTTCTTCCGAAACGGGAATCAATTATTGAATCCCAATCTTTACCTGTTGAAGTAAATGCTATTCTCATACTATTTAATTTTTAGTTGCTTCTTCCTTTATTTTGTTCCAAGCATTAATAAGCATTTGGCTTAAGGGACTGCTTGTTTCCACTATAGTTTTTGCTTGTGTCATTGCCTCAGTAAAAGTTGTATCATAGGGTATGCTGGCTATGTGGCCGATATTTTCTCTTTTGAGAAAATTTAAAATTTCTTTGCTTTTTGTAGGGTTGATGTCGAATTTATTGATTATGCAACCTGTTTTTATCCGGAAACGTTTAATAACACTATAAACTCTTTCCAGATCATGTAACCCCGAAACGGTTGGTTCTGTTACAAGTAACACATAATTTGCTCCAGATAGCGAGGATACTACCGGACATCCAATACCCGGAGAGCCATCGACTATAATGTATTCTTTTTCCTGTTTTTTAGCTTGATGCAGAGCCTCACTTTTTACTTTGGCAACCAGTTTCCCTGAGTTTTCGGAGCCTATATCCAGTTTAGCATGCACCATTGTGCTGTTACCCTTTGTTGTAGAGATATAGAGATTTCCTGATTTTCGGTCAAGCATTTCAATGGCATTTACTGGGCAAACCTTATGACAGTATGCACAACCTTCACATGCTAATGGGTTTACCTCATACTTATTGTTGTGGGAAGGAATTGCATCAAAACGGCACACATTTGAGCATAATCCACATTTTGTGCAAATATCTTGATTGATTACAGCAAGTTCACCGCTATAAAATTCGCTTGATTGGGCAAAGTCGGGTTGCATAAGGAGGTGCATGTTGGCAGCATCAACATCGCAATCGGCTACAACCGCCTCACTACCCGCAAGTACAGCCAGCGCTGCTGTAATTGAAGTTTTCCCTGTTCCGCCTTTACCCGATAGTACTACTATTTCCTTCATCTATGGTTGTTGGTTTCTTAGTTTATTACTTTCAAAATCACTTCAGAGCCTCAATACCTTGTAGCGATCGATTAATAATGTTATTCTTGAGGTAGTTTATAAGTTCATTAAGCGCTAGTTCCACTGAGGGAACCTTTTTATAAACAAGCTCGCCCCTTGAGTAATGGTTAGCAATTTCTTTGTCGAACGGTATTTTGGTAACTATGTCGATTTTTTCAGATAAACAATATTTTTCTACATCATCATTTCCAAGACCAGAGCGGTTAATCACAACTCCAAAAGGTTTATGCAGCTGGCGCATGGTTTCTACAGCAAGTTTTAGGTCGTGCAGTCCGAAAGGCGTTGGTTCTGTAATTAATATGACGTAATCGGCATTTTCAGTTGCTGCAAGAACTGGGCACGAAGTGCCAGGAGGACAATCGAATAATTGTAGGGTTATGTTGGAATAATGCTCATTTACCAATTGGTGAGTTTTGTGTATTAAGGGGACAGCTTGCTCTTCGCCAATCATCAACCTACTTTCTATAAATTTAAGGTTGTTGTATTGGTACTCCGTTGTTTCGCCCATTTTATGGGGTTGCATGGGCAGTGCGCCTGTAGGGCAAAGCTCCGAACAGGCATAGCAGCTGTGGCATAATTCATTGAATACGGCAATGAACTTTCCCATTTGCACCACTGCATGGAATTTACAATTCTTTGTACATTCTCCGCAAAGGGTACATTTGCTTTCGTCCCATTTAGGGATCATTTTATATTGTTCGGTTTCCCGTACAAGGTTGCCTTTTATAAAAAGGGAATCGTTGGGTTCTTCTACATCTAAATCAACTAAAAGCGTAGTATCCTTTTCGCTAATAAATGCTGCAAGGTTCGTTGAAAGTAGAGTTTTTCCAGTTCCCCCTTTGCCGCTGGCAATGGCGATTTTAATATTTTTATTAATCATCCCGGATTGTTGTGATGGTGCATTGATACAAATACCTTAAATTTTTGTAAAATCAGCATTCAAAGTCTTTAAGTTCGATTGTTGTAAGCTTACCTTGTGGTTCTGATATCGCATCAAGTAAAATTCTTATTTAGGGTATAATTTTCAACTATTGCAAATTGTTTCAGGTGTTGGCTTAAAGAATTGCTTACTGGTTTGGTGTTAGAATGAATGAATATAGGTAATGTAATCATTGTTCATCTCTGTAGGTATATACTTGTTGTTATAACCCTGATTATTTACACATGCATAAGTGATAAGTCGTCCTATTTCAGTATTCTCCCCAATAAACATTTTAAAATCCCTTTTATCTTGAAAACGTAGGTTGAAAATCTAAGAAATGTAGAAAGGATGTTGTAAATAATTATCCCTACTAACATTCATTTATTTGGTTGTTTTGGTTGGGTTGTACACAACAAAGCTACCTTTGTCCACATTCAGCAAATTTGCCATAACATCGCATTTCACCATTAATAGGAAAAAAATACGTGGATCGTTTTCGTTAATTAATCCTTCCAGATTTCCTTGTCCTTTGGATATAATTAGGTCGGCCGAATTGTAAACTTCAATAAACTCATGACTACATTTTGTAAGTACAGTAGATGGCGCATTAAATCCATTACCAATAACCTTAGCCACATTATTTATTCCTGCTTCCATTGCGTCGTGCAATGTGGCGTCGTTTAATGCAAAGCCGCCCCTTACAGCATAGGTAATGTTGGGATGGTTGATTGTTTCAATAAACAACTTGTCAAAATATATCTCACCGGCGTTGTCGGCAAGGTATAGAATGGACTTGGCATTTTTAATTGCAGCGTAAAGTAGGGCACTATGGTTTATGGAAAACTTTGCCGTAAGAGTATGGTGTATTGTTTGATGTATGTCGAAATCGTTGTTGGCCCCGTAATCCATTATATTTCCTGCAATGGATAAACGTAGGGCTAAATCAAAAGGGTTTTCATGTTGTTCAACCCTAGGTTTCCACTCCTCATAAAGTTTAAGTGCGATGCTGTTGCTTAAAGCCTTCTCCTCAGCAAACAGATCATTTATTCCAGCTAATTCAGCGAACTTTATATTTAGTTTGCGTTGAATTTCAGGCGCAGTTGCACCTTGTAAGGACTTTAAGGTTTGCTGGAAGAATTGCATAAACTCAACCCTACGGCTATCCGGAAGTTTAACCTTATCGAATAGCCGTTGGTAAGTTTTTAAAAAGCAGCTTACACATTTACTATTAACTCCAGCAAGAGAACTAATTGTGGTGCTTATGGTGTTGTTCATGATGGTGATCGCCGTCGTGGTTGCAGTAATTAGCGTTTAGCTTTAGGTTCCCAGCCAGAAAATCGTTAACAATATCCTCTACATTTTTGATTGGAGCCCCAACAAACACATTTACGCCATAGCTGTTGAACAAATTTACAGCTTGAGGGCCCATTCCTCCAGCAATTACGTCGGTAGCCCCATTCTCGGCTACCCATTTAGGGAACGTGCCAGGTTGATGCTCGGGAGGATCTAGTACAGTAACCTTTGTGATGCTGTTGTTCTCAACGTCAACAAATGCAAATGCTTGGCAATGGCCAAAATGTGCCGACAATGCATTGCCTTCCATCGGAATTGCAAATCTTTTCTTCATTTTTTTGTTTTTAATTTTTGTTTTTACTGTGTATTCTTGTGTTTTGCTTGGTTTCCTTAAAACCCCTTACAGTATGATGTAGCTGTAAGGGGTATAGGTAAGGCGTTTAGACCTTAAATTACGAACAGTTTAATTGATAGTATAAACAAATTGCCTAAAATCCGCCCCTAAAACGGTTTTGCATACCAAGGCCACGGCCACGGCCACGACCCCTTTGCCCGCGTCCAAATCCAAAGCCTCTTCCTTGGAAAACGTCCTGTTGTAAGTTTTCTTCAGTGGTTGACTTTCGACCCTGGTTTGCGCCAAAGTTTGTGCATCGTCCCATTTTTCTGCCGGTCATGGGACCTTGTCCCATTGGGCCAGTCTGATTAAATCCAGGCATATTACCTCCTTTTTACTGGTTGGTTTTATCGTTGTATTTTAATCGTTTCCCTATACCTTGTCCGCCGCCTGAGTGGCGTCTTTTACCTAACCCTTTCCCTAGTTTTGTTGCTAACTCCTCGTCAGGAGATTGTTCGCAACCTCCTAGTTTCCGTCCAGTTTTGGCACCTTTGCCCTCTGGACCCGTTCCATCCATCTTTGGCATAATCTTAATTATTATGGTTTAGCATTTCAATTATTTCCCCAATAGTTACATTTTCTTTTTTATAAATAATCATTTGAATTTTTAAGCTATCGAGTACTGGTTTAATTTTTACTCCAAATTCACCCGATACTATTTTATTCACCTCTTTATCGGATAGCAACTTTACTGCAAGTGTTCCAGCTTGTTCTTCTGCATTACTATGTGGGTTGGGGAATATTTCTATGGCTTTGGTTTCATTATTGTAAATCACAAAGTATTTACAGTGCCCAAACTGTTGGTCGAGTTTGGACTCCAATGAATTTCCCTGTGATGTTATAGCAACTCTCATAATCTACTTTGTTTGGTGATGTTTTCTTATAAGAGTGAAATTGCAGGAAGGACAAACCTCATTCCTACAGGGTATCCCATATTTATGCCTCTTTGTAAACCCACAATTGGGGCATATGCATAGGTCTTCATCGGAGATATATGAACTATTTTCCTGATTGTTTTCAGCATATCTCATTACAGAAGAGCTACCGCATAATGGACAATTCTGAATTAAAATGTTCTTATCAGGGTTATTAAAGTCGCATCCACAGGTATTGCAATGGTACCAATCGCTATCGAAGTAAACTTTACCCCTTTCAATCTCAATCTGCCTGCCCTCAACAAAAGCTTTTGAAATTTTTATTCTTGCCGATGCATATATTCGGGTAAAAGTTGGTCGCGATACATTCATCAATATTGCTGCCTGGTGGTGGTTGTACATATCGTAATCGCACATTCTCAGCGCTTCATACTCCTCAAAGTAAAGAATTACTGGTTCCTTTTTGTTACTGTCAGAATCAGATCCATAGGGCTTAAATCCCTTAACACTTGGCAGATTTGCTACCTTTCTTGGAATTTTTACTCGAGCCATGTTATGAACAAATGTTCAATGCAAATATAATGAACAAATGCTCATTACGCAAAAAAATTAAATATTTTTTTAGAAAAATTATTTGTAGGTAATAATTTCAAAAACAGGCAATTATAAAAGTATTTTTCTAATTACTTAAACAGTAATTGAAGCAGCTCGGTGATTTGGTCATGTAGTTGATGAATAGTTTAGCTTATAAAAGAGTATTCAATATACATGTAAAGATGGCAACCGTTGGAGAGGGTAAAGTTTATGGTAGGGTATTGGTGCTGACCAATACGATTGTTGAGTTAGTGCTGCGGTTCAAAAGGTTATCCCTTAAAAAATGCAAGTTCTTGTTGATATTTATCAGGAAGATATTTACACCATTTTCGCACTAAGGCTGTAGATGCGCCATTTATTTTTGTTACAGTATGTAGGGGAATAACAAGCCAGTGCGGTTAAATTACGGCAATTTTGTGCTATAAAATGAGCACAATTTATTAGATGTATGTGGTGTAGAGCCAAAAAATAACGTTACTCATATTTTTTCAATATCCCAAACGGTTGGGTATTTTCGCCATTTTTCTATCAACTCCTGCATGTCGGTGGGGATAGGGGAATCGAAATCCATTCGCTTACCAGTTACAGGGTGGGAGAAGCTCAGCGTTTTGGCGTGTAGGGCATGCCGGGGGCATACCTCAAAGCAGTTTTCTACAAACTGCTTATACTTTGAGGTTTGGTTGCCCTTCAGGATTTTATTGCCACCGTAAACCTCATCGTTAAATAGCGGATGTTTGATAAATTCCATGTGGGCGCGAATTTGATGCGTTCGTCCGGTTTCAAGTTTGCACTCTATCAGGCTGGTTAGGCCGTAACGTTCCACTATGTGCCAGTGGGTTATGGCATGTTTGCCCTGTTCCCCATTGGGGAACACCTGCATTTTCTTTCGGTCGCGTAAGCTGCGGCCAATGTGGCCGGTAATGGTGCCGCTATAGGTTTCCATATCGCCCCAAACTAAAGCCAGATATAGTCTATCGGTGGTATGTTCAAAAAACTGGCGGGCAAGGTGGTTCATGGCCAGTTCGGTTTTTGCAATCACCAGTAGCCCCGATGTGTTGCGGTCGATACGATGCACCAGCCCGGGACGTACCTCACCGCTTTTAAAAAGCGGGACATCGCGTAAATGGTATAGCAATGCGTTTACCAGTGTTCCGCTAAAGTTGCCATGTGCGGGATGAACCACCATTCCTGCTGGTTTATTTACCACAAGTAGGGCTTCGTCCTCATAAACAAGATCAAGCGGTATATTTTCGGGCTTAATGTCGGAATCGCGTGGCGGATAGGCCAGCACAATGGAGATGGTATCGAGTGGCTTTACCTTATAGGATGATTTAACAGTTTTGCCGTTTACCAGAATGTTTCCTGCATCGGCTGCGCCTTGAATGCGGTTTCGGCTAACGTTACGTATCTTATCGGTCAGGAATTTATCGATACGGGTAGGGGTTTGCCCCTTGTCAACCTCAATTCGGAAATGCTCATACAGGTCCGATTGCTCCGTGGAGCTGTCATCGAGTTCATCGTCGGATTCTACTGTTGTAGTTCGGTTGCTCATCATCGGGCAATAGCAACTTTTGCGGTTAGTGCCTGCTTACTGGCTGTGATGGCTTTTATCAGGTAAATTCCTTCTGGAAGATTGGCTACATTAATAGATTCACTTTCAGTAAATGTTCCCGATTTTACCATTTGCCCTGTAGTGGAGTAAATCTGATAGAAAGTAATATTTTGTCTGTCGGTTTTATTAATTCTGATAAAATGGCTTGCTGGATTGGGATAAATTTCAATTGACTCGGTGCGTGTAGCTGTAGGTGTTGTGGTGGGGAATTCGTAAAGTTTACCAAAAATGGGGCGTATCATAATGGTTCCCTTGAACTGTGTATTAATCCAATAGCCGGGTAACGAATGGAAAATCTTACTTTGGCTATCGGTATTCCTATCGAAACCGACATTGAGAAAATCGATAGAGCCCTGCTGCCATCCCAGATAGAAATCGCCTTCAGGAATTTCCGTAGGGTCAATGCGGTAAATGGTAAAGCAATTCAGGCTATCGGTAAAGATGGGGTGCGTGGTGCTTTTCTGATATATTATTTCACCGGGCTTGCCGTTGCTGTCGTTCCAGATTGTAATTTTAAAGGGTTGGTTGTTTGAATCGTGGTAGCTGCGGTTGAAATAAATCATCACACCCACAAGGTTATCGGTTTTATAATTATGAAACTTTTGGGCTACCATGGCATTGAGGGTGCCCTCGCCAAACAGGCCGTACCCGCTTTCGGCAGAGCCGTCGTCTAATGCGTAGTAGTTGTAGAACGAAAGTGTATGGGTAAGCGTATCGTTGTACCTAAGGTTTTTAGTGGCCTCATCGATATCGGTTATCAAAAAGGTTTTAAGTAGGTATTTTGCCGAGTCGGCCCAGGTTGAGGTGAAATTGTAATCGAACTGGCGGATGTATAGGAGCTCCTGATAGCCATAGATATTCTCAGCACCACCGGAAAAGGGGTATTCATTTCCGTCGGACAGGTTGCTAACAACAAATCTTCGGGTTACATTCCATGTGGTGGGGCCTAGATTATGATAGGTAATGCTAAATTCCCTTGGTGTGGGTAGCTCTGAGCTTTGTGCTTCGGCAAAGTGGGACCAAGGAATTGATGTGTAATATTTTAGCAAAGGCTTTAGCGGTTTATGGAAGGCGATGTCGTTATAAAGGGTATCGTCCCAGTTGCGATTTCGGTTTAGGTAAACCAAATCGACATGCCAGTGGTCGGTGTTGGTGCGATAGCCTGGAACCGTTGCATTTTCCATTAACGAGGCATATCCTATGAGTTGAAACCGAAATCCATTTTGTAAAAATTTGGGATTATCAATATTAATAATGACAGAAAAGAAGGTTGAATCTAACCTATTGGTAGTCCTTTCAGTTTTTGTTTTGGTAAGGTGATTCTGAAATATAATTGTGTTATTATCAAAATCTACTGATGCCGCCCAGGCCCTTAACCATTTGTTTTCCGATGGGCTGAAAAACTCTATCACCAATGAGTCGTTTGGTCCAGGTTGGTAGCCCAACCCTCCGGGTTGTATTGCAAGCGATAAGTAGATGCTATCCGAAGCGTGATAGCTAAGGTTGATGGGCGTTGATGTGAGCGTATCGGCTGGTTGCGACGATGAGGTGAGGTATTCAAAAAGTTCCCCTTCCCGATTTATAGCATCAAACGTGGCAACGCCAATGGTGGGGGGATTAACGGCATAGGTTTGGCTTGTTATAACACTTGAGGGTTCCCACAATTCGGGGGTGGGGTAGGGTAGGTTGCGCGAGAAATCGTCAAAAAAAGGGAGCTCCAGACTTGCTTTTTCAGATTTTTGATGTGCGGATTCCCTTGCGGGTTTGCTAACAGGATATTCCGATAGCCCAACCATTACCTCCTGGGCATACGAGGTGGCCGCAATGATTAATGCTATGAGTAATGTTGAAAATTTGGGCATTGGCAAAGGTTCTACTCAACTATTTCATCTTCTTCTTGCTGTGCATTTGGTTTGTAGTAAACGGAGTCAACTTTAATAACTGGTATGCGCGATTGGTTAAGGGTAAGCCAAATGTCAACTCGTGTACCAAAGCTTAGCGAGGCATTCTCTATATATGCCGGGTACTGGCTGTAAACCAAGGCATCTAACGAATCCTTGAGTGATGTAATGGTTTCGTCGAATCTGATTCGGCCAACATTTAGCGAAGCCTCAATTATGCGGTTTACTGCATCGTTCATTTTAAGACCTATAAGCAGAGGTATTCCGGTTCGTTCGCCATGCATGCCCTGTCCGAGCACTAAATCGATTTTTGAGGCTTTGGGTATAAGCGTTCCGGGTTCAATGCTTTTTCCCTGAAAATGTTGTTCCAATACGTTATTCAGCCCTAAGTCGGGTCGAAATGAGAGCATTCCAACTTCGAATCCTTCCTGTTCCAGTATGGCTTTTGCCTGTCTAAGGGTGTATCCCACAACATTTGGAATCTCTATCTTAATTGGATTTTTGGCATTTATGGTAATAAAAACTCTGCGGTTTTTCTTAACCTGTGTTCCGGGCAAGGGATTTTGAGAAATAACGCTTCCTGGTCTGCGATTAAAAATGTAAACCGAGTCCGAAATTTCCCAGTTCAGATTATTGTCTTCTATCATTTTGATAGCATCTTCAATTTGAAGCCCGGTAAGGTCAGGGGTGGGTTGAATCTGGTTATGTCGGGTAAAAATCCGTAAAAAAATGGAAAGCACCAAAAGTATTGCCAATAGCAGTCCAAGCCCTTTAAGTATGGTGTTTACATATGGGTTTTCGTAAATTTTTAGTAGGTATTGCTTAACCTCAGAAGTGTTTAGCTTTATAGCCATAAAATGTTTAAGATTTATGATGATGTTACAAAAATAGCATAATCATTATAATGAAACGTTACTCGTACACCTTTATTATATTGTACAGCGAGTCGCGTTCGGCAGGAACACGGTTGGCATTTCTGATAAGTTCTGTAAGCCTACCTACTGTCATGGTTGGCTTTTGTTCTTCGGCACCGGCCATTGAGTAAATTTTAGTGGTATCGTCAATAGTTCCATCAATATCATCAACCCCAAAGTTTATGGCAAGTTGGGTATTTTGAATGCCCAGCATGGGCCAGTATGCTTTAAGGTGCTTAATGTTATCGAGGAATATTCTGCAAACTGCAAAATTTCTGAAATCCTCAACAAGATTTACCTCGCCCAGGTAGCCCATAGGATTATTAGCTGCTCTGAATTTAAGGGGAATGAAACAGTTGAAACCATGGGTTTCGTCTTGGAGCGCCCGGATTGCGCTAAGGTGCTCTACCCTGTGGCGGTAGTTCTCAATATGCCCGTAAAGCATGGTGGCATTTGATTGAATGCCAGCCTTATGAGCGGCTCGATGAATGGTTAACCAGGCCTCTCCCGAGGCCTTATCGGGACAGATTTTTGCTCGGATTTCGGGGTTGAAAATCTCTGCACCTCCACCCGGAACAGAATCAAGCCCGTACTCTTTTAAGCGTGCTAAGCCCTCAGCGTACGAAAGTTTGCTTTTACGAATAACAAAGTCGAGCTCAATGGCCGAAAAGGCTTTAACATGGATAGCCGGCAGAATCGACTTAACTGTTTGAATAATTTTTCCATAGTAATCCAAATCCCATTTGGGATGAACCCCTCCAACTATATGCACCTCAGTTACGTTGCTGTTAACATACTTTTCGGCAATTTTTTTGATTTCATCAAGAGTCATAACCCAACTTTCGGGGTCACCAGCGGCTTTATGGTATGAGCAAAACCGACAGTTAAAAACACACAGGTTGGTGGGTTCAATATGAAAGTTACGGTTGAAAAGCACGTAATTACCGTTGAACCTATGGTTAACCAGATTTGCCAGTTGTCCCAATAGTGCCAGGTCGGCTTTTTCGTAAAGATATTCGGCATCGGCAGGCAATAGGCGCAACCCTTCGATTACCTTTTGGGTAATTTGTTTTAACATTGAGTCGGTTTGTACTGATGGTAAGTTCAGAATTAAGGGCTCCATAGCTATTAATAATTTGGGTGTAAATATAGAACAAAATGCGGCGGGTAACACCCGCCGCATTTTGTTATGATTTGTTAACCTATTATTTCCGGAATATTTCGTCGGAAACGGTAAGTCTTTTCCTTCCCTTAGCACGACGGGCAGCCAAAACCCTACGGCCGTTATGGGTGGAAATGCGTTCGCGGAAACCATGTTTATTCCTTCTTTTCCTGTTCGAAGGCTGAAATGTTCTTTTCATTGCTATATTCTTTTACTTATTTATTTTTCGAACTAAACTAAAATGACATCCCTGCCATTTTTGGCTTGCAAATTTATAATATTTTTTTTATTTCGAACTCTTTTACCCCAAAAATCATTGTAAATTTTGATAATTGTATGCTCCATTTGTGATTTAGCATGGGTTATACCTGGATATGAATAACATACTTTTCTACAAAGTAATCTTCTTCAAAAAAATTGCTGATGGGCCATTGGGTAGCCCATTTGTGGTAGGGTTTAAGTTCATTCTTTATATCCCCGCCCTTAAGGCATATTAGACCGTTGGCTAAATTATTAAATCCGCCAGGTTTAATATTTTTCTCTACCCATAACATGAGTTTGGGAACCGGCGCCACCGCACGGCTCACCACAAAGTCCCACTTTCCCTTAAGTTCCTCGGCTCTGGATGTAACCACTTCTACATTAGGCAAATATAAGGATTTGGCAATTTCAGCAGTAACTTTAGTTTTCTTGGCAATGGAATCAACCATGGTAAAATGGCTATCGGGGAAAAAGATGGCAAGGGGTATTCCCGGGAACCCTCCGCCGGTTCCTATATCCATTACTTGGGTTCCCCTTGCGAATTGTATTGCCTTGGCTATGGCCAATGAGTGAAGTACATGGTGAACCATTAGGTTGTCGATATCCTTACGGGATATTAGGTTTATTTGAGCGTTCCAGTAACGGTAAAGTGGCTCCAATTCGGTAAGTTGAGCTCTTTGTTGTTGAGTTAGCTCAGGAAAGTATTGTGTTATGATTTCCATATTATAATTGATGTTTAATGATGGGGAGGGAGATTGTTCAGAATGTTCGAAAGCAGCTCTCGTGCCCTGAAAAGTTGCGCTTTTACTGTGCCAAGGGGGAGATTGAGCTCTTCAGCAATTTCCTCGTAGGAGTACTCCTTAAAATACCTCAGCTCAATGAGCCTGCGGTAACGGGGTTTAAGTTTGGATACAAGGTCTTGTACAAGTTTGATATTCTGCTCCTTGATAAGGCTCTCTTCGGGGTCGAGCGTAATGGCAGGAATAACAGAGGAGGGCGAAAGCAAATTGCCTTCAGGCTCTTCAGAGCCCTGATCGATGGAGATAACGTTGGCCTTTCGTTTACGGATAAAATCGATACAGTTGTTTGATGCTATTTTAAAAAGCCAGGTGCTGAAGGCGTAATTTGGGGTGTACTGGTGAATATTCTTAAAAGCTTTGCCAAATGCCTCAAGGGTCAGGTCTTCGGCATCACTTTTATTGTTTACCATTTTAAGCAACATATAGTAAATGGCATCGCGGTAGCGTTCCATGAGCTCGGCATAAGCTTTTTGGTCGCCCTTAATGGCTTTATCAACCAGTATCAGGTCGTATTTTGCTTTCTCTGATAGGTTATTTTGGCCTATTTCCATTTCTGTTGCTTCTGGGTAAAAAGATTAAAAATAAGCAATTTAGCATAAAAATACAAAGAATACAAATCCCACCATAATGTAACGTGCATCAATTTTTGCTCATTAAACTTTTGGGCAGCCAATGCTTGAATGGTAATTCTTGAGATGATATAAAAAATAAATATGGATGCTGATACATATGGGAGAAAGGCAAGGATTGCAAGAACTATAAACGATAGGTAAACACCTGTACGGCTAAATGGTTCAAGAGATAACCTGAATTTTAATTCTGATGGATAGAACTTTGAGGTTGAAAGGTGACGTCTTTTTTGTCGAATCCATGAGGCATAGGTATTTCGGGGAACCGAAAGGGTGTGTGCTTTGATACGGTACTCCACGGCGGTATTTGCCGAATTGGCAACATCCATTACAAAAAGATCATCATCGCCCGATTCAAGGCCTACGTGATTGGCAAATCCCTTGTTGCGGAAAAATACCGATTTTCGGTAGGCCAGGTTTCGTCCTACCCCCATGTAGGGTTTGCGGGCTATTGCCCATCCAAAGTAGTTCATGGCAATATGGAGGGTATCGAGCCGGATGAACTTATTCAGCAACCCCTTTTTCGAGAGGTAACCACCATAGCCCAGAACCACCTCAATATTTGGCGCAAAATTGGAGGCCATTAGCTTCAACCATTGGTTGGAACGGGGGAAGCAGTCGGCATCGGTTAGCACCAGCCATTCGTTTTTGGCTGCCTTAATGCCAACAGTCAGAGCTAGTTTCTTGGTATGAGTAAATTTTTCGTCTTCCTTGATTTCGGTTACTCTTAAATGCAGATACTTTTTTTGCAGGCTCTCCAGCACAATGTTGGTGTTGTCGGTGGAGCAATCGTTCACCACTACAACTTCGTAGTTGGGGTAGTTCTGTTCCAGCACCCTGGGGAGGAAATGCTGAAGATTCTCTTCTTCGTTACGTGCGCAAATAACTACAGATACGGGGGGGTATTCTTCAGTATTTTCTGGAAGTGGATTAAACTTTTTGCGTATTACCTTTAGGTAAAATATGAATATGAAGTAAAGCTGTACCAAAATAAAAAATGAAAAGGCAATAGCAGCTATTTTTTCGTAAATGCTTGAATTATAAAAAAAATCCATTGAAAAAGTTGTTGTTAAAATTCATAGCAATGATATAAATTTTTGATGAAACTTCGGCAATCTTAAACCTATCTCTTTAACTCAATATTTTTATAGGATTTATTACTTTGGAATAAACTTTTCTTTCCTGAATGGGTTTAAAGTTGTATAGTATCCACATTGAACTAATTTTGAAGGAAAAATAATACATTGAATTTTACCTATTTTAATCTACATCCCTCTATTTTAGAGGGTATTGAATCGATGGGCTATGAAAAACCCACGCCCATTCAGGAGAAGGCCATTCCTATTATTTTAAAAGGAGACGATTTGCTTGCCTGTGCCCAAACCGGAACAGGAAAAACAGCAGCATTCATGCTTCCGTTGCTGAGCAAATTGGCGGCAGAGGAACACGATCCCATGTTTGTAAATACACTTGTGATTGTGCCTACACGTGAGCTGGCCATACAAATTGACCAGCAGGTTGAGGGATTTGCCTACTATTCCCCTGTTAGCTCCATTGCTGTTTACGGTGGAAACGATGGTTCAAACTGGGATAGGCAACGCCAGGCATTGGAACGGGGGGCGGAGATTATTATAGCAACACCGGGAAGGTTGTTGCAACACATCCAAATGGGATATGTAAAACTTGAAAGGATACAACACCTGGTGCTCGATGAGGCCGATCGTATGCTCGATATGGGTTTTTATGAAGATATCATGACTATTATCTCATACCTTCCCGAAATCCGACAAACCCTCATGTTTTCAGCTACCATGCCTCAAAACATAAGGAAACTAGCTAAGACTATACTCAAAAATCCCTTTGAGATTAACCTGGCGGTTTCAAAACCCGCCGAAAATATTCTTCAGGCGGTTTACCATGTTAGCTCTACAGACAAACTAAATCTGTTGGCATCGTTATTAAGTAAAAAGGATTTGGTGCAAAGTGCCATTGTTTTTGCCTCCACCAAATCGGAGGTAAAGGATATTGAGCGAAAGCTCAGGGGTATGGACGTTAGCGTAATGGCCATGTACTCCGATCTGGAACAGAAGCAGCGCGAGGAGGTGATGCGTTCCTTTAGAAACCGAAAGTTTCAGGTTTTGGTGGCAACCGATATTGTTGCACGGGGCATCGATATTGAGGATATCGATTTGATTGTAAACTATGATGTACCTGCCGATCCGGAAGATTACGTTCACCGAATTGGCCGGACGGCCCGTGCCCAATCCGATGGCGTTGCCATTACCTTTGTTTCGCCCGAACAGAAAAGACGTTTGGCGACCATCGAAAAGTTTTTGGGCAGCAAGATTTTTGTTGTAATCAGATAGCCTAAGAAGTGGATATGATGCCGGCACCTTTAAGAGTTATTGTTCCTTTTCTTTTTCGGTTCTTTTTGGTTCTATCTTTTTTATTCCCATTGCAAATGCTACCGGCACAAACTATTCGAGGTCGAATCACCGATGATACAGGTAATCCCATAGCCTATGCATCCATATTCGTTAGGGAACTTAAGCAGGGAACATCATCAAACACCGATGGATACTATGCGCTAAATCTGCCCTTGGGGGAGTACACCTTTACGTTCCGTTCACTTGGTTATGAAACGGTTGATATGAAGGTAAGAGTTGCCTTTGGAGAATCTTCACTAAATATTACATTGCCTGTAAAACCATTCCTGATTGCCCCGGTTACCATTGGCGGAAAGGGCGAGGATATTGCCTACGATGTAGTTCGTAAAGCGATTGCTATGGCTCCATACTATAGCAATTTGGTTGGCGAGTATGAAGCGGAGGTTTACCTTAAGGGAACAATTAAAATTGATAAGCTTTCGTGGCTGGTGAAGCGTAGCCTAAAGGGCACAGATAATCCACCCAGAGAAGGTGCTTCCTATTTGCAGGAAACATTTAACAATATTAAGTTCAAGGCTCCCGATAGGTATGAGCAGAATGTAAAGATGATTCGTTCCAACTTCCCTGGAGAGCTAAACAACACATCGAACATTCTGGGATTTGTTAGCGCTAATTTGTACCAGCCCAAGTTGGGAGAAATAATTTTACCATTATCGCCATATGCCTTTAATCATTACAATTTTAAGTACGAGGGCTATACCTTTCAGGATAACCGGGCACTGGTCAAAGTAAGGGTCATACCTAAGCGCAAGAGCCGACAGCTTGTTGAGGGGCACATGTATATAGCTGAGGATTATTGGAATATACATGAGGTCGATTTTATGGTTCAATCGTTGGCCGGACCTTTAAAAGTTAAACAAACCTTTGGTGAGGTAGAAACCAACATCTGGCTTCCCATAAGCCAGTTTTTTTCAATCGTTGCCAACTTTCTGGGGAACCAAGGGAAAATAAAATATGTCACCTCGGTTAGGTATAAAAATGTAAAAGTTAACACTGCCGTTAGGCCTACTTTGAAACTTAATGAGCCATTGGCACAAAAATCAACCCCTGCTGCCGCAACCATTGAACCTGTAAAACAGAGCAAAAAACAGCAACGCAGGAAACAACGCATGGAGCAGTTACTTGCCAAGGATAACCTTTCGAACAGGGAAATGTATGAGCTGCAGAAGTTTGTGGAAAAGCAGGTGATCAAATCCGATACAGCCAAATCGTTGGAGGTTCCTCCTCCGCTAATAATTGTTATTGATACCCTTGCCACCAAAGCCGATACCCTTGCTTGGTCACAAATTCGACCCGTTGCCCTTACGGGCGATGAGCTCAAGTTGAGGAAAGAGATAGACCAAAAACTGAGTACCGTTAACGATTCCACTGCAACCGATTCGGTTGCAAAACGTAACGTTTTTATGACCATCGCTTCGGGACACCGATGGGTACTGGGGAAGGGAAAGGAAACCATACGATTTTCGGGTATTTTTGCTCCCAACGAGTTCCGATTCAATACCGTTGACGGCTTTGTACTGGGGGGTTGGGTGAGTTACCGAAGGCAGTTCTCACATAATGCTATTACTCTGAGGCAATCGGTTTACTATGCCTTTGCACGTAAGACTCCAATGGGTGAATTTGATTTTAGAACCTCCTATGCAAATATGAATCGTGGACTTTTAATTTTTAATGCAGGGTGGATATCAACAGATTTTAATTCGCAAAATGGCATTAGTTCCATAACCAATACCTCGGCATCGCTTTGGTTTGGACGTAACTATATGAAGCTGTACGAAAACAGGTACATATCTCTTACCAATAGGATTGACCCATTTAACGGGTTTGAGATTACCACAACCGCTGGATTTTCAAAACGTGTAGAGCTGAGCAATAACACCAATTTTATCATTTATGCACAAAACCAAAAATGGTATACCCCTAATATCCCTGTAAACTACGAAGCAATAACTGAAAGATTGGTTACACACACTGCTTTGTATGCAATACTAAGGATCAAATATACACCCTATTACCATTACCGAGTTCGCAATAACCGCAAGCAGATGCTTTTCTCCCGATGGCCAACTTTTAGCATTACCCTTAAAAAGGCCTTTACAGAACTTTTTAGCACCGATGCCAACTATATGGCATGGGAAGCAATTGTAAATCAGAGTATCCGTACAGGTCCGAGCAACCGCATAGATTACAAAATAATTTACGGCGATTTTCCCCAAACCTCAAAGCTGTACTTCGCCGATTTTAAGCATTTCAACACGCAAGATGTTCCCGTGGTAATTCCTTCTTTTTTAGAGGGCTACCAGAATCTAAGCTACTACCGTTACAGCACTTCAGGCAGGTATGGACAGGCATTTATAGGGTACCAGTCGTCCTACCTAGCGCTAAAGTACCTGCCATTCCTTAGCAACAGGATATGGCTCGAGAACATTCGGATTGCCGTCCTTAAGCTCAGCGGACGAAAGCCCTGCTACGAAGCCGGTTACTACCTAAGTCAGATTGGCGCCATTGGCGGCATAGGTGTATTTGCATCCTTTAAGGGTAGCAGGTTTTCTTCTTTCTCGGTAAAGGTTTCGCTTTTCCTGCCCGGAACAGATTAGGACGGAGTATGGAGGAATAAGAACAATTAAACGAAAGGTTAGTCTGTCCGGCAGCTATAGAACCAACACGCACAACGAACAAACATACTGACAGACCAAAACGTGGTTGGTGTTTCCGATATAAGAAATCATAATAATTCAAAAAACAAATAAAATTATGCTTGTGTTTAGTATATAAGTATGTAAAAGATTTAGGTCTGTTTGATGATCAAATTTATTTTGATATTAACGCAAGTGCATAGCTACTGTTCAACAAAAAAATGGAAATAAAAAGTAAAATTAAAATAGCGTATATGAGTGAGCTACCATTAATTCCGCATCTCTCAATCAATTTATACAATTAGTAAAACCAACTTCCAAAACTATACTTAGTGCAAAAATTAACCTGGTATAATATTTTCGTTTTAATCTTCCTCGCTTTCGGCACTGCTGTTTTTGGCCTCAACAACCACAACAAATTCTCCCTTAGGGGGTTTTGCATTGAAGTGTTCTATTGCCTGTTGAAGGGTTCCCCTAAAGGTTTCCTCATGCAACTTAGTGAGCTCACGCGATATGCTTACCCGCCTTTGAGGTCCAAAAACGGCGAGCATTTGTTCCAGTAGCTTTACAATACGGTAGGGCGATTCATATAAAATGATGCTTCGTTCCTCCTCGCGTAGGGCCTCCAACCGCTTGCTGCGTCCTTTTTTTTGAGGCAGAAAACCCTCAAAAACGAATCGGTCGCACGGAAAACCGCTCATTACCAAAGCCGGAATTAGTGCTGTTGCGCCGGGGAGGCATTCAACCTCCAATCCCTTTTCTACGCAGGTGCGAACCAGCAGGAAGCCGGGGTCGGATATGCCGGGTGTTCCGGCATCGGTAATAAGAGCCACTGATTCTCCCTGTGAAATTCGTTCGGCGATTAGCTCTACGGTTTTGTGCTCGTTGAACTTATGGTGCGATTTAAGTGGTGTGGCAATGCCGTAGTGTTTTAGCAAAAAGCTACTGGTTCGGGTATCCTCGGCAAGAATTAGGTTAACACTTTTGAGCACTTCAATTGCTCTGAGGGTTATATCAGCCAGATTACCAATTGGAGTAGGTACTAAATAAAGTTTCGACATGCCATTAGAATTTAGGAAAGTTTGCGTCGTAACAGGTCGATGAATGTCATGGCCACCTGGCTGTCAGCTTCCCAGGTAAAGTTCTCCTGTAGGTATATGATGGCATCATTCAGGTCGGTCATCTTGTTGAGCTGCTGAATGGTTAGGTTATACCGGTCGGTATCTCCATCAAATAATTCCATGATAAACAGGAACTTATCGTTTACGCTAATGGCCTTGGTAAGGTCATTTATTGGCTTGTTCTGCAGTTTGCTCTGCATGTCAACCTTTTGGTGATGCTCCGCTATAATTTCGTTGCGGAATTTGCGTTTACCTTGATACTTCTCTGCAAGTATAATGTTTCCGTTTTCCCCTCCAGATTTTTGGCCTATAGGTGTATTGGGAGTATCAATATCAATATTTTGGGAAGTATTCCTTAACTCTGGAACGGTTTTAACAGGCTTTTTTGCCGGCATTGCAGCACTAAATTCTGGTTTAGGTTGATTTTCCCTTTCCTGTTCGGGTTGTTGTTTTTCAACTTTTACCTCAGATTTTGTAGCATTTTGGGGAGTTTCATCAGCAGTAATGGTCTTATCCAAAAGTATCTCTTCATAGATATGTGCCAGTTTATCTAACAGTATATCGCGCTCAATGCTAGACATTTTACCGGTACTTTGAATTTTTTCTACTATGGAGTTAATTAGTGCCAGCTGCTCCTTAATATTTTTAAGATACTGCATGGGAAATGTTTTTTCGTTCCGAATTCAAAAATAAGTTTTATTAAATTTGTCTGTAAATCTATGGTAAAATATTCACTTTTGTAACAATGCCTTTTCTTGAAAATTCGGTAAGCGGGAAACGCAAAGGATGGATTGAGGTTATTGCCGGTTCCATGTTTTCGGGTAAGACTGAAGAACTTATCCGGCGGCTTAAACGGGCAAAATACGCCAAGCAACGGGTTGAGATTTTCAAACCCCAGATTGATACCCGTTACTCTGAGCAGGAGGTGGTTTCACACGATGCCAATTCCATTATGTCAACCCCGGTTACCTCGTCGGGTAATATTTTGATCTTAGCCCAAAATGTGGATGTGGTTGGGATTGATGAGGCCCAATTTTTCGATATGAACTTACCAAATGTTTGTAGCCAACTTGCCAATATGGGGATAAGAGTGATTGTAGCGGGACTCGACATGGATTTTCGCGGGAATCCTTTTGGACCAATGCCCCATGTGTTGGCCATAGCAGAATATGTTACCAAGGTTCATGCTATTTGTGTTCGATGCGGTGATCTTGCCCATTACTCGCATCGTAAAACCGATGCCGACAAGTTGGTTTTACTGGGCGAAACCGATATCTATGAGCCACTATGTCGGCTTTGCTACAACCAGGTAACCCGAAAGGATCAGCAAAAATAGTTTCCACTCAACATGTGGATGTAAATTATTACAATGCAAAAAGTAAACTCAATCCGAAAGGTTTTGGAGCCGGTTGGTCAGGTTGCCGGTTTTTTTATTGCTCTTGCAGGCATTTTTGTTTTGTTTAGCTCCTATAAGGGCTTAGTATTTGTTGCTCCTGGGCTTTTATTAGGCTTTACCTCTGTTGCTGCCTATGTCGATTTTAATAGGAAACAGTATCGTTTCGCCATTAAATTGTTTGGTGTAATTCCAGTGGGTAAATGGCTACCCTTCGATAGTTCCTTGGGTTTGCTTATTAATTGGGCGAATACCGTATGGCGAACCTACAGCTCAGGTAACCGTTCCTTTGATTTTCCCGATGGCAGCTATGTAATTGAACTGGTGAATGAATCAGGGAAACCCCTTGCGTCCATCCAGCGGTTCAAAAATCTTGAAGGGGCTAAACATGCCATTACGTTTTATTCAGAGCAAATGGCAATACCAATTAGACCAACAAGCTAATCCAATTAATAGGTACTGGGGTGAAAGGCAGGGTTGACATATCGCATCATGTTCCGGCTAAACTATTTTGGTTTATTACTATTATTCTACTCTCCTTGCCTGTTACAACGCAGTATCGGTTACTTATATTTGGAAAATACACTAATGGCATAGTAGTAGATCATAAGCAGGTTAATGATTTAGGGATAGCGACTCTAGGGTCCGACGTTTATCCGGTTATTCAGTTTAAAACACAAAACGAAGAGGTATTTCAAATGTATGGATTCGAAAACTTTGAATACCCCATTGGAACCCAGTTAAGGGTTGTATATAACCCTGATAATCCTAAGAGTTGCATAATTTTTACTTTTGGTAACCTTTACACCAGCCGCAGGGCGATTATTCCCGGAATTCTTTTTTTGCTATGGCTGGCCTTCTATTTGGCTTTTAAATCGAAAGATTAGTAATTTTGGTATGTAAAAGCTTTAGAAATGCTAAATTTAACTTCATCTGAACTTGCCGAAATAGCACAGGCCAAACTATTTGGCAATAAACAATATATTGTAAATCATATAATTACAGATAGCCGGTTACCGGCAACCCGGAATAATGGTATGTTTCTAGCTTTAACTGGTCCCAATCACGATGGTCATCAGTTTGTTGATGAGATGTACCATATCCAGGGCGTTAGAGCATTTATGGTTTTACCCGAAAAGGTCCATTACAATAGCTATCCAGAGGCTGTTTTCCTTGAGGTAAGCGATACACTTTTGGCTTTGCAAAAGCTGGCTGCTTACCATAGAAATCGTTTTGCCTACCCTGTAATTGGAATAACTGGAAGTAACGGAAAAACCATGGTTAAGGAATGGCTGAATCAGCTGCTCAGCGCTGAGTATTCAATTGTTCGTAGTCCACGCAGCTATAACTCGCAGGTGGGTGTTCCCCTTTCGGTGCTGCAAATGGACGATCATTTTGACCTTGGTATATTTGAGGCGGGAATATCAAAACCCGGCGAAATGGCCAAACTTCAGCCAATTATTGATCCTGGCATTGGTATTTTTACCAATATAGGAATGCCCCATCAGGAGAATTTCGACGATATTGACGAAAAGGTAAACGAAAAGTTAAAGTTTTTCCGCGAGGCTAAAGCCCTAATTTATTGCAAGGATCATTACGCAATCGATGCAATAATACAGGAAAATACCTTGCTGGCAGAGAACCAGCTATTTACCTGGGGACAAAACGAAAAGTCAAGGGTTGTGGTTAGACACATTCAGCGGAATGCCCATCAAACCCGATTTAAAGTATCATACAACCACAGCAATTTTGATTTATCGATACCATTTACCGACAGCGCTTCGTTTGAGAATGCCATGCATTGCGTGGCTGTAATGCTGCTGCTGGGTTATAAGTCCGATGTGATTGAAGATCGTCTTCAGCGATTGCAGCCGGTTGCAATGAGGCTGGAGCTGAAAGAGGGCATAAATGGCTGCTCCATCATTAACGACTCGTATAACTCCGACCTGGGTTCACTCTCCATTGCCATCGATTTTTTGAAGCAGCAAAAGCAGCATAGCAGGCATATTGTTATCCTATCGGATATTTTGCAGAGCGGGTACTCTCCTGAGCAGCTCTACAGCCGGGTAGCCCAGATTTTACTTGAAAAAGGTGTGGACAAGTTCATTGGAGTGGGCCCTGAAATTAGCCGTTACGATTTTGAGTTTGAAATTGATTCAGAGTTCTACACCACTACCCATGAGTTTCTGGAGAGTTTTAACCGCAGGCAGATGCAGAATACAGCCATACTGGTTAAGGGGAGTCGTAGGTTCCATTTTGAGCAAATTAGCGCAGCGCTTGAGCGTAAGTCTCATCGTACCCTTTTGGAAATCAACCTAAATGCGCTAACACATAACCTGAACTACTACAGGAAATTATTAAGCCCCAGGGTGAAATTGATGACCATGGTAAAAGCTTTTTCATACGGGAGCGGATCGTTTGAAATTGCCAATGTTTTGCAGTTCAACAGGGTCGATTACTTAGGTGTAGCTTTTGCCGATGAGGGCGTTGCCCTTAGGGAGAACGGCATAACCATGCCCATAATCGTTCTTAATCCATCATTTGGGTCTTTTGAATTGATGGTGGAATTCAATTTGGAACCCGAAATATATAATCTTGCCGGATTATCTGAGTTCATTAGGATTTTGAATAGGGTAGGGGTTAGCTCATATGGTATACACATCAAAATTGACAGCGGCATGCACCGGCTGGGTTTTACAACCGACCAGCTACCCGAACTTATTGCCCTGCTTAAATCGACGGGCGCCATTCAGGTAAAGAGCGTTTTCTCGCATCTGGCAGCAAGCGATGAGCTCCAACACGACGAGTTTACGCAAAAACAAATCGAAACCTTTTCGCAGTGCTATCTACAAATTTCTGAAGCATTGGGATACAAACCCCTACGGCATATTCTTAACACTGGAGGTATTGAGCGCTATCCCAATGCACAGTTCGACATGGTTCGCTTGGGTATTGGTTTATATGGTATAAGCCCTTCGGGTTCATCGAAGTTGCTCCCTGTTAGCACTCTACGTACCAAGGTTATTCAGGTAAAGCAGATACAGCCAGGCGAAACAGTGGGGTATAGCCGTAAGGGAATTGTAAACCGTCCAACAACCCTTGCGGTTATTCCAATCGGCTACGCCGATGGACTATCGCGCAGTTTGGGCAATGGTAACTACAGTATGTTGTTAAATGGCAAACTGGTTCCCACCATTGGCAATATTAGCATGGATACCTGTACACTCGATGCCACCAGTGTTGATGTGCATGAGGGGGACGATGTGGTGGTTTTTGGGCATCAACCTTCTATTGTTGATATGGCAAAAGCCCTGAACACCATTCCCTATGAGGTACTAACTGCAATTTCGCAAAGGGTAAAGCGGGTTTACTACCAGGAGTAGTTACCCCAATTCGCTGATTCGTTCCAATCGGTACTGGTCAAGTATTATGATTCTTCTCCCATCTAATTCAATAACTCCTTCATCGGCAAAGCCCGATAGGGTTCGGATGGCGTTTGATGTGGTCATGTTTGAGAGGTTGGCTAAATCCTCGCGCGAAAGGTAAACCTTTAGGGTTTTACCGTCTTCCTCAAAACCATAGGTGTCGCGCAGGAAAATAAGCGACTCGGCTAGTCGTCCGCGGATATGCTTTTGGGTAAGGGTAACTGTTCGGTTGGTGGAAAAGCCCAACTCGGTGGCAACCGATTTAAGTATATGAAGGGTTAGCTCTGCATTGTTCCGAAGAATGCCCATAAAGGCATTTTTTTCAATTATGCATACAACAGAATCTTCGAGAGTTTCAGCGGTAGCAGAGTAGTTTTCATCGGCAAAAAGTGCTCTGTAGCCTATAAAGCCAATTGGTTTGGCCATTCGTACTATTTGGTCACGACCACCTACACCCTCCTTGTAAAGTTTAACTTTCCCTTTTGAAAGGCATACCAAACCCTGTGGGGTATCACCCTCTTTGTATATTATTTCACCCTTCCTGAAGTACTGGCAGGTAAAGTTGTTTTTTATGATTTCCCTTTCTTCGGGTTTCAGGTTTGGGAAGAGTCCGCAAACACCATCAAAAGCGCTCTCAATATCAATATTGTAGGAACTTCTGGACATTTTTTTTCAAAAATAGCTCAAATTGTGTTATCAAACATAGAATTAACAATATTTCACCCTTTAGTGTTATTTTTTAGTTAATACAGAAAACGTTTGAATATTGGTTTTACTGTATCCATTTGGCTACAAGCGGCATTTTTCGGCCATAGCCAAATGCTTTCGATGAAATTCTCAGTATGGGCGGGGCTTGAAAACGTTTATATTCATTCAAATTCACTAGGCGGATAACGCGATTTACAGTAGCAGAATCGAAACCCAAAGCAATTATATCGTCGGCTGCAAGGCTCTGCTCAATGTAGGCAAAAAGTATTGGGTCAAGAATATCGTATGGGGGCAACGAATCGGAATCTTTTTGATTGGGCCGTAATTCGGCTGATGGAGGTTTGACTATGGTATTTATAGGTATAATTTCATGGTTTCGATTGATGTAGCTGGCAAGTCGGTAAACATCTGTTTTGTAAACATCGCCTAAAATGCTGATGGCACCGCACATGTCGCCATACAATGTTCCATAACCCACTGCGGCTTCACTTTTGTTGCTGGTGTTGAGCAATAAATGCCCGTGTTTATTGGACAGTGCCATAAGGAGGGTTCCCCTAATGCGTGCCTGAATATTTTCTTCGGTAATATCCTGTGGTTTCCCCTCAAAAACTGGATCCAGCTGATTTTTGAATGCTTCAAAAATGGGTTGAATGGAAACAATGTCGTATTTCACTCCAAGGTTATTGGCAAGTGCTACAGCATCATCAATGGAGTGCTGCGATGAGAATTCCGATGGCATTAGCAGTACCCTAACATTTTCTGAGCCAAGAGCCTCGGTTGCTAGTGCAAGCACAACGGCTGAATCAATTCCTCCCGAAAGGCCAAGCGTTACCTTGGCAAATCCCATTTTTCCCATGTAGTCCCTAATACCCATTACCAGGGCTTTGTGGATTCGTTCTATTCGGGCCTCTTCGGTCAATGGTGTTTGAGCTATTGGGGGAAATTCGTTAATTTTAGTAAAATCGAAAATTTGAATATCCTCCTCAAAACTTTTTAACTTAAAAGTAACCTGCCCCTTGGCATTGAGCACCATTGAGCCTCCATCGAAGAGTAAATCGGTATTGCCTCCCACCTGGTTAACGTAAATTACAGGTTTTCCGTAACGTTTGACGTTATTCTGAAAAACGTTTAGCCTGCGTTCCTCAACATTGTAGCTAAATGGCGAGGCTGAAATATTGATAACCAAATCGGGACTGAGCCTTGTAAGATGATTCATTGGGGCATCGCGGTAGAGCTTTTGGCGTGAAAATGAGTTGGTGGTGGGTTGGTCGTCCCATAAATCTTCACAAATGGTAATGGCTATTCTAACCCCATCAATCTCGGCCAGTTTATATATACCCGGGTTGGGTTCAAAGTATCGATACTCGTCAAAGATGTCGTAATCGGGCAACAGGGTTTTATGAAAGGTATCAATAATTTTTCCATTTCCCAGTAGGTAAGCCGAATTAAACAGTATCTTTCCCTTGTTATCGGGATTCAGACTAGGGCTACCAACAATGGCGTAAACATCCCTACATTCCTGGGCTATAAGTTCAATGCTTTGCTGGCTTAACTCTATAAATTGTTTATGGTTAAGCATATCGTGTGGCGGATACCCGCAAACCGACAGCTCTGAGAAGATTACAATTCGTGCTTGGGCCTCTTTGGCTTTACGAATGGCCTCAATTATTTTGCTGCGGTTTAACTCAAAGTGGCCAATAACATAGTTAAGTTGAGCAAGAGCAATTTTCATTCGTAAAAAAATTTGATGTTAATAAATTCCAGTAATTTGGTTTTTTAACCTATATACGCTCTAATGCTCGGATAAACCCCAAAGAGCTTACCGTAGGTAAACACCCATATTTTGGCTCCGCCGAACTCGTATAAAGCAATCGGTTGTTCATTTGTGCATGTATGTATACAGCCTTAAATGGGCGTTTCATATTGATAGATTGAATAAGTGAATTTTCTGCTCATGATTAAAAAACTATTCCAACCCTTAGCGAAAGGCATTGCGAGATGATATTACCATTTGGGAGTTGCAAGATTTCTGATAGCCCATCGTTCCAGGTAATGCCAAACTGAATGGCACTTTCGCCTCCAAGCGAATACATCCCGCCAATTCCAATAAAATATGATGCAAAGCCCCACGCAAGATCTGTTTTTATGGTTTCGCGATCTACACCATTTTTACTATTCCATGCATAGCTCCGAATTCTTAAACTTCCACTTAGTCCTACATTGGCATAGTAAGTTGTATAGCCAATCTGATTAGTACGAAACTTAAATCCCAAAGGTAGGTGTAGGTACTGCGAACGAAATTTTACATTATCGCCCATATCAATGGAGTAGGTTCCATCAACTGTTTTAAGTGTGTAGGATGATTGCATAAATCGAATATCTCCCCCTATGGTGCTAATGGAAAGACCACTTGAAAAAGCATATCGTTTGGCAAAAAACTTTTCGGCTGTAAAACCTATGTTGAAACCGGTTACAGGGCCGTTGGGATCGTAGCGCTTAGTATCGGATGTAAACCATGAGAGCTGAGGATCGGCAAATACGCCAAAGCTGAATTTTTGGGCTGATACATTACCAGTGCTTACTAAAAGCATTGCAACTGATAGTAGTGCAATTTGTTTCATAACTTTACTAAAGTTGGTGTAACCAATGCAAAGGTAACCATTATTTTACTATACCTTTGAACAAAGGGTTTGATTTTGTTTAGTATTAAATATTTTCATCATTCATGCCTAACGGCATATTAGGGTTTATATTGTCGATTATACAACAGAAACTTTAAAGAATGATTAACTTTGTCAACGTAATTTGGAAAGTATGATTGTTTACCCCAACGCAAAGGTCAATATCGGGTTAAATATTATAAGCCGACGACCCGATGGCTATCACGATATTGAAACGCTCTTCTATCCTGTACCCGGTTTGTTTGATATTTTGGAAATAATTAAAGTTGATGGAGAGAACAATACGCTCGAATTCTCACAGAGCGGATTGCGCATCGATGTCCTTCAAGAAAATAATCTTTGCGTGAGGGCATATCATTTACTTGCCAAACGATATGGACTACCGCATGTAAAGATGCACTTACATAAATCAATCCCCATGGGTGCAGGGCTGGGTGGTGGTTCAGCTGACGCAGCCTTTGCACTTAAAGAACTTAATAGTTTTTTAGTGCAACCAGTGATTGATCAGGAGCTGAGCAGCATTGCCCTTGAGCTGGGCAGCGATTGCCCATTCTTTCAAATTAATCAACCGGCAATTGGTAGGGGGCGCGGTGAGTTACTGGAGCCCATTAATATCAGCCTAAAGGGGCATTGGATTATGCTTGTAAATCCAGGAATACATGTTAGCACTGCAACAGCTTACGCTGAGTGTAGCCCCAAACCATGGGCGATTCCCATAAAGGAGTTAGCTCATAAGCCATTAGAGGAATGGAAGGATTGCCTAATGAACGATTTTGAACCCACTGTTTTTACTCATCACCCAGGTATTGAATTGATTAAGAGAAATTTATACAGCATTGGTGCTAAATATGCAGCCATGTCGGGAAGTGGATCAACGGTTTATGGTATTTTTGATTTTAAGCCCGATATACCACAATCGTTTAGCAGATTTTTCACATTTTGTGGACAGCTGTAAATTCAGAGATGAAAAAAAGCCTCCCACATATGGAGGCTTAATTGTATTCATTAGGTTATAACCTACTCAATGCTTACCAGCACAGAACCCTTGCTAACCCTGTCGCCGGGTTTAACATTAACCTCTTTAACCCTTCCGGTTGAGGGGGCAATAATGCGGTTGTGCATTTTCATGGCATCAAGTATAACAAGAATATCACCCTCTTTAACTTCTTGACCTGGTTTAACTTTAACATCGATAATTGTTCCAGGTATGAAGGCGGTTACATTTTTATCGTCGAGTTTAGAGTATGACATGATTCAAAATATTTTGATTAACAGAATAAAATAATTTTAGAATGGCGGAATGCCATGTTTTTTAAAGGGGCGGTCGGCAACTTTTGTACTCGAAACCTCAAGCGCATGGAGCAGCAACCTGCGTGTTTCGGATGGTTCAATAACGGTATCGATATAACCTTTTGCAGCAGCCACGTATGGGTTGGCAAATTTTTCCTTATACTCTTCAACTTTTTGACGACGCATAGCTTCGGGATCGGGGGCTTCGGATATCTCCTTGCGGAAAATGATGTTTGCAGCACCTTCGGGTCCCATAACGGCAATTTCAGCGCTGGGCCATGCAAATACGAAATCGGCACGGAGGTGACGGGAGCTCATAGCTATATATCCACCACCGTATGCTTTACGCAGTATAACTGTCATTTTGGGAACGGTTGCCTCGCTGTAGGCGTAGAGCAATTTTGCCCCATGACGAATAACCCCTGCATGCTCCTGATCGATTCCTGGCAGGTAACCCGGTAGGTCCACCAATGTAACAAGCGGAATGTTGAATGCATCGCAGTAGCGAACAAAACGAGCCGCTTTATCGGAGCTGTCAACATCGAGTACCCCAGCCATAACCAGGGGTTGGTTTGCTACAAAACCAACGGTTTCGCCGTTAAGACGGCCAAACCCAATTACAATGTTGGCAGCCCATTTTTCCTGTATCTCCAGAAAATCGGAATCGTCAGCAATGGCTCTAATTACATTGCGTACGTCGTAGGGCTCCTTGGGATCGCCTGGAACAATATCTTCGATATTGTAGCTTACCTTAGGCTCCTTGGGTTCGAACTTGCGAGCTTTACGGGTATTGTTCCAGGGTATGTAGGTAATCAGTTTCTTAATCTGTTCAAAGCATTCGTACTCGCTCTCGGCATAGAAATGAGCGTTACCTGTAATTTGTGCATGTACGCGGGCTCCGCCAAGGTCTTCCTGTGAAATTTCCTCACCCAGCACCGATTTTATGACCTCGGGACCGGTGATAAACATTTTTGATATCTTGTTAACCGCAAAAACAAAGTCGGTTAGGGCAGGGGAGTATACCGCACCACCTGCACAGGGACCCAGAATCACGGAAATTTGGGGAATAATACCGCTGGAGAGGGTATTACGCCAGAAGATTTCGCCATATCCTGCCAGCGAGTTAACGCCTTCCTGGATGCGGGCACCCCCGGAATCGTTTATTCCTATTAATGGAATGCGCATACGTAGGGCGTAATCCATAATTTTGGTAATCTTGCGGGCATGCATTGACCCTAGTGATCCGCCAGCTACCGTAAAGTCCTGAGCGTATATAGCCACTGGGGCACCGTAGATGGTTCCTGTTCCAATGATAACACCGTCGCCGTGCAGCACCTTGCCGTCCATACCAAAGTCGCGGGCATCGTGTTCTACAAACATGTCGTACTCGTTAAACGAGTCCTCGTCAAGTAGGGCAATAATACGCTCTCGGGCAGTAAGCTTTCCCATGGCAACCTGTTTGGCCACAGCTTGTTCGCCTCCACCCTGAAGCACCTCTTCCTTTCGTTTTTTGAGTTCTTCAATTTTGTTTTTTAAAGGCATAGTTTTTAAGTTTAGTTAATGTTTTGCCACCAATACCATGCATCTGGTATATGAAAGTGCAAGGTTACGAAATTGATGTTAAAAATAAAAGGGAAGGGCCTCTTTTTTAGGCACATAATTTTGTATGCTGTTGATTGTCAATTTATGAATGTGTAAACAGTCGTTCAATCCTATTTTGGTGCCATTCGGTATAATCCCAATGCTATAAAAGCATAGAGTATATTGGGAATCCATGCCGATAGCTCTGGCGAAAGTAGTCCCCCTACTGCAAACATAGTTGAAAAGCGCATGAAAAGTATATAGGAAAAGCTTAAGGCTAATCCTAATCCTATATGTAAACCAATACCCCCCCGAACTTTACGCGATGATATGGATACGCCAATTAGGGTTAGTATGAAAACCGAAAAGGGATAAGCAAAGCGGCTATGTTTTTCAATCAAGAGATACTCAATGGTGTCGGCACCCTGTAGCTTTTGCTCCTCAATGAAGTCGTTGAGCTGGAACAGGTTCATGGTTTCAATAATTTTTAGCCTTCGGGTGAAATCGGCGGGAGTGAGGAAAAGAGTGCTGTCTATTTTATCACCTCGAATAAGTTCCTCGCCCTGATCGGTGTAATTGCGTATGTAGTACCGATTAATGGTCCACTTTTCCTTGGTTGAATCCCATTGGGCATTGTCGGCAAGCAATTTGGAGACCAACCTATTGCCGTCGAATTTCTCAACCGAAAGGTTGTATGCTGTATTGTTGTAGCTGTTGAACGTTCGCATGAAAATGAACAAACCCGGTCGTACCTGACGGTGTATGTTGCGGTCAGTATTAACGTAGGGTTTCTTTATGTACTTGTTTTCAAAATCGATTCGGATAGCATTTGCCGGTGGAATGATAAAGTTAGATAAAATGAAGGAAAAGATGACGATTATAGTAGCCGATACAAAATAGGGAAACATCATTCTTTTAAAGCTTACACCACTGCTGAGTATGGCAATGATTTCGGTATTGTAAGCCATTTTTGATGTGAAGAATATTACCGCAATAAAAACGAAAAGTGAGCTGAACAGGTTGGCAAAGTAGGGTATAAAGTTTAGATAGTATCGAAAAATGATCTCGTTCATGGGGGCATCCTTTTCCATGAAGTCGTCTATTTTTTCGGCAAGGTCAAATATAACGGCTATTCCTACTATCAGAATAATAGCATAAAAATAGGTTCCTATGAATTTTCGGATTATATACAGGTCTAACTTTTTCACGTATGTTTTTATTTTACCAAATGATTATAAATTAATTACTTGTAAAATTACACAATTACTGGTTCAAATCTACATTAAGTTGTTAATTTTAAGGTTATTTAGCAACTCTAATTTAACATTATACCGGGGTTTTATAATCGTTTCGAAACTTTTTTAACCATTTCATTTTTCCACGATTTAAAATTGTTAGCCTGAATATGCTTTCGGGCTTCCCGAACCAGCCAAAGGTAAAATCCGAGGTTGTGAATGCTGGCAATTTGTGGACCAAGCATTTCACCTGCAATAAATAGATGTCGAAGGTAGGCTCTGGTGTAGATCGAGTCCACAAAAGTTGGGCCAAATGGGTCGATGGGAGAAAAGTCGAACTGCCATTTTTTGTTTCTTATGTTGATGATTCCTTCGGAAGTGAAAAGCATTCCGTTCCGACCGTTGCGGGTTGGCATCACGCAGTCGAACATATCCACCCCCAAGGCAATGGCCTCAAGAATGTTTTCTGGTGTTCCCACACCCATGAGGTAACGGGGCTTATCCTTAGGCAAAATGGCGTTAACCACTTCAATCATTTGATACATAACTTCTGCGGGTTCTCCAACTGAGAGCCCGCCGATGGCATAACCATTGCGGGTGTATTTTTGAACGTTTTCGGCAGCCCTTTTACGTAGATCGGGGTAAATGCAACCCTGCACAATGGGGAACAGTGTTTGGCTATGACCGTAAAGCGGTTCGGTGGAATCGAAGCGCAGTACACAGCGTTCGAGCCATTTTTCGGTAAGGTCGAGCGATTTTTTGGCATAGCTGTAATCGGCATTACCCGGAGGGCACTCATCGAATGCCATTACAATATCGGCACCTATAATGCGCTGGATGTCCATTACATTTTCAGGGGTAAATAGATGTGCAGAGCCGTCGATATGTGACCGGAACGATGCTCCCTGTGCGGTAAGTTTGCGCATATCGGCAAGCGAGAAAACTTGGTAGCCCCCGCTATCGGTGAGTATGGGCCTGTTCCAGCTCGAAAAACGATGGAGCCCTCCGGCTTGCCTTAAAACATCCAGCCCCGGACGAAGGTATAGATGGTAGGTATTGCCTAAAATGATTTGGGCTTTAATATCGTTCTCAAGTTCCCGGTGAAGCACACCCTTTACGCTTCCAACTGTGCCTACCGGCATGAATATAGGTGTTTCAATTGTCCCATGATCGGTAGCTATCAGTCCTGCCCTTGCCGACGATTGGCTATCGGTTCCTAATACTTCAAACTTCATCTATATAGAAATGTGTTGCAAAGATAATGCTATTTAAACAAGGTGGGGATGCTTTCAGTAACCAGAGCTCAAAACAAATGCTATCAGCTTTTATTTATTTCAGATTGCACTACCGTATGATGTTCAGAAGCCATTTGGGCTCAGGCGACAGGGTTTCGCCGGCATAGTAAACCCTTTCCAGGTAAAGCCCCGAAGGCGGTGCCGTAAATTTAGCCGGAATATCGGAATACTTTTCAAAAAACGAGAGTAGTTCGGATTCGGTTAGCCGTTCCAAACCAATTTGGACTAGAGTTCCCACCATTCTTCGAACCTGTTTCCATAGGAAATGGGAACCCACAATGTAAATCAGAATTGAATCATCTACTTCAAAGAGTTTAAAGGTTTCTATTTTAACCAGTGTTGATGATCCATCTTTTTCGGGTACTCCAAACGATTTATAATCCTTCATACCTTCAAAGTGCTTACATGCAGCAGCCATTGCCTCTATGTTGAGTGGTTCCTTAACCCACCAGCAGAAATCCTTTCCAAAAGCGGTTCTTCGCCTGGATAGATGGTAAACGTAGCTTCGGTGCTTGGCATCGTAGCGGGCATGAAAACGGGGATTAACCTTTACCATATCAATTATGTTAATGGTTGCTGGTAATACCTCGTTTAATCGCTCCATGGCAACATAGGATGGCATAGTCGAATCGATATCGAGGTGGGCAACCTGCCCCAGGGCGTGAACACCAGCATCGGTTCTGCCCGATCCGTAAAGTTCGTAATCCTTAACCTGGTAAACCTCCTTAATGGCATCCATCAATTTACCCATAATGGTTGGTACTTCGCGCTGAAATTGCCAGCCGCGGTAACGCGAACCGTCATACTCTATGGTTAACTTAAATCGTGGCATTGGCTCTATTTTCAAAAGTAAACTTTAGGGGATAAAAAAAGTGGGTAAGCTACTTATATCGCACCGCTACAACCGCTTACCCTTGCTACCTTCCGGTCCTGGGGGGGTTCAGCAGGAGCTGGTCGTATAAGACTTACCCGCTACAAAGATAGCTAAACTTTACATTAACTTTCACAACCTCTAACTTTTTTTAGCAATTTTCATATATTTGCAATAAAACTAAACCTTTTGTAAGATGGAAAATAAAGGTACCCCTATGCTAAAGCATTCAATGAATTACGGACTGATTATGGGTATCGGTCTGGTAGCTATGAGTTTATTAGTGTATCTGGTAGGCATTGTAAAACCTCCTTTTTGGGTTAATCTTATTAACTATGCCATTATAATTGGAGTGATAGTGTATGGTACAAAAAAATACCGTGACGAGATTTTAGAAGGAGCCATAACCTATGGTCAGGCACTTGGTTTTGGTGTAATGATTAGCTTATTTGCATCAATTATAGTTGCCTTTTACATGCTTCTTTACACTACAGTTATTGACCCAGGTTTTATAGATAAAATAATGGAAATTACCGAGGAGGAACTTGTCAGCAAGGGTATGTCCGACGATCAGATAGAGGCGGCTCTTTCCATGTCGAAAAAGTTTATGTCGCCTATGTTTATGACCATTTCAACCTTTTTTGGTAATTTGTTTACGGGAACTATTTTTTCCCTGATTACCTCCATATTTCTGAAAAAGGAAAAATCACTTTTTGAGGAAGAAAAAATAATTGAGTAAAGTAAAGCCAAAAATTTCAAAATGGATATTTCTGTTATTGTACCCCTTTATAACGAAGAACAATCGTTGCCTGAACTCATGGAGTGGATTAATCGTGTAATGAATCAAAATGGATTTACCTACGAGGTGCTTATGGTTGACGATGGAAGCAACGATTCCAGCTGGAGCATTATTGAGATTTTGACAATGAAATATCCAACCCTTAGGGGTATAAAATTTCGGCGTAACTACGGTAAATCGGCAGCTCTGCAGGTTGGTTTTACAGCCGCCAAAGGCGATGTGGTTATAACCATGGATGCCGACCTGCAGGATAGCCCCGATGAAATACCCGAGCTCTACCAAATGATTACCCGCAATGGTTACGATTTGGTGTCGGGATGGAAGCGTAAGCGTTACGATCCGCTACTTACCAAGCGAATACCCAGTAAGCTTTACAACGCAACGGTTAGGATGGTAAGCGGAATAAAACTCCACGATATGAACTGTGGCCTAAAGGCCTATCGCAGTAACGTGGTTAAAAGTATTGAGGTTTACGGGGAGATGCACCGTTATATTCCCGTGCTTGCTAAACAAGCTGGTTTTAGAAGGATTGGCGAAAAGGTTGTGCAGCATCGCGAACGCAAGTATGGAACATCAAAATTTGGATGGACTCGTTTCATCAATGGGTTCCTCGACCTTTTGTCAGTTATGTTCGTATCGCGCTTTGGTAAAAAACCCATGCACTTTTTTGGTACTCTTGGAACGGTAATGTTTCTAGCTGGTGGTGCTATTGCTTTTTGGCTTGTTGGTTCAAAACTTTGGGCTCAGTTTCATCACCTTAGTTATCGTCCGGTAACTGATCAGCCATTATTTTACATTGCCCTGGTAATGGCAGTAATTGGTGTTCAGCTATTTACCGCAGGCTTTATTGGCGAATTGGTATCACGTAGCTCTTCGGATCGTAACTCCTATTTGGTGGAAAAAGAGATATAATTAATTAGTTGCTAAACAACATATCATAAAATAGCTCCATATGGTGCTATTTTATTTTATTTGCGCTAAAAGTTAATCTGAAAGTTATGAAAGGTTTGACATCGCACCGCTCAATTCGAAAATATAAGAGTGATCCGATAGACGATTCGTTATTGCAAGAAATCCTCCTGGCTGGTACTCGTGCATCTACAACCGGTAATATGCAGGTTTACAGTATTATAGTTGCACGCAGCGAGGAGGTAAAGCAACAGCTATTGCCCCTACACTTCAATCAGAAAATGGTTGTTCAGGCGCCGGTAGTTTTAACTTTCTGTGCCGATTATAATCGTTTCAGTAAATGGTGCCTGCAACGTAAGGCTAATCCCGGATACGATAACTTTCTTTCATTTTTTACTGCAGCCATCGATGCTCTACTTGTAGCACAAAATGTATGCATTGCAGCAGAGGAAAAGGGTTTAGGTATATGCTATCTGGGAACTACCATCTATACAGCCGATAAAATCATTGAGGTTTTGAAGCTACCCAGGGGTGTTGTTCCAGTTACAACTGTAGTAATGGGCTATCCCGATGAAAGGCCAGATTTAACCGATAGGCTTCCACTTGCTGGTGTGGTTCACTACGAGGTATATCATGATTACTCCGAGGGGGATCTTGATCAGATTTATCAGCATAAGGAGTCGTTGCCCCTTACAAAGCAATTGCTCGAGGAAAATAAGAAGGAAACCCTTGCACAAATTTTTACCGATAACCGTTACACGCTAAAGGATAATGTGGCTTTTTCTAAGAATCTGCTTAGTGTTTTGGAACAGCAGGGGTTTATGAATAATGATAGAACGGAGTAGAAAGATATAGGATATAAGACAAAAGGGCCGCAAGTATTTGCGACCCTTTTTTTATGGTGATTTTTTAGGATTAGTTTGTTGGTCCATTATCAACCTTTGACTCTATAACACTTTGAATTGATGAGGAGATGTTGGATAGGAAATTATATCCCGTTTTACTTTCAATATAATCGACAGTAGTGCGGTAGTAACCCCATGGCTGGTTTTTAACAGTTTGTGTATTTGGCATCCAAACAGCAATAACACGGGTTGAGGTATTGATTCGGGAAATATCGTTTGAACCGACGGGCAGCACAACAATTACTTTCCAAACATAGGATGGCACAGTAATTTTCTTACTGGAAATAGTGGTTTTATATCCAGCAGAGCCTGTGCCACCTTGACCCCAGGGACCAGAAATGATATAAAGTTCATTACCTTCATCAACAAGTTTTCTGCAGTAGTTTTCGAGATTGGCCCAAGTAATTTGATTATTATTGGGGGCCTGGGGAACCATGTTGGTCATTAAAAAAGTTGCGGAGTTATCGGTGGTTGAACCGGTACGGTCGGCGCTAGGGCACATATGTCCACGGTCAAAACCCGAACTGCTGTAATCGGTACCGCCAACCCAAACCCATGTTGAAGGGAGGGTATTATCGGCCCGAAAATTGTTTTGTCTGGGGGCGGAGCCAATCCATGCACTGCTCAGGTGCCACGATACCCAGTTGGAGGTTAGCTTGCTGTTGTTGTATGAAAGCACGTACTGAGGCTTAACCATTAAGTAGTTATTGGGGTAGAGTATATTGCTTAGGGCACCTGAAGGATTTCCTAATGCCAGGTTATCGTCGCGTGTTGGGGTGGAGGTGGTTTCGTAATTGGTTATGGTAATATCATCAATATTAATACGGTACGACCCACCCGATACCTTGCGTATCTCAAACCTTACGTTTCCTGAAATGTTTACGCTAAACGATGCTTTGGTAAGTGTGGTGGATGAGGTGGTAACGGTTGACCCTACTTTTGACCAGGTGCTACCGCTATTGGTTGAAACCCAAAGCTCCCATTTACTGCTGCCATTACTCCCGTATTTGGCATGGTAAATATCTACGGTAGCGGCACCGTTTGTCTTGTCAAATTTCATGGTAAGCTTACCTGTAGAGGTAATTCTAACCGATTTGGAACCATGCTTTCGATCGCTGCTCGAGGTTCCTATTAGGGCATTATTAAGATACCACGTGCCGGTTGATAGGGTTATCGATGCGCCCGCATAGGAAGTTTTGGAACCCATTTCAAAGTTTTCAAAAAGGGCTGCAGTAGCAAGATTAAAAGTATCTTGCGGCTGGGCCAACTCGTAAGCTACTTCTTTTTCTTTGATGGGAATAGGATATTCTCTTTCGCAAGAGATAAATACAAACACAACAGGCAATACTGCCGGTAACAGCATAAAGTTAAGCATTGTTCTTTTCACTTTCATGGCATTGATGTTTAGGTTGATGCGACAAATTTACTTCAACTGGGCAAATGCATTGTTAGGTAATCATTACTTTTTTATTAACAATTTATTGCATTTTTTCAACCAAAAAAGTTACTGGTTTGCAATTAATTGGCCATACTTTGGCTAAGCAAATATTCCTAAGGCGTTTCTTTTTTTAGTAGTATAATATTTTAGGGAGAGCAATACATGAAAACAGATTGCACTGCTATTTTAGATAGCATGAAACATCAAAGTTGTTACAAGCAGTAGGCATGTTTTGAAACTGATAACAAGTTAAGTTGGGGATAAGTTATCAATTATGGCAGATATCGATTCTTGAAGTGTCTAGATTTGGTATTATTATCCATTGAGTCAAACTTGAGATGATATGAATATAATAGGAGTAAAAAATCCCCACAGCACTAATGTGGCGTGGGGAGTCCCAAACATATCGATGTATAGAAAAAGATTTACTTAAAGGCTTTTTCGGGTAAACCGTCGCCTTCGAGGCTAAGACGCTTGAAGTATTCGGGAACCGGGCGTCCCATAAGTTCCTCAACGTACATTTTGGCCAGGCCCATACCCAGCATGAAGCCCTGACCGCGGAGGCCTGTAAACAGGCCATGCTTGGTATCGATAAACATGCGGGGCTCAACGTAGTATCCTGCCCAAACCGCCTGAAAGCCAACCGAACTTAACTGGGGTATCCAATTGGAGAATATTTCCGAGGCAATTTCAAGGAAATCCTGCGAGTTGATTTTGAGATTTTTATCGGTTTCGCGGGGGTCAACTGCGGGTGAGGCACAGCCAATTATTTGGCCTGTTTCGGCCAGCTGCTGGCCGTAAACAGCGACAAATCCCTTGTAGTTCCTCCTGTCGATTAGCATGCCAAGCGGATTCCCGTTAATGCCAAGCCAGGGTAACTGTCGGGTGATAAAGGCCTGATGCTTAACTGGGTATATGCCAGTAAAAATCCCTAGCTGGCGGCTAAACTTCTCGCCCGAAGGGCCAAGTGAATTAACAAATTTATCGGCGTGGTATTCAATATACTCCTTGTTATGGTCGCGAACCAGTGCTACAAAGCCACTGCCGTTGCGGTGAATGCTGATGAGCTCGGCATCTTCCATTACTGTTCCACCCTTTTCGATACCCATTTTGCGGAGCAAATCAACCACCTTGCCAGGGGTTGCCTGCCAGCATCCACGGGTTATGAGTGCGGCCTGGTAGGTATTAAGTTTATCGTTCATAAAGGGCGATATTTCCTTACGGAAATTGGAGGGTTGAATCATATAGGCATCGCTCCATGCCATTGACGCTTCCAGGGCGCGCAGCATGTTGTCGTCGTGCGCAAAGGTAACGTAGTTAATAGGGCGATAGTCGATATCAGATTTTTGGTGCAGCTCACGGAATATATCGTGGTTCAAGCGGGCAATATCGGCAATTTCGGGGAGCGAGAAGGCCGTACGGCCACCGGCAATGTTACGCCAGCTTGCACCGCGGCCATAGTTTAGCATAACCGGCTGCAAACCCGATTCGGCCATGTAACGGAACAGAGCACTACCGGCTATACCCCCCCCGGCAATGAGTGCTTGAACCTTTTCAACACGGGCCTTCTTGCCATTAATTCCGGTAATATAGGTTTCGGGTACATCCTTTGGATAGAGTTCACCCATGGCTACCTGATTGCTTAGCGGTCCACGGGGTGTGGCATCGCCAACTATCTGTATGCCCATGGGGGCAAGTGTAGTTTTCAGTCGCTTTATGCAACGTTTCCCCCTACAGGCTCCCATTCCCAGTCGGGTAGTATGCTTAATCTCGTCGACCGAAATAAACTTACGGTCGCCAATGGTGTTAAGGACCTCATCAAGGCTCACGTCGTCGCAATGGCAAACGTAAATCTTTTCTTGAGTTTTATATTCAAAGGGTTTGATTTGAAGCGGTTCAGGGTATTGTGATTTTACAATAAAGCCACGTGCTGCCAGCATATCATCGCCATGCAAATTGAGCGATTTTACACGCGCAATATTGGTTTTATTGGGTTTCCGTAGTATCTTTTCAATTACACCATCGCCTAAAATTTTACCGTTGTTGTCGACCAGATATACCTCAACGCCTTCCTGTGCCTCGTACTCAATGGGAAGGAATAGCCAATCCTTGGCGTAGCTATAGCCGAAAATGGCCAAACCCGGGCATTGGTAAACGCATTCCATGCATCCCACACATTTTTCAAAATCGATGTGGGGTACGGTGCTGGTTGAGTTTTTGGTTATGGCTCCGTGGGGACAGGCAAATGTACAGGGGTTGCAGGCAAAGCCGTAAAGGCAGTCGATTTGAACAAATGGTTTACTATTTCTCCGTTCCGCGGACGGGCGGAATGGCTCTTCGAGAATCCTTACGGGGTGTTGCTGGCTATCGATATACTCTTTGCTGATATTTAGGTAGTAATCGTAGCTGCATTTAACGCCAAGTTCTTGTAATATTTCATAGGCAACCTGTTTGCCCCGCAGCACGGCACTGGTACCCTCGCCAATTCTGATGGCATCGCCAGCACCGTAGCAGTTACGACCAAAAACTTCGTTACCCTTTATTAGCAGCTGGTCATCGGGAACCAGACCTGTACAAATGTTTATGGCATCGATTCCCTCAATGATTTGCTCGGTACCGGGAATGGGTTTAAAATCTTTGGCATCGGCTATAACGGCCCCCACAATTCCGGTATGGGTTTCGTTGGGTATAGCTTTTACTAGAATTTTACTCAGCATAATGGGAATGCCCAAGCGACGAACCCTGTTGGCTTGAACCGGAAACCCTCCCTCTCTGGGCATAGCCTCAATGATGGCCTTTACATAGGCTCCAGCCTGCATGAGCTGGTAGCTGGTGAGGTAACCTATATTTCCTGCGCCAACAGTTAGCACGTTTTTGCCCAGAAGGGTAAACTCCTGATTCATCATTTTTTGCACCACGGCAGCAGTGTAAACACCTGGCAGGTCGTCGTTTTCAAAGGTAGGCATAAAGGGAACTGCGCCTGTTGCTATAATAAGGTAATCAGCTTCTACGTAATAAATTTCATCAGTTTTAATATTCTTAACCGCGATGCGTTTATTTTCAATAAAATCCCAAACGGTGCTATTTAGAAAGATGCCCTCGTGATTGGTCCCCGCCAGTGTGCGGGCAATTTCAAAGCCACGCATGCCGCCAAACTTCTTTTCGCGTTCAAAGAAAAAGAACTGATGGGTTTGCATGTTAAACTGTCCGCCGATGGTGGCGTTATTGTCGATAACAATATTTTCCACACCATGTTCCAAAAGGATTTCGCGGGCAGCCAGACCGGCAGGTCCAGCACCAATAATGGCAACGGTGGTTTTGTAAACTCTGGTGCTCTCCTGCTTGTTGGCGGGCTTAACATCGGGGGTGTACTCATGGGGGATTTCCCTTACCTCTTTAACCCCATCAACTGGGGTGATACAGATTCGCTTAATTTGACCATCGACCAGCATTTCGCAGGCACCACACTTACCTATACCGCATTCAAGGCTACGTTCACGGTTTTCGATGCTATGGCTGTGAACTGGAAAACCAGCCTGATGAAGTGCCGCGGCAATGGTGAAACCGCTTTCACCCTTTACTTCCCTTCCATTGAACATAAAGGTAACAGTGTTGCGTTGGGGCACCTCAAGAATGGGGTGTTTATCTATTTTATGCATAACGTTAAGTTCTTTGGGTTAAACTCAATTGTTCATCTGGCACAAAAGTATTTAGGTCACTTTTTAACAACAATGATTTATGTCAACTTATCTTATGTTGATAAACGATTGTTTTGCTGCTGTTATTTAAGTGATTAAACTATACTAGAGCCCCCTCCCAAAAAAATTAAGGTGGCAGTTTTTTTATGCCTACCACCTTACTGCAATAAATATGAAGGGCTATTGGGTTTTAATTACTTTTAAAGTAACACTTTCTGTTTTGTTGAATATCCTTAACAGGTAAATACCATCGGGAAGGTCTTTCATCTCTATTTTGGCCTCGGCCAATGTGGTGGGTTCAAAATATAGTGTTCTTAAAGTAACTGATGTAGGTGCAATAAGGTTTACCTGGTAGGGTTTGGGTTCCTGCGATTCTATTCTTAAAATTACTGTGTTAGTGGTAGGGTTGGGATATAAGGTAACCATGGCGTCCAGATCGTCATTGCTTTGAATACCCATGGGCCAAATAATTACAACGGTATCGGAAGCCTCACACCCATGCGAATCGGTTATCCTTAACCAATATTTTCCCCATGCCCCTGTAGGTATAGTAATGGTTGGGCTGGTTGCATTGGTGCTCCAAAGGTAGGATACACCGCCTATGTCCGAATTTAGTTCATAGGGTAACGAAACCCTTAGGGTATCGTTGCCATTGGCAAGGTTGAGATTGGGTAGGGGATAAATATCAATATTGTATTGCTTTTGAGTACCGGAAATACCATTAAGGGAGGCAATAAATTTGAGCGTGTTATTTCCCATGGGCAGGTTAACCTTTTGGTTAAAGTTGTACGATTTGGTTTGGTTGGTGGTAAAAGGTGCATCAAACGATACGTTCTCGATTACATTTTGTTGGCCAACGCTGAACTTAAGGGAAATGGTTTCGTTGATATTAATGGTTTTCCCTCCAAGGTTAGTAAGTACAACACTAATCTCATCGTCGTTGCCATCGTAACAGTGGCTGTTAGGACTGTTCAGAGCGGTTACCTGTACATCGAAGGTTTCGTTGTAAATGATGTAAACCTCGTCGAATCCATTGCATCCGTTTACGTCGGTTACAGTAACGGAATAGTTGCCAGTTGCAGCCACATAATAGGTTCGGTTTGTTGAGCCATCGTGCCACTGGTAAGCATAAAAATCGCCGGGGTCAAGTGTTATAGGGGCAGTAATGGTTGTATCAGGACCAAGATCAACTGTAGGGGTGGGGTTAACGGTTATGTCCTTTGAGTTGCTTCCCGTGCAGCCGTAGTTGTCGGTGTATGTATAGGTTATTGTGTGATTCCCGGGTCCAGCTTGTGCTGGATAAAAAATGTTCCCTATTACTGCTACCCCAGACCAAACACCTCCTTCGGGATTCGCTCCTGTAAGGGTAAGCTCGTTCTGGCTAGAGCAAACCGGGTTAAAATTATTTAAGGTTACAGTGGGTGCCTGTTGGAACGAAATGGTTTTACTATCGGTATTGCTACATCCATTGGCATCGGTAACGGTAACTGTGTAAGTGCCTGCTTGTGTTACAGTTATTGTTTGTGTAGTTTCACCGGTGCTCCAGCTATATGTAGGACTGTTATTGTAATTTCCGGCGTCAATGGTTGCAGGGGTACCCTCGCAATACACCTCATCGTCACCAAGTTCAACTAAAATATCGGGATAGGCTGTAATGTTTTTTTCAAGAGTGTCGTTTGAAGATACCATATCGTTAGCCCAAATTGCCCATACCTTTATGTTATAAGATTTTCTAACGTTAAAGTCCATGGTATTGGTAAATGGAATGGTGATAGCGCTTTGTGGGTCGAGGGTTTGGGGTAGCGTATACGATTCTGTTACGGTTTGCTCATTTTGCTCAAATCCAAGTTGAAGTATTGTTCCTCCGGGAACTATTTTATCGCCATTATTTCTGATTTGAATTTCAACTGGTTCTGAATTGCTCATGTTGCAACCCGTTTGCGGATGGTTTAGGGTTGTAACCTCAATATCATCCAAAATTAAGGAAATGTTCACCTCATCATAGGCGGTACATCCATAGTAGTCGGATACAGTTACGCCATAGGTTCCGCTTTGATTAATAATAATGGTTGAGTCGGTGCTGCCTGTTGTCCATAAGTAGCTATCGAAATTGCTACCCGCTCTAATTGTATCGGTAAATGCATGAACCTCACGGTCGGGGCCAAGGTTAACCGTGGGATAGCCAGTTGATGTTACAAATTTGGTTTGCACATTGTTAGAATAGGTCACCTCCTCAAAGTCTAACGATTTAACCTCAACCCTTATTTCTGCATGATTTGAGATTGTAGCCTTAGCCGTAAGGGTTATGTCCCTAACATTTTGATAGTTTAATGCTTCAGATAATGTTATTGTTTCAGTGGTAATCAAATTGCCATTCATCCATGCTTTAACCTCAACTTTTGAACCTTCAGGCATTTCGGGTCCAAGATTTTGAATGCGTATTTTAACATCGTATTCGCCATTGAGCTCACAAGTGTTTACTGGAGAGAGGAATTGTAACAGATTGATATCCTTGTAAATCACATCAATGGTATCGGATGCTGAACAGCCATATTCGTTTGAAACGTTAACATGGTATAGGTTGTACATTGGGGAACCATAGATTGTGTAAAGGGAATCAACGGTGCCATCTTGCCAAAGGTAGCTGTTGCAATCAATTGAGTAGCTTGGCGAAATGGTATAGGTTGATGTGGGTGTGAAATGCATACGAAGTGTATCAGGTTCAATCACAACGTTGGGCGAAGGTACTATGTTAAAGGTTGTACTTTTTGAATCGTTGCTTGGGGTAAGGTCGCCGAAAACATCAGTGGATACTACTATTGTATGCTCTCCTTCGGGCAAATAGTTGTAGTCGTTCATCTCTATGGCTACCCTATCACCAGGAGTTAGGTCCGATGTAAGCGTGAAGGATTGTTCACTTGTCCCTTGTTCGGTAGTTACTTTGGTGTTAATGACGGAACCTGTGGGGTAAACATCCTGTCCATAGTTTTGTATTTGTGCTTTTACCCTGAACCCATTAGGTGAGTAGCAGCTTGCTGCTGCGGGACTTTCGATGCTATATACCCCAATATCTTTGGTGTTTATATATATTGATGCTTCACCTGTACCACAACCCCAGCTGTCGGTAGCTAAAACCTTATAGATAGCTGAACGGGTATTGTAGGTTAAATTGTTTAAACTCAAACTTTCTGTAGTTTCACTCAGGTTTTCCCATGCAGAGGTGCCATCTATTTTTCGTTGCCATTGGTAGCTGCTAAGCCCCGACTCAACGCTTAGTACAATTGTATCCACATTACTTGTAGATATTGTATCGGGAAGGCCGAATGAAATTTCTGGCAATCCGTATGTGGAAACATTTAGCTTGGTGGTATCGTTGTTTTTGTTAATATCATCTTGAAATTTGGTGTAAGCGGCAATTCGGTAATCGCCCTTATTGCTTAAATCAATAGTTCCCGCAAATGTGAATTGATAGGTGTCGTTTGTATTCCATCCATTTGCAGGGGTGAAGGTTTCAGAGAGCACCTCTTCGTCATTAATGCTAATTCCAATATCAAAGTGTTGAGTGCCATCAAAGGATGAACTTCCAAAATGCTTAAGGGTTACGGTGGGGTTAATTGGATTGGGATGTGAGCATTCGCTGGTAATATTATCAATGCTTATTACTCCAACATTTTTATCGGATTGGATAACTTCAATGGTGTCGTGTGCCGTACAACCCCTATCATTGGTAACCTTAACAGCGTATAGTCCATAATCTACTTCACCTGCATTATATGTTTGTGTAGTTTTTCCTACTGACCAGTTTGGCGTATTTGAGGGAACTTTTGTTTTCCACTCATAGGAACTAAATCCAGCACCGGCATCCAAAACCACAGTATCATGGTTAAGTGTGCCAATATCGGGTCCCAGGGTGTACCCTGGCATTCCGTAAACTTCAATTTGTGTGCTTAGTGTATCGTTTGATCTATTCCAGTCGTCATTAATATTTGTATAAACTTTTATATTGTAAGTTTTTGCATTGTTGAATTTATGTTTAAACGTGGTTGTGTACAGTAAGTTGTCATTTTGGTTTATGGGGGAAGGGATGGTAATGGTATCATTGTAAGATGAAGTATCAATTTTGGCTACAAGGGGAATCTTAAGATTGGTGGGTAATGGTTTATATCCATAGTTAGTTACGGTAACAGTCAAAAATGCATTTCCAATTTCACAGGCATCTAAAGGGGAGTTAAGCTGTGAAGTTCCTACTTCGTATGGTAGTTCTTTAATCTCAACCTGGTCAATTGCAACCCCCTCATAGTTGTTTATTGAGTTTGATTTGAATACGAAGCGCAATTTCACATTACCTGCAAGTATAGCATCGTTGGGTAGAAGATTTGATGCTTGCTTAAAGCCCGAGGTGTTTACACTCCATCCGGAGTTGCCAAGTGCCGTTACTAAGGGTGTATCGTACCAGTTCTGTGAGTATCCGGAGTGTACGTTTAGTAATTGCCAAGTGGCTCCTCCATTAATGCTATACTCAACATTAAAACCATCAACGCTTTCCTCAACCTGCATGGCGTAATAGAACGATAGAATGGGGTAGTTCAGGCCTGAAATGTCAAAACACGGGCTCTCAAGGTATGAAACCTCGTTGGCATTATGGCTATACTTTAGGTTGGTTACCCATGCATTTACTCCATCGTAGGCTTTGTTTAGTACATTCCCTTGTGGATTTCCCCAAGTCATTGTGCTGTTAGTGCCATGGCCATACCAGTACTGTGTGGAGCTCTCAAAGGAAAAATTTTGCGGAGCAACAACGGTTGGGTAAACATAAAAATCGTAGGAATACGCATCGTTTGAGTTATCCTCATCATCAGGGTGGAATGTTTTTATTACCAATTTTTTTAATCCCGGATTGCTTAAATCGGCTTTTTGGTTAAAAGTTAGCTCCACTTCGCCTTCAACATTAATGTTAGGGTTGAATTCCTCACGGGTGAAGGTGCTACCCCCGTCTAAAGAATACCCCACATCAAATGGGGTGGTAATTGGGCTTCCTCCAAAGTTTTTAACCTTAGCCCTTACCTCCTCCAAACTTGTTAATCCGCAGTATGGCATGGGGGTTATAAGTGAGGTAACCCCCACATCGGTGGATATGAAGTTACCAGTAACAGCAAAGTTGTCGATATTCCAACCACCGTACTCCGTAGTGTTATCACTCGTATCAATACTTACCTTAATCCAAACATTTTGTTTGCGTGCAGCTAGCTCTGATATGTCATGCGAACTAGACCTCCAGCTATTATCAAGAATCAGATTGTTATTATACCAAATAGGAGTCCATGAACTTTGGCTATCGTTGCTAAGGTATATTCTTGTTTTATCAAAATAGTCGATATTCAGCCATCGCTTATAAAATATTTTCAGATCCTGAAAGTATTTGGCATCAATTGGGCCTATAATTGCCTCATGAGAATTTGTAGTTGAAATATTAGCCGGATAGTTGCCGTTAAGATTTGTGGCAAGTATTTTTGTGCCATTGTAGGGGTAACTGGGATCGTTAATTCCTGCGCCGGTGGGTGCACCTACCTCCCATGTGCCTGATAGTGTCCAACTTGATGTAGCGCCATCAAAGTCATCAGAAAAAAGCGATTCTGCTATTATGTATTTACCTGTTGGATTTAATGTTGACGAGGTGTATGTGGCCCCGCTTATTGTAATTGAATTTGGATTAATCAATAAATCAACCTCATGCCCATGCTGTGCAGTTGGGCTTATGTTTGCTGCTATAAAAATGTAATTTTCTCCGGTTTGGAACTCTTGTGAAAAGTTTGATAATGTAATGGTACTACCTGTAATATTTACATCGCATGGTATTCTGTTTTTGGTAATATTTACTGTATCGGTGGAGTAAAAGAGTTGCCAACCATTAATATCATTTACCGCATCGCCAGTGTAGTTTGCTGTAATACTCGATAAGTTCAGCGTTCCGGTATTCCCTTTTACACCAATTTCAATTGCAAGTACAGGATTAGCAGAGGTCCCCGTAGGAAGTGTCTGACTTTTTTGTAGGGCATTTATGCTATAAACAACCCTTGGGACATTTCCCCGCTCAACAACCTCAATGTGGTCGAGGCAAACACCCCAGCCCCAATTGGAGATACCCTCAAATCCTATTTGGCACTTGGCCGACTTAGCCTCCTCAGGCAGGATGATTTCCCTTTTCACCCATCCAATGGTAGGGTTAGGATACTCAATAAGTGACACCCAGGGTGAGGTTGGGCTAAGCCTATAGTAAACATTTAGTATATCGTTTGAACCCCACGACTCCTGTGCGTGCCAGAATTCAAGAACTGGTTTAGTGGCAAATCGTAGGTCAATTTCAGGGGTGATGAGTTTTGTTTTTGGTCCAACCTCTTCTATTTGAAATAATGCATTGTAGCTACCCGAATATGCACTGGCAGGATGATGATAGGTGGGAGCACTTGACGATGCATACCCTCCATTCTGGTATCTCCAAAACCTATTCCCCGTAACGCGTTCCTCTGTCCAGCCACTTGGCTTTACTCCACCTTCAAAATCTTCAGACAGATATATCTGTCCGTTTGTTAGTTGCGTTGAAAGAACAAATATCCAAACATACAGGTATCGACTCATAATTCATATTTTTAATCAATTGCAAAATTCTGTTTTTTTTTGTTTAGACTAAAAGCAACCTCTCAAAAGGTTACGTTTTAAAATATGTTTTACAACATAAAACTTTGTATTCGTTCTTGTAAAATTAAGGCTGATTAATGTTTTTGAAAAATTCTAAATGGCAGTGACTTGGGTGGTATTGATTAGTATTTTCTAATTCCATAATTTTGGACCGTTTTTAACAAAATTTAAGTAAAATGGGGTTGAGGAAGTTTTCGTGGGTGTTTTTTGAAGTGCTTATTTTATCCTTCATTTTTGGTGGTGAAGTAAATGCACAAACTGACACAGAATTTTGGTTTAGCGTACCAGAGATTAACCGTTACCATTGGAACGGTGACGAAACATCTCCGGGTAATAAGGGCTATCCAACATATATAAGGATAACCACCGGTACTCTTCCTAGTACGGTAACCATTAGCATGCCTGCCAATGCGGCAAACTTTAATGGGGGAAATCCCTTGGTGTTCAATATTTCAGCCAATAAAACCCAAACCATTGATTTGGCTGCATATAACCTAATTGGGGATGATAAAACCACACCTGCTACTTCAATAGAAAACCGTCTTCTTTGGACAAGTTCAAATACCGCTGCGCCTCACCCTTATGTTAATAAAAATAACAAGGGCTTGCTAATTGAGGCTACATCGCCTGTTACTGTGTATTATGAGATTAGTGCTATCTTTAATATGGACCTGCTTGCCCTTAAGGGGAAGAATGCTTTGGGGAAAACATTTTATATCCCTTTTGAAACGACTTATCCTATTTCACAGTATGTTACAAATGAAACTAAATACACTTATAGGCCCTATAGCTCGTTTGAGATTGTTGCAACTGAGGATAACACCGAAATACGCATTACTCCTACAAGAAGTGTTTTTGTTTACCCTACAGGGTCAAAGCCAGCGGATGTTCCCTTTACCATTTGGCTAAATAGGGGGGAAACAGCAATTATAGCCTCATATAAAAACGATAATAACGTTGCATACAAGGTTGATCCCAATTACACTCTGGCTGGAACCAAAGTTGAGGTGGTAAGCGGAGGGGATATTGCAATCAACTCCCGTCACGATATGGTTAGCCCTGGAGGTGGAGTTGATTTTGTGGGCGACCAGTTGGTACCAACAGATCATATTGGATTCCATTACGCAGTGGTGCGAGGCCAATTAGCAGATGCCCAAGAATACGTGTACGTTATAGGTACCCAAAGCAATACTCAGGTTTGGGTAAATGGCGCTTATGCTGGTTTGATAAATGAAAGAGGGGTACTTCCTGTTCAGGTTCCTGATGCAAATCCTATCACAACAATTGAGGCAGATAAGGAGGTTTACGTTTACCATCTTTCAGGTTTCGGTGATGGAACTCATACGCAGGTTGCTGGAGCCATTATTCCAACCATTTCAACATGTACCGGGTCGTCTCGCGTTGGATTTAACAGAACTAAGGCTGATTATGACAACGGGTATGGTTCTAAGTATTATGAGTTTTACATGAATATACTGGTGCGGAAGGGTGCCGAAGATGGATTTAAGCTATACGATAAAAATGGTAACGATGTAACAGCAATTGTTCCGGGGCTTAATAACCCGGCCAGCTATACCGATGTTGGAACAACCGCACCATTTAATGAGTGGGTTTATGTCAGTTTTAAAGCCGATAACATTCAAGCAGGAGTAGATGAGGCCTACCTGTTGGAGAATACCAAGGACGTTTTTCACCTCGGTATTCTGAATGGTCATCCTAATGCCGATGCCTTTTATGGATATTTTTCGGACTTTAACACCTTTGACCCTACTGCTTTTGTTGTTGTAAACGAATCGCAGGGCGGTAAAATTTGTTATGGCGATTCGCGCCAGCTTTATGCCAGTGGTGGCACACATTACCTATGGACACCAAGCGATTTCTTAGATGATCCGGCCAGCCCTACTCCTGTTGCCTCTAACATTACACGCTCACTTAAATATACCGTTGTGGTTAGTGGAGCCTGCGGGCTGTCTGCTACCCGAGAGGTTAATTTTCTGGTTTCTGATCCTATTTATCCAGGCTTTACTACCGATCAATTTGAGGGGTGCTCCAGGTTTCAGCCAACAATTATCAACAATGCAACAGGTGCTGACCAAAGCTGGTGGGATTTAAATAGCGATGGCGATTGGAACGATCCTAACGAGGGAAGGAATGATTCTCCAACCTTTCAGGTGCCTTTCACTAATACCGGCATCGATACCTTACGTTATACCATAACACAAATGGTTATTGATGCTACTGGTATTTGCCAAAAAACTTTCTCAAAAGATATCTTAGTTTATCCAGATATCAATATAAATCCAGCTATTCTTTCTACGTCTGATCCTAACAATTGCCACCCAGTAACTGTTAATTTTAAGGCTAACCCCACAGGAAACAGCGGTACTGCAACCTTCCGATGGGAGTTTGGCGACGGGGCAACTTCTTCCGACCCCGACCCAGCGCATACCTATTATAATTACTCCCCAAACCCTCAGAATTTAAACGCTGAACTTACCATTACCGATAAGTACAACTACTGTGCGGTTACAAAGTCGGTACCTGTTACGGTTCAACCCTATATACGTGCTAGCTTTGCAGTTGATAAGGTTGAAATTTGTTCCGGAGAATCCATTCCCATTATAAATAATAGCACGGGAGGAATTACAAATACCTATTGGGATAAAGATGGCGATGGAACCTTTGAGAGTAGCGATCCAAGCAACTGGACCTTCTCGCGAAACACTACAACACCTATAAGTGTAAAAGTACAAAATGCAGGTGGGTGTACCAATACGTTTACTCAAACCATCACTGTAAATCCAACCCCATCAGCCGATGTTGCTGTGGCAACTCAAGGCGATGTTATTTGCTCACCATTAGCTGTTAATCTTAACGCAACTAATATCTCAAATGGTAGCACTCTTGAATGGATTCTTAGCGAGGGGGGCAGCTCAAATGTAATTTCTAACCAACCAACTACCACGTATAACATACAAAACTACGATGCATCGGCCCATACCTACGATATTCAACTCCGCATGCTTTCCGATAAGGGGTGCCAATTCCTTTCTAATCCTACTACAGTAACGGTTCAACCTTTTGTCGATGCAGATTTTATTGTTCTTAATAACACCAATTGTTCACCTGTCGATTTAAGCATAGATGTTCAAAAGTATGCTGGCACAAGCGAGTATCGATGGGATTGGGATAATAATGGGATAGATGATGTAATCTATGACCAATCATCGCAACAGGATGTTTTCACCCGTCAGGAAATTAATCAATCAGGAGCAGCCTATAATTTTCAACCAAAACTGACAGTAGCAAACCTTGCCGGTTGTACTAAATCAAAAGTGTTTGACAATTCTATCCCCATTTATCCTGAGGTGACCGCTGACTTTATGCTTCCGAATGACCCATTGTGTAACCCGCAAACCCTCACCCTCACAAATTTGAGCTCATTTACTGGTGGTGGTATCCTTAGCAATGCAACTTTTAACTGGAGTTTTGGCGATGGATCAACTTCAAATGAGCGTGATCCTGTTCACACTTTTACCAATCTTACTCAGAATAATAAAACGTTCAACATAACTCTTACCACTGAATCAGAGCATGGCTGCGCCTCTCAACCAGTTACAAAACAATTAACCCTGTATCCGTTTATTAGGTCTGAGTTTAGTATCGATAACCTGGCTGGTTGCGCTCCACACGATTATAGCATTTCCCTGACCAAGCATCCAGGGATATCATCCTATGATTTTGATTTTGATGGTGATGGAACATTCGACCAGTTGTTTACATCAACCACCGCACCTATAAATATTCCTCATACACAAGATAACCTAACTGGTTCCGAAAAACTCTACGATGTTACTTTAAGGGTTGCAAATGTGAACGGATGTACCGATGTTTCAACGATTCCTGTTAGGGTTTATCCTGGGGTAACGGCTAACTTTACACCCAATGTCGATCAGGTGATTTGCGAAGGTGCTTCGGTTGATTTCAATAGCACTAGCGTGATTAACGGTACTTCTACCCATCCAGAATATGTTACATGGAACTTTGGCGATGGACTTACCTCTAACCTTAAAACGGTTAATCATATATTTTATAATGATGATACCCAAAACGACAAACAATATACCGTTACCCTCACCGCCTCAAATGTTCATGGATGTTCCGATACCAAAACCTTAGGCGTAACGGTTCATCCAAAGTTAACTAATGGGTTTACCATGCAAATGAGTGGTGAGTGTACGCCTTTTGATGTTACATTTACGCCTACTGGTGTTGGAGCAACAGCTTATGAGTGGTCGTTTGGCGGCTTATTCCCTAATGAAACACGCAATAATTCTAATCCATTCACTTATCAGGCCGATAATCTCGATCCCGATAATATTTCAACACATACCATAACTTTGGTAACCTCTAATGCTAATGGTGCTTGTGTAAGCCAACCCGTTTCCAAAACAATTACGGTTTATCCCCGCCTAATTCCTCAGGCTTCATCGCTTGAGCAATTTGCATGCCCCGGTAGCCCTATCACCTTTACTAATAGCTCTACTGGTGGCGATCTGGTTTACACCTGGGATTTCAAAGATGGTCAAAGCTATTCTACCACCTTACAGGATAATTTTGACCACTATTTTGAAAATAGAACGGCTACTGATAAATCCTTTTCGGTTTCATTATCAGCCACAAATGCAAATGGCTGCTCAAAATCTGTTGATGTTCCTGTTACTATACATCCCAGGGTTGAAGCCGATTTTACCACGACTTACGATAATATTTGCGTACCCTTCGATGTTAGTTTTACGAACACTTCACTTAATGGCTCAACCTTTGACTGGGACTACGGTTACTCATTAGGAGGTGTTCCTCAGCAGCAGCAAACACAACGCCCAACACTCACACATACCTATACCTTTGATAACGACCAACTAAACTCCATTTTTAAGCCCACAATAATCCTTACGGCATCGCAAAACCACATTAATAGTGGGCTAACATGTACGAGTACAATTCAAAAGGAGTTTATTGATATTTATCCTAAAGTGATGACATCCTTTACTCCGAGTACAAATCGGGGGTGTAACCCATTAACGGTTGACTTTTCTAATAGCTCAACTGGTTTGGGAACATACTTATGGGATTTTGGAAATGGTATGCAAACCAATCAGGAACACCCATCTGGTATTACCTTTACAAATAATAGAAACGACCAGCTGACTAACTATACGGTTTGGCTTAAAGCAGTTAATGCTATTGGCTGTCGAGATAGCATAAGTCAAATAATAACTGTTAACCCAAAAGTGGTTGCCGATTTTGCATGGGATAAAACCGAAGGTTGCTCGCCAGTTACCATTGGATTAAATAACACATCAACTTCTCCTCTATATCAGTATACATGGGATTTTGGCGATGGCCAAACTTCAACTGATGAGCAACCCATTGAACATGGATATTCAAATAGCACCCTTTCTGTCGATAATCCAACTATTACTCTTACCACATCATATCGCGACAACCCCGCCTGTTCCGATGTTAAAACCCTACCGTTAAGTATTTACCCCCGAATTTATCCCGATTTTGATGCTAACTTTGCAGGGTGTACCCCTCACCGTGTAGAGTTTGTTAACCAAACTCAAGCTTTTAGCTCCAATAATGAGTTTATTTGGAAATTTGGGAATGGTAACCATAGCTACGATTCTGACCCGGTAGAGGAATATAAAAATCCCGATACCAATAATGACGCCATTTTTACAGTAACGCTTACTGCTCAAAGCGAGCATGGTTGTATCGATTCCGTGAAAAAGGATGTAACAGTTTATCCTCGCCCTTACGCTACTATGGAACTTACTGGCGATTATATATCTTGTCCACCTTTTGATGTGGAAATGCAGAATGGCACCTTGGGAACAAACCTGACATTTACTTACAATTTTGGCGATAGCACCGATACTACAACCACATCTATGGCAAACATGAAGCATCGGTTTGATAATCTTAGTAGCGACCCTGTTGCTTATCAAATTTGGTTGAAAGCGGTTAATGATCATAACTGTGCCGATTCCGTTTCGCAAACGGTGCAGGTATTTCCCCGTGTAACTGCTGATTACGATGTCACCCCAGGATATGAGAGCTGTAGTCCGCACGAGGTAGAATTCACAAACCTTTCCACCAACGCAAATCTTTTTGAGTGGAATTTTAACGATGGTTACACGTCTTCATCTACAAATCCTAACCAAACATTTCTGAACGACACCGAGAACGACAAAATTTACAATGTGCGTCTGACAGCTCGTTCGGAGTACGATTGCGTTGACGATACAGTAAAGCAAATTACCATTTGGGCTACACCTCGTGCTTTAATTGGAGTTGAGCCACCTCTAAAGGAGTTTCCCGATAATACATTTAATATAATTAATGAATCTTCGCCTGCTGCCGACTCATGGAATTACTCATGGAACTTTGATGATAATACAAGTAGCACCAATAAAAATCCTGGTACCCACACCTATTCCCGATGGGGACATAAGGAAAAGGGATTTACATATGATGTTTCGCTTGTTATCAATAGTCCGCATTGTAAGGACTCCACATCAAAGGTTGTGTACCTGATGCCGTCTAAACCTATTGCCGATTTTACTCAGGACAAGGCAAATGGATGTGCCCCGCATGTGGTACAATTTGTTAATAGATCGCAGTATGGCGATAGCAATGGCTATGAATGGGATTTTGATGATGGTACCCCTCCTGTTAACGATTTCCAACCAATTCATCGTTTTGACAGTGCCGGTTATTATCGTGTAAAACTTAAGGTAACGGGAGAGGGTGGCGAAAGTTTCGACTATGGTATTATAAGGGTTTATCCAACTCCCAATGCTGATTTTGTTGCCTATCCCGCACGCGTGATGTTGCCCGATGCCGAAGTGAGGTTGCAGAACCTTACCACCAATTGCGATTCTTGTACCTACGACTGGGATATGGGGGATGGAACACAATACATTGACGTTAAGGACCCAAATCATATTTATACCCATATGGGCGAATTCAGAATCTCCATGTGGGCCTATAGAAAATATCAGGATGCTGTTTGCGTCGATTCCATATCAAAATATCCTGCTGTTTGGGTTGAGGGAATCGGTTATGTTAAGTTTCCTGATGCTTTTAAACCCAATCCAAGTGGACCTAATGGCGGGGCATATGATGAACATGACATGAAAAATGAGGTATTTCACCCTATTCATTATGGTGTTGTGGAGTATAAGTTGATGATATTTACCCGTTGGGGCGAACAGGTCTTTACTTCAATAGATGTTGATATTGGCTGGGATGGTTATATTAATGGCCGCTTAGCCGATCAGGGGGTTTATGTTTGGAGAGCTATTGGTACGTTCACCAACGGAAAGGTATTTGACCAAAGAGGTACAGTTACATTACTAAGATAGGCTTTATGATAAAAAAGGGTTTATTTACGATTGGTTTGTTGACGATGATAGCCTGTAGGGTTTCCTTTTCGCAGGATACCCATTTTACCCAGTTCTATTCTAATCCAATGCACTTAGGACCATCCTTTGCAGGTGGAGTTGCTGGGCAACGTGCAGTAGCCAATTACCGCAATCAATGGATTGGTGTGCCCCATGGGTTTCAAACCTATGGCGTTTCATGGGACTATAACATGAGCGTTTTTCATAGCGGATTTGGGCTTGCTGCCCAACGTGATCATGCCGGTGCAGGAAATTATGGTAATACCCGTTTTGGTACTCTTTACTCTTACGATTTTACCCCCAATCCCGATATCCATATCCGACCCGGTTTGGGCTTTTACCTCCAGCAAATATCCATAAATTTTAGTAATCTCACCTTTGGCGATCAGCTGGCGCTTGATCCTGCCCCCCCTAGCTCTTTGGTATTTCCCGGTAAGTCCGCTGTTTGGGATATCGATGTGGCATCTTCTGTACTGGTCTATTCCTACAACTCTTGGTTTGGTTTTACCTGGGATCATATGCTTAGACCTGTAAGCTCTTTTTACAATGATGAAGCCCGAACTCCATTTAAGTTTTCACTTTACGGAGGCTATAGGTATATTACAAAGGGTTTTTTAATGAGTAAAATTGAGCAAAGCATCACCGCTGCTTTTAATTTGAAGTTTCAGGGTGAATATAAACAGTTAGATTTGGGGCTCTACTGGATGAACGAGCCTTTGAGCTTCGGATTCTGGTGGAGGGGTATGCCCAAAGGAAAGGTAAATAAACGAATCGATGCCCTGTCATTCATGGTAGGATATAAACTGGATAATATGAGTTTTGGCTACAGCTACGATTTCACCATTTCACGTTTAGGCGTGGGAAGTGGTGGTTCGCATGAGATATCAATGTCCATTTTACTAAAAACAGTAACACGCAAACGATGGAAAGCACTGCCTTGTCCTACATTTTAATGTGTATTTGAATTTTATTACCAGTCATCTCTTTCTTGACTCCGCTACCCATATAGCCCGGGTTCGACTTAAAATTGATGTTCAAAAATTGTTTTTTTTGAACAAAAGCATTTTTTTTGCTGTTCCTATTTAAATATGTGAATTTATGGATAAAATAACAGTTAATGCCGATTGGATTGACGGTATGGCCTTTGAGGCCGATGTTAATGGTCATAAAATTATAATTGATGCCGAAGATAATGTTGGCGGAACCAATCGTGGCCCTCGTCCAAAACCTTTGATGCTACTAGCCCTTGCCGGTTGCACTGGAATGGATGTTATTTCTATACTCAAAAAAATGCGCGAGAATGTTAAAAAGTTTCGCGTTAGCGTTGAGGCCCTGCAAACCGATGAGCATCCAAAGCATTACGCCGAAATGAAGGTTATTTACGAGTTCTGGGGCAACAACCTCAATCCTGACAATGTTAAAAAAGCCGTTACCCTCAGCGATACAAGGTACTGCGGTGTGAGCGCCTCATATAGAAAGGCAATGAACCTTTCGCATGAAATTGTTATTCACAACGAGTAACTGCTATGCCTATTTCCAGGGATATCAGCATTGAGGAACTTGTTGAGCGGGTTCCCGCATCGGTAGCGTTTCTTAGAGATAAGGGAATAACTTGTATTATTTGCGGCGAACCGGTTTGGGGAACCCTATACGAATTAGCCCTTCAAAAGGGCTTTTCCGAATCCGAAATCGACGAGTTGGTATCGGATATTGAGAAGCTATAGCAAAACAATAAAAAGAGTTCGTTGCTCATAATATTGTTGATGGTTAATAGATAATTAAAGATTCAAAACCGAATAATTTCTGAGATTTGAGATCTGGATTTTGGAATTCCGCTAACTCCTAGAGATTCTGCAATCTGCCTTTGCCGGGTAAATTATTTGTTATTTTATAATCTTTAATTCCTTCGTAATAAATTTGTTTTTATAAAAAACATTACCGATATTGCAACTGTAAAACGAAACCAGAAATGATTCAACTTAGAGGCACCAGTAATTACTTCAATTTCAACAATAATAATTTGTTGAAAGTGGGAGGTTTTGGTGTCGTGTAGTTAAAAATAATATTTGCAAACCAAGGCCTTCCTGAACAACGGAAGGCCTTTTTGTTTATGAATTAGTGATTATGATGGTAGGCATGAGTATTAATTATAGCAATAATAATCGTCCACCCCCACTGGGTTTGGTGCACGTTACTATTGCCCCTCCCGGAGTCCGGCGAAAAGGCTTTTTTATTCAACATTTCAAGGAAAATCAAAAATTACCTAACAGCTATAACTATGCAGACAAAAATTTTAGAAACACAAACCGGTAGCGTAATCCGCTCCATTGAAACCGAGGATGCCATAACCCTGATTAAGGAAACATTTCCCCGATTGCTTTCGGCAAAACTTAACCTCAGGAGGGTTACAGCTCCGCTGATAGTGCCCTCAGGAATGGGTATTAACGACGATTTAAACGGAGCGGAAAGACCGGTTTCGTTTTATGCTCCCCACTTAAACAGGAAGATTGAAGTGGTGCAATCGTTGGCTAAATGGAAGAGGCTTACGCTCCATCGCCTTAAATTGCAACCCGGAAACGGTATTTATACCGATATGAACGCATTAAGGCCCGATGAGGTTCCCGATGCTACCCATTCAATATATGTCGATCAGTGGGATTGGGAGAAGTGTATTCGTCCTCAGGATAAGAGCGTTGAGTGCTTTCGTAAAAGCGTTACTGATATTTATTCTGCCATTGTTGAGATGGAGGCCATTATTTGCGGTAGGGTAGCGGGAATAAAACCGGAGCTACCCGGTAAAATATTTTTTATTCATTCGGCCGAACTTGAGGGCATGTTTCCTGAGATGAGCCCGCGCGAACGCGAGCAAAAAATTTGTAGAGAGTATGGTGCTGTTTGTATCGAAGGTATTGGCTATCCATTATCCGATGGTAAGCCTTCCGATGGCCGAGCCCCCGATTATGACGATTGGTCAACCCTCCGCCCCGATGGCTTTCGCGGACTTAATGGTGATATTTTGGTTTGGCACAAACCCTTGGGTATTGCACTTGAACTTTCCTCCATGGGGATCAGAGTCGATAGCCAGGCATTGCGGTTACAGCTGCAAATGCAAGGACAGGGGCATCGTAGCAAGCTACACTTCCATAGCCTGCTACTGGAGGGGAAGCTGCCACAAAGTATCGGTGGAGGCATTGGTCAATCAAGGCTTTGCATGTACCTGCTACGTAAAATTCATATTGCACAGGTTCAGGCATCGGTTTGGCCCGAAGGGTCTGATTATTTATCTTTTTAACTAAAAATTTGTTTCTTTTACAATTTAACTCCTTTGATATGAGTATTCTTTTATGCTTTCAATTTATAATTAAAACTATTTGTACAGCTACATTTAAACCTTTTTGCTGTAAAACATCTAAAAAAATACAACAAAATAAAAAGATATGCTTTAACTTTGTAAAACTACAATTTGTCCAATTCTTAAAATATTGGAATCATGCAAAACTTAGATTGGAAGAATCTTCCGTTTGGTTATGTTAAAACCAAGTATAATGTTCGGTGCTACTACAGGAATGGCAAATGGGGCAACCTTGAGGTATCGGACTCTGAGTATATAAATATACACATGGCTGCCACAGCACTGCACTATGGTCAGGAAGCCTTTGAGGGTATGAAGGCCTACCGTGGCAAGGATGGCAAAATTCGCCTGTTTCGATGGGATGAAAACGCCAAGCGCCTGCAGCACTCTGCAGAGGGTATTTTGATGGCTCCTGTTCCCAAGGAGCTCTTCTACGAAGCAGTGGTTAAGGCCGTTAAGTTAAATGAGGATTTTGTTCCACCCTATGGTACGGGCGCTTCGCTCTACCTAAGGCCGTTACTTTTTGGTTCGGGTGCAGAGGTGGGAGTTCGCCCGGCTAAGGAATACATGTTTGTGGTTTTTGTAACCCCGGTTGGTCCCTATTTTAAGGAAGGGTTTAATCCTGTTAAAATTGCCATTGTTCGCGATAGCGACCGTGCAGCACCACTGGGAACCGGAACCTTTAAGGTTGGTGGCAATTATGCTGCAAGCCTTCGTGGGGTTGAAAAAGCGCGGAGCGCTGGATACAGCTCGCCCATGTATCTCGATGCCAAGGAGAAAAAGTATATCGATGAGATTGGAGCTGCCAATTTCTTTGGCATTAAGAACAACACCTATATTACACCAAAATCAACATCTATATTGGGTTCCATTACCAATATGAGCATTATACAACTTGCAGAAGATTTGGGATTAAAGGTTGAGCGTCGTCCTGTTGCTGTAGAGGAACTTGAAACATTTGAGGAGGCAGGGGCTTGTGGTACCGCAGCTATTATATCGCCAATTGGAGAGATAAAAGATCTTGAAACCGGAAAGGTTTATACCTTCTGTAAAGACGGCAAACCTGGCCCAATATCAACAAAACTATATCAAACCCTGGTGGGTGTTCAATACGGTGAAATTGAGGATAAACACGGTTGGGTAACCATTATCGAATAGTAAAACAATTATCGGCTGAGGCAGCTCCTCAGCCGATTCTGTTTTAATGCGCTACTGTTACTTTAGTCCTACGTACTATATTTGTTAAAGTTAAAATAGCAACATCTGATTTCCTGTAAATTGATTAACGACCATTTTTATTGATTTTCAGCAAAATATATTATTAAGGTCTTTATCAATCTATCTTAAAATTTTTTGTATTCCATTGAAATTTTTTTAGTTCATTCAATAAATTGTAGGTTCATTTAAGTAGGTGCCTTTCTGCTTCAATGTATAAATTATACTTGTATCAGCGGATACAGATACCTTTAAAATACCTATGAAACATCCACCTAAGGCAACTTGCACATACACAAATGAACAACCGAGTGCTTTCTTAAGAACTCGGCAGAACCAAAATATATTGCGAGCCCCACGGGGTTGATCCGAACGTTAGCGCGTGTTTAAGATAAAAACATAACTTACTGGTAATTAATGAAATTAAATTTTTTTACTGATGATTCAAAATTATAGGCTATTAGGGTTGTTTTAACCCTATTGTGTAGGTTTGATTGTAACCGGGTACTGCTAATTGCTTTATTGCAGCATGGATACCATGGATTGCTTTCTGGTTAACTTTCTTTTTAACCAGAGAAACTATAAAATGTAATCAACATAGCTGAACTAAAGTTAGCAACAAATAATCATATGAGTAAATCACTATATTATTTAAGCAACTTTTTTTATTTTAGTGAGGCAAAAAAATTAAGCGAATCAACAAATGAAATTAAAAAAAATCGTTGCGCTACTATTTATTATCAGCATTAGCATCAATATTTATGGTCAAATTGATGCTCAGCAGCAGAAAATCCGTCAAATTAAATTATCCAATGGGCTAACCGTAATTCTTGATGAGCAACACCACCAGCCCGAAGTGTTTGGTTTGATTGCCGTAAAGGCAGGCGGAAAGAACGATCCTGCCGATGCAACCGGCATGGCTCATTATCAGGAACACATGCTCTTTAAGGGAACCAAAAAGCTGGGAACCATTAGCTGGGAAAAGGAAAAACCGCATATCGATAAGATATTTCAGCTCTACGATTCGTTGGGAAAAACAAAAGATCCTGAGGTGAGGGCAAAGATTCAGAAGGCAATAAATGACGAATCGATTGAAGCCAATAAGTATTCCATTCCCAACGAAATGAATAACCTGCTAAATGAGATGGGCTCATCGCTAATTAACGCAGGTACTGGCCCCGATCAAACCCTTTTTTATAATAAGTTCCCAGCCAATCAAATTGAGCGTTGGCTCGACTTGTATGCTCATCGTTTCATGGAACCTGTGTTCCGTGGCTTCCAGGCCGAACTCGAGGTGGTTTATGAGGAAAAGAACCTATACAACGATCAGTTCCAGACCCGTTTGCTCGAGGAATTCCAAAAACAATTCTTCAAAAATCATCCCTATGGACAGCAAACACTCATTGGAACCATCGAGGATCTCAAGAATCCGTCGCTAACCAAAATGTACCAGTTCTTTAAAACCTATTACATTCCCAATAATATGGCTCTCATCCTCTCTGGCGATTTTAATTCCGATCAAATTATCCCGATAATCGAGCAAAAGTTTGGGCAATGGAAGAGCGGAGTGGTTCCTGAACCTAAAAAATGGAAAGAGGATCCATTTAAGGGCAGAGAGTTTTATTCAGCAAAGCTCTCGCCAATTAAATTGGCCATTCTGGGATACCGTGCACCTAGCGCAACCGATGAGCGCAAGCATTTGGTGGATGTAACCAATCGCATTTTAAACAATGGCTACTTAACAGGCTTACTCGACCGCTTGAGCATCGATGGCAAGGTACTTGTAGCAGAATCGATGGCATTGCCCTACCACGATCATGGGGCTGTAGTGGTAATTGTTGTTCCTAAAATAGTAGGCCAAAGCCTTGAAAGTGCTGAAAAACTTGTTTTAGAGCAGATTGAAAAGTTGAAAAATGGCGATTTTGACCAAGACATGCTCAATGCTATTAAATTGGAGATTTATCGAAACTATGCCACCAGAATGGAGAGCATTCAAAACCGGGCACTCCTTCTGAGCGATGCCTTTACCCATGGCAAAAGTATCGACGAGGTGTTCAGCTATCCCGAAAAGGTTAAGGCTATTACAAAGGATGAGGTTGTTGCATTTGCAAATGAGATATTTGGCCTAAATTACTTGGCCTTTTACTCCAAAATGGGATTCCCTAAGAAGGAAAAAATTGCTAAGCCCGATTTCAAACCCTTGATCTCCAATAAAAATGAACGAAGCGAGTATGCCCGTTACTTTGATACCATTCCCACACTTACACCAAAGTATAAATTCATTGATTTTGAGAGGGATATCGAAGCAGTTGAGTTAAGCGGTGGTCATAAACTTTACAGGGTTGAAAATCCGTTAAACGATGTATTTTCTCTTGATATTGAATATAGGGTTGGAACCGAAAGCCTTCCATTGCTAAAGTATGCTGCCAACAGTATGAACATGGCTGGTGCTGGCGAGTTTGATGTGAATAGGCTTAAAACTGAGTTTGCCAAATTGGGTTCATCAATTAATGTTTGGAGTTCAGAAAACGCCACCTACATTAATATAACGGGAGTTGAGCATAACCTTGAGCCCACGCTGAAACTTGTAGGTTTATTCATTTCCGATCCCAAGCTGGAACAGTCAAAGATTAAAACTATAATTAATGGCGAAAAGGTCAACCGTAGGGTTGAACGCTCAGAACCCGATAACGTTGCTGATGCTCTTTTTGAGTTTGGACTTTACGGGGCTCAATCGAAATACATAAATCGATTAACAATGAGCGAGTTGAAGAAGCTCAAGGCTAAAGAACTTGTAGGAGCTTTTAAAGAGGCAACCCGTTGTCATGCCTCGGTTCGATACTGTGGTAGAAATGATATGGCTACCGTTGATTCTTATGTAAAGAAGTATATACCCCTTTCACAGTCTCCTATGGTGGATTCAGCGCCATTCGATAAGCCAAAAAAACAGTATGCCGAAAAAACTATTTTGTTTGTAAACAAGCCAAAGGCTCGGCAGAGCAAAATGTATGTTTTTGTAAATGGTAGCCCTTTTGATACAAACGATTCACCGTACATAGATGCCTTTAACGATTACTTTGGCGGTGGTTTTTCGGGTATAATACTCCAAGAAATTAGGGAATTTCGTTCGTTGGCTTACTCTGCCGGTGGCTCTTTCCGTTATCCAAAAACCAAGGGTAGCCCTGTTGATTTTGTGGGTTATGTTGGCACGCAATCCGATAAAACCCTAACAGCAATGAAAACTCTCGACAGCCTTATTAACTTTATGCCTGCAAAACCCGAGCGTACCGAAATGATTCGTAATCATCTGGAACTTTCTGCACAAACCCGCAGGCCTACATTTAGGGGCGTTGCAGCAAGTGTTGAATCATGGAAAAGGCAAGGTTTTAATAACGATCCCTTAATTCTTAAGCTTCCGATTTACCGCTCGCTCTCCTGGAATGATATTGAAAATTTTTACAACCAACGGTTAAAGAATAAACCTACGGTTTACATGATTGTTGGTGACCAAAAGAATATTGATATGAACCAGCTTACCAAGTATGGGAAAATAGTAAGGGTTAAAGAGCAAAAGCTATTTAGTAAGTAATAAACTCTAAGTAATGCATTGAGTGAAAGGCAGTCGGGTTGACTGCTTTTTTTATTTTTTATAACTTCATTCAATAAATAAATAGGCGTATGATGAAGCAATTAACAATAATAGCGATTTTGGCATTGTTTACTGTGTCGTGCCAAAGGAAAGAGTCTGATGAGCTGAGTAAAACCAAATATCTTGAAGAATTAACCATTAAGCAATTGCACGATGGGTATCGGTCTAAACAGTTTACTGTTCAAGATGTGGTAAGAGATTACCTGAAACGAATTGAGATAATAGATCAGACCGGTCCCTGTTTGAGCTCTATTATTTTCATTAATCCCCATGCCATGGAAATTGCAAGGGAGTTGGATAAAGAATTGGCAGAGGGTAAAATTCGAGGTCCTTTACATGGTGTTCCGGTAGTATTAAAGGATAATATCGAAACACTCGACTCCATGCCCACCACAGCGGGTGCAACAGTTTTAAGGAATAATTTTGTAGGCCGCGATAACTGGATTGCAGCCAAGTTGCGTCAGGCAGGTGCTGTAATTATAGCAAAGTCCAATTTAAGTGAATGGGCAAACTTTAGGGCAAGTCGCTCATCGAGTGGGTGGAGTGGGGTGGGAGGCCAAACCCGAAATCCATATATTCTCGACCGAAACCCCTGCGGTTCAAGTTCTGGTTCGGCTGTGGCCGTTTCAGCCAACCTTTGTGCATTTGCCATTGGTACCGAAACCGATGGTTCAATTGTATGCCCATCAAACAACAATGGGATTGTGGGGCTAAAGCCCACTGTTGGGCTTATTAGTCGCAGCGGCATTATACCCATATCCCTTACACAGGATACACCCGGCCCAATGTGCCGTACAGTCGAAGATGTTGCCATTAGCCTTGGTGCTATGGTAGGTCCCAATTCCTGCGATTTTAAAACTTTGGATCCCAATGCCCGGTTTTATTCCGATTATACACAGTTTCTTAAAATGGACGGTCTGGTAGGCAAGCGAATAGGCTGGCTTACCAACGTGTCGGGTTTCCATCATAGAGTTGACACTCTAATGAAGCAAGCAGTAAGAGATATGACCCGGTTGGGCGCCGAGGTGATTGAGGTAAATTTACCTATTAGCAATCAAATTAGCAGCGCCGAATTTACTGTTCTTTTGTATGAATTTAAGGATGGTTTAGACAACTATTTTGCATCTTTAGGCCATAAAGCACCTGTAAAGAATATTGAAGAACTCATTACTTTTAATCGAAACGACAGTATAGAGCTTAGGTTTTTCGATCAACAGTTGTTAATCCTTGCTCAAAGCAAGGGCGATTTAAACTCTGATGAATATAAAAAAGCTCTTGAACTTATGTTGAATGGTATTCGACAAATGGGCATCGATCGCATTATGAACGAATATAAATTGGATTTACTAATAGCCCCTACCGGTTCCCCGGCCTGGAAAACCGATCTAATTTTAGGCGACAATTATATAGGTGGAAGTTCATCCTATGCAGCTATGTCGGGGTATCCCAGCATAACCGTACCAATGGGTAGTATTGATGGGTTACCGGTTGGCATATCGTTTATAGGAAAAGCCTGGAGTGAGGATGCTCTTATTGAAACTGCCTATGCCTATGAGCAGGGGACAAAGCACAGAATAAAACCTAAATTTTTGAAGTGAGTGACAAAATTCTTTCATTAAACTCAGTTTAATTGACCAAAGGTAAGGATACAACCACGATTGTACCCTTATTAATCTCAGAAAAGAACTTGATGCTCCCCTTGTGTTCATTTATAATTTTATAAGCAATTGAAAGTCCTAAACCCTTGCCCAGTTGAGGGCTTTTAGTTGTAAAGAACGGTTCGGTTATTCTGGGTAAAATATCCCTTTCAATGCCACACCCATTGTCCTGAATGGAAATAGTAGCGTGTTGGTTATCGATTTCTGTAACCACATTAATCTCCCCTTGATGCTCGATTGCTTGAATAGCGTTCAGTAGAATGTTAGTAAATACTTGGTGTAGCTTTCCAATATTCCTTTTAATCCTTATATCGCTATCAGCATATTTTTTTGGATTTGAATTCTATCCTTATACTGGTTTTGTAAAATAAGCAAGCAATTATCAACAATTGCATGGATATTACAATCATCATTAAGTTCCTTACTATCCTTGCTGAATTGATTTAACCCCCGAACAATTCCGGTAATCCTATCAATTCCTAGTTTTATGCTATCTAGTAATGGCGATACTTTTTCCAGATAATCCGGAAGATCAATTGTGAAAAAGTTGATAAGTCCAGGATAAGATCCCATGATAAAGTTAAGCGGATTATTAATCTCATGGGCCACACCTGCTGTTAGGACACCTAGCGAGGCCATTTTCTCCGCTTCAAACAACTTCATCTGAGCAACCTTGAGGTTGTAAAGTGCATCCTCAAGTTCAGACTTTTGTTTTGAAACAAGTTCGTTTTTCTTATTAAGTTCTTCATTAATTGATTTAAGTTCCTCATTGGCGGAATTTAGTTAAGAAGTACAATCAACAACGAGTTTCTCGAGGTTGTTCCTGTAGTTCAAGATATTGTTATGTAACCGGGCATTCTGAATTGCAATTGCGAGTTGGTTAGCAACCGTTTGGGCAAGAGCAACCTCATGAGTGGTAAATTTTCTTGAACGATTACATGTCCCCAGCATTAACACCCCTATGGCTTCATTCTGCTGTACAAAAGGTAAATATAGCAAGCTTCTCAGGTTGCGATGTTTTACCACCATTGCCTCCGCAGGCGATAAATCAGCGGTTAAAGTGTCATCAAGAACAACAGGTTTCAGCTCACTAATAGATTTTTTAATATGAGGGTGATCTTCAAGCCCGGCCTTTCTTAGCGCTTCTGGCATATCGGGGCTGAGCGGAGGTGTTGTGGCCCTCAACCAAAGTTTCTGTTCATTCTCCAGAATGTAAAAAGCGGAACTCTCAATTTGGAGCAACCTCGACATTCCATCACTTATTGTTTGGAGTACACTATCGCAGTCGAAGGAACTAATAATACTATGTCCTATCTTAATTATTGTATTTAGCTCGTTCAGTAGCTTTTTCTTTTTATATTTTTCAAGAGTTACCATAGCCCTTCAAAACTAGAATTAATTCTTGCCCAAATCAGTTTGCTATAATAAATTTACAAGAAAATGTTATAAAGTAAAGAGGTAAAAATTAAAATTTTCACCGATTGAGAAAATCATGGGTAAACAGTAACTTACCATTCTTTTTTTATCAACCTTTATGATTTTTAAGAAAAATCATGTAGGTTTGTATAATAGTATAGCTGAGTTGGCAAGAAACTCAACTTTAATTAGATAAAAAGTTGACTATGCAAAAATATCTACTCGCATTTCTGGTGATTTTGGTGTTTGGAATAGCCCATGGTCAGCAGGCTGGTGGGAAAAAACGACAATCCAAGGGGCCTTATCCCAGCGATTGGGTTATTGTTGAAAAAGGGGGGCTGTACGGTTTTATTTCCAGTACCGGAAAGGAAATAATTAAGCCTCAATACACACGTATTCATCCCTTCGATGAGCTTCAGCGAGGTTGGGCGATGGTTGAAAAGGATGGATTTGTAGGATTTATTTCCACAGACGGGAAAGAGGTTATTAAGCCCCAGTACACTAAAATATATCCTTTTGGCGAAATACAACGCGGGTGGGCTTTGGTTGAGGTAAATGGCAAGTTCGGGTTTATTTCGGCTGATGGTCGTGAAATTATCAAACCTATTTATAGCAAAGTTAACCCCTTTGGCGAATTTTATAAGAATTTGGCCATGGTGGAGCACGATGGCCTTTTTGGATTTATCTCAATCGAGGGTCGAGAGGTACTAAAACCCCAGTACCAAAAGGTGCATCCTTTTGGCGAGTACCAAAAGGATTGGGCCCTTGTGGAAAAGGATGGATTGTTGGGATTTATCAATGGTGAGGGAAAAGAAATTTTAAAACCTCAGTATAGCAAGATTAATAATTTTGGTGAGTATCAGAAAACCTGGGCGCTTGTTCAGCGCGATAACTATTTAGGGTTTATCGATATCTATGGCAAGGAGATCGTTAAGCTTCAATACACACAAATTATGCCTTTCGATCAGGTGCAAAAGGGCTGGGCCCTAGTTGAACGCGATGGCCTTTGGGGATTCATCTCCAGCGATGGGAAAGAGGTGGTTAAACCCCGTTACGAAAAGATTAGTGTAAATGACTCCTCTGCCTTTAACAAAATGAAGCCATAAATCTTGGCCTTGTTATAACCATTAAGTCCAAAAATAAAATATTACAGGTTTAAATACCTTATTATTGCAGGCTAGTTGTTGTTTGCATCTTTATGCTTTACTCCTGTATTTAAGTTTGTTGGGCAAGTAATCTCTTCGCCTTGTAAGTGCTCTCATTTTATCTTTAACCTTTATCATTTAAAATTTGTGATCATCTTTCTCCCAAAGTGCCATTTAGTCCCTAATATCTCATTTTTAACTTTTAATTAGCTTTTTCTTATACACTTTCCCCATCCCATTATTGCAAATAAAATTATTTTAACTAAATTTGCAGATATAACTGCCATTCTTTTTAGTCAAAAGAAAGGTTAGAATTATAGAGAAGAGCAGAGAGAACAGGCTCAGCGAAGCTCTAGCAACCTGTCCACCAAGGGCAAGGTGCTAAAACCTGACCCGAATAGGGTGATTATAACTCTAAACTTTGAGATTATGCTAACAAAACTTCAACTTCTATCTTGTAACCAGGTGCACTTACCACGCGCACTGCAATCATATTTGTTTAGCCTTTTTCACACCCTTACCATGCGAATGCGCCCTTGCGCGCTATAGTACACAATTACCATCCGTTATGGGATTGGTATGCCCTGTGTTAGGCATGCCTGCCCTTGTCCTTTTTGGACATCAATTCAGATAGAATCATCTATTTATTAATCTTAGTACACGTTATATTTATAGCAATGAGTAAAAATTACCATTTCGATACCCTACAGGTACATGCAGGGCAATGGGTGGATGGTAATACGCTCTCAAGGGCTGTTCCCATTTACCAAACCACATCGTATTTGTTCCACGATTCGGAACATGGCGCAAACCTTTTTGCGCTTAAGGAATATGGGCATATTTACACACGATTAAGTAACCCAACCACAGCAGTGCTGGAGGATCGATCGGTTAGCTGCTTTGGAGGGTGGAAAATCGGTACTGGTGGTGTCATCGGGGCATGCGGCGCAATTTATTGCACTTACAAACATCATGCAAGCCGGCGATAACTTTGTTACTTCACCCTACCTTTATGGCGGGAGCCATAATCAGTTTAAGGTTGCCCTAAAACGTTTTAACATTGAAACTCGTTTTACGAATGGTATTGAACCCGATGATCTTGCCCGAATAATCGATCGGAATACCAAAGACATTTATCTTGAAACCATTGGCAACCCCAGTTTTTGCGTTCCCGATTTTGGGGTTATTGCCCAACTGGCGCAGGCCAATCAAATTCCCCTGATTGTTGATAACACCTTTGCTGGTGCAGCCTCCCTTTGCCGCCCCATTGATCATGGTGCCAATATTGTGGTGGAGTCCATTACCAAATGGGCTGGTGGGCATGGCACCAGCATGGGAGGAGCTATTATTGATGCTGGCAACTTTAACTGGGGTAATGGCCGTTTCCCCCAATTCAGTGAGCCATCGGAGGGCTACCATGGCATGGTGTTTTGGGATAGCTTTGGTGAGGCCAGTCACTTTGGAAATATTGCATTCACCGTAAGGGCAAGAGTAGAGGGACTTCGCGATTTTGGACCTGCAATTAGTCCATTCAATGCATTCCTTATTCTACAGGGGCTCGAAACGCTATCGCTACGTATGGAAAGACATTGTAGCAATGCCCTTACACTTGCCCATTGGCTTCAGCAAAACAGATGGGTCGATCAGGTAAACTATCCAGGGCTGCCTAATAGCCCTTATCACAATTTAGCTCGGCGTTACCTTAGGAACGGCTTTGGCGGGGTGCTTTCATGCACCATTAAGGGCGATTTGAGCCAAACCCGCAGGTTGGTCGATAGCCTTGAACTGGTGAGCCATTTGACCAATGTAGGTGATGCCAAAACGCTAATTATACAGCCGGCAGCAACTACCCATCAGCAACTTACCGAGGATGAATGGCTTTCGGCTGGAGTGCTGCCCAACCTGCTTAGGGTATCAGTAGGTATTGAACATATCAATGATATTATTGCCGATTTTGAACAGGCATTCGGTAAGGTGTTTGGTTAGAATGTTTATCTTTTTATCTCTTTAATACAAATTGATGAATCATGAAGGTAACCGAGGGAAACTTTGAAATTGGTGAGTTAGCATTGGAAAGCGGGGTATTGCTATCAAACGTAAATATTCGGTTTCACATTTTAGGCGATATATCACAAAATAGCGATCGGGTGATATGGATTTGTCATGCATTTACGGCCAACAGCAATCCCGCCGATTGGTGGCCCGAAATGGTGGGCGATTCCAAAATTTTTGACACCAATCGATATCCTGTTGTGTGTGCCAACATAATTGGTTCCTGTTACGGCACAACAGGGCCAACATCCGTAAATCTCCAAACCGGTAAGCCCTACCTCAGGGATTTCCCTTTGGTTACCTTTCGCGATGTGGTTAATGCCCACCAGCAGCTAAAGGAGCATCTTGGAATAAAACAGATTTGGGTGCTGATAGGCGGATCAATTGGGGGCTTTCAGGCTATGGAGTGGGAGTGTACCTTTCCGGGTACTGCACAAAACTTAATTCTAATTGCCACAGCAGTTGAGGCTTCGCCATGGGTTAGAGCATTCAGCCAATCGCAGCGGCTGGCAATACTTGCCGATCAAACCTTTTTGAACTCGGAGCCCAACGGGGGTAAGGCTGGACTTAAGGCAGCTCGAAGCATTGCACTTCTCAGCTACCGGGGGCGTAGTGGCTACAACTTTACCCAGCAGGATACCGACCCAGGTCTTCTTTCTGATTATAAGGCCTGCACCTATCAGGATTACCAGGGCGAAAAACTGGTAAACCGCTTCGATGCCTACAGCTATTTTGCCCTTACCCACATGCTCGATTCCCACAACATTGGCAGAGGACGGGGCAGCTGTAGCAAAGCTCTGAAAAGAATTATAGCTCGAACATTGGTTGTGGGAATCGATTCCGATATTCTTTTCCCCCTTGAGGAGCAGCAGTTCCTAGCACGCCATATTCCGGATTCATCATACGGAGTGATTCATTCTAATTTCTGTCACGATGGTTTTTTAATTGAGCATAAGCAGCTCTCTGATATCATTTTTGAATTCCTGAACAACATGTAACAACCTAAAGCAATGGAAACGCTAACACTTCATAAAGTAAAACAGGAAAAACAGAATCAAAATAATCGACAGGTAATTGGATTATTTGGACTTGGCAATGTGGGTAATGCTCTTTATTATGTAATTACCTCACTACCAAACTATAAAGTTGTAATCAAACTAATTTGCGTGAAGCAGCGTGGCAAGCAGCGAAAGGTTCCGCAAAACCTTATCACTTACAATGCCGATGAAATACTTAACGACCCTGAAATAAACCTGGTGGTTGAGTTAATTGATAACGTTCAGGATGCCTATCAAATTGTAAAATCAGCACTAATTAAAGGGAAAAGCGTGGTGTCAGGTAATAAAACCATGCTGGCACATCATTTACCTGAGCTAATTGCCATTCAGCAGGAAAAAGGTGTAGCCCTGCTTTACGATGCTTCTGCCTGCGGTAGCATTCCTGTAATCCGAAATCTTGAGGAGTACTACGATAACGATCTGCTAAAATCGATTAGGGGCATCCTCAATGGTTCCATCAATTACATTCTTTCCCGTTTATTCGATAATGGTTGCAATTACCAGTCAGCCCTTAGTAAAGCACAACAACTTGGGTTTGCCGAGAGCAATCCCGATTTTGACGTGCTGGGATTTGATGCCCTTTACAAGTTGATAATTCTTGCAGTTCATGGTTTTGGCACTTACGTTAGTCCCAGCGATGCCTTTTGTTATGGCATAAATAGCATTTCTCCGTTAGACATTCAATACGCAAGAGAGAAGGGGAAGAAAATTAAGCTGGTAGCCCAACTTGTAAAGCTCGATGCATCCAACTTTACCCTGTTTGTTTTACCCACGTATATTGATCCATCGGACTATATCTACAGTGTTGATAATGAGTTTAATGGTGTAGTTATTGAGGGTGAGTACTACGATCGTCAATTCATGTTTGGCAAGGGTGCTGGTGGTTTCCCTACGGGTTCTGCAGTACTTAGCGACATTACCGCCCTGTTCCATAACTACCGATACGAGTACAAGAAAATGAACTACTTTGTACCCCTCCAATACAGCACCGACGTGGAGCTGGAGCTCTATATCCGTTACCATAATCTTACCGATGTTAACATTCTGAGCCGCCGTATCACGATTGAGCAGCATGTGGCTGCCCAATACCGATGGGAAATTGCTCGTGTTAAACTTTCGGAACTGATAAGGGTAAAGTATCTGTTGTTCCAACTTAATATTTTTATTGCCTTTACAGGAAGCTTAGCATTCAAACCAATTGACAAAACCACCCTTGAAGGGGTAAATTGCACATCAGATTATCATTCTGTAATTGATGCATTTTAATGAAAACCAATGTCCCTTGGTTGGAGCGCACTTTATATCGTTAATTTTGATAGATGTTTAGGTGATGAATATAAAGGGAACCATACAACGCATCTTAAAGGAGAGGGTGCTGGTGCTGGATGGTGCAATGGGGACCATGATTCAGCGTATTGGACTTAAGGAGGAGGATTTTCGGGGTGATATATTAGCCGATCACACAGTAAATCTTTGGGGTGATTACGATATACTTAATCTTTCCCGTCCCGATGTGATAATCCAGATTCATAGAGCATACCTTGAGGTCGGAGCCGATATTATTGAAACCAATACTTTTAATGCCACTTCTGTTTCACAATCCGATTATCGGTTAGAGCACATGGTGCACCAGATAAACCTTGCTGGTGCAAAACTTGCCCGTCGCGTTGCCGATGAGTTTAATCGGGTTACCCCCAATAAGCCCCGGTTTGTTGCCGGATCCATTGGCCCAACCAACCGTACCAGCAGCATGTCGCCCGATGTGGAGCTCCCTGCTTACCGTGCGGTGAATTTCGACCTTCTGGTTATGGCTTACACCGAGCAGGTAAGGGCGCTTATTGAGGGCGGGGTGGACATTCTGTTAATCGAAACCATATTCGATACGCTTAACGCTAAAGCTGCACTTTTTGCCATTGCTCAGGTACTCGATGAGCTGAAAATCGACCTGCCTGTGATGGTGTCGGTTACCGTTGCCGATACAGGAGGACGGTTGTTAACCGGGCAAAGTCTTGAGGCGTTCGTTTGCTCTGTTTCGCACTATCCGCTTTTGAGCATTGGCCTGAACTGCGCCTTTGGCGCCGAGCAAATGTTACCTTTTATAGCGGAGCTCTCGGCTATTACGCCATTTTTTGTTAGCGCTCATCCTAATGCTGGTTTGCCCAACCAACTGGGGCAGTACGACCAATCGGCAAAGGAAATGGCCAATGTTGTAGAGCAGATGCTTGCCGGAGGATACGTTAATATAATTGGAGGGTGCTGCGGAACTACACCTGAGCATATCGATTTAATTGCAAAACTGGCACAGAAGTATCAACCGCGTAGAGTCCCCAATTTACCGCCACTAACGCGGCTATCTGGCTTAGACCTTTTGGAGGTCCGGCACGATAGCAACTTCATAAATATAGGCGAGCGAACCAATGTGGCCGGTTCCAAAAAATTTGCCCGGCTAATTGCGCAGGGCAATTACAGCGAGGCTCTCTCAGTTGCTCGCGAACAGGTAGAGGGTGGTGCTCAGGCCATTGATATTTGTATGGATGATGCTTTGATTGATGCGCCTGTAGCCATGACTGAGTTTCTGAATATCATTGCTTCAGAACCGGATATTGCAAGGGTGCCGGTTATGATTGATTCATCTCGATTTGATGTTATTCAGGCCGGACTGAAATGCACACAGGGAAAGAGCCTCGTGAACTCAATCAGTCTAAAGGAAGGGGAGGATGAATTTATCCGAAAAGCTAAGGTAATAAAGCGCTATGGCGCTGCGGTGGTGGTAATGCTTTTCGATGAAGCTGGGCAGGCGGTTACCACCGAGCACCGCTGCAGGGTGGCCAAGCGTAGCTATGATATTCTTACACAAAAGGTGGGCTTTGCACCCGAGGATATTGTGATTGATCCCAATATTCTTGCCATTGGCACCGGAATGATTGAGCATGCCAACCAAGCTGTCAGTTTTATTGAGACTACCCGGTGGATTAAGCAAAATCTTCCACATGCAAAGGTTAGCGGAGGGGTGAGCAACCTTTCATTTTCGTTTAGGGGTAATCATCTGATTCGCCAAGCCATTCACTCCGTATTTCTCTACCACGCCATTCAGACCGGAATGGATATGGGAATTGTAAACCCATCGCTTTTGATGCTTTATACCGACATTGAATCCAATTTGCTGAAGCTAACCGAAGATCTTGTGCTTAATCGTCGACGCGATGCCACCGAGCGGCTTTTGGCCTATTCCACTACCCAAATCGACGCTGAGGCTCAGAAACAAAAATTACACCATTGGCATAATTGGACAGTCGAGCAAAGGATAGAGTATGCGTTGGTAAAAGGCACTGATGAGTTTATGGCATCCGATGTGGAGGAAGCCTATCGTATGCTTCATTCCCCCATTTCCGTAATCGAAGGTCCATTGATGAATGGCATGCGCAAGGTGGGGGAACTGTTTGGCTCCGGAAAAATGTTTCTTCCACAGGTAGTTAAGAGTGCAAGGGTTATGAAACAGGCTGTTAAGGTTTTAGAACTCTATATGGAGCAACAGGTTAATAATCAGTCTGTTGTTGATCAAAATATCATTGTTTTAGCCACGGTTAAGGGCGATGTACACGATATTGGTAAGAATATTGTTGGTGTGGTGTTGGCTTGTAATGGCTATAAGATTGTAGATCTGGGCGTAATGGTACCTGCTGAAAAAATTATTGAAGCTGTCAAGGAGAATCAGGCCGCAATCCTTGGCCTTAGCGGATTAATCACCCCCTCACTCGACGAGATGGTTCATGTGGCCAAGGAGCTCAACCGTAATGGATTGAGCATCCCTCTGCTAATTGGTGGAGCCACAACATCGGAGCTGCATACTGCTCTCAAAATTGACACGGCATATGAAGGAGCAGTTGTTCATGTTAGGGATGCCTCTCAGGCTTCGGGTATTGTGTCGAATCTTTTGAGTAATGAAAAGAGATTTCAAACTTTCAGCTATTATAAGGAACGATACAGGCGCCTTAGAACCGAATATTCGGCTGAAAAAACAGAATACGTTAGCCTTAAAGAAGCCAGATTAAATAAGTTGGAGCTCGATTGGAGCAGCTATAGCCCGCCTTGCCCAAACGTTTTGGGTATTAATGTGGAGAGCAGCATTCCTCTTCGGGATGTTATTTCCTATATTGATTGGACTTTCTTTTTCAGGGCATGGGACCTTAGGGGTAGATATCCTGATATTCTTACCGATCCTGTGGTTGGTATTGAAGCCAAAAGGCTTTTAGCCGAAGCAAAAGAGATGCTCAATGAGATTTGTAACAGGAATTTGGTTAAACCCGAAGCAGTTTGGGGTATATTCCCCGCAGCTGCCGATGGCGATGATATAGTATTATTTTCCGACGAAAGTAGAACAAACATTATTATACGCTTTCCCTTTCTCAGAAATCAGGAGAAAAAGCAAATTGGCGAACCAAATTTATGTCTTTCCGATTTTATAGCACCTGTTGAGTTCAACATTCCCGACTGGATAGGCTGTTTTGCTGTTACTACCGGAGATGTAACATCAAATTATGTTGATGAATATCGAAGAGTTGGAAATGATTATGCTGCAATCATGCTTCAAATTTTATCCGACAGGCTGGCTGAGGCAATAGCCGAATGGCTGCACATGAACATACGGCACAAGTACTGGAGATATGCCCCAGATGAAAACCTCGATTTTGCTAATATTATCAGAGAAAAGTACATAGGTATAAGACCGGCACCGGGTTATCCAGCCTGCCCAGACCATAGGGGCAAGAAATGGATATTTGACCTACTGGGCATACCTGGAAGGGTAAAGATAAATCTAACAGAGAATATGGCCATGAATCCGGTTGCCTCAGTTGCCGGTTTCTACTTTTCCCATCCGCAAAGCAAATACTTCAATGTGGGTCGCATCGCCAACGACCAACTCGCCGATTATGCGCAACGCATTGGTACATCTGAGACCGAGGCAGCTCGGCTTTTTCCTACCTACATTTTAAATCGATAAAAAAACAGCAATGAAAGTAATTGATATCCTGAATAGCTCAAAATCAACACTCTTTTCCTTTGAGCTATTGCCACCCCTCAAGGGACACAATATTTCCACAATTTTTTCCATTATTGATAAGCTGATGCCATTCAATCCGGCCTACATCAACATAACCTATCACCGCGAAGAGGTAATTTACCTGACCGATGAAAGCGGAAGCCAAAACCCTGTTAGGGTGCGCCGCCGTCCGGGTACTGTTGGTATGGCTGCCGCCATTCAGCTGCGCTATGGTATCGATGTGGTGCCGCATCTTATATGTGGCGGTTTCGATGCCCATGAAACCGAGGATGCCTTTATTGACTTAGATTTTCTTGGCATTCATAATGTTTTGGTGGTTCGTGGCGATGCCGACAAAATAACCGGCAGGTTCGATCCAAAAAAAGGAGGACACAAACATGCCATCGATCTGGTAAAGCAGGTAGCCAATCTGAATCAGGGAATTTATCTTGAGAAGTTGATTGAGCAGCCCAAACCTACTGATTTCTGTATTGGAGTAGCAGGCTACCCCGAAAAGCACCCAGAATCGCCCAACTTTGACTCAGATATTCACTATTTAAAGAAAAAGGTTGAGGCTGGCGCCAGCTACATTGTAACCCAAATGTTTTTCGACAACCGCTTATATTTCGATTTTGTTGACCGATGCCGCAATGCAGGCATTCGGGTACCAATTGTCCCTGGTTTAAAACCCATTAGCGTAAAGGATCATCTTAACCTTTTACCCCGAGTTTTTGATGTTCACATTCCCCAAACCCTGGTACTTGATATTGAGAAGTGCCAAAGTAACTCTCAGGTAGTACAGGTGGGTATTGAGTGGGCTATACAACAATGTAGGGAATTAATGGCAGCTGGTGTACCGGCTATTCATTTCTACACCATGGGAAATGCCGACAATATAGCACGTATAGCTGAGGCTGTATTTTAAACTAACTATTATTTGTAATTGACATGTAAAAATTCTATATTGCAAAAAAGAACACCTGGAAATGGTTATTAAGAAAAATCATCAAAAAGGGTTTAATGCTGATTTCGCTTACGATGGAGAGTTGAAATATAGGTTGATATTTGAGAAGGCACCTATAGGCATTTTTCAGTACAACACCAATGCAATAATTACTGAGTGCAACGATAGGTTTGTTGAGATATTGAATTCCACTCGGGAGAAGCTTATAGGTCTTGATATGACAAGATTGGCCGATAAATCGGTCGTACCTGCTATAACTGATGCATTGAATGGGGGAAATGGGTACTACGAGGGCCCATATTATACAACAACAAGTGGCGTTCAAATCTTCGCTTTGTTAAAAACGGTTCCAATAACCAATTCCAGCGGAAGGATTGAGGGCGCTCTTGGAATAGTTGAGGATATTACGGAACTGTACAAAACGCAGCAGGAGCTATCAAAGGAGAAGGAGAATTTCCGTTTATTATCAACATTAACTACCGACGGGGCTTCAATTATAAACATTCAACCCGATGGCACCTTTGAGCGCAAATGGCTTAGCGTTTCATTGATAAATGAATTGGGATATACGCCCGACGAGATTGATACATTTGAAAAGTGGGGTAAAATAGTTCATCCCGATGATTTACCAGTATTTAACGATGGAATTAATCGCATAATTCGAGGCGAAAAGGTAGCAGCCGAAATAAGGATACTTGATAAAAAGGGCAATATTCGTTGGATTCAGAATACGGTTTTCCCAGAGTTTGATAAAGATGGCTAGCTCAAAAGAATCATCAGTGCCGTAAAAGATATTTCCGATAGGAAAAAAGCGGAACAAGAGCTCTGGGATCATAGGAATTTGCTTTCCAGTATTATTGAATACGCCCCCATAGCTATATGGTTAGTTAAATCCGATGGCTCATATCCTATTATTAATCCCTATTTCGCCCGAAATATTGGCTATGGTACTTCAGTTTTTCCCATGACTGCTGAAGAAATTGAAAATTGTCGTAAAAGCGACCGCACAGCCATGAATTCTAATGGTCCAATTGAAAGCATCGAGGAGGTTACATTTACTGATGGTAAAAAGCATACCCTAAGGGTTTTTAAGCAAAGAATTACCAACGAGAAAGGCGAAATAATAGGAGTGTTGGGTATGGCTACTGATATTACGGAATCGGTTCAGTACGAAAAAGCTCTTGTTGAGGCGCTTCTAAAGGCAGAGGAGAGCGATAATCTTAAATCGTCATTTTTGGCCAACATGAGCCACGAGATTCGGACCCCTTTGAATGGGGTAATTGGTTTTGCCAAATTTCTTCGCAACTTCCCCGATACCACACCACAGGAACGCGAAAAGTTTTTGGATATTATCAGCACCAGTGCCGACCATTTACTAACCCTAATCAATGATATTATTGATGTTTCTAAGATTGATACCAGACAGTTGACTTTAAATCCAGAACCTTTAAATATTAACAGTCTGATAGTTGAAATCTATACTTTTTTCTATAATGCCAATCCCGTTTTGGTTAAACGTAATATTTCTTTTACTTTCAGTACCGGCCTTTCTGACCGTGAGGCAAATATTACTGGAGATAAAATGCGGCTGCGGCAGGTTATCACCAATCTGGTGGGTAATGCCATTAAATTTACTGAATCGGGTAGCGTTACCTTTGGGTACACTGTTGTGGATGAAGGTAAAACCCTTAAGTTTCACGTAAAGGATACAGGGATTGGTATTCCTAAGGATAAGCATGAATTGATTTTTCAAAGATTCAGACAGGCTGACAATAGCACAACCAATAAATACGGAGGAACTGGTTTGGGATTGACTATCTGTAAATCGTTGGTTGAACTTATGGGAGGTCAAATTTGGGTTGAGTCGGAGCTGGGGAAGGGAGCAAACTTCTATTTTACCTTACCATTAGATACATCAGTTCAGCCTCAAAAAAAATATATTAGTTTCAACATTGAAGAATTAAAGAAACAGTTTAAGGGAAAAATCATACTTATTGCAGAGGATGATCCTAATAGTATGTTCCTAATTAAGAAATTTATTCAAGAAATTGGTGCCGATATACTTGAAGTAGATAATGGCTTGTCAGCTGTTAATATTGTAAATGCGAGCCCTGATATCTCATTAATTATCATGGATATTAAAATGCCTCTAATGAATGGCTATGAAGCAATAAAACAAATAAGGGCAAAATATCCGAATATTCCCATTATAGTTCAAACGGCTCATACATTTAGCAACGAACAGGCAATAGCTAGGGCACTGGGATGTAATCATTTTATTACCAAGCCCATTGATGCTGAATCGTTTTATTTAGCTATTTACAATTCGATAAGAGAGTAATATAAGACGGTTACTGGGCCGTTCGAGTTCTGTTATGAGTTAAAAATCAAACTCGTATGTTATTTGCAGGGGTTGCGATTTGGCGTTTATGATTTTCTCTTTTGGAACAAAATTATTATGCTCCAACAGCTGTTTTAACCCAATATCATCGGGTAGGGGCAAACCTGTTATTCGGTGAATATTCTTCTCCCGGGCTACTTCTTTGGCAAAATCTATCAGACGTTGTGCAAGCCCCTGCCTCTGAAATGCTGGATAAATGGCTAACCGGTCAATTTCAAGTGTATTTTCTTCTAAATTTGGTCTAAGGGTTACAGTACCCACCGGAACGTAATTTACCTTCACCATAAAGATGTTTTCGGCTGCAATATCGGCTGCAATTTCTTTGTAATCGGCTATACTGTTGTTCCAGTACTTTACGCCTTTTTCAATCAACTGCCTTGAGCATTCTCTGATTATATAGAGAACTTCAAGCAAGTTGCCTTTTTGAGCTTTAATTATTTCTATTTTCATATTTATTAAGTACAACTTCACCATTCAAAACTGTCATCAAAACTTGTGCCCTAATTGTAGCACTAATATCGCAATTTAAAAGATCAATATCAAGAACAACCAAATCAGCGAATTTCCCTGGTTCAATGCTACCCTTCATGTTTTCTTCAAAGCACGCTTTTGCAGCCCAAATAGTCATAGCCCGCAGGGCTTGTTCTCTTGAGAGTGCATTTTCTGGCTGAAAACCGCCTTTGGGTTCCCCCTGGTGGTTCTGTCGGGCTACTCCGGCATAGAATCCAAATAGCGGGTTTATATCTTCAATTGGAAAATCGCTGCCGTTGGGTAGCCAACCATTTTGCATCAGAAGCTGCTGATATGCGTACGCATAACGTATTCTTGCTCCCAATCGGTTTACAGCCCAGAACATATCAGAAGTGGCATGTGTGGTTTGAACCGATGGAATAATACCATACTCACCATACCTTTTAAAATCGGCAGAGTCAACCACTTGAGAGTGCTCAATGCGCCAGCGTAAATCGTTTCCCTTGGAAAGGTATTTGCTGTAGATATCAAGCATTAGCCTTACGGCAGCATCACCAATGCTATGGGTACAAACCTGATACCCGTTCTGGTACGCCATGGCACAAATGGAATCGAGTTTTTCAGTTGATTCTACCTGTATTCCCCTATTTTTTGGATCGTCGCTGTAGGGTTCGAGCAGGTAAGCTCCACGGGAGCCAAGGGCTCCATCGGCATAAATTTTAATTGAACGTACGGTTAACCTATCGGTTTGAAAGGGACTGTGCTGAATGTATTGTTCATAATTCTCCGAGGTTGGATTAAGCATGGTGTTGATTCGCATTTTAAGCAACCCTTCCCTTTGCATTGAATCGATCAGCCTAACCTCATCGGCATCGAGCCCGGCATCGTGAACCCCTGTTAGTCCTACTGCAAAGCAGTTCTTTTGAGCATCCATTAGTGCTTTTTCTTTAGTAGCTTTATTGGGGGCAGGAATTTTTGAACGCACTAGCTCCATGGCATTGTCAATTAGTAATCCTGTGGGTTTCCCATTTTTTAATACTATTTGCCCTCCGGAAACCTTAGTTCCCTGATTAACCCCGGCAATTTCTAATGCCCTATTATTGGCAATTGCCGCATGACCATCTATCCGAACAATAAACACGGGTTTGTTGGGGAACAATTTGTTTAGTAGCTCATTGGTTGGAAATCCCTTTACCTCCCATTCGTTTTGGTTCCAGCCCCTGCCCTCAACCCAATTGGTGGGGTAAAGTTTTTGATTTTCTACCAACCGGTTTACTACCTCTTCCCATGTTTTGGCTCCGGCAAGCCATGCCTTTGTTAAATTTAATCCGTATCCCAAAAAATGACAGTGGGCATCAATAAATCCAGGATATACGTACTTGCCCTTTATATCTAAAACCCTATCGGATTGAAATTTTCTAAGTATATTATCAGAATTGCCAACTTCAAGAATCTTACCACCGCCAATTGCAATACCATTAGCAATACTGAAACATGAATCAACGGTGTAAACCGTTGCGTTTATTACAATTAAATCGGCTTTTTGCCGTTTGCTACACGATGCCATTGTTACCATGCTAATGATTAAAATGTTGATTAATTTGTGCTGCCTCATATTCCTAAAGTATATTTGTAGCTGGTTTTGAATCAAAAATAATCATTTTAAAGAATAGTTTGTTAAATGTTTATCCGACTGTATAGGTTCATATTGGTATTTACGTCTTTTACCCTTGCTTTTTGGGCTTGTCAGCCCGATAACTTTTCCGATAGTCCCTCCGTTAAGTTGACTTTCAGCACCGATACCATTCATTTCGACACGGTTTTTACTACCATCGGTTCCTCAACCTGTTATCTTAAGGTTTACAACAAAAGCCGGTACGATGTTCGCATTTCATCAATCAGACTTGCCGGTGCAGGTGATTCTCCATACAGAATTAATGTTGACGGGCGGCATGGACCTTTGGTTAACGACATTCCTTTACGCTCGCGCGATAGCCTTTTCGTCATGGTTGAGGTTACTGTTGATCCCAATATGGATAATGCCCCTCTGTTGGTTGCCGATTCCATTGTTTTTGTTACAAACAACAATATTCAGGATGTGAAGCTGGTAGCCTGGGGGCAGGATGTTTACCTGCATAATGCTGCTGTAATAGAAACCGATAGCGTGCTTTCGTCGAGCAAACCCCATCTGATTTTTGATTATCTGTATGTAAAACCCAATGTGAGTCTTACTATTCCAGCAGGGACCCGACTTTACTTTCACAACCAGGCGCAGCTGGTGGTTTCGGGAACGCTAAGAGTTGAGGGTAATGTTCACTTCCCTGTTGTTATGCAGGGCGATAGGTTGGAAAAATTTTATGCCGATAAGGGTGGTCAATGGGGGGGAATATGGCTCAGTGCCGGCTCAAAGTATAACTCAGTTGCCTGGGCCGATATAAAAAATGCCATTATTGGTATTATTGTTGATACCTGCATCACCCCCGATACCCCAACACTAATCTTGTCACATTCAAAAATTGGAAATATGAGCTATGTTGGGCTTCTGGGACGTGGTGCCTGGATAGCGGCCGACAACTGTTTGTTTTACAATGCTCTCTATTCTTGTGTGGCTCTAACCCAAGGCGGTCGATACCGCTTTTACCATACCACAATTGCCAACTATTGGGGCGATTACATATTCCGTAAGGGCCCGGCTCTCCTGCTAAACAACTTCTACACCTACCGGCTAACTCCAACTTCACCGCTACTTGTTGAACCACGCGATTTGAAGGAGGCTTCGTTTTTCAATTCCATCATTTATGGAAGCATATCTAACGAATTGGGATTAGACAACCAGTACAATGGCCAACCCGTAAATGCAGAATTCAACTACAGCTTCACCGATTGCATCCTAAAGGTGCCCATGAGCGTTAACCTTAACAATCCATTACATTTTGCAAGGGTGATTCAAGAAGATCCGAAATTTAAGGATATTACAAAATGGAATTTTGAACTCGATACCCTAAGTCCCGCTAAGGATACTGGAAGTATTGATATTGCCATTGGTTTTCCAATCGACCTAAAGGGAGTAAACCGCTTAACCGATGGTAAACCCGATTTGGGTGCATTTGAAAGAGTTGAATAATAAACTTACATATGAAGAAGCGACTTTTCTTTTCAATTGCACTTGCTGTTTTGCTACCTCTTTTGATAGTTCATGTAAATGGACAAAACTCTAATGTAATCCGCCATAGGGTAATGTTCTACAATGTTGAAAATCTTTTTGATCCCTTTGACGATAGCCTTACCCGCGACGATGAGTTTACCCCTATGGGTAAGCGGCATTGGACATGGAGTAAAATGGAGGCCAAACTGAATGGCATTTACAAGGTTATTATGGCTGTAGGCGAGTATGACCCACCCGTGCTGATTGGGCTGTGTGAGGTGGAAAACCGATTTGTGCTAAACCGTTTGGTTTACAATACCCCGTTAAGTAAGTTTGAATATGGAGTTGTTCATCGTGAATCGCCTGATCCCCGCGGTATCGATGTAGCATTACTATACCGTCCCGATAGGTTCACCCTGCAGTGGAAGGAGTTTGTGCCGGTAATTTTTCCCGATGACACCAATCGTCGTACCCGCGAAATTATCTACGTTAGGGGGCTGCTGGGCGGCGATACCCTTCATGTGTTTGTAAATCATTGGCCATCGAAGTATGGTGGTGAGTTGGAGTCGGAGGGCGGAAGATTTGCTGCCGCCAATACCCTAAAACGAAAGGTCGATTCCATTAGGGTATTCTATCCTGAGGCCCGAATACTCATCATGGGCGACCTCAACGATGAGCCCGAGAGTGCCCCTGTTGTTGAGGGATTGGGCGCCTGCCTTAAAGCCACGTCGGATTGTTCTTCGAGTTTGATAAACATTGCGGCCATACTAAAAAATCGTGGTTTTGGTAGCTACAAGTACCAGGGTAATTGGGGAATAATTGACCAAATCATTGTCCCGCAAAGCCTACTCAGTGGCAGCCACGGGCTGCATACATCGCCGCAAAGAGCTGCGGTTTTTGAAAATGACGTGCTGCTTGAGCCCGACAAGCAGTATAGCGGTAAGCGCCCCTTCCGAACCTTTATTGGTTTCCGTTACCACGGTGGCTACAGCGATCACCTGCCTGTTTATATCGATTTGCTGGGAAATATTAAATGAAAAACCGTTTCTATCAATTTAGAAACGGCTTGATATGATGAGGGCAACATCAGTTGCATCTCACTGCTTGTAAACTATGGCGTTAATATTCATTCCGGCACCCACCGAGGCGAACATGATAACATCGCCCGGCTCAATTTTATGTGCTGTTAGTTGACCCTTCAATGTTAAATCGTAAAGTGTGGGAATGGTAGCAACTGAGCTGTTTCCCAACTTGTTTATGGACATAGGCATAAGCTCTACGGTTGATTTTTCAATTTTACATTGACGAATAAAACGACTTACAATGGCCTCATCCATTTTTTCGTTGGCCTGGTGTATAATTACTTTTTTTAAGAGTTTTGGATCGATTCCCGATTTATCCATGGCTATTTTCATTGCCACCGGCACATTAACCAATGAATACTCATAAATCTTACGGCCCTCCATTTTAATGTAACGGATACTGGGATCCGATTCGGGATGATACGACTTGCCAAGGTATAAGTAGAAAGCCTCATTTTCGGTGTGCGACATCATGGCAGATGAAATAACACCCCTCTTTTCATCCTCCTCAAGGGCTTCAACCACCGCGGCTCCGGCCCCATCTGCAAAAATCATACAATCACGGTCGTGCTTATCAATTACCCTTGAAAGGGTTTCGGCTCCAATAACCAGACACCGCTTAGCCAAGCCCGATTTGATGTAGGCGTCTGCTTGTATTACACCTTGAACCCAACCTGGACATCCAAAAAGAATATCGTAGGGTATGCAGCTGGGATTTTTTATTTTTAGATGATGCTTTATGCGTGAAGCAAGGCTAGGAAGAATGTCGGTTTGAATGGTTCCTGTCAAAACATCGCCAAAGTTGTGGGCAACAATGATTTGGTCAATGGTTTCACGATCTATTCCTGCTGCAGCAATGGCCTGTTCAGCTGCAATGGTGCCAATATGCGAAGCACATAAATCATCGGTCACCCATCTTCGCTCCTCAATGCCTGTAATATCCTTAAACTTTGCTATAACTTCATCTACCAATGTTTCAATGGCGGTCTCATCCTTATTAAAGAAGGCGTGACGGGCAAACTCGCGGTTGCTTACCTGAACAGTAGGCACATAGCTACCGGTTCCGGTGATTACGGAATTTAAATGTTTCATAATACAATAAACGTTTGATTAGTCCCGTGATAAAAGTAATAATTTGTTACTAAAATCAAAAAAATATTTTATAAAAAATATTTAAACAATTGAAAAAAAAGATTAATAGTGTAGTTTTAAATTGATATTTATTAATATTTTTGGTACACTATCAAAGGGCCGGGGGAGAAGGTTAGCTCAAACCAATCTTCAATGCTTTCGTTTAGCGTTCCCATCCATAGTTCAGGAAGCGTTTGATTTATGATGGGATATTTTAAGTTTTTAGTATAAATAATTGTACTGTTGCTTGGCGAGAAGATTGACACCTGCTGCCCTTTATAACTTTCGAGTTTTGATGATTCCAAAAGGGGTTTAAAGGTGCCGGTATCGGTTAGCATAATAACATCTACGCCCATTCGAGCGTAGTTTACCAGCAAGCCTATATTCCCAAGGGTGTGATCCTCACGTTTTCCTGTTGCACCTACAATTACAATCTCCTTGATTCTTTGAGGCAGGCACCATCGCACCGCTTTGGTTAAATCGTTGGTATTTTGGTCGGGATCGTAGTAAAGAATACTTTCGTATTTCCGCTTCAGGTGATCTTTAACCGAATCGAGATCGCCCACAAGGGCGTTGGGTACTATGGTTAGGCTTTCCAATTTTTCAATAGCACCATCGCAGCAAACCAGAACAGGGGCATTGATGAGTTCATTAAGCGGTTTGGGATGTGAGGGAAATTCCCCATTGGCCAATATAACTGCCTTCATTGTGTATTTTTTAGAAATCATTTAAGTTGCATTTCCTTACGCCATTGACGGTAACCTACAACCGACATGGTGGTGTAAAAAACAAAAAGAACTGAGGTTGGGTACAAGCCTTTGTAGATGTATAGAGCTAGCGAAACGCTGTTAATACCCACCCAAAGGAACCAGTGCTCAATATACTTGCGGGCAAGCATCCAGGTTGCAGTAATGCTAAGCGCCGTGGTAAAGGCATCACCAATGGGAACCGGCGAATCCGTAAAGTGCCGAAGTGCATATTCAATAAGTATGAAAAATATTACTGTTGAAATTGCAAGCCAGATTATTAGATATTTCGGGGTTTTGGTTACAGGTAGGGTATCAACCTTATCCCTGTTACCTCCGTATAACCAATGGTAAAAGCCGTATATGCTGATAATTACATAGTAAACGTTCAATCCCATATCGGCATAAAACTTTGATGTGTAAAAGATGTAAACGTAAAATGCCGATGTCATGAATCCTAATGGCCAAAGCCACACTTTCTGCTCGATTTCGAAGTAAAGGTATATAAGACCAGTTATGGCTCCAATGAGTTCAATATAATTATTTGATAACCAATTCATAATAAAATATGAGAAAAACTAAATGCTTGACGTTAAAGGTAAAAATATCGGTTACGGAATAAAGGTGTCTCAACGTCAAGCATTTAACCTACTTAAAATTTATTACTTTAGAATTTCATGCCAAATCTAATCAAAAAATGTCTTTCGGCCTGAGGGTAGTAACCTATGCTTACGTATTCAGGCTCGTTGCTTTGGAAGAGGGTACGGTAAACCCACGCGTTGGCTGAATATTTTAGGTTGAAAAGGTTGTTTACAGTTGCCTGAACAAATACCGACTTGCCAGATTTTAAGTTAAATTGATACTCGGTTACCAGATTATGAACACCGTATGGTTCGAGGCTTCGACTTTTGTTTTGGGTATTATCGATATACTGTCGGCTAACATATTTGCTTATCCACGAAATACTTAGATTCTTTACCGGTACCAGAGATAATCGGGTTCCGGCAACAAATGATGGAGAAAAGGAAATGGTTGTATTTCCGATGTACTCCGGAACAGGTGCGTAAAGGTCGTTCCAATCGGTTTGGTTATCGGTTAGATTAGCATAGTTTGTGTAGTTTTTGATGATATTTCTGCTCAGGGTGGTGGTCCCTTCAAACCTTAACCATTTTATGGGTATGGCAGAGATTGATAGCTCTATGCCGGTTCTGTAGCTGGTGGGGACGTTGGTCATATGGGCATAGCCAACATCAGTTAGCTCTCCTGTGAGCACCAGTTGGTCCTTGTAAAGCATGTAGTAGTAGTTAACATCAATTGAAAGGCTCTGAAGCCGCATGCGGTAGCCCAACTCCCAGTCGTTTAACCTTTCAGGTTTTGGTGTGAAATTGGCAGATCCCTTTTGGGCATCCTTCAAATCGCTTCGGGCTGGTTCACGGTGGGCCACTGCATACGATACGTAAAGTTCATGGCCTGAACTTATTCGGAAGGTGCTACCAATCTTAGGGTTTACAAAATCCCAGTTGTGGTTTTGATTTAATGGCAACACGTCGGAATCGATACCACCCAGTTCGTAGCTTATTCCCCTGTATTGAACATCAACAAAAACTGAAACAGGGTCAATAATTTGCCAGATGGCTTTGGTAAAAATGTTCCAATCGGTTTTTCGACCGTTGTTGCGGTACCATTCAAACTTATTGGGGAGGCCAATGTTTACTTTGCTCCATAAAATTTTTCCAAAATGGTCGCCATCGTATCGGTTCCATCCGCTGCCAAATGTAATTTCCATGTTTTTGTTGCGGTAAATAATGGATGCTATTCCGCCATAAAAGATGTTATCCATCCATTTCTGCTGAATGAAATCGGTTCTTGTGATAATGGTATCGCTAATGGTAAAGTTGGTTAATCCGTATTTTGAAAGTTTGCGGTTGGGCTTATACTCTTCGTAGTAGCCTCTCCCATCGGTTAGGAGCAGGGTAAGGTTTGCTGTTAGCTTACTGTTAATGGAATGTATAGCAATAAGATGGTAGTGGGTTTGCCAGTAGTTATCCTTCTGATCATTATAGTAACGGGTATTTCCCTGATCATCAACATACTCTCCGGCAGGATTGTATCTCCGATTTGTGCCCATCATATAATCTGGTGTTCCCTCCCAGGTTATTCCGGTGTGCTCCTCGCCATGAATAATGTTGGCACGAATTTGGCTTTTTTCGCCGTGCCAGGCTGTTGTGAGAAACATAGAACGATGGTCAGATACGGCCCTTTCGATATAACCATCGGTATGGAGCTGCGAGAATCGGCCTTCCATGCTAAAATTGTTTTTCATCAGGCCAGTCCCTGCATTCACCGATGTTTTCCAAGTATTATATGAGCCACCAAGTAAATCGATATTGGCAAATGGTTCAGGTTTAAATGTTGAGGTTTGGAAGTTTACCGTAGCGCCAAACGCTGCAGCACCATTGGTTGATGTTCCAGCTCCACGCTGAACCTGAACGTTATCAACCGAAGCGGCAAAGTCGGGCAAATCCACCCAGTAAACGCCCTGCGATTCGGCATCGTTGAGGGGTACACCATTTATGGTGACATTGATTCGAGTGGGGTCGGTTCCGCGTATGCGGAAGGCTGTATTGCCAATGCCCATACCACTTTCCGATGAAACCACTACCGATGGAAGCATATCCAACATATAGGGGATATCACTACCGGTATTGGCCTGTTGGAGCTGCTCTCTGTTCATTGTGGTTTGCGCTATGGGCATTCGGTTCGACGCCCGTGTTGACGACACCACTACGGCATCAAGGTACTGCGACGACTGTTTTAGCTGCAGGTTGAGCTCAGTATCCCCGTAAACTTTAACCTCAATGCGAATTGGCTCATAGCCAAGGTACGATACATTCAGCATATAGTTCCCCAGGCGCACCTGCGATAGGCGATAGCTTCCATTGGCTCCGCTATAGGTCCCCAAATAGGTGTTTTCCAATGTGATACCTGCACCTACCAATGGGTTTCCATTAGTATCGGTAATTCGACCATAGATTGAAAACCCAAGGTTTTCAGTTGGATTTGCCTGCATGGTAAATGTTGCAAGCAGTAATGCGCAAAGCACATACGTAGTTTTTTTCATAGATTTATTCCCTTTAAATAGTTAAACATTCAACAGGTTGGGTTTTGCAACCCCAATTCCTGAATAACTATAAAGGGGGAAATTGTGAGATGTTTACAAACTCTTTTTCCCTTCGCTGGTATTATCCGGATCAGGTTCAAAGGGTATGATCTCAGCCCTGAGGGCACCCCCAAAAGTCGTTGCAAATTTAGTAAAAAAATTCTTGAGTTATTTCGTTATTCCAAATTAAGCATTAGGAATGTAATGAACTAATGCTTAGTTTGTCGGTTTCCCAATGGGCATCTGGGTTAGTCCCGACAAATCATTGATTTAGTGAGTATTTAGGCAAAATAGCATTGGCTAATACGTAATTTGGGGTTATGCAAAAAGGCCTTATCCTGTTCCGGATAAAGCCTTTTACGCTGGTAAGCTGTTTATTTCTATAATTTAGTTTTCTATAATGAGTTTGTAAACAAACGACTTTCCTTTACTATTGGTAAGCTTGATAAGGTATAGGCCGGGTTGAACGTTAGCAGTATCAAACTTTTGGTTAAAGTTTGTTACCCAATCGGTAGTGGTTTGGATAGCTACCTGTCCTTGTGGCAAAAGGAACTCAATGGTAAATTGTTCAGCAATTTCACTTTTAATATTGATGTAAACCTCAGTTTGTGCAGGATTGGGATAGATGGTAATTTGATAGGGTTGAGTAGTAACGATTTCAGCATTTAAAGGCCATGTAATGAATACGGTATCCGAAGCTTGGCAGCCATGGGTATCGGTAATCCTTAACCAGTATTCACCCCAAGCTCCAGCTGGTATATTAATGGTAGGACTGGTTGCTCCTGTGTTCCATAGGTACGTTACACCACTAATACCAGAATTCAGTTCGTAGGGTAATGAAACCTTAAGGGTATCATTGCCATCTGCTAAGTTGAGGTTGGGCAATGGCCAAATGTTTACAATGTAACTGGTTGAGTCCCCGTTCTCATCGGTAAAAGTAGTATAGCATGTAAAATTGAATTGGCCCGTACTCAGGGTGATGGGATTACTGAATGTAAATTGTATTTTATCGTTCTGAGCAAAATTGCTTGAAAGGGTAAGTTGCTCTGAAACTGGGTTGGCGGTGCCTATGTAGTAGTTTACGCCTATTGATTCTCCTGAAGTATAAGTTTTAGTTCCGCGGTTCTCAAGTTCTACTGTTACCTGTTCAGTTTGGTCATCATAGCATTTATCGGTGGGAGAAATAAGGCCCGAGATTATGACATCTACCGTTTCGTTATAGGTGATATATACCTCATCGTAACCCTCACAGCCATTGTTATCGGTAACAGTAACTGAATAGAGTCCTGTTTCGGTTACTGTGAATGTTTGATTGGTGGAGTTATCCTGCCATAGGTAGGATACAAATCCAGCCCCTGCATCAAGAGTTAATGGTTCGGTAGTTGTACGATTTTCCCCTAAATCTACTACAGGTATTGGATTAACGGTGATGTCAACCATTGTGCTGTTGCTACAACCATTAGCATCGGTGTAGGTGTAGGTTAGCGTATGGGTTCCCTCTCCTGCCGTTGTGGCATTAAACGAGGTAGAATTGGTGCCAGGACCGCTATAGATACCGCCTGAGGGAGTGCCTCCTGTTAGTGTAAATTCGGGCTCGTTTTGGCATACTGCGTCTAACGGAGTATGGGTAACATTTGGTAAGGGGTTAATGCTAACGTTTATAGTGTCGTTATTTGTACAGCCATGGGAGTCGGTTATCACTACCCCATACTGATTCGCTGCTTTAACCAGAATGGTTTGTTCTGTTGCTCCTGTGCTCCATAGGTAGGAAGTTAATCCACTTCCTGCATCAAGTGTTATTGAATCGCCATCACATATGGCTGTATCAGCACCCAAATTTAGGGCGGGCGCTCCCCAAATGGTTATCGTCTTGGTTATCGTATCATTATAGGGATTGAGGTCGCTATTGTATGTGGTATAAGCTTTTATGGTATAGTTGCCAGGTATTGAAAAATCAAAAGATTTTGTAAAGAGGTGTGTGAAGCTATCGCCAGGTTTAAAACTTGACGTCATGGTTACCGTTTCGGTTTGTTGGAGCTGATTATTTACCATATAGCTTATAAAGATGGATTGACCAGCTAAAAGGGTATCAGTACCTGTGTTCTCAATTTTAACATAAATAACTTCAGAAGAACTCAATGAGCAGCTATTGTCTGGAGAGAGTAATGCTGAAACCATATAATCGGGTTTTAAAATGGTAAGGCTAACGGTATCCTGATCCAGGCAACCGTTTGGAGCAGTAGTGGTAACTGAGTAAACGCCTGAAGTTTCGGTAATAAGGAAACGACCGGTAGAACTATCGTTCCATAAATAGCTGTAATCTGTTCCCTCTCCACCATCAAGTGTTACGCTTCCCGTTCTGTCAGTTCTATCAGGCCCAAGGTTTACAATTGGCGATTCTTTAATGATGAATGTAGATGAAAGCGTATCGTTATTCGTGAGGGTATCGGAAGCGTATATTCCGTAAGTAGATATATCAAACGTGTCGGGAGCAGAAAGATCGATTGCATCGCTAAAAGTGTATTGCAGGAATTGGCCCGGATATAGGTTTGAAGTTAGGGTATGATTTTCCTGGGCAAAGTATAGGGTGTCAATTTGGTAGCCAAATGTTACCTGTTCCCCAACTTTTAGGGTATCGTTGCCAACATTCAGGTATTTAACCACAACATTCTGTAACCGTGGGGTACTACATGAAGTAACCGGATTAACAATCTCGCTTAGTGCATAGTTGTGCTTTAGGAAGGTTACATATACCGAGTCGGACGTTGAACACATCCCGTTTTCAATAACGGTTGCCTTGTACCAACTGGTTGTGTTAACAGTAATTTGCTGTGTGGTTTCTGAGGTACTCCAAAGGTACGAATCCCTGCCAGCACCCGCATCCAGAGTGTAGCTGGTATTTCGGGTAAATACCGAATCGCCCAGTTCGAGTGTTGGATAACCATATATGTGTACTATATGTTCCAGCGTATCGTTTTTGGGTTTGGAATCGCTGGGTGTTTGGGCCACAAAGATGAAGTTATACGTTCCTATAGCACTTATATCTATTGCCTTTGGGAAGATTATTTCTTTAGTTTCATTGGCATTCCAATTTGCATCAACAGTTAATGTGGCAGAATCATTTGGGGTGCCATTCAGCCAGTATTTAAGAACGATATCCGTGCCTGGAGTTATTTGAGTGGTTCCTATATTACGTATGATAATTTTTGGGGAAATCTGATTCGTAATCTCGCATGCTGTTTGGGGAACAAGCACTGTATCGACTGATACATCGGAAAATGTCAAATTGATAAACATTGAGTCGGAGGCAGGGCAGCTGTGGGTATCATAAACAGTTACTTTAGCCCATCCAGTTTCAGTTTGCTCAAAGGTTTGATTGGTCGATCCATCGTTATGCCAGTAGTAGGCATTCCAGCCTGGGCCGGCATCAACGGTGTAGGATATACCAGTATGGTTAACCGTATCCTGGGCAAAGCTAAAGGCGGAATAGCCCCAAACATTTATGGTTGTCTTAATTGTATCGTTGTTATGGTTTTCGTCCATACTAACGTTTGCCCAAGCGGTAAGGGTGTACGAACCGATAATTTGGAGGTCGAGGCTGTCGTTAAAGTTGAAGATTAGGGAATCGCCTGGGATTAGGGTGGTATCTATCACCCATGTAGAATCTACTTGTGGATTCGATTCAAAAATGTAGTGAAGCGTAATGGTATCGCCTAAGGTAAGGGTATCGGTTCCATAGTTCTTTATGTAGGCTTTTAGTGGTGTTTTGGGTCCCAATTCACATGAACTTACAGGGCTTTTAAGTGCGGGGATGCCCACATCCCGAATTAACCGATTAACTGTTACGGAATCCCAGGCTTGACAAGGAATACTGTTTTCAAGTAGAACATAGTATTTCCCACCGACGGTATCAGGTATGGGGTAGGTTGAATTTGTTGATAAAACTGTGGTTTTATTCGGTGCTTTGTACCATTTATAGGTTACCAACGGGTCGGAGTTTGTAGCATCCAGTACAACTGTATCGGGTGTGTGGGTCCAGATGTCGGGCCCAAGTTCCACATAGGGTTTTTGAACGGTAATTGTGGTAGTTGCTGTATCGTTGGGGGTGGGTGAGTAAAATATCGGATCGTCTTCTATGCTGGTACTTGCATCTATACCATAAGCCCCGCTAACATTCATGTTGAACAGCTTAGTAAAGGTAAAGTTCTGACTTTCGCCGGGATTTAACGGGGCGGAAAGTATAAAGTTCTCAGTATGGGAATCGGGAGCCAACCAATGATTTATGTTGATTTTTGTGGTAATGGTATCGCCTACCTGCAGGGTACGTATTCCATAATTCCGTATGCTTACCTGCACGTCTTGGGTAGTGCTAAGGTCGCAAGATGTAGTAGGGCTTATTATGTTTTCCACACCAACGTCGTAAGGGGCGTTGTAAAGTTCTAAATTATCAATTGCGGTACCGCTGTAATCGTTATTGGCCTTGTCGGCCTTAAATCCAAGCCTGAATATTACCTTGCTCTGATTGGCTATTGCGGCTGGTAGCTCGTGTCGGGTACGTTCCCAGGATGTGCCAAGTCCATTCCAACCATTTACACCTAAGGCGCTAACCAAGCTATCGGTGTACCAGTTAAAATACTGGTCGTATGTAGATGTATTCCCAACATGCTGCCAGCTTTGGCCATTATCGGTTGAGTAGTAAAGTGTTGTTCCGTCAACTTCGGGTTCGGTATGGTTAAAAATGCTTAGGTCGATTATTGGATTCGAAACCCCGCTGAAATCGAAACAGGGGCTTTGTAGCCAAGCGGAGTCGCTGTTAAATTTTTTGCCAACAATCCATACATCATCAAAGTTTATTCCCTCCTGAACATTACTATCGCCATTGGATTTTAATACAAAACGCAGATAAAGCGTACCTAAATTTAATAGGCTGTCAGGGATGGGGATGGTATCAGTATCCCAATTTTCGTGGTAAATGGCTGCTCCTTGTGATGAGTAGATGGTTTTCCAATCTAATGTATTGTTGCTTGCCTGAATAAACATAGTATCTCCTTCAGCTACATCGTGCCAACGCCAGTAGTATAGGGTCAGATTTGTGTATCCCGAAACGTCAATTGCAGGAGTTTGGGCAGTCCAAGTTACATTAGGTTCATACATGCCGGGATTTGCTCCTTGTCGGCTTAGGTCGGTTCCAATACAGTAGCTTCCACTGTAGGTGTAGGTTGGAATGGTGTCCCACTGCATAATAATTTGATTACGCTCAAATTCTCCGGTAAATGTCCAGCCTTTGTTGTCCTCAAAATCGTCGTAAAAGATGGTATCGGTTTCACCCGTTAGAGCCGTTCCGTAATTTTGGGTAAGGCTGGTAACCCAGGTCCTTGAGCCGCCCGACATAGCTGGTTTGGTAATGGTTCCCCACTGCCATAGGGGCGTTCCAAATGAACGCCAGTATCCATCATTGGATTCAAAGGTTTCGGTATAGGGTAGGGTGTAGGTAGGAACAATATAGATCTGATTTGAGATACCATCGTTTGAGGGGTCTTCGTCGCCAGTTAGGCGCGTTCGGGCTTTCGCATTCTTAATACCCGGGGTTGTAAGGTTAACCTTAGTGGAAAAGGTAAAAGTTACGGTATCGCCAGGGGCTATTGCCTGGTTAAGGTAGTTGGTTGCCCAGGTGGCTCCATTATCGAATGAGTATTGTACAGGAATTGAAGCGGGTGATGGCTCTGCTCCCATATTAGCAACTTTTACTGTTACGCTGTCGCTGGCCGAATGTCCGCATCCTGATAGTGGATACACCCATTCAACAACGCCTACATCTTTGGTAATGTAATCTCCGGTTAATACCATATCATCTATATTCCAACCCGAGTAGGTGCTATAATTATCGGTGGGGCCAAGGGTAAATCTTACTCTGAATTGGTTTGAGCGGGCTATTGTTGAGGTTATATCGTGCGATACTTTTTGCCATAAATCATCAGTAAAGTAGTTGTTGTTGTACCATACATTAGTCCATGATGTACCGTTATCCTTACTTACGTCCAGATTAACTCTATCCCACACCTCAATGTTAAGCCACCGTCGATAGGTTACTTTAAGATCTTTATAGAAGAGAGCATCAATGGCCGGCGATTGGGCATGGTATTTTGTTGCTTCAGTTAGGTCATTTTCGTAGTCCCCTAAAAAGGTGCCCAACCCGGTTAGGTCAGTTCCAAGTATTTTGGTCCCGCTAAAAGCTTGCGTGGGGTCTGGATTACCTAAGTATTGCCCGCCTAAACCCTGTGGGGTATCAATCTCAAATTCACCACTAAGAGTCCATACGCTTGTATTATCAAAGGTTTCGCGGTATATGGTTTCATATATTATTCGGTTTCCAATAGGGTCCTCATTCTGTTTGGGGTACAACGAATCGTTAACCTGTATGCTATAGGTATCAATCATTGCATCAGCTATATTGCCATGCTCCGCATCTTGGTTGATATTATAGGTTACCCATACGTACGATTGACCGTTGGGTAAATTATAGTTTATGTTGTTAAAGGTGGCGGTTCCATTTACAAAGTTTTGAGGAGAGGAAATTGGTGTGAGTGTATCAAGAATGGCAGTAGATGTAAAGTATAGCTTAACGCCAGCAGAAGCAATGTTGTTGTCGTTTGTATTTTTCGATTTTACCACAATGGTTCTAAGAGTGGCGCTGCCGGTATTACCAAATACCTTAAATCCCAATCGGAGAATGGGCTCGTTTCTTGAACCGCTTGGGATAAAGGTGTAATCGGGGTGGGTAATGGTTAGCTCGCTTACATATCTATCCTGCATGCCTTTTTCCTCAACAACCACATCATCAATGCAGGTGCCGAACCCCCAATTGGTTTGCCCCTCAAAGGCAACATAGTAGGTGCTGCTTGGGTTGGGTAGGTTAATTTTGTATTGGGTCCATTCCGAAATTGGGTCCAGAAATTCCTGGAGCAGGGTCCAGTTCTCAACAATGTTACGTTTGTAGTAAACCCTAAGGTAGTCCCAGTTGGTATTCCCCGAGAATGTCCATGGAACCTGGCATAGCCAAAAACTAAGTTCGGGTTGTATAGCTCCTTCAAGATCTATGGGTTTTGTAATTAGCTTGGTTCGTTCCTGATTGGTGCTTTGCTTGAAGAAAATGGCATTATAGGTACCGGTATGGGCGCTTGGAGGGTTTCGTGTTATATCTACCTGGTCCGGGGGGATTGTCCAGTTGTTATCGTCGGGGCTATGCCCTCCATTCCTGTACCTCCAAGGTTCGCTTCCTGATACGTATTCCTCTGTCCATCCGGTTGGTTTGGTTCCGTTCTCAAAACCTTCGCTCAGGAATACTTGAGCTTGAGTACCTGCTATTGTTATCATTATTAGCATTGCGCCTATTATGGAGCCCCTAATCGTCATAACCCAACTTTTTATGGTTTAGTAGTATAAGATATGTCAGTTTTTTTGAACTATATATATTTTTTTACGTTAAATTTACTAAATAGTTTGCTATTTCGGTTAGGAATATTTTCATTGTCGTAGGAACTTTTTTAGTATTAATGACTTTTGGTAAAAGTATTATATTTTGTGACAAACAACCATAAACAGCAAACTAAAGCAATATATTTGTACAAAAAAAGCGTTAGTAAATGGTAAAGTGTAACCTAAAGAGAAGTACTCTTTTAGCCATTACTATTTTATTGGGGGCTATGGGGGTAAGGGCTCAAACCGACACCGAGTTCTGGTTTGTTGTACCTGAGGTTACCATTAGTCATGCATTCCCTGGTGGTCAGCCTGCCAGTTTTAGAATAGCAACAGGGCTACTACCTGCTACAGTAACCATTAGTATGCCTGCCAACCAGTACGATCCGGTTACTAATCCTACAGGATTCCCTGATATTGTGATTGATATGCCCGCATATACTTTCCATATTGAGGATTTAACCTGTTGGATAATGAATCCTTGTACGCCTCCTGGTGCTGGTTCTGCTGATATAAATAAATTAGAAAACAAGCCCCTGAATGCTTCGGGTATAAATAAGTTTGGCATTCGGATAACCTCAACTAATCCAATTACGGCATACTGGGAGATTTCTAGGACAAATAACAAGGACATTTGGGCTTTGAAAGGGAAAAATGCATTGGGTACCGAGTTTTATGCACCCTTTCAAACCCATGGGAATAATACAAGTATTGTTGATACCCCTAGCGCTATCGATGTGGTGGCTACTGAGGATAACACAGTGGTTACATTTCAGCTGCCTGCCGGAGTTGAGGCTTCCTATGGAAACCCCATGTCCAATGTTCCTGCAGGAGGTACATTAACTCGTACCCTCAACAGGGGGGAAACGTTTTCGTTATTTCCCAAGGGGAAAAGCACCTTAAAGACTTTAAAGCTCAGAGGGACAATGATTACCTCATCCAAACCCATTGCCGTTACCCTTAAGGACGACTCATTTTACCATACATCTGGTGGCTGCTACGATATAGCTGGCGACCAGCTGATCCCAACTAGCATTACTGGAAAGGAGTATGCAGTAATACGTACTTTCTTAAATAATCATGATCACATATACATTTTAGGTACCCAAAATGGAACCCATGTTACAGTATATAATACTGCAGGGGGTATTGTTGCCACTGCAACAGTAAACGCCCAGCAGCAGCTTTACTATCAAATACCAGCAGGCCAAACCTATTACCGTATAGTAGCTGATAAACCTGTTTACGTATGGCATTTAGGTGGCTTTGGCTGCGAGCAGGGAGGGGCCATTCTACCCCCAATCGATATCTGTACCGGAAGCACTCAGGTGGCTTTTGCCCGCACCTCCATTGAGAATTTTTACATAATTATGATGGTGCGCAAGGGAGCGGAGACCGGTTTTAAGTTCGATGGGGTAGTGCGGAACGACCTGTTTTCTCCCGCTAGTTTTGTTCCAGTTCCCAGTTCCGACTGGAGCGTTGCAAGGTATGGGCCTTTTACTACTGGACAAATACCTGTTGGCAGCCATTTCATGGAGAATACCGAGGATATTTTTCACCTGGGTATTATCAATGGAGGAAGTTCATCGGGTTGCTTTTACGGTTACTTTTCCGATTACAACGAGTTGGATGTTCAGGCTGTGGTGGCCGGGACCAATTCAGAGGTTTTAAAAACCTGCTATGGTAACCCCGTTCAGCTCTATGCCTACGGGGGCACCGACTACCTCTGGAGCCCCGATAGCACCCTAAGTGACCCTTCTGTTCAGCTACCCTGGGCAACCCCTAAGGTAAATACCAAGTACAAGGTGGTGGTTTCGGGAGCCTGCGATATGACCGATAGCGCATTCATTGATGTCTTGGTCTCCACACCGCTAAGTGCGAGCTTCGTAACCGATAAGGTGGAGGGTTGTGCACCCCTTACTGTGAACTTTGAGGATAAATCTACGGGCATTACCTACTGGCGCTACGACTTTGGCGATGGCTCAGCTTACCTTAAGTACGATACCAATCCGGCCACCCCCGACCCTGACCCTCCCAACCCGTTTACCTTTAACCATACCTTCCAGAATAACACCGATAGTGCTATAACCTACAAGGTGGTGCTGCTGGCCAAAAATGCGGACTATTGCTCTGAGGTGTATGAGAAATATATCACGGTGTATCCCAGTATAAGCTCAAGCTTTACACCAAGTTCGGCACAGGGGTGTAACCCTCAAATCATAACCTTTACCAATAGCTCCTCAAGCAATACAGCCGATTCCTATCTGTGGGAATTTGGCGATGGTTTTAATGAGGTTACTAACAATCCAACAGGTATTGTAACGCATACATTTAGCAGTACCTTCCCTTTTGACACTACCTATCAGATGCGCATGATAGCCACATCACCCTTCATGTGTCGCGATACGGCAACAGCCAGTATAACAATCTATTCGGCATTTGATGCCGATTTTGCAGTTGATGTAACTTCGGGTTGTTCCCCTGTAACTGTTAATATCGATAATTTAAGCACTGGCGATACGGCACGATATGAATGGCAATTGAATGGTACGCTTTTTAAAACTACGGGGCTCGATACTACATTAGTACTCTCTAATACTACAAGCACCTATATCGATTATGTGATTGATTTAACAGTTTATAATACGGGTAAACGTTGTCAGGAGACAGTTAGCCGTACAATTCGTGTTTACCCCGAGGTAAATGCTGCATTTACCACACCACATGCCCAATACTGTAACCTGAGTAATGTGGTGTTTACCAATGCCACCTCCCCCGCTACTACTAATCCTGGGAATGTTTCAAATACTTACATTTGGGATTTTGGCGATGGTGCTACTTCGGTTCTTGTGAACCCTTCCCATATCTATGATAATCAAACTAATAGTAGTGCAACTTACACTGTTACTTTGACTGCACGAAACCAGTTTGGCTGTGAGGATGTAGCCTCAACAAATATTACTGTTTACAGTCAAATTTATGCCGATTTTGCTGTATCACCAACTGCTCAGTGCTCACCTGTTACTGCGAATATCGATAATAATTCACGTGGGGGAATTGTAACTTACTCATGGGACTATGGCGATGGTACACCTCACAGCGGTACTAACTTGGATCACACCCATCCATACATAAACAACGGATTAACACCTGTAACCCCTACAATAACGTTGACCGTAACCAACGAGGGCGGTTGTACCGATACTGAATCACATGATATTACAATCTATCCTTCGGTAACTGCAGGTTTTACTACCAATGTTACGGAGGGATGTAACGAGCTAAACGTTAGCTATACCAATACATCTAAGGCTAATGCAACTGTTTTTTATTGGGATTTTGGCGATGGAGGCTCTTCCATTGAGCCTTCACCTACCCACACCTTTACAAACCTTACAGGTTCGGATGTTACCTATCCTGTAACCCTTACCGTTACCACCGATTACGGGTGCATTGCTCAGGCTTCAACCAATATAACCGTTTATCCATACATTGATGCGCAGTTTGCCATTGATACGAGTTATGGTTGTTCGCCGCTCGGTATAAGGTTTACTTACACCGAGTATCCCGGTATAGTTGAGTACCGCTGGGATTGGGATGGAAATGGTACCACCGATCAGACCACGCTGCCGGCCAATCCCAACTTCTTAAACCATACCTTTGTGAACCAAACCGGAATTGCCCAGGACATTACCCCCCGTTTGACGGTAACCAATAGCCACGGCTGTACCAAAACCACCTCAACTACAGTTTCGGTGTACCCTGAGGTTACAGCGCAGTTTACTCCCAGCATCGATGCTGGTTGTAACCCATTAAGTGTTGCACTCAGCAATACCAGTTCAAATACCGGTGTGGGTACACCATTGGTTAATCCGCATTACTACTGGACCTATGGCGACGGGGGCTCTTCAACTCAGACCAGCCCAAATCACATATACATAAATAACGATCCCAACAACAATGCCATTTATCAAACTAAACTATTACTGGTGAGCCAGTACGGCTGTACCGATTCTACTTATCATGATATAGAGGTGTACAATCGCGTTGAATCACACTTTACCCTTGAATATGCCGAAAACTGTACCCCATTTGATGTAACCTTTAATCCATCGGCAATAGGAGCATCGCAGTATATTTGGACTTATGATGGGGCTCCAGGATTACCCGCTTCTGAAACTTTTGCTAACGGTAATCCCTTTACCCGAACGTTTACCAATACCGATCCCAACAATATTGCAACCTATACAGTAACCCTTGAGGCCCAAAACGATGAGGGATGCCCCGCTTTCGAATCACACGATATTGAGGTTTATCCTGTTCTTGATGCCCAGTTTAATCGTTCCGTGGAGGTAGGATGCTCTGACCTTACGGTTAACCTAGCATCAACCTCAACAGGGGGAAGTTTGGTTTACCTTTGGGATTTGGGCAACGGGCAAAGCGCAACCAATACCAGTGTAACCCATATCTTTACCAACAGGGGAAGTGTTGATAGCGTGTACAATGTTGAGCTTAAGGTGATAAACCCGCTGGGGTGCCGCGATAGCATTACTCATACCATTACCGTACATCCCAGGGTGGAGGCACAGTTTGTATTTGCGCAACAATCGCCTTGTACGCCATTCTATATAGATTTAACCAATACTTCGCTTAATGGTAATTCCTTCCACTGGTTCACGGTGTATAACGGTGACACTTTGGTTAATAGTAAAAACCCATTTCCCTTCCTATTTGATAATTTAATACCCAATACCATTTTAACGGATACCATAAAGTTGGTTTCGCTCGATGCGGCTACAGGTTGTACCGATACTACCTTTCGTACTTTAACAATCTATCCAAGGGTTGTTTCTAAATTTGATGTAGATAATGTAATAGGATGCAACCCATTAACGGTTAGTTTTACCAACAGCTCCTCAGGGTTGGGTTCCTACCTGTGGGAGTTTGGCGATGGTTCCACAGCTGTTGATGTTGATCCTGATCCCCATGTTTATAGCCATTCGCTTAAGGATCAGTCGGTTCAGTACACCATCCGCTTAACATCAACCAATTCATTTGGATGCAGGGATGAAAGTGATACTCTTATAACCGTTTATCCCTTAATTAAGGCCGATTATCAGTGGGATTTATTTGAGGGTTGCACCCCATTAACCATTAACCTTTACAACTCTTCAACCTCGAACTTGTACAAGTACCGGTGGGATTTTGGCGATGGGCGCCCCTACAGCTATAATGAACAGCCGGGTGTCATTACTTATGTTAATCCTACTAATTCACCACCAGTGGTAAATACTCCAACCATTACCCTTCGAACCAGCTATGCTGGCGATACGCTTTGTATTGATAGCCTTAAGCTCCCAGTAAAAGTTTTTCCGCATATCTATCCCGAATTTTCTGGAAACCTTGAGGGATGTCATCCCTTAACGGTAAAATTCAATAATCAAACGGTTGCGTATAGCTCAAATAATAATTATGAATGGCGCCTTGGTACTGGAGTTAACTCCTTGCTGGAGGAACCTGAGCTAACCTATTATAACACCGATAAGTTTGATGATAGCACCTTCACTGTTAAAATGATTGCTGTAAGCGAACATGGATGTTCCGATAGCATTGAACATAATGTTGTTATTCATCCTAGACCCTATGCAGCAATGGAACTCATAGGCGAATACATATCGTGTCCACCTTTTGAAGTGGAGATGGATAATAATTCATTAGGAACCAACCTTACATTTGAGTATGATTTTGGCGATGGCGACGACTCAACAGCTACCAGTGCTGCAAACATGTTTCATACCTTCCATAATCTCACAAACACCACACAGCCATACCAGATTGAATTACGTGCCGTAACCGAATTTGGTTGTGACGATAGCGTTTATCAAACTGTTTATGTCTTTCCTGAGGTTGTAGCTAGCTATGTGGCCAATCCTGGTTATCAAGCATGTAATCCATTTGCGGTAGCTTTTGAAAATAATACATTAAATGCTCGATTCTACAAGTGGGATTTTGCCGATGGTATAACCTCATCGTTAAGCGATCCCAATCATACTTTTCTAAATTTTACTGAAACCGATACCGTTTATAATGTGGTGCTATACGCCTCATCGGAATATGAATGCTTCGACCGCGATACTCAACAAATAACAGTTTGGGCAACACCAATTGCTGATATTGCTGTTGATCCACCACTGAAAGTATTCCCCGATGCCACCTTTAATGTTTATAACCAATCCACCCCTGCTGCCGATAGCTGGAGCTATAGCTGGGATTTTGGCGACAATGTGTTCTCTTCCGAAAAGCACCCGGGGAGCCATACCTATACCCGTTGGGGACCTAAGGTGAATGGTTTTAAGTATCGGGTTACATTACAGGTTGATGCCCCTAACAATTGTTCCGATGCCGATACAGCAATTATTTACCTTATGCCAACCGATCCTCAGGCTTCCTTCAATAATAGCATCGATTCTGCTTGTTCACCCATGCAGGTGCAATTTGCCAATGCTTCGCTTTACGCTGATACATACTACTGGGAGTTTGGCGATGACTCAACTTCAACTGAGCGTGATCCCCAACACACCTACTATAACCCAGGTTACTATACAGTAAAGCTTACCGTAACCAACGATGCCGGATCTCGTTTCTACTACAAGATACTAAGGGTTTATGATAACCCACAGGCAAATTTTGCCATTTATCCCCAAAGGGTTATGCTTCCAGATGCAACTGTTCATGCTTACAACCTATCAACTCAGTTTAACCGTTGTCTATGGGATTTTGGCGATGGAACCCAAACAAATGAGCGCGACCCTTTGCACACATACGAAAAACTTGGAGAGTTTAAGGTGTCGCTTTGGGTTTACATGGATTACGGGAATGATGTATGTACCGATTCCATTTCAAAATATCCAGCAGTTTGGGTGGAGGGTATGGGATACATTCGATTTCCCAATGCTTTTAAACCCAATCCTGCAGGTCCCAATGGCGGTGCCTACGATGCCATTGATTACAAGAACGAGGTTTTCCATCCCTACCATTTTGGAGTGGTGGAGTATAAGCTGATGATTTTTTCCCGTTGGGGTGAGCAGCTCTTTACCTCAACCGATATAAACATTGGGTGGGATGGCTATGTTAATGGTAAACTTGCACAACAGGGTGTTTACATGTGGAGGGCCATAGGTAAGTTTACAAATGGCAAACACTTTGATATGAAGGGAAATGTAACCCTGTTACGCTAAGACGATTTTAAATGAAGCAGTTTGGCAAAATATTTTTATTTTCATGGGTGTTTGCTGCGTTTAATGTTTATTCGCAGGATGTGCAGTTTACCCAGTTTTACGCTAATCCCCTTTATTTATCACCATCGTTTACAGGTGGAGTAGTGGGTTATAGGGTTGTAGCAAACTATCGTAACCAGTGGACCTTTGTTCCTGGATCGTTCAACACCTATAGTGTATCGTGGGATCACAATTCTCCTGCATTCCGAAGTGGAGTTGGTGTATTAGCCATGCGCGATCAGGCGGGCGATGCCAATCTGGCAAACACCCGTATAGGGGTACTTTATTCGTACGACATTGAGCCCCATCCCGATTGGCACGTAAGACCTGGTATAGCATTTTTCCTTCAGCAAATTTCTATCAATTTTAGTAAGTTGATCTTTAGCGATCAGCTTACCTCTACACCTATGCCCCCAACTTCAGTAACTCAGCCCGGAAAAGATGCAGTTTGGGATATTGACGTTTCCTCTTCCATTTTAGCCTACTCCGATAATTTGTGGTTCGGGGTTACATGGGATCACATGCTAAATCCTGTTGCAACTTTTTATGATGATAACTCTAGGGTTTCTCATAAGTTTACAGTTCATGGGGGGTACCGCTATGTAACTAAAGGGTTCATTTTAAGCCGGATTGAGGAATCATTTACCGTAGCATTTAATTATAGGGTTCAGGATATCTACCGTCAACTTGATTTGGGACTCTATTTTTATTCTCAACCCCTAAGCTTTGGGGTTTGGTGGAGGGGTTTACCCAAAAATTCAACTAGCCGACGAATTGATGCCTTGGCTTTTATGGTTGGCTACAAATGGGAACAAATTAGTGCTGGTTACAGCTACGATTTTACCGTTTCCCGTTTGGGTTTAAGTTCAGGTGGATCGCACGAAATTTCGTTTATTTATGAGTTCCGACTTACTCCCAAAAAACGCTGGAAGGCTATACCCTGTCCTACCTTTTAATCCTTTTTATTTTTCCCCAATACACCATAATTATTACCCCCACAATAGCAATAATTGCAAGTATTAACCAGATCATCTTACTATTCTTTGATATCAATAGGGTAGGTTCATTGTAGGTGTTATACAGAACTGTTTTTTGATCTGGTGATAAAACCATATAGCTATTTATTGCCATTTGCGATAAAAGAACAAGCAGTTCATCGATATTTCTGTTAAAGCCCTCGCTATTTTCTTTTCTGTATTTTTCAAAAAGTTCTGTTAATGAGGTTATATTATTCTTCAACATAATTTGGGTTAAATCTTGAGCTAACTGGTTGGAAACTTTATTTATGAGCTCATTATAAGATTTATAAAAAACGGGTTGATTGTGTTGGGATAGTTTTTTGTGGGCTATGCTTGCCCTATTTTTATCTGAAGTAGTAGATATTTTATCGTAAAGTTTTGACAATGCCGGGAGGATGGTCAACTTGCTTTCTATTGTATTGAATGATGTTGCAAATTTGATAATATTCTCATTCTGGATTGATTGACTGAAGTTCCAGTTTTTTTTAAGTATGGGTATGATAAATTTTTGTTTTTCGGGAGGGGTAATCATGAGCAGAATTTCAGATAGATATTGCTCATCGTTTAAAATTTGTACATCCTGGGGCTTGATTATACTTGGGCTATCCGTTGGCCAAACCGGTTTTAAGTTCTCAGTATCCCCAAAGGGATTAGTATCAATTTGAAGGTTTGCTTTTTGAATTATTAGATGTTTTTTAGGGGGAATATCAATTTTTTGAGGTTCCTCTTCTTTTTTTTCAATGCTTGCAATTTCAGAGTTTACAGGAGCAATATCCTCCTTCTTTTCAAGAAGTGGAAATCTTTTCCCATTAAGGAAAAGTGTGTAGTTTTTACTTGAAATGTTAAAAAGGTTAATGGATGATTGTTTGGGATCGATTTCGGCCACTCCTTTTTGAGATATTGTGTCAACTACCATCCAGTCGAACGATTTATCGCTGAGTCTTTCCTGAGCAAGATTTGAGGGGACAATACTTTTCTTAAATCGGGGTATGAAGAACTCCACCTCAAAAATATCCAGTTCACCATATGAACTTTCGTCGAACCGGGCTATTAGTCCTTTTGATCCATCTCCTAAGGGATGGAAGAAGAGGTCATCATCGGTAGTGTTAATGGGGTAACCCAGGTTGATGGGAGTTAACCATTCCCCCTTGCCATCGGATTGTGTTACAAATACATCGTATCCACCCATGTTATTGTGTCCCTCGGAACTGAAAAAGAGAGAGGTACCATTGGCCGAAAAAAAAGGGGCTGTTTCGTTGAACGGCGTGTTAATAGTTGGGCCAAGGTTACGGGCAGGCCCCCAATTGTTGTCAGAACTACGGGTGCAAACCCAGATATCAAGCCCTCCGTATCCCCCCTTACGATTACTTGAAAAATAGAGCTGTTTGCCATCGGGGCTTAGGCAGGCATGTACCTCGTAGGCTTTAGTGTTAACATTAGAGTTGATTTTACTTATTGGTGACCACTTTTTACCATTGAAATGGGAAACATAGATGTTGCCATCCTGCTGATCGTCTTTGAACAAGTAAAGTTCGGTACCTTCGTAGGATAAGCAAAGTGTTGTGCAGTTACCATCTACGGCTAGGTCGAGAGTAATATTTACAGGCTTTTCCCATTCCCCGCTCGTTTTTTCCCTACTTACATTAATTGCATTGTAGAACTTTTGTTTGGTTGTGTAGGCCAGAACATTACCGTCGCCCGAAACAACAGCATTAAAGTTTGAAAATCTATCATTAATACCCTCTCCCAGGTTGGCAATTATAAAGTTTACTGGATTGCGTTGAAGGTTCTGGGAGTTTTTTGCAACATTTACCTGATGGCTGAAGTATTCAAAATCCCAGTTCCCTTTACCCTTAGTCTGCTCATAAAATTTATTGTAGGCCTTTAATGCATCATCAATTCTGTTATTAACAAGATAGGCATTTCCAAGATAGAAGAAAGCATCGATAGGGGCACGTTGTTCTGCTATCGATTCCTCATTGTATATTCGGGTTGTGTTTTTAACAGCTTTTTCTAAATATGGAATAGCTAGGTGCTTGCTACCGAGTATGTTAAGATAACAAAAACCTATTCGGAAATTTAGATTGTAGTTTTCGGGCTGGTGCCTGTAAATCCTTTGATATAAAGCCAGAGCCTCTTCGTAATCTTCGAAAAAAAAATAGGAATTTGCATCGCGATAGGTTTCTTCAATTTCTATTTTGGATTGGGCTAACAAGCCAAAGGGAATGAGAAGTAGAGTAATAAAGAGTAATATGTATATGTTCGATTTCATTATTTTATGGCATTGGTATATCAAGAATCACATGAAATATGTTCTCATCGCCTGAATTGCTCTCATTGTTTTTGGAGTAGTATCCTTCCTTACCATTTTTAATGGGGAAAAGGAATATTTCATCGTCGGTGGTATTAATTGGATATCCAATATTTGCGGGTATTCCCCATGTTTTATTTTCGTAATTGGTGTAAAAGATGTCGAAGCCGCCCATGGTTTGGTGGCCGTTGGTGCTAAAGAAAAGACGTTGGCCGTTTTCGGTTAGGAAGGGAGCCATCTCATCGAAGGGGGTGTTTACATTTTTACCAAGGTTAATAGGCTGTGACCATCCGCTGGATGTTCTGACTGACATCCATATATCGAATCCTCCGAAACCGCCCTCGCGGTTACTGCTAAAGTATAGTGTATCGCCGTTTCGGGATAGCGAACCAAAGGTTTGCCAACTCTTGGAGCTATTAATCTCTTTGGGGAATTTTGAAATCGGTGTCCATGAGTTGGTTTCCTTGTTATAGGTACTGTAGTATAGGTTAAAAATATCATTATCGTTTCTAGAAAAAATCAAGATATTCCCGTTGGATGTAATGCCCACCGTTCGTATTTGTCCATCGGCATAAAGCTGGGGGTTAAGGTTAATGGGGTTATTCCAAAATTCGTTACCCCTGTTGCTAATAAGAATGGCATTGTAGAAGCGCTGAACCGACGTATAAACCAGTGTGTTCCCTGAGCTATCCGATACGGGATTTATTTCGGGGAAGCGGGTGGTAATATTTTTCCCCACTGGTGTGATAATATGTTTGCGGGGATTAGCCATCTGCTTTCGAGCGTTTGCAACAGCTTCCATCTCTTTTTTAACAATGCGAAGTTCCGTAATTTCATTTGTTTTGAGCCTAATTTGGTAGTTCTCAAATGCTTTCTGTGCCTTGTCGAACTGACCAAGAATACGGAGCGCTCGGCCATAGTAAAGTAAAGCTTCGCGGGGCGCATTGTTTTCGGTAAAGTATCCTTCCTTGTAATCGTTGGTAATTGAAGTAATAGCTTTTTCGAAGTAGGGTAGCGATTTATGCTTCTCGTTTGGGATGTTGAGGTAGCATAAGCCTATACGGTAGGCAAGGTTCAGATTACTGGGATATGCTTTGTAAATCTCTTGATATAAAGGGAGGGCATCGCGATATTCTTCGTAAAGTAGGTAGTACTCTGCATCAACAAAAATACGCCGGTAGTATGAACTTTTTTGTGCGCTCAAACTACTACCATTCACAAAAAGAATAATAGCAATTAGGATATTCCACCTTATCATATTACACTTATTCCTTGCCGTTCCTTATGCTACTTTAATTGGTTTTACCTAAAAATTTACAATTCAAATATATAACATATTAATAAAAAAAAGCAACTTTTGCTGATTTTGAAAATATTAACAGTTCTTTATTTAATTTATTACGATTTTAAATAGAGTTTGTTTCTATTGATATTATACAATTTGATCGAGTTAAAATTGCGGTTGATTAATTAAACCATTGCTAATGTTTTTTGTAAAAAAACAAATGACGGGTTTAATTATGGCCATTTTTTTCATAAGCATTAATGCATAATGCTAATGGTTTGTTTATTTTATTTTTTACAAAATGAAGTGTTCCTCATACTAATATTTTTCCTTATGGATATGGATTTTTTGTTAAAGTTAATGGAATGTTAGTTTAGGGGGTGCGCTTTTAACGCATAAAGCAACGATATAATTTAATTATCGTTGCCCTAAATGCTAAGAGTATAACGAGTAAAAGATTAGATATTATCTGACCTAAACGATTCTAGATTATCGCGTAGCGATTTGAGGAACTGTCCGGCAAGTGCACCATCTATGACCCTATGGTCGTAGGATAAGGATAGAATGCATATTTGTCGAATGGCAATCACGTCTCCTGTTGGGGTTTCCATTACAACTGGCCGTTTTTTTACTGCTCCAATGGCAAGAATGGCCACCTGGGGTTGATTTATAATAGGGGTACCGGTAAGTGTTTCAAAGGATCCCAGGTTGGTAAAGGTAAAGGTACCGCCGGTAATTTCATCGGGTTTGAGTTTATTTTCCCGAGCCCTTAGTGCCAGATCGTTAATACTTTTTGCTAAACCAGCAAGGTTTAGTGTTTCGGCTCGTTTAACTACAGGTACGATAAGATTTCCATTGGGCAGGGCTGTGGCTATTCCAAGGTTAACATTTCGTTTCAAAATAATATTTTCGCCCTCTATGGATGAGTTTATAAGCGGATAACGTTTAATTTCGGTAACAGTGGCTTGGGCAAAAAGGTGGGTAAGGGTTAGCTTATCGCCATAGATTTTTTGAAAGTTATCCTTGTTTGCCTCACGCCAGTTAACTATGTTGGTAACATCTACTTCAATAAACGAGGCTACATGAGCAGAGGTTTGCTTTGACCGCACCATGTGCTCGGCAATAAGCTTACGCATGCGATCCATTGGAACTACTTCGTAAGCTAAAGTAGAGTAGGGCTCGGGTTGGTTTGCAGGCGTGGAGCTAGCAACTTGTTCCTGCACTATTTTTTCTTTGGCCTCTGCCTCAATTTTTGATATACGGTTACTGCGTAGTTCGATAAAACGGGTTAGGTCGTCTTTGGTAATACGCCCATTAAGCCCGCTACCCTCAATGGAGCTAAGTTCATTAATGCTGATTCCTTCCTGTTTTGCAATGTTTCGTACCAGAGGAGAGATGTAACGGGTTGAAATTTCCTGATTCTCAACTAAAACTTCATTGCTTATAATTGGTTCACTTGCTTTGTTTTGGGGTATGGGCTCATTGGTTAAGTTTGAAATATTTTTAACCGTAAATGAAGAAGTTTCGGTTTCGCCTTCAACTTCAATAGTGCAAATGGCTTGCCCTACCTGAGGCGAATCACCTTCAGAAAAAAGTAATTGGTTTACTCTCCCATTGCATGTTGAAGGAACTTCTGAATCCACTTTATCTGTAGCAATTTCTGCTAAGGGCTGATCGGTCTCAATAACATCGCCTACTTTTACGAGCCATTTAGTTATTTTAGCTTCGGTTACCCCCTCGCCCATCGCGGGGAGTAATATTTTAACTTCTGCCATAATGCTTTAGGGTTGCTTTAATTTTATGTTATGCAACCTACTAACACAATTTAGAGAAAAAGGTTGATATTACCCCTGAAAAATTTGCTTTTACTACTTCAGAATATTTCTCAGTAGCTCATTCAGGTCGGTTTTTAGGGAGTAGTTTCGAGCATACTGTGAGTTTAGTTGCACAGCGGTTATTCCGTTTAGATTTTGGGATCCGTAGGCAAACACACATTTTTTCAACTTGGGTTGATTTGTTGATTCTGCATGGTTATGGTATCCTATCCATGTTGATAATCCTAGCAGTACTTTAAAAGCCTTACCAGTTAGCCATAACGGTTTTTTGAGAAATGGCCAGCATAATGGGAATGTGATTATTAGCAACAAAGATGATGAAATATCGAATAGCCTTTTTATCCTTCGAATCTGGGGCTTGCCAAGCGCTTTAATCTCCAATGAGTACAGTTCCCCTTGAGTGTTAATGGAGTTGCTGCCCACAATGGAATCACCGCTATGAAGGGCAATTTTAAAATCGATATCAAATTGACTAAGGTAATGCATGGCCTGAACAATGCTGGCCATTGGAAACGCTTCGGTTCCAAAAACTATCTCCGAAATTCGATTAGCATTTATTATTTCGACAATAGCATCAGGAATGAATTGATGAAGCTGATTGGTAACTTTGCTTGGCGAAATAAGTGTAATTTTTTCGGAACGGATGCCTGAAACCTGAAGAATGTTTTTTGATCGTTTAAATTCGGTGGAAGTTCCTATAAATAGAATATTTCTTCGTTCACTGTTGGGTTTATAAATGGGTTCCAGTACCCAATTAGTTAGCGATCTAATTGCAAATGTTGCAAGGGCAGTCCATGCTCCTAAAAGTAGTATTATTGCTCTTGAAAACCTGAAATTTTGGGGTAAAACGGAGTATATAACCAATATAAAAAGCATTCCCCATATAGTACCTTTAAAGTTTGCGCTTCGCGGCTGGGGTTTGTCGTATGCCCCAGCAATCCAAAGTGCTATTAGCCAACTGAGTATGTAAAATCCCAGGAGTAGAGTTAAAATATTTTTAGGGTAAAGGTTTGTGGCCCCAAGTCTAAATTTTTCCCACCACGGGACTATAATTCTAGTGCCCAAAAACATTACTAAAATGTCAAACATGGGTAGCCAAATCCACATCATAATCCTCTTTATGGCCGATATGGAAGCTCTCATTATTACAGCCACTTTTATTAATGCAATGAAAAGCCTTGCTCTCTTTTTAGATAGATGCTTTTGGGCAAAAAGTATCATGGCTTTATAAAAAATCACCACGTAGTTTAGGCTGCCCTTTTTGGTGCTCTCCCCCTTGTAATGTACTATTTGACATTCGGGATAGTAGAAATTATTATAACCTGCAAGGGTAATCCGGTATGAAAGGTCGATATCTTCGCCATACAGGAAAAATTGCTCATCGAGTAGCCCAACCCTATTAAGTGTTTCTGTACGAAGAAACATGAAGGCACCAGGTAAAATTTCGATCTCATGTGTGGCATTTATACTTAAATGTCCAAGATAGTAACCCGCAAACCTTTTTGAGTGGGGGAAAAGAGAGGTAAATCCAAATATTTTACAAAATGATGACCAGGGCGAAGGAAAGCCCCTTTTCGATTCGGGAAGGTATCTGCCCTTACCATCAATCATTTTTACCGTTAGCCCGCCGGCATTGGGGTGGCTTTCCATAAAGTTAATGCATTTTATAAAAGTCTCTTCCTGAACAATCGTGTCGGGGTTGAGTAAAAGAATGTATTTACCGGTTGCCTGTTTTATTGCAAGATTGTTTGCCCTTGAGAAACCAAGATTATTGGTATTGGCTATCAGTTTTGTGTCGGGAAATTTTGTTTTAACCATTTCAACCGATCCATCGGTTGATGCGTTGTCAACTACCCATACCTCACCACTTATATCCTTTAGGGCAGCATACACGCTTGATAAACACTGCTCTAAAAAAAAACGAACGTTGTAGCTGACAATTACTACTGAAAGTTGCATGGGGCGGGATATACCTTAAAAATTTGTTGCAAGGTACAAATTTTCGAATATTGGGGAAAGCTGTTTAGTTGCTGTAATTGTAAAAAAATTACTCCCTAGTAAAAATTAAGGGGGTGTAGTGCGAGATATAATATAGGATGAGTTAATTACTTCATCATACGCTTAATAGCGCCAGCTAAGCGGCGGGAGCCCTCAACATTCATCTCTTTTGACATGTAAGAGAAGTTTATACGAAGAGTATTTTTTCCCTGGCCATTGCAGTAAAAGACTGTGCCGGGAACAAAAGCTACATTTTCCTCAATAGCTATTCGGAATAGGTCTTCAGCGTCCATGTTTTTGGGAAGGTTTACAAAGAGGAATAGTCCACCCTCCGGTTCGGTCCATTTTACGCCCTGTGGCATGTATTGGTGAAATGCTGCAACCATGGCATTGCGTTTTTCCTTATAGAGCGCATTGGTATGGGCAAGGTTGGGCTCAAAGTATCCCTTTTCAAAGTACCGAGCAGCAATTTTTTGTACGAACGATGACGTGCAGAGGTCAGTATTTTGTTTGGCAACAACCAACTTATCGATAATATCCTCATGTGCCAGCACCCATCCTAATCGGAAACCCGGAGCAAAAATTTTTGACATGGTTCCGAGCAGTATTACCTGTCCGGTTCCATCAAGCTCGTACATAGTTCGCTGGGAAGTTCCGGCAAAACGAACCTCTCTGTAAGGACTATCCTCTACAATTAAAACATTGTACTTACGGGCTAATTCAATAATTTCCATTCGTCGTTTTTCCGGCATGTTAACACCCGTGGGGTTCTGAAAATCAGGTATTACGTAGATGAATTTAGGTTTTTGTCCTTTTTTCTTAAGCTCCTCAAGTTTTTGCTCCAGCAAGTCGGATCGCATACCCTGGCCATCGAGTTCAATTCCAATAAGGTCGGCACCATAAACGGCAAAGGCCGAAAGACCTCCCAGGTAGCTGGGTAGGCCGCAAATTACTTTGTCACCCGGATTAACAAAAATTTTGGGTAAAAGGTCAAGGGCCTGCTGTGAGGCTGTTGTAATTATCAAGTTATTAATTGAGACATTTACCTTTGCTTTACGGTAGCGGTCAACCAGTATTTCTCTGAGGCGCTTATCGCCTTCGGTTTCGCTGTATTGAAGCGCTCGGGCGCTATCGGTATCCAGAACCTCGGCTACAACCTCCTTGAGCTGCTGAACCGGAAAACTCTCGGGAGAGGGCAAACCTCCTGCAAATGAAATTAATTCGGCTCGTTGGGTCATCTTAAGTAGCTCTCGAATTACCGAGCGTTTCATTCGATTTGCACTTGCCGATAAAATTTGATCTAAATCGTTTATCATTATATAAAGGTTTTAATTTGATACCAAAATGCCATATTTACAAAATAAGTAAAAGAGAATTGTGCCGCCAAGTTATAAAATGTAATTAACATATACAATCTAACAGCCAAAAAACATCACAACAGGAATATTTTATCAATTATTAACATATTGAACCAAATGGGCTAATGGTGAGTTTGTTGGTTATTCCATTTTTAAATTTTTTTGGTATTTTTATTAATTGTAGCAACTTTGCAGATATCGGCTACACAATATACTGATTTGTTGTTTATTACAATGGATTGGCACCAATTGTAGATTTATAGTTTCTATTGGGCAAACGATTGAATCAAGTAGTTTTACATTCGATCATAGCCCTAATCCAGCAAGCTGTAAATAGGTTATTCCTGGCTCTACTGTTTTTTTGATTCATTTGCACAACTGTTATGCTTTCCAATTAGTTGGAATTATTTAGGAAAAGGTTATTTCCCCAAAAGTTGGTTATAGCCAAACATTAGGCCTAACATTAATTTAATTCATAATAGCATTAAAAAATGTAACATGCAACATAAGTGCCAATGAATCAGTAATCTATGTATGGTTAAAAGTATAAAAATTTATTGAGATGCAACGTTTACTTATAGTGTGCGTTAAGTGAAGGGCAGATTGGCAATAAAAGGTTCAAAAACAATTAGTATTTGCAACATAGCATAATTCTGATATTTCAATTTGCTATCTATTATTTTAAGTGATTGAAAATAGTTATCCAGTGTCCACTAAATATTCTGAAATTTTTCAATAGTGCGAGCTATAGCACGTACCGAATTGGTAAATCCTCCATGTGCGAAGGTTGCTGTAATGAGTTATTAGCTTTAAGTTCCATTTTTATAGCCCAATTTGATTAGGGCTCAAACATTTTTTATGCCTGTATTTTTGCCAGTATTCCATTGACTTTTTTAATTGCAAACTGAAAGGGAAATTTCTGTAGCACCTGTGCCTTAGTCTAAACACAGAAACAACACAATAGAATACCACTACGCAGTAAATGCATTTCAATCAACTTATGAGTAAATTTTTATAGGAAGCCGATTTATGTAAACAGAAAATTGAAATTAGCGTTCAAAATTAGCTTAAGATTTTAATAAGATGAAATGGAGAAACATAAACTAATCATGAATAGTGTTGTATGAACTGATTGGTAACATGAAATTAACGAGTGTTACATTCGGCAACAACAATTTTGCAGGAGTTCAGGTATCCCATTTGACAGGCCTTTAGGAAATCGGCACAAGCCTTTTGCTTTTCGTTTAACTTTAAAAGGCTCATACCCCTGTTGTAATATGATGAGGCTGATCTCGGATCAAGGTCTATTGCCTTTGAATAGTCGTTCACTGCGTCAATGTAGTAGTTCAATCTGAAATTAACAAGCCCTCTGTAGGTATAAACATTTATATTGCGGGGATCGAGTTCAATAACCTTATTGTAATCGGTAAGCGCTTCATTCAACTTCTCGAGTTTAAATTCAGCAGAAGCTTTATTAAGTAAAATTTGAATTTTAAGATCGTTGTAAGGTTTTTTTTCGAGTGAGGTTTCAAACTCGGCAAGAGCCTTTTCATGCTCACCGGTAAGATTGTAAACAATCCCTTTACGGTAAAAGAATTCGGGATTATCGGGGTGAACTTCCTGGGCTGAAGCAATCCACTTAAGGGCTTCGCTGTACTGCTCCATTAATGTATAGGCTTTTATTATTCCGCTAAGTGCGATTGTATCATTGGGTTTTGCATTGAGTGCGCCCATGAAGTCAACGGCTGCCCCTTTGTAGTTCTTTTCCTTTATTTTTTGGTTACCCTGTGCAACCAGTTCGTTGCTTTGTTGAGCAGAAATTTCTGTTGTAATTATAAAAACTATGGCAAATAGCGATAAAATTCTTGGCATTTTTGTGATATCTAAAGTTTTTTAAAATTACAATCTTTTTTGTGAAACATCAAAATTTATTCCACAGAGAAAGAGTTATCGAAACGGACCCTGTTTAAAAGTGCGCGTCCCAGCGTAATTTCATCGGTGTATTCTAACTCATTTCCAAATGCCACGCCACGAGCAAGAGTAGTAACAATAATAGGGTAGTTTCTAATTTTTTTGTAAATGTAGAAGTTTGTGGTATCGCCTTCGGTTGTGGCGCTGAGTGCCATTATTACCTCATTAATTTCTCCTTTAGCTATGCGATCCACCAGGCTATCAATATTTAAATCCGAAGGGCCGATTCCTTCCATTGGGCTGATAACTCCACCTAGAACATGGTAGAGTCCCCTGTACTGCATGGTGTTTTCAATGCTCATAACATCTTTAATGCTTTCAACCACGCAAATAGTGGCTTTATCGCGTGAAGGGGAGGAGCAGATTGAGCAAACGTCGGTATCGGATATGTTGTGGCATATGCTACAAAACTTAATGTTTTGTAGCATATCACCTATAGCAGCAATAAAGCGTTCAACATCAGGTTGGGGTTGTCGGAGTAGGTGTAGCACCAATCTCAGAGCCGAACGGCGGCCAATACCTGGCAGTTTGGCAAATTCCTCAACGGCATTCTCTAACAACTTGGACGGATATGAATGTGACTGCATGACAAAAATTGGCTACTGCAAATCTAAGTATTTTGAGGTTTCCTTTTTTAAATATTTTAAAAACGTCCTTGTTTGTTAAAAGGTTCATCGGGGTAACGGTTTTTGTATTATGCGTTTTTTTTTCTACACTTGCTGCAAAATTAACCATTATGTCAGCAATCCTGATATTAGCAGTAATTGCCTTATATTTTTTGATGCTATTTGTCATATCGTATTTTACCTCAAAAAATTCCAATAATGACACCTTTTTTATTGGGAATCGAAGGTCGCCATGGTACTTGGTGTCTATTGCCATGATTGGCACCTCAATTTCGGGTGTCACTTTTATTTCGGTTCCGGGATGGGTACTAACCAGTAAGTTTTCGTACCTTCAGATGGTTTTAGGCTATCTGCTCGGTTACTTTGTTGTAGCCAATGTTTTATTGCCCCTATACTACCGGTTAAATTTAACATCTATATACACCTATTTAGAAACACGTTTTGGTTTGTTAACCTATAAAACGGGTGCTTCGTTATTTCTAGTGTCGCGAATAATTGGATCGGCTTTTCGACTTTTTATTGTTTCCAATGTGCTTCAGCTTGCGGTATTTAATGTTTTAGGCATACCTTTTTGGGTAACTGTTACACTAACCGTTGTGCTAATTTGGCTATACACCCGAAAGGGGGGAGTTCGAACGGTGCTATGGACCGATGCCTTTCAGGCTGTGGCCATGCTCTCGGCAGTAGGCTTATGCGCGTACTACATCGCCTTGGACCTCAATTTGACGTTTACGGGAATAGTTAAAACGATAAGCCAGAGCCCTCTTTCTAAAGTCTGGTTTTTTGATGATGTTAACCAACGATTCTATTTTTGGAAACAGTTTCTTAGCGGGGCATTTATTACCATTGTAATGACAGGACTTGATCAGGACATGATGCAAAAAAACCTAAGCTGCAGGAACTACAGGGATGCTCGTAAAAACATGTACTGGTACGGCTTTGCCTTTTTACCCATTAATCTCTTATTCCTATCGTTGGGTGTGCTTTTGTACACCTTTGCGGTCCAGAGGGGTCTTCCGCTTCCAGCTCACTCCGACGATTTATTTCCCATGATTGCTACACAGGGTTATTTGCCACAGGCTGTTGTAGTGCTGTTTTTCCTTGGTTTAATTGCTGCTGCTTATTCTAGCGCCGATTCAGCATTAACAGCCCTCACCACATCGTTCACTATAGATATACTAAATACAAAGGACTTAGATGATGCAGCACTTAGCAGAGTTAGGCAGTGGGTGCATGTTTTTATTTCGGCATTAGTGGTTTTGATAATACTGTTGTTTAATGCATTTAAGGATCGTTCGGTTATTGATGCTATTTTTACAGTTGCCGGATATACCTACGGTCCATTACTGGGTCTTTTTGCCTTTGGCCTATTTACTCGTTATCAGGTTACAGACTGGTTAGTCCCCATTATTTCGTTGATATCGCCCATTTCTTGCTATTTATTAAATAAATACTCTTACACACTATTGGGTGCGTATAAATTTGGATTTGAGTTGATACTTGTGAATGGGGCAATCACCTTTTTGCTTTTATTTTTAGCCCGGCAGCGGGGAGCAAGGGTTCAAAAAATATAGGATCAATACAAAAATGAACCGATAATCGAATGCGATTATCGGTTCTTATTAAAATAATATTGGATAGCTTAATTGTTATTAGTTTCCCTGACTTCAGTCTGCTTAGAATGGCAGTAAATTTCTGCAAGCATCTTTTCGTATCTTTCATAAAGCACCTTTCGTTTGAGTTTTAGCGTAGGGGAGAGCTCTCCGGTTTGGGGCGACCATTGCTCGGAGACAATGCGGTAGCGTTTAATTTGTTCATAATCACTTAGCTCTTTGTTCACGGCGTTAATTTCTTTTTGGTAGCGGGCAATAACCTCGGGTATTGTAATGAGATCCTGGTTGTTTTCAAAGTGAATTTTGTGACGGCTGCACCAATCGTGTAGGAAGCTGAAGTTTGGGGAGATGAGGGCACTAACAAACTTTTCGTTTTCGCCAACAATCATACACTGTTCAATAAAGAACGACTCTTTAAGTTTGTTTTCAATTAGTTGGGGTGCAACGTACTTTCCGTTGGAAAGTTTAAATATCTCCTTTTTGCGATCGGTGATGGTAAGAAACTTTCCTTCAGCTAGATGCCCAATGTCTCCGGTGTGGAACCATCCCTCCTCATCAATTGCCGTTTTGGTAAGTTCGGGATTTTTGTAATATCCTTGCATGAGGCTTGGACCCCTCATGAGAATCTCTCCATCATCAGCTATTTTAACTTCTACATTAGGAACAATTGGCCCAACTGATCCAATTTTAATATTTCCGGGCGATGCAGGATGATTTACAGCAATAACCGGAGAGGTTTCGGTTAGGCCGTATCCTTCAAATACCGGAATACCTGCAGCCCAGAATACACGCATTAAGCGGGGTTGTAAAGCAGCACCTCCACTTATAATTAATTTTAGCCTCCCACCCAGGGCTTGTTGCCATTTGGAAAAGATTAATTTTCGTGCTAGGTTCAGTCGTATTTTGTAATACCAGCTGTTATGAACTTCGTTATATTTATACCCTAAGGTTACAGCCCAGAAAAACATCTGTTTTTTCAAACCGGATAGGTCCTTACCAACAGCAATAATTTTGTCAAAAGTTTTTTCAAGCATTCGTGGAACTGTCATAAAAATATGAGGTTTTACCTCCTTTATAACATCGCCAATGGTTGCCAGATTATCGGCATAGTAAATGCTTGCACCAATGCTTTGGTAGTAGTAATTCACCATGCGTTCAAATACGTGGCTTAACGGAAGAAAACTTACCGTAATATCACCTTGCTCAATTGGGAACAATCCCTTACAGGCTTCCACATTACTTAAAAAGTTTTTATGTGAAAGCATTACTCCTTTAGAAACGCCAGTGGTGCCAGATGTATAAATAATTGAGAGAATGTCGCTGGGTTTTATGGCTGCCTTAATTTTAAATAGCTCATCAACCCACTCGTGGGCATGTTGTTTTCCCTTTTCCAGCACCTCTTTCCAATTGGGAATTTCTCCATTTTCAACGGTACAGTATATGCCCACAAAGTTTTCAAGGTCAGTGGTGAGAGGGGCAAGTTTTTGGTATAGTCCTTTATCGCCAACAAATATTACCCTAACCTCTGCATGTTTGAGGATAAAACGATAATCGTCGAGGCTGATGGTGGGGTAAATGGGTACGTGAATCATACCGGCCTGGGCTATCCCCATATCTACAATGTTCCACTCAGGTCGATTGCCGCTAATGTTGGCCACCTTATCGCCGGGGCGTAGCCCCATGGCTAAAAGACCATAGCTTAGATTGTGAGCCATTTGCGAATAACGCTCAATGGTGTACTCATCCCATTTGCCGTTTTGTTTTACTGCTATAACTGTTCTATTCTCATAGGTATATTTGCCAGCCTCGAGAATGTCAAATGATCTGGTAATTTCCATACTATCGAAATTATTTTTTGTTTGTGAACGTTTTTTGAGTAAAAAGGATTACCTTAGTCCCAGCGGCAAATTTAAATTAATTTTTATGAAAGCAAATTTATTTTGTTTAATCGTTTGTTTGATTCCCGAAATCGTTATAGGGCAGGGCAAACAAGCCTTTGTACTTTACAATGGCAAGGGAGTAGTAGTTGAATACCAGCATTTAGTAAATGATTTAAAGAATGCTGATGTAGTGTTGTTTGGTGAGCTTCACGATAATCCAATTGCTCACTGGTTAGAAATTGAAATTACAAAAGATCTTTTTGCAGTAAAGCAGCAGAAAATTACCCTAGGCGCCGAGATGTTTGAAACCGACAATCAACTCATACTGGATGAGTACCTAAAGGATCAAATAAGCCAGCAGAGTTTTGAGGCAGAAGCAAGATTATGGCCTAACTATAAAACAGATTATAAACCACTTGTTGAATTTGCCAAAAGTAATAACCTTCGTTTTATAGCAACCAATGTACCCCGAAGGTATGCAGCCATTGTTGCATCAGATGGTCTTGATTCGCTAAATTTGTTAAGCCCACAGGCAAAGTCTTATATAGCGCCATTACCTATTGAGTACGATCCCAACCTACCCGGTTATAAGGCGATGTTGAGCATGGGGGGTATGCCGGGCAAGCGAAAATCGAATATAGAGTATATGCCTATGGCTCAGGCTATTAAAGATGCCACAATGGCTCACAGCATTGCAAGAGGTTTTGAAAGAGGTTTTACCTTTATACATTTTCACGGTTCATACCATTCCAATAATTATGAGGGAATATACTGGTACCTGAAACGGTATTTACCAGAAACAAAGATAGTAACCATTGCTACTGTTATCCAAAAGGATGTGGGTATGTTGGAACAGGACTATCTGGGTATTGCCAATTATGTAATTGTGGTGCCTGAGCAAATGACCCGAACCTATTAAAAAAAGCCGCATATGCGGCTTTTTTTTATGTTTACTTTACCATATCTGCTGCTTTTTGTATAGCTCGGTCTAGACCTTCAGGATTTTTACCTCCAGCGGTTGCATAAAAGGGTTGACCACCTCCACCACCTTGAATTTCTTTTGCAGCTTCTCGAACAATGGCTGCAGCATTGAGGTTTAGATTTTGAACTAGAGTTTCATTAATCATAATGGTAATCAAAGCTTTACCCTCCGATTCAGAACCTAATACCAAATAAAGGTTGGGCACCTCATTTTTTAGATGGAAGGCAAGGTCCTTAATGGAATCAGCGTTATCAACATTGATGCGCTCGCAAATCATGTTAACGCCATTTCGGTTGGATATCCTATTTTTAAGTTCAGTCTTAAGCCCTTTTAACTTTTCGGCTTGCAGGGCATCAATTTTACCTTTTAGCTGTTCGTTCTCCTGAACCACCTTGTTAAGAGTCTGTTGAAGGTTCGATGGGTTGCCTAAAATGGCTTTAGCCTCGTTTAAGGTGTCAATTAAATTATATACCAGTTCCTCGGCTTTTTGTCCGGTAACTGCTTCAATACGTCGTACTCCAGCAGCAATGGCTGTTTCCGATACTATTTTGAAGTAGCCAATGTTTCCTGTTGCGCCGGTATGGGTACCACCACAAAGTTCGATGGAGTTGCCAAAGCGAATGACCCGAACAACTTCGCCGTACTTTTCTCCGAAAAGGGCCATGGCGCCCATTTGTTGGGCCTGACCAATAGGAATATCGCGGTATTCCTCAAGTTGTAAGTTGTGGCGGATAGCCTTGTTTACCATCTTTTCTACTTCACGAAGTTCTTTATCGGTCATTTTTTGGAAGTGGGAAAAGTCGAAGCGTAGGTAATCGGGGTGAACCAGTGAACCCTTTTGTTCCACATGGGTTCCCAAAACAGTGCGGAGCGCGTTATGAAGTAAATGGGTGGCGGAGTGGTTATTCGCGGTGCTTAAACGTTTTTCTGCATCCACTCGGGCAACAAAGTGTGAATTGGGATTTTGCGGGAGCCTGTCAACCTGATGAATGATTAGATTGTTTTCCTTAAAGGTGCTGAGTACCCTAATGGTCTCGCTATCGCTTTCCAATAAACCAGTATCACCAACCTGACCGCCCGATTCGGCGTAAAAAGGTGTTTTATCTAGTACAATATGGTACTGCTCTTTGCCTTTGGTTTTAACTGTACGCATGCGGGCAATGCGGGCATCGGTTTTGAGGGTATCGTAACCCACAAAATCAACCCTTTCGATGTTGGTAATGGTAATCCAGTCGTCGGCCTCAACGGCAGCATCGGCTCTGGAGCGCTCCTTTTGTGTAGCCATTTCGGCATCAAATTCGCTGCGGTTAACCGTAAGGTTATGCTCACGGAGTATGAGTTCCGTTAAATCGAGTGGGAAACCGTAGGTATCGTAAAGCACAAAGGCATCCCTGCCCGAAATGGCATTTCGGTTTTCACGTGTGGCTTTCTGGATTAATTGCTCCAGAAGTTTTATGCCGGTTTCAAGGGTACGAAGGAAAGTAGCTTCTTCCTTATTTATTACATTAGCAATAAGGGTTTGCTGTGCATTAAGTTCAGGGTAGTGGTCGCCCATTTGTTCAACCAGAACTGGAACCAAACTGTACATAAAGGGTTCATGGAAGCTAAGAAAGGTATAGCCGTACCTGACTGCACGGCGCAGAATGCGACGGATTACGTAACCAGCTTTAACATTGGAAGGCAATTGCCCATCGGCAATAGAGAAGCATATTGCGCGTAGGTGGTCGGCAACTACTCGCATGGCCACATCACTTTTTGGGTCGAAACCATACTCAATACCGCACATTTTCGAAATAGGGTTGATTATAGGGGTAAACACATCGGTGTCGTAGTTGCTTTTTTTGCCCTGCACCACCATGGCCAATCGTTCAAAGCCCATTCCGGTATCCACATGCTTAGAGGGTAGGGGCTCAAGGGTACCGTTTGCCTTTCGGTTGTATTGAATAAAAACAAGGTTCCATATCTCAATAACCTGGGGATGTCCTTTGTTCACCATTTGTTCTCCCGGAATAGCTTGTCGCTCGGCGGTATCGCGTAAATCAATGTGTATCTCGGTGCAGGGTCCACAGGGGCCGGTATCGCCCATTTCCCAGAAGTTATCCTTTTTACTTCCAAGTAAAATCCTATTTTCGGGTAGGTATTTCTTCCAGCATTCGAATGCTTCGTGATCGCGTTCAACATGTTCCTCGGGACTGCCCTCGAAAATGGTAGCGTAAAGTCGATTTTTATCTATTTTAAGTACATCAACTAAAAATTCCCATGCCCAGTCAATGGCCTCACGCTTAAAGTAATCGCCAAACGACCAGTTCCCGAGCATTTCGAACATGGTGTGGTGATAGGTGTCGTGACCAACCTCTTCCAAATCGTTATGTTTGCCGGAAACCCGCAGGCACTTTTGCGAATCGGCCACGCGGGGATACTTTACGGGTGCGTTTCCCAAAAAGATATCCTTGAACTGGTTCATGCCGGCGTTGGTGAACATTAGGGTGGGGTCGTCCTTTATCACCATGGGTGCCGATGGTACTATTTGGTGCGATTTCCCTGCAAAAAAATCTAAAAATTGCTGTCGTAATTCTTTCGATGTCATAAAAAACTTATATTGAAAATGTTAACATAATTTATTTAACTGTTTAAAGTAAAAAAAATGTCATTTTTACTTGTGTAATAAATATTTTTATCATAACTTTGTTGCAACTTGTCAAAAATGTATTGTTGCACCTACATTTGAAAGATTAAACAATGACAAAAATAAAGTATCGTTTCAATCCACACACCCTAAAATTCGATGCCATTCGAATTCCATTTTACAAACAGGTTGCAAAGATACTAATTCATTTAGTATTTTACATGGGTATTTTTCTTGGTTTAGGGTATGGATTTTCAGTAGTGTACGATACGCCTGTTGAGCAGAGCCTGAAAAGAACCAATGCAGAAACTTTGCTAAGGTATGAGTTGACCCTCAAGCAGATTGATGAGCTTGGCAATATGCTCAGCATACTTGAGAACAAAGACAACAATATTTACCGTTCCATTTTTGAAACCGATAGCATTCCACTAAGTATCAGAAAGGGTGGTTATGGTGGTACCGATAGGTATGCCAATTTGCGGGTAAAAGCCAATTCTTCTGTTCTAATTAAAACCTATAGCGCACTTGATGAGTTAACCTGGCGTGCCTACATACAGTCACGTTCTTTTGATGATGTGGCTGAAATGGCAAAGAATAAGGACCGGATGATGAAATGCGTGCCCGCTATACAACCCATTTCAATAAAGAATCTTATTAAGATTTCCGATTTCTTTGGGCCAAGGCGCGATCCCATAACCCGGAAACCTGCCATGCATCAGGGTATTGATTTTGTGGGCCCAGCCGGAACTCCCATCTATGCCACCGGCGACGGAGTCGTTGTTGAAGCTAATTACTCTTTTCATGGCTATGGAAATCAAATTATTATTGATCATGGTTTTGGCTACAAAACCCGATACGCACACCTTAGAAAAATTAATGTGAAGGTGGGCCAACGGGTTTCAAGAACAGAAAATATTGGCGAACTTGGAAGCACAGGAAAGAGCACAGGCCCCCATCTTCACTACGAGGTAATCCTTAGAGGTAAACCTGTAAACCCTATAAACTACTTTAACGACATGACCGAGGACGACTACGATAAAATGTTAAAAAATTATTCCAGCGACTTTCTTGATTAATTCGACAAATGGTAAAGCATAAGTATAAATTTCATCCAGAGCAATTAATATTCATCAGGGATAGAGCATCGCTGAGAGATAAGTTGTTTTTATCTTTAAAATACACTGCTGGCATCTTTGTTGTTGGATTTGTTTCATATCTTGTTTTTCCCCTTTTCATTGATACCCCCGAGGTACGCAAGTTAAAACGTGAAAATCAGGAACTGGTGCTCAATTTTGAATTAATAAACAGAAGGATTAATCAGCTTCGAATGGTTATTGAAGATCTGCAGCGGCGCGATGAGAATATTTACCGGATTATTTTTGAGGCCGAACCCATTGACCCATCAATACGCGAGGCTGGTATAGGCGGTATCAACCGGTATGCTGAACTGGAGAAGCTCTCGAATAGTAAAATTATTATAGAAACCAATAAAAAGGTTGATGCCCTTTCAAAAAAAGCATACATTCAGAGCCGCTCATTCGATGAAATCTCTAATTTGGCAAGGCGCAAGGAGGAGCTGCTGCGCAGCATTCCGGCTATTATGCCCATTCGCGATAGGGATCTCACACGCGTTGCCTCATCGTTTGGTATGCGCATACATCCCTTTTATAAGGTGCTGAAAATGCATACGGGCATGGATTTTACTGCTCCCACCGGTACTGAGATTTATTCTACCGGCGATGGATACGTGGTTAAGGTTGAGTATGCCCAACGGGGATACGGTTACCATGTAGTTATTGATCATGGTTTTGGCCATCAAACCTTATATGCCCATCTTAGTCGATTTGCTGTTAAGCCTGGCCAACGTGTAAAAAGGGGAATGGTAATAGGTTATGTGGGTAATACTGGAACTTCGGTGGCACCGCATTTGCACTACGAGGTCCACAAAAATGGCCAACCCGTTAACCCTCTGCATTACTACTTTAACGATTTAACCCCCGAACAGTACGACCGCCTGGTACAAATAGCCTCACAGCCCACACAAAGTTTCGATTAAACAATTAATATTAAATGCCTTATAAAGAAAAGAAAATAGAAAAATTTTACTTCTCCATAGGCGAGGTTGCCCAAATGCTGGGGGTAAACACCTCGCTCATACGGTTCTGGGAGAAAAATTTCGATATTATAAAGCCCCATAAGAATAAAAAGGGTAACCGGTACTTTACCAAACAGGATATCGAAAATCTTAAGCTAATTTACCACCTAGTAAAGGAGCAGGGTATGACGCTTGAGGGTGCCCGTAAAAAACTTTCCTTAAATAAGGACGAGGTTAACGAGAACTACAAGGTGGTAGAGTGCCTTACCGAAATTAGGCAAATGCTTGTAGAAATACGCGATTTGCTCGATTAAGTTATTATGACTGTTAACGAAGTAGCAAAGTTACTAGAGGATTTTGCCCCACTCTCCCTTCAGGAGGATTACGATAACTCTGGGCTTTTGGTGGGCATCCCTCAAATGAGGGTTAACGGCATACTGCTTACCATTGATATTACCCCTGATGTGGTAAATGAGGCTGTTGAACGGAAAGCCAACCTGATTGTTGCCCACCATCCCATTATCTTCAAGGGCATTAAACGCCTAAACGGAAGCAATTATATTGAGCGAGCAGTTATGCATGCCATAAAAAACGATATTGCCATTTATGCCGCTCATACCAATCTCGATATAGCACCCAATGGTGTTAGCCACAGAATAGCTCAACGTTTAGAACTTTCCGGTATTGAAGTATTAAAGCCTCTTCCAAACTGGTTGGTTAAACTGGTGACATTTGTGCCTACAGCCTATGCCGAAAGGGTACGGGAAGCACTTTTCAGTGCTGGCGCAGGGGTTATTGGAAACTACGATTGCTGCTCATACAACATTCAGGGATATGGCACCTTTAGGGCAGGGGAGGGCACAAATCCTTTTGTTGGAGAACAGGGGGTAGTTCATTCCGAACCAGAGGTAAGGGTCGAAACGGTTGTGCCCCGAAACATGCTGGGTAGGGTAGTTGCTCAAATGCTAAAGGTGCACCCCTACGAGGAGGTTGCCTACGATATTTATCCCCTTGAATTGCCCTATCGCTTGGCAGGGTTAGGTGTAGTTGGAAATTTGCCCCAACCCATTCCAGTTAATGACTTCTTAATCAATTTAAAACAAACTTTTAATGCCCGTGCAATTAGATATACCCAACCGGTAACCGATACGGTTCATCGGGTTGCCCTTTGTGGAGGTTCGGGTATTGAGCTCCTGTCCTATGCCATTGCAGTAAACGCTGATGTATTCATTACTGCCGATGTAAAGTACCACCAGTTTTTTGATGCCGATAGCAGAATTACCATTGTGGATATTGGTCATTTTGAGAGCGAACAATTTACAGTTGATATTTTTTATGATTTACTCTCAAAAAAATTACCTAATTTTGCAATTTTCAAATCGGAATTGAAAACAAATCCTATTAACTATATATAGTATGGTAAAAGAGAAGATTAAACCAGCTGAACAGGGTGCGGAGCTATCCGTTGAGGAAAAGCTTAGGTTCCTGTATAAGCTTCAGCAGGTGGATTCCAAAATCGACAAAATAAAGCTGCTACGCGGGGAGCTACCCCTTGAGGTTCAGGATCTGGAGGATGAAATTGAAGGGCTCACTACCCGCTTGGAAAACCTTAAAAGGGAAATCAACGACCTGGACTCACAGATAGCACAGAAAAAAATTGAAATTAAGGATGCTGAAGCCCTAATTAAGAAGTACGAGGAGCAGCAAAAAAATGTTAGGAATAACAGGGAGTACGATTCGCTCACAAAGGAAATTGAATACCAAACCCTTGAAATTGAACTTTGCAACAAGCGTATTAAGGAGTACACCCAACAGATTAAGGATAAGAAGCAGCTCATTGAGCAAACTGAGAAGATAATTGATGAGCGCACTCACGACCTGAATAATAAACAACAGGAGCTTGATACCATTATCAACGAAACCCACAAGGAAGAGGAAGAGCTCATCCGCAAGAGCGAGGAGTATGCTCAGAATATTGAACCCCGCTTACTAGCTGCTTATAAGCGAATTCGTGGTAATGCGCGTAACGGATTGGCCGTGGTTACCGTTCAGCGCGATGCCTGCGGTGGCTGCTTCAATAAAATTCCACCACAGCGTCAATTGGATATTAAGATGCATAAAAAGATTATAGTTTGCGAGTACTGCGGGCGTATTCTGGTTGACGATTCCCTACTCGATTAAATAGGTAATCTATTGTATAAAAATATTAAGTGCCCTTGAAAGGGCACTTTTTTTTATCCTTAGGAATAATAGGCTAATTGCTAACTTCTTAAATAGTTAAGTGTTTTATTTTGAGCGAATTGTAAAAATATATCCCAAATTTACACCCCGGAATTTGGGAATACTTTCATGTAACTTTGACTTTAAATCCGTCTTCGCCGGACAAGTTCTTTAATCTTTAACCTTTAATCTTTAACCTTTAATCTTTAACCATACCCGCAAGTTTTAGGTTAATTAATTCACCAGCTGCCACCCGCACCACCGCCGCCAAAGCTGCCACCTCCACCACCTCTAAATCCGCCAAATGATCCCGAACCTGATGAAAAATTGCCCCAGCTGCTACTGCGGCCCCCGCTACCCATCATGCCCATAAGTAGCCAAAATGGAATACTACGACCAATAGTGCTGCCATTAATGCGTGCTTGATTGCGAGCCGAAAGGATGATTATTAGAAAAGAGATAACCAAGAAGATGAGCCCTCCCCAAGGCGATTCACCAGGGTTATACTCATCAGCTTTGTATAGGCCTGATGCCAGGTCAAATATTACCTCAAGTGCTGCGTTGATCCCCTTATAGTAACGGTTTTCCTTAAAGTAGGGTATCATCTCATTATCCACAATTCGACGGGCTGTTGCATCGGGAATAATCTCCTCCATGCCGTAACCGGTGGCAATAAAAGCTCTGCCTTTTTGGTTGCCCAATTTTGGCTTTATCAGAATGACGATACCGTTATTCTTCCCCTTTTGTCCAACACCCCATTTTTCGCCCAATCTAAAGGCAAAGTCCGATACGTCGTAACCACTTAGGTCCTTTACGGTTACCACGTAGATTTGGGTTGAGGTGCTATCGTGGTAGGCACGCAACTTTTGCTCAAGTGCAATTTGCTCTTCATTATTCAGTATTCCAGCAAAATCGTTTACCAGACGGGGTGGTTGCATGGGGTCAGGAACGTCCTGCCCCATAATTGGTACAATTGAAAAAGCCAGAAGTAGCGACAGTAGAATTTGTTTCATTGTAAATTTTATTTACCCAAACGATATATCGTTGTTTAGCTCATTCATATCGGTATTGGCATCATAAGGGAAATGGGCGTTGAGCTGTTTGCCCGCCATTTTAATGCCCTTGACCAAACCCTCGGTCAACTTACCTTCGCGGAAATCTGCAGCCATGGTTTCCTTGATGTTCTCCCAGAAGTTGGCCGGAACCTTAGCATTAATACCCACATCGCCAAGAATGGCAAACTTGCGGTCGTTAAGGGCTAGATAGAACAGAACGCCGTTTCTAAGTTGGGTTTTGTGCATTTTAAGCATGGCAAAAACCTGCGACGCCCTATCGAGGGGGTTGGGCGTTTTGCAGCTCCACTCCACATGAACCCTTATTTCACCCGAGGTTTGCCTCTCGGCCTCCTCAATAGCGGCAACTATTTGTTGCTGTTGTTCCAGAGTGAAGAAATTCTTGGGTTTCATTTGATGCCCTCCCGACTAGTTGGTGCCAAAGTCAACCTTAGGTGCTTTTTCGGCTCCGGCTTCGGCCTCAAAGTAGCCCTTCTTCTCAAAGCCAAAAATGCTGGCCCAAATATTTTTGGGGAACTTTCGTATGTAGGTATTAAAATCCTGAACCATTTCGTTAAACTTTCGGCGCTCCACTGCAATCCGATTCTCAGTACCCTCAAGCTGTGCCTGAAGGTCTAAAAAGTTTTGGTTTGCCTTTAGGTCGGGGTACTGTTCAACCACCACCATAAGTCGCGACAGCGCACTGCTCAGCTCCCCCTGTGCAGCCTGAAACTTTTTGATGCTCTGCTCATCGAGCTTATCGGGATTGATGTTAACGCTGGTGGCCTTAGCCCTGGCCTCAATAACTTTAGAAAGGGTTTGCTGCTCAAAGTTGGCATACCCCTTAACCGTGTTAACCAGGTTAGGGATAAGGTCGAGCCGGCGCTGGTACACGTTTTCAACGTTTCCCCACTGGGCCTTAACATTTTCATCTTTGGTCACCATGTTATTGTAGGTGCCCTTAATTGAGGAGTACAGTAGAATTACCAGCAGAATCACAATACCTGCCACTATCCATTTCTTGTTGATGTTCATGGTATGATGCTTTTAGGGTTAAATTTTTACACTTTTACTTTTTCAAAAAACATGCTCAATTTAAGAATATCATTTGATTATACCAATTACTCTAAGGTAATTTAACTTATTTTGGAAAAAGAAGACATTTTTATGTCATTTTGACAAAATAACGCCATTTTGACTATAGAATAATAAATATTCAATAATTTTAGATGTCTAGGTGTCATAATTTTTAGAAAAATTTCTAATTTTAAACTTACTTAAAAGTATCAGGGTGTTGGAAAGTAGTATTACAATAGAAAAAAGGCGAGTTGCCCCGCCTTAAATGTTTTCACAACGGAATAATCCTTATTGTGAATTGCTTCAAATTGTGTTTCAAATATAGTGTTTAATTTTAAAAAAACAAAAGTTATGAAAAAAATTTTGGGACTTGATTTGGGTTCAGCATCTATTGGTTGGGCGCTGATAGCAGAAAACGAAACGAATGGTATTGTGAAGCGAGAAATTTTAGGTTTAGGTAGCAGGGTAATTCCTTATGAGGGAACAGAGGGAAAGGAATTTGAAAATGGAACGGGCGAAAGCAAAAATTCTATTCGAACAAAAATGAGGACAACTCGAAAGGGTTATGATAGGTATCAGCTCCGCAGAAAATATCTTGTCCAGGAATTAATAAAGTTAAATATGTATCCATTGGATGAACTGAAAAAAATGTCTAAAATGCAACTTTGGGAATTGCGAAGTAGGGCTGTTATCCAAAAAATAACACTTCCCGAATTGGGGAGGATACTATTATGGTTAAATCAAAAACGTGGATATAAAAGCGGAAGAATTGATACTAACACAGATAAAAAAGATATAGAATATGTTGCACAGGTTAAAAATAGACATCAGCTAATAAAGGAACAAAATTTAACCATTGGTCAATATTTTTATCAGCAATTGAAAAATAACGAATTTTTTAGAATTAAAGAAAAGGTTTTCCCGCGTGAAGCATACATCGAGGAGTTTGATAGCATATGTAATGAGCAGAAAAAGCACTACTCCGATATTTTAACTGACGATGTTATTGCAAAAATCCGAAACGAAATTATTTACTACCAACGACCATTAAAATCACAAAAAAGGCTTGTATCGATATGTGAGTTTGAAGGATTCTGGAAAACGAACTCTGACGGGAAAGAATATTTTGTTGGACCAAGAGTTGCACCCAAAAGCTCACCTTTATACCAATATGAAAGATTATGGGAAAATATCAACAATATTAGTATTGAAGATAAATATGGACATAGCATCGAACTAACGTCTGAGCAAAAATGGAAGCTATTTGAATATCTTGATAATCATGAAAAGCTAACTCATACCGATATAGTAAAAATTTTAGGTTTAAATAAAAAAGAGTGTTTCTTTAATAAGCAGCTTACAAAAGGTATAAAGGGGAATACAACTAAATGCGCTATTTTAAACTGTTTTGACAATGCAGAAAGATACACGCATCTTTTAAGATTTGATATTGAAATTGTAGAAACAAAAAACAAAACCTATTTATACGATAAAGCCAGCGGAGAGGTATTAAGCGAGAAAAATTTGAAATATGTACATGAAAAAGTTGAAAAAAAACCGCTCTATCAACTTTGGCATACAATTTATTCAATATCTGACCAGGAAGAGTGTAGTACGGCGTTACAAAAGAGATTTAATTTAGATAAGGAAGTAGCCGATAAGTTGGCAAGCATTGACTTTACAAAACAGGGCTTTGGTAATAAATCGGTTAAAGTTATTCGTAAAATAATACCCTACCTTATTGAGGGGGATGGTTACAGCGAAGCCATGTGTTATGCCGGTTATAATCATTCAAATTCATTAACAAAGGACGAAAATCTTAAAAGGGAGCTACAGGAAAAATTAAAGCCTATTCCAAAAAATTCGTTACGTCAGCCAATTGTAGAGAAAATTTTAAACCAAATGGTTAATGTGGTTAATGCAATTATTGATAAATACGGAAAACCTGATGAGGTTAGAATAGAATTGGCTAGAGAGTTAAAGCAGAGTAAAGAGGAACGCAATCAAACCTTTAAAAAAAATAATGAACGAGAGAGAGAAAATGAACAAATTGCCAAGAAATTGCAAAAGTTTGGACTAAGGGCAACACGTAACAATATCTTAAAATGGCGCTTATATGAGGAATTAGACAACAATAAAAAGTTGAATGCCATCTGCATCTACTGCGGACAGCCAATCTCACCAGTTGATGCTATTAAGGGTGCTGACGTTGATATTGAGCACATTATTCCAAAATCGAAACTATTTGACGATTCTCTTAGTAATAAAACACTTGCCCATCGTGATTGCAATACTGATAAGGGCGATATGACCGCCTACGATTTCATGAAAACAAAAACCGCCGAGATTTTTGATGCGTATGTTCAAAGGGTATCGATGCTCTATGCAAACAAATTAATAAACAAGGCTAAGCGCGATAAACTTTTGACGCCCGAAAACAAAATTCCCAGTAATTTCATTGATCGGCAGTTGCGCGAAAGTCAATATATATCAAGAAAAGCAAGAGAAATTTTGCTAACAATATCGCACAATGTATGGGTAACCTCAGGTAATGTTACAGCAGAGCTTCGTAGGCTTTGGGGATGGGATGATGTATTAATGAATTTGCATTTAGGCAAGTTTAGAGAATTAGGTCTAACTGAATTTGTGGAATGGGAAAGTGATCATGGAAATGTTTCTCATAAAAAAGAGGTAATCCCCAATTGGAGTAAACGAAACGACCACAGGCATCATGCTATCGATGCGCTTGTTATTGCTTGTACAAAGCAAGGGTATATACAACGTTTTAATACGCTTAATTCCAGCAAAACAAGGGAAAATTTAAAATTAGAGATAGAGAGTAAGTCGCTGGAATTCAAAGAAAAACTTTCATTACTTGAGAAATATATTATTAGCGAGCAACCGTTTACTGTTAAAGAGGTGGAGGAAAAAGCTGCCGGAATTATTGTTTCCTTTAAACCCGGTAAAAAAGTTGCAGTTTTTGGTAAGCGAAAGGTTGGTAAACCGGGTAGTAAAAAAGTTGTGCAAACTGGGATAATTGTTCCAAGGGGCCCACTTAGCGAAAAGAGCGTTTATGGAAAAATTTTAAAGGTTGAAAAAAAACCTATTAAATATGCCTTTGAAAATCCTCAATTAATTGTACTGCCTAAAATTAAGCTGTTGGTTGAAGAACGTATAGCTAAATATGGTGATGCGAAAAAAGCCATTGCCTCGTTAAAAAAAGATCCATTATACATCGATAAAAACAATCAGGTTCTACTCGAACATGCTTCGTGCTATAGTAGCGATTATGTAATTAAATATCCAGTGGATATCAATTTTAATAAGGTGGATAAGGTTGTTGATGGAAAAATAAAAAAAATTCTGGAGGTAAGGCTCAACAAGTTTGGGGGTAAACCCAAGGAGGCATTTAAGGATATTAAACTTGACGATAAAAATATCAAATGGTACGAGGACGAAGGCTTACCAATGCCAATAAAATCGGTTCGATGCTTCACTGGGTTATCGGTTGTTGAACCTATTAAAAAGGATGAGAATGGTAATATAATTGGATATGTTAAGCCGGGTAATAATCATCATATCGCAATATATACCGATTCTGATGGAAATAGAATAGAGCATATTTGCACTTTTTGGCATGCGGTAGAACGGAAAAAATATGGTTTTCCAGTTGTAATAGGTAACACCAATGAGATTTGGGATAGAGTACAGCAAAAACCAGTTGGTGCTTTTCCCGAAGATTTCCTTCAAAAACTGCCCACCCCTAATCTTAAGCTGGAGCTGAGCATGCAGCAAAACGAGATGTTTGTTTTGGGAATTGGTCCTGATGAGTTAGAAAATTACATAAGTAGCAATAACTACAAAGCAATAAGCGAAAAACTCTATAGAGTACAAAAAATCTCTAAGAAAAACTATGTTTTTAGGCATCATATAGAAACCCGAAGTGTAGATGATAAGAATGCAGCTAATAGTATGAGATTTTTATTAATACAAAGTATTGGGGCTTTATTTGAATTAACACCCCAAAAAATTAAAATTGATTGTATTGGAAATATTGCGGTCATTTAAATTAGTTTTCTAATATGCTTTTGAGTTTGAGTAATAAATAGCTCAATAAAGGGTAATAAAAGAGGGTGCCATTTGCATTAGGGCTCCTCTTTTTAATAAAAAATATGATAAAGCGTACATTATATTTTAGCAACCCTACCTATTTAAGGGTTAAGGATGAGCAAATGGTGGTTGAGTACCCCCAAGGGGATGCAGGCTCAAAACTAATACCCATTGAGGATATTGGAGTGGTTGTGTTGGACTCACCCCAGATAACCATTACCCATGTTTTGCTCAATAAGTTGCTAGCCAATAATGTGGCAGTAGTTACTACCGATGAACGGCACATGCCTTCCGGTTTGCTGTTACCCCTGGAGTCGAATACCTTGCAAAGCGAGCGCTTTGGGGTACAGCTTTCGGCAAGTGTGCCTCTTAAAAAGCAGCTTTGGCAGCAAACGGTGCAGGCTAAAATTCAGAATCAGGCCAACTTACTGAAATTCATAGGGATTGATGTTGAGCCAATGCTTTACTGGGCCCGAAGCGTAAAAAGCGGTGACCCTGATAACTACGAGGGGCGTGCAGCTGCGTTTTATTGGAAGAACCTTTTCGATGGCTACACCAACGACGTTTTTACCCGTGGGCGTTACGATGGCGAGCCAAATAATTTGCTAAACTATGGTTATGCCGTACTCCGTGCCGTTATTGCCCGCAGTTTGGTGGCAAGCGGTTTGCTTCCCACAATGGGAATTCATCACCATAACCGATACAACGCATTTTGTCTTGCCGATGATGTGATGGAACCTTACCGTCCATTTGTTGACAAAATTGTTTTTGAAATCATAAGGGAAGGAGTTGACTGCTCGGAGCTGACCAAAGAGATAAAGGCAAGGCTACTGGTTATTCCGGCTATGGATGTGGTGATTGAAGGGAAAAAGAGCCCACTCATGATTGCATCGCAACGCACCACCGCTTCGCTCTACGAGTGCTTTAAGGGAACGGTTCGTAGGGTACTTTACCCTACACTTGAATAATTTATTTTGTTGTAGTTTATTTCAGCCATTTGGCAAAGAGTATATTTTAAGGCATGATCCATTTAGACCGGCTAAACCAGTATAGAGTTATGTGGGTGTTAGTTTTTTTCGATTTGCCTACCGAAACTAAAAAGGAACGTAAAAACTATGCTCTTTTTCGGAAAAACTTGATGAAGGATGGTTTTTCCATGTTCCAGTTCTCCATCTATACTCGCTGCTGCCCGAGTCGTGAGAACGCAGATGTTCATATAAAACGGGTAAAAAGTTTTTTGCCACCCAACGGCTACGTGGGAATACTTTGTATTACCGACAAGCAGTTCAGCTCCATGGAGCTATTCCTATCCACTAAACCCGTTAAGGCCACCCCTGAGCCTCAGCAGCTTGAACTTTTTTGACAGCACGCATGGCTATTATTGATTTTTATGATTACTGTAAAAAAAGGATTCGTAACTTAATGGGAACAAACACATTAATTAATTACCAGTTTTAAAAGTTGTAGGTTTATTATTTGGGATAGACTGATTTGAAATAAAAAAACCACAGAGTTACTACTCCGTGGTTCCCTTACTGGTCACTTTTTTTTATTCAAAAAAACAATCTAAGTAGTTATAGGTCAGAGGAATAATAGCACCTATGCTGTGACCAGTATGTCAAAGATACAATTTGAAAGCAATTCACAAC
>DYKO01000007.1 GCA_020722565.1 Rikenella microfusus
AAAAAGCTAATCTTTTGCCACTTTTATATCTATGCAAAATTTAAACAGGCTCTTAATAGCGAGTATAGCATCTCAAATCCAATAATAAATAGCCAAACCACTAAAAGATTATCGGCTACACCTTTATTGGGCTTTCGGTACACTAACAGAGCAGCAAACCAGGCCTGAATAAGACCTATGTGATATATAGGAAGTATCGTATTCATTTCAACCTGCTGCTGTAAATGTAGAGAAAAAGATGGTAAAACAAAAATATCTGTTTGATGTCAAATTTATAAATCTTCTTACATTTCCTAATTCGTGGTGTTTATTTCCTATGCATTTTCAATGATTTTGTTATCGCGAATAACATCATGAACAATATCCGGCAGGTTATTTCCTATGGTTTTTAGTACCTCTAATACCCTTTTATGACGAAATTTATTCTGTCCCAGTTCATTAATATGTTGAATAAATGCAACTTTCAATCCCTCGCTATTAGTAATACCCTCCATGTATTCAGAAGCATGAAGGTAAAGCTGAATTATAGGAAGATACTGAGGTGTATTTTTCATTTGTTTTTCCTTGGTGACCAACTTATACCGACGTGCGAGTGAAACAATTTTTGAATATTTCTCACCATGAAACAAAGCATCAATATAAGTTGTAAAGAATAGGTGCCAGCGGAACTCAAAGATTTCATCTTTAAATCCATTAAGAAACACCTCTGCATATTCTATTGCCTTGCAGATCATTGCATTTGAAACTAATGTTTTGATATAGTAACAGGTGAATCCAATTTTATAGTAAAAGTTCCCAGATTTTTTTAGTTCAGAAAAAGAGGCTACCATAATGTCAAGCGCTTTTTGGTTTTTCCCCTGACGAAGCAGTACATCACAAACATTTATGAGATAGAACAAATAATCACTATTATGGTAACGAATCGAAAGGAAACCGTACTTTTCGGCTTCGTCGAGTTCGTTCAACTTAGAATGCATCATAGCCCTGTTGGCGTAGTAGTTGGCCAGTATTCTTTTGGAGTAAAAAACATCCTTTTTAAACTGCTGATCGAGATGCTGGTAAACCCGTTTAAGTTTATCAAACTCCCTGTTTGTATAGTACAGAATAGTAAGCCGCACAACGGCTCTATAACGGGTATAACCATCAATTGCCTCGTTATAATAAATATCGGAAAACAGTTTTTCCCATGCCATAAACTCTTCAGCAACCCAAATCTTTTTAAAGATAACCTTTTCCTCTGCCTCATTCATTTTGTTGTTTAGCTGTTGGGAGTTAAAGTAATTGGTTTTGTACTGCTCCAAGTACTCCGATACTAGGGCATAATTGCGGTGACGGTTGCGAACAATCAAATAGTCACGGTAGTGCTGCAGAACCCTAAAAAATTTCATAAAGTAGTAGCTGGTTGGAATTACTCTCTCTATGTTTTTAAGCAGTTCAACCTCTTGGTTGGATTGGATTGAGTCGTTCATTATAGATTTTTCAATCTCACTTAACCAATCGTAAAAAATGTCAACATCTATTTTTTGAAGATTTTCCTGAATCCAGTTTTTCATGTAGGAATAGGTCCGTTTATCGATTGTTTTATCAAAGGGTAAGCAGTTATTAGGGTTTATAGAGTTATAGTGTAATAAATTCAGAAGTTTTAAATTTTGAGACTTTTGAAATTGTTGTATGGATAATAAATAATCTAATTCATGCGGATAAAGTTCCGAACAAAATGCTTCAAAAGCGGCTAATTTAGTTTTCATGTTGCTTATAGTAATTTATTGCAATTTATTAAAAAACCGGCTTTAAGCCGGTTTTTATAATCTTAATTTATATTTTCTTTAACCATTCTAAAGCCTCATTCTCGTTCTTGAAAAACCTTGAAGTGAATTTTCTTGGATCTCTCTTTGCCATAATATTCTTTACAGCAAAAGTAATAAAAGGGTCATCATTTGTTAGCACTGCTGAACATCTGCATCCTATTTCTTGAGCCTTTGGGAGCCACTCTTCATTAAGCCACTTTTGATCCTCAACAGAAAAAACCTTGGCTTCAGTATTATCGGTTAGGATCTTAACAATAGAGTGTTCCTTCATTAAATCAAGGGCAAGATTGCAAGCGCTGCGAAACTCATCACTGGGAGGCAGTCCTACCCATTTTATTTTAAGGCATGGGACCTCCTTAATGATTAATATGGTACAATGATTACATACTTTTATGTTTTCCATTTTTACCCTATTTCAAAAACTCCCTAACTTCCGAATTAAAAACCTCTGTTTTTTCAAACATCAAAAAGTGACCACATTTTGGCACCATTACCAATTTGCTGTTAGAAATTTTAGATGCCCCGTATTGAGCAATATCAATTGTTCTTCCGGGGTTAAGGTACCGGTTAGGAATTAGGTTGTCGTTCTCGCCAAAGAATATGAGTGTGGGAACTTTAATATCACCTAAATACGCTATAACCGGTTCATCGATCATTCCCTTAACCGATTGAACTACGGCATAGCAATAGCCATCGAAATCGATAGCCTTGCGCATACGAAGCCTATCGGTTATCATAAATTCGACCTCCTTAGGAACCCTGTAAAAATTTGTTGCCAAATTATTCTGTATTGCCTCTGCCGTGGTAAACTTCACGCCTTTAGGTGTCATAACATCCCGAAACCATTGTTTTTGGCCAGCAGTAAAGCGTTCAAAACCAGCAGGAACAACCAGAATAAGCCCCTCTACAATATCGGGGTAAATTAGTGCGGTAGTGATTGAAATCTGCCCACCCATGGAGTGACCTGCCAGGTAAACCCTCTTCAGCCCTAACTCCCCAACAAATTCCTTAATCACACCAGCATAGTATGACATGAGCCCGGAATGGGGTTCCTTAGTTGATTTTCCATATCCCGGAAGATCAATGACTATACAATGATAATGTTTACCCAGTTCTTCGAAATTCCTGCTCCATGCTGGTGCATAACTTCCCAACCCATGAATAAAAATTATCGTTTTATCTCCACTGCCTAACTCAGCATAGGCAATGGTGTGTCCATCGTTAGGCAGGTGAATTTTCTTTACAGGAAATGGATATTGCAAATCGTCCATTTTACTTAAATCGCCTAAACCCTTATAGGGTGAGCTGCAGCCTGAAAACATAATGAATGCCAGGATTGCAAAACTTACAATTCTCATCATTGATTATAGTTAAAACATTAACCATTTAAACACCAGAAAGGCAGTCCATGGATTAGCGGGACGAGCATCAACACCTCCATTTATAGGACTTCCATGGGAATTTTCCTGACTATCGTAGAAATCACCTAATTTAAGGTAAGCCCCATGTAATTCAAGGCTCATAAAGGGGCCAAAGTTATATATTAGGGTACCGTTAACCTCTGCCCCCATAAAGAACCCTCCATCACTTGGCTGAATATTAGCAAGCGCAAAAGCGCCCCCAATTTTAGCATTAAAACGGTTAGGAACAATTCCGCGTGAAAAAGTTAGGGTTCCAGCAGTAAGACCATACCCCATGTTAGAGATATCACAAATTGCGGGTGTAAATCGGTTTACAACATTTGCGTGCGGCATTAGTATGTAAGCCCCACTACTAATAAAAATATTACCGGGCGAAGCCCACTGGTTACCAGTAATTACTCCTGAGTACCTGCCATCTTTCAAACCATCGGCATCGCCGGTAGAATATAGCAAATCAAGAGTAACCACATCGGCAAGGGTTTGCCCATATCGGTAGGATGCCCTTAAGTTTGCTGCCATACCAAAAAAATCGTTTACCTTTGTCCAATCGGTTTGCGATATGGCTTTATTTTCAAGCGTATCGGCCCGACCAATGTTGAAGTTAACAAAACCAGTTATCATCCAGGGATCGAGCCAATGCTCGGTATTCCTACCAAAGAAAGTTCCCAGCCAGTAGATATTGGCTCTATAGGAAACATCACCGTAACGAAAGAAATAGGTTCCATTGTAAGAGGAAAGCAGGGAGTTTAAGCCCTGTCCAAGAATGGATACCCCACCCTTTCCAGAGGCTCGGTCACGTAACCAGTAAGCCGATAGTCCCCATTTCCATGTGCGGCTTATATCCTTTTCGCCGGTTAGCTCAAAAAGGGAAACATCATCGTCCTGTTCGGTAGCATTCTCGTAAAGCTGATAGTAACCCGCTTTGATTCGGGAAAAGTCCCAATCCTTCCGAACCGATAACCCAACCCCATCGGTTCCCCAGTATGCTAAACGGTAACCGGTAGTGGACATTTTGTCAAATAAGGTTCGGTAGGGATTGTATGGTGTATCAAATAGGCGCTGAAGACCAAGATTTATGAACCAGCCCTTCGATGGATTTAATTCGATCTCAATATTTTGTGTTTGGAGGTTTACTTGGTCAGCAGAAATGCCAGAACCAATGTTGCCCCCAACGCCATAAGCCGCATCACCCCAGGTCCAGTCAATTTCAAAAGAGGCTCTTAGTAGTGCTTTACCATTAAATAGTTTGGGTTGATAAATAAAAAAAGGAATCAACCTTTGCTCAAAGTATCTTGATGTTAGTGAATCGCTTGTGGTAGTAGTATTGCCCCCAAATAATCTACCCACAACCTGTCCTTTAAGGAATTCGCTTTGGGCATACATGTTCGATGCCACTCCCTGGTTGATAAAAAAGGCAAAGAACTGCAATTCCTTATCGGCCTTTTCTGGGATCTCCTTAGAAAAATACTGGTTAGTAGGTATTTGTCCACAAACCTCCCAAACCAGCATTGTTAGCATCGCTATTACAGTTAATTTTCTCATCTGAACTTTTAATGTTCAAGGTTTGATAAAAGTTGAAAATTTTAAAAAAGGAGACCTGCGACACTTGCAAGCCTCCCTTATAAACTCCTAGCGATTTTTTTTATGTATTTCTGAATGTTGATAGTGCCATAAGCTCCGTTACTGGTGCTTCCAAAGCCACCCTGAGCAGTTGGAGGGGTTACCCCCTGAATGGGAGGCTCAGTCTGAGCAACTTCGTACTGGATAACGTAGGGATTCTTAGTTGCATCAATCTCAAAGATTCCCACACTGGTTAACGATGTTGGAGAGCTCTGGTTAAGGGTAATGTTCCAGATATTTCCCACACCCGATTTGGTTTGTACATAGGTACCAGTTAATGTAGTTTTAGCCCCTTGACTGAACGATTCAACCAAATAGGTGTTATCGTTATTAAATTTTGCATAAATTGAGTCAATTCCCAAATTTGCTAAAAGGGGCGCAATGTTACTGCCAGAGGAGTACCATTCTCCAACAATTCCAATTTTTTGTGGGTCGGTGGAACTATCGTCATCACTCTTCTCGCATGCTGCAAATGCCACTGAAAAAATCATGGCCATAAAAAGTAACTTTTTCATTTTCGTAAAATTTAAGTTAAACTTAAGATGGTGTTTATTTTAACCGCAATTAACACAATCAGCATTAATAACGTCAACATTAACAATAAATAACATTGGTTGACTAATAGTACTAGTAATCAAAACCAATATTTTATTACATTATATATCTACATGTTAACAAATACAAACATCATCACGACCACCAAACCTATCCCCAACGTATCACATTTGCTCCCCAAGCATAGCCAATTCCAGCAGCAATCATAGATATTATAGTTCCCCTTTTAATTTTCCCGCTCTTAATGCCAAGATGTATCGATAAAATTTGATCAACCTGTCCCATGTGTCCATAATTCTCAAGGTAAATGGTTTGATCCATAGTTAAACCTAGTTCTTGAAGCATGTATTCATACATTGAGCGTTTAAAATGGAGACTGGCTAAATAGCTTAATTTATCTATATCGATTCCCGATTTTTTGAATGCCATGTTAATACATTGCATCCAGTTCGACATTGATACCTCGTTGAGTCGTTCTTTCATGTGCTTTTCGTTAAATACCCTAAGCGATTTGTAGGCAATCTGGGCATTTTCTGTGGTAATTGGGTTACAGGTTCCACCGAACTCAACCCCCACATCGCGTGCAAGAGAGCCATCGGTCATGATATGTGTCCCCAGCAAAACATTTTTCCCATAGTTGCGTTGCATTATTAGGGCACCAGCACCAGCCGATAAATTGTACATAAAAGATACGGCAGGATCCTTAAAGTCTATAAAATCGCCATTTCGATAACCTCCCACAATCATAACAGTTTGAATATCGGAGTCTGATAGCATCATATCCTTGGCTATTTTCATGGCTGCCACGGTTGTACCACAACGCTGTTGAACATCTATTGCCCATGCGTTCTTGGCACCAATCTGCTCTTGAATATATATACCGGATGTAGTAAGGGGGTATTCCTTCCACTCCTCACCAATACATAGTATCAGGTCGATAGAAGCCGGATCAACGCCTGTATTGGCAAGGCAATCCTTTGCTGCGCGTACCCCCATTTCCTGTGTACCATCCTCGGGCCCGGGCACTACAATTGATTTGATCCCTAACTTTTCAATGATAGCGTCTTCGCTCCAGGGTCCTCCTGTGGCCTCACTTATCTCATGCGCCGTCATTCGCCCTTCGGGAATGTATATTCCGGTACCTACTATTCCAACATGAGTATTCATAAGTAATTCGTAAGGATTTAATAAGCAAAAAGATTACTTCCAACGACTAATCCAGCGCCCGAAGCGATGAAAACCACCCTATTCCCCCGTTTAACACGCCCTTCTATAATAGCACTATGAAATGCCATTGGAACACAACCTGAACCGGTATAACCAAATCTATCCATAACACAAGTGGTCTTTCCCATTGGCTGCCTTAGCTGCTCCATCACCTTAACTATAACCGAACGGTTTATCTGAGTAAAGACAAAATGGTCAATATCATCAGTAGTTAAATTATTATCGGAGAGGAGCTTATTAGCTACCATAGGCCAGAGCCGTACGTTTCGGTCGCCGGGTAGTGGCTTTAAATTTTGAAGTCCAAACTCGTTTGAACTTAGTTTTTCATGGGTTATTGGATTTCGGCTACCCCCTGAGTAAATACCAATAAAATCCCACTGGGTACCATCGGTCAGATGCTGGCCTGCAATATAACCTGAAGTTCCGGAGTTGTCTTTTTCCAACAAAAATGCTCCTGCTCCATCGGCAAAAATGGAATATCCAAAGGCGTCATCAGGTCGAATAAACGCTGGCATGTTATATACGCCTATAACCAAAGCGTATTTTATGAGAGGTGAACCATTAAGTATTTTTACAACCGTATCGAAGGCAATGGAAAAACTGGCGCACGATGCATTTACATCAAAAGCAGTTGACCAGCACTCCTTTTGCTGAATACGTCCCTGTACAACGATTGCTGTAGCAGGAGAGATAAATTCGGGGGTATCGGTAGCCACAACAATAATCCCAACTTCATTTGGATCGATACCAGCGCTTGCAATTGCATTTAATGCAGCTTTTGTGGCAAAATCGGCTGTGGTCTCTTTTAATCCTCTTAGGTGAGCGATGTGGCGCTTGAAAATACCAATTTTTTGTTCGGTTTTTTCCGCATCAAATTCAATACCCGCCAGTTTTTTTAGTTCATTATTATCAATTGGCCCACCTGGAACATATATTCCTGTGGATTTAATTTTAATTGGAATCATGGCTTATACTGCTTAGATGTATCCCATTTGTTTTGCCTTCTCGGTAAGTTCATCACGGAACTTGGGGTGCGCAATAGAAATTAGAGCACGAGTTCGTTCTTTGACTGTAAGCCCGGTTAACCGAGCAAATCCCCATTCTGTTACCACATAATCGGTATGGCTACGATGCAGTGTTACTGCAGTTCCCTCAGGGAGTGTGGAAACAATGGTTGAAATTTCTCCATTGCGAGCAGTTGAGCGACAGGCAATAATGGATTTCCCCAAACCATCGAATCCTTCAATTGCGCCTTCAGCTGTATCGGTTTGACCACCTGTCCCGGAATACTGATTGATTCCTATTGATTCACTAGCGACCTGTCCAGTAAAATCAACCATGATACAAGTGTTAATAGAAACCATTTTTGAGTTCTTGCGAACAACACAGGGATCGTTGACATACCGTCCTCTTAGAAATTCAACAGATGGGTTGTTATCGAGCCAGCGGTAAAGTTTTTCCGAACCCATGGCAAAAGTGCATATAAACTTACCATTATGCAGCGTTTTCCTTTTATTTGTAATCACTCCTAATTCGTACAGTTCCATCATAGAATCGACAAGCATTTCGGTATGAACACCAAGGTCCTTCTTATTTCGAAGCGAAAGAGCAGCGGCATTTGGAATTTCTCCAATTCCTAACTGTATGGTAGATCCGTCCTCAACCAATTCAGCAATGTGTTCACCAATACGCATAGCTTCTTCATCGGGCTGAGGAGATGGAAGCCTAGGCGGTAGCTGGGAGTGCTCAACAAAGTAATCCACATCGGTAATGTGTACATGGGTATCGCCAAAGGTACGGGGTAGCTGATCGTTTACCTCCAGCACTACAACCTCAGCGGCTTCAAGAATATCCTTCTCATAGGTAACCCCGAGAGATAGTGAAACAAATCCTTTCTCATCGGGAGGTGTGCAGGTGCCCACAAACATGTGCGGACGGCGAACCTTAAGCCTATCGGTGGCCGCCCGGTGCAACATGTTCGGGACATAGGACACGGTTCCCGTTTTCTCCTTAATGGCTTGACGTGAGCCCGGCGCGTGAAACCAGCTGCACAACTCAAAATGCTCCTTCATTTCGGGTTTCATGTAAAAATCGTATGGCTTCATGGTAAGAACGGAGAACACCTTTACATCTTTTACCCTATCCTTGGCCAGATGGAACCTACTCATGCATCCCTGAGGCTCAGATGCACACTGTGCAACTATAATATCGCTATAGCTTTTTATCAGGTCAGCTACCCGCTCAGGGGTAATTAACTTACTTCTATAAATATCTCTATAACTGCTCATTTTAGTTATATTAAGCGTTTTCGAACAGCAACTCTTTCAACATATAATGCCCCGTACCCCACCAAAACCGAGGCAATAATAGCAGTTGATGCAGCAATTGCCGGATTGTGAACGGTACCCTGAAGGTAAGTATCGAAAAAGCCAAAACTTACCCCCCATTGGCTATGAAGGTAGGGCATTAAGTAATACACTGAGAAATGAGTAGCCGCAGCAACAATTGAGGCCATAAAGGGTATATAGGCTTGTACTCCATTTGTGAAAATACCCATCAGGATGGGTACAAAAATTATTGAAAAGTACGCATACACCCCGTTCTGTGCCAAAATGGCTACGCTGAGTTTAGGATATAAAAGCTGGTTCCGGGCCATGTAAAACGATACCAGCCCTAAGGCAATAATTATTATCCGGTTTAGCTGCAGGTATTGCCTGTCGCTAAAATTTTTCTTAATCCCCCATAATGGCTTGATAAGATCATTATTAATACTGCTACTTAAGGATTGGATAAGCCCCTCCAGCGTTGACATACCTGCTGAAACCAATCCAAGTATTATTAATAATCCAACCAAAGTGGCGAGCGTTCCATTTGAGAAAACCTTAACCACATAGAAAGGGATAATGCTGTCGTTGGTCAACGGTTTGCCATTAATCATAAGATCCGGGAACTCTAACCTTGCCCATAAACCAGCAACTACAACAGAAAAGAATAGCATCTCAACTAAAATTGCAGTAGTGAGAAACCTATTCACATCACCCTCGTTCTTCAACAGAAGCGATTTGGTAATTATATGGGGTTGGCAAACCACGGCAATACCAATTACCACCTGTGCAAATATTATTTCATAAAAATCTCGAAACAATGGGCTCGATGGGTTTGTTGGCTTTGTCAATGCTGGATCGATAGCGGCAAGTTTTTCAAGAAAATTAAAAAATCCATCTTTTAAATGATGGATACCCGAAAAAATTAGAATTACGGCAACAATGATCATAATAATAGCCTGAATGGTATTGGTGTACACCATTGAATTTGCCCCACCAAACATCATATAGCCAAAAACAAAAACAACGATCGCTGCTAACGTAATAACCTCATTTGCATTTAAAGCACTTGCGAAAACTTTTGTCAGTGCCACCAAAATACGAACAATAAAAGTCAGTAGCAGGAACGACAAAAGGGCAATGAAAAAAGAATAGGTACGGCTATTGTATCGCTTCTCCATCCAACTTGCAAGCGATACAGCCTTAACCGATTGTCCGTATCTTCTGAAGCTCTTTGTTAGTACCGCTAAAGATACCAGTGTAGCCAAAGGGAAGAACACTCCCAAAGATAGGAAACCACTAATACCATAGTTTGCTATTAAACCAGGGTTAATCACAAAGGTTGCAGCGCTGGTCATGGCAGCAGCCAAAGAGAGACCGACCGAAATGGGTGAAAAGTTTACGCTCCCCAATGCGTAATCATTCATCCCCTTAATCTTTAACGCACCTCTTACAACGAAGAAAAGGACAACTGTTGCATACAATGCAATGAGTATCCATGTTCCTAGTACAATTCCACTTGTTGCCATATTCCGGACTTTATTTGTTTAAACGCATTGACGCAATTTTGGCAAATTAGCCCAAGTTGCGCCAATTTGCTACATATAGGACTATAGGGTTATACCACCATCAACGCTCAATACTGCACCGTTTATGTAGGCTGCTTCATCGCTAGCCAAGAAAAGGTAAGCTGATGCTATTTCCTCCGGGTTCCCCAAACGACCAATCGGCACCTTTTGTTCCATTGCTTTCAGAACGTCTTCCGGCATTTTCTTTACCATTTCAGTGGCAATGAAACCCGGGGCAACCGCATTAACCGTAACACCCTTCCGGCCAAGCTCCTTACCCCAAGTTTTTGTCATCCCAATAAGTCCAGCTTTGGTTGCTACGTAGTTAGTTTGACCAAAGTTCCCGTAAAGCGCTACAACCGATGAAGTGTTAATAATACGGCCGTAACCCTTATCAACCATATGACTGCTTACGCATTTTGTACAGTTAAACACTCCCGTCAGGTTAACGTCAATAACATCCTTCCATTGCTGCGGTGTCATTTTCTTTAAAGTTGAATCACGAGTAATACCAGCATTGTTGATAAGAATGTCAATTCGTCCGTACTTGCTAATAGCATTATTTGTTGCAGCTTCAACCTCTTCAAATTTAGCTGTATTCACCCTAACGAATTCTGCAACACCTCCACTTTTCTTAATCTCCTCAACTGTATCATATCCTTTCACATCGTTCAGATCCCAAATAATCACAATTGCACCCTCCTGAGCGAAACGGATAGAGGTAGCTTTTCCGATGCCATCGGCACCCCCGGTAATAATTGCAACTTTATTTTCAATTCGTTTCATAGCAGTTGTTATTTTTTGGTTTAAATATTCTCAACTATTAATGCGGTACCCTGTCCACCACCAATGCACAGAGTGGCTAGACCTGTAGCAACATTTCTACGCTTCATTTCATAAATAAGAGTGGTTAGGATTCTGGCACCTGAGGCTCCTATTGGATGTCCTAAAGCAACGGCTCCACCATTTACATTGACCCTTTCAGGATCAAGGTTAAGATCGCGAAGAACCGCAATGGATTGAGCAGCAAAAGCTTCATTGGCCTCAATCAGATCAATATCAGATATTTGCATTTTGGCCTTTTGTAGAGCAATACGTGTAGCAGGAACGGGACCATAACCCATAATTTTGGGGTCAAGTGCAGCATTCCCATACGAAACAATACGAACTAAGGGCTTAATGCCAAGTTCTTCGGCTTTTTGAAGCGACATCACTACTAGCATCGCTGCACCATCATTAATTCCGGATGAATTACCAGCAGTTACACTACCATCCTTTTTGAATGCAGGTTTGAGATTTTGCAACTGTTCCAATGTTACACCTTTTCTAATAAATTCATCTGTTTTAAAAAGAATAGGATCATTGTTTTTCTGGGGAATTTCAATAGGAACTATTTCGGGATCAAATTTCCCAGCCTTTTGAGCGGCTTCAGCTTTTTGCTGGCTTTTTAGAGCAAACAGATCTTGTCCCTCACGACTAATATTCCACTGCTCAGCAATATTCTCGGCTGTTACTCCCATGTGATACTGATTAAATATATCGGTCAGCCCGTCGTAAATCATACTATCCAAAATCTGCCCATGTCCCATTCGGTAGCCATTCCTGGCCTTGTTTAATAGATACGGGGCATTTGTCATGCTTTCTGTACCACCAGCCAAAACCACATCGGCATCACCAAGCATAATAAACTGTGCAGCCATGGATACGGCACGCAATCCCGATCCACAAAGTTTATTAATTGTCATGGCTGGTGAAGTTTCGGGTATTCCTGCATTTATGGCTACTTGGCGAGCTGGGTTTTGGCCTAAACCAGCTGATAGAATATTCCCGACAATTGCTTCGTTAATTTCAACAGGATTGATTCCTGCACGATTTATTGCCTCACGAGCGGCTATTACTCCGAGTTCAACTGCACTAAAGTTGGATAGCGATCCATTAAAGTTGCCTATGGCAGTTCTTGCAGCTGATACTATTACAACTTCTCTCATAATATGGATTGATTTGATTGGTTTCTTCCACGAAGAAACAACATACATTATCCAAAGACCAACCCATATTTTTTTATTAGATGTTGACTATTGCATCAATATTTATTTTGATATGTTTTTATGCGTTGATTTTCTATTATTTATACAATTAATATATCTCATAGACTATTAAATTCTTTGCATAAAAAAACCGCTCCTCACGGAGCGATTTTAAGTTGTCCTGCCAGGGGTCGAACCTGGACTCTTCTGATCCAGAGTCAGACGTGTTGCCAATTACACCACAGGACAATGATTTTTAGCAGTGCAAAGATAATAGTTTTAGGTTTTGCTTTGCAAAACTTTTTTAAAAAATATTTGTAAGTTCACCAATATACAGCTACCAGTTAAGCACCAACTATCTTGGCCCAGGTATCTTTCAACGTTACGGTTCTATTGAAAACCAAATGTTCACCTGTGGTATCGTAATCAACGCAGAAGTACCCCACTCGCTCAAACTGAAACTTATCCAAAGGCTTAACATTCCTGAGCGAGAGCTCAAGGTATCCCTCAATAACTTTAAGGGATTCAGGGTTTAGCGACGATTTCCAGTCCTGTCCCTCTGGTACATCATCGGGATCGGGCTTTGCAAAAAGCCTGTCGAACAGCCTTATCTCAGCCTTTACGGCATGAGGGATAGAAACCCAGTGAATGGTACCCTGTACCTTTCGACCATCGGGCGAATTACCTCCGCGCGAGGCAGGATCGTAGGTGCAATGAAGCTCTACCACATTGCCCTGTTCATCTTTTATAACCCTTTCACACTTGATAAAATAGGCATAGCGCAGCCGAACCTCCTGACCCGGGGCGAGCCGGAAGTATTTTTTAGGCGGATTCTCCATGAAATCGTCGCGCTCTATATAAATTTCGCGACTAAAGGGCGCCATGCGCTTCCCGGCCAACTCATCCTCGGGGTTGTTAATGGCCTCCAGCTCCTCAACCTGACCCTCGGGATAATTGGTAATAACCACTTTTAAAGGGTTCAGAACGGCCATGCGTCGTTCGGCGCGCTTGTTCAGATCCTCACGTATGCAGAATTCCAAAAGCGAAAGGTCGATAACATTATCGCGCTTGGCCACTCCAACCTTATCGGCAAAGTAACGGATAGACTCCGGGGTATAGCCCCTACGGCGTAAGCCGCAAATGGTTGGCATTCGGGGATCGTCCCAACCCATTACCACTTTTTCCTGTACCAATTGCAGCAACTTACGCTTGCTCATCACAGTGTAGGAAAGGTTGAGCCTTGCAAATTCATACTGTTTTGAGGGGAAAATTTCCAATTTCTCAATAAACCAATCGTATAGCGGACGATGTACATCGAACTCAAGGGTACAAATGGAATGGGTGATATTTTCGATTGAGTCGGACTGGCCATGGGCATAATCGTACATGGGGTAAATGCACCACTTGTTTCCAGTACGGTGGTGCACGGCATGGATTATGCGGTACATAATGGGATCACGCATAAGCATATTAGGGTGTGCCATATCAATTTTGGCACGCAGCACCTTTTCGCCATCCTTAAATTCACCGGCACGCATACGTCGAAACAGATCGAGGTTCTCCTCAACCGTACGATTTCGCCATGGGCTTTCTTTCCCTGACTGGGTAACCGTACCGCGATTCAGGCGTATTTCTTCCTGCGATTGATCATCAACATACGCCAATCCCTTTTTTATTAGTAGCTCTGCCCATTCGTAGAGCTGCTCAAAGTAGTCGGATGCGTAAAACTCATTAGCCCATTCAAAACCTAGCCACTGGATATCTTCCTTAATTGAATTAACGTATTCAACATCTTCCTTAACGGGATTGGTGTCGTCGAATCGAAGGTTAGTCTTGCCTCCGTATTTTTTAGCCAAACCAAAATTAAGACATATAGATTTTGCATGACCAATGTGAAGGTAACCATTGGGCTCAGGTGGAAATCGGGTTAAAACCCTACCCCCGTGTTTTCCCATTCGGATATCCTCTTCAATAATCTCTTCAAGAAAATTTTTGGGCCTTTCGCCGCTGTCACCAAATGTTAGCTCATTTTCGGTCATGGTATTTTTTTTAAAATAGATGAACAGACAAAAATAGAATATTGCTAATAAATTAATCTGAATAATATCAGATTTTTCTGCTACTGCTATGCTTTCGATTGCAGTATAGCAAACCGCTGCATAGCAGGGGTATGTTACACTACCGCAACATTAAAACTGCAGAATTTAAGCTACTTTACAGTTGAACCATTGGCTACAGGTGCCGCAGGGTTGACCAGTTGTAACTTTCCATCTGAATCCTCAGCCATGAGTATCATCCCCTTCGATTCAATACCTCTGATAACCCGGGGCTCCAGATTGGCAAGAACAACCACTTGGCGCCCCACCATATCCTCTGGGGCAAAAAACTCAGCAATACCTGATACAATGGTTCTTATATCGATCCCTGTATCAATTTTCAACTTAAGCAACTTTTGTGTTTTGGGAACACGTTCTGCCTCAAGTACCCTAGCTACTCTAATGTCCATACGCGCAAAATCGTCGTAGGACACGGACTCCTTTTGAGGTGTTACCGCTACCGAAGCCTTTTCATTCGCTTCCTTGGTCCTACGAAGTTTTTCCAACTGTTGAGCGACAACTTCGTCCTCTATCTTTTCAAATAGTAGCTCAGGGGTATTTATTACATGCCCCACCGGCAAAAGGTGAATACCTCCAGCTAATTCCCATTTGTTTTGAGGGAGATTTACCATTTTTTTAATTTTGCTTGCGGTAAAAGATAGGAAGGGCTCAAATAAAATTCCAAGATTGGCGGTAATTTGCATTGCTATGTTTAGGATTGTTCCAACACGTTCGGGATTGTTTTTGTAAACCTTCCAAGGCTCGGTATCGGCTAGGTACTTATTACCCAGTCGGGCTAAATTCATAGCCTCCTTTAGTGCCTCGCGGAATCTAAATTCATCGAGATTCCTTTCAATGGCTGATTTAATTTGGGGTATCTGGCTTAGGGTTTCCCTATCATATTCATCCAGTTCTGCTACAGCAGGAATCTTTGAATCAAAGTATTTCTGTGTAAGCACCATAGCGCGGTTTACAAAATTTCCAAGAATGGCAACCAGTTCACTGTTGTTACGGGTCTGAAAGTCCTTCCATGTAAAATCGTTATCCTTGGTTTCGGGCATATTGGCGGTAAGAACATATCGCAAAACATCCTGTTTACCTGGAAACTCTTCGAGGTACTCATGTAGCCATACTGCCCAGTTACGTGAGGTTGATATTTTTTCGCCCTCAAGGTTAAGAAACTCATTGGCTGGGACATTATCGGGCAAAATATAGCTTCCCTCAGCTTTAAGCATGGCTGGGAAAACAATACAGTGGAATACAATATTATCCTTGCCGATAAAGTGTATAAGACGAGTTTCGGGATCCTTCCAGTACTTTTCCCAGTCTGGGGTTAGCTCCTTGGTTGCAGAAATGTAGCCAATGGGTGCATCAAACCAAACATAAAGCACCTTCCCCTCGGCACCCTTAACTGGAACGGGTACACCCCAATCCAAATCACGACTAACGGCACGCGGCTGCAAACCCAAATCGAGCCAACTCTTACACTGCCCATAAACATTTACCTTCCACTCTTTATGATCCTGAAGTATCCATTTTCCCAACTCGGGTTGAAAGCGATCAAGAGGCAAAAACCAATGCTTTGTTGATTTAAGGACGGGCTTTGAGCCACTGAGCATGGAACGGGGTTCCTTTAAATCAGTTGGACTAAGGCTGGTACCACACTTTTCGCACTGGTCGCCATAGGCTCTATCGTTTCCGCAATGAGGGCAGGTTCCCATTATGTACCTATCGGCCAGAAACTGACCTACCTCCTCGTCGTAGTACTGCTCGGTGTACTTTTCAATGAAAATCCCCTTGTCGTAAAGTTTTTTAAAAAACTCGCTGGCGGTTTGATAATGAACCTTTGACGTAGTTCTGGAATAGATATCGAAGGCAATGCCAAATTTTTCGAAAGAATCTTTAATAATGTTATGATACTTATCCACAACCTCTTGCGGCGACTTGTTTTCCTGACGAGCCTTAATGGTTATGGGAACTCCGTGCTCATCGGAACCGCAAACCGATATCACCTCAACCCCTTTTGCTCTCAGGTAACGTGTGAAAATATCGGAGGGGATATAAACACCAGCCAGATGTCCTATATGAACGGGCCCATTAGCGTATGGAAGCGCCGAAGTTATTAAGTAGCGTTTAAACGATTTCATGAAACTGTTATTTAAAAACTGGCTACAAATCTAATTGATTTTATGTAAAGTAAAGTATGGATTCCAATACTTAAATGATTCTTAAACAAGCAAAATTAATTCCCATGCTATTTGCAAAAAAAAGTCTATCTTTAGGGTCAAAAGTGCTAAAGGCTTAATGGAAAATATTACCCCACCATACCTGCAACCTGGTGATACAATAGGCATTGTTGCCCCCGCGCGTTTTGTTACCCGGGAGGAGATTCAACCTGCCATTCATTTGCTTACCACAAGTGGATTTATAGTTAAAACTGCACCCCGTCTCTTTTCAAAACACTACCAATTTGGAGGTACTGATAGTGAGCGTGCGCAGGACCTAATGGAAATGATAGAGGACCCTTCTGTTAAAGCCATTCTTTGTGCACGAGGCGGATATGGTACGGTTCGTTTGCTCGACCTTCTCAACCTCAGAAAACTTCAGCAGAATCCTAAGTGGATTGTGGGTTATAGCGATATCACATCGCTACACTGCTACATAAACGGTTGGTATGGCATTGAAAGCCTGCATGCTACCATGCCTATAAACTTCCCTACCGATATCAGGGGAAACGAATCCACAAATATGCTGCTAAATGCACTAATGGGACAACCCCTGGAGTATAAACTGCCCCATCATCCCCTTAACCAATACGGGATTGCCACTGGGGTGCTTATTGGCGGTAATTTATCAATTCTCTCGTCAATTAGCGGAACCTCTTCCGATATATCCAACATGGGCCGCATCCTCTTCATCGAGGATGTTGATGAGTACCTTTACCATATTGACCGCATGATGATGCAGTTGAAGCGTTCGGGAAAGCTAAAGGCATTATCAGGGTTGATTGTTGGACATTTTACAGACATGAAGGATAACTCTATTCCATTTGGCTCCGATGCCTATGAGATAATTCATAGCGCAGTAAAAGACTATAGAATCCCTGTTTGTTTTGGATTTCCTGCAGGACATGCTGAGCCCAACCTACCCCTTATAATGGGCAGAACTATTAATTTAAAGGTTACCGACGAAGGAACTCATGTGGAATTTAAAACAAGGCTAAGCTTCTAAGTAGGGATTAGTTCAGAAAATTCCTTTGGTATATTAAAGGTATTAGCAGAAATTTTTGCAGCTTTAATATCAACTATTTTAATACTGCTTCTTATTTTCCTGAATTTTGTTCTATCTACTACCATCCATGGAATAATCCCTTTGGCTTCTGGAATTCTGGCCATTTCGTCGAGTGCAGTTCCCGCATTTGCCAGGATGCCAAATATTTTTTCTAAAAAGGTATATTGGGATTGTGCCACCCAGTAGGTTGTTTCTATTCCTAAATCCCGATTCCGTACCCTCCACTGGTAGCACTTAACACCGTTCAGCACCATAAAGTTTTCTGTTTTAATCAGCTCACTCTTTGATGTAGTAGCAGATTTTTCTCTCTCAAGCCGGGTAAACATTTTATTGTGATACGATACTAAATAAGTTGTTCCGGTTGAGAGATTGGCAATATAGCTGTGCTGCAGTCTATTCCCCTTGTCATATTCATTAACCTTTACCAAATTACCCTTAACCAATATCTCAATCCAAACCGTATCGTAAGGGCCTTCCTTTAATATCTTGACAATTCCCTCAAAACCTACTACATTTGAGAAAACGGTTATCTTAAAAAAAATCAGAAGTACCAATAGTAAGTTGATCCCTTTCAATTTTTTTATCTTTTCAATATAAACCAGTACTTATATCGATAATTTTTTAAAAAGGTTTCATAGGATGAAAAAAAACGCCAAACAGGAACTGGGTCAAAAAGGCGAAGAACTTGCAGCGCAACATCTGGCACAAAAAGGATATCGAATTATCCGGCGGAACTGGCATTTTGGACACAAGGAACTTGACCTGATTGCACGACAGGGTAATACCCTAGTGGTAGTTGAGGTTAGGACACGAACCTCCAATTATTGGGAGGAACCCAAGGAATCGATTAGGCGAAAAAAGCAAAAATTTATAGTACAAGCTGCCGATGAATACATTCAACGCTATAAGCTTGACTGTGATGTACGTTTCGATATTATTTCCATAGTACTTCAACCGGGCTTGCCTCCCGAAATTGAGCATATAGAGGATGCCTTTTATCCTATCGGATAAGCTATGAATATTGCGTTAATCAGATAATACTGCATTGCCAAACCAGAAACAACAGAAAGTTTTCCTTTTGACGATGACACACTGGTGTTTAAGACAAAAGGAAAAATATTTGTAATGGTCAACCTTACCGGAGAACCCCGCTTGAACCTTAAATGCGACCCTGAACTTGCCATCGAAAGAAGGGAGCACTACCCCTCTGTTGAGCCCAGATACCACATGAATAAACGGCACTGGAACACTATTCGTATCGATGGAAGTATCCCTGATAATCTATTTTATGAATGGATTAACCATTCTTTTGAATTGGTGATGGGGAAAAAGAAGTCGTAAAGGTGATGTAAAGATAACCCTTTCTTTATTTTGTTTATCCAAAAAACCATAACTTTGGTATATAATTTGTTTTGATAAAAATTAAAAAACATAATCGCCATGAAATCAGTTGTGAAGCTAATTGCTGTTCTGACGTGTGCCATAGCTATTAACGTACAGGCACAGGATTCGTTTATTGTTACCCGAATAAACGGAAAAGTAACAAACTACCAAACCGGAACCCAGCTCAGAGCCGGGGATGTTCTTCTGCCTTCCGATAAGGTTACTTTCGACTCATTTGATTCGTATGTTATTTCAATAGGTCAGAACATGGGACGTTACATGATTAAGCTCCATGAGCCTCCTGCCCCGGAAACTATTCAACAACTAACTGCTGTTGTTAAGGATGTGGCTATTCCCACAAAGCACCGCAGCCTGATGAGCGAACGCTACCGCCCCGATGAAACAGTAGTAAACGACCTCCGGTCGTACTTTGGTAACGATAAATTTACAATAATCGGCGACATGGTTTCTGTACCGGTTAATCCCCAAAACTACCAAATTGATGAAAATAAATTCATTGTTTTCTACTACAGGGTAAACAACAATCCAATTTCTAAAAAGATTGGTTATGAAAATAACTCAATCATAATTGAACGAGATAAACTTACAAACACGAGTGCAGGGGTAATCAGCCAGAACGAAATACCTGCTGTTTCCGTTTACCTTTACGAAAAAGATACCCGCACCAGCGAAGAAATAACCAGATTTAACCTAGTGTTTGTTGATAGGGAAACCCTAATGAACGAGTTCTTCACCATTATTCCCATTTTGGAGCGTCAAAAAATGCCTAAGGATGAAATAAAAAAATACCTTATAGAGTACTTTTATGATTTTTATGGCGCAACCGACTCGCAAAGCATAAAATCGTTTGTAAACGACTTGGTGGATAAAGCGGTTAAATAGCCCCTGTAACATAAAATATTAAAGGGTGTCCGTAGGGGCACCCTTTTAATTTATGCCGCTGTTATTTAGTTAGATTTTAATATTTCCAATGTGTATAGCAGCGCTTCAACCTGTCGGAGGTAGTTACGTTTTTTAGCTGAGGGGGCATAAACATATGCCTCAACAACTACTACCCGTTGGCGTTCCTCATCAACCGTAATATGAGCAATAAATGGGCCTCCCATAGGATGTTTTTCTACTTCCCACAACCCCTTCATTACACCATAGTAACGGTTCTTAAACATCATCTCACTTAGAGAAGGAGGTACCATCTTACTTGTAGTCATGTAGGAACCATCTGTGGGGCCTCCAATTTGCTTTACAAACTGATTCCTTTTATCCAAAAGATAATCAACGGTAAAGGTGTTCTTGCTTGTGTAAGGAAAAGTGTAAAGAATAATTCCCTGGCTTGTATTAGGCGTTTCAAAAGAGATCCAAGCCATGCTGTCGCGTTTGAAATTAAGTCGGTATGACTTGGGTATGCGCAAGCTCAACTTGAAATCCTTTTCCAGTGTTTTTCGAATATTTTCTTCCTCGTACTTATTGGCATTTTGCACTACTCTGTCGCGTTCGGCCTGTTCAAAAATGGTTACAATTTTATCCTTTTCTTTTTTCAAAGACTCCTCAATGGCCTTAAAGTTAGGGCCGGTAATGTAAAGAATGGTTTGCGGTGCTGCCCAAACATCTTTTTTTAGTGACATTTTTACTTCGGTAGTACTTTTTAGGACATCGTTGAAAATTATATTGCGATGGGATTTAAAAATATCTGTAAAGGCATCGGGCGGAATAATAATAAGGTCAAACAAGGGCTCACTTTGCGGCAGAAAAGGCACATCTTCAGTTAAGAACTGACGGTAAAGTTTTCCCAGAGAGTCGTGGTGAAGGGCTTTGGGTAGGACAACAACTACCTCGCCGGCCGAACCGGTAACATTGGGGAGCAGCGTCTTATCGCCCTTGCTACCCCTATTACAGGATACTCCAATGAGGAGTATAGCTGTAAAATATATTATGGCTTTATGGTTCATGAATTTTTAAAATTGTGTTCAATTTAAAACGAATTAAAGATTTTCTTATTGTTTCATGTTTTGCATTTTATTGGGGTTTACCCATAAAATCAAATTTTGTCCTATAGCAAGATTGGTACTATCGATATCAGGGTTCCATCGGTAAATGTCAACTAGCGTACAACCCAAAAGCATAGCCAAACGATGTAAACTATCACCGCTTCTAACAGTATAAACATATTTTACCAGTGTGCTGTCCGATACCGCTACAGGTGGGGTTTTGGGTTTACATGTTTTACAATAAATTTCGGCTGATTTTCTTAAAAAAAGACCGGTTTTATCGGTAGGTAAGCGTAATGCCAACCCCTGTTTTGATTCAGGAATATAATCGTAACGGTATGTAGGATTAAGAAACCTTAGGGTTTCCAAATTTATATTTATGGCCTCTGAAAGCAATTTAAGATCAACAGGCTGCCTAACCCAAATCGTATCGGTTTTCTGATAGGTAATGCTTATTGGGGTAGGATATATTCCATGCTCCCTATAATTATTCATGGCATAAACGGCTGCAATGAAAGCAGGAACATAATTTTGAGCCGACTCAGGAAGGTAGGGATAGAGCTTCCAGAAATTTTTCTCATTATTGGCACGCTCAATTGCATTTCGAATTGGCCCCGGGCCTACATTATAGGCGGCAAGCGCCAGGTGCCAGTCATTAAACATGCGAAATAGGTACTCCAGGTACTGAGCCGCAGCCTCGGTTGACTTCTCAGGATCCATGCGTTCATCAACAAAATTATCGACCCTCAGGTTAAACATTTGTGCAGTACCCATTTTGAACTGCCAAAGGCCTACGGCTCCGGTTCGGGATACCGCTAATGGATTAAGCGCCGATTCCACACAGGCCAAATACTTAAGCTCAAGAGGGATGTGGTAACGGCTAAAGATTTCATCGAAAATTGGGAAGTACATCTCAGCCAGGCCGAGCATACGCGACACCTGCTCACGCCGTTCAATTGTGTAAATATCTATATATCGCCTAACATAGTGATTATAATCAAAATCAATAGGCGATTTTTTGCCCAAATCGGCAAGCTTGCACTCGTAAAACAAATCGGGTTTGGGTTTTACGGTATCGATACTAATTTGGCAGGCACCAAAAAGGCCGAGCCTGCCAATCGCCTCAAGGCTGTGTATAATGGCATTACCGCTATTACCCGCAGCCTGGGTTACCGGCGGATTTATAAAAATTACAACTAAGAACAGTAAAACTTTTCCTTTAATAAGTAAACCCATGCACTAATTTTTTTCCTTGTTTTCCTCACTCTCGGCGTCCTTTAAACCTTTTTTGAATTCACCCACTCCTCTACCCAAGTTTCGCATGAATTCAGGAATTTTAGGTGCTCCAAACAGAATGAGAACGACTATGGCTATTATTAGCGCCTCCCCCCATCCTATAAATAGTGTAACCATGTGCATTGAATTTATTTAAAAAGTTTAACAATATCGTTGATATTGGCATAAAGTAACAATGCCAAAAGTATTGCCATGCCAATCATTTGAGCATATTCGAGAAACCTATCGCCTGGCTTACGTCCGGTAATCATCTCATACAGTAGGAACATCACATGTCCTCCATCGAGGGCTGGAATGGGTAGGATGTTCATGATGGCCAGAATTATGGAAAGAAAAGCAGTTAACCCCCAAAACGATTGCCAATCCCAGGTTGAGGGGAATATCTTGCCAATGGTGATAAATCCGCCAACCGACTCGTAAGCCTTTGTTTTGGGCGAGAAAATTAGGTTGAGCTGTTTCAAGTAGCTCTTAATGGTGAGAAATCCCTTTTTAATACCGGCTGGAATTGATTGCAATAGTGTGTACTCCTTGCGGTTCAGCTCAAAAAACTCTTTCAGGTCGGCAAGGGGGTAAATTCCAATGATACCGGTTTCGGGGACATCGACCTCAATATCAATGGGAGCACTATTGCGCTCCACGGTTACCTTAACCTTTTGCCCTTTAAACTGCTGCATGGCTGCCTTGAATTCATCGAAAAACATACGGGGCTCACCATTAATGGCCAATAGTTTATCGCCCTTTCTGAATCCAGCTTTATCTGCAGCCTCATTGGGTTTTACTTCATCAACTACAAAGGAAATTCGTGGGAAGAAAATGATTGGACTCTTCACAAGTTTGGCTACCTGATCCTCTTCAATATTAATATTAAGTGTATCGGTGCCACGCAAAACAGTAACCGTACGGTTGCTATTAAGCAAAATATCGTGAGCAATCTGTTGAAAATTTTCTACTTCGGCACCCCCTACATAAAGGATTTTATCGCCATTTTGGAAGCCCAACTGGAGGGCAAGAGAATCGCAAGTAACACCATACTTAAGACTTTTTGTGGGCAGATACTCCTCGCCCCAAGTATAGAGCACTCCGCTGTATATAATTAGTGCTAAAATGATGTTTACCAAAACGCCTCCCAGCATAATAAGAAGCCGTTGCCATGTTGGTTTAGAGCGGAACTCATAGGGTTGCGGGGGTTGTTTTAACTGCTCCTTATCCATTGATTCATCAATCATTCCCGATATTTTAACATACCCCCCCAGGGGTAGCCAACCCACCCCATATTCTGTTTCACCACGCTTTATTTTAAAAAGTGAGAACCAGGGATTAAAGAAAAGGTAAAACTTTTCAACCCTGGTTTTAAAAATCTTGGCAAATGTAAAATGTCCCAGCTCGTGAAGAATTACCATGATAGTAAGACTAAGAAAAAACTGGCCGGCTTTTACGAGTATCTCCATCTTAGTTGATTTTTATTTATAAGTTCAATTGATTTTATTCGCGTTTCGGAATCGGTGCTATAGTAGTCGCTGAGTGAAGGATGGTTAATGAGGGGTATAGCATGCATTGCCCCCTCCACCACCTCAGGTATTGCCATAAAGCTAATCTGCTCTTTGAGGAATGCCTCAACCGCAACTTCATTGGCCGCATTCAGTATGCAGGGCATATTACCCCCAACTCTAAGCGCTTCCAAAGCCAAACCCAGATTAGGAAATCTATTCACATCGGGTTTTTCGAAAGTAAGGGTATGAAGTTGGCCAAAGTCAAGACGTGGAAATTGGGAGGATACCCGCTGTGGGAATGTAAAGGCATACTGAATGGGGAGCTTCATATCGGGAAGGCCCATTTGGGCTTTAATGGATCCATCCACAAATTGTACCATGGAATGAATAATGGACTGTGGGTGAATAACCACCTCAATCTGATTGGGGTTTAAGCCAAACAACCACTTTGCCTCAATTACCTCAAGGCCCTTATTCATTAAGCTGGCCGAATCAATGGTAATTTTTTGGCCCATGCACCAATTGGGATGATTAAGTGCATCGCTTTTTGTAACCCTTTTAAGTTTATCAAGGGTATGGTTACGGAAAGGCCCGCCCGATGCAGTTAGGATTATCTTATCAATGGGACTCTTTTCACCAACTAGGCACTGAAAAATAGCTGAATGCTCAGAATCAACGGGTAAAATGGGAACACTATGTTTTATAACTAGCGATGTAATCAGTTCACCAGCAACCACAAGTGTCTCCTTATTTGCCAATGCAATAGTTTTTCCGGCCTCAATAGCTTTAATTGTGGGCTCCAGCCCTGCAAACCCAACCATGGCAGCAAGAATCATATCGATTTGACCCGAAGTTACTGATTCCGAGAGGGCCTGCTTTCCGGTATAAACTTTTATTGGGTAAGGCTCAAGTGCCTCTTTTACTTTATTGTAGTGCTCCTTATTGGTGATAACTACAATGTTGGGTTGAAACTCAGTAGCTTGCTTAACAAGCAGCTCCCAGCTGTTTTGTGCTGAGAGTAGCTCAACCTCAAATAAATCGGGGTAACTTCGGATTACTTCGAGTGCTTGCGTACCAATCGATCCGGTAGAGCCAAGAATTGCAATTCTTTTCATTCCAATGCCCTATAATTTAATGAACTTAGAGGGATCAACGGGTGCTCCATTATGCCAGAGCTCAAAGTGTAAATGTGGACCAGTGGTTAATTCCCCGGAGTTGCCAATTATGGCAATTGCATCGCCGGTTGCCACCATCTCGCCTTGCTTTTTAAGCAACCTACTGTTGTGCTTGTAAACGGATATAAAACCATCCTCGTGCTGAATGGCTATGGTGTAACCCGTTTCGAGCGACCAAGTAGATATGACTACAGTTCCCTTTGCTACCGCCAACACAACCTCATTGGGGGCAGCTACCAAATCTATACCGTAGTGTTTATTGGAGGGATTATACTTGTTGGTAATTATCCCCTTTACGGGAGGAATAAAAAAGGGAATCCGTTTGTTATCCTCCTGTGGTGTCCCTATAGAAAGATTAAACATTTCATTGGACTCAATCTGTAACCGAAGTAACGAATCCTCATCCGATCGCGATAAATCTATTTTTGAACTTCGCATTAGGGTATCTGGCTTAATCTCGCGTCCGGTTAACGGCTCGCCCCCATTGAGCAATATGTTGATATCCTCATAGTAACGCTGCCACTTAACAATTACTCTTTCCAACGAATCAATCTTTAAGGCATTCTCCACATATCCCTTTCGGGTTTTGCTATCGGGGTACCCGGGAATAAACTCCCTTAGCGGCGTAAAGGCAATTAGAACCGTAACCAGGGCAACCAAAACTATAGCAAAGCCCCCCAAAAAAACAATAACGTTCATTCGCGATAGGCGAAGCTGCCAAACCGCTTCATAGGTATCTTCATTATAAATGCTTAACCTATACTTATTCCAAAGATTCCTGAATATCTTATTAAATTTCTTTTTTGTTGACATAACTTTCAGCAAATTCACAAATTACAAACGTACATGAAATTTTTGAATTCCACATAAACATGATAAAAATCCAATCCGCTTCTCAGGGGTCGCACGCACTCGAGGTACAATTAAATTTGCGGAAACCTTAAAATTTATCCTATGAACAAATTAAAACGAGCATGCGGACGGGACGTGCACAAAGATATATTTTTTGCGGGTGTCAAAAAAGGGGATATCAAAGCGAGGTGAAACAACTTTCAACCACGACCCGGGGGGTCCGGAAAGGATGATACGTATCCCTCGGGATTACCTGAAGCGCTACCCCCAATTACCGGGTCAGATGACACGATGCTTGCAGCAGATTGAAAGGCAGCTACCAAAGGAAACAAGTCCCTGCAATGGATTCTCGTTCAGACGGCATGGGCTGCAAGCCCGACATAAACTTGTTATCTGAAAACAAAAATAGAACCGCGTATTGTTTTAGCACCAAAACAAATAGGGAAAAAGCAAAAATACTATCAGGATAAACTGGATAGATTAAGTAGGTATAGCAAAATGGCCGGCTAACTTTGTGGTGGCTACTCTCAATACGATTGAGTAACCCCGTTTACAAACTGGCATCCTCGCTTTTAACGCACAAAAAAATAGCTGCTGAAAAGTACAATGAAGAAGAAATTAGCAACCAAATTGCCAAATATTATCGTGTTTACGAGGAAGAATTTATAAAATAAAGATAATAAATGGTAATGATTAGTTTTGTTGCAAAAAGTGTTGAAGTGGAAATAAAAAGATAAACTAAATATATACTAACATTTTGAGGCTTTGCGCAAAAAATATTATAGATTTAAAGGTTTAATAGAAAATCAACACAACTGTGTATCTTATTGAAACAAAGGGTATTGAAAAGCACTACTCCAACCACTTGGCATTGGATGATGTAAGCATCAAGGTGCCACAGGGAAGCATCTATGGACTTCTGGGCCCCAATGGTGCCGGAAAAACCACTTTGATTCGCATTATCAACCAAATCACGGGCCCAGATAAGGGGGAGGTGCTTTTTGATGGACACCCTTTAAAACCCAACGATATATACAGAATAGGCTACCTCCCCGAGGAAAGGGGTTTGTACAAAAAAATGAAGGTTGGTGAACAGGCACTCTTTTTAGCCCAACTAAAAGGTCTAAGCCGTGCAGAGGCACTAAAGCGCCTGAAGTACTGGTTCGAACGTTTTGAAATACAGGCCTGGTGGAACAAAAAGATTGAGGAGCTCTCCAAGGGAATGGCTCAAAAGGTTCAGTTTCTGGTAACCATTATTCATGAACCCGAATTGCTTATTTTCGATGAGCCTTTCAGCGGATTTGACCCCATTAATGTTCAGTTGGTTAAGGATGAGATTCTGGCGCTAAAGCGTAAGGGGACAACCATAATCTTTTCCACTCACAATATGGCATCGGTTGAGGAGCTTTGTGACCATATTACACTTATCAACAAGTCGCGGAACATACTTAGCGGTCAAATTGATGAGGTTCGACAAAGTTACGGCAGCAATGTGTTTGAAATTTCCTTTAGGGGGGAACCCGCTGCCCTGCAGCAGAGCCTCGATGGCAAATTCGACCTGCTAAATATTGATACCGAAAACTCATTACCCAAAGCCCAAGTGCGGCTAAACACTCAATTGGAAAGTAACAAGTTGCTTCAGGCAATTATTCCGGTAGTCGATATTGTTTCGTTTAACCCAATTGTCCCCAGCATGCACGACATATTTATCCAAGTGGTTCAGGAATATAACCAGAAACACGGAGCTACAAACAATTAAAAAAATCAACCTAAAACTTTAAACTCATAACCATGAACAAAATATTCCTAATAATACAGCGCGAATTCATGACCAGGGTTCGTAAAAAATCGTTCATCATTATAACCCTGCTCTCACCGCTATTCTTTGCCGCCATTGCAGTTTTGCCTTCGTATCTGGCATCGCTGGAGGTAACGGAGGTTCGTACTGTTGCCGTAATTGACAATACTGGGGCATACACAAATGTAATTCCTTCGACCGAGTACATAAAAATAACCTATTTAAAAGATACACAAGGTGATATTGTCAAACGAAATCTTGACGAGGCTGGATACTATGCCCTTCTGGTTATTGATAGCACCAAAAATGCGTATCAGCCTGCCCTTACCCTCTTTTCGCCAAAACAACCCGCTATTGATGTGATGCAGCACCTCGAAAACACATTGGAAAAGGAAATTGAAACCCGCAAGCTAAAGGGTTACAACATTGATAATTTGGATAAGATAATGGCTGACGTAAAAACAAAGGTCAGTATCAAATCTTTAAAAATTTCAAAGTCGGGTGAAGAAAAGGAAAGCAGTACCATAGTTGCAATGGCAATAGCCTACATCATGAGTCTTCTGATGTACATGATGGTGCTTATAACAGGCCAACAGGTTATGGTCGGAGTAATTGAGGAAAAGAGCAACCGCGTGGTAGAGGTCATAATTTCGTCGGTAAAGCCATTTCAGATGATGACCGGTAAAATTTTTGGCATGGCTTCGGTTAGCATCCTACAAATAATCATATGGGTGGTAATGACTGCAGCCCTGGCTGGAGTCGGAATCAACATACTAAATCAAAAAATGGCTGTAAAGCCTACAACAGAACAGATGCAAACCATGGCACAGGCCAGTCCCGAGGCAGCACAGGCTCTGGAAGCCGTTTCCCAAGGAACCAATGATGGGAACAATATAATGGCCGCACTGCTCAATCAAAACTTTGCACTGCTGATTGGTGGGTTTTTATTCTACTTCCTTTTTGGATACCTGCTCTACGCAGCAATGTTTGCTGCCGTGGGCTCAGCTGTTGAGAACATTACCGATACCCAACAGCTTACGCTGCCCATTACCCTGCCGCTAATTTTGGCTATTATTGTAATGATAAGTGGAATCAAGTCGCCCGATGGTCCATTGGCTTTTTGGTTCTCCATGATTCCCTTTACCTCTCCCGTTATAATGCTTACCCGTTTGCCCTTTGGGGTTCCCGCATGGCAACTGGCATTGTCAGCATCAATACTCGTTGCTACATTTGTTCTCATTATTTGGCTTGCTGCCAAAATATACCGCGTGGGAATTCTGATGTACGGCAAAAAGTACACATGGAAGGAAATGATCAAATGGATTAACTACAAAGCATAACCATGATTTCCCTGGAAAGTTTTATCCATCAGTACGACAAGCCCCACACAATTATCCTCCTTGAGGGTAAGCGTGTGGTTTCGCTTTCCGACCAAAAAAAGTTGAGTGCTTTGGGGCGGATGCTTGCGGAGCGGACAATGCACATGTTGTTTCGCAGCGGGAATGCTCAGGGATCCGATCACCTCTTTTCCCTTGGTGTGGCTTCCGTTAACCCAGGGCGCTTACAGGTGATCACCCCCTACCGGGGACACAGAAAAAATGATAACCAAGCGCTACATACCATATCGCTCGATGATGTTGACCTCGCCAACGAGCCCCAGGTTATCATGCATACCCGAAACAACCCAAGGATTAAGCCCCTTATCGATAGCTACCTGAATATGGGCAAGAATAGCTACACCGTAAAAGCACGGTACCTCTTTCGCGATACCATTAAAGTGGTGGGGACATCAAAAATAGCCCCGGCCTCGTTTGCCATTTTTTATGACGACCTACAAAAACCCAAATCAGGGGGAACCGGTCATACCATGCACGTTTGTGAGCAAAACGGAATACCCCAGATTAACCAGCAAATTTGGTTTGAATGGCTGAAGCAGTAAAAAAATTACTGCTTTACAAGAACAAACGATGCCTTTTTATTGAAAAGGCCGGCATTAACTAACCCCTCGAAGTCGGAGGAATTTTTTGGGCTAAAAATTATTTTTACCCGTTTCCCTTCGGAGCTGAAGTAGGATTTATTTGCAGCAAAGGGACCAAATTCCTTTTCGACCTTTTCCAAATCGCCATAATCGGCAAAATAAAGGTATAAAGAATCGTTAATAAGCTGCATGGGAAAACAAACCCATAGGTTCCCGTATTGCGAAGAATCCAACACGCTCAGGACATACTGTTTTTTATAGGGTTTGAGAATAGCGTTTGATCCCAAAATGGCTTTGTTTTCCTTACCATTACTATGGAACGATATAGTACTTGTAGTAATAATGAGTGTATCGTTTTCGCAATCAATATAGATGCCTGAGTATTTCTTTTCAATTTTATTAATAGGAGTCACATCAGCTGGTTGGGGATTGTCAAAGACTACCGTATCGCATGATATCGCAAAAATTGATAACACCAGGAATTGTAGGAACGTTCTCATGCTTTTTTCGAATTATTTTGCTCAAAGATAGGTAATTCAAAATTAAAAATTAAGATTAGAAAAGTTCTGAAATATGTAATCCAGATACACCAGACAGGCTCTTTAGTCTTTAACCTTTAACTTTTGAACTTTATCCTTTTATGGATTGCAAGTCGGCACCAACGATAAATCGATAAATGTCTATAAATTTGTAAAGTCACTTTAAGATAAAAACAAAATTCAACGCCATGAAAAGAATCTTATTTGCTGCTGTTACCATAGTATTAATCTCATGCTCAACAAAAAACGATATTAAACCCGGCCCATGGTTAGGAATCATCCAAATGGACACCCTCCCTGGCCGATTAGATGTTCCCTTTAATTTTGAAATAAAGAAGGGTAACGGTAGCATTCAATTGGATGTACGAAATGCAGATGAAGTCATTAGCATAACAGAAGTTAAACGTATTGGGGATTCGCTAATAACCAAATTCCCGACTTTTACGAGTGAGTTGGTAATGTCATTTAATGATTCGCTAAGCGGTTTCTACTATCCAAAAGGCATAAAGGATGGCCGCAGGTACCGTTTTTACGCTATTAATGGAGAAACCGATCGTTTCCCGTGGTTCACAGAACAACCAAAGTTTGATGTTAGCGGACGCTGGTGGTTTATTGAAAATCCTGGGACATCTGATTCTACAATCATGGTAGCAGAGCTCAAACAAGTAGGCTCAAAAGTAACAGGAACCATACTCAGCACCACTGGCGACTACCGTTACCTTGAGGGAAAGGTTTCGGGGAATATGTTTTACTTTTCCAAGAACGATGGTGCCCAAACCCTAATCATTAAGGGTGAAATTGTTGACTCAACAACAATGATTAATGGTTTAATCTCCGGAGGCCCTCGTTGGGTCTCGGGTTGGAAAGCCAAACGCGACAGTAACGCCAAGCTCCCCGAGGCTACCTCATTGGTTTGGGTGCGCAAGGGTTACTCCACCATCGAATTTGCAGGCATAAACCTTGAAGGGAATCGAATTACCTCCGCCGAAGATAGGTTTAAAGGTAAAGTGCTGGCCGTCCTTGCCGGTGGCAGCTGGTGCCCCAACTGCCTCGACGAGGGTCGTTACTACAAACAACTATACGACAAATACCGTGAACGAGGCTTTGAAGTTGTATCGCTTTGCTTTGAAGACAAAACCTTTGAGGCTTCGCAACCCAAAATGAAACGGTTTGCCCATAGCATTGGTGCCGATTACCCCTTCCTATACGTGGCACCCCGTGGCCATGAACAACTCGACTCAGTGCTAAATGCTCTTGATGGTCAAATGGCCTACCCAACCAGTATGATTCTTGACAAAAATGGAGTAATTCGCCGTGCCGAAACGGGATTCTCTGGCCCGGGTACCGGAGAACATTTTGCACGGTTTGCCACCGAAACAGAAGAACTGATTATTAAACTTTTAAATGAATAGCATGATAAACTTAAGATAATAATCTTTTTATTGATTGTAACTTGAATCTCGTCTATTATAGCTAAGTGAAACTATTATTCCAATAGCCCTGAATAAAAAAGGAGTTTAATTTTTTGCTGCTTTAGCAAAACAGCAAACTGATATTTTAAATCATTTTTTAATACCATACGGGAATTGCTGTTTTAGCAAGTATAAATAAACAACAGCATGATGTATTGAAATGAATCTATGAAAGAGTGTTGATGGTCAATACAATTTCAATAAGCATTGGATCTGGTTTTGCCTCATTTAACTGTTAAGTAAAAAAGGATTTAATGGGTAGATGATTCCATTATTAAAAAATCTGTTGAGGAGTGTCGATGAACTGGTTGAATTGAACTCTCCTATAAGAATAAAATCCTAATATTCCATTAGTAGATTTTTAAGTTATCTTTATCATACGCTTGAAACTTTGCCCTATATGTTTAATCGCGAACCATTTATGAAACAATTAATTTTTGATTTTTTTAAAGTGAAAAGATAAAATACTTATTTACCTTTTCCCCTGATAAAATTACGTGTGATATAGAAATCTAAACAGGGTATAGCAATACCTCAAATGAAAAGATATGTGGGTTTTCTGGTAAACCCATATTCAAGTTGTAAGCTCCACTAACCAGCTCAGGATTAGTTATTATATCTTCAACTAATACAGCAAGCTAATCACGAGTTCCATCCCCCCTTTCCTGATAGGCTTTAGTGGAGAGCAAACCGCAGGCAGCCTGGATATCCTGGCCTCGTGAAGCTCTAATGGTAGTAAAAATTCCCTTTGCTGTCAGGGCATCGCGGAACTGTACAATCCTCTCCCCGGGTGTTGACCGAAGGGGAGAATTGGGAATGGGATGGAACCGGATGAGGTTAATCCGGCACGATAATCCATTGAGCAGGCGTACCAGTTCCTTTACGTGACGAGGTGTATCATTTAGTCCGTCAAACATGATGTACTCGAACGATACTCTGCGTTGCCCTTTTATATTCTGCCTTTTCAGCTCTGCTACTACTTCAGATATGGGAAATACATTCTGAATGGGCATTAGGGTCTTGCGCTCATCGTCGAATGGGGTATGCAAGCTGATGGCAAGGTGGCAGGTACTTTGCTCAAGAAACTTTATCATGGCTGGGATTATACCCACAGTTGATACTGTAATTCGCTTAGAGCTCCACTGCATGCCCCACTTAGCAGTAAGAATTTCAAGGCTTTTTAGGACATTATCGAAATTGTCGAATGGCTCACCCATCCCCATGTACACAATATTGGTAACCTGACGGAACTCGGGGATGCTGCGTAGCTGATTGAGAATCTCTCCTGTGGTAAGATTCCCCTGAAAACCCTGTTTGCCTGTCATACAAAACAGGCACCCCATCTTACAGCCCGATTGTGATGAAACGCAAAGCGTGGCCCTGTCGGCTTCGGGAATATATGCGGCCTCAATGTATCGATTTTGAAGTACCTCAAAAAGATATTTTTTGGTTCCATCGGATGAAATCGAAGCTCTTGAAGGTCCTGAAAGCCCCACAGTATATTTTGCCGAGAGTAGCTCACGAGCCTTTTTCGAGAGATTAGTCATTTCCTCTAAACTTTCGGCTCCGTGCCGGTAAAGCCATTCGGAAATTTGATTGGCTGTGTAGGCAGGCAGGCCCTCGTTTAGTACAACAGAGCGGAGCTCTTCAATTGTTTTCCCAAATAGTGGAACCATCATTTACCTAAAAAAATATTTCTGCATTAATATTTGTCACCGGAACGCCCATGGATATTAGTATATAACGGGTTTCAACTACCATTTCAGCGCTACCGCAAAGGTAGAATGATTTAGAAGTATCCAACCCATTCCATTGCTTAACAAAATGCGTTACACGACCAACAAAAAGGTAGCCGGGTGAACAACGGGAGCAGCAGCGAATATAGCGCTCGCCAAGCGTATTACTAAGATATTCAGAGTAGTAAAAGTATTCCGGATAGGAAGCACCATGGATAAGGGTGGCGTTTTTTGCCTTCCCCGAAAGTAGCATCGACATAAAAGGTGCAATGCCCGTTCCGGCTGCAATAAAAACAGCATTGTTTTTTACCTGAGTATAATTGCCAAAGGGTTTGGATACCATTATGCTATCGCCAGCTTTTAAAAGCGAAAGCATAGGGGTAAGTTTCCCATCGAGCCGTTCGCTGTAAAGAATTGATATGAGTTCGTCGGTTTCAGCAGAAGCAATGCTATAGTAGCGGGGTTCAATATCACGCGAAACGCCAAGTGCAACTACTTGACCGGCAAAAAACGGGTAATTTCGTTTAAACTTAATAATATAGGAACCCGGGGCGATAGCTGTGTTGGATATCACCCGTTGTAAATCGAAATCCAAATCTTTCCAATTCTTCATTTCAGAATTTTTGTATGATTGATTAAAAGTCAATCAAACAAACATCAAATCAACAGAAATGTTCTATTAATCTATTTGCTTTTAAATCGATATAGATAACCCATGTTAACTCCCTGGAAGATGGCCTTTGACTCCTTGGGCATGCCGCTATATGTGTGTTTAAACAGGTCGCCGAATCCGTAACCTATGCGGCCCTCTGCGTAAATGCTCCCCCATTTAAAATTGGTGCTTATCCCTATTCCGCCAAGCAAACCGTAATCAATCCGGTTATCACGTAGGATATTAAGGTTGATGTTCTGCATCACAAACTTTTCTGTAGAATTATCTCCCTCTCTGGCTTTAAGTAGATATGCAATGTATGGGCCGACATTTGCATGAATGGTAAATATTTTCAGGTTATACCTAACCTGCATAAACATCGGGATTTCAAGATATGTATTTACCCTTTTGTAGAGGGTATCGCCCAATTCTGCCAAATCAATGGGTTGACGATATCCTCGATTTACAATATATGCCTCAGCCTGGAACCCTATGTAGGTTAGATTGTAATGCTTGAAAACCAAGCCGATATCAAAACTATGGGCAAAAAGAAAGCGGGTGTTAACCACAGGTTTAAATGAAATATCGCTCATGGTGTAACCTGTTTTTATGCCCACATAGGTTTGGCTATTTGCGCAAAGCGCAAAAATGGAAATTAGCAGGGTTAAAAATGTTCGATGCATGAGCTATTGTTTTAGGTACTTAGCTTCTGGTTTACCGATTTAATTTTTTTCTCTATTCTTCCCATTTCACCCTTACGAATGTCGAGGTTAATGGTAACATAAACCCTTTCGCAGTCGGGTTCTAGTAACTTATACGATTTGTTAACTACCTCAAGAGCTTGCTCTAAGGTTTCAGTTTCAACTATTGTTCCCATGGCGGTAAGCCGGTGCTCGAATCCCAGGGCACTTACCATTTTAACAATCTTTGCCACGTAGGGGCTTACACTCGCGCCCTTATCGGTTGGAAACATGGCATAATTCATCAACACCGACATAGCATTTATGGTTTTGGTATGGAAAACTGCAGCTCGCTATCCCAGTTTGCCCGTATGTTTATTACACCTTTAGTTTTTTCATCGGTAAAGTATATTACTCTTTCGGGTTGTAGGCCTTTCATGTAGCTTCCTGTATCCCAGCGTCCATTTCCATTAATATCGTCAATAAATCTCAGCTTATACCTACCGGGGGTAATATAGCTAAATTGAGCAACGTTGCTCTTGCTATCAACTTTTACCTGCTGAACCACAGCGCCTTTCTCTGTTAAAAGTTCTGCAACCATGGGATTCTGTTTGTCATTCAGCTGAACAGTTAGTGTTCCGAACTTTTCAGGATCGGCCCCAGTAAAAGCAAGTTTTGCGGTATCGTTGGTACTATCAAAATAATCGGTAAACGCATGGGGAAGTATAAGCATTTTATAATTCACATTACTCTTCCAGTCCTTTGTAAACCTGAACTTTCGGGGATTAATGGAATCCTTTTGAAGTTTTATTCCGGTCTCAAGCAGGCTGTCGGTCTCGTTAAATATCAGAATCTTAGTTTCATCGACTTTTTTGGCAGGTACGGGCAGTAGAATTTCAAAGGGCAAACCTGGGATAACAACTTTATCGGAGCCCAGAGAGGTTTCCAAATTGAAATATTTCTTATCGGCTTTTGCTGGTTCACTTTTATTCCTACCCTTATGGGCTTGGGTATCCTCCTCTCTATGGTACAAAAATCTTAGGGTATCGGTTTGTGTTATAAACCTGTATAGCGAATCGGTTTTAAGATAGCTAAGCTGAGCCCTAAGGGTATCGCTACTGGCGATTTCGGGTTGAGTAATCCAGAGCTTAAGTGTGTCGCCATTGGCGTCGGGTTCGGGGATATACCATTTCTGGTCATCGTTTTGGTTCAGTAGTTTTAGGTTAAAACCCCCAAGGGGTGGCCGAGAGAAATATAAAAGCAAAAGGTTTTTATCATTTCGATCGTATCCGGTGAGCACCTGCGACGGAACTTCTTCAGTAAACAAATCTAATTCAACTTTTGGTTTGGACTTATCGTCAACCGATTCGGGTTTAATGGGGTGGTTTAAGAACGCTATGTCTTCTACTCCTTTATTATACAAATAATTACCGTTCTTATCAGTTATGGTTACTATTTTATAATTGATAGGTTTTAGGTTAACAAGAGTAAATTTCCCATCCTTGTCGCTTTTGGCAATATGTTTAGGGAGCTCAACGTATGGAAGCGTATCGGTTTGCGAATCGTAAAGCATAATAAGAGCATTTTCTACCAGCTCGCTTGTGAACGAATGTCTAATACTTCCCGATATTGATAGTGTATCGATATTTGGACCTGTGGAGAAGGCAAATGTAAAGTTGTTTATGGGGTTACCCTCGTTGTTATCTTGAATTGCATCGGAAAAGTAAAGGGTATAGGTGGTATTGGGCCTGAGCGTATCCAAAAATTCGATTTCCAGCCGTTTTCCCTTTTGCTTGGGCATGGGTTTGTTTTTCAACGGGGGCGAAACCAGTAATTTTTGCTGAAGATCCTTGAGCTGAATGAACTCGTCAAACTCAAGTACAATCCTGTTACCAAAATAGTTGGTCTCATTCAATGCTGGAAGGCTTTGAACAAGCACAGGGGGGAGTGTATCCTTTGGCCCTCCAGTTGGCGTTACTACCTTAGCGCAATGCGGGAATAACAATAGCAGAATAGGCAATGCAGTGATAGCAAATAGTACTTTTTTCAACTTAGTAAACTTAACGGTTAAACAGTGAGCAAATTTAACCTAATCTATTTTATCTTTGTGCGGGTTAACCTTTTTTCTAAATAGATTAAAGTAAAACCTTTTGTAACGATAAATTGACTAAGCATTAGATAGGTAAAAAACTGCTAAAGAAATGAATTTGATACTGATAATATTAGGGCTTGGAGCACTAATACTAGGAGCCACCTGGCTGGTTGAGGGGGCATCGGATATTGCCCGTAGAATGGGAATATCGGCATTAACCATTGGCCTTACAGTTGTAGCCTTTGGAACCTCTGCCCCCGAATTATCGGTAAACCTCATATCGGCATTTGAGGGAAGTTCCGAAATTGCTATGGGGAACATACTGGGAAGTAATATATTTAACACATTTATGATACTTGGTTTAGCCGCCTTGGTTAAACCTGTTGGGGTACAGAATAGCACTATTAAAATAGAAATTCCTTTTTTTCTTCTCTCGGCGCTTGTGCTTACCACTATGTCGAACGGTGTGCTATTCGATGGTGCCACCCAAAACATAATTCCCCGTTCAGCAGGTATAATTTTATTGCTGCTATTTGGGGTATTCATGTACTACAATTTTCTTACGGGAAAAGAGGATACTCCTAGTGCTATTCCAGAAATTCATAAACGAAAGTTTTTGATATCCTTTTTGATGATTTTTGGGGGATTGGCTTTTCTGATTGTCGGGGGTAAACTTATTGTAACCGGAGCAGTTAATATGGCCATTCGGTTAGGGGTAAGCCAAGCAGTAATAGGTTTAACCATTGTGGCAGCCGGGACGTCGTTACCGGAACTAGCCACCTCAGTGGTTGCTGCCTACCGCAACAAACCCGATATTGCTATTGGCAATGTGGTGGGCTCAAATATTTTCAATATTCTATTTATACTTGGAACCACCGCTGTTATAAACCCCATGCCACTTTATCAGGGCGTTAATATCGATTTGGGTTTAAATGTTCTTGCTGCGCTGTTAATGTTTGCATTTGCAATTGTTGGCCCGGGGCGTAAATTCGATCGTCGCGAGGGAATTATTCTGATTTGTATTTACATAATATACCTAACCTATCAGGTGCTTTCAGTTTAAAAATGACGGATAAGAAAAAGGAACACATACTGCACTTTTGGACTCGTAATTTGGTAGAGAACCCACTGGTTTTCTCTATTAATCTTTCCCTTGTATTCATTTTTGGAGTTCTCTACTCTTTTGGGTTACTACCCTCTCCTTTTTTTCTTTTGGTTTTTGGGATCTTTTCGCCTGTAATTTTAACCATTTGTCTTTACCATATGGTAAGCGTGGTATCATTACCCAACCTAATGCCAGTGAATATGGGAAAAAAATCCACCAGAGTAATACTATCACTGGTGGATTGTGCTATTGTTGTTCTACTGGGATACCTCATTTTTAGAGGAACTCTCAACTACTTTTTCTTCAGGTTACTTCAAACAGTCATTTTCCCCGCATTATATCTGTTAATGCTAAGGGTTCTGTATTTAACAGAAAAAACTGATTAGTTATCGGAGTACTGATACTTAAATCGTTTTATGCTTTTCTTTGGGGTCTTTTCAAACTCCTGATTGTGAACCACTAATTTGGCAATTTGGCTGTATTGGGGTAGATGCTTATTAACCTCTTTACGGTAATCCTCCAATACGGGTTCCAACTCTTGTGGTAAGATGCCGTGTTGTTTCATCGACTCAAAATCGGGGTAGATTAATCCCACTAGCCTACCCTTTTCAAGCAGCACGAGCGATTCCTGAACAATTGGCAGGTTGTTGAGCCGGGCTTCAATTTCCTCCGGATAGATATTTTGTCCGCTAGGGCCTAGTATCATGCTCTTGCTTCGTCCCCTTATGTGGATAAAACCATTTTTATCTGTTACGCCCAAATCGCCGGTATATAGCCAACCATCCCTGATTGTTTTTTCGGTTGCCTCGGGATTTTTGTAATACCCCATCATTACATTTTCGCCACGGACCAAGATTTCACCTGCTTCGTTTTGGGGATCAGATGAGTCGATTTTCACCTCTAGATAATTGATAACCCTTCCACATGATCCCATAGGGTTAACTTTCCAGCCAGCATAGGATATAAGTGGGCCGCATTCGGTCATGCCGTAGCCAACAGTGTACTTAAACTTTATTTTCCGCAGAAAGCGTTCCACATCGGAATTGAGAGCAGCCCCTCCAATTACAATTTCGTGGAAGTTACCACCAAATGCATTGGAGAGCTTTTCGTTGATCTTTTTAAATATCAGTTTATTTAGAAGCGGGATTCTAAGAAGCACCTTCATAATAGGAGTTTCAATTTTTGGCTGAATCTGCTTCTTGAAAATTTTTTCAATAACCAGAGGTACAGTAAGAACCAAACGAGGACGTACTGCGGCAAAGGCTTCAAGAATTATGGGGGGCGATGGAATTTTGGTCAGAAAGGAAATATGGCAGCCCATGGCAAAGGGAAACAGAAACTCAAAAGCACAGCCAAATGCATGGGCAAGGGGTAGGAACGAAACAATACTATCGCGGGCAACTAGGTGCATGTTGTTTCGTGCATAATCAATATTAGCAGCTAAGCTATTGTGCGATAGCATGACACCCTTCGAAAACCCAGTGGTTCCCGATGTATAGCTTATAACAGCCAGTTCCGCATTCGATATTTCAGTGTAGCTCACCCTATCGGGACTGAGCGCTGTAATTTCATCCTCCATGGAGGACAAGTTACTCAAGTAGCTATTACGGCATGACTCGTCCCATGAATTCAGTAACTCAAATCTATTTACAGAAAAAATGGCTTTAAGATTGGGCATTTGGTCAACACTGAGGTTTTCCCAAATTGTTTCGTCGATGAAGAGCATAACTGAATCGGAGTGATTTACAATGTTATGCATCTCGGTAGGCAAAAAGTCCGGAAGTATTGGCACAATTACGGCACCATACGATATGGTAGCAAGATAGTTAATTCCCCAGTTGGCGTTGTTCCGACCAATTAGGGCAACCTTGTCGCCCCGTTGAAGATCCCAGCTACGGAAGATTGTGTGCAAATGGTGAATCTTTTTGGCTACATCGGCATAGGTATAGGTTATTCCCTTGTAGTCCGATAATGCATTAAGCTCCCAGTTCTTTTTAATGGGTTGCTCAATGAATTCCTTAACATAGTTGAATTCAACCATAAATTTAGTTTTTAGTCCATGCATCTCCGCAAATATCTACATAATTTAATAGATTATCAATATATTATATAGCTTTTTATTGTTGTGAACCCGCAAACGAATTCTAAAACAAAATTTTGGTAACTTTCGGAGCGAAAAAGGTAGGATTTACGAATGGCACAAAGTCGCTACGCTATAATTGTTGCTGGAGGAAGCGGAACCCGCATGGGTACTGAGGTTCCCAAGCAATTCCTTGAACTATTGGGAAAGCCTATACTCATGTGGACCATTGAGGTATTTGCTACCCTTGAACCAAAACCCAGTATAATCCTGGTTTTGCCTCAAAACCAGTTTGCCCGATGGAAGGAACTTTGTGATAAATATAACTTTGCTACAGAATACCGATTAGTTTCTGGGGGTAATACCCGATTTCAATCGGTTAAAAATGGATTATCGCTGGTTCCGGCCGATGACTCGCTGGTTGCCATTCACGATGGGGTTCGCCCGTTGGTTTCCACCAATGTTATTGAGCAGTGCTACCTGATGGCACAAGAGTATGGAAATGCTATCCCTGTTGCAAAACCAGTGGAAACTGTAAGATTGGCTGATGGAAATACCACCCGTGTATTCCCTCGCGATAACGTTCTGCTGGTTCAAACACCACAGATTTTTCACTCATCAGTAATAAAGAAGTGTTACGAAATGCCAGAAAAACCAGAATTTACCGACGATGCATCGGTTGCAGAGGCCAATGGAGTGAAAATTTTTACCACTGTAGGAAACCACGAAAATATTAAGATAACTACCCCTGCAGATTTGATGATGGCAGAAATATTGCTTAAAATGAAGAAATAATCATCATAAAATTTTCACTATGTCCAACTTTACGATAAAAGAAGTATCCGACAGAAAAACTCGAAGCGATTTTTTAAAGCTAGCCCTAACGCTCTACCAAAATCATCCGAACTGGATCCGTCCACTTGATGTTGATATTGAGAACGTTTTTAACCCAAAGGTTAACAAGCATTTCCGACATGGCGAAGCCATCCGTTGGGTCCTGTATCAAGATAATAAAGCCATAGGGCGTATAGCCGCCTTTATCGATCGGGACATTGCTAAAAATACTGAGCAGCCCACAGGAGGAGTTGGATTTTTCGAGTGCATTAATAATCAGGATGCGGCCAATATTCTGTTTAATACTTCCAAAAAATGGCTCGAGGACAGAGGAATGGAGGCCATGGATGGCCCAATAAACTTTGGCGATCGCGACAGGTGGTGGGGGCTTTTGGTTGAGGGCGATTATCCACCAAACTACTGTATGGATTATCATCTGCCCTACTACCGGATACTTTTTGAAAATTACGGCTTCAAGGTGTACTTTAATCAGTTCACCTATCACCGTAAGGTGAATCCCGAAAATGTTGATCCCATTATATGGGAAAAGGCTAAGAGAGTTGAGAGTAACCCATCATACCACATCACAACCATATCGAAAAAAGATTTGAAAAAATTTGCCGAAGATTTCCGTACCATTTATAACAATGCGTGGGGGCGATACACCGGAGTAAAAAAGATTACCGAAGCACACGCCCTGGCACTCATGAAAACGATGAAACCTATTATCGATCCCGATTTAATGTACTTTGCCTACTACGAAGGAGAACCAATTGGTTTCTTTATTATGGTTCCCGATCTCAACCAGGTGATGCGTTACCTTAATGGCCATTTCAACCTACTTTACAAACTTTATTTTATGTACCTACTCAAAGTTAAAAAGGTTTGTACAAAGGCTATTGGCCTTATTTTTGGTATAGTTCCCAAGCACCAAGCAAAGGGGGTTGAGGCTGCGTTGGTAAATGCGTTTGCAAAAAAAGCTCTAGCCCCGGGCTTCCGCTACACCGATTTGGAACTAAACTGGATTGGCGATTTTAACCCCACCATGCGTCGTGTGGCCGAACAAATTGGAGCAAAGGTTTTGAAAACACATATCACCTACCGTTTTATGTTCGATCGCTCCCGCGAAGTTGTGCCACCCCGCAGGGTAAGTTGAAAATATTTGAGTATAATATTCATTAACAGCTATAAATTTGAAGCTATGAACAGATTTAAATTTTTTCTGCTTTTGTTGACTTTAACCTTGACAACCAATCTTTATGCCCAACGTGATATTGAACCCAGATTGATTTATAGCGACACCACAAGCTTCAACTTTACAGGGGAATGGCAGTACCTTTCAAGCGATATCTTCCTGCTCAATGCCGATAAGTTCAGCACACTGATCAATGAGTTGGATTTTTCTAGGAATGAACCAAAGAAGAACCGCCGAAAAAAAATGGCAGTTGAGGAGGAGCAGCTGGAGTATCTTTTTATTACAGCAAGTTTAAAAAATGTAAAATTTTTTGGCGAAAACGATATAACCTATCCGCTATACAATTTCCAAATTTTGCGCGATAAGGAGAATAAATACCAAACCTTTGTTAGCGATAACATTGATCATGTTCGTATTATCGATAACCTACCGCTATACTCTGCACGCGACTACATTGATGCTGAGATTCGTGTTCGAGCTATTACCAACAACGACCGCGATCAGGTGCTTGCACTAGTTGCCACTCAGCTCAAAAACCTTTCAAAAATTACTACCCCTACCGAGGCTGTAATGAGTATTATAGGTGAATTCGGAAACTTTATCGAATCCAATACCCGCAAAAAGGAGTACCGCTTCAGCTCTACCATCCGACTATTTGAACAAAAAAACTTCGATACCCGATTGCATTCAATTAAGCTTTACCTACTAACCACGGCAAACACTCCCCCGGTTGATTACAACCCTCTAAATGTTCGTATGCTTCTTGATACTATAGCGCATGGTCGCCTTACCCGTGACCAACTTTGCGAAATTGTAAGCATACGTAATTATCCTGTAATTGTGGTAGCCAACTACAAGTCACTTTATCGTACCGAACAGCTCACAGGCGATGAGGTTAGCTTTGCCAGCATCGAAAAGCGTAAGCTTAAGGTAGAAAACGATTACCGTTTGGGGCTGATTAATGCCGAAACCTACAGACAGGAAAAGGACCTGCTTAGCTTTCTCAACATCTTTGCTCAGCTGAAAAATCATCTTGATGTATATAACCTCAACTACCGAACAGGCAATCAGGATGCCATTTCGGTGAGCTTATTCAGGGTGATGCAGTACTACCGGCAGCTGCTCAGGGCATTCGAAGAAATAAAGTTTAAGTATCGGGGAAACAGCACATTCTCAACCATTTTTAACCGTGAATACGAATCAATACTAGGCTTTGCCTCGCTCTATCTCGACGACGACCATAACCTAAAATCAACCAAGGCTTTGGTAAACACTTTGGTGCGATTGGAAACCAATCCTGTTATCGCACCTAATGACCTTGAATCCATCATTTCAGATTTACGATTCTCCTCCATATTTAAAGCAGAACTTATGAACCAGAACATGGAGGGTCAACTTATCAGTAGTCACTTGAGCCGTCTCGAGGAGCAGCTTTACAAGTTGCAATTTGAATCCGAGGTCGATAAACTTCGCAAAACAGAGGCTAACTACAGTAATCGCAATGCTACCGACACTCTTTTTAGACTTATACGGACAACAAGTTGCATGCTATGCAGGGAACAATCCATGGCGGCCATAACCGAGTTTAATCAACGCATGGATGAGTTCAACCGAAAAATTGAGCTAACCCGTTTCGATAGCCTGTCGACAGCGCTTCAACCCTGGATTTTTGAGCATTTGGAGAATATTCAATTAATTCGCACCAACCTCGATACCCTGTTCTCGGATAATCCCAATCTGGAGAGCGCGCGGTACCTATATGGCAAGGTTCTGGAGATAGAGCGCGATGTTAACAACATTCGCGATTTCCTTCGCATCGATTTATCTGGCAAGGATTTGTCGATGATCAAGAATCTTAATGAGAAGATAGTTGAAATTAAACGCCAGGTCGATGCCAACATTGAACTTTTATGCAAGCTCCGACCCGAAGTTTGCACCAGAAAATTGATTGATGGTTGAGGGTAGCCGTTGATCGTTTTCTGGAAATGAAATAATTCAAAATGTTAGATTCAAAATCTTGCCCAACCATGCCGGAACTTTTCCGGCAAAGCAGGATTCTAAAGTTCATCCATCAATAAATCATGAATTTTGAATCCATTAACGATGGAAAAGTTTAAGATTTATGAATTAACTATAAACTTTTAATCGTCAAATATCAACCCCACGGTGTGCCCTCATGACCACCTTCTTTAGTGAATTCGTTCTATTGCATATTCATGTATTGCTAGCGCAATCGTTTGCGACGATTTTTAAAGTTTTAAAATACACCCTTAAACTATTGTTGCATAAAGTTTCGTTGCGTGCGTTAAATATTGTTAATAAAAATATTTGCATTTAAAAAAATTACCGTAACTTGCTCTTGTGTTTACAAAACCCAAAATCAGCTAAAGCATTGATAAAAATTGGCAATGAGGTGTAATTGTGTTCTTTAAAAATCTTTTTGGGGATTCATGAGTAGATGTTTTTTAACGTTTTTTATTACTATATACATCATAGCAATTTTTGGGGTAGGGCATAATGTGTGCCTTAACTTTTTTATTGTATCAACCCATACCTAAAGAATTAACAATGAGAAATATAAGTACTATGAGACGACTGATTTGTTTATTTGCTGTATTAGCAATTTTAGTGTTAGGCAGGGAATTGGTTTTTGCCGAAGGGACTAAGCAGCTGATGCCAAACTCTACCGACAGGTTATACCTGGAGTTCAATACTTGGCAAACAGGGAGTAACGATTTTGCAGGATATGACTGTTCTGTCGTAAAGCGTCTAAATATTAGGCTAAATGCGGGAGAAAAGGTGTTCTTTGGCTTTAAAATGAATACCGTGAACTATGGGGGAAATGTTAATACCAACCCATCGAGGGTAAGGTTTAGAATTAAAAGACCTGATGGAACAATAATTTATACCGAAACAGCAATGCCTACATCAGGGACAGGTTATATTGCTAATTATACCCAAGCAATAACCGGTCCTAATGGGATAAAGCTAAATGGTACTACAATTTCGGGTGGCTATAGCCCACGAACTTTTACTGCAGATCAATCGGGAGATTACTACATTGAATTCAAACATCTCGATAATGCTCGGTGGGCTTTAGAATTTTTTGATATTACGGTTACCGATGCAAACAATAACATAATTACCAATCCGGGAGAGCCCAATATTCCTGCTGGCCGTATATGGAGTAAAAGCTGGCAGATGTCAACCACTAGCTTCACGGAGTATCCTGTAAACAACTTTTTCTATATAATTACAGGAGATGAGTTTGTTAATAAGATCAACTTCAGGTATTACCCGTTCTCCTTTAAGTTCCAGTCGAATGCCTACGGTATTATACCTGTACCCAATGAACCAAACTACATAAAAAGGGCGCAGAGTAAGGAGAATGACCAGACAGCAAATGCAATGGACTACCCGGTATTCCTTGATGATCCCGATAGAACCGAGTGGGCCACTACACGTCTTGCACCGCCTAAGGTTCAGGTTTGGGCTGAAGATACTCTCTTCTACGATTACGACTATGTTCGTACTCCAATGGAGCTACCAGCTAATGATTTCGATATTTATCTTGAAAAGAACCGGCCGGGTTGCCCGTATAGCTCTGTGGCCATTTTTAAAATTCAAACCAATATCGATGCTTTTGTGGCCATTCTTATCGATGTCAACCACGATGGGGCTTACTCAACCGATGGTAGCGATAGGGTTATTTACCTTGAGCTGGACAAGGGTACTAACTATATCCTTTGGGATTTTAAGACCGATGCCGGTGCCGATGTTCCAGTGGGCAACTATAGCGCATCTGCTACATTTATGGGACGTGGACCAACTAACTTCCCCGTTTACGATGTGGAGCAATGCGATGGTGTAGTAACATCATCGGTTCGTCCTTTCCGAAAACTTAATGCAACCATCTATTGGGACGATACCTATATTACCCGTTGGGGCGATGAAACCGGACAGGGCTTAATGGATGAAACCCAGAAAAAACAACTTGTTCATGGTGCTAACATTCCTCGTATCTGGTCATGGAATGCGGCCCTGCAAAACACCAATTTCAATGGTAACATGAATACCATGAACACTTGGTTTTATGCCATTGACCTTGGTTATTCCAATATAACAGTTCATGTATCGCAGAGCTCAACTAAATGTATCGATGGGCTTGCACCCTGGGTGGGTGATATCTACAAAGAGACTGCATTAAATACAACAATAACCTTCGCTCAGGAAAATTTCACCGACAAGTTTTTTGATCCAACTGGCGTTGCTTTAAGTCAAATTCGTATTTTGTCCTTACCGGGTAATGGTACTCTATATAATGGTTCAACCCCTATAAGTTCGGTACCAACAACAATTAGTGCAGCTAATACAGCCAATCTCAAATTTGTTCCAAATTCAAACTGGTGGGGGCGTACCTCTTTCAATTACGAGGCGCAAAATGCTGATGGTCGCTGGTCGAATAACCAGGAAAAGGTTTACCTTACCATTAACACCCCTCCAACAATTACCCCTCCTTCCGATCAGAATGTGTGTACAAACGCAACTCCCTCTCAGCTCCCCTTTACAGTTAGCGATGGCTCACAGACATCAGCTAACGATATTACCATAACAGCCTACTCTCACGATCCTAACTTCGTGTTGAATGGGAATATAGTTGTAGGCGGTAGTGGCACCAACCGATGGGTAGAGGTAACCCCTGTTGCCAACAAGTCGGGTAATGCAATCATATACCTACTGGCTGATGATGGGTACTCGCAAACCATTGAGGAATTTACCGTTTACGTTGGTCCCGATTTGGAATTTTCAGGTGACACTACCGTTTGTGAGGGGCAGGATCTGTCCCTTGTAGCCCAAGAACAGGGTGCTACATACGAATGGAAATACGGGAGCACAACAATTTCTACCTCACAAACACTTAGTAAAACATGGGGGAGCTTTAACCCTGGGCAATGGTCTTTAACCGTATCAAAAGGTGGGTGTACCTCTACACGCAATTTTACAGTTGAAATTGCTCCCAATACTTCATTCTCAGGTGATGCAAATGTATGTGTAGGCGAACCCATTGATTTAAGTGCAAATGAATACAATGCCTCTTATGTGTGGCGTAAGGGAACTACTGTTATCTCTACCAGCAAACAGTACTATAAGGCAAGCGCAACCCTTTCCGATTCAGGGAATGACTATACCTTAGAGGTAACAAAGGCTGGTTGTAATGGAACTTCGGCTCCATTTACAATAAGCGTGGTTAATCCTCCCAGCCCAGGTATAGTGGTTAATGGTAGCACAGTAGATCCTGGCCATGATGGTACCATTACCGTTAGTTCCTCTGAGACTGGAATTACCTATAATGTTTATAAGAATGACGTTTATGTAACATCGGGTGTGGGCACAGGCGGAAATATTACAATTACAGTTCCTTCTTCATATCTTGAAATTGGTGAAAATACTTTTGTTGTAAAAGCTGATAATGGGAATTGTGAAATTGCATTATACTATATTGCTAAAATTACCGTACGCACCCCAGGATTTACCATCTCGGCAATCTCAGGAAATACTACCGAGGGTGGAGGAACGGCTACCTTTACGGTTGTTCTAAAAACTCAGCCTACAGCTAATGTAACCCTGCCCATCAGCACCTCTGATGCTACCGAGGGCACGGTAAGCCCCGCTAACCTTACCTTTACTTCATCCAACTGGGACACCCATCAAACGGTTACAGTAACTGGTACCGATGATTACCTTGTTGATGGCAATATTACCTATACCATTAATATTGGAACATCCTCCAGCTCCGATACCTATTACAATGGCATCGACCCTAATGATATTACCCTTCAGAATATCGATAATGATGCTGCAGGTGTTTACATTAACCCAACTTCATTAACTACTGCCGAGAGTGGGACAACTGCAGCATTTTCAGTTAGACTTACTGCTCAACCTGCTGCTAATGTTACAATTACACTAACTTCGGGCGATTTAACTGAGGGTACAATAAATAAATCGAGCCTTACATTTACTACTGCCAATTGGAATACAAATCAAAGTGTTACTGTTACTGGGGTTGATGATGAGGAAGATGATGGGGACATCACCTATCTCATAACCACATCAAATACCAGCAGCACCGATCCAACATTTAACAATATTGCAGTAACAGATGTTACTGTTACCAATACCGATAATGATGCCGCCGGAATTTTGGTTTCCCAAACAAGTGGCCTAACAACTACCGAGACTGGTGGGCAAGCTAACTTTACCATAAGGCTAAATAGTCAACCCTTGAACAACGTTACCATTGGTTTAAGCTCGAGCAACACTTCAGAGGGTACTGTTAGCCCAACATCGGTAGTGTTCACCCCTGCCAATTGGAATACCCCTCAAACCATTACCATAACAGGCGTTGATGATGATATTGACGACGGAAATCAACCCTATACCATAATTACCGCTGCGGCTGTAAGTACCGATTCAAAGTATAACGGTCTTAATCCATCCGATGTAAGTGTAGTAAATGTAAACGATGATGTTGCTGGAATTACAGTTACCCCAACTTCAGGGTTACAAACCACCGAAGCCGGAGGTTCTGCAACATTTACTGTAAGATTAAATACCCGCCCAACAAGCAATGTAACTATTAATCTAACCACAACTAATCCGGCAGAAGGTGTAGCATCGCCAACTACTATTACCTTTACCACTTCCGACTGGAATACTACTAAAACCGTTACAGTAACGGGTCAGGATGAGTATGTTGATGACGGTGATCAAACCTACTCAATAAATGGATCTGCTTCAAGTAGCGATTCAAGGTATGACGCTAGGTCCTTTAGCGTAACAGCCACTAACATCGATAATGACGAAAAGGGCATTGCCATTAATCCTACAACGGGATTGGTAACTTCCGAATCAGGCCAGCAGGCTACGTTTACCATAGTACTCACTAGCCAACCCTCAGCCAATGTTACTTTAGGGTTAAGCTCAAGTAATACCGCAGAGGGTACTGTAAGCCCAAGTTCGGTTACATTTACTACTGCTAACTGGAATATCCCTCAAACTGTAACTGTAACAGGCGTTGACGATGCCGTTGCCGATGGCTCTCAAAGTTACACCATTATTACTGCAGCCGCATCCAGCACCGATGCCTCATATAATGGCATTAACCCTACCGATGTTTCTGTTACAAATAATGATAACGATGTGGCCGGTATCACTGTTTCTCCTACATCCCTTACCACTAATGAGAGTGGCGGAAACAAAACATTTACTATTGCCCTCAATACTCAACCAACCTCCAATGTTACCATAAATATATCTTCTGACGACCTAACTGAGGGTACCGTTTCGCCTTCAAGCGTTCAGTTTACCTCTTCTAACTGGAGCACTCCGCAAACTGTTACCGTAACACCTGTTGATGATAATGAAGACGATGGAGATATTACCTATCATATTGCTACATCCAATACATCAAGCTCCGATCCAAATTATAATAACATGGCTGTTAGCGATGTAACGGTTGTAAACGTAAACGATGATGTAGCAGGTATTGCCGTTAACCCAACCTCTGGTCTTCAAACTACCGAAGATGGTGGGCAAGCTACCTTTACTATTCGGTTAAACTCAAAACCTACCGCAAGTGTATCCATTAGCCTATCATCATCCGATGTTACCGAGGGTACAGTAAACCCAAGTTCGGTTACATTTACCACCGTCAACTGGAATGCTCCCCAAACGGTAACCGTTACAGGTGTTGACGATAACTTAGACGATGATAACATTACTTATACCATTACCACTGCTGCTGCATCAAGTTCCGATACAAAATATAATGGCATAAATCCGGCCGATGTATCGGTTACCAATATCGATAACGATGAAGCTGGATTTACTATTATCCCAACCTCGGGGCTCCAAACCACTGAAAATGGAGGGACTGCCCAGTTTACTGTTAAACTAAATACCCAACCAACCGATAATGTAACCATTAACTTAACTTCGAGCAATCCAGGGGAGGGAACTGTTAATGCCGGTTCATCATCTCTTACCTTTAACTCCATAAACTGGAATTCCCCGCAAACTGTTACTATTACTGGTGTAGATGATGATGTTGACGATGATAACGTAGCCTACACCATAATTACATATCCCGCTACAAGCTCCGATTCAAAATATAGTGGTAAGAACCCTGCAGATGCTTCTGTAACCAATATCGACAACGATACCTTTGGATTCACAGTTTCTCCTACCTCTATAACTACAAGCGAAAATGTGACAACTGCACAGTTTACCATTAAGCTTAATTCCCGTCCTACTGCTAATGTTACCATCCCAATTTCATCAAGCAATACGGCCGAAGGAACCGTTAATGTTTCCAGCGTAACCCTTACACCTGCTACATGGAATGTTGAACAAACTGTTATTGTAACTGGTGTTGATGACAATGTTGATGATGATAATGTTTCATATACAATAGTTACAGGTAATGCTGTAAGTTCCGATACCAAGTATAGCGGGCAAAATCCTCCTAATGTGTCAGCTACCAACCTTGACAACGATGTAGCAGGAATTACGGTTAACCCAACAAGCGGTTTGGAAACCACTGAGGCTGGCGGACAAGCTACTTACTCAATTGTACTGAATACCCGTCCCACAGCTAATGTGACAATTGGACTAAGTTCAAGCAACATTGCTGAGGGAACGGTTTCACCCACTTCTATAACCATTTCGCCTGCTAACTGGAATAACCCTGTTTCTATTACTGTTACTGGTGTTGATGACAATGTTGACGATGGCGATATTGCGTTCAACATCATTACTTCCAACGCATCAAGTTCCGATTCTAAATACAACGGCTTAAATGCTGCCGATGTATCGGTTACTAACAAAGACAATGATGAAGCCGGGGTTACCATTAATCCATTTAACGGTCTAACAACAACTGAGGATGGTGGCACTGCAACATTTACGGTTAAGTTGAACTCCCAACCAACTGCCAATGTGAACATCTCTTTCAACTCCGACAATACCAACGAGGGTACAATCTCTCCAGTTACATTAACCTTTACATCATCTAATTGGAATGTAGAACAAACTATTACCATTATTGGTATTGATGATGACGTTGACGACGATAATGTAGCCTATACCATTATCACTCAACCCTGTGTCAGCTCCGATACAAAATACGATAACCTCGATCCCATTGATGTTTCTGTTACCAATACCGATAATGATGTGGCAGGATACATCGTTAACCCAACCTCTCTATCCTACTCGGAAAGCGATGCACCTGTAACTGTTACCTTTAAACTTGCCACAAAGCCTACTGCCGATGTATCCCTTAGCATTCTCTCAAATAATACCAGTAAGGGAACCATTAGCCCTGCAAGTTTAACATTTACAACTGTTAACTGGAATGTTGAGCAGAATTTAACCATCACCCCGGTGAATAATTATATTGATGATGGTGATATAGATTTTACCGTGGAAACATCAGGAGTAACCACTTTTGATAGCAAATATACAGCCCTAAAACCATCCGATATTTTCATTACCTGTATCGACGATGACCAAGTTGGCATTGATGTTTCTTCAATTAGCGGAAATACCCGCGAGGATGGAACCAATGCTACCTTTACAATTAAGTTAAATTCGGAACCTACTGGTGATGTTACAATTGGTATTAGTTCAAACAATACCGCCGAGGGTACGGTTTCTCCTTCAAGTGTAACATTTAACTCTTCCAATTGGAGCACCACTCAAACAGTTACGATTACAGGTGTGGACGATATGGCAGCTGATGGAAATCAAACTTATATAATTATACTTGCACCTGCAACCAGTTCAGATGCAAACTACAATGGAATTGATCCTGACGACATCACCCTTCAAAACATTGATAACGATCAGGCCGGTGTAAATATATTCCCGGTTAGCGGGTTAATCTCCACTGAGGCCGGAGGAACCGCAACTTTCGAAATGAGCCTTAATACCTCTCCGGCTGCTGATGTTGTTGCAACCTTTGTATCAAGCAATACAGGAGAGGGTACCGTTTCTCCCAACTCCCATACATTTAACTCAACCAACTGGAACACACCTGTTACCATAACGCTAACAGGTGTTGATGACAACACTAATGATGGTGATCAGGCTTACCAGGTGAATATTACAACATCTAGCACTGATGGTAACTACAATAATCTTTCAATATCACCAGTAACAGCAACAAATAACGACGACGTTACACCTCGCCCTGTTGATGATAATGCAACAACCGATGAGGTAACTCCTATTAATATCGATGTCATTTCTAACGACAAAGGCCTTGATAAGGGCATACAATCGGTTACCATTACCACCCAGCCCGACTCAGACAAAGGCTCCGTTCAGGTTAACGCCAATAATACCATTAGGTTTACTCCGGTAAAAACCTATAATGGTCCTGTTACCTTTAGCTATAGGGTTACCCTAACCAATGATAATTGGGCTGAAGCTAATGTTGCTGTAACGGTAACTGCAATTGATGATACTCCTATTGCTGTTGATGACTCCAGAGGAACCTCCATCAATCAACCTCGAGTTATAGATGTACTTATTAACGATACAGGCCTTGAAGATGGTGGAATTACCGTTTCAATTGAGGCTCAACCTCAACCCACTCAAGGAAGCGCTGTTGCAAACGTTGATAATACAATTACATTCACTCCTGCTACTGACTATAGTGGGTCGGCATCGTTCCAGTATAGGGTAACCGATGGCGATGGCGATTACGATGTGGCCACCGTTTATGTTAATGTTCGCAGTAATAATCATATCCCTGTTGCTAATGATGATGCTGCAATAACAGCCAAGAATACACCAAAAGCAATTAATGTTCTGGCCAACGATAGCGATCTTGACGATGGTTTTGGCAGCATAACAATCTTTACCCAACCCACTCATGGTAGTGTGGTTGTTAACACTAACCGAACCATTACCTACACTCCAAATGCCGATTATATTGGAAACGATTCGTTTGTTTACATGCTACAGGATGTTGACGGCGACTACGATTTGGCAACTGTTACCCTAACTGTTAACGATACACAGAATAGCTTACCAATTGCTAATCCCGATTCCAGAGCTACATCGAAAAATGTCGCCGTTAGGGTTGACGTGCTAACAAACGATACCGGTCTGAACGATGGCGTTGCCTCGCTTACGGTAATTAGTGATCCATCAAATGGTTCTTGGTTAGTTAACTCAACTAACGATTCTATTACCTATTCTCCCAACACCAATTATGTTGGAACAGATGCATTCCAGTATCAGGTATGTGACAACAATGGCGATTGCTCCGTTTCAACGGTTACCATTACCGTTAAAGACGGAATCAATATTACTCCTCTGGCTATTAACGATACTGTATCCACAAATGTAAATACTCCTGTGATGGTTAACGTTCTAAAAAACGATAGAGGTCTTGAGGATGGCTTTGGTAGCCTAACCGTTTACGAAAATCCTCAATTTGGATCAGTTCAAGTTAATGCTAACCGAACCATCACATACACACCTACATACATGTTTATGGGTACTGAAGAATTCTACTACATGATAGCGGATGTTGATGGCGACTTATCCATTGCAAAAGTAGTAGTAAATATTACAGAAACTCCCGATTACCTACCCATAGCCAACGACGACCGTCGCGGTTGCAGCTACAACCAAAGTGTTAATGTTGATGTGCTATTTAACGACATTGGATTAGATGATGCCCCAGTGGTGGTTACAATTAAGGATTCACCTACATCTGGAAATGTAAATTTGGAAACCAACAATACCATAACATTTACTCCAGCCAACAATTTTGTAGGCGATATGACCTTCAGCTACACTGTAACCGATGCCGACGGCGATAGTGACGATGCTTTGGTTACCATTACCGTTAAGGATCAGGATCATCCTAACGTTGTTCCTATAGCCGTTGACGATAATGCAACTACTAAGTTTAATACCCCTGTTTACATTAATGTGCTTGCCAATGATCATGGCTTAGACGACGGCTTCGATTCACTATACATTTACAAGCAACCCGACTTTGGAACTCTTACCGTTAACGCTAACCGCACTGTAACCTACACGCCAAGCTACATGTTCGTTGGTCAGGAAACATTCCAGTATGTTATTGAAGATGTTGATGGCGATTATGCATTAGCTACCGTTACCGTAACCGTACTCGATAAGCAAAACGCAATTCCTATTGCCAACGATGATTACCGTGGTTACACCTTCAATGGTAGCGTAACTGTTGATGTACTATTTAATGATTCGGGGTTAGCCGACGAACCCGTTACTGTTACTATCAGCCAGGATCCTGCATTAGGTACTGCAGTGGTTAATCCCGATAATACGGTAACCTATACTGCTCCTTCCGATTTTGTAGGTGTAGCAACCTTCAGTTACACCGTTACCGATGCCAATGGCGAGTTCGATGATGCTTTGGTTACCATTACCGTAAAACCGGGTATTAACCATGTGCCCGTTGCACAAAACGATAATGCTAACACCGTTATTAATACATCCATCGATATAAATGTATTAGCTAACGACACAGGTCTTGAGGACGGTTTCGGCAATCTAAACATTAGCACTCAACCCATTTTTGGTACCGTTCAAATCAATGCTAATCGGACGGTTACCTACTATCCCAGCTACATGTTTATTGGAACCGATACCTTCCAGTACCTCATTGAAGACGTTGACGGCGATTACAGCGTGGCAACAGTAACCGTTGAGGTTACCGAAAAGCCCGATGCCCTTCCTATTGCTAACGACGACCGCGTTGGCTGCAGCTTCAACCAGAATAGGATAATAGATGTTCTGTTCAACGATACAGGATTGGACGATGCACCACTTTCCGTTACCATTTCACAAGCTCCTGCTCAGGGTACAGCCACAGTTAATCCCGACAACACTGTAACCTTTAGTCCCGCCAGTGGATTTACTGGTACTATGACATTCAGCTACACAGTAACCGATGCCGATGGCGATAGCGACAACGCACAGGTAACGATTAACGTAAAATCGGGAACTAACTACATTCCTATAGCCAACGATGATGCCGCAAGCACCTTTATGAACATGCCCGTTTCCATACCTGTTCTGGCTAATGACACAGATCTGGACGATGGATTCGAAAGAATATACATTTTCAGTCTACCACTGTTTGGCACAGCAACTGTTAACGCCAATCGCACTGTTACCTATACTCCCAGTTACATGTTTGTAGGTGTTGAAACCTTTGAGTATGTTGTTGAAGACACTGATGGAGACTGGGATGTTGCTACCGTTACGGTTACAGTTACTGAAAAGCCTAACGCTGTTCCCATTGCTAACGACGACAACAGGGGTTGCTCATTCAACCAGACCCGAGTAGTTGACGTTCTTTTCAACGACACAGGGCTCGACGATGCACCCATTTCTGTTACAATTCTTGAGAATCCTGCACAGGGTTCCATTACAGTAAACCCTGATAATACCATAACCTTTACCCCTGAAATAGGATACATTGGCACCATGACCTTTAGCTATACCGTAACCGATGCCGACAATGAGGCCGACGATGCCTTGGTTACCATCAGGGTTAAGAGCGGCGAAAACTATGTGCCAGGAGCCAATAACGATGAGGTAACTACTTTAATAAATACCGCCATTGATATTAATGTCTTGGCTAACGATACAGGTCTTAATGATGGCTATGGCGACCTGAGAATATACTCTCAGCCCCAATTCGGTACCGTTATCATCAATTCTAACCGAACCATAAGGTACATACCATCCAACTTGTTCCTGGGTACCGACACCTTTATGTACCTCATTGAGGATGTTGATGGCGACTATTCTGTTGCCACGGTTACGGTTAATGTGGTTGGAAGCATTAACCACACCCCAATAGCCAACGACGATTACAGAGGTGCCGCATTTGAAACAGAAAGGGTTATTGATGTTCTATTCAACGACGAGGGTATTGAGGATATCCCATTAACACTTACCATTACAGTTGAACCAAAGAATGGAACTGCTTCAGTAAATTCTGATAGCACTGTAACATATACACCGGTACAAGGATTCCTCGGTCTCGATTCGTTAACCTACAGGGTAACCGACGTTGATGGTGAATGGGACGAAGCGAAGGTGTTCATCAACGTTAAGCCCTTTAACATGATACCCGAAGCCCACGACGACTACGCCACCACTGTTGTGAACACTCCTACTGAAATAAATGTATTGGCTAACGATACCCTACTGTACGAAGGCATCAAGAGTGTATGGATTAAGGTTAACCCGCTGTTCGGTTCAGTAACAGTAAATGCCAACTTTACCGTAACCTATACTCCCTTCTACTTCTTCATAGGCAACGATGAATTTACCTATGTGGTTGAAGATATTGACGGCGATTATGCAATGGCAAAAGTCTATGTCACTGTTGAGGATAAAGTTAATCATATTCCCGTTGCCAACGACGATCGCAGGGGAACATCTAAGAATACCCCAGTTGCTGTTGATGTTCTTATTAACGACGACGGACTCGATGATGGCTGGATTACCGTTACTCTGGATGAACAACCGGACCCCCTCATCGGCACAGCTGTAGTTAATCCCGACAATACCATAACCTTCACTCCTGCTACCGATTATCTCGGCCAGGCTACCTTTAGATACTTCGTTACCGACTATGACAACGATACCAGTAATGTGGCAACCGTTACGGTAAATGTTAAGGAGGTAAACTTTATTCCAATAGCGGTAAACGATACCGCTTACACAACCATGAATGCACCAATACTCGTTGATGTTATCGCAAACGATAATGATCTAAATGATGGAGTTGACTACATTAATATTATGGAAAAACCACACCATGGATTTGCTTATGCCTACGACTCCAGGAATATTAGATACATACCATCAAGCTGGTTTGTAGGAAACGACTCACTCACCTATATGGTGGTTGACGAAGATGGCGATTACGGGATAGCTAAGGTTTATATAACAATTGGTGAACGCGAAGATCACAAGCCAAAAGCAAACCCCGATGGTAGAGGAACCATTATCAACACTCCTGTGAATATTGATGTTTTATTTAACGATACGGGTCTTGAGGATGGTGGTATCAAGTTGCTAATCACTCAACTGCCCACATATGGTAATGTACAACTCGGTACTAATAATATAGTAACCTACACCCCTAATACAAACTACCTAGGTGAAGACGTATTTAGCTATCAGGTATGCGATTTCGATAACGATTGCTCTTCGGCGAATGTGTTGGTTAAGGTAAAGAATTCTAACCTTACACCTACTGCAATTAACGATACAATTACCACTTATAAGAATCGTGCTATAGAATTTGATCCTACGTTTAATGATCAACTCAAGGGAGATGGCGGTATAGTTGCCATTATATACTCTCAACCCATTAATGGTCATGCTGTTTCAGTTAACCCAACCTATCTCCGTTATACCCCAAAAACTGATTTCTTTGGTATTGATTCCTTGTGGTATTACATTCAAGACATTGACGGAGACTACTCGTTAGCAAAGATTGTGGTTAATGTTCTTAACCGCGAAAATTACACTCCTGATGCACAGGATGATGAAGCAGAAACCTACGCTAATACAGCAATTCTGATAGATGTATTAACAAATGACCTATGGCTTAACGACGGGATTAAAACTGTTGAGATTGAAGCTAACCCTGTAAATGCTAACTCAATTATAACAGCCGATTATAAAATTCAGTACACCCCGTTGATGGGATATAAGGGAACCGAAACCTTAACGTACAGGGTATGCGATATCGATGATGAATGCGATATTGCCACAGTTAATGTTAGGGTTATAACCGATCCAAATAGAAAGGTTGAGATTCCCGAAGCCTTCTCTCCCAATGGTGATAACATTAACGACACATTTGAGGTTCAAAATATTGAGTTCTTCCAGAAAGTATCATTGCTTGTTTACAACCGTTGGGGTAATTTGGTTTACAAGAACGAAAACTACAGAAACGACTGGAACGGTACTTCCAATGTTTCTATGGCTATAGGCTCTAAATTACCCGATGGAACCTATTACTACCTGATCGAGATAAAGGATACTGGAAAAGTTTACAAGGGTAGCGTTTATATTAAACGGTCATACTAAAAGTTTAATAAAATGAAAAAGAGATTTATCATAATACTTGGAGTTGCTGCCACATGGGCAGCAACTCTTAAGGCCCAACAGGAGCCCATTTTTACTCATTATCTGCATAATCCGATTTCAATTAATCCTGCTATTGCCGGAACGGTTAGAAACCTGAATATGAGTATGCTATCGCGCCTTCAATGGGTGGGACTCGAGGGAGCCCCTAAAACATTTAGCTATTCAGCCCATATGCCCTGGCCCGATAAAAAAATTGGTATTGGTTTGAATCTGATGAGCGACAACACGTGGCCTATTAGCAACACTCACTTTTCCGGTTCCTATGCCTATCGGTTAAGAATTGACGACAATGTTACATTTTCGTTAGGAATTAAGGGCGGTTTTACCTACTTCCATGCCTCGGTTACAAATCTCGATGTTGTAAATCCCGATGATCCTTCGTTTGCACAAAATGAAAAACGCTTTTATCCTAACATTGGCATAGGTGCATACATTTACTCCTACCAATTTTTTGCTGGCCTCTCGTTGCCCCGCATGCTTCAAACCACCTTTGATAGGAAATTTGATAAAACACTTAAAAGTCCCTTGTACATTATGGGAGGGTACAACTACGAACTAAATTCCGATTGGATTTTAATGCCATCGATGCTTGCAGGTGCCATGATAGGTGTTCCCATGACAGTTGACATTACTGCTCAGGCCATGTACAAAGGGCGCTTCTACTTTGGTACACACTACCGCATTGGCGATGCCTTTGGAATATTCTTCGATATGAAGCTGGACAACGACATATCGTTTGGTTACGCCTTCGATTTCTCGCTAAATAAATTATCGAGAATTAATACCGGTACACATGAGTTGATGCTTTCCTACTCCTTTACACCAAAGTGGAAATTCTAATTATTAAAATTCAATACGCTTAAAAAAATGTCGAAGCTCCTAATAAAGGAGCTTCGATCGTTAATATAGTTATTACCCTATTTAACAAAGATTTATCATCTGGTTGAGTTTATTAAATATTCCATTTTTACTGACTTTATTAAAATTTTAAATAGCAAATAGCAATACATTTATTTGTGAAAGTAATTTTATCTGTATAAATTTGCCATGTGTTCAATGCTAAAGATTAAGTTAACAATTTAACTAAACTTCACAGAGATGGCATACAAAATTTCTGACGATTGCACCGCTTGCGGTACTTGTATTGACGAGTGCCCAGTAGGAGCTATTTCCGCTGGCGATATTTACAAGATTGACCCCGAGATTTGTACCGATTGTGGTTCATGTGCAGATGTTTGCCCCGTTGAGGCAATTCATCCTGCATAGTTGGTGACAAGGTAAAACAGTAATCCGTGGAGCCCCCACGGATTTTGTTTTTTATGTATCAACATTTAGATTTTTATTTTTGGCTTTCCGTCAAATTTTTTGGAAGGTTGAGGCAATTTCATTTGTAAAATTTCTAAAACTCTTTCAGTAGATACATCCCCTTGATTAAGAGTGTAAAACCAACCAAGCTGTTTCATACGAATTGCAAGGTATTCTTGCTCCGTTTGTCCGGGTGTTGGGATTAATACAGCCGATTTTTGAATACAAAGTAAATCCATTATCGTACTATATCCACTTCGAGCAATAACCAAATCTGACTGAAGTATCGCTGATACCATACTTTCATTATCCAATGTTCCAGCAATTGTAACATTTCCAATAACACGTTCTGAATTTTTGGGTTTGCCTTCAATAATTATCGATTTGTAACTTATTGGGGATAACGATTTGATACACTGATCAACGAATTGGGTACGCTGAGGTTCAGGGCCAGATATTAGCACAACCACATCCCATTTTTTAGAGCAGCATTTGTGCTTGACGTAGGCAAAACGGCTTAAAGTACCAATATAGGAAACATTGCCCAAATGGTTTGATTCCGAAAGTATTCCTGCAACTGATGGGATTTCTGAAGTATCAGGTACCCAAACCTCATTAAAACGGGATAGAAGATAACGAATAAGGCACTCACCTAAACCTCCTGTAAATCCAAACGGTTTTGGAGGAATCACACTAAGTTGATGAGTTATAATTACCGATTTCACATTTTTACACCGAAAGCCGTAACGGTTGTCAGAAATAGTCAGGTTAAAATAGCTTTCCGATAGTAATTTTTTGAGCTCTCGCTTTTCTTTATAAATGGTAAATGGTAAATTTAATAGGAACCGGAGAAGCGGTAAAAGGTGATATTTCCCTCTGCCAAGCAATACTTTAGGTGAATAGAAAGGTATAGCTTTAACATTGGGGATCGAAACCCTAATAATATGAACTAACTCCTCGTTTGTTGCAAGAGTTACGCAATGTCCGCTTTTTTGAAGCTCATAAATGATTGGAATAATTCGTGTGGCATGGCCCAAACCCCACGCCATAGGCGAAATCAAAATTCTCAATTTACTATTTGAATTCATTCCACTGAAACCTGTGTTATAATCCCAATAGCTTGTGCCTATTAGCAGTACAAAAACAATGCTATCTAAATAAATTATTTATATTGATGCTAAATTAACCTTTTAACTTTGCTGTGCACGGTTGGACGCATGCGTTCAAAATCGAATGCTGAAATGAGAACTAACCCAGGTTTTTTCCCTGGCTCAATTGATCCAATAGTATGGCTAAGATTGAGCGCTTTAGCACCATTAAGGGTGCCCCATTTTAAAACCTCATCAAAATTTAACAATTGAAAATGGTCAAGAATAATATTGATTTGTGAAAGCATGTTTAGGCTCGTAGCTGAAGCCAAACTGTCGGTGCCTATTGCTAAATTAATACCAATTTTTGCAAATTCAAGGAGATTTGGTAGCTTATTTTCTATTCTCAAATTCGATTCGGGACAGGTTACCACCGTAAGCTGCCTGTAGTGTTTATTCAGTAATGAAATTTCTTGAGCTGTTGCAAAGGTACAGTGGATAAGTAGTAAACTGTAATCATCAGGAATGTGCTCAATCACTACATCTGAAGGAGATAAATTTCTGAACTCATCAAAAGGAATCCCTGCATTCTGGTACCTTTCACGTAAGGGACCAGTTCCATACCTTAAAAATTCATACTCTGCATGGCTTTCGCCATAATGGATGCTGGCTGTGCGATTGCTATTATTTCGTAAGTAATCAGCAATTAACATCCAAAGTTTTTTAGATATGGAATACGGGGAATGGGGTGTTAAGCTAACATTATTGGGGAATGCATTGCTAAAAACGTTTTTAACAGCCAAGTAATCATTGAATAGCACAGATGCCTTAATGGGCGAAATTCCAAAATTTTCAATAAAATTATAAAAAATGAGTTTAGTATTCTGTTTGACTGTTAATGTATTAGTTGTATTGCAAATATCGGCAATTGCAATTGTGCCCGTATTTAAAGCTTGTTGAATGGCTGCCTCAATTGAATCTAATATTTCTTTTTCTGTGAAATCGAAACGGTGCTTAGTTACAGCATCTATGAATCCAACTATCCCTTGTTTCTCTAGTTCCAATCCCTTCAGATAGGAAAGTTCCAAATGGCTGTGGGCATTTACAAACCCTGGAACAATTACGCCATTAAAAAACTGGGTAGAATGGATTTCGGCAAATTCATTTCCTAGATCAATTATTCTTATAACCTCCCCATCATCGGTTGTTTCTATAATCCCATTTTTAATGGGTTTACTATTGACCGGGAAAACATAGTTGGCTGCAAAACGTTTCATCGTTCAGCCTCTACCACTTTAATTTTCTTGACTTCCTTAAATTTTGGTTCTTTGGGTAAATGTTTTTCGTTCTTGGGGAAATCTTCTGTTTTTGGAGTATAGTAAACCTTAAAGTTTGAGAAAATAGCCTTTCGCATGAATTTATCATCGCTGTTACCATGATCATATAACCAACCCTTTAAATGGGTTATCTCAGGATTTTCAAGTTTAAAAATATGCGAGTATTTATGAACCTGACCATCCTTAATGTATGTTGCCAGTACAGAATTCTCCCTAATACCAACAGGGGTCTTGTTGTCACAATAAAAGAAAATGTAGTATCTTACATTTAGTGCTTCGTCCTCAGGAAAAACTTGGGCATCGAAGGAAATCATATAATCACCGAGTCCTATTACAGGGATATCAAATCCCAGCGAGGGATTGATAGTGTAATCAATGGCCATTTCCCAACGGTTTTTGAGAGGCCAAAGATTTCCATCGGCGCTAGGCTCCGATATCGTTGTATTCTCATCCGATTTTTCATTCTGTTTATCTTGCAGGCGCGATAATTCAGTTACAACCTTATCAAAAATTACATCAAATCGCTCGGTTCTTTTTGAGTAGTACTTTATGGAGCTATCGAATTGTGCTGTGGTGTAGCCAAACGATTCAATTATGGGTTCATAGTAAGCAATGGTATCGTGTCCATAAAGTTGGGAATGGGCGTTGATAAAGGTAACACCATCGGTTATGTAAATCTTTGTAAGAATTTTAACCATGTTGTTTTCGGGGATAACAGAATTGTTCCTGCACGAGCCTAATGCAAGTAAAATACTAAGGTTAAGCCAAAAAAAGTATCGGTTCATTATAAATTTCTTTTGTGCAAATCTATTACATTTTATGTAAATCGGATCTACGGTTAAATGTAAAAAGCGACCGAATTAATTGCGGTCGCTGAAAGGAAGAAACAAATTGTTACTTAATTTTATCAAACTTATATCCAATCATAACCTCATGTGATCCCGAGTTATACTTTTTGATTCCCAAAAGGCTCCAGTCAAAAGAGTACCCGAACATGTATCGCTTTTGCCAAGTAATACCAAGTAGTATTGAAACGGCATCCTTCCAACGCAGCGAAAGACCACCCCAAATGTTGTAATCTTTTTGCAAATAGGTATATTTCCCGTTTAGTTCAATTTGCATGGGACTTCCAAACATATACTTCAGTATTCCCGAAGCTTCAACCTCCATATTTCGGTTCAGGTTCACCCAATACCCACCACTTAGCATGATATGCTGTTTTAAACGATTATCTTCAATTGGATTGGGATAAAATTTTAACCTTTGGCCAAAGAGCTGGTGTGCAGATAAACCTACATTGAATGAGCTGCTATAAAGATAAAACCCAACAGAAGCATCAGGGGTAACTAAAGTTTTTGTTGCCGAAATAATGGCAGGATCAAAACGGGGATCAAATTCCTCACCCAACTTTAACTTGGTCCCATCTAACCGGTACATCATAAACCCAAAAGATAATCCTCCCGATACCCTTATTCCAGATGAAGTAATTTGCATGTTATAGGCGTATGTCCCCATAATATTTGTTCTTGATGTAGGCCCTGTTACATCGTTGGTAATGTATGCCCCCCATCCCATATCGCGTTTGCTGAAAGGACCATAAACGCTTGCGCTAACCGTAAAGGGTGCATCTTCTATGCCCACCCACTGGTTACGGTTATTGGCTCGAATCTGATAATGATTCAATGTTCCTGCCACAGCTGGATTGTATAGGTAGGGGTTAAACATGAACTGGGTGTAATGGGGTATCTGCTGTGATTTTGAAAAAATTGGTATTAACAAGCATAATGCCGCTGTCAGTACACCAATTCTCTTCGCCATAGAAATGAATATTTTCATAACCGTAATATTTTTAATTTATGGCATTCTACCTTACAATGGTAACAGAACCGGTTAATGGTTTCCAACCAGACCCTTGAGCCTGAATGTTAAACTTAATCACGTAGTAATAGGTTCCTATGGGCAACTCATTTCCGTTGTTTGAGGTACCATCCCAACCCTTAGCAGCCTGTTCACCAGTTGCAGACCAAACCAATGATCCCCAGCGATTGAAAATTTCGATTGATAAATCGGGGAAGAGATAGCTCTTGGGAACCCTCCATATATCATTAATACCATCGCCGTTGGGAGAAAATACATTGCCAAAGGCCAAATCATCAACTACTTTGGTGTACAACTTCAGCGTATCGGTACAACCGGCTTCGGTATGGGCAATTACATCCACCAATATATACTCTACAAAGCGCTTAGTAATAGGATCCTGAAGTTTCACTATCCTATCTTGAGGAATTTGTTGCTTAATCTCCTCGCTGAAGAGAATCTGTGAATTCCAACTATTTGAAGGAATAAACATTTCTTCGGGTATCCACTCAAAGGTGGTGTTAAAGTCGGTATTCTTGGTTATTACATCAATATTGTACTCCTTACCCAACAGTATTGAGATAATGGAATCCTGAACAGCGGTAACGTAAAGAGGAACATGGAGGCCAATCTCAGGAAGAGCATTCAGGTTGATGGTATCCATATCATAACACATGGGATCGCCTATATTGTAAACCTTAAGCATGTACGACTTACTACTTGTAAGATTTACCTGTATGGTTTGACTATTACTGATTTCTATATCGGTCGAAGGTAATTCGTACCAGTAGTAATTAAATATGAGACCTGTACCTCCATTTACATAACCAGTAAGAGTAACGGGATTATTAAAACATACGGTGGTATCATTACCTGCAAAGGGTTTAAAGTTGTACTGATCCTCAATTCCCACAAAGAAAGTAGTATCGTACACACAACCGTTGAGATCGGTAACCCTTAGTGTGTAGTATCCTGAGGTTAGATTTGAAATTTGTGTTCCTGTTTCAGTTCTTCCTATCCATTCAAAATTACTCTTTATTTCGTCGAAAGTCCCTGTTCCTCCTGTTGAATTAGTAATTGTTATGCTCCCCTTATCGGTTCCATTAATGTATCTACAGTTGGCAACTTGAATATTGGCATCGAGGTGCAGCATTTCCGGACCATTTACTGTAAATGCCTTTTGAACGGAACAGTTAAGGGCATCGGTTACGGTAAGAATATATGTTCCAACGGTAACATTTTCCAAATCGGGGGTGGTTTGTCCATTTGACCATAGGTAGGTATAGTCGGGTTGTCCTCCGCTAACCTGTACCCTAACATAACCTTCAGCCACATTAGGACATGTTAATGGATCGGATGGGGTGAGACCAGTAATAATAATAGGTTCAGGTTCCGAAAGAGTTATACGGAGCGGAGGATCGAACGATGCTGAGCAGGAGTTCTCATCAGTAATGGTTACATCGTAAACACCTGCAGGAAGGTTCTCGAAAACACCAGTGGAATTGGATAAATTTAATGTACCACTAATTGTATAGGTAAGGGCTCCTGTTCCACCCGTTGCCGTTAAATTGATAGCCCCTATGGCCTGCCCATTACATGTAGGATCAAACTGAGAGAGTTCAGTTAATTGGATTGCCGGGGGATTTGTCATGGCAGGAACATCACTTACTACAGTAGTACATCCATGCGAATCGGAAATGGTAAAATTGGTGTACGATCCGGCAGCAACACCTGTTGCCACTGTTCCAATTGATGAGCCGCCATCCCAACTAATGGTGTAATCTGGGGTTCCCCCAGTAATGTTAAAGGTTACCGTACCGGATGCCTCTCCGTTACATAGCGGATTAGTGAAACTTTCAAAGGATGCAACAAGTTTTGCCGGTTCAGCAATATCAACCTGACGGTTGGGGAAAACTGTAGATATGTTATCGGTAATAGATATTAAATACGAATCTGCTGTAAGATTTTCAACAGTAAATACATTGCCTCCCATATCGTTAACGGGTACCGAAGTCATATCAGAAATTCTGTTGCAAGTTACAGTGAAAGGAGGAAATCCGCCGGTAATGGTTATAGTAATTAAGCCATCGGATAATCCATTGCAGGTAACATCGGTTGAGGTAATATCAACATTAACTCCACTTATAACTAAATCGTTGGTTTCAATATTACAACCATTTGAATCGGTTACCCTCACCCTATAGGTTCCTGAACCCAACCCGGTAAAGTCGCCTGTTCCGTTTGATATTGAATTAGGAAGGAGCGTATAGGTTAATGCTCCTGTACCGCCTGTAGAAATAAGATGGATTTCACCGTCGTTGGCCCCCGGAGTGGTTTCTTGAACTACATTTACGTTGGTAATTACCAGTTGAGCGGGCTGGGTGATGGTAACCAGTTGCGATTGAGGGCAGTTGTTCACATCGTTCACCACAACAATGTAGTCATTTGCAGCGAGGTTGGTGAAAGTATTGGTTGGGAAGAAATTAGCACCTCCATCAATGGAGTATTGTAAAGGAGGAGTACCGCCAGATGCGATAATTTCAATGCTGCCGTTAGTATCACCAAAACATCCTGTAACATTTGTTACATTAACATTATCAATGGTAATTAACGATGGAGAGCTAAGGGTTATATTACCCGTAGATACAGGGCCACAACCATTGGCATCGGTTACATCTACCGTATAGGATCCATCACCAAGTCCGTTGAAATCACCTGTAGTATTTGACACGGCACCGGGATTCAAAGTGTAGGTCAATGTTCCGGTACCACCACTTGCAACAACTGTAATGCTGCCAAAAGTGGTGCAGGTGGGATTAACTGTAGCTATATTATCGATTGAAATGGCTGGAGGTTCACTAATGGTGGTACTTGAGGAGGCCATACATCCATTGTTGTCCATTACCTCAACAAGGTAGTTATTGGCGGCAAGGGCTATAAATAAGCCTGTACCCTGCCAAGCACCACTATTTATACGGTACTGAATAGGTTCAACACCACCCGAAACGGTAACATTTATTTGACCATCGGACAAACCATTACATGAAACATTGGTTGATAAAACATTTAGAACGATGGGAGCAGGTTCATTAATTGTAACATCCTGAGAGGTTGTACAGAGATTGGCATCGCGTACCACCACTGTGTAAATGCCACCGCTGAGGCCAGTTTTACTGCTCGAGGCCTCAAAAGTACTACCTCCATCGTACGAGTATTCATATGGCGGAGTACCGCCAGATGCGTTTACGCTGATTTGTCCACTGCCATCGCCGTTACATACCAAATCTACAGTTGTGTAGGTGAACGATAGCTGCGGCGGTTCGATAATAGTGAATGGCCCTGCAACAATAGGACCACAGCTATTGGCATCATCAATTTCAACAGTATAGGTTCCGGCTGAAATATTGGTAAATGTCCCTGTACCATTGGTTGCAATTATGTTAGAACCCGCATCGAGCAAATTGTAAGTAAGTGGAGCAGTTCCTCCTGATCCGGAAACCGATATGGTTCCATCGTTTGCCCCAAAGCAGGTTATATCAGTAGAGTTCTGACTGCTTATAGAAAGGAGATCGGGTTCAATAATTGTTAAATCTGTTCCAATTGTAATACAACCATTGTTGTCCTGAACAGCAGGAGTATAAGTCCCAGCACCAAGACCTGTGAAAAGCCCAGTAGCATTCCCAAATGGTGCGCCCCCTGTAATACTGTAATTATAGGGGCTGGTGCCACCTGATGCAACCAAAGTTATGGATCCGTCGCTAAGGCCATTACAAGTTATATCGGTTTTGGTTTGTGTTGTAAAAAACAATGCCGGGGGTTGACCAACGGTAGTATCTTGGGTCAAAATACAGCCATTTACATCGCGAACATAAATGGTGTAAGGCCCTGCGGTTAAACCGGTAAAGTTGCCCGCTGCATAAAAATCAGTACCATTAATGGAATATTCCAGTGCACCAGTTCCTCCACTTGCAACAGCATCTACCGCACCATTGTTGCCTCCGAAGCAAGTTACATCGGTAACAGTAAGGTTGTCAATTACTATAGGAGGCGGACCAGCTATGCTGGCAGGTTTTGTTACAATGCAACCATTAGCGTCTCTTACATATACTGTGTAAGAACCTACGCCCACATTAAATGTGTATGTTGTAGGATGGTACGTAACTCCATCAATGGAAACCTGCTTTAATCCGGTACCACCCGATACCCCTGTAACCTTTATTATACCGTTGGTGTTGTACCAGCATCCCGTAACATCGGTGGTTTGAACCGTAAAGCTAATTGGCGAAGGTTGATTGATATAAATTGGGTTACCATTGTTTGCAGCTGAGATACAACCATTAGAATCGCGTACCTTTATATAGTAGGGATTAGTGGTACCAGCAGGTAGTCCCTCGAATACAGGGTTTGAACCCCAAAGCTCGGGCTGGTATATAGAGTACTCATAACCAGAACCTGAACCACCAGAAACATTACTAATGGTAATCTTACCGGTGTTGTCGCCATAGCAGGTAGTTACCTGAGTAATCTCATATGTGAACGATATGGCCGAAGGTTCTACAAGTTGAACCGTAGTAGGCCATGTCTCAGTACATCCATTCGCATCGCGAACAACAATATCGTAATACCCTTCCCCTACAGTGAAAACATTACTGGCCTGGAAAGTTGCACCATTGTCAATTGAGTATTCAAGAGGAGGCGTCCCCCCTGTTGCAGTTACTGTAATGGTTCCGTCCGATGCACCCGCACAGGAAATTGGTGTTGTTGAAACATCGGTTATCTTAATTGAGTCCGGACCGCTAACAATTATGTCTTCGGTGTATGCAGGACAAGCTTTTGTATCGATTATTTCAAGGGTATAAGTTCCTTGTCCAAGACCGTTGAAAATAGCAGTGGTTGGATACGAAGGGGTTTGAGTACCTATAGTTGTTGAGCCCAAGTACAGCGTGTAGGTGTAATCAGGTGTTCCTCCATTGCCAAGCACTTCAATCGAGCCGTTGGTATTGGTAGCACAAATCGTAACATCTGTAATTGTTTTTGAATCAATTCCAATTGCTGCTGGTTCAGTAAGTGTAACATTTCCGATAGTTTGGCAACTAGCGGCATCGGTAACAGTAACGTTGTAGGCTACTCCTGCAGAAAGTCCGGTTGCCGTTTGTCCCGTTTGTACAGGAGATGTGTCCCAACTGTAAAAGTAACCTGGCGTTCCACCGGAAACATTAACGGTTGCCTGTCCATCAGAATATCCATTACATGAAGGTTCCGTTATGGTAAAACCATCAATTACCAATTCTGCGCTAACGATGATTTGAACAACATTGCTCGGGTGATCGGTACAAGGACCACTAGTAACCAACCTGCGGAACCAGGTGGTTTGGGTTAGTGGCCCAGGTTGATAGTTAATAGCGGTAGCCCCAGCTATATCTGAGAATGGTCCAGCGGCACCAGCTGTACTGCTTTGCCACTTATATGTAAAAGACCCATTACCGCCCGTTGGGGTAGAACCATCAAGTTGAGTAGGGGTAGCGTTATAGCAGATAGTTTGATCGGCGCTAATTGTGTTATTATCAATGGCAGGTAAAACAGTAATGGAAACAGCATTGCTTATATTAACACAAGATCCAGAAGTAACTACTCGCCTATACCAAGTATCAGCAGTAAGTGCTGGTGGGGAGTAGTTTTGAGAGGTAGCACCAGTAATATTACTATAAGGTCCAGTAGCCCCGGTAGTGCTAATCTGCCAACGATAAGAGTAAGTGCCATTACCTCCTCCAGGAACAGGGCCTGTTAGTTGTGCTGGTGCTGTGTTATAGCATATGGTTTGATCTGATGCAATACTATTACCTGTTATTTCAGGAATAACGGTAATGGTAACGGTATTTGAGTAGGTGGTACCACAGGTGTTATTTTCAACCCTCCGGTAGCAGCGACTTTCAGTAAGGCCTGCTGGGGGATCGTAACTTGAACCGGTAGCGCCGGAAATACTTATCCAGCCGCCTGCACAATTAGATTGGTATTCCCATGAGTAGGACCAGTTACCGTCGCCTCCAGTAGGAAGTGTTACGTTATCAATTTGAAGTGGGTCGCTGTTGTAACAAAGGGTTTGATCACCTGTAATAGAACCAGCAACAGTATTGGGATAAACGGTTACGGTAACCTCATTGGAGTAACCTGTTCCGCAACTGTTTGTTGCAACACGTCTGTAGGTACGAGTTGTTGTTTGCCCGCCAGGAATATCGTAGGTAAGGCTGTTAACTCCAAGAGATGTCCATGGACCAGCACCTTCTTTGTACTCCCAGTCATAGGTCCATGTACCATTGCCCCCGGAGGGATCAGCACTGCTGGTAAATGGATCGGGGTCGCCATTGTAACAAACCGGAGCGGAAGTACTAATAGTACCGCCATCAACTGCAGGAGCAACAGTTACCGTTAGGGTATTAGAATAGTCGGTACCACAACTATTGGTTGCACCCCTACGATAACTTGTGGTTTGGGTAATACCAGCAGGGGGGTCATAGGTTAATCCATTAGCCCCTGTTATGCTTGTCCAACCGCTTCCTGTATCTTCTTCCCAGAAGTAGCTGAAAGCACCATTTCCACCACTTGGATCGGAGGTGCTGGTGAATGTAGCGGGGTCATCGCCATAGCAAACGGTTTGATCCGATGCAATTGTTCCTCCATTAATATCGGCATAAATGGTTATGGTTACCGTATTGGAGTAAACCGTACCGCAGCTGTTGGTGGCTACCCTTCGGTAGCAACGAGTTTCAGTTTGATTGGCAGGAGGATCATACGAAAGGCCATTGGCTCCGGGAATGGATATCCACACCCCTGCACAATTACTCTGGTACTCCCAGCTATAGGTCCATGTACCATTGCCACCGGAGGGATCAGCACTGCTGGTATTTGGATCGGGATCGGAGTTGTAGCAAAGCGCCTGATCTCCAGTAATTGTCCCACCATCCATTTGTGGGTAAACGGTAATGGTAATTTCGTTAGAATAGGCCGAGCCACAGGCATTGGTTGAGAGCCTGCGGTACTTAGTGGTTTGTGTTATACCGGCTGGAACATCGTAGGTTATTCCATTGGCTCCACCTATGGTTGTCCATGGACCTGCACCTACCTGCTGTTCCCAGCTATAACTCCAAGCACCACTACCTCCTGCTGGTGAAACAACATCGGTAAATGCAGTGGGGTCGCCTCCATAGCATACGCTTTGATCGGAACCTATGGTACCACCAGTTACCTGGTCAAAAACGGTAACTGTAAGTTCATTGGAATATACCACACCGCAAAGATTAGTGGCTTCGCGACGGTACGAAGTTGTTTGCGTTAGACCTGCTGGAACATCGTATGTTAATCCTGTAGCTCCCGAAATGTTTGTCCAGCTACCCGCACCCACCTTCTGTTGCCAAAGGTAGGTAAAGGTTCCATCGCCTCCTGATGCAGCTGCATCGTTATTGAAAACTGCAGGATCTCCGGCATAGCAGATGGATTGATCGGAACTTATGCTTCCGCCATTAATATCTGCGTAAACTGTTACGGTTATGGTATTGGAGTAAACAGTACCACAGCCATTTGTTGCAACCCTTTGGTAATGAGTTGTTTGAGTGAGGCCCGCAGGAACATCATAGGTTAAACCTGTTGCGCCAGCTATATCTGACCAGCTACCGGCGCCAACTTTCTCTTGCCATATATAGGTCCAAGCACCATCGCCACCGGTTGGAGAGGCACTGTTTGTAAATGCTGCAGGATCGCCGTTATAGCAAATGGTTTGGTCGCTACCAATGGTGCCCCCATTTAGCTGATCGTAAACCACAACTGTGGTTTGAGCAGAGTTAACACATCCGTTGGCATCCTGGACTGTTACCGTATAATCGCCCGCATTATCAGGAGTAACGTTGGTAATTGACGGGTTTTGATCGCTGGAGCTAAAAGGAATAGTAGAGTTGCTGGTCCAGCTATAGCTTACCATTCCGTTAGGAGTGGATGTCAGATTTATGGTTCCATTATAGCATGCTGGTCCATCGTTGCTTGCAGTAACCGCTGGTAGCGGATTAACCGTAATGGAGATGGAGTTAGATAATCGTGAACATCCTGTGGTAGTAAGGGTTACACTTGCTCTGTATGAGCCGCTTTGAGTAGCTGAATACTGGTAGTTTGTTGCTCCGCTTATATTTGCCCCATTCTTTGTCCATTGGTAAGAGTAGTTAGGTTCAGTATAGGCTTCTAAAAGCGCGGAACCGCCTTCGCAGAATGTTGTGGGATCGGCAGTTGAAATGCTTGCCGTAGGTGATTGAAGGAGCTCAATGCTAATATCATCTGAAGCCACATTTGAACCTTCATCAGTAACCTCGCAGTTGAAATAATAAGTTTTTGCGGTTGAGTTTGTATTTAATACCGCAATATTTCCTGGGGCAATAATGTTCAAAACGCTAACATCTCCGGTCCAGTTATATGTGTAATTATTAGGGTCTCCTACTCCGTTTTGTGTATCAACTGTGAGAACAAAGGTAGAGCCCTGACAGGTTTGAGTTTGTCCACCAGTGGTTTGAATTGTTACGGTAAATTGTCCCTTTGCAATATTTGAAGCAAACATCAATGCCATTAATAAAATAGATGATGTTTGAATTAGTCTGCGGAGGATATTATGTGCTATCATAAGCGTATACTTTTCAGAACCTATTTCGCTAACATTAATTCATAGTTAAAAAATTGCTTGATGCCGAACAGCCATTTTCAAATGTTACAGAAACCCAGTAATTGCCCTGCATTTTTGCTTCCTGAAATGCTTCCTTTTCAGTAACTTTATTATCAATCATATATTTTATACTTTTAAATGGTTGCGTAATAACAAGTGTAGGCTTACCATTTTCAAGTTTTAAAATAGGTTTAACAACATCTAAAATCCTAAATGTTATAGAAGCAGAAAATTCGCAGCCATTTTTATCGGTAGCTGTACAACGAAAAGAGTAAGACCCAGCCTTAGTGGGGCTAACTATCAAAATATCACCTAAATTTTTATTAACAACCTCTACATCTCCCTCCCAATTGAATTTTTGTATATCCTCATTATTTAATCCATGTTTGAAAACTAATGTGATAGGATGATTCAAACAAAACTCAACTTTATTTCCGGGTGTTTCAATAATCGGATCAAATGGCTGGCTGTAAACGAATGTACTAATAAATACATTCATTATGATGACTAAGATAATTGCAACTTGTTGCATGACTTTATTAAAATTTAATTTTAAAATGTAACCCATTTAAAATTAATTCGAATGTATAACATTTTGTTTACTAAAACAATACGTTTACCTATTAATTTTAGCAATGCATCAAAAAAATAAATCATATCAACATGACATTCAACATATTATATTTTTGCCTAATAAATGGCATGTTTTAAAATAAGCTACATTACCATTATAAATTTATCAAAAATTCTGCCAAACACGCTAATAAACAGATTATCAGAATATATATCAAAACAATAGTGGAAATATGACCGAATTCGAACCTTTAGATTGGGAAAAAAGGTAGCATGTAATAAAAACACTACTTCAACAATGGTCAATATTCATTGATTGTTTTTTAAATAGTAACCATCTTCCTAAAAAAGCATTTAAATTTTTATATTATATTCCTACTGTTAAAGAAATATATATCAATATAAATTTCTTTGTAAGAATTACCTAAAGGTTCTATTTAGCCTTTTTGAAAAATTTGGTTAGGTATAATTTTGTAGCAATAGGTTATAAATTGAAAACCAGAAAAGTTATGGCAAAACCAGAAAGAAATCCTGCATAAACTTGCCCCGGGGAATGATCGCCTTTTAGCAGGCGCGCAGAGGCAAGAAACCCAGATATAATAAAACAAATAAGTAAAAGAATCAAAGCAGATTGATTTTCTTGAAAAGCAGACGATAAAAGAAACCCACAGATACCTCCCATTCCAGTAGTGTGAAGGCTAATCTTCCAAAAATATGAAATCAACGCACTGATTAAAAGAATGTAAATTCCTGCCTGTAAAATTTTGATAAGTACAAGTGGGGTTTGTAATCTGGTAAACAAAAAAATATTGAAAAAGTAGGGCAATATAGAAATAGCTAAAGGGAAAACCCGTTCGCGATTGTTTGTTAGATGAAAATCTTTCATCAACCCAATCCTTTTGAATATTAAGAGCATTAGTAGAGGAAGTAGGATTGTATTTATGGCAACAATAAGTGATAGCATTACCTTGTACTGTTGGGGAAGAAATGCTACAAAGGAATCGGAAGTAAAAATTATTAAAAATACATAGGTTGTTGCCAGCAGGGGATGGAATATTATGGAAAGGGTTAAGGCAAGTTTATTGAGCATAAAAAATCAAGTTAAAGTTCTTTTCTAAGGCGGGCAACCGGGATTTCTAGCTGTTCGCGGTATTTGGCAATGGTTCTACGTGCAATGGAATAGCCCTTGCTTTTGAGAATCCCCATAAGTTCCTCATCGGTTAAAGGGTTTCGTTTATCTTCGTTTTCAATGCACTCTGCAAGTATATTTTTTATTTCGCGGGTCGATACTTCTTCGCCGAAATCGGTTTGCATGCCCTCGCTGAAGAAGTGCTTAAGTGGAAATATGCCGAAATGGGTTTGTATGTACTTGCTATTGGCTACGCGTGAAATGGTAGAAATATCAAGTCCAGTTGCATCGGCAATATCCTTAAGTATCATGGGTTTGAGTTTGCTCTCATCGCCATCACGGAAGTATTCCTTTTGGTAATTGAGAATGGCCTGCATGGTAACCAACAGCGTATTCTGCCGCTGTTTAAGAGCCTCAATGAACCACTTTGCCGATTCAATTTTTTGCTTTACAAAGGCAATGGCCTCACGTTCATGGGAGTTAGGATTATCCCTGTTATAGGAATAATTCTCAATCATATCGGAATACTCCTTGCTAATGCGCAGTTCAGGTACGCTGTATGTGTTCAGGCTCAGACGAAATTCTCCATCCTCGTAGTCAAGAATAAAATCGGGGATTATATGCTGAGCCGATTGATCGTAGGGATCGGTAAAACTGCCACCGGGTTTGGGATTTAACTTTAGAATTTCATTAATAGCTTTCTTTAGCTCCTCATCGGAAAGGTTTAGCTTTGAGGCAATTTTATCGTAGTGTTTTTTTATAAATTCATCAAAGTGATACTTTACAATTTTGAAGGCCAGCTTCACAATTTTGCCCTGATCTTCCTTGGCACGTAGCTGAATAAGCAGGCACTCCTGTAGGTCACGGGCTCCCACCCCAGGTGGATCAAACTCCTGAATAACGTAAAGTATTCGTTCCAGCTCATCTTCGTTGGTCTCAATGCCTAAGGCGAAGGTAATATCGTCAGCAATGGCAGTAAGTTTACGACGGATATATCCGTCCTCATCGATATTTCCAATTAGGTAAAACCCCAGTTGTTTTTCGCGTTCGTTAAGGTCGGCCATGCCGAGCTGGTTTTCAAGGTGCTCATGAAACGATACTCCAATAGAAAAAGGTATTTCCTCACGCTTATCATTGCGCAATGTGTTGCTCGTGTAAAGCCGGTAAGAGGGAATATCGTCGTCATTTATGTAGTCCTCTATTGAAAATTCATCGTCGTTGCCCTCCATGTTGTCGTCGGGCAAAACAATCTCGGGTTCCGATTGGGTTTCGGATTGTTCAACCTCTTCGAGTATAGGGTTCTCCTCCAGTTCCTTTTTAATACGTTGCTCAAGCAGCATGGTGGGTATCTCCAGCAACTTTATCATTTGGATTTGCTGTGGCGATAGCTTCTGAAGAAGCTTCTGTTGTAACCGCTGCTTAAGCATATTTTGTTAGAATTCGCAGTTTTTAGGGGTACGGGGGAAAGGAATAACATCACGAATGTTACTCATACCGGTTACAAAGAGCAAAAGACGCTCAAAACCTAAACCAAAACCGCTATGGGGTGCCGAACCAAACTTTCGAGTATCAATATACCACCAAACATCTTTTTCGGGGATATGCAGCTCCTTTATTCGAGCTAAAAGTTTTTCGTACACCTCCTCGCGCTGCGAGCCGCCGATTATTTCTCCAATTTTTGGGAATAGGACATCCATGGCCCTAACAGTTTTGTCATCATCGTTCTGCTTCATGTAAAAGGCCTTGATTTCCTTGGGATAGTTTGTGAGAATTACAGGTTTTTTGAAATGCTTTTCCACCAGGTAGCGCTCATGCTCCGATTGTAGGTCAGCACCCCAAAAAACAGGGAATTCCCATTTCTGGTTTACCTTTTCGAGAATTTCAATGGCCTCGGTGTAGGTAAGCCGTTCAAATGGGTTGGCAATAACAAATTTCAGGCGGTCGATAAGTTCATTATCGTACATTTTGTTGAGGAATTCCAGGTCGTCCATACAGTTCTCGAGAGCATAGCGAATGAGATATTTTAGGAAATCCTCAGCAAGGTCCATGTTATCCTGAATATCGTAAAAGGCCATTTCGGGCTCAATCATCCAGAACTCGGCTAGGTGGCGGGGAGTGTTGGAGTTTTCAGCCCTGAAGGTTGGGCCAAAGGTGTAAACCTCTGAAAGGGCCAGCGCCCCCAACTCGGCTTCCAACTGTCCCGAAACGGTTAGCTTTGCCTCCTTTCCAAAAAAATCCTCGCTCCAGTCAATTTTACCATCCACGGTACGGGGTAGGTTTTCAAAATCAAGAGTGGTAACCCTAAACATAGCGCCCGCCCCCTCGGCATCGGATCCGGTAATAATTGGTGCGTGTATGTAGTAAAAACCTTTGTCATTAAAGTACTTATGTATGGCATAAGCCATGGCATGCCTAATACGAAGTACAGCACCAAAGGTATTGGTACGTGGGCGAAGGTGGGCAATTTCCCTAAGAAACTCCATGCTGTGTCCCTTCTTCTGAAGTGGATATGTTGCCGCATCGGCAGCACCAAGAACCGCCAGGTAGCTAGCTTGTATTTCAACCCTTTGTCCGGAACCGGGCGATTCAACCAGTTTGCCCCTTACGGCAATGCAGGCACCAGTGGAAACATCCTTGAACTGTTCCTCGGTAAATTGTGTCATATCGAACACAACCTGAATGTTATGAATGGTTGAGCCATCGTTCAGCGCAACAAAAGCCACATTTTTGTTTCCACGCTTGGTGCGTACCCAACCCATTGCTGCAACTTCGGTCCCAACAATACCACTATCGAGCAATTGCTTTACCTTTGTTCTTTCACTATTTCTCATGCTAATAAATATATCTTACTGAAAAACGATATTTTTACACATCAATTTAAACATACAAAAATAGTAACTTTTATCAGATTATGGGAGTTAGGCAACAAATCGTTCAGTTGTTTAGCTATATTTTTGAACGCCAACCGGCTTTAATGGCCGCATTTATAGCCTTAATAGTTTATTTAGTGGGAATTTCTGATGTTAGTGCAATCGATAGTTGGGGATATGCTGCTGATATAGCTAATGGTGAATACCTTTTCCGGCCCCATCACCTGCTTTATACCATTTCAGGATACTATTGGGTTAGACTTTTGATGGGGGTTTTTACAAAAATTGAACTAATTTTTTTGCTAAAATTGATGAATGCCATTGCCGCATCAGCTGCTATTTATATGCTGATGAAGATATTGCTTCTTCTGGGGGTTGATACCATTAAGGCTCTGTTGTTAAGCCTATTCGTTTCATTCAGCTGGGGGGTTATTCGTTTTGCAATTGATAATGAAGCCTATATTATCCCTATTGCCCTCTCAGTATCGGCAAGTTATTTTTACATAAAAGCACAGAAACGCGATATCAATCGGTACTACATCATATCTGGGCTGCTTGCAGCATTAGCCTGCCTCTACCATCAGGTAATGTTTTTTTGGTGGTTAGCGCTTGCTGCACCAATAATTAGAAGACTGCCCGAAAGAAAAGCATTGCTTTTCTTGCTTCCCTCAGCAATAGTACCTATAACCTACATAGCCGTAATGATCTACGAAGGGCTTGAAATCTCGCTAACAAGTTTATTGGCTTACATTTTTTATGATTATGAAAAAGGCAACGCCTCGGTTAACTTTAATGTCAATTTATTTTTACTGGGGGGTATAAACCTGTTTCGAAGTTTCCTACAGGTACACGGATATATTGTTTTCTTATTAAAACAGTCGTGGATTTGGTTAGCTCCATTGGTTATTTCAGTATTTTCTTTTTCAATATCCTCATACCTAATAGGTAGAAGTAAAATAGGTTTTCAAAACTTTAGCACATACCAAAGAATACATCTAGCTGCACTTTTTATGCAGATAATTTTTGCCTTTTTGAGTGAAGGCAATGCCGAATTTATGGCTATGGTCCCTTTTTTGGTTGCAATTGTTGTTTCAAATCTTCGCCTAAGCAAAACTGCGCTGGGTTTCATGGTTGGGGGATTAATATTTTGGAACATCTCTTTCGGCATTCTACCAGTTAAGATATACCCCGACTCTACCAATATGTTAGTAAATCGGATAAGCCAAACGGCTAATGATAAATCGGCATATATACTTACAGAAGCCCCCAAAGTTTTAAACCGATTGGATTACCTTAGCATTTCTAAGCCCATGATTATGAAAAAAGAGAAATTGCAAAATGAGAGCATCATACAGATTATCGACAGCCTGACCGTCATGGGCTTTACCATTTATACCGATTGCATCAATAGACCAAACCCCATTTCAAGGGCTAGCTTGTTGACAAGCGGGTCAATAGATACAAACTTATTGACTGGATATCAACTTATACCCATTGACTCGATTGTTGCTCTGGGTGGCAAATACTATTTGTATCAAGTTACGCCCTAATAACCGCTACCATAAGTTTTGAAGCTGCCCAAAATAAATACCTCTTTGGGAGTTACACTTAAAACTGGTATTGGGCTTCGACTAAGCATTTGCTGGGCTTGGCTTCCCAAAACAAAATTGCTTAGGGCAATATTCTGCTCGGTCATTATACTAATTAGGTCGGCATTAACGTCAAGAGCGTACTCAATGGTAATATCGGTGATACTTTCACCTTTAAGGCTTGCCTGCTGGAACCGTACCTCATGATCTTTTAAATAGGAACAAACCTGCTTGGAGTAGGCATTTAGCTTAAGGTCGATATCATCGGCTTGCATTGTAGACACTGCAATTACATGCACTTCGGCATTAAAAACTTTAGCTATTTCAGTAGTTATGGGAACTTTTTGGCGGGTATCGGCTGTAACATCGATGGGTAAAATAATTTTTTGAATATCCCTGGGCATGGTACCATGCCTGATTGTAATTACCGGACACTGCGTTGCAGAAATGATACGGAATGCATTGCTGCCTATAAAAAACTCTTCAAAACCCGAAGCCCCATGGGTTGAACAAATAATAACTGAGTCCTCAAAGGCATGCGCCTGATTAACCACTTCCCTGTAAATTTTACCCTTCTTGATGATATGGGTGAGATTGGCGCTGTTGTCCATTTTGATAGAGTACTCCTCAACTAAGGCATCAAATTTCTTCGCAATTTCCTTATACTCCTCTCCAAACTGGCCAGGGCTTAGGTCGGTTGGATACTTCTGAACGTGAACCATTTCAACTACGCTATCAAACTTATTGGCAAAGAGTATAGCCAATCTTAAACCATTTATCGATTCTTTAGAAAAATCGATTGGAACAACAATGTGGTTCATTACCATGAGGTTTAGTTTTAAGCAAATCTACTAAAAAATTGAAAACTAAATCATATGCTTAGTGTTAAAAGAATGTTATATTAATCCTTTTTTTACTCTATTTAACCTAAATAAACATTAGCTTGCAAATCGTTTTGTTATATTGGCCTACCTGAAATCCGTTTTTTTAAACGATACAACATGGGCAAAAGAAGGTTTTTAATAGTAATAATATCTGTTTTAGCAATTGCAGCAATAATTTCATTTGCTAAACAACCTACAAGCGAACGAGATAAGCTGGGAAACCAAAAGCAACAGGCCAAAGGGACAGCCATAATTATAACAGGTGCGGCAGCAAAAATTGCACAAGAAGCAGCACTGCTTGAAAGTCTTTACCAACGTGGAGAGCTGAACGATGTAGTTTTTATATCAGGAGCCAGTTCCGGCGCCCTGAATGCCGTGATGCTCAATGCTATTCTGGAGAAAAAACTAACATGGAAAGAATACAGAAGAATTTTTACTGATATTAATAATGATAAAGTTTTTAGGATCGATAAAAAGGGGTTTCCGGTTAGCAACAAGCCCCTGCGAAAACTTCTTGAAGATGTTGTGGTAGAGCGGTTAGGATATCGAACCCTGGCCGATTTACCAATTCCCACTGCCATATCGGTGGTTAGCCTGAGGCCATCACCCTTGAGCGAGGGAACATACCGATTTTGCAACCGAAAAATTAATCGCGAAAGCGATTCAACCCTTAATCTGGTAGATGTTCTGATGGCCTCAACGGCCTATCCTCTTGTATTTCCTCCTGCCCGCATCAATGGTATTTCCCGTATCCCCGATATTCCCTACTACGACGGTGGTATTGGCGAAGATCGGGTACCCTTTCAGGCACTTATTGATTTTGAGCAATACCGTGGTCAACCCGTTGAGCGGGTAATCATAATTTCACGTAAGCGCGATAAAGAGATGACCTTAGCCGATGAGCTAAAACCTTTTGGCTACAACCTAAAGGCTAAATCGGGCGGTAATTTTTCACCCGATGTGCTAACGTCTCTTGGTTTCTGGCGCAGGTTGGAATACCTGCATAAGAGGCACCCCGAAATTGCTGCTAAAACCTTGGTTTTTGTTCCGGAGTATGAGTACAACTTCCCTATGTTCGATTTTAATAATCTTGACTATCAGTATGAGGTAACCCTAAAATGGGCACTGCACAACTCCCCGGTTACACTTTCGGAATACCTGAAGCGAAAACCTAAACTCATTAAACCCTAAAAATGTTATTTTTGCGAAAAAATATTGAGATGGATATTGTACTAAGCGGGATACGCTCCACCGGAAAACTACACCTGGGCAACTATTTTGGCGCCCTCAAGAACTTTGTTCGTATGCAGCACGAGAGCAAGTGCTATTTTTTTATAGCCGATTATCACTCATTAACCACACATCCCACACCTGAGGATCTTCATGGCACGGTGAAACAGGTTATGGCAGAATATCTGGCCTGTGGGCTCGATCCCGAAGTGGCTACCCTTTATATTCAAAGTGATATTCCTGAAATTCCCGAACTTTACCTTTTGCTTAACATGAATGCATATAAGGGTGAACTGGAGCGCTGCACCTCATTTAAGGAAAAGGTACGCAAACAACCCGATAACGTAAATGCAGGCTTATTAACCTACCCTACCCTAATGGCTGCCGATATTCTGATTCATAAAGCCACCAAGGTACCAGTAGGAAAGGATCAGGAACAACACCTGGAAATGACACGTACCTTTGCTAACCGCTTTAACCGTATGTATAAGGTTGATTACTTCCCCGAACCGTTGGCCTTTAACTTTGGTGAGCAACTGGTTAAAATTCCCGGCCTCGATGGTTCCGGTAAAATGGGTAAATCCGAAGGAAATGCCATATACCTTTCCGATGATCCCGAAACCATTCGTAAAAAAGTGATGAAAGCGGTTACCGATGCAGGCCCCACTGAACCCAATCAACCCAAACCAGAACCCATACAAAACCTATTTACTATTATGAAAGCTGTTTCGTCGCCTGATACGCTACAGTATTTTGAAAATAAATACAATGCCTGTGAAATTCGTTATGGAGATATGAAGAAACAGCTGGCCGAGGATATTATTAAGGTTACCTCTCCTATTCGCGAACGTATTGAAGCCATTCTTGCTAATGACGACTATCTGAGAAAGGTAGCCCGTTTAGGCGCCGAAAAGGCACGCGAAAGTGCCTCTAAAACGATTCGCGAGGTACGACATATAATTGGTTTTCGCGAATTCTGAAACAAAAAAGGGTGCTGTCTGGTCAACACCCTTTTTTCAAAACATGATTTATTCAATTTTAGACTTTATACCTATTCAATCTCCCAATCGAATCCGTCCTTACGGTCACGAACTATAACTCCAAGTTTAGAAAGTTCGTCACGAATTCTATCCGAAGTAGCAAAGTCCTTACGTTGCTTGGCCTCGAGCCTCATGCTTAAGAGCATCTCTATCAATTTTGCCGTAAGTTCAGCTTGCTTTGAACCCGTTGTCTGCTCATCGGCCATGCCTAGAACATCGAAAATTATGGTTCTGAAAAATGTTTTCAGCTCCACGAGATTATTTGCAGTAATCGACTCCTTGTCCTCGGCAAGTAGGTTTATTAATCTAACCCAGTCAAAAAGCACCGCAATGGCAAGGGCACTGTTCAGATCGTCGTTCAGTGCTTCGTAAACTTTTTCCTTTAGCTGTTCCACCTGAACGCTCGATGAATCTGCTGGTTTGATACGATCAAGCATGCGATTGGCTGCCATCAACCGCGAAAGGCCCTTTTCGGCAGCCTGCAATGCCTCGTTGGAAAAATCTAGGGTTGAACGGTACTGAGCCTGTAGAATAAAGAACCTAATAGTCATTGGGCTGTATGCCTGCTCTAAGAGAGCGTGTTTTCCGTTAAATAGTTCCTCAAGGGTGATGAAGTTGCCCAACGATTTACCCATTTTTTGGCCGTTAATGGTAATCATATTGTTGTGCATCCAGTACCTTACAGCCTGTTTGCCATTAGCAGCAACGCTTTGTGCAATTTCGCATTCATGGTGAGGGAACAGTAGGTCCATTCCGCCGCCATGAATGTCGAATGGCTCTCCTAAGTACTTGGTGCTCATAACAGAGCACTCCAAATGCCAACCCGGAAATCCCTCGCCCCATGGCGATAGCCATCGCATGATATGCTCAGGTGCAGCCTTTTTCCAAAGGGCAAAATCAAAAGGGTTCTGCTTTTCATCCTGCCCCTCCAATTCGCGAGTGTTGGCTATCATTTCCTCAATATTTCGCCCCGACAGGATGCCATAGCTATGCTGCTTGTTGTACTTTACCACATCAAAGTAGATGGAGCCATTGCGTTCGTATGCAAAACCATTGGCTAATATTTTTTTAACCAACTCTATTTGTTCAATAATATGCCCCGAAGCCCGTGGCTCAATACTTGGAGGCAAAACGTTCAACCTGCGCATGGCAGCATGATACCTGTCGGTATAGTATTGTACCACCTCCATGGGCTCCAGCTCCTCGAGCCTAGCCTTCTTGGCTATTTTATCCTCGCCCTCATCGGCATCATTCTCTAGGTGCCCTACGTCGGTTATATTTCTGACATATCGAACTTTATATCCTAAGTGCTTAAGGTATCGGAATAGCAAATCAAAAGTAATGGCAGGACGGGCATGCCCCAGGTGAGGATCGCCGTATACCGTAGGACCACAAACATATAAGCCCACATGTGGTGGATTTAACGGTTCAAATACCTCCTTCTTTCGAGTTAATGTATTATAAATAGATAACTTATTCATGATTTGATTGGATCGATTATAAAAATGATTAAGCGATATGAATTATCTCGATTATAGCCCATTATTACTGGCAACATCGTATTGTTAGCCTTATGTGGTGTTTCCTATACATGATGTGCAAAATTAGTAAAATTTTTAAAAACGGTTTTGAACGACAAAGAGAGGTTAAGTGTTATTTGTTTTTAATAATCAAAATCAATGTCGTCCGATAAAAAGTTAAACTAAAAACTTCCAACGTATCCAGTTGCCTGATGAGCCATTATCAAAATGGCTCCTGCATCTTCAATATACATCTGCATTTCGTCGGATGATGGATTCTCAATCTGTTGACCGAGAATTTTCTTTTATGTAAGTTCTTTTAACCTGGGCAATGGATTAATAACCGAAATATTCAATTGCCAGGAATTGTCTTTGCAAAGATTCAGAATAAATTGCGCTGAACGTTGATTTTTCGCCACTAACAAGTCGCCATGAAACAAAAAATACTCTCCAAGTCCCGGGGAACGAACTACTTATACTTACAAATTCATAAAATGAACGAATAAAAAGTGTTGTTAATTTTTGTTTTTTTGTTATAGCAGTATCATTTGAAGAGATGGCAATAACGCTTCGAACCCTAACTATGTGTAAATGGTTCTTTATTAACTTTAAAGGGTTCTACACAGTAAAACATTTTTTTGGGAATTTATCGTTCTGCTCGTGCTGGTTGTAAGTATTACTCATGCTCAATATTATGAATTCTCAATCACTTTATTTATTTTTTTACAAGGGGTGTCCAGGGTAATTAGTTGTATGAAGCCCCTCAAATAGTAATGGATAATCATCAGGTGCCAATCGATTTTGCAGATACAAATCTTTGCGACTTTTAATAATATAACATATGGGGTTACTATTGGCTGATTAACAAATAAAAGATTCCTCTTGTAGTAAAACCTTAGATCAATGTTTTGAAAGTTCATTTGATGGCATTCTATTGTATTGAAAAAATATGTAAAATAGTTTTATGCCTATACTAGGCATTGCCTTTTTTATAATAATACATTCATACCTCCACACTTACCTGTAAACCATGGTACTGTAAAACTTGAAAAATATAAAGTTTTTGATTTCCATGAATTTTATTCACCCCAAAATAGTATTTTTAGGGTATATTTATGAATAAATTATGGCAATTTATCAATTTAAGCGAGAGCAATTTATTCCGGCCAACCTTAATGAAGTATGGGATTTTGTTTCATCCCCATAAAACCTTAGTTTAATAACTCATTCGTACATGGGGTTCAAAATATTAAATGAGATCCCTGAAAAAATGTATCGGGGCATGTTAATCTCGTATCGGGTAAGTCCGTTTCCGTGTATTCCAATGCTTTGGGTCTCGGAAATTACACATATGGTTGAAAAATTATACTTTATCGATGAACAGCGAATTGGCCCTTACAGGCTATGGCACCACGAACATCATCTTAAATCCGCTGAGAGCGGGGTTTTGATTACCGATATTGTTCACTACAGTCCACCTTTAGGTGTATTGGGCAGCATAGCCAACGCACTTTTTATCAGAAAGAAACTAAATGGCATATTTGAGTACAGAAAAAACGCTATGGAGCAGCTATTTCCTCATAAAAAGTAAAGTCTAACATCAATGCCAAATTATCTAAAACTACTTTAAAAATTGGCTATCTTTGAACATGTTTACATTTCAATAAATAATCATGGCAAAAGGTAAGAAAAAAAACAACGACGAGGAGAAGCCCAAGCGCATTACCAAAAAAGTTCTGAAGCAAGAGGTAATTGATTTAATGCTGGCAAATCCCGACAACAACTATAATTATAAACAAATATCAAATAAACTAGGGGTTAGCGATGAGCCAACCCGACGAATGGTCAACGAAATACTTTACGAACTTGCACAAGAGGAGCGCATTGAGGAGTTACAGCGCGGGAAGTTTAGAGCAGTAATGCAAAGCCCTCTTGTAGTGGGTATTATAGAAATGAACCCCGATGGCTCCGCCGATGTAACCACCGACGATAACAAGGAAATATTTATTCCTGATTTCAGGTTGAACCATGCTTTACATGGCGATAGGGTTGAGGTTAGTGTTTACCGTCATCGCCGAAGGGGCTTGCTTGATGGCGAAGTTGTTCGTGTTATTGAGCGCGCCAAGCGCAACTTTGTGGGAACCATCAGCATTATTCGCAACCATGCATTTGTTATCCCCGACAACAAGTTAATGCCCTATGATATATTTATTCCAAGGGTTGATACCCGCGAGGTACGGAATGGTCAAAAAGTGATTGTTCAGATTACTGACTGGCCGGCTCGTGAGAAAACTCCTAACGGAAAGATTGTTGAGGTTTTAGGAGACCCTGGCGTACACGAGGTTGAAATGCATGCCATTCTAGCCGAATTTGAGCTCCCCTACCGATTCCCGGAAGAACTTGATAGGCTGGCCGAAAAGATTAGCGATAAAATAACCGAAGCCGATTACCGTGAACGTCGCGATTTTAGAGGGGTTCCTACCTTTACCATCGACCCTTTCGATGCCAAAGATTTTGACGATGCCCTTTCGGTTCAGTATCTTCCCAATGGGAATATTGAGATTGGGGTACACATTGCCGATGTTACACACTACGTACAACCAAATACCCCAATCGATAACGAGGCCATTGAAAGGGGCACCTCGGTTTACCTTGTCGACAGGTGTGTACCCATGCTACCTGAGCGATTATCGAACTACATCTGCTCGCTTCGCCCCAATGAGGAAAAACTTTGCTTTTCAGCTGTTTTTGAGATGAATGAAAATGCTGAGGTGCTTAGCCAATGGTTTGGTCGAACAGTAATACTTTCGAAACGAAGGTTTAGCTACGAGGAGGCCCAAGCCATAATTGAAACGGGTAAGGGCGATATGAGCGAACAGATATTGCTGCTGCATAAACTAGCACAAAAGCTCCGGGCCGAAAGGTTCAAAAAGGGGGCCATTGCTTTTGAACGGGTTGAGGTTAAGTTTAACTTAGACGATAAGGGTCGCCCACTTGGCGTTTATTTTAAGGAGAATAAGGAATCAAACCAGCTCATTGAGGAGTTTATGTTACTAGCCAACCGTAAGGTTGCCAAACTCATTGGTACGCGTAAGGATGGGAAACATGTGCTGCCCTTTGTTTACCGAATTCACGACAAACCTAATGAGGAAAAAATAAACGCATTTCGTTCATTCATTACCCGTTTTGGTTACAGCATAAGTGGTACAACCGATAGGCAGGTGAGCAAATCGCTCAACCAGCTTATGGAAAAGGTTAAGGGCCGACCCGAACAGAACCTGATTGAAACGCTTGCCCTACGGTCGATGGCTAAGGCTCGCTACTCCACCGAAAACATCGGACATTATGGTTTGGCTTTTCGTTACTACACCCATTTTACTTCCCCTATTCGCCGCTATCCCGATATGATGGTGCATCGCCTGCTGGCACATTATTTAAACAATGGAAAACCCAAGGATAAGGAGCAAATTGAACAGCTGTGCAAGCACTCCACCGATATGGAAATAAAGGCTACCGAAGCCGAACGGGCTTCGATTAAATACAAGCAGGTGGAGTTTATGCAGGACAAGATTGGCGACACCTTTAAAGGGGTAATATCTGGCGTTACAAATTTTGGACTTTTTATTGAACTTACAGCTAACCAATGCGAAGGTTTAGTGGCCATCCGCGATTTAGACGATGATTACTATCGTTTTGATGAGGAGGGGTATGCCCTTGTGGGGCAGCGCAACGGTCGAAGGTTTACACTAGGTGACGAAGTGGAGGTAGAAATTTGGCGTACCAATCTTGCCAAAAAACAACTCGATTTTAAACTGGTGGGAATGATTGGAAGGAGTGATAAACCCTTGGCTGGAAAACCGGGGAAAAGCGAACCTAACAGTAAAAAAAGTACAAAACCTAAAGTAAAATCGAGCCGAAAAGGGCAACAGAAAACCCGTAACAAACAAAAAAGCAGAAGGCGCTAATGTACTATTCCCTCAAAATTTAGGATTGTAATTGTGTTAAATAAAGGTATTTTTTGATACTGCTAATAGTTAAGTTCGATTCATACCTTCACTCTTAACATCATTAAATTTTTGGCTACCATTATCGAGATTAATTATCTGGCATTACCTGATTTACATCTCAACGCATTATGTATCATCCATTTAATTATACCGCTAACCCTAACCGTTTCAAGGAACAAAGCAAGGCACATATGTGCCTTGAAAACCTGATTATGACTGGCTTTTTCAATTGTAGCAATATCGATTGATACCTAAATTCCAATGTTGTAAGATGTTGGAACGAATTCTCTGAATAATCGTATGCAAATTGGTATATCAACCACAACATTAATCCCAAATTACGCATTAGGTAATGCGATTTTTGCCTAAAGACCGACTAAATCAATGATTTGTCGGGATTAACCCAGAAGCCCATTGAGTAACCAACATACTAAGTACTAATCCATTACATTCCTAATGCTTAATCTGGGTTCAAGTAAAATCTGTACAGTGAAGTAAACATATAAAATATCGCTTTTATTAGATATTCTGATATAGTGGCAAAATTATTGCGGAAAGAACTATTTATTTTGTAATGTAGAATCCAATGCTTTCAATATTCTTTGATAGCTACACAAAACTAGCATCAGGTATCAGAAATTTAAAAGAATTGGCATTGGTTATTTTTTCCCTTTGAAAAGATAAACAAAACCCGAAGCAGGCTCGTATTGATTGGTATAGTCCTCTATAACGTAGTAGTAGATTCCCTCTGGCATATCATTACCTTGATTATTTTTCCCATCCCAAAGAATAATGCTCGATTCTGTTTTATTGATGAGTGCACCAGAACGAGTAAATATCCTGATATCGAACCATGCCGTACCACTTGTAGATACTTCAAAAAAATCGTTTAATCCATCACCGTTTGGTGTAAAAACATTTGGTATGTTTTCAAGTTTCACCCTTCCCGAAGTAAGGTCGGGTTGTATATTGAGGGTATGAGTGAATTCTGCTGTTTCCCCGGAATTGGTATTACTAACCTCAAGTTTAACCGAGTGAATTCCCGCGGTTGAAAAGCTGTAGTAAATATTAGGCCATTGGCCTAAAAGATTATTGTCAAAAGTATTTCCGCTGAGTGGACTGCCATCGATAAACCAACTGAATCGGAGGTTTCCGAGGGAATCGGGATTATTGGGAATAATGTAGCCATTAAGGAATACTCTTTTATAAGTGACTAAACGTCCTAAGTTTATGTCGGGTCTAACAAAAAAGAATGCCGGGCTAAGGGGTATTTCCCTAGAATGGGTTAGGGTTTCGCCATTAAGCGAATAGCTCAGGGTAACAGCAATGCTATCGTCCCAGCTGGTATAGCTGTAGGTATGGATAGGGGTTGCTTCATTGGAACTATTGCTATCGCCAAAGTCCCAACTAATTGGGACTATATCTTGCCTAGGAATGAACTGAAGTGTTGATTGGGAGCTTATGTTATTTGTTTCTATTAACTTCCAGGTAAAGATAGAATCTGACTCAAATCTCTGAGAAAAAACATTCATGGAATTGATTAGTAAGGCTGTTAGGGTTACCATTACTATTTGCACTATGTTTCGAAACATTGCTAAACGGGTTTATTAGGTAAAATTAAGATAATTTTGTTTTTGTGGCTATATCTTTTCAGTCAATTTTTGAACCACCCTAAAGTTATTGAAAAATTCCTTGGCAAAAACCCTAATAACGGTATAGCCCGGAATGGCCAAAAGCATACCCAGAATACCTGCAACGCTACCAGCAATTAGCAGGACGATAAAAATTTCAAGAGGATGGGCCCTAACGCTACTACCATATATCAAAGGTTGAAATATTACGTTGTCAATCAGTTGGGTAATTAAAAATACGGCTAAAATGACCAACGTAAGAGTTAACAAATCGGCATTAAACCCAGTTTGGAGCTGAGTAGCCAGTGCAATTAGGGTTCCCAAAATTGTGCCGGTTAGTGGACCCACATAGGGAACAACATTCATAATTCCGGCAATCAGACCAACCACAACGGCTGTTTCAAACTTTATGCCTACTATGGTCAAACCAATAGTATCCAGTATTAGTATTCCTGTGCTTTCAATCATTATACCTATGAAATACCGGCGTAATAAACGGTTTATACTAATGAGCGCTCGGGTAATCTGATTCTCATACTTTTGCGGGAAAATCAGTATAACGCTTTTAAAGAAAAGTGTATCATCCTTTAAGAAAAAGAATGTTATAAAACTGATTGAGAATAGTGCGATGAACATGCTAACCAGTAAATTGGCGGTTGATGTAAAGGCACTGGTTACCGTCGAAACGGTAAATATTCCCGATATCTTCTGAACTAAAAACTCGCGTAGCGAGAAACTCTGTGCGCTTAAAGGCAGGTAATGCCTGATAAAATTCTGTACGGAATCAATTGGTGCCGAAAATGATGCAACCAGACCCTGAACATCAATTGAGCCAAGCTCATTTAGCTGTGCCACAACCAACGGAATCATAATACTGAAAAAGGCAATGAAAAGCATCCAAATGGTTAATAGCGCCACCAAGGCACCAAGAAAACGCGGTGGCGACCAACTACGAATTTTAAGGTTTGATATAAAGTCAACAATAGGCTTCCCCATTAAACTTAGAACGGCTGATATAAGTATATAGGCCACAATATTTGAAAAATACCAAACCAGAAATGCTACAAGAGAAACAATAAACCCTATAATTATATACCGAACCAGCTGATTCATGAAGCAAAATTTTTATCAAACCTAATTGAAAAAAGGAAAAATTCAAAATTTATTTCGGCTTAAAGGCTTTTATTTAGATAATAGCTAAATTGATACCCAAATTATAAATTGCGATTAGAATGCCAACCCTTGGAATTATTGGTGGTTCAGGTCTCGATAATCCCGATATTTTAAAGGATGTTCAAACTGAAGAGGTTCAAACACCTTATGGTAAACCCAATGCACCAATTAAAATTGGCTATTTAGAAGAGAATAGAGTATTGATTCTTGCCCGCCACGGATTAAAGCATCAGTACAGCCCAAGTGAGGTAAACTACCGGGCAAATGTTTGGGCATTGAAACAGCTTGGTGCAAATTGCATTATTGCCACCACGGCCTGTGGCAGCTTGCGCGAAGAGATAAAAAGAGGCGATTTTGTACTTCTCAATCAGTTTATCGATTTTACACGCAGGCGAATAAATACTTTCCATGAGACCTTTTCAAATGGTGCGGTCCATACCCCAATGGCTGAACCTTTTGATGCGCGGCTCAGGAAACATATTTTAAAATGCACAAAGGAAATGGGGATTACCTGTCATCCAAAAGGCACAGTGGTTACCATAGAGGGCCCACGTTTCTCAACCCGGGCCGAATCCATGATGTTTCGGTCATGGGATACCGATGTTATAAATATGTCGGTTGCCACTGAAGCAGCCCTGGCCAATGAAATTAGAATCCCCTATGCTGCCATTGCCATGAGCACCGATTACGATTGCTGGAAAACCGATGAACAACCCGTTTCATGGGAAGAAGTGACTAACATTTTTGAGGCTAATGCCGGCAATATGATTAACCTGTTAAGGCATGTTATCCAAACTTTTACCTTGGAGCTATGATTGCTATTCGTTATGCCCGCCCCGATGATTTTGATGATGTATATCAATTGATATGCGATCTGGAGAGCGAAAGGTTAGATTTTAACTCTTTACATCAAACTTACCTGCATAATCTTAATGATCCACTAATACGGTACCTAGTTGCTTTTGCTAACCAAAGAGTTATAGGTTTTTTAAGCCTACATATCCAACACATCCTACATCATGAAAAGCCCACCTGTGAGCTACAGGAGCTCAACATTGCCGAACCCTACCGTTCGCAGGGCATCGGTACCAAGCTATTGGAACAGGCAGAGCAAATAGCATCCGATTTAGGTTTTGAGGAGATTGAGCTAACCACACGGATACACAGGGTAAAAGCACAGGAATTTTATAATCGTCACAGCTACAATAAAACTCATTTTAAGTACGTAAAAAAATTTAAGGTGTAAGAGACTCGATAAAAGTTGTAAATAGTTAAATAAAAGTAAAATTTAAAAATACAGGCCTTCATGGCCAGAAGCATAACAAATATTTGGGTCTGATTAAGTAAGCAAAAGGGAAATATCTAAGATATGGAGTTTGAAGTCCATATTATTAAATGGCAGAAAGGATGCTACCAATTAAGGAGCAACCAAAATACATCGCTACAGTCAACCCATAAAATGCTTTTCTTTTTTTGGGGGGTGATAATTGTTTGTTTATATTTGTTCAAGCATTTTAGTGCAAGGAATTAGAATTATTAACATACTGATAATTAATATACAATAACAAAAATGCTAAACATTGTTCTATTTGGCCCCCCAGGAGCAGGCAAGGGCACGCAGTCGCAAAAAATTATTGAGAAATACAAGCTGCAGCATCTGGCAACCGGCGATATGTTAAGAGCTGCAATACGTGAAAAATCGCCAATTGGAATAGAGGCTCAGAAGTATATCGATAAGGGACAGCTGGTTCCCGACGAAATGGTAATAGACCTTATTGCTGCTGAGCTCGACAATCATTACGAAGTCCCTGGTTTTGTTTTCGATGGTTTCCCCCGAACTACTGTTCAGGCCCGCAAGCTCGATGAAATGCTTGAAGTCAAAAAAGCTCCAATAACAGTAATGCTGGCACTTGAGGTCGATTACGACGAACTTATCGCCCGCTTGGTAAATAGAGGGAAGATTAGCGATCGTACCGATGATCAGGACGAAAATGTAATTCGTAGCAGGATTGATATTTACAACAAAACCACGCTACCGGTTATGGATTACTACAAGACTCAGGGGAAGTATCGAGGCATAAACGGAATGGGCAGCATTGATGAGATTTTTAACCGAATATGCAAGGTAATTGATAGCAGCAAATAGATTTTTTTTACGTTTTTCAAAGGCCATCAGGTATTGATGGTTTTTTTTGTATCTTAATTCTACTAATTATCATGCAATTGACTTTTAGTGTTCTTTTTTACCATTCGGGTTTTTAGAGTAACTTTGCCGTCAGTACTGAAAAACTATGTCGAATTCCAACTTTGTTGATTACGTAAAAATATTTTGCCGTTCCGGCAAGGGCGGTGCAGGGAGCGTTCATTTCAGGCGAGAAAAGTTTGTTCAAAAGGGAGGCCCGGATGGCGGCGATGGTGGCCGGGGTGGAAACATTTACCTAAAGGGAAACAGTCAGCTATGGACCCTACTTCACCTTAAATATAAGAGGCATATTTTTGCAGGGAATGGTGAATCAGGGGGTGGGGCTCGCTGCACGGGGAAGGATGGTGAAGATGTTTACATTGATGTCCCCATTGGAACCATTGCACGTAATGCTGAAACCGGTGAGGTAATTGCTGAAATAACCGAGCACAATCAGGCTGAGATGATAATGAGGGGAGGGCGCGGTGGTCTTGGCAACTGGAATTTCCGTACGGCAACCCTGCAAACACCCCGATTTGCCCAGCCGGGCGAACCGGCTGAAGAAGGCTACATCATACTGGAACTTAAAATATTGGCCGATGTGGGGCTGGTTGGTTTCCCAAATGCCGGTAAGTCAACCCTGCTTTCTGTGGTGAGTGCAGCAAAACCAAAAATTGCCGATTATCCGTTCACCACACTGGTACCCAACGTGGGCATTGTTCGTTATCACGATGAAAGGTCGTTTGTTATGGCCGATATCCCCGGCATCATTGAAGGTGCTCATGAAGGGAAAGGCCTTGGTTTGCGATTTCTGCGCCACATTGAGCGAAACTCAATGCTACTCTTCATGGTTCCCGCCAACTCCGATGATGTAATTACACAATATGAAATTTTGGTAAATGAGCTTAGAATGTATAACCCTGAGCTACTTGAAAAGAAACGTGCTCTGGCCATAACCAAGTGCGACCTTGTTGATGCGGAGCAGAAGAAAAAAATAGTCAGTAATCTACCGCCTATCCCTACAGTATTTATTTCATCGGTTACCGGAGAGGGCATCGAAAAACTTAAGGATATACTTTGGCAGAATTTAAACTCAAACAGCAATGATTGACTACCTAGTAAAACTCGACACCCAACTGTTTCTATGGCTTAATGGCATGCATTCACCTTTTTGGGATGGCATCATGCTGTTTGCCTCGGGCAAGCTCACCTGGCTGCCCTTATACCTTATCATAATTTACTTTTTGGCTCGTCGCTACCAATGGAAAACCATATGGTGGTTGGTTGCCGTAGCATCGGTAATTATACTTTCAGACCAACTTTCGGTTCATCTTTTTAAAAATGTATTTCAGCGGTTAAGGCCCTGTCATGAACCCAGTTTAAACGGTTTAATACATCTTGTAAGGGGTTGCGGTGGTAAATATGGTTTTGTATCGTCGCATGCGGCCAATACATTTGGGGTGGCAACGTTTCTTAGCTTCCTTTTCCTTAGAAAGTCGGCAACCATAGGATTAATTTTATGGGCAGCATTTGTTTCGTACAGCCGTATATACCTGGGAGTTCATTACCCAGCAGATGTTATTGTTGGAGGTATGCTTGGCGCTGCTGTTGGATATTTAGTGTGGTTGGCAATCAACTTAGCCATAAATAAAAATATTTTTAAAAGTAGGTAGAATATTCATCGGCCTTTTTTGTATGTTTAGTATCAGAAAATAAAAACTGAAATGTATAAATTTAAAAAGGTAATTAGGCACTTTCCCAATGTTATCACCCTAATGAATTTGGTATCGGGGAGCATATCAATTGTGGCATCGTTTGAAGGCAAGTTTGAAATTGCGGGGCTCCTAATAATTCTGGCAGGGATATTTGACTTTTTCGATGGCTTTACTGCAAGGCTCATTGGAGCCTATACCCAGTTAGGTAAGGAACTCGACTCGCTATCGGATGTGGTAAGTTTTGGTGTGGCACCCTCCATTATTCTTTACCACCTTATGAGACAAAGACTGGGACTTTCCGGCTTCCACGGTGTTTTTGATGGTCATATTATCTTGCTTATTCCATTTGTAGTAGCGGCATTCTCATCGTTACGTTTGGGGCTGTTTAATATAGATGAGCGCCAGACCTCTTCGTTTATTGGTCTGCCTACCCCTGCCAATGCCTTTTTGATAGTTGGTCTTGTGTTTGGTATTCACAGCAATTGGGCAGAACTTTTTATATGGCTTACCAATTCGACACTGAAATTAACGGTTATTTCTATAATTCTATCGTTCCTATTGGTTTGCGAGTTACCCATGTTTTCGCTAAAAATAAAGTCGCTGAAACCCTCTATTGCCTACAAGCAGTTCACCTTTTTAGCCGGTATTATTGTATTGCTGTTGATTTTCCAAAAAGCAGCACTTTCGCTCATTATTGTTTGGTACCTTGTTCTTTCGTTGATTTATTTTGGTTACGAACGATTAGTGGCAAAGCAGTGAAAGTAATCAGCAATCAAAGTAAAAATTATCTATTTTTGTCGAAGTAAAAAACTAACAACACATGAAATTTCTTGCAGAAATTAACGTAATGCCACTAAAGGCACTTCTCGACCCACAGGGGAAAGCCGTAAACGCTACCCTTCATGGAATTGGCTATAACGAGGTTTCCAATGTTCGCATTGGTAAGCACATCAACTTTGAAATTGATGCCCCAACCCGTGAAACCGCCATTGAGAAGGTTACTGAGATTTGTTCAAAAGTGTTGTCGAATCCGGTAATGGAGGGCTTTGATTTTAAGTTAACAGAAATTACCGATTAGCCAGTTACTCCCCATTAACTGGTTTATTGCCTCTCAATATTTCGGCCTGCTTCTTTATGGATTCCTTGTGAACCAGTTGAAGCAGGCTTTTTATATAATCCACATCGAGGCCCATTTTTTCCCCACACTCAATGCGTGATTCAAGAATTTTTTCCCACCTGCGCAGCTGAAAAATTGTAACATTATTGTTTCGTTTGTACACACCAATTTGCTCTACAATGCGCATGCGGTTTGCCAGTAATTCGATGATTTGCTGATCGATGGAGTCGATTTTATTGCGGGCCTGCTCAAGAAAATCGATATACTCATGGCTGTTTGACGAAGTATCCCTAAAGTTAAGGGTCGAAAGCATTTGGGAAAATGCATCTGGAGTAAGTTGTTGGAGCGGATCAGTGAGTGCAGCCGATGGCAGGGGATGAACCTCAACCATCAGACCATCAAACGAAAGATCAATTGACCGCTGGGCTATTTCGGGCACAAGTGCTGCTATGCCAGCTATATGACTGGGGTCGCAAATCACAGGTAGGCTGGGCATTCGGCTTTTAAGATCGATGGGAATTTCCCATTTGGGAATATTTCGTAGTCGGGAACGCTCGTAGGGGTGGAATCCCCTGTGAACGGCTACCAGCCTTTTGATACCCGAACGCCATAGGCGTTCGATGGCGCCAATCCATAGCTCAAGGTCAGGGCTAACTGGATTTTTAACCAATACCGGAATATTAACCCCAGCTAAAGCATCAGCCAACTGGTCTACCAGAAAGGGGTTAGCCGAGGTTCGTGCTCCCACCCAAACCATGTCGATGCCGTATTTCAGCACCATCTCAACATGCTGTGGCATAACCACCTCAGTGGCCACCATTAGGCCTGTTTCACGCTTAACCTGCGAGAACCATTTCAAACCATCCTTTCCGACTCCTTCAAAACTGCCAGGGCGAGTTCGGGGCTTCCATATGCCCGCCCTGAATACCCTTACCCGTCCATCATTAGAAAGAGCACGGGCTACGCCCATTACCTGTTCCTCACTTTCAGCACTGCATGGGCCGGCAATTAATAATGGGAAGTTTAGGTTCTGTCCCCAATCTGTTATGGGTGGTATTTCTATTTTGGTTTGCAAGACTCAATTCATTATTTGGCAAAGTTAGCTACATTTCCAAACCTTTAATCAGAAAACATCATACTGCCCTCCGTATCGTTCAGCCAGTTCGTTCAGGCTGATATTTCTCTGTGGTAAAAAAATCTTTTTTAATATTGAAATGTACCATCCCGAACGGTTCAAATAGCTTCGATAGTTTTCTTCCTGCCAATGGAAATCGGAGGAAACTACAATGTATGGTGAAACATATTTATATGTTTCGGTAATTACTTGATTTGACTGTGTTTTCTTATACCCAGGGTTTTGCAAATTGGCTAAAAGGGTTATTCCCATTTCCCTTGATTTCTGCTTAAGACTTGCAACTACTTTGTTGTAGCTATGGAGTGCCTCCTCAGCAAAAAGTTCATTGTACTCGCCGCCTATTTCCATAATAGGACGAATTTGCAGGATACTAATAGGATACAAGCCAAAAACATCAAAAAAGTGGTAAAGCTCATTAACATTGCTGGGATTTGCCGTAAAATTAATTCTAATTGCATAGCTGATTTGCCGAGCCCGCTTAAGCGATTTAATCTCATTGAGCAGCACCATTAATTTATCCCAACTGGCACCCGACATAAAATGCTCATAGGTCTGCTTTTGTACACCATGAACCGAAAGGGTAAGCTCATCAAGCCCGGCATCGGACAAAGTAGTCAAATCGGATGGCTTTAACAGCTGCCCATTGGTTACCATTCCCACATGGGGTACACCCTGTTGCTTCGCCAGTTTTACAATATAAGCAAAATCGGTGTGAAGCGTTGGTTCGGCACCACAACCAACCACTACCTGTAGAGCGTTTCCAAACAGGTTTTTCGATAAAATGGTAAGTTCGTCGTGGGTAAATCGTTTGGGTTGCGACTTTCGACTTTTGCTAAAGTAGCACATCCGGCAACGCAGGTTACAGGCAAAAATAGGATCAATGCGAACAGAGTAGTACCTACGATTTAGCAAATTAGCAAAAAAGATTAGGAGTAATTTTAACCGATTACTCCTAATCATACGATTAACCTGTAAAAGTCGATAGATATTCATTCGGGGCCTACTCTGTTGGCCTCAAAATTACATTTCTTTTAGCTGTCCGGGATTTTTTCTCTCCCAGAAACTCACAGCCCATAACGACAGCCTGTAGGAAACATACATGAGCATAGGCCAGCTAACAAACCAAAGCATTTCATTTATGTACTTCATAGGAACTTGGTATTAGTAAACATGTGTTTCGGTTCGTATCTCCTCTTCATCAATCTTCTTAACATTAATACTTTTCCAGGCATACCAGATATAGGCTACCACAAAGGGAACCAAAAGCGATACAAAACTCATCACCGTTAAGGTGAACTTGCTCGAGGAGCTGTTGAAAATGGTAAGCGAATGCTGCAGGTTGAAGGTGGATGGATAGTATGCTGTATTGTTGTATCCCGCAATAAGGAATAATGACAGAACAGTTAGTACTGTTCCAAAACCGGTAAACCAAATCCCCTTTGTATAGGTTTTTAGCAACGATTTAGTAATACCCCAAAGAACCAAAACCACTCCTGTAAGAAACATGATTAGCACAACAGGCATTTGTATAAGGTTTAGCAAGTATTTATTCTTTTGCATAAATACCAAACCGTTAGTGGGATTAACTGCAAACCCATCGCGAATAAACAGCCAAATTACAAAGGTTAGGAAGAAAAACAAAAAAGGAATAGCGTTGTATAGTAGCTGCTTACGTGAGCGGGCATTAATTTGGTCGTGATTTACATGGTTCATGAAATAAAGAATGGCTAAAACCCGGGCTAAAAAGAATACGGCAAGTCCCAACGATAAGTTATGTAAGTTTAGTGCTGCCTCAAGCCCATGCCAGGGGGTTTCCCATGACGAAATTACTGGATTAGAAAGATTAGTCAAATTAATTTTACTTACCGAGAACTGTGAACCAGTAAAAAAGGTGGCCACAGCTGTGCCCAGCAATACCGTTCCCAATAGCCCATTTACGAATAGGAATATCTCAAAAGTTCTTGCCCCAAGAAAGTTATTGGGTTTACTACGATACTCATACGAAACAGCCTGAATTACAAAACAAAACAAAATGGCCATCCAAACCCAATAGGCCCCTCCGAAACTGGTGGAATAAAAGAGCGGAAATGATGCAAAAAAGGCACCGCCAAAGGTTACCAATGTGGTAAATGTAAACTCCCATTTGCGTCCCAGTGCATTAACCAACATAGTTCGTTCCGTTTCGGTTTTTCCAATGGTATATATCAGCGTCTGCCCACCCTGAACAAACAAAAGGAAAACCAGCAAAGCACCCAGTAGCGAGATAATAAACCACCAATAGTGTTGTAAAAAGATAAATGTTGTATCAATCATGGCTAATTCCCTCCATCTTTAGGTCCTTTTTTAATTTGGGTAAACATTATTCGCAGCTCTGCGATTAGCAAAGTGGTGAAGATTATGAAAAATAGGAAGAACGTTACCTGAACAGCGCTAGCATCGATGCGCGAAACAGCGGCAACGTTAGGAAGAACATCCTGGATAACCCAGGGCTGGCGGCCCACCTCGGCAACAATCCATCCCGCCTGACTGGCAATATAAGCAAGGGGTATCATTAGTATCGAAAGGCGCAGCAGCCATTTATTTATTTTGAAGCTCCTGAAGTAGATAAGGTAGAGTATCAATATAAAAAATGCGATAAATAGAAAACCCAGTCCAACCATAATGTGGAAGCTGTAGAAGGTAAGCGGCACATTTGGAATTATGCTATTTGGGTCGTTCAGATAGCCATAGCCAAAGTACTCAAAGTTTTCGTCGATGAGCTTACGGTGATAAGCCATTGCGGCGCTATCGCCTGCCTCCCGGGCATTCTTGTAATCGGCCAGGGCCTGAATGGCAATCTTCCCGTGTTCAATCTTCTGTTCCGCCGAAAGAGCCACCTTCTGGTTGCCATCCTTATCGGTGTAGGTGTATTCACCCTTAATAATATCCTCCACTCCTGGCACAAAAGCATCGGATGAACGATAGCCAAGAAATGATAACAATTTAGGTATTTGTATCTTAAAGATAAAGGGATCCTTATTGTCGTTATACTCTTTCCCAGGTGTAAGCGCACCAATAACAATAAGAGAAGCACGCTCGGTTCCCTCGTAGAGACCCTCCATAGCTGCAAGCTTCATGGGTTGCTTTTGGGCAACCTGATAGGCCGAGCCATCGCCGGTTAGGGCCAGAAATAAAGATGATATCAATCCAAATACCGATGCAATTATGATGCTTCGCTTAGAAAGAAGTATATGCCGCCCCTTCAGCAAGAACCAGGCACTAATGCCTATAACAAAAAGCGCAGCCAAAACGTACCCTGACGTAATGGTGTGCAAAAACTTATTTATGGCAACGGGGGAGAATAGAACCTCCCAAAAGTTGTGCATCTCATTACGGGCGGTATCAGGATTAAAGTACATACCTGCTGGATACTGCATCCAAGCATTGGCAACTAAAATCCATAGAGCCGACAGATTGGCGCCAAGGGCTACTAACCATGTTGAGACGAGGTGAAACTTTTTGCTTACCTTGTTCCAACCGAAAAACATCACAGCAATAAAGGTCGATTCCATGAAAAAAGCCATGATGCCCTCAATGGCAAGCGGAGCCCCAAAGATATCGCCCACAAACCAGGAGTAGTTACTCCAATTTGTTCCAAACTCAAACTCCAAGATAATTCCAGTGGCAACGCCAATGGCAAAGTTTATTCCAAAGAGCGTCATCCAAAATTTGGTAATACGCTTCCACTCCTCATCATCCGTTTTGTAGTAAATGGTTTCCATGAAAGCCATTATAAACGCCAATCCTAAGGTTAACGGAACAAAAACCCAATGATACATGGCCGTAAGGGCAAATTGCGCCCTCGACCAGTTGACTAATGATAAGTCGAAATGTTCCATAGGTTTGATTATTTAGTTTTGGTTGTTAATTGCTCAATTACATACTTGCTGCGCTCCTCATCAGTTTTGAAGTTGCGCTTCAAAATATTCGGAAAGAAAAAAACTTTAAGTATGGCAAACATTACAAAAAGTTTTATGAGTATTATTATCCAAAGAGTTTTACCTATGGTCATACTCCTAAAACCTTCCCAGTAAAAAAATAAAATTCTTTTGATAAGGCTCATGGTACTTTAACTTAAGCAAATTTAAAACATTTTAATTTATTTCAAACAGTTTCTGCTACATTTTGTTCAGATTTTTCAGTATTACTCAGGTCTAATGATATAATTTTCTTTAGTAAATTTGTATGTACTTGAGAAAACATAAATTGATTTATCTATGAATAAGATAGTAAAGATTGCTGGTAAAACCCTAGCTGTCCTGATTGGACTATTTATTGTTACTGCTATAGTTGTTCCTGTTGTTTTTAAACCCCAACTAATGCGGCTTGCCAAAAACGAGTTAAACAGCATGCTCAATGCGCAGGTTGATTTTACCGATTTTCAGGTATCTCTAATAAAAGGATTTCCCAATCTTTACATTGGCATGAAAGGCCTGAATGTGATAGGTGTCGATAGCTTTAAAAACGATACGCTGGTTGCCTTTAAGGAATTCAGTGTTAAGGTCAACCTTTGGAGCGTAATTGACATGGAGAATTTTGAGGTGAAATCCATATTATTGGATGGAGCCATCGTAAGGGCTAAGGTTTCCCACGATGGTAAGGCAAATTGGGACGTAATGAAACCCTCCGAAACCCCTGAAACTGAAGTTGAGGATACAGCAGACTTAACTCCTATAAACACAAGAGTTTCGCTTCGAAAATTCGAAATTAGAAATGCTAATATTTCCTATATCGACGATTCCTCCAACATGAAGGCAAACATTAAGAACTTCAACCTAATCCTATCGGGTAATATGGGAGTAAAACAAACCAACCTCAACCTTAAGAGTTCCATTGAGTCGCTCAACTTCTGGATGGATGGCATCCGCTACATTAAGAACTCCACCCTTGGTTTTGATGCACTCATTGAAGCCAATCTCGATAGCAGCTACTACACCTTTAAGGAAAACCGCTTTAGCATTAACCAGCTTATGCTGCTATTTGATGGATCAATACGTATGCCTAACAACAGCATTGACATCAACCTGAATTTTAAAACACCCTCAACCAATTTCAAAGCTTTACTATCAATGATTCCTGCTATTTACATAAAAGATTTTGAGGGTCTTCAGGCATCGGGTAATTTTGGAATTGAAGGCTACGTAAGGGGAACATACAACGATACCCAACTGCCTAACGCATTTATTGTCCTTTCGGTTGACAATGGAATGTTTAAGTATCCCGATTTGCCCAAATCGATTAGCAATGTCAACATCAGCACCAAGGCTTGGTTCGATGGAACCCACATGGACAACTCCTTGGTTAACGTCGATAGGTTCTCGCTAGAACTGGGCGGAAATCCCTTCAGCATGAACCTGCACGTGGCTACGCCAATAAGCGATATGCTGGTTAACGGAAATGTTACCGGGAAAATTGATTTTGCCTCCCTAACCGATATTGTCCCCCTTGATAGTACCTTTATTGAGGGAATCCTTGAGTCGAATCTCGACTTTGGCGGAAAACTTTCATTTATTGAAAAGGAACAGTATGATCGCTTTAAAGCCGATGGCATGCTTAAGCTGTCCCGCTTTAAGTTCAAATCGCCCGATCTACCGGCCGAGGTTGCCATTAACGATATCACCCTAAATTTTTCCCCACAATATGTAAATTTGGCCAACTTCGACATGAATATTGGTTCGAGTGATGTACACATGAAAGGGCTCTTAGAAAACTTTATCCCCTATATCTTCAGCAACGCCACCCTTTCCGGCAACCTCGAGGTACACTCCAATCTGTTCAACACAAACGAACTGATGACTGGTGATAGCACACCAAATGAAGAGACCACCGATAGCACAGTCCTAAGTGTAATTGAAATTCCAAAGAATATAAACTTTGTAACCAAGGTTGATTTTAAAAAAATTGTTTACGATAAACTGATAATTAGCAATACTACTGGAAATGTTACGATTTCGGACCGCGTTGCCGACCTTAAAAATCTATCCATGAACATGCTTGAGGGCTCCGTTCAGATGTCGGGCACGTATGACCCGCGAGACCCCAAAGTCCCAAGGGTTAACTTCGATTTTAACATGCGCGATATTGAAATTCCGGCTGCCTTTAAATCATTCTCGACCCTACAGAAGATGGCGCCGGCAGTAAAGGATATGACAGGTAGGGTATCCACCCAGTTCCGGTTTACCTCACTGCTCGATACCACAATGATGCCAGTTATGAGTAGTATCGATGCATACGGGAAATTACAATCCTACAGCATTGGCATTAGCAACTCCAAAGCATTTGCCAAACTGGCCGATTTTACAAAGAAGGAGGAACTTCGTAATCCAAGTCTAAAAGACGTTAACGTGAGCTTTAGCGTAAGGGATGAACGCATCTACATCGAGCCATTCGATACAAAAATTGTCCAAGCGAAGATGAACTTCGGCGGGGATATGGGCATTGATCAAACCCTCAATTTTAAGGCAAAGGTTGCCATTCCCACATCGTATCTTGGCGGCGCCACCAATTTGGCCAACGACCTATTGGGTAAGTATGGGGCTAAGCTACCCCAAAACCTTGATATTAAAATAAAGATTCTGGGGACATCTTCTAAGCCTGAGGTAATCCTAGATTCGGGAATGGGTTCAGAATCGGCAAGCAGTTCTGTTAAGGAAACTGCCCGTGAGGTTGTTAAGGGAAAGATAGATGATGCCAAGGTTGAAGCCCGTCAAAAGGCTAAGGCAGAATCCGATAGGTTAATTGCAGATGCCGAAAGGGAAGCCGAAAGAATTAGAGCCGAAGCAGCCAAGCAGGCCGAGCAAATAAGAAAGGAAGCAGAAGCACAGGCCCAAAAAACTGAAGCAGAAGGCAAAAAGAAAGGCTCAATTGCCGAAAAAATTGCAAAGGAAGCTGCAAAGAAAATCAGGCAAAATGGTGAAGCTGCCGCACAAAAGGTTATATCTGAAGCCGATGAAAAAGCCAATGCACTTGTGGCTAAGGCCAAAGCAGAAGCAGCTAAGTTGGAACAATAAAAATTTATAGTAATTAACTTGTATGGATACAACTGATGGCTTTTGCAATAAATGTCCCTATAATAAGTTGAAACGAAAAATGTTGGCATAGCCATTTACTAATTCATTTGCAAAAGCCATCAGCTAACACTCCTCCGCCCAATTAAACAGTATGCTTGCGGCAGTGGCCATATCGGGGCCAAAGGTTACTATACCTTCTTCGTGACCAGCCATAACCAAAATACCCTCCTTTTTCAAATTGGTTTGGTTGTACAACCTTATAATTTCTTTTGCCACTTCTGATGTACCATACTCGGCCTTTTTATCGGTTCGGGGAACTCTGCGCTGCAATGCGCGCCACATGTTCAAATTGTGAACATGTAAAACAGCCCCTATTGCGGGGTCACAAAGGTATAGAGCGGCATGGGTTAGCGATTCTGAAGATGCTATTACCGGCCCGATTGAGTCAACAGTGTTGCGATGAATGTTGAATGATGTAACCAGCACCAGATGTTGTACACCTATTTCGATGAACACTCCAGTACCGCTTCCGGTAATCAGGAACTCATTGCCCGTTATCCTACAACTGATATTACCGTAACCAATGCCTTTGGCATCAACCCCAATAAATCCCTTGCGATGAAGAACCTGTCGCCAATAAATGAGATCATCGGTTTGGGGCAGTACAACGGGATCAGTTTTAGTCCAGTTGCAGCTAAATTTGATTACACCATCCTTCATCTGCATTACTCTATTGACACAGCAATTTGTAGCAAAACTCAAAACTAGAGCTAATGGGTAAAAATAAAAAATATTCAAGAACCACCCAGTTTAGCTATCTCATCGCTTAAGGCATTAACTATACCCTTTTCCGTAATAATTCCGGTAACCAGCCGTGCAGGGGTGACATCAAAAGCATAGTTAATGGCAGGAGTTTCCCTTGGACAGATGAGCACATCCACCACCTTGTTATTATAAAGACCGCTAACGTAGCGCACCTCATTGGCTGAGCGCTGCTCAATGGGGATTCCAATTCCCCGATAAAGATTAAAATCAATGGTTGAGGTGGGAGCTGCTACGTAAAATGGTATTTGGTTATCGAAGGCAGCCAAAGCTTTAAGGTAGGTCCCAATTTTATTGGCAAAATCGCCATTAACAGCAATGCGGTCGGCTCCCACAATTACCAGATCAATCATACCGTTTTGCATTAAATGGCCACCAGTGTTGTCGGCTATAAGTGTGTGGGGAACACCCTCATTGAGTAGCTCCCAAGCGGTAAGTGCCGCTCCCTGGTTTCGCGGTCGAGTTTCATCAACCCAAACATGAACCCTTATCCCTTTACGATGGGCAAGATATATGGGTGAAAGTGCCGATCCGTAATCGGTAAAGGCCAGCCATCCGGCGTTACAATGGGTAAGAATATTAACCGTATAGCCTCTTTTCCGTACTGCAATCTGCTCAATTATGGGTAAACCGTTTAAACCAATACGTTTGCAACTCTCAGCATCGAGGTTGGCAATATGCTGGGAACTGGTAAGGGCCAACCGAACCCTATCGGCATTAGCCGGTAAATGCATCACCTTCGAAATCATTTGTTCGATACCCCACTTCAGATTAACTGCCGTTGGACGGGTATTCATTAGCTCATCGGTGGCTCGTTTTATAAACTCATCGTTTTTACCTGTAGTAAAGGCCTCGCGAATGGTAAGATATACCCCAAATGCACCAGCAACACCAATTAACCCAGATCCCCTAACGTGCATGTCGGAAATGGCTGTTACCATTTCCTTATAGGTTGATAGCGTTTCAACCTCAAAACGATGGGGAAGAAAACGCTGGTCTATTACCTGAACATCTGCAAATATCGATTTTGCATTATAAACCCAAATGGTTCTAAAGTATTGACCATTTACCTGCATCTGATTTAGTATCTATTTAAACATGTCTTAAAGCACAATCCTAATTCAACTAATTCACATGAAAAGTAAGAATTATATTGGTAAAACTTTGTATCTTGGCATAAAATTTATAGGATAGCCTGTAAAAAAGAATACTATGAGACAATTGGCTTTAGTTTTCATATTGTTGGTTTTATTTGCTGGCAAAGCAGCTACTCAGGAAATTCAAGTTGGACAAACCGCACCTGAAATTATTATGACGGGGCCAAATGGCGAGGAATATAAACTATCCTCGTTACGAGGGAAACTGGTGCTGGTTGACTTTTGGGCATCATGGTGCTCCCCCTGTAGAAAAGAAAATCCGTTACTGACCGAGGTATATAAACGATATAAGGAAGCCTGCTTTACCAATGGCAAGGGGTTCGAAATTTTTAGCGTATCGCTCGACCTGAAGCGTAACAATTGGGTGGAGGCTATAGAATCCGATAATCTTATATGGAATTATCATGGTAGCGATTTAAACGGCTGGCGAAGCAGTATTGCAAGAATGTATAACATCAAGGCAATTCCTATGAATTTTCTTATCGATAGTGCCGGTATTATAATAGCCAAAAATCTGAGAGGTTCTGAGCTAAACTCAACCCTTCGGAAGTATAAAAAAATCCATTTTTTTATAAAAGATTGTAGGTAAATTATGAAAACTACGCACATCGTCAGGAAATCACTAAATATTTTACTCTATCTGTTTTTAGGATTAATCCTTTTCTTGATCCTATTTATATTAGCTATCAAATTATTTGAGGGGAAGATTACCCAATTAGCCATTCATGAGGTAGAAAAGACCATTAAGGCCCCCATCAGCTATGGCCAGGTTTCCATTATCCCCTTCAGGGATTTTCCTAATCTTACCGTAAGGATTTCGGACTTTAAGTTAGGACAGCAGTCCGATTCGGTTCGGGTTTTCGGGATCGCTCAACTCCCCGACACCCTAATTGGTTTTAAAAATGTGTTTATCTCTATACGAGCATACCCGCTGATACACAACAATATACAGGTTGAAGGTTTTGAGCTTAACGGCTTTAGGGCAAACTATGTGGTTGACTCAACCGGACGCAGCAACTTCGACTTTCTAATACCCTCTGATACACTTCCTGAGCAAAACGATTCATCCGTACAAACCATTCTTAACATCCTGCTAAAAAATCTTACTATAAGCGATATTAACCTCACCTACTTCGATAGCCGCGAAAATGCTTCGGCAAACATCAACATTTCAAAGCTTCACCTTAACGGAAGGGTAACGGGCGATAGCATTCAGTTTAAAAGCTTTGGCGATGTAGTTCTTAGCCGACTTACCTATCAGGATTTTCCGGTAAATAAATTAAATAAAGCGGCTCTCAGCTACAGCATCGAGTACGATAATGGTAATGTTACCATCTCATTGGCAACCCTCGAAACCGATGGTATTCAGGTAAGGGCAAAGGGAAACGTGGTCCTTTCCGATTCCATTTGGATCGACATGGGTGTTGCCCTACCAAAAATTAATCTGATTGAACTTTCGAAGTTTATCCCCGACAGCTTGACACAAAGTTTTGGGATAGACCGGGTTGCAGGGCAAATAGCCCTAAACTCAACCATCAGGGGATACCTATATGACACGATAATGTTTCCCAGCGTTTTTGTTGATTTTGCTTTAAAAAATGGATATCTGAGAACCACTAAGTATCCCAAGATTAAACGGTTTAATATTACCGGAAGCCTTGCCGTTCCCAATACAAACTTTTTAACCACCACATCCATCAGCATCAAGAAGCTAGATATTCAGACAGAGCAAAGTAGTGTGAATTTGTCGCTAACGCTTAAAAACCCCAACAAACCTGTGTACAACATTCAGGGAAACCTGTTAATTAACCTCGATGAGTTTACTCCGTTGCTTCCCGACAGCACTCTGACCCAACTTTCAGGAATAGTTGAAGCCGATTTTTATACCAAAGGCAAGCTACCAGAATATCTTGGATTAAGCAGCAGCGATTACTTTATGGCTAACTCTGGCTTTAATATTAATCTACGAAATATAAGTGCAGCCATCGATTCCATTAACGCTATAACGAACCTAAATGCCGCCATTTCGTTCTCATCGAATAAGCAACTCAATATAAACGGACTGGAGCTGCAGCTGCCCGGATATAATCTTAAAGTTACCAATGGGTTACTTAAAGCAACACTTAACGGCGATATATCCTACCCCGAAAAAATCGACATAAAAGTAGATACACTAAATATTGCCCTAGGCAGCAGCCTAATTGGATTAAAATTTAAGGTGCGTAACCTGCAAAATCCAGTATTCCGAGCCGATGGCCTATTTAAAGTCAATCTTAATGAAATAAAGTTCTACCTCCCCGACACACTGGTTAGCTACATTACAGGTTTAGCCGAGTTAAAGTTTAACACATATGGCAACCTAAAACTCGATTCGCTCGAACGCGACCTGATGCCTATTATCTTTGAAAATAGCCGGTTTTCAGCTACCGTTACCGATTTCGGCTTTTCGCTCCCCAACGATACCCTTATTGGTATTGATCATCTCTCGTTTAACATGTCCATGGCCAACGATACCATTAGGCTTAACAATCTTAGCGGACGCTATAAAGATTTGGAATTCCAATCGGACTCAACCTCTATATGGAATGCTTACAAGACTATAATTCAAGAACAAAAGAACAAAAAACTAATTATTAACACATCACTTTGGGCTAGCAGGATTGACTACGCCATGTTCCTACCATTTATGGCAGAGGACACCACCACAAATATTGAGGCAGACTCTATCAAAACAGAAACTATAGAAGATGATTCATCGTCCAGCTACATGCCTCAATACATTATAAGGGGTATTGCCAAAGTGGATAGGATAAAATACGGGAAGATTCTAATTAGTGATCTTTCTACCAAATTCAGGCTCGATGATAGCCTTTACGTGATTGATGATATGCGTTTGAAGGCTTTTGGTGGCACAATGGTTACCTCAGCCATTTACGATACCCGTAAAGCACCTCTTGAAATAATTGAATTTAAAAACGAATCGAAAAACATTAACATTAAACAGCTTCTTGCAGAAAACGAAGATTTTGAACAAGACTATTTCACACATAAAAACATTGAGGGACTATTGACTGGAACTGTTTTTGGTAGGGTTGTAATGCAGGATACGAATATCTTTTACGAAAAATTTAACCTAATGGGTGATTTTACCCTTGAGGATGGCGGTATTTACAATTTTGAACCCGCAATGGAATTGTCCAAGTTCACAAACTTAAAAGAACTTGATAATATTGTGTTCCGCACGCTTAAAACTAAAGTTTTTATTTACAACAATCAGATTTATTTCCCCAAAACCGATATAGTTAGTACAGCCATGGATATGTCGGTTTACGGAATGCAAAGCTTTGGCGACGATTACGAGTACCATTTTGTAGTTTATCCGGGTGATATGATGTTTGGTAAATCTAAAAAGCTACTTAAGAGGCAGGGACTTAAGGCAGAAGATTTCGAGGGCGACAACAAGGCAAAACGATCGGGGTTATACCTGGTTGCACTTGAAAGGGGTAAGAATTCAAAGTATAGTTTTGATACCAAGCAGCTACAACGGGTAATGAAAGCTACAATTAGGGTTCAGGAACGGGGATTGAACCTTGTATTTCACCCCTATGTAATGAATTTTAGCACCGATTTAGATAGAAAAGAATTCAAACCGAAAGTTGAAAAAGATGGTAAAAAGGATCAGGCCAATTGAGTGGTTAGCCATTGTGTTATCGGCTATACTATTGGTTCTAATAGGGATAAAATCATATAACCTTATAAATGCCAAAAAAAATAGCAGGATTGTTGATGTTACTGCTAGCCCACTTGATATTACTTTTGGTAGCGATACAGCAAAACTTACTCTATATGCCTATGTAAGCTATCATTGCGGCTATTGCAGGCTTTTTTTTACCGAGGTTTTCCCAAAACTTCGGGAGGAGTACATTGCAAACGGGAGGGTAAAGTTGGTTTTAAAACTTGTGGAACATTCAACCAGCGAGGCTCGTTTAAAAGAGGTAAAAACTGCGGTATGTATTAACCGGTACGGTTACTACGAGAAGCTACATGAACTGTTGGTAACCAATAGTAATGTTATTTATACCGATGAATTTAGTAACATGGTAAACTATTTTATTGATAGCGACCCCATAATTGCAGAGTGTATTCTTGGCGATGAATCGATGAACTATGTATTGCATATACGCAACGAATTTAATAAATTTGATTTTACAGGTACACCAACATTTGTAATTGCAGGTAAAGTTTATAAGGGTTACATGCCATACGATAGTTTTAAAAAGATAATTCAGTACCATTTAAAACAATAAAGCCATGCGAAAAAAGTTATTAGCCACCCCAATCATCCTTGGCGCCATTCTGGCATTACTAACCTGGGGCTGTAAGAAGGTTGAAGATGATGTATGCCAGCTCTTTGAGCCACCCGAGTGTGAAATAGCTAATGTATGCTGCCCCCCCGATGGAGGTAATTGCTACTATGAGGTTGGCGATCAAAAGTTTTACTGCGATAAAAGTGGTTGTGCTGAGGCGGAAAACAAGGCAATTGAAATTCTTTGCGGAACCGCATCAGTTCAAGGGAAAATGTATGCAAAGGCAGAGCTTCAGCGCCTAACCATACAACTGATTCAACAGGCTAAAATGTATTCGGTTTGCCACTAGCAGCGAGCGGGAGTGTCCTATTAGCATCCAGCAGCTATAGGACACTCTTGCTTTCATTAAAATTCAGCAGCCATGTTGGTAAAAACGTATGGAAGCGCTGTACATGGGATAAAGGCTACTACCATAACCATTGAGGTTAGTGTAGGGCAAGGCATTAACTTTTTTCTTGTTGGGCTACCCGATAATGCCGTTAAGGAAAGCCAGCAGCGTATAATGTCGGCACTGGAAACTAATGGCTATAAATTCCCCAAAAAGCGCATTGTTATTAATATGGCACCTGCCGATATCCGAAAAGAGGGATCGGCATACGATTTACCCCTCGCCATTGGGATAATGGCTGCATCGGAGCAGATCACATCCGATAACCTACATGAGTACGTTATTATGGGCGAGCTATCGCTCGACGGATTGATTCAACCCATAAAGGGGGTTCTCCCAATAGCCATTCAGGCTCGCGAAGATGGGTTTAAAGGTTTTATTGTGCCCAAGCAGAATGCACGCGAGGCTGCAGTGGTTAACAATTTAGAAGTTTATGGCGTTGAGCACATTAAAGAGGTAGTTGACTTTTTTAATGGGAGCAGCAACCTGAAACCCACTGTGGTAAATACCCGCGAAGAGTTTTTTGCCCATGCCAATAGCTACGATGTTGACTTTTCCGATGTAAAAGGACAGGAGAATGTTAAGCGAGCTCTTGAGGTAGCAGCAGCTGGTGGCCATAATATCATCATGATTGGGCCCCCTGGAGCTGGTAAAACCATGTTGGCTAAACGCATACCCACCATCATACCGCCGCTAACGCTTCGCGAGGCCCTTGAAACCACAAAAATTCACTCGGTTGCTGGGAAAATTGACAGAAACACTTCTCTGATGACCCGTCGCCCATTCCGAAGTCCTCATCACACCATTTCGGATGTGGCACTGGTAGGTGGTGGGCAGTTCCCTCAACCCGGCGAAATTTCATTAGCCCATAATGGAGTTCTGTTTCTGGATGAACTTCCTGAATTTAAGCGCTCAGTACTTGAGGTGATGCGACAACCCCTTGAGGATAGGGTAATCACTATTTCACGAGCTAAGTTTACCGTTGAATACCCAGCCAGCTTCATGCTGGTGGCATCCATGAATCCTTGCCCCTGCGGCTACTACAACCACCCTGAAAAGGAATGCGTTTGTTCGATTGGTGAGGTGCAGAGGTATCTTAATCGAATTTCAGGGCCACTGCTCGACAGAATTGACATACACATTGAGGTGATCCCCGTGCCATTCGAAAAGCTATCGTCGGGTCCGCCAGCCGAAAGTAGCACCGAGATAAGGGCACGAGTGGTAAAAGCTCGTCAAATTCAAGAGGAACGATTTATTGAGTGGAGCAATGTCCACTGCAATGCCCAAATGAACTCTAAACTCATACGCCAATTCTGCGTATTGGACGAAGCTGGAACCGCCCTTTTAAAAACCGCCATGGAACGTCTCAACCTTTCGGCACGGGCCTACGACCGCATTCTAAAGGTATCGCGTACCATTGCCGATTTGGAAGGATCAGATAAAATTATGCCCCAGCACGTGGCTGAGGCAATTCAGTATCGTAGTCTGGACAGAGAAAACTGGGCAGGCTAATGCCTAATTCGTTCAAATCCGCGCCCGTAAACCCCCGTAACCGTTGCAACCGAGATAAAAGCCTCAGAGTCAACCTCCTTTATTATTTTGTACACATCACTCACCTCGTGTTTTCGCACCAATGATATTAGCACCTTTTGGTGGTCTTTTGTGTACCATCCCATTCCGTCAACCACGGTTACGCCACGGTTTATTTCTTTAGTAATGCGATCGGCAATTTCCTGATACTTTTTGGAAAAAATAAAAACCTGTACCGACTGCTTACTACCAGAAAGAACCGCATCGAGCGAGTAGGCGGTTATAGCCATTGCTACATAGCCATAAACAATGGTTTCAATACGCTTAGCTGGTTCCAGATCGAGCAACACAAGAAAGGATGAACCTATAATAAAAACATCGCAGAGCATGATTACCCTACCGGGACTAATGTTACGGTACTTATTAATAATCATGGCAATTATATCGGTTCCGCCCGTGCTACCCCCTTGGGTAAAAACTATGCCCAAACCTACTCCCGCAAGCGCCCCCCCTATTATGGCGGACATAAATTTATCGTCCACCACAACAACCTTTATGGTCATTTGCAAAAGTGAGAGTAAAAAAGCACCAACGGTGACCCCGAATACGGTTTTAACACCAAAATTTGCCCCAAGCATTTTAATGGCTATGAGTATTAAGCCAACGTTTATAAGAAAGTAGGTGTAACCCATGGGGAGGCCTGTGGCATAGTAAACCAATGCACCTATACCTGAAACCCCCCCCCCGGTTATTTTATGAGGGATCAGAAATGCTGTCCATGACAGTGCATAAAGCAACAGTCCGAACACTATAATGGCATAGGATCGGACTGTTTTAAAAATTTTTGAATCAGTCATTTTTTCCAATCAAGCTACTCTTTACTATCATCTTCCTGCTGGCGACGCCTAATGGATTTAACGTAAGAGTTAAGCAAGTAGCTAACCTCGTTAAGGTTGCCCTCCATTTCCTCAGCCTGGAACGAATCTAAAAGGCTCAGGTCGGCGGCAAGGGTAATAAAGTACCTGCACTCTTCGAGTGCCTCCTGTGCTGTGGTTAGGAAAAGAAGTTTTTCCTCGCGTTCCTTCTTCTTGTATCCACCAACAATGTTTGTGGCAATTGCCGTTGCGCTCTCGCATAGCATGTCACCAACAAGAGAGGCCTGATTTTCATCGGGGAAAATTTTAACCTGCTGGTAAACATTAAGCACAAACGAGTGAGCTTTCTGCCATACCACCAAATCTTTAAACGATTTGGTTTTGTTTTCCGATTTCTCCATATTGTAATCCTTTTTTAAAGTAAAAAATGAAATTTAAGGGTTTACTAAAATTAGGCAATTTTCATCGACCTACAAATATTTTTTATTAAACAACAATATTTACAATTTTGTTAGGTACCACAATAATTTTTTTGGGCTGTTTCCCATCGAGATACTTTTGGGTATTAGCATCGGCTAACACAATTTGCTCCACGTCTGTTGGTTTAAGATTTAGAGGTATTTCAAGAGTAAACCGTGTTTTTCCATTAAACGATACCGGACAGCTAAAGGTTGATTCTTTAATGAATTCCTCGTTGAATAAAGGCCAACTGGCAACATTTACTGATGTTTCATGACCCAGTAAATGCCAGAGCTCCTCAGCTATATGAGGTGCGTAAGGGGCAATTAGCACAACCAAGGGTTCCAATACGCTACGCTTGTTGCACTTGAGATCCGAAAGTTCATTTACACAAATCATAAAGGCCGAGACGCCGGTATTTAAACTGAACTTTTCAATATCCTCTGTAACCTTTTTAATGGTTTTATGAAGAAACTTAAGCTCTTGAGCAGTAGGTTCGGCATCCGATACTATAAATTCGTTTTCTGTATTATGGAATAAACGCCAGAACTTGCGTAGGAACTTGTGAACGCCATCGATACCATTGGTATCCCAGGGTTTGCTCTGCTCCAGCGGGCCAAGAAACATCTCATACATGCGAAGGGTATCGGCGCCATAGCGCGCCACTATGGTATCGGGGTTTACCACGTTCCACATGCTCTTGCTCATTTTTTCAACTGCCCAACCGCAGATGTATTTGCCATCTTCTAAAATAAATTCGGCGTTCTCGAACTCGGGTCTCCATTTTCTAAACGCTTCAATATCCAGAATATCATTGCTGACTATGTTAACGTCAACATGTATGGGAGTAACATCATACTTTCCCTTAAGATTGAACGAGACAAAAGTATTAGTACCCTTTATCCGGTAAACAAAATTTGAGCGACCCTGAATCATTCCTTGGTTAATGAGCTTTTTGAACGGTTCGGGCTTGCAAACATAACTTAGGTCGTAGAGGAACTTATTCCAGAACCTTGAATATATCAAGTGACCCACAGCATGTTCAGTACCACCTATGTAAAGATCTACATTTTCCCAGTATCTGTTTGCTTCAGGCGAAACAAGTGCGGTATCATTGTGGGGATCCATGTAGCGTAGGTAATACGCCGAAGAACCGGCAAATCCGGGCATGGTGTTCAGCTCATAGGGATACCCCTCGGGAGTATGCCAGTTTTTTGCACGAGCAAGAGGGGGCTCTCCCTTTTCGGTTGGTAAATAGGCATCTACTTCGGGTAGTTCAAGGGGTAGTTTATCCTCATCTAAGGGATAGGGTACTCCATCCTTGTAGTAGATTGGGAATGGTTCACCCCAGTAACGCTGACGGCTAAAAATTGCATCACGAAGGCGATAGTTTACCTTACGTTTACCTAAACCCCGTGATTCTAATACCTCACATATTCTCAAAATGGCCTCTTTAACTTCTAAGCCGTTGATTATAGGGCTGTTAATTACAATACCTTCTTTGGAATCGTACGATTCAATCCACGATTCGGGATTAGTGGGCTGCTCGCCCGGCCGGATTACCGTTTGAACAATGGGCAAACCAAAGGTTTTGGCAAAGGCAAAATCACGGCTATCGTGGGCGGGTACAGCCATTATGGCACCAGTTCCATACCCAGCCAAAACATATTCGCTAACCCAAATAGGGATGCGTTCATTGGTGAATGGGTTTATGGCGTAACTACCTGTAAATTGTCCTGTCACCTTACGTGCTTCGGCCAAGCGTTCACGCTCGGTTTTCCGCTTAACCTCCTGACGGTACTGCTCCATTTTTTCGGCATATTCAGGAGTGGTTAGCTCATCAACCAATTCACTTTCTGGGGCAATCACCATGAAGGTTGCGCCATAGATGGTGTCGGGTCGGGTAGTAAAAATAAGTATCTTACGATTGCTCCCCTCTACTCTGAACCATACCTCAGCACCTTCGGATTTTCCAATCCAGTTTCGTTGAATCTCCTTTAATGAATCAGTCCAATCGAGGGCATCTAAATCATTTAGCAAACGATCGGCGTAAGCCGAAATTCGAAGGCACCATTGGCGCATTTTGCGCTGCTCAACGGGATGTCCCCCGCGTATGGAAACACCTTCTTTAACCTCATCGTTAGCCAGTACTGTCCCCAGGGCTGGGCACCAGTTTACCATCACATCGGCCAAATAGGCCAAACGGTAGGCCAGCAGCACCTCTTGCTGTTCTCTTTCGCTCATGGCCTTCCATTCGGAAGCACTAAATGTGCGAACATCGCTACATGCCGCATCAATATTAATGTTCCCGTTACTCTCAAACTCCGCAACAAGACTTTCAATGGGTTCTGCTTTTTGGGTTTTATTGTTGTACCAGTGCTTAAACATTTTAATGAACGCCCATTGGGTCCACTTGTAATACTCAGGGTCGCATGTGCGAAACTCACGGTCCCAGTCGTAGCTAAAGCCAATCTTATCGAGCTGCTCACGGTAGCGTTTAATATTTTTGTCAGTGGTTATTGCGGGATGCTGGCCCGTTTGAATGGCGTACTGCTCGGCCGGCAAGCCAAAGGCATCGTATCCCATTGGGTGAAGCACATTAAAGCCATTTAGCCTTTTGTAACGGGAAAAAATATCGGAAGCAATGTAGCCCAACGGATGACCAACGTGCAAACCTGCTCCTGAAGGGTAAGGGAACATATCGAGTACATAATACTTGGGGCTGCTCTCATCAATATCAACCCTATATGTTTTACTTTTACGCCAGTAATCCTGCCATTTTTGCTCAATATCTCTGAAATTATAATCCATAAAAGCCTGATTTTGTTAATGTTGATTTCAACCTGCAAAGATAGAAAAAACAACTTAACTACCTAAGTTTTTTTGATGGTAAGGCTTAGGGTTTAATAGATAATTGGTAAAACTCGTCAAAAGATTTTTTGTATTGCATTACAGGTAAACCCTTTACTTGTTCTATAATTTTTTATTTACTCTTGTTTTCAATATTTTAACATCAACTTATCCTAAACTTTTGTAACTTTAGCATACTATTTGAACCAATGGTAATTCCCGATTCAAATGCTCTATGCATATAAAAGTACCAGTGATTTTATAACAAACAATACAATAACCACGAGTGCTTTTTACCGTATGCGGAAACAAAAGAGATACAGGAGAAATGATAACTTTTTGATGTACCACTAAAAACATTTTAAACCGATGAAAAAAATTTCAATCTTTCTCATAATGCTAATAACAGCAGGTGGTGCTGGTGCACAAAAGGCTTCAGAATCAGTAAATCGCTTTGGCTTTGACCTGTACCAAGCGTTAAGCAGGACATCAACCGAGAACATTGTTTTCTCCCCATTCAGCATTTCAAATGCTTTCGGAATGGTTACGCTTGGGGCCCGAGACGAAACTCTTAGTCAACTCAACTCAACCTTTCATTTTGAAAAGGGATTAACGTTTCACAAATCGTTGGGTAACATTCAAAATCGTGTTCAAAAGTCAACCTCCGACTCCGTAGTGGCATCCATTACCAATAGGGTTTGGATTGAACAAAGCTACAGCGTTTTAAGAAAGTATAAGAGAGGACTTAAGAAAGGATATGGAGCCACAATACATAAGGCCGATTTTATTAACGCTCCAGATGCAAGCCGGCTTTCCATTAACCAAGTTATTGAAACCGATACCCGGGGATACATTAAGAACCTTTTACCCGAGGGCAGCATTAATAAGCTCACCCGATTGGTTCTTACCAATGCCATTTTCTTTAAAGGGAAATGGTCTCAGCCCTTTAATCCTAAAAAGACATCGGAACGCTACTTTACCAACTTAGCTGGCAACAAGCTTAAACACCCCTTTATGAGTGCAGAACAAACATTTGGTTTTTACCGTGGCAGCAACTATTCGGCTCTCGAAATGGACTATAAAGGAAATAAACTATCAATGATAATAGTTTTACCAAATGACACCACACCTTTTTTAGAATTTGAGAAGAACTTTTCTTATACCCAATACCATGAGTTAATTGGTAAAATAGAGCCTCAAAAAACCTTGGTTTTCATACCTAAATTTACCATTGAAACTGACTTTGCCATGAAAAAAATGCTACAGGCAATGGGTCTCATTGCTCCTTTTAACGATAGTGCAGATTTTTCAGGCATTTCAGGTTACTCCAACCTTAAAATATCCGATGCATACCATAAGGCTTTTATTGAGGTATCGGAGGAGGGAACCACTGCTGCTGCAGCAACTGCAGTTGTAATAGCCATGAAATCGATGCCTAATTTCAATGTTTTTGATGCCAACCGCCCCTTTATATACATCCTTCGGCATAAGCCTACCAACACTATCCTTTTTATCGGACGATTTGTTTCTCCTGCAGGGGTTAACCAGTAATAGCGCGGATAAAAATAATATATCTGGCTACATAGGATAAACCGTTAATTGGATGCATCAAAAATGCTATGCTACATCAATGTGGCTAGAATACTTTTTAGGGGGAAAGCACTATTAGCGCCTTTCAAGAGAAATGCCTGAATGCCAAGTTTGTGCGCCGCATTGATGTGCTCCTTTGTATCATCAATAAAAATGGTTTCAAATGGATTTAGGTTGTTTTCAATTATCAACCGCTGAAATATTTCGGGTTGGGGTTTTCGCATTCCCAACTCAAATGATAGGTACGCTTTATGAAAGTAGTCCTTTAGCTCTCTGCCTGTTTTTTTATAAAGCATCTGGTTGTAATGGTTAAAATGAATGGAGTTGGTATTGCTCAGCAGAAACACCCTGTGTTTTTTCCTTAGCTCCTCTATTAGATTTAATCTTTCAACATCCCAATCCAGAAGCAATGCGTTCCAAGCTTCATCAAATTCTCTTTGGCTAAGGTTTGAGTGAAACAACTGGTTGAACTTTTGCCGAAACAGTTCAGGGCTTATTAGGCCACAATCAAATTGATTAAAAAATTCGTTTTGGCCTGTTAGCGTTGAAACTTCAACTATTTTTATTCCCAAACACTTAAAGGCAGCCAGAGTTAAGGTATAATCAATGTCAAGAACCACTCCGCCCAAGTCAAGAATTATATTATTGATAGTCAATTCATCAATTACTTTAAACTTGTCAATCAACATAATTTTTACGTGTCTATTTTGAAAATTCAAATGCAAATATGTAATTTTGCAAACCAATATGAAAACAGGCCATCTGTTTTTTGGGCCCATAGCTCAGCAGGTTAGAGCATCTGACTCATAATCAGAGGGTCGCTGGTTCGAGCCCAGCTGGGCCCACCAACCGCCGATAGGCGGTTTTTTATTTACCAAAATTTAAAATCTGCTTAAAAGTATAAATTTAAAATGCCAAAAACGGTTTGATGTATTAATCAGAAGATATACTTTTGCGAAAAATCATAAGTTTTATTACTCTAATACATAAATTTATGAAACGAATTTTGATTGTAGGCGCAGGTGGTCAAATTGGCTCTGAGCTGGTACCCCATCTGCAAAAGATATATGGGAACAATAATGTAGTTGCTGCCGATATCAATAGCAATTGTGCCAGCAATTTAGGTGATGTAGCCTTTGAAGTGCTTGATGCACTCGATACACAGCGTTACGTTGAAATAGTAAAGAAATACAAGGTTGACTCAATTTTCAATTTGGTAGCACTACTTTCAGCAACCGGCGAACGCAATCCCCAGCTAGCATGGAAAATTAACATGAGCGCCTTGATGAATTCATTGGAAATAGCCCGTGAGTTCAACTGCGCTGTGTTCACTCCCAGTTCTATTGGCGCATTTGGGCCAACCTCACCAAAAGATAACACACCGCAGGATACCATTATGCGCCCTACTACCATTTATGGAATTTGCAAGGTAACCGGCGAAATGCTTAGCGATTACTATTTCCTCAAATACGGCGTTGATACCCGAAGCGTTCGATTCCCCGGAATCATCTCCAATGTTACCCTACCCGGTGGTGGAACTACCGACTATGCGGTTGAGATATACTATGGGGCCATTCAGCATAAACACTTTATTTGCCCTTTGCCCCAGGGGACCTATCTGGATATGATGTATATGCCCGACGCACTGGATGCCTGTGTTCAACTTATGGAGGCCGATCCTGCTAAGCTTAAGCATCGAAATAGTTTCAATGTTACCGCCATGAGTTTTGAACCATCGCAAATTTATGCGACAATAAAGAAACGCATTCCTGATTTTACCCTGGAATACAACATTGATCCTATTAAAAAGTCCATTGCCGATAGCTGGCCGAATTACATGGACGATAGCTGCGCCCGTGAGGAATGGGGCTGGAACCCCAAGTGGAATCTCGAAACCATGACCGACGATATGCTAAAGGTTATTGGCGAAAAGTATAAAGCTGGAGTACTTAAATAACTCAATACTACAATAAAAAGAAGGCCGTAAGCCTTCTTTTTTTATTCAAGACCCGTATCCCTTTTTACCATACGAATAAAGTAATCTTTATTGGGAAGTGTTGACGTTTTCAACTGGTTAAGCCAAAAGCCTGCAGTTAACTTGTTGCCGCTGGAATAATAAATCATTACCAAATGGTAATAGGCGTAACCGTAAACATGCGTTGGATTTGAAGGTATATCCTCTACCACACGCGTAAAACAATCAATAGCTTGGGCAATTTCATTGCCTGTATAGAACTCCATTCCCTGATTAAACACACGTATATCGTTATTCAACTTATTGTTTAAAATTAAGCCCTTAAAGTAGAAACATGCTTTATTGCACTCTTCAATCAAATTAACCGTGCTTAAACCAGCAGGGATGGCCGGAAAGATTAATGAGAACGAAAGCGTTTCGCCCTTTCGGGAGAAGTTATGAACAGTTGGACAAGTAGGTATGCCCCTGGAGACCCTGCGGTAAAAACGCTGTCGGGTTTGGGGAATTTCAATGTAGATATTTTTGTCGGCACAGAACCAGCCACCCTTGTCGGCGTTATTCTCAACGGTTAGATTTACAACTGTAGAATCGGCATATAGAATTATCTCATCTACATTAAGTTCAGGATGTGACAGCTCAGCCGAAAATGGGCCTGTGATAACCTCTTGGGCATAAGTGCAATTCCCCATAAAAACCGATGTAAAGAATAGTAGGATGTATCGCATGGTAAAAAAAATTAGGGGTTGTAAAACAACCCCTAATGTAAACCATTTTTTTATGTTTTAAAATCTGTAAGCAGCACCAATTGCAAAAACTATGTTTGTTCGTGAGTATATTTCTTTTACTTCTGTAATAGAAGGAATGCTATACGAGGAGTAATCGATATACTTTGAATCGGGATTATAGAAGGTGTATAGCGTACCAACTTCAATTGCGAGCTTTTCATTAACCTTAAACATACCACCAAAACCTACAGAATTTGAGGTAAGGCTATGTGTAAGGTCGGTTTGGTATCCTTTACCAACACCTGTTTTTGCATAAAGGTACCCAGCCGAAACAAGGACTCTGTCGGTAATATCATATTCCAAGCCTGCTGCAATCTCGTAGAAATTTCCTTCAATATCTTTTTTAACACCAGGTGCACTTTCGATTACCGCATCCTTATCGAAGAAGTAGTGGAAACCAGCTGCAATCCTTAGGTTCTGAAGCGCTTTATACTCAAATCCACCAGAAAGTATGGCTGGAATATCGTAACGTAGCTTCCCGCCATCAGGGAATAGACCGGTACCGTCAACCTTTGTGTCGTTGGTGAGTGTTAAAGAGGTGCGGAATTCGTATTTAATGCCAACATTTAACTTATCACCAAATGTTAGATTAGCTCCTATAATTGGGGTAAAACCGGTACCTGTTTGAATGGCATCAACTTCCTTGTCAGAGGTTAAAGCAGCATATCCGCTCATTTGATTGGCATTGGCTGTAAAAACTGGTGCGGCTGCACCAAGAGTTGCTTGTGCATTTTGTATGTTAATTGCTGAAATTGCTTCGGGTGCTAAACCTGCTGCTGCAAGCAACCCCTGAATCTCTGCAATCTGCTGTTCAGTTAGCCCTACAGATGTTCCATCAGAAAGAAGAGTAGAACCATGCCCCCCTTGCACAATTGGATTAAGGCCATCATAGTAAGCATTAGCACCATCAGCCCATGTGTTCAATGTTGTGGCAGCATCGGTAAAAAATTGCTGGGCCGATACCATGTTTACCCCATTGTAGCTTGTCCCAAATGCTGGTTGATTGGGGTTAATAAGAATATTCTTGAGGTAACCGTTATAAGTATTCTTGGCATAGATATACCTAAACCCGGCCGAAAGCGAAATCATGTCGTTAATTGCATAGCTAGCATTTAGCTGAGCCCCCCAAAACACACTTGAGCCGTCAAAATTGATATCGGCAGAGTATTTATTAGTAGGTATCCCATTGGAGGTAAGCAGAGGAGGAATAATTGAAATGGGTATCTCAAAACTTGGGAGCCCAGTATTATAGGTTGCCGATCCACCTCCGCCGTTTGGCTGGAAGCCAAAGCCCAATGCAAGTTTATCTTTTTTATAAACAGCATAGAAGTTTGGGAACAACGGAGCTGCAACATCACCAACATATGTGTCATCGTTCAGCAGCGGGAACTTGTTTTCAATTGTTTTTTTCTGAAATATCGATTGGTTACTTAGGTAAAGATGAAAGCCATCGTCCATTTTTACCAAACCTGCAGGGTTAAAATAAACTGCATCAATACTTGTTGAGGCATCACGTGCCAACATACGAATGTAAGTAGCACTCTGATTGGTATTGGTTACAATACCCCCGGCCATAACCAGCAATGTTAATCCGGTTCCCCAAAATGTAAGTAGTAGTTTTCTCATAAATGAATTGATTTAGGTTAGAAATAAATTGTTTGAGTTAAACGTTTGTTTATAATAATAGTTCAAGCAAAGGAGTGCGCAAACTATTTGCCCTTTGCCTATTTGGATTATTAATTACGAAGAAACTGATAGAGAAAGCCCTGCTCCATACCAATATTAAGGTGGTTCCCTCCTTCATAAAATAAATCATAACCTACCGGAAGGGTTCGAAGGCCTTTAGTTTTATGGGTAGATATAATACCTAATCGATGCTTAATGCGAGCAATAAACCTGTAAAGCGTTTTGGTTATAAATCGCCTTACAAGAGTAAAGTAAGCTACAATTGCTAAGTAAAAACTTGCCCTTCGCATCGAATAAGGGTAATATTTGGAGCTAATATATGTATTTATCGATATAAATTCAAGTTTGACTCTTTTTTATTTTATGGAACTGAAACGGAGGGCATTGAAGTTGACTACTATGTCAAATATTTAAAAATTAGAATCAAAGAAGCCGATTGATTAAATGAATTTTATAATTTTTGTTATTGGTTTTAAGTAACAAATCGGATAAATTCATTAACTTGGCATATTGATAGATCTCATTTAAGTAAAACCTTCACCTATTGGTTTACCAAAAAAACTACATATGAACCCTACGAAAATAAAATTGTTGCTTATCGTTCTCATTTTTATTGAGTTTAATACAATTGCGCAAACCGAAGGTTTTGTTTTCAAAACCCTTAACGAGGTGCCAACCAGTCCGGTAAAAGATCAGCAACGAACCGGAACCTGTTGGAGCTTTGCCACTACATCGTTCATTGAAACGGAGCTGATAAGAATGGGGCAACCGATTTTCGATATCTCAGAAATGTACTTTGTGCGTCATGCATATGCGCTAAAAGCTAAAGAGTACATCCGTTTTCAGGGCGCCAATAACTTTGGCCAGGGTGGACAGGCTCACGATGTGTTGAATGTAATCAGAGAGCACGGTATGGTAGATGAAACGGAATATCCTGGGTTGAATTACGATTCCGATGTACATGCCCATGCCGAACTGGAAAAGATTCTCAGCGCTTTTGTTGAAACTATTGTAAAAAATCCCATTAAAAAACTCTCCACCGCATGGTTCAATGCTTACAATGGAATACTGGATGCATATCTTGGTAAACTCCCCAACAAAAATGTCTCGCCATTAGCGAACGTAGGTTTTAATCCCGATGATTACGTTGAGTTGACTTCTTTTAGCCATCATCCTTACTACAAAAAGGTGATATTAGAAATTCCTGATAACTGGTCGCACAATCAGTACTACAATCTTCCTCTTGACGAACTAATGCAGGTTTTGAAGTATGCAATTGAAAATGGTTTCTCGGTTTGTTGGGATGGCGATGTAAGCGAAAAAAGTTTTGCCTACAGTAAGGGCGTTGCTGTATTACCCATATCAAAAGTTGAAGAGCTAACCGGTTCCGACAAGGACCGTTGGACAAATATTTCCAAAGACGATCTCAGCCACCTTTTAGCCAACTTCGATAGGCCTGTTCCTGAGCTAAGGGTTACACAAGAAAATCGGCAGCAAAACTTTGAGAACCTTACCACCACCGACGATCACCTGATGCACATAACTGGTATGGCTACTGATCAAAACGGAACGCTGTATTTTATTACCAAAAATAGCTGGGGCTCCGATGGAGTTTACAAGGGCTTTTTATACATGTCGGAGGCCTACGTAAGAATGAAAACCATTGCCATTATGGTACATAGGAAAGCTATCCCACAGGAGATTGCACACAAATTAGGTATTTAACCGTAAACCAAAAGGTTACAACCACGAATAGGAGCGGAGTCCATTCGACCAAGGACCTCAAAATAACCATTAGGATGTAACTTCCCCATATCCTGAGTTTGGATAAAAGCACAGGAGTATATATTGGCCAAGTCAATTATGTTTATTCCTCCGGTTGTTTCTACTGGTGCAAGAGAGAATGGATCGTTAGTTTCACGAATTAGTACCCTCATCCATGGGGGGCATTGAAAAAGACCATCGCCTTTTGAGTAGGCCTGCGAAAGCAGCTCGGTCATGCCATACTCCGAATGAATGCTCCCCACTCCATAAGCCAACTTTAGCTGGGTATGCAGCTCCTCACGTATCATCTCCTTACGTCGTCCCTTCATTCCTCCGGTTTCCATAACAATGGTATTGCGCAGCTGCAGCTTATGTTGCTCCGACAAATCAAGTAGGGCAAAGGAAACTCCTATTAGTAGGCACTTGAGACCCTCACTATCGAGGCGTTGAAGTTTGCTTGCCAACTCATCGAACTGGTAAAGATAAAAGCCGCTTTCGCTGCTGCCCGACTGGCGGATTAAATCATCCACCATAAAAACCAGCGATGAACCGGTTCGTTCCAGATAAGCGGGTAGAAGTGCCAATATGGTATAATTGGAAATATCCCCGTAAAAGGATTTAAACCCTTGGGTGAAGCTCTGCTTGTATAAATTAACATCGGCCACCAGGTGGCGGCTGGTTTCAGAACCAGTGGTACCGCTACTGGTAAACTCTACTTCGGGTTTATAACCCTTTGTGATTATTTGTTGGGTTTTAAAAAACTGTATTGGTAAAAAGGGAATTGCACCAATGGTATCAACACTTTCGGGGTGTATCCTAAGTAAATCGACGTAGGTTCGGTAAACTTCAACATTGGCGTATTGGAAGCGGAAAATCTCGAGTGCCAATTGCTCAAAATCGGCATTATCTTTAATTTGAAAAATTTTATCTGCAAGCATATCATCTAGTAAGATAATGCAAAAATAGCAAGCAGAAATTTCTTTTAAGTGTAAAGCTAAAAAAATTGTGAGCTAATCCACATCACGACCTAAAATTGCCCTATATATTGAAAACCAGTGTTGATGTTCCAGCGTAACTGTTGATGCCTCAATTGCCATTTTTATGCGTTGAAAATTTCCGGTTCCTATAACCGGTATAATCCCAGAAGGATGAGTAATCAACCAGCTAATGGCCACCTGCTCGGGTTGCAGCTTTAGCATTTGGCCAGCTTGTTGCAGCGACTGGAAGACCCTCCTTTCAGTGTTTGAAACAGGATTCAAAAGTTTTCCTCCCGCCAAGGGAGACCAAGCCATTGGTATAATCCGCTTTGCCATCATGTAATCGAGGGTACCATTATGAATGCAGTTGGGTTTAAGTGGCGATATTTCAACCTGATTGACCACCAAGGGAACATCAAGGTAGGATTGTAGTATATCAATTTGTAGGGGTTGAAAATTGGATATGCCAAAGTGCAGCACCTTTCCCGATTGCCTTAAATGGCTGAAAGCCATTGCCACTTCGGCTGGATTTAGCAGCGGCGATGGTCGATGAAGCAATAGCAGATCGATGTAATCGGTTCCAAAGTTGCGTAGCGATTGTTCCACTGAGTTAACAATGTGCCGATAACTATATTCGTAATGCTTTATAAAAACATCGGGGAATTTTTTGGAGAGCAAACGGATGCCGCATTTGGTAACCAGTTTGATTTTGCTCCGAACCAAAGGTTTTAAAGCCAGAGCTTTACCAAAAAGTTGCTCGCAGGAGTAATCGCCATAAATATCGGCGCTATCTATGGTATCAACTCCAATATCGATGCACTTTTCGGTTAGGTCGAGCAGCTCTCTGGCGCTTAGTTTCCATTCTGGCAAACGCCAATGCCCCAACGCTATAGGTGAAATTTTTATTTTTTCAAAATTGTGTGCCATTATTCAATTTTAAAGTATGAAGATGCGTCCTTAAGATCGGTAGCCAGTTTAAGCAGATGCTCAGAGTAAATTCTTAAATCGGCGGCAATAGTACTGGTTTGCTGGCTAACATCCGATAGGATGGTCATGGATTCCTTAATTTTTTCGGTTTCAACCTGCTGCTCGCTGAACTCAGTTGACAGCTGGCGGGCATGTTCTGCAATTCGGCCTACCTCAGCAACCAATTGTTCCATAACTTTGCGAACATCCTCAACAGTGGTTAAGCTCGATGTTGCTATACCAACGATGTCCTGAGCTGCTTGCTTGGAACGTTCTGCAAGCTTACGAACCTCCCCGGCCACCACAGCAAACCCCCTACCCTGTTCGCCTGCACGGGCTGCCTCAACGGCGGCATTTAGCGCCAAAATGTTGGTTTGAAAAGCTATATCGTTCACAACCTGTATCCTATCGGCAACTTTTTTCATGGCTTCCAGTGCTCTTTGTGAGGTCTGGCTCCCCTGCCGTATGGTTTCAACTGCCTTTCCTGATATATCGAGTTGAATCTGAACCGATTTTGTGCTTTGGCCTATGGAACTTGCCATATGCTGAACCGATGAGGTGACATTTTGTGCAGTTGTTGCTAAATCATTTACAGTAGCAGTAAGCATTCCCGAACTACTATTCATAGTTTGACCCGTATCCATAATACTTTCCGATACCTTTTGCATGCCGCGGAATGCATCCTTCAGATAATTGGCCATTTTTGAAAGTGAATGCGCGAGCAAACCAATTTCATCGGCGGATTCGTCGATGAGCGTAGCTTGCAAATCGCCATCACTGATTTTTGAAGCAAAATCAACCCCACGAATTACCCTCCGTGTTATTTGATTGGATATCAAAGCAATAGTTGCGCTAATTATCAGCAGGCCAATTAATCCAATAATCATTATGGAAATTGTTCTGGCGCGCGACTCTATAAGAACATCATCAATAATAACTATTACGCCTAAACACCACGGTGAATCGGAACCCTGCATGGTGATGGGATTAAAATAGGCCACCACCTCTTTCCCGGTATCGGTATGCCTTGCCGAAATAGAAAAGGCTTCGCCCTTGGCTATTTTATTGGATATGTGGTATATGCTATCTTCCTCTGCATTAATCTCGACCATGGTTTTTCCGAGGATTGTAGAGTCGGGATGGGCAACGTAAACCCCGCCGTTCGACAGTAGAAATGCATAGCTGTTATCGAAAAGCCTTAACTGATCGACCCGATCCTTAATTTCAGTTAGGGTGATATCGCATCCTACCGTTCCTACCAACTCGTTACCAACGGTAATTGGACTAACCAAACTGGTCATTGGAATCTTTTGCACATCATCTTTAGCGTACTTCCAGTAGTAGGGTTCCAATATGGTGTTCCCCTTGATGTTTTTGGTTACCCATAAGCTCTTGCTCGACAGGTTTTCAAATGTAGCTGTATCCTGCTTGTATTTCAAAATATTACCCTCCCAGTAGTAAGTGCAACGAAGCCTACCCTTGCTACGTCCTGTTTTATCAAACTTGGATAGATCCCAGTTTACCCATAGCGATTTAATATTATGATGCTGCTTCAAAACGTTGGCAAGTATTTGGTTTTGGATATCAATTTGGTTTCTGGCATCAGTGCCGGCAAAACTTTTAAAGGCTTCGGCCAGTGTCCGGTTTATACTCAATTCTTGGTTTAGCTGATCCTCAAAACTGCGGGCAGTTTCCTTCACTAATGTATTTACATACTTGTGAGCATCTTTAAGGCTATCGCTCTGAATGCTTCGAATTAAAAAGACAAAAACCACAAAATATACTAATACCGAAATGCCCAAGAGCAAAACAAACATCTTACTTCGAAGATTTAGATTTTTTATCAATTTCATATACATGCACTTATGAGTTTTTATTACTTTTATTTGATTTCACAAATTAAATTTTTACTAAACGATACACAAGTTAAATCGATTTTTTTGTAATTTGTAAACAACACGATATTAGTTTTTTAATCTGTTATACAATGGGTTATATCAAAACTATCCCCTTAGGTTTCATTTTGCCTGCACAACCTATCATGTTGTGGACATATAAATCCTGTACCCACTCAACCCAATCAAATGGCAATGCATTAGTTAAAAGAATTAAGGTCGATTTCTTAAATATGTTACAAAATAAAAGACTATTCGAAGCCTTTACCTACTATACCAATAGCATGGCTGTAATCCAAAGGCTAAAATATAGCCCAATAAAGGACCGGAAGGCAATAGAGCACTGCTATACCAATTCAACCCACTCATCCACAACAACGGTATGGGAAACCGGTTTCAGTGATGCATCGTCCGACGGGAACATGGCTTACACCATCGGTAACTCCCAAGGGAAGGCTCCTTGGGGTCATGGCAATACTCCTACCGTTAAGGGAATATTTCAATGTGTATGGAAACTCAATGCCATAGAGGCCTAAAATATGTATGGTATTAAATAATACAATAATTATGGAACAAATTGTAAAGCAAACCTGGAAATCATCGAGCGGTAAAAAAATTTTTGCATGGCATGTAAAACCCGTTTCATCACCCAAAGCAATAGTGTTAATTGTTCATGGCCACGGCGAGCACTCGTTGCGCTACGTACCCTGGGCTAAGCGTTTTGCCTATAATGGATTTCTGGTTCAATCGTGGGACCATATAGGGCATGGGCAATCGGAGGGGCGGAGGGGCCACATCAAGTATTTTGAGCAGCTACTCCTTGAAATTGATTTGGCAATCACGCAAATTACCCACGAATACCCAAAATTACCCATCGTTCTATATGGACATAGCATGGGCGGAAATATTGTTTTAAACTACACCATAAACCGACCCGCAAAAGTTGATCTGTTGATTTCCACCTCACCCTGGCTTAACCTGGCCAATCCACCTTCGCCCTTTTTGGAGGCAGTTAGCAGCGTGCTGAACATCATATTGCCCTTTATTCAGCTCAAGTCGACAGTTAAGCCGGAGCAAATCTCCAGGGTTCCTGAGGAGGTTCAAAAGTACGCCACCGATCCCCTCAACCATGCCCTGATTACCCCCCGCCTGTATACCTCGATCAGGAATTCCACCCGGTATATTCTTGCGAACCCCGATAAAATTCGTGTACCCACCCTGCTCCTACACAGCAGCGCCGATTCCATTACCTCACAAACCACTACCTCCGAACTCTCTCGTAAAATTCCGCGGGCTACATACATTGAATGGCCGGATTGCTACCATGAGCTGCACCACGAAATAAACAGGGACGATATTTTTAATACTATTCTGATCTGGATTAATGAGCAACTTTAGGTTTGATTTAAGAACAGAGGTTAGGGTCGATCCCTTCCCTTTTTCCATTAATTATCATACCCCGGTACTCTTCTGCGGTTCATGCTTTGCCGAGAATATGGGTAGCATTATGCAAAGCTACAAAATGCCGGTATTGATCAACCCCCATGGAGTGGTTTATAATCCCCTATCGGTAGCACAGGTTATCCGGTCGGTATTAGAGGGCAAAACCTACACCATTAACCACTTGCATCAGCATAACGGGGTATGGTTCAGCTTTGACCATTACACCCGTTTTTCGGATGAAAATCCCGACACCTGCCTGGAGCTCATTAATCAGGCTTCATATGAGGCTCACGCTTTTATTAAAACTGCAAAAGTAATATCCATTACCTTTGGTACAGCAAGGGTTTACCGGTTAAAACATAACAACCAATGGGTAGCCAACTGCCATAAAATTCCATCCAGAGAGTTTACCCACAACCTGCTCACCGTTGAAGCAATTGTTGAGGAGTGGACAATGCTAATGAATAGCTTACTGCATAAATACCCGGAAATTCGAATTCTGTTTACCGTAAGCCCCATTCGCCACTGGAAGGATGGTGCTATTGGTAATCAACTCAGCAAGGCAACCCTTTTGGTTGCCATTCATAAGTTACTGGAGCTATTCCCGGGTAAAGCCTTCTACTTTCCAAGCTACGAAATACTGATGGACGACCTGCGCGATTACCGATTCTACGATACCGATATGCTTCACCCCTCGCCTTTGGCTATAGAGTACATCTGGCAAAAGTTTATCCAGGCACTAATTGATAAAGAGGCTCAGCTAATTGCCGAAAAGGTACATAAAATTCAACTGGCCAAACTACATAGGCCTTTAAAACCCAACTCTACAGAGTTTAAACAATTCGTTCAGAAAACCCTTTCCGATATTGAGGAGCTCCAAAGGGAATACCCGTTTATCAACCTTGACGAAGAGATGGAATATTTTTCAAATCTTATCAACTTTTGATCAAATTGTTTAACCAGTAAAAAATCCTTACCTGATGATAAAATCCGTTTACGGAACAGCAAAGTTTTTTGTCTTTGGCTTTTTGTTTTTACTTAGCTTTGAAGCGTTTACTTCAATTGCACAGGATTCCACCTGGGTATGGCACAAATAGGGTATCTGAAACCTTAAATTTTACGGATTGCTGCCCTACCCGAGGGGAAAAACGAAATGGGTATAGGTATCCCCTTAGGCGTTGGGTATCAATGGCACCATCTCAATGGAGGGTTAAGGCTGAGCTCCACCCTTCAGGCTGCATCTTTCAGTCCCCTTGCCATAACCGATGTGCCGGACTCCTACTATCGGGTAATCACTCTTGGGCTATATGCCGCTTTTGATGTACTCCGGTACTACTCATTCTCATTGGTTATTACAGCAGGAGGGGGTATTTCGTACTCACGCGGCTTTATGGGTAACGGTTGGAATGAGGATACCGGTGAAACAATTCCCGGAGGGTACTTCAACCGTTGGTACCCAACGGCATATTTGGCCTATGGTATTCGTATTGCTCCCAGAAAGGGGGGGTATGCCCTTGAACTCTTCCTACCCCCCGGCAGTCACGCCAGTAAGACGTTTTCCCTTATTCTTGCCCTCTGGCTAGGGGTGGACTACCGGTTTTAAAATAAACCACGGTAGGCATTCGGGGATTAAGGGCAATGGGAAAAAGTTAGCCAAACGAAAATGTATTTTTTCTGAGGCTTACCCGGACGAATAAAAATATTCGGCAAAGTCATACTATTTGCAAAGCTTTTGGTTTTGGATTGCATGCGCCACAAGGCGCACGTGTTAATAATTGGGACAAGTTGCTCTATACCGACAAATAGCAACTTAGAACCTATTCAACCAGCGGTAGCGACGGGCGCTGTCACCCAGTTTCATGCCGAGCATCAACTCGTGCGAACCGGCCTTAGAAAATGTGCTAATGTCGGTGAAGCTATAATCGAATGCGTAGCCAAAATAGAACTGCTGGTACTTAACACCAACCATGGTAACAATGGCTCCGGTGGTACGGATGGATACCCCTGCCCAATAATCATTCTTATAGTAACCTTTTATGTTGAGGTCAGCACCAAATTGTAAACGCTCATTGGTGGTAAAAAGAATCGAAGGTTCAAGGGCAAAATCGCTTCTATAGGGTTGGTATCTGTAACCTCCAATTAAGTAGTACTGGCGAAGGAGGCGATATGCTACTTCGGAACTACCTCCACCAAACTGAATGAAACTTTGGAATAGCGACGTTGCCGAAAATCCTACATAGTAATTTTGGGTGCTAAGCATAACACCAAAATTGGCATCGGGGGCGAATTTTGATGTTTTGCCAAGCAGCAAGGGATCATCGGTTTGGTTGTAACCATCCACCCCGGTAACATTGGCCTTAAACTGGAAGCTGGTTAACGAGGCCCCAAAACTGAGCTGTTGGTCGCGTAGGTAAATATGATAGGAATAGGTAGCCTGAAATCCCGTACGGTGAATGCGGCCATTATTATCATTAAAAACAAAACCACCCAAACCAACCCTTCCGCTGGGCCTGCGTTTTCTCACGCGGGTTTTGATTAAACGGCTACGGTTTCGGAAGCTGGTTTTAAGGATTCGGGTTTGTGCGCTAAGCGCATAGGTACTGGGTGCCTCGGAGTAGCCAATCCATTGCTGCCGTGCCGTAAGGTTAACGGCAGTAACACCCTCTGCTCCAGCAACTGCAGGGTTCACCAGAAAGGCATCGACCATGTACTGGCTGTATAGGGGTTGCTGCTGGCCTTTTACCACTCCTGTAACTCCCACCAGAGCCATTGCCGCAACTATTCCTATGTACTTGTTTCCTCTCATTTTAATTTGATTCCTTTACAAAGTTTTAGGGTTCAAATTTACATTGCTTTGCTAACTGTTTTTTCAACCTTCAACTTTTGCTATTTGTTACCTGATAATTGTGACACTACCCTTATACTCATACTTTTTGTCGCCCACGGTAAAGATAATAATGTAGTGGTATGAGTCCATGGGGAGCTCACGTCCGTTCAGATCCTTGCCATTCCATGGCTTGTAGGCCCCAGTGCTGCTCCAAACCATCTTGCCCCAACGGTTGAAAACCTTTACATCAACATCGTTGATGTAACCCCTTAGGTCTTGGCCCTGGTAGGGTGCAGGAAACTCCCATAGGTCGTTTATGCCATCCCTATTGGGGGTAAAGGCAGCGGGAATTCGAAGGTTGCCATAGTTAGCAGCAAAAATATTTATGGAATCGGAATTGGAGCAGCCGTTTACATCGGTTACCTTAACCCAAATAAACTGATCGCCGCTTTGCCCGTCAACTGTAATGCTTGAGGTAATGGCCCCGGTGCTCCAATCGTAAATGGTAAAATCGGAGTTGAAAACATCAAGCACCAGGGTTTGGTTGGCAAACAGCGTGGTATCGTTACCCAGGTTTACTACAGGCAGGGGGTGAACGGTAACCTCAGTAATATCGTACGAGCAGCTATAATCGGGGTTAACCAACCTAACCCGATAGGTTCCCGATTCTCCGGTATAGTAAACCTGATTGGTACTACTATCCTGCCACAGGTAATTTACAAAACCCTCGCCGGGGTCAAGTGTGGCTATGCTGCCGATACACACGCCCACCTGATCGGGGATGTTATTAGTAATGGGGATAAAAATCTCGGGGGTGTTAAGAACCACGTTTACAGTGTATGGGTTACCGGTACAGCCATAATCGGTATGTTCAACCACCGTGAGGGTGTAAATACCACCCTTCATCCCTTCGCGCCAGAGGATATCGATGGAATCGCCTCGCGCCAAAAGATTGTAATCAGTGCCCTGCTTAAGAACATTACCATCGGGGTCGGTTATGGTCCAATTGAAATCGGAAATGCCATTAAAACCCTTAACGCCGTACCGCTCGGTATGCCCAATACATGCCATGGGTAAATCGGCCTGCTGGGCCAAGCCGCCCAGGCCAATAAGCATAAAAAGTAGGGGTAATATGTGGTGTAACCTTTTCAAAACCTAATTCGATTTTTGAAGATTTAATTTTTATACTATTTCAAAGCACCGGCCGGAAAAGCCGGCCGGATGCTTATGAAATCAAACTACTAGTACTTGAATGCGTTAGGAATATGGTAAACAGGACCGGTAACAGGGGCTGGGTTAACAATGAATACCACCTGGTTATCGGTAAATGCATAGCTTATTAGTCCTTGAACATAATCCGACTTCTGACTAATTGCAGAAATAATACCATCATTAGTAGTACCTGCATCGCTTGCATCATGGAAAGTGTATGTATAACGGGTACGGTGGCTATTGCTTACGGTAAGAGGAGAGGAATCAAAGGTATAGGAGAAGTTAGGTGATGTGCCTGCAAATCCGGCTGTTCCATTCTTTGCCTTAGCGGTTAGGGGAAAGTTAACAAAAGTTGAATTTGTGCGAACAGTTGTAATTACACTCCCAGAGCCATCAATCTCATCTACTACCTCTTCCACTGAGAATGCATAGGCGGCCAAAGCATCGGGTACAGATTCAGTTATGTTCAATTCGATGGATTGAACTGGTTGATCACCACAATAAGCGGTAGCATCAGCAGTTGGACAGGTTGCAGAAGGTGCTGCAATAACATGTACTGTGGTCTTACGGGATGTAGCATCCTCGCAACCAATTAGGGAGTTTAATTCAGTTACATAAACAGTATCTACACCTACTAGTGGATTTGTGAACTCCACATAGTTTGTATCAACAGGAGTATTTGAAGCTGGAACACCTGGCAAAATTGTATTATTATATACAAATCTCCACTGGGAGTTGGCACCCAAACCAGAGTTGGCTGTAGCATTATACGATGGGCTATAAATGGGATCGGGTAGTACATACAAACGGAAGGTACGACCAGCGGTTTGGTACATCACTGTAGCTTCGTCCTCAGAATAATCTGTTAGAATCTGAGAGTAGGTTGTTGCTACCATGAACATAGCTGCAATAACAATTGCAAATCGTAAAAGTGTTGATCTTTTCATAGTTTAAAAATTTAGTGGTTTATAATTAAGTGAATTCAAGTTATTTCGTTATAAAAAATTAATAAAAACTCTCCCTAAAGGGCGTTGAGGGTAGGCCCGCCACTTACCAACTATGGGGGCCCGTAAGGAGCGGGGGTGTTACTGTTTCGTCTATTTTGCTGGCACCTTTTCATGGTTGCTCAAATTTTTAACTCTAGCTATTTACGCTCCAACGGATAAAAAGTTTTATTGGACTACCTGTTTTTATCTTAAATTTGATTAACATCCAATTTTTACAGGTTAACTCACAAGCCAAAACCCAACCGTACAAAAACGTTTACATAGGAATAACAACTATAATGCCACAAGATATATGTGTCTGTATATGTGATTTTTATATAATTCTTAAAACTAATGGATGTCCGAAATTGGCAACAGTACAAAAGGAGGCGTCCGGAAATGGGATTGGGTTACGGTGTAAGGAATGCAAAATAGCTTAATGATTAATATAGGCCGCAATAGGTTGTTCAGGAAAACGCTAACAATTTATATCAACCAATAGCTGTTAAGCCAAGAAGTAGCAGCAGAATGCAACTTTCCCTTTACACTGCATAAAGAACACACCATTGATTATGTACATATATAATCATCTTCTTTTAACCTTAATCCCTCCTGGCCGGACAGGCTCTTGAATCCTTATCAATTCACCAACAAAAAAGGAGGGATACGCTTACCCTCTGCTACTTTTTTTTAGGTTTTGGAGCAGTGGCATGCTCAGGGGCAAAAAGGCCGTTGCGCGAAAGAAGGTGGTCGAGGTTGGCCACGCCGTAAACCACTACAGCTGTAACTATAGATGTATGGTTCATATAATCGAGGGGGCATTTTTCATAGGTATCGCGCTCGGTGTGCCATATTTCGCCATAGTTAAAATCGAAGCCATCGGGATCGGTGGTATCAAAAGCTAAGGCGGGTACACCAGCCATAATAAAAGGAGCCGTATCGGTACCGCCAGCATTTTTGGGTTTAGGACGAGGCGTAGCCTCTATCACCTTAAATGGGTAAGGTAAATCAGCTGCATTTAGTGGCTCACATATTTTTTCAAAGTCGGCCAGCATAGCCTTTGGAACCGAAATACTGGAGGCAACCGTAGGACCGCCATCGCGGTTAAACATAGCCGATACCAGGGGTAGAAGATTACGGTACTTAGCAACCCAAAAGGTTGAGCCAAGCAGTCCAAACTCCTCTCCGGCCCAAAGGGCCACTATAATGGTTCGCCTGGGTTTGCCCCCCGCTTTCATGATGAGCCGGGCTGCCTCCATGGCCGGAACAACCCCCGAACCATTATCGGAAGCACCTGTAGCCACATCAAAGGCATCGAGATGACCGCCCATTATAACCAGCTCATTGGGTTTTTCCGTTCCCCTGATTATCCCGTAAACATTATGAAAGGGAACCGGACCGGGTCTAAAGTAATTACGTATATCGAACTCAAGCACCATAAACTGCCGCTCCTCAAGCATCTTTTTAATGATAGCATACTGGTGCTCATCCAATTTGATATCAGGTACAGGCGGAAGGTTATCCCATCTTAATTTTTCGATATTCTTACGGTCGTATAGTACCCTTATGGGGATCTTAGATGACTGAATAATTCCCAGAATACCGGCCTCAACCATTTGGCGGTAGAAAAGTGCGGGTTCCTCAATTAAAGGAATCGGCTCCTTTTGAAGCTCCTTATTATTACGATTTTGCCAGTTCCACCTTCGAATGGAATCGTTTTTCGCCTCAAGTTCGGCGTTCCTGGCAATAATTTCGGCTCTTCGGGCATCTCCATCGGAGGTAAAGTCAATAGGCCAACCCTCGTTCTGACCCGAAATGAGCACCCAGGCTCCCTTAAGTTTTCCTTTCATACGCTCGAACTCCCTCTGGGTTTTTGGCTCAAGTACCACATGCCCGCGCTGAACACCCTTGGTACCGGCAGTATATGATGGGGTAGCAAAATTCAGAATCATCCCGTTGTGTGAGAGCATACGGCCAAACCATGGACCACGGTTAAATCCAACCGGCACCGAGCCTACCTCCTCAACAACGGCCTCGATGCCCCACTCCTCAAACTTTTGTACAGCCCATTTAACGGCATTATCGTAGTTGTTAGAGCCCACCAGGCGGCCGCCTATCCTGTTACAAAGTTCATCGAGCAGCTGCATGGTTTGGTTATCGGTTTTCCCTATGCTGATAATCCGGCTAACCACGGTATCGGTTTGTGTGCGTGCCGATAGGAAAAGAAAAACGGATACTGCGAGAATGACTATACGCTTCATGGTGGTTGGTTTTATAATTTTTGGTTTACTAAATAACATTTTTTTGCATGTTTTACCAAATTTTTATTTTGATTGATAATTGTAGGTAAAGTTTAACCCACACGATTTGATCGTTTGCTGTATTCAGCGAATATTTTACACCCAAATATGCATTGTCCCGTAGGGACATAATCCCGATATCTACAAATATTACGAAACTACGCTGCTGATTTAAAAAGATGAAGATCCTTCCTGGCAGATACGGATTAAAGGATAAAAAAACGATCAATAACCAACGAAAACTATCAACCGTCAACTAATTGAAAACGTCTTACCTGTTAAAAAACTTTTCGGCTGCCAGCTTAACCCGTTCCAGATCCTCGGGGGTGTCAACCGCCAAGGTTTCGGTATCGGTTTCAACGGTGGCAATTCGGTAACCATTTTCAATCCAGCGGAGCTGCTCAAGCGATTCGGCAAGTTCAAGAGTTGTTTGGGGTAGCCTGGTTAGCTTTCTGAGGATATCGGGACGGTAGGCATACAGGCCTATATGTTTGTAGTACTTATGCAACAATTGCCAGTTTTCGGGGTCTTTACCCCGTAGGTAGGGAATTACAGACCGGCTGAAATAAATGGCCTCTCCCTTGCTATTGAGCACAACCTTTGGGCTGTTGGGGTTAAAAATATCCTCATCGTTAACAAAGGGCTTTACCAAAGTGGCAATTTGGGTGTCGGGATTGGAAAAACATTGGATAACCGTTTGCAGCTGCTCGGGTTGGATAAAGGGTTCATCGCTCTGAATGTTGACCACCACATCGAAGCGCAATTGGAGTTCCGCCTCAATTCGATCCAGAGCTTCGGCACACCTATCGGTGCCGCTGCGGTGCAGCTCCGATGTCATTACCACCCTCCCGCCAAATGCCTCAACGGTATTCTTTATACGATCGTCGTCGGTGGCCACGTAGCACCATTCAAAAACGGAAGAGGCCCTTTCGTAAACCCATTGTACCATGGGTTTACCTGCAATAACGGCAAGGGGTTTCCCCGGGAAACGGGTTGAGGCGTAGCGGGCCGGAATAATTCCTAATACTTTCATGGTGCTGTTTGTTTTTTGATAATAAAAAAATCAGTCTTCTGCTAGTGTAAATGCACCCTGTCTAAAAAACTCAAGAGTTTTCTCCATCTCCCTATACATAATTTTATCCTCGTTGATGAATCCAACTGCTGAGCGGTACTGTGCAATAAGTTTCTCGATAAAGGGTGATGATTTTGCAGGGCGACGGAATTCAAGAGCCTGAGCAGCATTGAATAGTTCAATGGCCAGTATTCGTTCCACATTGTCAACCACACGTAGCAACTTGGTTGCTGCATTAGCGCCCATGCTTACGTGGTCCTCCTGTCCGTTGGACGATACAATGGAATCGACTGATGCGGGCGTGCAGAACTGCTTGTTCTGGCTCACCATGGCGGCAGCTGCATATTGGGGTATCATGAAACCGGAATTAAGGCCGGGGTTGGCTACAAGAAACTCGGGAAGCCCCCTTAAGCCAAGAATTAGCTGCGCTGTGCGGCGCTCCGATATGTTACCCAGTTCGGATAGCGCAATGGCAAAAAAATCGTAGGCTAAGGCCAACGGCTGCCCGTGGAAGTTGCCCCCCGATATAATCAAATCATCATCGGGCCATATAGTGGGATTATCGGTTACCGAGTTAATTTCGGTTAGCAATACACCGGCTACGTACCTAATGGCATCCTTTGAGGCCCCGTGAACCTGGGGAATACATCTGAACGAGTAGGGATCCTGAACATGCTTTTTGGGACGCTTAATAAGTTCGCTCCCATTAAGAATCTTACGAAAGTTACGCGCTGTTTCAATTTGTCCCTGATGGGGCCTTACGTTCTGAATGTTTTCGTGGAACGGATCGATTCTTCCATCAAAAGCTTCGAGCGATACCGCACCAATTATATCGGCCAACTTAACTAATTTAAAAGCCTTTACCATAGCGTAAACGCCATGCGAACTCATAAACTGAGTTCCGTTGAGTAGGGCAAGGCCCTCCTTCGATTTTAGCTCAATGGGCTTCCAAGCAAAATGTTTCAGCACCTCTTCGGCAGGTCTGATGCGCCCCTCATACATCACCTCGCCCATACCAATTAGCGGAAGGAAAAGATTGGCAAGTGGGGCTAAGTCGCCAGAGGCGCCCAGCGAGCCTCGGTCGTAAACCACAGGAACAACATCGTTATTGTAAAAATCGATAATGCGTTCAACGGTCTCAACCTGTACCCCTGAATTGCCCAGTGAGAGCGCATGTGCTTTTAGAAAAAGCATCAGCTTAACAATTTCGGGCTTAACCATATCGCCAGTGCTGCAAGCGTGCGACATTACTAAATTCTTCTGAAGCTGAGACAACTCCGCTTTGGAAATGGTTTTATTGCAAAGTGAACCAAAACCAGTGGTAATTCCATAGATGGGAGTGCCCTCGTTCTCCATCTTTTTATCAAGGTAGTCGCGGCATTTAGCTATAAGCTGACGCGACTCATCGGATAGTTCAAGTTTATGTGGTTCATCTATTAGGCTTTCAACGACATCCCAGGTAAGGGGCTTGGGCGAAATGGCATGTATTTTGCTCATTTAGTAAAATGTTTTATAAATTCGACTTTATGTAATTTTCAATTTCATTGTAGCCAATTATTACCTGCTGGCCAGTTTCCATGTTCTTTATTGATAATTGCTGGCTCTGCATTTCCGACTCGCCGGCTATTACCATAAATTTTATTTTTCGTTTGTTGGCGTACTCAAACTGTTTCTTAACCTTAGCGGAATCGGGATAAATTTCAACGCTAATGCCGGCATCACGAATCTTACGGGCAATAGGCATACAGTAGGAAACTTCGGCATTGCCAAAGTTGGCAAATAGAACCCGAGTGGTTGAAACCAAACTTTCGGGGAAAAGGTTAAGCTGAAGCATGACATCGTAAATCCGATCGGCACCAAACGAAACACCAACACCGCTTACATTAGGCAATCCAAATATGCCGGTAAGGTCATCGTAGCGTCCGCCCCCGCAAATGCTGCCCATTTCGGCATCAAGAGCCTTAACCTCAAAAATGGCTCCGGTGTAGTAGTTAAGGCCACGTGCCAATGAAAGATCGAGTTCAATTTGAATTGATAGGTTGCCCCAAGCAGAGATAAAGTGGAACAGCGTTTCCATCTCCTCAATTCCCTTCAGGCCAACGGGGCTTGAGCCAAGGGTGCTTTTAAGCACCTGCAGCTTCTGCTCATTGGTTCCCTTAAGCTGAATTATGGGTTGAAGCATCTGTATGGCAGCATCATCTATTCCGCGTTCGCGCAACTCGGCATTTACTGCATCGATACCAATCTTTTCAATTTTATCAATGGCAATGGTTATATCGATTAGCTTATCGGCATGTCCAATAATTTCAGCTATACCACTTAAGATCTTTCGATTATTTAGCTTGAGCAGCGTACGGATATTGAGATTTTCAAAAACCTCGTTAATAATTAGCACCAGTTCAGCCTCGTTCAGTAATGAGTTTGAACCAATAACATCAACATCGCACTGGTAGAACTCGCGGTAGCGTCCCTTTTGCGGGCGATCGGCACGCCAAACAGGCTGAATTTGGTAACGTTTAAAAGGGAATGCAATATCGTTTTGGTATTGCACTACAAATCGGGCAAACGGTACAGTTAGGTCGTATCTTAATCCCTTTTCGCAAAGGGCAAGCGATGCTGCATTAGCGTTACCGGGTTTAAACAGTTCAGGGTCAACCCCTTCGATAAAATCGCCAGAGTTGAGTATTTTGAAAAGAAGCTTATCGCCTTCCTCCCCGTACTTTCCCAGAAGGGTTGAAAGGTTTTCCATGGCTGGAGTTTCAATGGGAAGGTAACCATACCTGCCAAACACTGCCCGAATGGTGTCGAAAATATAGTTACGACGCACCATTTGCTCAGGGCCAAAATCGCGGGTTCCCTTGGGTATCGAAGGCTTAGGCTTTGCCATTGTTGCTGTAATTTTAAACAACTGCAAACCTACAATTTTTTTTAACAGAAAGCCATAGTCAATAGTGTTTTACCTCGACCCTAAAGTTTGCACCACCCACAAATTAGAGAGCAATTGCCATAGCCAATGAATAATAAAAAAGCCCCTTTTGGGGGCTAAGTATTGTTAGAAAAAGTAATTAAAAATCTAGGTTTACCGCAATAACCTCTTTAACCTCAGGAACATCGCGAATAATGGCCTGCTCCACACCATTTTTTAGGGTCATAATACTGTACGGGCAGCTACCACAAGAGCCGAGGAGTTTCACTTTTACCACGTTGTCATCGGTAACCTCTTCAAGAGAGATGTCGCCACCATCGCTCTGCAAAAACGGGCGTATGGAATCAATTGCTTGTTCTACCTTTTTTTGAATCGCTTCCTTTGTTGACATAGCCAAGACCATTTAAATAAAAAATTATTTATGCTGAATATTCACAATTTGTGTTGGGGGCAACTCGCTATTGCGTTTATCAACCTGAATAATAAGGCTTTGAGCAAGTTCATCAAAAGCCTTGCCTATAATTGAAGAATGTATGGCCACAGGTTCGCCATAGTCGCCACCTTCGCGAATGCTCTGAACAATGGGTATTTGACCCAAAAATGGCACTTTCATTCTTTCGGCCAACTTTTTGCAACCCTCCTTGCCAAAGATATAGTAGCGGTTATTGGGTAGCTCCTCTGGAGTAAACCATGCCATATTTTCTACCAGCCCCAGAACCGGAACGTTAATACTTTGACTTGAAAACATACTAATTCCCTTAATGGCATCGGCCAGAGCCACATCCTGAGGCGTGCTAACAATAACAGCTCCGGTTACAGCTACCTCCTGGACAAGGGTTAGGTGGATATCGCTGGTTCCCGGGGGCATATCAATGAATAGGTAGTCGAGTTCGCCCCAAGCCCCCTGATGAATAAGCTGTTTCAGGGCACTAGTGGCCATTGGTCCTCGCCAAACAAGAGCGTTATTGGGATCAACAAAAAATCCTATCGAAAGCAACTTTACTCCGTAGTTCTCCACCGGCAATATAAGGTCCATGCCCTCCTCCTTAACAATCTCAGGTTGAACATGCTCCATGTTGAACATTTTGGGAATGGAGGGACCATAGATGTCGGCATCAATTAAACCTACCTTTGCCCCGGTTTTAGCAACTGCAACCGCAATATTTGCTGCTATGGTTGATTTTCCAACACCCCCCTTCCCGGATGCTATAGCTATAATGCTTTTAACTTTACTTACCGAGGCCTTTTGCTTTAAGGGAGAGACTTTGGGTTGGACATCTGCCAGAACGGTAACCTCAACATTTACAGAATCACCAAACCTTTGGTTTATAATCTTTGCTGCTGTTTTTTTAATTGATGTGGCAAATGGATCATTTGCCTTAGCTAACTTTAGGATGAACTTAACGGTATCACCAACAACCTCAAGGGACTGAACCATTCCCATGCTCACAATATCCTTCCCTGTTTCAGGATGAATAACCGATTTCAGAACATCCATTACCATTTCCGAATTCATACCCATAATTTTGATTTAGTTTAAATTAATGTACAAAGATAGATGAAATAATTTTCATATATAGGGATATTCCATCTCTTAAAATAACAATTTTAGGGGATTAAGGTTCAAGGGTTTGTCCGGCAAGGACGGATTAAAGAGTTTGTCTGGCGAAGACGGATTTAAGGTTAATGGGGAAGGATAAAAGATAAACTAGAACAATCGACAATCAATTTATTATTCCTCATTCATGAGCTCTATAGAGGGATCCCAAAACAAGTTTTCAAAATTAACAACTGTATCGTTTTTAATTTTTAGGCCTTCTGATTCAAGGAGTTCGCGCATGGTATTTAATCCCGGGAAATGAATTTTACCGGTAAGCTGACCGTTTCGGTTAACCACCCTATGGGCAGGCACCCATGGTTGTTGACCTAAGCAGGAGCTTAATGCCCATCCCACCGTTCGTGCCGAACGGCCGGTTCCTATGTATCGGGCTATGGCTCCGTATGTGGAAACCCTACCCTTGGGAATTAGTCGGGTAACCTCGTAAACCCGTTCAAAAAAGTTGTTGCTCATTAATCCAAAACTGGTTCATGAAAGGGCCCCGAATGGCTAAGTTCAAAACGTAAATAGGTAATGGGTAGGCCCTGTTCCAGGAATTGCTGTTCGTAAAAGGTTTTAATTCCTAGAATGGGATCATCCTTAACCTCAGCATAAAGGTTGCTGGTACAAATCTGCATGGTAAGGTTATTCTGCTCAACTAGGGCTTTGGTATAGCTGTGCAGCAGCTGGCTATCGGTTTTAAGGTGTATCAGCCCGCCGGGCTTAAGGAACTGTGCATAAAAGTTTAAAAAGCGGCTCGAGGTAAGACGCTTGGAGGCCTTTGATGGCCTGAGCTGGGGGTCAGGGAAGGTTACCCAAATTTCGTCCACCTCGCCGGGGGTAAAGAACGATTTGATATGCTCTATACGGGTGCGAATAAACCCCACGTTGACAAGATTCTCTTCGGTAGCAGTTTTTGCTCCACGCCATAGGCGAGCACCCTTAATATCAACTCCAATGAAATTTTTATCGGGGTTCATCCGTGCTAGGCTAACCGTGTACTCCCCCTTACCACAGCCCAATTCCAATACAATGGGATTGGTGTTTTTAAAGAAATCGAAATGCCAGTTTCCCTTTAATTTATAATCGCAATTAAAAACATCCTCAAATGCGGGCTGTACAAGATTGGAAAAGGTTTCGTTTTCGGCAAAACGTTGAAGTTTGTTTTTCCCCACAGCTTAAATATTCAAGTTTGGTTACTTTGTAGTGGCTAATTCCACACGGAAGCCTACCTCCGATATTCCTTTTAGCTCATCGGTTCGCATACCCTGTTGCAGGGATACCCTATAATCGCCAGTTGTGCCAAACCGAACCTTTTCGCGGTACATAAACCGATTGTCATAGAGGCCATGCCGGCCTTTCCCAAGCCATTTGCCATGTTCATCGGCCAAGTAGCATTCGAAAGTATCGCGAATTGCTGCACCGTTGGGCGCTGCGATATCGATGAAAAGGTATAAATTCTGATAGGGATAGTCAGACGTGTTGCGAAGGTTTACAAATAGGTTAAAGTACGATAGCGTGTCGGTAATAGGTACAGTAAATGATACCACGCTATCGGCATGCCACTTTTGTTGGGGAATGGAAACGTACCCGTTATAAACATAGCTATCGGTACATGCAGCAAAAAACATTATAACGCAAATAAGTAGTAACTTACTTAACCTGGTCATTCCTGTTACCTCCTTTCGATTTTTTATTAAAATGGCGCTTTTTAACCTGAGGCTTGTTCTTTTTATCGAATCGGGTAATGCTGTTTTCATCTAAACCATCGGTAAAATCAATTTTTGTTTGCGGGATAATCTCATCGTCGGAGGGTTCAAGCAGTTTGGCCACCTTTATCCCCTTACGGTTTAGCTCCATAATGATTTTTACCCGTTCAACGGGTACCTCAATTAGGTTCACCGATGAGGAGGGGTCGGTACCGAACCACATGCTGCGTTTAAAAATATCGGTTTTAAAATGGTAGTATGTGGCATCCTTGGTTTCGATGGGAATGTTTACATCTGGGAAATCCTTACGTGCATCAACGTAGCTGTCGAGTTCGTAGTTCAGACAGCACTTCAGTTTGCCGCATTGTCCGGCAAGTTTTTGCGGGTTAAGCGATATTTCCTGAACCTTAGCGGAGTTAGTAGTAACGGAAGCAAACTGGGCAATCCAGGTTGAACAGCAAAGCTCGCGGCCACAGGGTCCAATTCCACCAATTCGTCCCGCCTCTTGCCGGGCGCCAATTTGACGCATCTCAACGCGAATCTTAAATTCTTCGGCAAGCACCTTGATGAGCTCACGAAAATCGACACGCTCATCGGCAATGTAGTAGAAAATGGCCTTAGTTTTATCGCCCTGATACTCCACATCGCCAATCTTCATATCGAGCTTTAGCTCCTCGGCTATTTTCCGGGAACGAATCATTGTTGAATGCTCCAGGGCCATGGCCTCAACCCATTTTTCAACATCGGCCTGTTTGGCCCTGCGGTAAATCTTTTTAAATTCGGCGTTTTGTGGGTCAATATTCATTCGTTTTAGCTGCCGTTCAACCAACCATCCGGTAAGCGTAACCACTCCTATATCGTGACCAGGTGAGGCCTCAACGGCAACTACATCGCCCTTTTGCAAATTTAGATGATTTACGTTGCGGTAAAAACCCTTACGGGTATTTTTAAATTGAACCTCAACCAAATCATAGCACTGAAGCGCTTTGGGCAGATGGGATATCCAGTCGTAAACAGTAAGCTTATTGTGGCAGCTCCCGGTACAAATACTGCGATCCGATATCTCATTTATCTCTATCTCATTGCCCCGTGGGGTATATATTTTTGCCATAACTTAATTCGATAACAGTGAACTTGCAAAGTTAGCTAAATATACCAAAAAATAGTTAAGCATTTCCCGATGGGCCAATCAGCTTGGCAAGTTGAAAAATCATGCTGGCAAATGTAATTTGGGGGTTCCCATTTTGTGCTATACACTCATAAGCATGAGTGAAAGCCCGAGCAACCTGATTAACGTTTGCCATTCCCAAAAAGGGTGAAAACTTTTTCCCAAATTCAGCTTCATCGCCCATTAGATACGACAAATTCTCGAGGCTAAGGTTGAGCATAAGACTATCGCGGGTTAACCTTAGGGAATAGTTTAGGAAGTCCTTTTGCTCTTCGCGATCGAGCCTTGAGATATCATCAACCCAATCGATTAAATTGGGGTATTGTTTTGCGTAGCAAAGGCGCATCAAATTTCGGTACTGTTCAAAATACTTACTGGTAGACTGATTCAGCAGGTTCAGCGCCTGTCGGTAGCTACCGTTGGCTACCCGGCTAATGTCGCGGGCCCTATCGGGCGAAATGCCCAATTTTTCGGTTAGTGCTATAGCTATGGAACTTGAACTTAAAGGGGGTACATAAATTTGTTGAGTACGCGAGAGAATGGTTTTGATAATAAGATTTGGGTTCTCGCTTACCATTATGAAGTAGGTTTTGGCCGGGGGCTCCTCTATGAGCTTCAGTAACTTATTGGCTGCTTGTTGGTTCATTCTCTCAGCCATCCAAACAATCATCACCTTACAATCGCTTTCGTAGCTCTTAAGGTTAAGCTTACGAATAACCTCACTGGCGGTAGCAACACTAATAACTGACTGCTTATTCCTCATATCAATGGCATCGAGCCAATCGGTTTCATCGAGGTACGGATTTCCCAAAACCATCTTACGCCAAATGGCCAGCAAATCTTCCTGTCCATCTGCTTTGGCATCATCGGGCGAATCAACTTTTTCCTTACCCGCTTTGGATGGATAAACAAAGTGAAGGTCGGGATGAATAAGTTTTGACACCTTGTTGCAAGCAGAACAGGTTCCACAGGGTTCATTTTCCCTTGGATTCTGACACATGAGATATTGGGCAAAGGCAAGCGCCAGGGGTAGTTTTCCGGAACCCGGTGAACCAGCCAAAAGAAGGGCATGCGGTACACGATTCTCCTTTACCAATCCCAAAAGGTGGCTTTTAATCTTATCCTGACCAACTATATCGCTAAAAAACATGATGAATTCATTTTGAGCCGAAGTTCAAAGTTAATAATTTTCCTTTACTCATACAGACATATTGGAATTGCCCTGTTTTCAACCGTTTGCGTTAAAAATGTTTATTTTATTGGTGCATATTCGTTTCTGTTTTTGTACCTTTGCTCTCAAACCCACTAATAATTTGTTGACCATGATAAATATTGACAGTTACAATTTCAAAGGCAAAAAAGCCATAGTAAGGGTTGATTTTAATGTGCCCCTCGATAAAAAGACCTTCGAGGTAACCGATGATACACGCATTCGGGGTGCATTACCTACCATTAAAAAGATACTCTCCGATGATGGCGCAGCCATACTAATGTCGCATCTTGGTCGTCCCGATGGAAAGCCACAGGATAAATATTCCTTGAAGCATGTAATACCCGCCATTGAAAAGAACCTTGGTTTTGCCATCAAGTTTGCTTCCGATTGCATGGGCGATGAACCCCAAAAGATGGCCGCAGAGCTAAAACCCGGCGAGGTACTTTTGCTCGAAAATCTTCGCTTTTATGAGGAGGAAGAGGGAAAACCCTATAATCTACCCGAAGATGCTTCGGAGGAAATGAAAAAGGAGGCCAAGGCCAAGGTTAAGGAAAAGCAAAAAGAATTTGTAAAACAGCTGGCCAGCTACGCCGATTGCTACGTAAACGATGCCTTTGGTACCGCACATCGCGCCCACGCCTCTACTGCCCTAATTGCAACTCATTTCCCCGACAATAGCATGTTTGGTTATCTTATTAAGAACGAACTTAAAGCAATGGACAAGGTGCTCACTGCACCCGAAAAGCCTTTTACTGCCATTATGGGTGGAGCCAAGGTTTCGGATAAGATACTCATTATTGAGAACCTCCTCAATAGGGTTGATAACCTGATTATTGGCGGTGGTATGACCTATACCTTCATCAAGGCACAAGGGGGCAAGATTGGTAAATCGATTTGTGAGGAAGATAAATTGGAATTGGCCCGTGAGCTACTGGAAAAAGCCAAATCCAAGGGGGTTAAGGTTTTCCTGCCCGTTGATGCAGTTAACGCCGATGCGTTTGATGCAAACGCTAATACCAATATCACAAAGATTGATCAAACCCCCGAAGGTTGGATGGGACTCGATATTGGACCCGAAACCGTTAAACTGTTCAGCGAGGTTATTATGAAATCGAAGACCATTCTTTGGAATGGCCCCATGGGTGTTTTTGAAATGGATAAGTTTGCCCAGGGAACATCAGTTGTTGCCAAGGCCATTGCCGAGGCAACTTCAAAAGGTGCTTTCAGCCTGGTTGGTGGCGGCGATTCAGTTGCTGCTGTCAACAAAAATAAATTGGCCGATAAGGTTTCGTACGTATCGACTGGTGGCGGTGCGATGCTGGAGTACATGGAAGGTAAGGAACTCCCTGGAATTAAAGCAATCAGAGGCTAAAGGACTTAGGTTTGTTAGTGCATATTTGAATTGTTCTAAATGCAAGTAATCCCACCAACAAAGCCGGGTAATGTAAAATTACCTACTTGTTTCTTTTATTGCGAATAGTAGCTGACCATTACATACTACCAAATAGGAATTGATTGCTATCGTTAGTAAAAAAGGGTGCCATAGTAGCACCCTTTCTTTTTTCCCCCAAGTTTTTTCACTCAAAAAAGTAATCATCAATGGTCCACATACAGGCAGTAACCAACTCGTTATCGTTTAAGGCATTGCGGTTAAACTCACGTATTCTTTCCATTACCATTTTGGCTTTTTCATCCTCGGTGATCTGGATAAAAACTGTTGAGTTATATCCTGGCCAAACGGGATTGTTAAAACGATGGTCGCCCTTTTTATTTTTAGCAGTAACCTGCTCCACAACCTGAAAGTCGCGAACATTGTTCTCGTCAAGCATCTTGAGCAGCGGCTCAAGAACAGCAACGTTACAGGTGCAATATATCATCTTCATGGCCTATATCATTTTAATTAAATAGTATGGTTTTATTCGAATTACCCTCGTGTTTGCGCACATTATCATGGAAGATGGCATAAATTGCTGGCACAAGGAGCAAAGTGATAAGTGTAGAAACCAAAAGCCCGCCAATTATAGTAATACCAAGTGGTGAGTAAGCCTCGCGGCCCATACCACTGCTGGTTGCCATGGGAACCATACCTAAGAGCGTTGTAAGCGTAGTCATAAGCACAGGGCGTAAACGGCTACGGCCAGCCTCGGCAATGGCATCGTATAATTTGTACCCACGCTTGCGAAGCAGATTGGTATAGTCAACCAGTACAATACCGTTATTAACCACTATACCCATGAGCATGATCACTCCAACAAAAGTTGTAATGCTTAGCGACAAACCAGTGGCCTTGAAAGCCCAAATTACCCCAATAAACGTAACAGGTACTGCAAACATAATAATAAATGGATCGCGGAAGTTTTCGAATTGCGAAGCCATTACCATGTAAACCAGCAGAATACCAAGCACAAGGATTAGGTATAGGTCGCTAAACGATTCGCCTTGCTCAGTGGTTTGACCAGCAACCTCAACGGTAACATCGCTGGGGATATCAAAACTGGTAATAATACGTTTAGCCTCCTTTTGGGCTTCGCCCAGCGAAACATCGTTTAGTTCAGCCATAACCTTAACCACACGTTGTTGTCCTTTTCGGTTAATCTGAAGGGGACTGGTTCCTATTTCCACATCGGCAACAGCCGAAAGGGGCACCGTTTGGTTCAAAAGGTTTTTAAGTTGAATATTTCGGATTTGACTGATATCGTTGCGATACAGTGGGGCGTAGCGCAGGGTGATATCGTACTCATTACCCTCTTCTTTAAACTCTCCGGCATCGGTACCATAAATGCTCTGGCGAACCTGTATTCCAATCATGGCCGAATTCAACCCCATTGCCGATGCTTTACGTTTGTTGATATGGATTTGCACCTCGAGCTTTCCCTTATCAACATTATTAATCACATCGCTGAAGTACGACGATTGTCGCATTTTGGCGGTAATATCTTCAGCCACAGCATTAATGCTCGTAAAGTTGTTGCCAGAAATTTCAACCTCGATGGGCTTTTTATTTCCAGTAACCGCTGCCGAAAGGATGCTACCGCCCAGTAAACGGAAATTTTCCACCTCAGGGATTGCCGCAATGCGCGCACGAATCCTATTGGCAATTTGTTTGGCAGAACTTTCACGTTCATCGGGTTTGGTAAGGTGACACATTATGGTTGCAATGTTTTTCCCTTCGCTAAAGCCCACCGATGAAAGCAGCCCCTCCTCAGTTTGACCAGATACCGATGAAAGTGAACCTGGAACCATTTCAGGAATCTCCTCCTCAAAAATCTTCATTACTAGCTGAGCCACGCTATCAGTCTTGGCGGTAGATGTGCCCACCTCGGTTTCAATAACAGCAACCACATCGCCAGCATCGAACTCAGGGATATAGTCGGTACCTACGTTCTTTCCTGCCCAAATGCTAAAGACCAGTAGTGCTATAGTTACAGTAACGGTAAAAGTTTTATGGTTAATCACCCAATTTAGTAACTTTTTATAGGCACCCTCAAGCTTTTGAAACCACTTTTCGCTGAGCTCAAAGAGTTTGCCTTTCTGGCGCCGCTCACCCTTCTTCATACTCTTTAGTAGCTGTGAGGAAGCCATTGGCGTAAGGGTTAGTGCAGTGAAGAGCGAGGCAATAAGGGTAACCGATGTTAGTATGGCCAATTGCTTAAACATGATACCTACAATGCCTCCCATGAATATCATGGGCAGGAATACCACAATGGTGGTAAGAGATGAAGCCGAAATGGCCATACCCATTTCGCTACTACCAAATATGGCAGCCTGTTTGGGTTTTGCCCCTTTCTCAATATGCTGGGTGATATTCTCAAGCACCACAATGGCATTATCAACCACCATACCCGATGCCACCACCAGCGACATCAAGCTGAAAATGTTGATTGTCCACCCTGAAGCAAACATCACAATGAATGCCACAATCAACGAGAAGGGTATTGTTATGAAAATGATAAAACTCTGTTTCCAGTTACGCAGAAATGCCAAAACTACAAGCACCACAAAGAACAGAGCATACCAGAGAGACTCGGAAAGATTGTTAATAGATTCAGTGATGAGTTCGTCGCTCTTCATCACCTCGCTTATGGATACATCAGAGGGGAGCGTTGGTTGTATCTCTTTAACCTTTTCTCTGAGTTTTTTTACTACATCCAAAGTATTTTCGCCACTTTGCTTCTGAACCATTAGGGTAACACCCTTGCCGTTAGCGGTACGTCCCACATCATCCTTATCCTTGTACTCATCCCGAACTTCGGCCACATCGCTTAAACGAATAACCCGGCCGTTAAAGTTGATTAGCGCAAGGTCCCTGAGCTCTTCCACACTGGCAATATCGCCCGGCATATAAACGGAGTAGTCGTTTTCGCCCACCTTAATGTTACCACCGGGGATGGATATGTTCTGTGCCTTGAGCACAGTAGCCACCTGGTTAATCGACAAATTATACGCATGCAGCTTAATAGGATCTATTTCAACCTTAATCTCGCGCTCGGGTGCACCAATAATAATTACCGACCCCACCCCTGGAACCTTACGAAGCTTGCTAGCCACCTCATCGTCAACAATTTTATACAGACCATTGTAGCTTTCGTTTGCAGTAACTCCATAGACCAAAACAGGCATTAATGAACTGTTAACCTTAAAAATAATGGGACTGTGGGCATCACGGGGCAATTTATTCTTAACCAACTCAATAAGGTCGCGGGCGTTATTGGCCGCTGATGTTATATCGGTTCCCCAGTCAAACTGTAGCTGAACAAACGATACATTTTCCTTACTCTGCGACGATATTTCTTTGAGGTGCTCAGTCCCCGAAAGTATTTTTTCCAACTTTTTCGATACCTGCTCCTCAACTTCATCGGCACTGGCACCTGGGTAAACCGTGATTACGGTTAGAGTGGGCAGCTCCATCTCAGGGAAAATATCGAGCGGTAACTTTACCAACGCCACCAACCCGAAAAGGAGTATGGCCACAAAAAGCATGGCCGTGAATACTGGCCTTTTTACAGCAACTTGTGGTAGTTTCATGGTTTCAAAATTTTACGGTTATCCAAATTATCTGTTGCTAACTCTTACCTTTAAACCGTCGTTAACACGATTTTTACCCTCAAGGATGATTTGCTTACCAGGTTCAACTCCCCTAACGGCTACCTCGCTGCCTATTGTTTCGAGTCGTTCAACTTTTACCCTATGAACGGTATCGTTTACTACTACAAAAACATAATCCTCCGAGGTGCCGGGTAGCCTGTATAAGCTACGTAATGGAACCACTGAGGCAGTTATTTCGGAAAGCATTACATCAACAAAGGCAAACATGCCGGGTTTTACCTCCATATTTTGATTTGAAATAATTACCTCTGCTGTGGCTGAACGTGTTGTGGTGGATAGCATGGGCTTTATATTTTCAATTTTCCCCTGAAATGTTTTATCGGCAATACCGTCGATACGTACTACCACCGGTAGACCTTTACGAATATTCTTAAGATCTTTTTCGTTAACATCGAATTTAACCTTTAACGGGTCAAGCTGCATGAGCCTAACAATACCCGAACGCATGGAATATCCTGGTTCCAGGCCGGGATTGATAAAGTAAACCTCGCCCTCCTCCATCATGCGTTCGGCTATAATACCGCTGAATGGGGCATATACCTGAGTATTTTTTTTAACCATTTCAACCTTAGCCTTGGATGCATCGTATTTAGCCTTAACATGGTCGAACTCCATTTCGCTAATGCTACCCTTTTCGCGCAGGCGTGAAACCCTTTCAAAATCTTTTTTGATGGTCTCATTCTCAATTAAGGCCTGGGTAAGCATTTCGTCCGATAGCTCCACAATGAGATCGCCCTTTTTAACCATTTGCCCTTCGGCATAGTATATGCGCTCTACCTTCCCGGGCAATGTGGCACCAAGGTTTGCCTCCTTATTGGCAAACACTGTTCCAGTATAGGTAAGTTTTGGGGTATAGGTGCGATTTTCTACGATTGTGGTCGAAACCAAGGGAGTGTTCTCCTCGAGTTGATTAACCTCCTGTTTCTTGCTGCTGCACGAAGTTGTTGCTACGGCAGCCAATGCGATTAGAAAAATTTTCTGGTTCATAGTAAAATATTTTTATTGTTAATGATTTTCGGGACTAGAAAATATTGTTTGTTTTTGTTTGCAATAACCTATTTAAGGTTGCCCGTTACGCGTTTTAGGTTCACCGCGTTAAGCCTGTACTCCATACGGGCATCAATAAGTTCGCTGTAGGCATTCTGCCACATGGCTTGAGCCTCAAGCAGGTCGGAGGTTTTTTGGCGACCGCTTTCAAAGGCCTCACGTGCCACCTTTAGGTTTTCCTCCGCCTGATCTAGGTTGATTTGAGCCATTTCAACCTTTTTAATTGATTCGTTTAACTGGAACATGGCCTGTTGAACCTGAAGGCTAATAAGTTCCTTTGCCTCCTCCATTTTGAGCTCTGCTACACGCTGCTCGCTTCGTGCGGCTTTCAGCGTATGCCCACGATCGTTCCAATGAAAAATGGGAACGTTTATGGCTACCCCAACACTCCAGTCGCCACCAAAATTTTCAGTTAAACCATTATAGGGGTTGGGATTGAAAAACATGTAGTTTGCTGTTAGTCCAATATTGGGCATGAAGCGCGATTTCATCAGGATTACTCCCGATTTGGCAATGTTGATGGTTTGGTTAAGCGCCTCAATCTCGGGCCTGTGGGCTAAAGCTGTATCGGTATAGTTGGTCTGAGCAATGGGCTGCATAAGTGAAGGGAGAGAATCAGTTATAACGATATCGCTACTGAGGGGCAGTCCGATTTGCTGACATAGGGCCATTTTTGAAAGGGTAAGGCCGTTATTTGCCTTAAGCAGGTTGAGCTCTGCCTCGTTACGTTTTACCTTAACCTTGAGCAAATCATTTTTAATTATGATTCCCTCGGCGTAGTAGTTCTCCAGGTCCTCATTTAACTTATCGAGCAAAGCAATGTAAGCCTGAACCAGTTTAACCTTTTCGGCCACAGCCGCAACCCGCCAGTACGATTCCTCTGTTTTGTAAAGCACCTCGGTGCGCTCTGCCTCGCTCTGGGCACGAGCCAGATTCTCTCCATACTTTGCAATACGGTAGGCCTCCCTAATTTTACCACCTGTAAATATGGGCTGGGTTAGATTTATTCCGGCCACGTAAATATTTTTTTCACCTATTTCTGCCTTTTCTTTGGGAATCCATGAGTATTGCTGAAACAATGGATTTCCTTCACTATCGGTGTAGGGTTGGCCAGTGTTGGGATTTATTGCAAATGTGCTGCCAAAAACGCTGGGATTAAAGTTTGGATTGGGCGAACCATCGGGTAAAGTAGGACTAAGAATTGTATTATCAAGGCTTCCGGTAGCAGGGTCAATGGCCGACCAGGGTATAACCGGCAGCATGAGATCCTTTTCCAATAAGCTAAACTTCTTGTTGGTTCTGGTGTAAAGCCCATTGGCGCTAATACTTGGTAAAAATTGTGTTTTTGCTGAACGTTTTAACGCATTTGCCGCTTCAACATGCTCATTGGCAATTAAAACCTTTTGGTTGTGCTCTATTGCCATTTGTTTGCATTGTTCAAGCGTGAGCATTTGTTGAGCCGAGGCATAGCCTACTCCTATAAGCCATGCACAACTTAAAGTAATTAGTTTCAATCTTTTCATATTCTGTATATCCATTTAACGTTTTACAATCCCATAGAAAAGGATATCGAGCATATCATCGATTACCTTGTTTAAGCTCTCCACACCCATTGTTGATGTTACCAAGGGAATTTCTAAACCCTTCATAGCCGTTACAATTGCTAAAGCCGAAAGGTTAAGATCTTTTATTTTAAATATCCCTTTGTCGTTCCCCTCTTCAAGAATTTGGCGTACAATGGTTATCTCTTCGTCGTCGTACTTTTTCCTGAATTTTTCAGTTAATTCTAAATTCATCAGATCGTCGTTCTTAAGAATTTCCATGTAGTTTGAGAGATGTTTTACCAAATCCATCCTCAGTTTTACATAGCTTCTTAACTTTTCTGTAGCTTCTGATGAGCTATCCAAAATCTCCTTCACCTTTGCCCGTAAAAGATTGGCTTCCTTATCAACTACAGATTGAAATATCTCCTCTTTACCCTTAAAATAGTAGTAAATAGAACTTTTCCCCATTCTTAGTGCTCGCGCAATATCCTCCATAGAGGTTTTTTTAAATCCAAAGCGGCTAAAAACTTCTGTTGCCACCTTTATAATGTTATCGCGCATATCTTGATGCTCTTGCTTGATATCCATCGCATTCATATTGTAGAAATTAGACTGTTCAAACATTATAATTTAACGTTCCAAAAATACAGCAAAAAATGCCTGGGCAACAAAATATTCGACTAAAATGTGTTAAAATTCGATTTATTTTTTTATGCTATTGAATATGTGACAAATAAAATTTTAAACAGGATGATTTTTATTTGATATGCAGATTTTCATAAATGTGTAATTGAAACACGCATCAGCAATATGCAAACGTTTACATATTGATAGAAATCATTTTTTATTGGTAACTTTACGAATATTTTTATAGCTGCGAATACTAATTAGAAACCAAACCAAAATAAATAGCTATGGATGTAAAGGAAATGGCCAAGCAGCACAAGCTGCTAACACAGTTGAAGTACGAGTGGAAACCCTTGTACCGCGGTTATACCGATAAAACTCTTTACATAAATGTTGGCACCAACGAGGTTAAGGAAAAGCCTGTCCCCCCAATAATGAAAGAAAAATTCATTGGCGGTAAGGGTTACGACTTACGCCTACTTTGGGATGCCACCAAGCCCAATACCAAATGGAACGACCCCGAAAACGAAATTGTTATATCATTGGGACCAATTGGAGGTATTACCCAGTATTCCGGTACAGGTAAGTCACTTGTTTGCACCATTTCACCTCAAACCGATATTGTAATAGATTCCAATGTTGGGGGTTTCTTTGGCCCATTCCTCAAGTTTTCGGGTTACGATGCTCTTGAGATTCAGGGAAAAGCTAAAAATGATGTGATCATCTACATTGATGGTGTAAACCACAAGGTTGAAATTTTTGAGGCACCTGCTGAACCCCTCGATAGCCACGTTTTGGGAGAGGTATTGAGCGAGATGTTTGCCGACAACGAAGCTGATAAAAAGAATATCGGAATCGTTTCAACAGGAGCAGCCGCCGACCATAGCCTGATTGGGATGCTCAACTTCACCTTCTACGATCCCAAGCGTAAATGCCTAAGGTTGAAACAAGCTGGACGCGGTGGTATTGGTACGGTTTTCCGCGACAAAAAGATTAAGGCAATTGTTTGTAAGATACCCGGCGTAAAGGGGAACCTTAATAATGTAGCCGACCTGGAAAGTATTGCTGAGCGTGGCCGTAGATTTAATAATGAGATGCGCAAACTCGACGATACTCAAAACGAAATGCGCAAAAAGGGTACCGTTCACCTTGTTGAAATCATGAACGACTACGATCTACTCCCTATCCATAACTTCCAGTACGGCTCACATAAAGATGCTGTTAAGATTCACTCCGAGGTTTGGAAAAGCTACTTTACACAGGGAGTCCCTGATGGCTGTTGGATCGGCTGCAATATGAGCTGCGCTAAGGGGGTGGATATGTTCGAATTAAAAACCGGCCCCTACAAGGGTCAAAAGGTTATAGTTGATGGCCCCGAATACGAAACTGCAGCAGGCCTTGGCTCAAATTGCGGTATTTTTGATCCCGAATACGTTATTGAGGCGAACTTCTACTGCGATACCTACGGTATTTGTACAATCTCTTGGGGTACTACCATGGCATTTATAATGGAATGTTATGAACGAGGAATCTTAAACAAGGAACGCACCGGTGGCTTAGAGCTCAAATTTGGGAACAAGAATGCAGCACTTGAGCTCCTCCATCAGGTTGCCCGTGGCGAGGGTTTTGGTAAGTTTGCTGGAATGGGAACACAAAAATTAAAAGAATACTTTATTAAGGAATATGGTGCCGATGAGAAATTCCTCAACGATATTGCCATGGTGAACAAGGGTTTAGAGTACAGTCAGTATGTATCTAAAGAATCGCTTGCGCAGCAAGGTGGCTACGCCATAACCAACAAGGGTCCACAGCACGATGAGGCATGGCTAATTTTCATGGATATGGTAAACAACCACATCCCTACCTTTGAGGATAAAGCCGAAGCGCTTCATTACTTCCCAATGTTCCGTACCTGGTTTGGCCTACAGGGCCTTTGTAAGCTCCCTTGGAACGACGTTGAACCAGCGAATAACGCTGAAACCGACGAACCCGCTAAGGTACCTGAGCATGTCGATAACTATGTAACAATTTACAACGCCGTAACCGGCAGCAATATCGATAAGAATGAACTAATACGCCAAAGTGAGCGCGTTTATAACTTTCAACGCATTTTCAATATACGTCGCGGCTACGGGTTACGTAAGCACGATGCTCAACCCTACCGTGCTGCAGGCCCTGTAACCAAGGAGGAGTACCTGAGCCGCGAGGAACGCTACGACAAGCAGCTCAAAGAACTAGTAGGCGTTGACCCCACAAAGATGACTCTTGAAGAAAAAATGGCTGCACTTCGTAAGTATCGCGAAAACCGATACGAGCAGCTGCTCGATGCGGTTTACCAGCGTCGTGGGTGGAACAAAAACGGTGTTCCTACCATTGAGCATCTTAAAAAGATTGGAATGGATTTACCAGAACTCATAGAGGTTGTTAAACCTTTACAGTAGAGTAACAATCCTGAACTTAGGCAAAAACCCCCATCAGGGGGTTTTTATTTTGTTATATTTTTATGATAAATTACTTCCTACTATGCATCCCTTAACTTAATATCCTTCACCCTCAGCTGAAGAGTTGTAGCCCCACGATAAACATTTTCATACAACGAAAAACAGATATCGAAGGGTTGACCGTTGTGAATATCCCTATAGTATTCAGCCATCTGAAAGGCTATAGCATCAAACTTAACCTGACTCCCATTTTGAGCTACAGTAAGTTTAATATGTTCCTTTCCGTTGCCCACCAAACGACTGTTACCGGTATCGTGAACATCCTCAGCAACAAAAACGGGCGACATGTTTCCCGGCCCAAAGGGCTGAAAATGCTTAATCACCTCAAAAAATCTATCATTTATCTCCTCCAAGCGAATCTTAGCATCTATGTCGATTTGGGGCGATAGCATTTCGGGGGTAATGGTTCGGCTAACGTGGCCCTCAAAGCGGCGCTTGAACTCATCTACATTTTCAAGTTTCATTGATAACCCCGCGGCGTACATATGTCCCCCAAAATTTTCTAAAAGGTCGGAACAGGCCTCAATGGCCTGATAAAGGTCGTAACCCTGGACCGAACGTGCCGAGCCTGTGGCCAGATTTCCCGATTTAGTTAGCACTACCGTAGGCCGATAGTAGATTTCAATTAGCCGAGAGGCTACAATTCCTACCACCCCCTTATGCCAGGTGGGATTAAAGAGTACCGTTGAAGCGCTATGCTGAAGATGGGTATCGTGGGCAATCATTCGCAGCGCTTCATGGGTGATGTTTCTATCAATATTCTTTCTATCGTTATTGCAGGAGTCTATCAGCGAACCCACCTCATAGGCAACACCATCATCTGTTGCGCAAAGCAAATCCACAGCCGTTTTACCCGACTCCATCCGACCAGCTGCATTAATACGTGGGCCAATACGGAATACGATATCATCGATGGCAATTTTTTGATTCTCAATGCCAGCAATTTTTATAATCGATTTTAATCCCTTACTTGGGTTGGTGCTCAACTTTTCTAAGCCGTAATAGGCCAAAACTCGGTTTTCATCTACAATGGGTACAATATCGGAGGCAATGCTAACGGCTAACAAATCGATTTGCTGATAGACCTCCTCCTCTGATATGCCATTCTGTTTGCAGTAACCCTGGAGCAACTTAAAACCAACGCCACAGCCCGATAGTTCCTTAAAGGGATACTGGCAATCGAAACGCTTGGGATCCAGAACGGCAACAGCATCGGGTAGCTGCTCTCCCGGCAGGTGATGGTCACAAATGATAAAATCAATGTGGCGCTGCGTGGCATACTTTACCTTTTCAATGGCCTTAATGCCGCAATCGAGGGCAACAATTAACGAGTAGCCGTTTTCAAAGGCAAAATCAATTCCCTTGTACGAAATGCCATAACCCTCGCTATACCTATCAGGTATATAGTAACCAATTTTAGAGTAACGTTTACGGAAAAACGAATACATTAGCGCAACGGCAGTGGTGCCATCAACATCGTAATCGCCATAAAATAAAATTGACTCACCGCTCCTTATGGCCAAATCCAAACGGTCAACTGCTACATCCATGTCCTTCATCAGGAACGGATCGTAAAGATTCGACAGCGACGGACGGAAGAAACGAACTGCCTCCTCATAAGAGGTTATTCCACGCTGAATCATTAGCGATGCTAAAACAGGTCTTACATTTAGCCTTTCGGCTAAAAAAGCAACCTGTTCCGGATCACCCGGATCCCTGAAAACCCATCTCTTTTCCATTTCATCATGTTTTTTGAGTTAAGCGATTTTCATCGGCTTACGGTCGCATGTGAAATGGAACCGGTTTGCAAAGTGATTAAGAAGTTTTTTCTTAACCTCTTCAATATCAACCACGTGACCAAGTTCAACCTGCATGGAGGTTACGCCTTTGTCAACAAAGCCACAGGGATTAATATACCCGAAGTAATCGAGATTAGTGTTTACATTAAAGGCCAGCCCATGCATAGTAACAAAACGACTGGCGCGAACGCCAATGGCGCAAATTTTACGCTCGCGACCACGCACACCTGGATCGAGCCAAACACCGGTTGCCCCTTCGAGCCTATCAGCAGTAATGCCATACTCACTTAGGCAATCAATTACTACCTGCTCCAACAGGTGAATGTAGGCTTTAAGGGTTAGACCAAATACCTCCAAATTTAGAATGGGATAGGCAACAATTTGTCCGGGGCCATGATAGGTAATATCGCCCCCACGGTTGATGCGATAAAAGGTAGCGCCAATGCGCTTAAGCATCTCATCAGGAATCAGAAGGTTAGCGTTTTCGCCGCTTTTGCCGAGGGTATAAACATGTGGGTGCTCACAAAATAGCAAGTAGTGTAACTTACCATCACCCTTTAGTTTACATTCCGTTACCTCGTTGAATAGTTTTTCCTGATAATCCCATGCCTCCTTGTAATCAACCGTTCCAAGATCATGAAACTTTACGTTTTGCATTATATATAATTTTTCTTTCTTTCATGCTGGGCACATCAACGTACTACTTATTATTTGATGTGCTGATCACTTTTACCAAGTGCTGAGCCTTATCGGCATGGTACGAAGAACGTACCAGTGGGCCACTTTCGACAAATAAAAACCCCATATCAAGGGCAATTTGCTTGTACTCATTAAACTCGTCAGGCGAAACGTATCGCTGAACCGGAAGGTTCGACGGACGTGGTTGAAGGTACTGCCCTAAGGTTACCATGCGGCAACCCACGTTTTTCAAATCGATAAGGGTTTGAACTATCTCATCACGGGTTTCTCCTAAACCTAGCATTATTCCCGATTTAGCATTAAAACCTCGTTTAGTAATGTACTCAAGTACAGAGAGACTTCGCCTATAGCTGGCTTTTGAACGAACCTGTGGAGTAAGCCGCTCAACGGTTTCAAGGTTATGACCTACAACATCGGGATTCGATTCCAAAAAGATATCTAAGAGCTCATCGCGACCATCAAAATCAGGAATGAGTACCTCTATGGTAGTATTTGGGTTTTCCTTTCTTATCTCCACTACAGTATTACGCCAGTGGGTTGCTCCTTGGTCGGGAAGATCATCGCGGTCAACCGAAGTTATTACACAGTAGCTCAACCCCATTAGCATTACCGTGCGAGCCACTTTAACGGGTTCATCAGGATCGGGCGGCAGTGGCCTACCGGTTGCGGTAGCGCAAAATTTGCAGGAACGAGTACATATATCGCCAAGAATCATGAGGGTAGCAACACCATTACCCCAGCACTCACCAATATTTGGACACATTCCACTGCTGCAAATGGTATGCAAACCGTGCTTGCGAACAATTGAGTTTACCTGTGCGTAACCCTCTCCTCCCGGTAATTTTATTTTTAGCCACTCGGGCTTTCTTAGCTCTCCCATTCCTGAAATTTTTTTACAAAATAACTAAAAAATTTACTCTTAAACCATTATTATGTTCAGAATGTTTCCTTATTGCTCTAATCTGATTTTTTAATGGAAAAAACATCTTCGTTCATTTCATTATGGTATTCCAATATATCCATTGCGGTAAGTGCAATCAACGTGTTTTCGGCTTCAATCATCGGAATAAAAGCCAATCGGCTATAGCCTGCAATTGAAATATGTTCATTGGCTTTCAGATAATCGAGTAACAAGTTTTCGGTTTCGGTTAATCGAAATTTTATAGGTTTACGGATTTTTTCTGCCTTCCATATTTTTAACTGGATGGGCGATGCAAGCACATTCTCATCATTCACTCTTATGTAGGCCTTATAGCTGCCCAATTTGTCAGGGGCTTTATGGGGTTTACGCTTCGATGGTGTAACATTAACCTCAAGAACTGTTTTGCCATTTATATCCCACTTGGTAACCCCAAAGGGGACCTTGGGTTTACAGTAGAGCTGTGATGCTGCCTCAATCATATAGTACTCCTCATCGGAGTTTACGCCGGAAACATTACCGTTATCCTTTACGCCTATTAGTAATGTCCCACCCTTTGTGTTGGCAAAAGCCACCAGCGAACGGGCAATCTTTCGCGAATCGGTTATGGAATGCTTAAAATCGAGCGTTAACCCCTCGCCCTGCAAAATCAAATTGGCAATGTATCGGCTCACGGTTATAAATATTGAAAATAAAACGACTATTCCCCCCAACAGAAGTGTTTCGCATCAAAACCAAGTTGATCAATTATTCTATCAACAATGGTATCAACAACATCGTTTATGTTTTTGGGATGGCTGTAAAACGAAGGACTGGCCGGTAGAATTGTTGCCCCTGCTTGGGCAACCCTTAGCATGTTTCCCAGATGGATTTGATTGTAGGGTAGCTCACGCGGTACCAGAATTAACTTCCGGTTTTCCTTAAGCATTACATCGGCAGCTCGGCCAATTAGGTCGTTACTGGTTCCCGAGGCAATTCGGCCCAGCGTACCCATGCTACAGGGCACTATAACCATTGCTCCATAGCCAGCAGAGCCCGATGCCATTGGGGCAAACATATCGCTATTAGGGTATTGCTTCAGGGGTGTATCAAACGTTAAGTTCTTTCCCAACTCGTAATCCCAAACCCTTTGGCCATTCTCCGAAAACACAACGGCTATTTCGGAAACATTGAAGCTCCCCTTAGAAAGTTTTTCAATCAAGCGCCATGCATATATGCTACCGCTTGCCCCCGTTATGGCTACTATTATTTTTCCCATACAATCCCTTAGTGAAACTGTAAAAATACCAAATTCACAACAAAAACGAAGCAAAAAGGTTTTTTACAATATTATTAAAACACATCTCTCCTCCCACAATATCAATTATTTTTTTAATTTTTTTTGATAAAAAATGTTCTTTCTATTGAGTTCTTTCAATGCCCAGCAGCAACTCATTATGAAACCATCTTTATTCAACTTGAAGATTAAAATATTGATTAACACAAAAGCATGTTATTTATAATTTTTAAAGGCCACCCTCCATCACAAAAACATCTGATTTGAAAAAATAAAGTTATAGAACAAAGGGAATCGTTTAACTTGCTATTAATTTAAGACGAAGGCGTAACCATGATAATATTTGCCAACATGCTGCTCCCCAGTGCTACAACCTGTTTTAATATAATATTCATTTCTAACGGTTTACACTTTTATTCCTAAACGCTTACCGAAATATAAAAAAGAAAGTAAATAGCAAATCTTTACTTTTTTAGTTAATTTGCATTCATAAAATCCAAAGCCATGAACACTATTTATAGTACTGCTCTCCTATTAATTTTGCAGCTGGCTACCCTTTGCACTATAGCGCAAAACCGGCCGCCACAGAATGTAAGAAGGGTTATTGTAACCAGCAAGTATGAATTTGTTAATGGCAAGCGCACTGTTAATAGCCGGGCCATTAAGCAAGAGATAAAAGATTCGCTCGATAGGGTTCATACCATTCTTTACCGCGATTACGAAACGCAGCTGATAAGCCGGCACATTTGGCACACCTTCGAGGGAAAACAAATAGTAAGAACCGATGAGTTTGCCAATGAAAAACTTTTCCGTTTTAGCCTTTTTTCCTATACCCCCGATTCACTTATTTCACGTCAGGAAGTTTTCATGGCTACTCCAGCCGATACCAATCATTACGCAACGTTAATATACAAGTATCAGAACCGTTTGCCGGTTAAGGTTAAAGCGCTCAATGGCAAGGGTAAACAAATTTACGTCACAAAATCGAAGTTCGATGCTAATGGCACCGAAATAGAACGTAAGGTTATTGCAAAGAACGGCTTTTCGCCTATCGATTCCGTTATGAACCTCATATGCAAACCCGCATACGACTCACTTAACCGTAAAGTAGCCGAATCGTGGACTAAAACATACTTCGACGGGAAAAAAGAAACCAAACAGTACCGTTACCAGTACAATCCCAAAGGATTACTAACGATCATTGAAGAACTATCGGCCGATGGTAGCCCAATTACTCGTAAAACCCTTGAATACAACGAAAAAAATATGCTGAAATTTATTTCGCTATACAATGCCGAAGGAACCCTAATCGATTATCAGGCAATCCGTTATGAGCTCTACCCTACCCTAAACCGGCATAACCGGATTATTGAGTACTAATCTGATTTGTTGATAAGCATTTCAATAACTCATCGAGCCATTACAATAACATGGTTTAATGTTTAACATACCTACACCAAGGCAGAATAGGTTTTGAGCAACTGTAAATGTAAATCAGGGCTTAATATTTTTATACCGCATGTTATGGCCAGTTTTTTCTTCTTTTTGTATTTATCATCTCCGTAATTTCAGGCTCATCTCCCATTTTGTCAAGTTTTAAAATCCTATTAAAAACTGCTATTCCATCAAAAAACAATATCAGCATATATTCATCGCTATAAATTAAAATTGTAATTTTTATGCTATTCCTTTCTTTTTCAAAGAGTTAAATTAATCTTTTTCAAAGCGAAATATTCGTTTCCATTTAGCCATACACATGTTACCAACGGATGACGGTATGGTTAGTATGGGATTGCGGGCTTTTTACCTGTCAAGATGCAGCTAATTTTGGAGCGGGTTACAACACCTCGAAAACCACTAAGCCCCTTATTAACTATACCGCGTGTTATAGCCATGTGCTTTGTTTTCTATCATTTATAAACCAGTCAATTTTAAATCATTCACCGAAATACTCTTCAATTAATTTTTGCAATTCCATTTCTTTTATAGGTTTTGAAATATAACTGTTACAACCGGCTTCAATTGCTTTTTCCTTGTCGCCCGAAAGAGCAAAAGCGGTTTGGGCAATAATAATAACTTCTTTGTTAAACTCTCTTATTTGGCGAGTTGCTACGTAGCCGTTCATCCCGGGCATTTGAATATCCATCAGAATTAAATCAATGTCTTTATGGTTGCGGCACAATTCAACTGTTTCAATACCTGTAGCGGCTTCCAAAGGTTCGGAACAAAAGTCTTTTATGATGAGAGAAAGATAATTCCGTGATGTCTCGTCGTCTTCTGCGATAAGTATTTTCAGTCTGCGTTTACCCTGCATTACTTCATTGAGTCCCTTGTTTTCCGGTAATTCATTTAAAACAACCGTTTTCTCCTCTTGATTAAAAATGACAGGCAGGGTAAAATAAAAGGTTGAGCCTTTGCCTTCTTTACTTTCCACCCAGATTTTTCCCCCTAGCATTTCAACATAGGATTTAGAAATGGACAGCCCCAGTCCTGAGCCCTGAAATGCTCTTGTGTCTGCAATATCGGCTTGTTCAAAACGGTTAAAGATAGCTTTTTGCCGGTGTGCTGGAATTCCGATTCCGGTATCCTTTATATAAAATTCTATTTCAGAACCTTTTATTTGACATCCAAGATTAATTATACCTGAATTGGTAAATTTTATAGCATTTTTGATGAGATTGGTAAGGATAGAATTCAACTTATTTGGGTCAGTTAGAATAATATTTTTACTTGGTGGCAACAAATTATCCAAAATTAATTTTAATCCCTTTTGTTCTGATTCTGGAATAAAAAAACGAACTAGTTCAGAAATGATGCCATCAACATCGGTTTCTTTCTGAACAATTTGTACCATCCCTGCTTCAATTTTCGAAATTTCAACAATATCGTTTACCGTATTCAGCATGCGCTGCCCGCTTTTATGAACAATCTTTATATAGCTTTCTTTTTCTTCACTCGTTAAATCAGGGTTTAAAAGCAGATTGGTAAAACCAAGAATTCCGTTCATAGGCGTGCGAATTTCGTGGCTCATATTGGCTAAGAATGCTGATTTCAAACGGTTGCTTTCTTCGGCTTTTTCTTTAGCAATTACAAGGTTTTCAAGTAATTGTTCTTTTTCTTTTTGTTGGTTGATATGATAAAGGGCAAACCCTAAATCCGTACCCAGTTCTTGTAATAAATCTAACTCTTGTTCATCGTTTTGTATGTTTGATGATTTTGAAACCAATATAATTCCGTGTAGCGTAGAGATGTGTTTAATTTGAGCGTGAAGTACATGATTGGAAGAGGTGTGAAACTCGCCCAGAATACAGTCTGAACAGATTTCACTGCCTTGAAGAATTTGACCTGCTGATTCTGATTGTACTGCACGATTGATGCAATTGTCGAAAATACTTTGTTTATAATTATTTTCAGATAGTTCCATTTCGTTCTGTTTAATTCCTGAAAAATAAGCAGTTTTGAAATTTTTGTACTCATCCATAAGAATAATTTTAGCCGCGCTATAGCCTTGTGTTTGGATTAATATTTCCAACGCTTCTTTAATCAATAAATTTTCATCGGAAGCTTTTGTAATCAATTGGTTTATTTTCCTGATGGACTGCAATAGCTTGTTTATGTGATAAATTTTATTCTCAAATTTTTTAATTTCGGTTATATCGGTAATCGTGCCAATATATCCAATAAGCTTATTATCTGAATCAATTTCTTTCACAGTACTGCCGGATACATGAACAACTGTTCCATCATGATGTAAAAAGCGATATTCGTTGTGTGAGGGTATTGCCTCGTTTACTGCATTCTGCCATCCTTTCATCACCCGTTCCTTATCTTCAGGCATAAGAGCCTCTAACCAACCGTTGCCGAAGGCCTGTTCGGGCGTAAACCCTGATAGTTTACACCAAAATGGATTTACATAAGTTGTGTATCCATCGGGGCGGGTGCGGAAAATACCCACCGGTGCGTTATTGGCAAGGTTATGGAATAGGCGTTCGCTTTCCTCTAATTTTTTTTGGACAAGGCGTTCGTTGGTGTAGTCGCGAAATACCAGAACTACTCCTGTTATTTCACCCTTTTCGTTCCGAATAGGAGCACCGCTGTCGTTAACCGGTATTTCGAGCCCGTTTTTATTTTTTAAAACCGTATGGTCTGCTAACAAAACAACGGTCTCATGTTTTAAGACTTTTGTAACGGGGCATTCTGATTTTTGGTGTGTGAGTTCATTAAAAATCACGAACACTTCTTCAATATTTTTACCACTGGCTTCAGCTTCTGTCCATCCGGTAAGTTTTTCGGCTACAGGGTTCATGTTCACTATTTTAGCATTCGTGTCGGTTGTTATTATACCGTCGCCGCTGCTGTTAATTGTGGTACGAAACCGTTCTTCCTTTTCCCTTAATCGATTTTCTGCAATTTTACGCTCGGTAATATCCCTGATAATTTGATGGGAAAAAATTTCCCCGTCAATTTTAATTAAACGTCCACTAATCTCTACATTAAATTGGGAACCATCTTTTCGTTGATGAATAGACTCGACTACATAGCTTTCCTGTTGGTTTATGCGCTTAAGTCGTTCCACTGCTTCCGCTCTTAGTTCCGGGACTATTAAATCCGTTTTCTTCAATTTGCAGATTTCGTCAAACGTATATTGGTAGGTTTCCAGGGCACGTTCGTTGGCATCTACAATATTTAAATTCGGGTCTTCGAGCAAAAGAATATCATTGGCATACTTTAGGATATATTCATAATGTTTCCGCAAGGCCGCTTCTTTTTGCTCATCTATTAACAGTTGCTTGTAGTAGTGTTTTTTTCGATAAATAATCAGGATTAACACCCCTGAAATAAGCAATAAAAATATTAGTGATAATAAAATGGCTGTTTTTTTTAAATGAGCATAAACAGGCTGCATTAATTCGTCTTTATCAATTTTAACCGCTAAATATAGGCTCGTGTTTTTTACGGGTTGAATATACTCCATCACTTTTTGGTGATGATAGCCATAGCCTTCGTAAAATCCTGTGCCATTTAACAGGGCTTTTACGGCAGGATTATTTTTATCTGACAGTGCAACTTTAAATGAAAGTGCGGCATCGGGTTTATGTTTGAGTGGTGAAATATACAAAAGCGAATCGCTTGTTGCGGTAAATAAAAAAGATTCCTCGGTTGTGTCAGGAGTTTTAGGTTTCAAAAGCGGGAATAGCTCTACATAAGGATTGATTTGAAAAATGAGGGTTGCTTTTTTTTATGAGTTTTCGTCTTTAATTGGAATTTCAAAATTGAGTAAAATAGAATCGTTTACTGATTTATAAAAATATAGTTTGTTATTTTTTGTTTGCCAGAAAATTTTTTGATTAAATTCAGGTTTTTTCTTGTTGCCGGAAGACAGCGTTTTATTATTAAATAATTGGGAACCGGAGGAATCGCAAATCAATATATTGTAAAGGTTTTTGTTATTTACAACTTCATTTTGCAGGCTTTGTTGTATTTCGCTTCGCAGGTTGGAGTCTTCTTGATTTATTAAACCTGCCCTAATAGTTTTCTGAACTATCTCATTTTTTGCATAGGCTTCGCAATATTGAAATGTTTCGCCTTTCCATTCTTCAAGTTGTTGAATCTGAGTATTAGAATACCTTTTTAACTGTTTTAGGGCTTGTTGCTGCCAAAGTTTTTCCTCTCTTTTTAAGAAAAAGTATCCTGTAACTATTAGGAACATGGCGCTTAGAATTATTACTGTTTCTAACCACCGAAAACTAATTTTATCCCACATTTGTGTTTTCATTTTCTGATTTTTAGCATTCTGACTAACGCCAAGCCCATGTTGTTCATTATCAGGTATTTAAAAAATTTAACTCATCATTAGAAACATTAAAGTTAGTTATTTGTTTTTGAATTCTTTTAACTATTCCTAATTTTCTTTTTTGGTCTAAAAACAAATATTGTTCAGGTGGAGTATATTGAACATTTTTTACAAACATGTACCAAATTATTACTGCCAATTTTCTGGCAGTTGCACTTACAGCCGTTGCTCTTCCTCTTTTATAGCACACACGTCTGAAAAAATTTGCAAGAAATCCTTCTTTTAAATTTCCTATTGCATTTGCTGCATTACGCAAAGCAATTTTTAGTTGGTTGCTACCTTTTGGTATGTGATGGCTTAAAATTTTTCCACCACTTATCTTATTATTTGGAGCAAGAGGTAACCAGGCTGTGAATTTTTTTGCCGATTCAAACTTTTTTATTCCCCGTAAACCAACTTCACTTATTATTGACATTATTGTTGCGTCATTTACTCCTTCAATAGCCATTAAATCGATACCTTCAAAATATTTGTAAGACATCTGATTCATATCTCCTAAATTCAAGTAATTAATGCAACTTTTTAAGAGGGCTTTGTAAATAAATTTTTTTCAAGACAAAAGAGAAAGAAAAAATCTTTCCCTTTGTCCTGAT